>JAZJZD010000022.1:0-27473 GCA_040390025.1 Pseudomonadota bacterium | reverse complement strand
GCCGTGTCTCAGTCCCAGTGTGGCTGGTCATCCTCTCAGACCAGCTACGGATCGTTGCCTTGGTAGGCCTTTACCCCACCAACTAGCTAATCCGACGTAGGCTCAACCCAGAGCGCAAGGCCCCGCACTTAAATCATCTACACTCTCGCTTTTTTACTCAGTTTTACACCAAGCTTAAATGATTTAAGTGCGGGGTCCCCTGCCTTTGATTTCTCAATATCATGCGGTATTAGCCCGCGTTTCCGCGAGTTATCCCACTCTCCAGGACAGATTCCTACCTATTACTCACCCGTCCGCCACTCGCCATCATCCCGCACTTAACTTAGATTCTTATTCCACTTCTCTCATTTCTAACCTTTCACAGAAACGTGAAGTTATCAAAAATAATTCAGGGAATCCAAGTTAAGTGCGGGACATGCTGCCGTTCGACTTGCATGTGTTAGGCATACCGCCAGCGTTCAATCTGAGCCAGGATCAAACTCTTCACTTCTTTGTTTAATCCCGCTCACTCAAAATTATGATCTCTCACAACTTCAGCGCTCGGTTTGCGACAACTTATAACTAATGTTATTGCTAACACTAGCCCTCACCGTCGCGATTGCCAAGCGCCCACACACTTTGCTTATTTCTTATCTTGTTAAGGAACTCTCTATTTAACGATTACTTTTACACTCCTAATAAGTGCTTAACTAATCCCTAAATTCCCTCAGGCCACAAACCCAAGGACTGCGCATTCTACCCCTTAATTTAGACTTGTCAAGGACAATTTAATTTTTAAAATTTGTTTTCACTAACAAGCAAATATTTACGGTGCTTATACAAAAACAAGTCTTTTTTTCAGGGTTTTGTTGCTAAATTATTTTTTTTGCAGTAAAAGGATAATTCGTTAAGACAGGGGTTTTAAGGGGCGCGAGTCAGTGGATTTTTTATCGAAAGCTTCTCGTCTAAAAGTTGTAATTATTTTATATTTAATAAGCTGTAAAGATACCTAATCTATGGGTTCTATTTTTCTAGATTTAACAGGGCTTGAACTATCCCCCGAAGAACGTGAGATTCTCAAACACCCTCAAGTCGGCGGCATCGTCTTTTTTTCACGAAACTATGAATCCTCTCGCCAACTCCATGACTTAATATTACAGGTCCATACTGCCAGTACAAAACAATTACTATTAACTGTGGATCAGGAAGGGGGACGGGTACAACGTTTTCTAACGGAGTTTACGCCCCTTCCCTCATTAGGAAAAATTGGCGAGCTTTATGAAAAAAGTCCAAGCACCGCAATCACCTTTGCCAAAACCCACGGTTGGTTAATGGCAAGCGAATTATTAGCGGTAGGAATTGATTTGAGCTTTGCTCCTATTTTGGATTTGGATAAGGGTTTGAACCAAGTCATTGGAAAACGCTCTTTTCATTCTGACCCTAATATCGTTACTGAGCTAGCCTTCGCTATTATTCAAGGGATAAAAAGTGCGGGCATGCACACCGTTGGGAAACACTTCCCTGGGCATGGCTCTGTAATAACGGATACACATACGCATCTCACCGTTGATAATAGAAACTACGAAACGATTGAGAAAAATGACTTGGTTCCATTTGCTAAACTAAACACAGTTCTTGACGCTGTAATGGCTTCGCATATTGTTTACAGTAGGGTTGATTCACAACCCTGTGGTTTTTCTTCAGTTTGGTTACAAACTATTTTGCGAGAAAAACTTAATTTCTCTGGCGCTATTTTTACAGACGATTTATCCATGAATGCAGTTGCAAACTTAGGCGACATCTCTGAACGAGTAGAACTTGCTTTGCAAGCCGGATGCGATGGGCTACTCATTTGCAATAATCGTAAAGATGCTATTTCTGCACTAGAATACTTAGAAAGCGTGGCGTCTAAAAAGGTTTATTCGGATCAGCGCTTGCAAAAATTACTCCCTCGTCGCACACTAGACGCGTCTACACTGCAACAGACCACTGTCTGGCGTAATGCAGTTAATCTATTGAATAAACTAAACGATAATTAGGGTTCAATTCATGCTAATTCCAGAGCGTATCCAAGAAGTAGAAAAAAAAGCCACCTGTCTTTTCACTAAGAAAAAAATTGAAGAGAGCTTAGATAAGATGGCAAAAGCCATCAGCGAAGAATTAAGCGAAAGCAACCCGGTCGTATTATGTGTTTTAATCGGCGGGTTAATTCCGGCAGGCAATCTTTTACCTCGCCTTGATTTTCCTTTGGAGCTAGACTATATCCATGCTACGCGCTATGACAAGGAGATTACAGGCGCTGATATAAAATGGATAGTGAAGCCAAGAGTATCCCTAAAGGATCGGAATGTATTAATTATAGAAGATATTTTAGATGGTGGCTTGACATTAGCAGCTATTGTTGATTATTGTTTCAAGCAAGGCGCCAAGTCTGTTTACACGGCTGTATTACTTGATAAACAAAAAGCTCAACGTGCGGTAGGCGGAACGCTTAAAGCAAATTTTACTGCTATCACGATGGATAATGGTTTTGTCTTCGGCTACGGAATGGACTACGATGGTTATTTACGAAATGCCCCTGGTATTTTTGTCGTAGCTCCTGAACACGAATAATAACTTCGGCTTGCCAAATATTTTTTTTTAAGGTCAAATAGTCCTCCTTATGAATAACTCATCAATTAATTCGCTCAGTGATTCTAGCTTTGAAGAAACAGTTTTAAAATCAAAACTACCTGTTTTGGTTGACTTCTGGGCTGAGTGGTGTGGTCCTTGCAAAATGATTGCACCTGTTTTAGAAGAACTAGCCAGTGAATACGATGGAAAAGTCAAAATCTGTAAATTAAATGTTGACGAGAATCCAGCGAGCCCGGCAAAATACAGTGTACGTGGTATTCCCACATTAATTCTCTTTAAAGATGGAAAAGCGGAAGGCACTAAAGTCGGCGCATTATCAAAATCACAGTTAAAAGCTTTTTTAGATCCTTATCTTACTAAAACAGATAATTCTGCTTCCACTTAATGAACCGTGACTATTTATATATAATGGACGCAAGAACAAATACTATTTATTAAAACTATATTAGGAGCGTCAAGAATTTTGTCGCCGCATTTATACCGTCCATAAATAGGAGCTATATATTTATTTGTATCTTTGTGTAGGATGATACATGCGAATTGATTGTTAAATCTTTAAATTCTTTAAATTATTCCTCTTGTTTTGAACATCCCAGTTACTAATTATTCAATAATTTTTTAAATTTCCCTTTATGAAAGAAACAACACTATGAATTTAACCGAACTCAAAAAAAACTCACCTGCTGAACTCGTGGCTATCGCTGAAGAATTGAAAATAGAAGGCCTAGGCCGCCTTCACAAAAAGGATATGATTTTTTCTATTCTTAAAGCACTTGCAAAACGAGGTGAAGATATCTATGGCAGTGGTGTATTAGAAATACTACCGGATGGATTTGGCTTCCTACGCTCCTCAGAAGGATCTTATCTCGCAGGGCCTGATGATATTTATGTTTCGCCAAGCCAAATCCGTCGCTTCAATCTTCACACCGGTGATACCGTTTCAGGAAAAATTCGCCCGCCTAAAGAAAGCGAACGTTACTTTGCTTTACTTAAAGTTGATGAAATTAATTTTGATACGCCAGAGAACGCTAAAAATCGCGTTTTATTTGAAAATTTAACACCCTTATTTCCTGACGAACGTCTCTGTCTCGAGCGTGGGAATGGAAGTACAGAAGATATTACCGCACGTGTGATTGATTTAGTTGCGCCTGTAGGGAAAGGTCAGCGTGGTTTGATTGTTTCCCCACCAAAGGCGGGAAAAACCATGATGATGCAAAACATCGCGCAATCTATTGTTCATAACTGTCCTGATTGTTATTTAATTGTATTACTAATTGATGAGCGCCCTGAAGAAGTAACAGATATGAGGCGCTCCGTTACCGGCGAACGCGTGGAAGTCATCGCCAGTACCTTCGATGAACCAGCAACACGCCACGTTCAAGTAGCTGAAATTGTTATTGAAAAAGCAAAACGACTTATCGAACATAAAAAAGATGTTGTTATTTTATTAGATTCCATGACACGTTTAGCACGGGCCTATAATACGGTTATTCCATCCTCTGGTAAGGTATTAACGGGTGGTGTGGATGCGAATGCCTTACAACGCCCTAAACGTTTTTTTGGTGCAGCGCGTAATATTGAAGAAGGAGGCAGCTTAACTATTATCGCAACTGCGCTCGTTGATACGGGTTCAAAAATGGATGATGTCATTTATGAAGAATTTAAAGGTACCGGTAACATGGAAATTCATCTCGATCGCCGAATTGCTGAAAAACGTATTTATCCCGCTATCCACTTAAATCGCTCCGGAACACGACGTGAAGAAAAACTTGCTAAACCAGATGTATTACAAAAAATGTGGATTTTACGTAAAATTCTCCAGTCGATGGATGAAATTGCTGCGATGGAATTCTTGATCGATCGTTTAAAGGCAACCAAAACAAACGACGAATTTTTTGACTCTATGAAGAAACAATAATTTTTCTACTGTACTTTTATTACTTAAGCTGTTTTTCTAAATTTATTAAAATAGGCAGAATGCTAGCTGTTATTATTTCAACTAGCTTTTCGCAACAAACTGATAAAGGGCTACCTTCACGCCACAGCATTCCAATAGAACGCTGTGGTGTTGGTAACGTTAAAGCTTTATTCCTTATTAAAGGGCGTTCTTCTAAAGCCAACAAAGGCAATAGTGTAATTCCTGCGCCACTTGCTACCATATGTATCAATGTTTCAAGACTGTTCGCACGGTAACTCGGTTTTTCTTTTAATGCACTTTCTCTATGACAAATTTCCAATGCCTGTTCTCGCAAACAATGACCCTCTTCCAATAAAAGTAAACTATCCTGCTCTAACGTATTAAGTTTTATATTTTTTTTGTTCTTTAGAAAGTGATTACTGGGCAGTGCCACAAAAAATGGTTCTTTAAATAAAGATTTAATAACTAAGTCTTTATCTATAATAGGCAAAGCCAAAATAATTACATCTAGTTTACCTTCTTTTAATTGCTCTGCTAAATTATCGGTTTTATCTTCGTATAAAAACAACTCTAATTTAGGTAAAGCTTGTCTAATAGCGGGTAAAATAACGGGTAACAAGTAGGGGCCTAAAGTAGGAATAAGTCCTAAACGTAATTGCACAGAAAAAGGATCGCTGGCTGATTTGGCGAACTGTTCAAGTTTATAGGAAGCATCTAAAATAATTTTAGCTTGATGAACAACAACACGCCCTATTGCCGTCAAAATAACTTGCTTTTGTCCACGTTCAAATAAGAGAACGCCCAGTTCTTCTTCTAATTTATTAAGCTGGATGCTTAAAGTAGGTTGGCTAATAAAACAAGCTTTAGCCGCCTTACCAAAATGGCAATATTTTGCTAAGGCAATGAGATACTTGAGATCTTTAAGTTTCATGATCCTTTAAAAATAAACTAAAATAGAAATTTAGAAAATTTTTCTAAATATATAGAAAAATGTCCAATATTTTTATAATTAAAAAAGCCGATAAACAGGATTAGAAACTGGGTTATTGTTATTAAACCCCTCTAATTCAACTCGATTAACAACAGGTATAGTTTTGCCTGATTCGCATTCAAAAAACTGACTCTGTCTATAAAGAGTTCCAATAGTCGATTTCATATTTTCACGGGTTATAGGATTAGATGCCTTTAAAGTAAGGTTATATCTCGTATATTCCATACTTTTAAGTACAGCTTGGTACAGAGTATTTTGTTTTGCTAATATAACTTCAACCCATTCATCCAATTTAACCTCAACATTTTCCAGCTTATTCAATTCTTCTGGAATCATGTCTTTTATATGTTGCTGAGATAAACCAAGAATATAATGTATAGCTTTATTACATTCAATTCGAAATGTTGCCCAGTCGTTACTACCCGGCTCTACCCGATCCGAAGAATTTGTTGCTTCAAGAGAAGAACCTTGCGTCTTAGGTGGGAAATAGAGTTGCTGAATAGAATTTTCTCCGGCAACAAAACCATCAATAATATCCGAATTTATAATCGATGATTGATTAAACTGTAATCCTGTTACATCGAATTCAAGCTCCATTATGTGATTTTGAGGATCAATTAGTTTTATTTTTATTTCCCGATCAAACCCGAAAAAAACGCTTGTTACAAAAATAAGAAATCCTAAGCCTTTATATTTCGATATATTTTTTTCATTTGGTTTGTTTTCTAAAATAGTGAAACTTAATTGTTTAATAAAAGATTCTATTAATAATTCATTTACACAAGGCTCAGCGGATTTTACAAATTTAATATATTCAGGCTTATTTTCTTGGGTCTGCTTACTAGAGCCTTCCTTATTTAAGACCGTCTTTTCCGTCTTTTTTCTTCTAAGAGATCCTGCTATTTTTCTTATAAACGTATTTCCTGATTCTACTGGCATAAAATTGATCCTTAGTTAAGAAAGTAAAGTGAATTAATTTCTTAATATTTTAAGGATCAATTATTAAACAAAAATTAATTAGAAATAAAAAATGCGTTAAGTTTAAGAACTAAACAACAACGCCTATAATAGAAAAAATACTAAGTATGTGCAGAATGAGTTTCTACTAATTGAATTTCATATTTGATAGGATTTTCAGGGCAAGGTTTAAATCCACATTCAAGATAAGTAGAAATACCATTAAATATAGTCAAAAGAAATACTACAGCAAAAGCAAGATGTGTTAATACTTGCAAAGTCTTACCTTTGAGTTGGCTTTCATGCACATCCGAATATTGGGGAGATATACTAAAAATAATAGCAATATAAATAATCACTGCGACGCATAAAAGAAAAACCCAGGTATACAAATGTATTCCCAAGAAAGGGAAACCATAGCCTGGATCGCCGGGTATAACATGCAGAAATATTTGTCGTACTGACATTGCTGCTGTTAGCAACGCCGCCAGCAATGAGAGCGTATAGTGTCCTGGGTGTATCTTAAATTGAACATTTAGTAAAAACCCAAAAGCAATTGCCAAAATTCCAATGCGTTGCAATATACATAAAGGACAAGGTAGTTCGTGCAAAATTATCTGCATTGCAAATGCGATAATCAACAGAAAACCAAGCCCTAATGCATCAATTGCATTAAGAACCTTAATAATTCTAGCGACTTTAAAGGGTTCCATAAGTTCCTTAAAACTCGAGGCTTAACTGGTTAGTAAGAAGATGCAAAAACACAAAGGTTGTTGCTATTAAAAAGAAAATAAATAAGCCAATAGCAAGTTGTCTCTGCTTAAACCAGGCGAGTAATACACAAATACTATAGATAAAAAATAGTGCTAGCATAGGCCATTATTTCAGCAAATGATTCTATCAATCTAGCTTACTTTAACTAAAAAATCCATAAACGAGAAAGCTAAATTTGAACTTGGAAGGAGTTAAGGAGCCTAAGCAACGGAACATACCTATTGCATCATAAATTTAAAAGATAGCATCTTCAGATACGAGCGGTATATTTCTCTAATACTGTTTGTACCCCAGACCAATTTTCACTCGCTGGAACGGCTTCAATTAAAATTTTATCCGTTGAATTTTGTTCAGCCTCGCGTAAATGCTTATATAAGACTTGTCCATAAAGATTGGCATCTGAGGGCATAGTTATCCAAAACAAATTTTCATGAGTCATGGTTACAGAATGACGTGCCAATACAGTAACTGACTTTCCTTGATTTAAATAGTTGTAAACAACTTTTTGCAAGCCAACGGAGGTTATCTGTTGGCATGCCAATCCTATATGCGAAGTTGAAACCTGTAAATCCTGAATAATTTCGCAATTGATTATATTTTCTATCTCGCGCTGTGAAATTGCGCCTAACCTTAATATTTTCGGAGTCATGGCTGAAACATCTACAATTGTCGACTCAACACCAATAGGACACTCTCCTCCATCAACGATAACATCCAGTTGTTCGCCAAATTCTTCTCGTACATGTATTGCTTGTGTTGGGCTAAGATGGGAAGAACGATTAGCCGAAGGGGCTGCCAAACCGCCAGCAAATGCCTTCAATAGGCTTTGCGCAATAGCATGATCCGGCACACGTAAACCGATTTTAGATTGCCCCCCTGTTAGCTCCGTGAAAACAGATGGCTTTTTATTTAAAATTAGGGTTAAAGGCCCAGGCCAAAAATAATTAGCTAGTCTTCGCCCCATAGGGGAAATATCGCCAGCCCATGCTTCAAGGTTTGGATTTTCAGGGAGTAAAACACTTAAGGGTTGACTTAAAGGACGATTTTTAAACTTAAAAATCTTCTTTATAGTGGATAGATTTCTAGCATCGCCCGCTAGGGCGTATACCGTCTCCGTAGGAAAGGCAATTATCCCCCCCTCCTTCAATGAGCTTACAATCTTTTTTATTTGGTCTTTACAAAGCATAGTCCATAGTTATTTTATTCATTTAGCTTTCTATACCAGAAAAAAAATGAGCTAACAAGTACCCATTGACTCGGAGAGGGTCTCCATAGGAGAAGACTAGCTAGTAATTAATTCAAATGCTTGCTCAAAATCAAATGGTTTTAGCAACTCTTCAGCAACTAATTTCTTTAACGGCGTAAACTCCAGAAAACGATTTAAAGGATGTCTAGCCTGAGGATCAAAATAGGGGAAAAATTGTAAGTTAGGCAAATATCCTAAAAAGCTACGTTGATAATTAGGATAGGGAGTTGCAATATTACTTTCTAAACAAAAAACTTTTTTATTTAAAAAAGCGGCTTCTGTTAAGACCGAAGATACATGATTACCGATAACAACATCAAACTGCTGCATTAGCTCAATAGAACTCCAATGTGCTTCGCACACTTGAACTGAGCTATTCTCCCGAAAATAAGCCTCTACTGTTTTATGGTTACCCCATAACGGAAATTTAATGGCTGTGTCTTCGTCTAATAATGGAGCAAAATAGTTAAACAATCCTTGTAAGCCATATATATTTTGCAAATAAATAAATATCGAAACAAAAATTATTTTTTTTTTAGGAACAAAATTCTTTGGTAAAGTTTTTATTTTTGGATTGTAGTTTATCCATCCTAACTCTTTGGTTTCTATTAAATTCGAATAAACAGGAAAAGATGCAATTGGATTAAAAAATAAATCAAATTGATCGATAAACTTCCATTCATAATATCCAAGGGGTGTTGTTAAATCATGAGGAACATAAATAGATTTAACGGGCTTTAGAATATCTAATAATTCCAACGGAGCAATTATAGTAGGCGAGAATCTAAGAGAATTTTCCGAAACGTGTTCAACACGCTCTTTTCCTGCTTCCAAATGCGAACTCGTTATAAATACAATCTTTCGTTTCGTCAAACGTTTCCAATCAGACAAATTAAAATTTATTGAACTGAAGTCAACTTCTAAACATTGACACTGTCGCGATCTTAAAAAATCGGCTATTGGTTTTAAAGCATATTCCCCCGCCACTCCGGTAAAAACATATAATGTTTCTTCACTCATAAATTTTCTAAATAATTAACAAACGTTTTTACGCTTGCTCTATAAATAGCAAGCCCTTTAAAAGAAGGGTGTATTGCTTTATCCGAAATAATTTTGAAACGCCCATATTCTTCAACTACGCGGCTTCTTATATAATAATTTTCTCCAATGGGTGTAAATGGCCCTAATACTTCAAAAAATCCTGTGTCATGTAAAACCCATCGTATATAAGCATCTGTATAATATATTTCCTCTCTTTCAGTATAAAATTTATGTTTAGAAAAATTTTTATATATGAAATTATCAACTGTATTTTTCTCAATTTTTTTATTTGTAATATGAATTTTTATGGCAATAACAACTTCATCTTTGCAACTACTTCTCAGTTTTTTTAAATAAGCAATGTCCCTAAATAAAAAAATGGAAAATCCTGGATCCAACGAATAGATTACTGAACTTTTTGGTAGAGCCAGTAAAAATGAATTAAACGATTTACAAATAGATATGGCTTTTAAACCTAAACATTTAATAATTGGTGCCAAATAGCCATTCAGCGAAGAACTTCTTGCAATAATTACAGCATTTTGTGCATTAGAAAATGTTTTATTTATTCTAAAATAAATACTTAACAGATCCCTTCCCTCTTCAGGGGAATAAGGATTATCCAACCTAATGTCGAGTTTATTTTTACTAAAAATACGCTTGCAAGTTAAATCATTGTGTAAATCGTTAATAGATAGATTATAAACCTGATGGTAAATATGATGGTAAGCCTGATGGCAAGCCTGTAACATAACCACTTTTATTTTATTAAAAAAATAATTAATTTTTTTAAATATTTTTCCTAGCAATAACACCATAAAATTTATTTTTCTACTATAAAGGCATAAAAATGTGTATTTGGCCACGGGTTAAGATATTCAGGATAGATATCTACAAGAATATGATTAGAAAAAACATTGCTAATTAACTGTCGATCGTTATTAAGAGAACGGTACAAGGCATGATAACATTGACCCAAAGCTTCAGAATAACCATCTACAATGATATTTTCACGGATGCCACAAGTCTGTTTAATTAATAAGATACCTTCTTCTTTTAGTAAATCATGACAGGTTTTATAAAGCTGAGTAACTTCCTCATCATTTAAATAGTTCAAAACGCCAAAAATTACGATCAAATCATATTGATTACTATCTTCATAGTAAGGAAGATCGGCCACTTTTTTTATTATTTTTGGCGAATCAATACAACATTTTAAAAAATTTTCATTTTTATCGACGGCCACAATTTTGGTCACATAAGATTCAAGCTTATTAACAATCGCACCCGTTCCACAACCTAAATCTAATACACAAGAACTAGAATTAGTATGCTTTAAAATAAAATCAAAATCGTAGTCCAATGTATCATCGTGCTTAAAATGCGTTGCTAATCGTGGATCTTTGATTTCAGAACGTCCTTCCCAAAATTTCGCAATTTTTTCCTTGCTCAACATATTTTTCCTCAGTATTTTCTAGATACGTTTTTCTTAGCCAATATACTGCTTTTTCATAATCGGAGAGGGTATCAATTTCTTGGGTTCTTATTCTAATGGCTCGTAAAGGCAAAAAAGGTATAAGCATTTCATAGACATGTGCATTAGTAGCCTTTATTTTTGAAGCATGTATTTGCGCTAATCCATTCCATTCATAATTAGATTTTTTTAAGGGGTTAAATCGTGTTATATATTGTTTATTATTTTTATTTTCAAGCTGAATATAACAGGGTTCTTCTGTATTAATTTCAGTATAGGCTAAACACTCTTCTTCAAATGATAAAAAATAATTAAAATCTTCGGGATGTACTAATAAATCACCATCTAATGAAACAATAAAATTATTACTATGCAGTGCTCCTAATGCTAAGCTAGCGCCAGTCTTAGTTGAACTATAATTATGGTTAAATACAAATAAAACGTCCTTACGTATCGCTAAAACCGTATTAATAACTTCTTGCGCTTCAAAACCAACAACAATACGGACATCCTGTATATTTTTCAGCATATCTAATTGCCAATGAATTAAAGGTTTCCCCTCTAAGTTAATCAGCGCCTTTGTCTTCCCGAGACCTAAACGACTACCTAGTCCTGCACAATTCAAGACAACTGTTTTAGAAAAGTACATAAAGTTTCTTCATCAAAAATAACATGGGAAGCTGTTTCCATAACAGAGTTTGCAGGCGCATGTACACCACCATATGCAATACTCACATCTGCCAGCTCCATCATTTCAGCATCATTATGTCCTTCACCAATCGCAATAAATCGCTTAGCCGAAAAATTTTTTTTTAATTTCTGAATAATATCCCTTTTATTTAAAACAGATTTAACGCCTTGAATAAAATTATTTTCGTGGATAGCTATTGAAGTAAATGAAGGAATTTTCAATTTATCACATAAGGGCTTTACCCAAACATCTAAATTTCCTGTGACGATATAACAACTATCTACATTATGCTGCATAAAACTAACTAAACTTTCATTAAGAACCACCGTATCTATTATTTCTTTTATATGACTGATAGGAATAGATTTCAACATATCAATTCTTCGCAAAAAACCTTCTGCAAAAGGAATTTTTCCCCATACACATTGATAGGTTAAATCTGCAATACTTTTTTCTAAATTAAATCGCTTCGCAATAAGTGGCAAAAGTTCGGATCGTGTTAGTGTGCCATCAAGATCAACTAAAAAAATGAATCCCGTCATTAAAAAATAAATTTCCATTTATTGTAGGCGGAGAAAGAATAGGATATATTTTATTTTAAAAAAGTAAATATCTATTTTAATAGATATTTATCAAATGAAGATGGCAATAAAGTTTGTATCGAGCTTTACGAAAATAAAAAAATTAAATTTGCTAGCATTAAATTTTAGCCGACTTACACTCAATACATAATGTTTTAACTACTACCATTTTATTTTTATATCTCTAAGTAAAAATGGACAGTTTATAATATCAATTCCTTTGAATTACTACCAAAACTGTAATAGAAGTAACAAAACTAACTGGCTTATCGGCTTCTTGGCTTGTAAGAAATAAACTTATTTAACTAGGAGGGCTTAAAAGCAAAACTATAGTATGGCATTATATACTGCTCGTATCTGAAGCTGCGAACTTTTTAATTTCAGCGCGAGCGGTATCCCGATCACATAACAAGCGATCGCACCGTTATTCAAGAAGAGAATCGAGGTTTTCCTCTTGAAAATCTCCATCGCGAGATGACGTACATGGAAATGCGACTTCGCATTTCCAAATACAATGGGTATAGTTATCCAATACATTTATATTGTAGAAGCATGGAATCGCTTCAAAGCTAGCGAACAAAAATGGACCGTTAAAGGACTATGAGTAGCATAACCCTAAAGATTATATTTTTTTGCGTATTTATTTTTACACTTTTTTTTACGCTGCTTAACTTAGCTAACGCGCAAAATCAATCAAGCAACAAAAAAAACGGGGATCTCTTTATTGACTATCCTCACCCAAAATATTCGCAAACCCCAGCAATTCGTCAATTGATTCAACGAGGAGAATATCTCAGCAAAGCAGGAGATTGTATTGCCTGCCATACCGACACCAAACACAATGGTCAAGCCTTTGCCGGAGGATTAGGAATCTATACACCTTTTGGAACGATTTATTCGCCAAATATTACCCCCGACAAAACAACAGGCATCGGTAAATGGAATGATGCTGATTTTATCCGCGCCATGCATAAAGGAACCGCCCCCGATGGATCGTATTATTTTCCGGTATTCCCATTTGCAAGTTTTACCAAAATAAATAAAAATGATCTGCTTGCACTCAAAGCTTACCTGTTCAGTTTACCTCCCATACAAAAAAGGAACCAAGACAATGAAATGATGTGGCCGTTCAATTGGCGTTTCCTACAGCTAGGTTGGCGTATCTTATTTTTTCGTTCAGGTGAATTTCAACATCAACCAGACCAATCTACGGAATGGAATCGTGGTGCTTATTTAGTCCAGGGCTTAGGTCATTGTGGCATGTGTCATAGCCCATTGAATCTATTAGGTGCAGAAAAAAAGAAAAATTATTTAACGGGTGGATTTATTGAAGGTTATTATGCACCGAACATTACTTCGAGTGGACTAAAAGGAATATCTCTTCCTGAAATTAAAGAAGTTTTCACACAAGGAAAAATGTTAAAAGGTGCAGGAAAAGTAGGAGGTCCTATGGCAGAAGTAAACAGCAATAGCTTATCCTATTTAACAGATTATGATTTAACAGCCATTGCAACTTATTTAAAAAATGTCAAAAGTCAAATGCCTCATTCTGCCTTTACTGGACCTGTTACTGCTAACACAGGAAAAAAAGTTTACCAGAAATATTGTGCCGTATGCCATGCCACAGGGGCTGCGGGTGCGCCTAAACTTGGCAATACGTCTGAGTGGCAAACACGCTTAAAAATAGGTAAAAATCTGGTTTACGAACGTGCCATTCAAGGGTTTAATTCTATGCCCGCTAAAGGAACCTGTGTAGGCTGCTCGGATGATGCTATCAAAGCCGCTGTTGATTATCTTATTAATACAAAACAAATTGGAAATAGTAATAATCTTCCTGTACAGGAAACACCGTTAAAATTAACTGTTGGGAAAAATATTTACCAACACCATTGCGCCGTTTGTCACAGCGGCGGAACAATAGGCACACCCCAATTAGGCGATAAAAAAGCTTGGGAACCTCTGATAAAAAAAGGTATAGACAGTTTATTTGCAAATACCATTCAAGGCTATAAAAAAATGCCTGTTAAGGGAGGTTGCGATGCCTGCAATAACGCTGAGTTAGAAGCGAGTGTGAGGTATATGGTAGAGGAAAGCAAAACTAGCGGGAACTACTCCTTATGGTAATAGCCCCCCCCTGACATAGTGTTTTAGTCCTTCGGAACGACGCTTCTGTTTGAATAATAAAAGGATAGTTATGACATGGAATCAGATTAGATACTTATTACTAAGTTCCTTTATAGTAATAATACCGCACTCTGCTTTAGCAGAATGGCAAACTAATATGGAACGCGGCGTTACACCGCTTAGCCATGCTATTTACGATCTGCATATGCTGGTATTTTGGATTTGTGTAGCTATTGCCGTTGTCGTGTTTGGTGTCATGCTATTTTCATTAATCCGACACCGAAAATCTCGAGGTGTTGAAGCCGCGCAGTTTCATGAACATCCTCTATTAGAAATTGCTTGGGCAATTGTACCTTTTATTATTTTGATTGTGATCGCAATACCTGCGACCAAAACACTTATCAAAATGAATGATAACAGTAATCCTGATCTGACTATCAAAGTCACAGGCTACCAATGGCGCTGGCGTTATGCCTACCTCGATCAAGGCATCGATTTTTTTAGTAACTTATCAACACCCACTGAAGAATTGCAAAACCGTGCAAAGAAAAATCCATGGTATTTACTTGAAGTAGATCATCCATTAGTTGTCCCTATCCATAAAAAAATTCGATTTTTATTTACATCTAATGATGTCATACACTCTTGGTGGATTCCAACCTTAGGTATTAAACGCGACACAATTCCCGGATTTATAAACGAATCCTGGGCCAGGATCGACAAAGAAGGCACTTATCGCGGCCAATGTGCTGAACTATGCGGCACTAATCATGCATTCATGCCCATCGTTGTAGAAGCAGTGAGTGAGTCGAAATTTAATCAATGGATCAAACAACAGGGAGATTCCTCTCATGGAACAAACACTTGAGTTAGAGCATCCTGTTCAAAAAGGTTTTATAGCCTTTATTAAACGATGGCTTTTTACCACAAATCATAAAGAAATAGGCACACTCTATTTATTATTTAGTCTACTTATGTTTTTTATTGGCGGTGTTTTTGCTTTACTGATACGCGCCGAATTATTTCAACCGGGCGCACGTTTACTTAATCCCGAACTTTTCAATCAAATGACAACAATGCACGGAATAGTCATGTTATTTCTGGCTATTATGCCCGCTTTCTCAGGCTTCGCGAATTGGATGATTCCCCTGATGATAGGCGCACCTGATATGGCTATGCCACGCATGAACAACTGGGCTTTTTGGATTTTACCCGTTGCAGCCATTTTATTATTCAGTACTTTATTCATGGACGGTTCTGCACCCAATTTTGGCTGGACGATGTATGCACCGTTATCTACAACCTATGCGCCAGAAAGTACTGATTATTTAATACTTGCTATTCATTTAATGGGATTATCGTCATTAATGGGCGCTATAAATATTATTGTAACGATTCTTAATTTGCGTACACCTGGCATGACACTGATGAAAATGCCTATTTTCTGTTGGACTTGGCTTGTCACTGCATTTTTATTAATTGCTGTCATGCCTGTTTTAGCGGCAGCTGTCACAATGATGTTAATGGACAGACATTTTTCCACCAGTTTTTTCAGTGCCGCAGGCGGTGGTGATCCACTACTCTACCAACATCTTTTTTGGTTTTTTGGTCATCCTGAAGTTTATATTATTATCCTGCCTGCTTTTGGAATTATTTCCCAAATTATCCCTACATTTAGCCGTAAAAAACTGTTTGGTTACCGATTCATGGTCTATGCAATTTTAGCCATTGCTTTTTTATCATTTATTGTTTGGGTACATCATATGTTTGTAACCGGTGTACCTTTAGCGGCTGAACTGTTTTTTATGTATACCACCATGTTAATTGCAGTCCCTACCGGCGTTAAAGTATTCAATTGGGTCACAACCATGTATCGTGGCGCACTCACCTTTGAAACGCCGATGTTATTTGCCATTGCATTCGTTATTTTATTCACCATAGGCGGATTCTCTGGAGTTATGTTGTCGATGGTTCCTGCTGACTTTCAATATCAAGATACCTATTTTGTCGTAGCCCATTTTCATTACGTTTTGGTACCTGGTGGATTATTCGCCGCTATTGCAGCGACGTATTATTGGTTACCAAAAATGACGGGCGTTATGTATAACGAAAGATTGGGGCAATGTCACTTCTGGCTTTCGGTGATCGGCGTTAATCTTACTTTTTTCCCCATGCACTTTTTAGGGCTAGCAGGCATGCCACGTCGCATTGCTGACTATTCGTTACAATTTGCCAATTTTAATGCCATTGCGAGTTTAGGGGCATTCATCTTTGGATTTGCTCAGCTATTTTTTCTTGTCATTATCATTCGCGCCATGTTAGGAAAAGGAGAAAAAGCACCCGCTAAAGTCTGGGAAGGTGCTGAAGGTTTAGAATGGACATTAAGTTCGCCGCCCCCTTTACATAGTTTCACGACACCACCAAAATTTAATTGATGATAATAATATGTTTTTTTTACCGCCTAATAAAAGGCTTTCAGTATTACTTTGTCTTACAACACTCGGTATGTTTGGTTTTGGATTCGCAATGATCCCGCTCTATAACACACTTTGCAAAAACTTAGGGATTAATGGAAAAACAGACAAAAATAGCTACGTGGAATCTGACGCTATCGATTTATCACGCAGTATTCGCGTGGAATTTATGACAAGTAATAATAATTATCTTCCTTGGGATTTTTACCCGCGACTTAATCATATACAACTACATCCCGGGGAAAACATCTTGATTTATTTTGAAGCAAAAAATAATTCGGGTCGACAAATGACGGTACAAGCAATTCCCAGTGTTTCTCCTGGTATTGCCGCAAAACATCTAAAAAAAACGGAATGTTTTTGCTTTACACAACAAACCTTTACACCAGGGCAACATCGCGCTATGCCAGTGCTATTTCATTTAGATACCCAATTGCCAAAAAATGTTAATACCATTACTTTATCCTACACATTATTTGATATCACGAATTTGAAACGGCCGCTTAGCATTGCGCCTCAGTTAAAAGGACATATAGCCGCTTAAAAAGTGGTTTTTGATACCATTTTATGGTACTATATTCTTATGTTGAATAAGAAACATCAGAGTACTCTAAAAGCAATTTTTGCATTACCCATAAAGTCTGGTATTCAATGGAAAGCTATTGAAGCTTTATTACTGGCACTAGGTGCTGAGTTATCTGAAGGCCGAGGGTCTCGTCTGAGAATTGTGTTAAATCATCGAAAAGCTGTATTCCACCGCCCTCATCCACAAAAAGAAACAGATAAAGGGGCTGTTGTTTCAATAAAACGCTTCTTACAAGAAGCAGGAGTTAGTAATGTTAAAATATAAAGAGTATATAGGTCACGTTGAATTTGATGAAGAAGCTGAAATTTTTCATGGAGAGGTCATGAATACACGTGATGTTATTACTTTTCAGGGCCAAACAGCCAAACAACTAAAACAAGCATTTATTGATTCTATTGATGATTATCTAGCCTTTTGTAAAAAACGCAATGAATCCCCAGAGCGTCCTTTTTCAGGTAAGTTCAATGTACGGCTTAATCCAGTTTTACATCGTGAAGCGTTTATAGCCGCGAAACAAGCGGGCATCAGTTTAAACACATGGATTATCCAAGCCATTAAACATGAAGTGCATCCAAGGAATTAATAAGAGGTGTCTTCAATTGTTTGAAGACACCCTCTAAGGTACAACGTTACGTTAAGGATAAAAAGTTATGGAAGACAAATCCTCACATTATTATGTGCCACACCAAAGTGGTTGGCCAATTTTAGGCGCCATAGCTTTATTATTTTTAGCATTTGGTTCACTTAACTTAACTGAAAAATGGGGTCTTATCGCATTTGTACTAGGGCTGGCCGGATTATTGTTTATGCTAGGCGGATGGATTTTAGCGGTTATCCATGAAAGTAATGCCGATTTATATAATCAACAAATGGACAAAACCTTTCGCTGGGGTATGTTTTGGTTTTTAATTGCCGAGTTATTTTTATTTGGTTTATTATTAGGATCAATTTTCCATGTTAGGTTTTCTATTACTCCATGGTTAGCTGGCCAAAGTGGCGATGCATCAGTACTCACGCATTATTTACTTTGGCCCGATTTTATTAAACACTGGCCCTTAATTACATCGCCAGAGAATTCTCCAGCTACAAACCCAACCCCTACCTTGGTTTCAATGCGAGGACTCCCTTTTCTTAACCTAACATTACTACTCATTAGTGCATTAATTTCTATACTATCCCTTTTTTACTTAAAAAAAGGGAATTTTACAAAAACTTTCATGACACTCAACTTCTCTATTCTATTAGGTTTTCTATTTTTAGTACTACAAACTTATTATTTTATTTACCTAACTAAAGCCGATATTATTAAGACAGGTGTTTATGGTAGCTTTTTAATTGCTTTTATAGGGTTACAACTTCTAAATATTACAGCCGCACTTTTATTTTTTATAACCATTAGTTTTCGAATTTATCACCATAAAGTTACTGAAAAAAATACTTTCTCCTTAGATGCCGGCGTATGGTGGTGGTGTTTTTTGGCGGGCATAGGATTGCTTGGCTTTTTATTGATTTTTTAATCTATACCACTCGTACCTGAAAATGCGAATCTTTCAAATTCACGGCGAGCGGTATAGCCGATCACATGACGGCGCAAGTCAAACTTGCGCAACGTCATTCAAGGGGAGAAATCGCGATTCTCCCCTTGAAAATCCCATCGCGAGAGGAGGCACTTGGAAATACAAAATCCTATTTCCAAATGCAATGGGTGTATGAGAAAAAAATTCGCAAAGCTACGAATTAAAAATTATTTTTTTTCACCTAAACTTTTACCCTGCTTAGTTTTCTTCATTTTATTTCCCTTGCTAATAAGTTTAGGGCTATGGCAAATTCACCGGGGTAAAGAAAAACAGCTTATTCAACTACAAATTTTAAAACAGCGTCAAGCAACACCTATTTATCTAAATCAACTAGCGACAGTTGCCAAGGAAAAAATTTATACGACGGTATTAGCAGAAGGGCATTTTGACAATACACATACTTTTTTATTAGACAATAAAGTATATCAGCAACAAATTGGCTATGAAGTATTAACCCCCTTTATTCCAAAAAATAGTCATGCTGCCATCCTTGTGAATCGCGGCTGGATTCCACAAGGACAAAGCCGAGAAAACCTGCCTTTAATAAAACCTATCGAAAGAAATCTCACCATTGAGGGTTTACTTATTTGGCCACAAAAAACATTTAGTTTTAAAACAATCGTTGAAAAAAAATGGCCGCAACGTATACAAACCCTCACGGCAAAATTTTTAAATCAACAACAATTTAAACCTTTTCTCATCGTACTCGATAAACAACATCCCTATGGTTTTACCCCACTCTGGCGCCCTATTATTCTACCCGCTAGCCGCCATTATGCCTACGCATGCCAATGGTTTGCTTTAAGTTTAACATTATTAATCGCTTTTTTTACTTCACAGTTCGCTCGCTATGATAGTTAATAAATTAAACCCATATTTCATCCTCGGATTGTTAGTATTTATCTTCATAGCGCCTTTAATTTTAGCCAGTCTACTTTATATTAAACATCCTGCATGGCTAACTCAAAAAACACTCAATAAAGGTAAGCTTATTTATCCAGCGTTAGATTTTAAAAAATTGAAAAAAAAAATTATTTTCCATAAAAAAATTCACACGGCCTGGCAAATTTTTTATCTGACAAATAGTAGTTGCTTGAAAGACTGCCAACGGAGATTGCATATTTTACATCAAGTCATTTTGGCATTAGGGAAAAAAAGCTCGCAGATAAATGCCGCTTTAATCCAAATTGATCCAACTGGAGGCATGAAAAATAACCGCTCGATCAACAACTATTCAATTACAACAGAAGAGTATCTACGATTCTTCATTAATAACAAAATGGCTATGGGATATTATCTTGTTGAACCGACTGAAAAAATTATATTGTATTATCGAATCAACACGCCCGGCGAAAGTATATATAAAGACTTAACACATTTGCTATAAGCAGCTAAAACACTAGGAAAATAATAGGATGTTAGAAAATAAGTTAGCCTTTCGTATTACCTGCGTTGCTGCATTACTTTCCTTTATTGTCATATTGTTAGGTGTTACAACACGGCTAAAGGATGCAGGCTTAGGCTGTCCAGATTGGCCCGGCTGTTATGGGAAACTTATTGTACCCCATCAATCCTCTGCCGCATTTGCCGAGAAGACTCTTAACCCTAAAAAAGCTTGGCTTGAAATGATCCATCGTTATGCTGCAGCTGCATTAGCTTTATTGAGTTTTGCAGCAATTACTTTAACTTTACATAAAAGAAAACTACCACAACAACCTGTAAAAATTGCTTTTTTAATTTTAATATTGCTATTTTTTCAAGCTTTACTCGGAAAATGGACAGTCACTCTACGTCTACATCCACTTATTGTTATGCTTCATTTATTAGGTGGATTAAGCCTATTAAGTTTGCTATGTCTTTTATTAAAAGGCTTAATCCCTTTTTTTAGTGATTCACCCAACGATAATGAAAAAAAACTTCGTCTCTGGTCTCGCATTGGCTTATTACTTATAATTATACAAATAATGCTAGGTGGTTGGACAAGCAGTAATTATGCGGCTTTTGTTTGTCCTGACTTCCCTCGCTGCCAAGGAGAGTGGTGGCCTAGCATGAATTTTATAGAAGGATTTCATCTCTGGACGGACTCCAATAGAAATTTCGAAGGGGGACTTTTATCAAATAATGCACGCACTGCCATACAGATGTGCCATAGGATAGGCGCATTAATTACTGCCACCTATTTGACTTTTCTCAGCTGGAAATTAAGAACCGCAAGCCGTAAAAAAATATTACATCTCCTAAGTACCTTGATAATGCTATTTTTAATATTGCAGGTAAGTCTCGGGATAATGAATGTAATTTACTTACTACCCCTACCCATTGCTATTGCGCATAATGGATTTGCTGCTCTTTTATTACTTTTACTGATTACTTTAAATAGTTATACCGCTCGTACATGAAGATGCGAATTTTTTAAGTTCGAAGCGAGCGGTATCCAATCACCTAACGGGCACCCCGCACCTCTTGGTGCTAAAGTGAGTTTTCAACCAATTATAACTGGAAAGATAGGTGCGGGGTGAATGGGTGTATATATGTCAAAAACATCTCAAGAAAAATTGCTGTTAAATCTTAGTGTTAATAATTTCTTGATACCGGCGCTAGAGGTGTTTTTATTTCATCTAATAACTTCTCTAACCCTTCCACTAACAAAGCTGCTTGTATTTTTTTGGGATACCATTTAAAAAAATACCCTGTTATAGAAGTAAATGGTAAACTGAGTTTAGCAGCCAATCCTTTTGAGAAAGTAGATTTACAAGCGTCCAATGCATGTTTAAAATCTTTTAATGAAGAATCAGCGATTTCTAGATTAGGATTAAATCGCTGATAATCACTATTATCAAGTATACAAAGAAGCTTATCAATTACATTGCGTTTCTCTACCCAGTGATTATATTTCTTATACTGATTTTTTTTAGGGTAATTTGCTAATAGCTGCGTTGAATAACTTACAAGTTGTTTCCTGGCTGCTTTAGTAAAAGCAGCCGGCAACTCAACAGATAAATGCTTCTGGTATAATTCGCCACTATCTTTACTTAGTTTACTATTATATTTGTTACGATATTGCATGGTTAACACCCATTTTAATTGAATTCACTCTATTCTAAGAAATGTTTTCACTAAGTCCTAGGTTGTAACGCTAACATTTCTGCTTCACTCACTAAAATTTTTAATTTTTCAAACAATAATGCGCCTTTCGTTTTTGCATGTCCTTTAAAAAAATTACCTATTTTTTGTGTAAAATAACTATCTCGGTGTAAAACAAACGTAGACTCCCACCCTGCTAAGCACGCTTTAAAGTCATTCAGATCATTAAGCGCACTTCTCTTAAGTATTTCTCGAATATTACCTATTGCACCTTTTTTAGTAACCAATAAAAAACGTGATCTACTTGAAAGGGAACCAAGATTATATCCTGATAAATAGTCTTCATATTCTTTAATAATTTTTACTGCTGTTTTTCCGCAAGCCGTAGCTTTAAAGCTATTAACTGCGCTCTCTTCGATTAGCGTATTATGCTTGGTATTTGTTTGACCCGGGCTTAACAGCGCTGGCGCATCATTCGCAAAACTCTGTATCAAACTTTCTTCTTTTTTATCCAGAAGTTCTGCCTGTACTTCCATATTATTAACACCCTGATCATAAGATTGCGGCGCATATTGCTCCTTAATCAATAAACTTTCTAAACAAGGATTAATAAATTTTTCGAAATAATTTAAAAAATAATTTGTATAACTTTCTAAAGCATCTTCTACTTTTTCTATTGAATCAATATCAAAACTCTGATCCAATTCAACTAGTTTAGTTCTTATCTCTACTAATAAAGGCTTATAATAATTTAAGTTTTTAACAATATTTTCTCTATTTATCTGACAAAATTCTGTTAAATACTTAATATTTTCTGGATTTTGCAAAAATGCTATTTTTTCATCAAAAAAATCTAACCATTTAACAAAAAATAATTCTTCATTTTTAGCATATGAATCTTCATCTACTGATGCATGGCTAAAACTAACAGACGAAAAACTTACTTGGAATTTTTCAAACATTGGTTTTAATTTTTCGATAAGCATTGCTTTTATATTAATGATACGTCGAGTAAAAAATGTCTCTGCTTCATTTTTATAATCACTACCCATAAAATCACCTTTTTGTATTTTATTATTATTTAGATCGCTTGGAAGTAATTCTGAAGTCAATTGCAGATAAGTATCATGAAAAATATACTTACCATAATGATATTCAATAAAAAACCTATCAAATAAGAGCCCAATTACTTCAAGCTTGTTTGGCCATTGGCTATAAATGTCCCTATAAAATTTACGAGTAATCTCTATTATCTGAGATTGATAAAGATCATTAATAACTCCAAGCTGCTCTTTATTTTTTTCATTGCCTGCTTGGTTTAATCGCTTATAAATTTTTATAAATTCTAAATAATAGCTTTTCAAATAACCGCTTATAGTTGCTGGGATACATTCGCTACTCCCTGTTTTATAAATGCAAAGCAAAGGAACGGGTAGCAATTCCGAAGGTTTAGAAAAGGGAACCTCAATGTTAAACTCTCCTTTTTTATCTATTTTTAGACCATAATCAATCAAATTAATTTCTTCAACTTCTCCATGAGCTACATTTATATCAACCCCTATAACTAAAGCCTGCAAATTTGGTGCTTGTTCTTGTCCATTGGACATCTCAGCTAGATTAGCATCGAGCTTAAGCACAAAAGCAGCTTGATCCCGAGATAATATTTGTCCATTGTGCCTATAGACTTCACTAAATGCTATTTGCCATTTTTTTAAAAATTTAAATATTCTCATAAATTTTAATGAATGAATTATTTTTTTTATAAAAACACTATGTAATAAGCTATTTTTATACTTTGATGGTTATAAAAATCACGGGGTCGGAGATGAAATTTTTCCCTGTATTGAAGAATTAAATTGATTTAATTCTTCTTTTATTTCTTTAATGAGCTGTAGACTCGTCGTTGCAGGCCTAAAAACGCCAAATAAACACCAAAATGCACTTTTAAATGGTGTATTTCTATGCTTTGATAAGGTAGAAATATTTTCATCAAGCGTAGCAACTAGTCCACTTACACTTTTAGCTAAGGTAGAAGAGCCTAATTTAGTATCATCATGCTCAAAGTCCTTTATATCCTGCAGTTCTTTTAATATAAAATTAAATATTTTAGCTTTTTTATTCGCCATTGAATCCACTAAAGTATGTAGTTTATCCTTATAAGCAGAAATTTCATTGATTCGCTGTTCTGTTTTTTTAGTAAACATTTTATCAAATGGCGCTTTTAGAAAAGAAAAAATAGTAAGTTCAGAAATTTCTGATTTTAAAGCAAGGTATCGTTTGTAATACTCATTAAAACCATCTTCTTCCTCAGAAATTGTTTGAACTTCCTCAGATAAGTTAGCAATATCTTCTAATAAATCATCTGATTTTAGCAAAACTGAGGTAAACGTATAAGCTGGAGCTTTAATTGAATCAACTAATCCCTCTTTTAAAGAATTTAATTCATCCCTTAAAGCTAGCTTATTCGCTTCCTTTAACTCGATAAGTTTAGAATTAAATCTATCAAACCCATAATTTAATTCTAACTGTAAATCAGAAACTGGCTTTACTAAAGGATTAAATTCGTATATTGCCAGAAAAAGCTTTTTTTCTAAAGCATCAAGATCGTCTTTTATTAAAGTTATTTTTTCTGAATTTAATTGAACTTCATCTATTGATGTACGTTGATTTTTATAAAAATCCTTTGTGCGCAGTAAAGACTGGAAAATTTCATGAGAATCTTTAAAAGTAATCCATTCGGAAATAATTATTTTAAATTTGGCATGCGCATCTTCATCTTGCAAAAAGTTAAATTTTTCCAATAGACTCTGCTTATATTCTTCATATTGATATTCAGAATTAAAGCTATTAAAAACTTCTTTTATCCTAACAAGAAACTTATTAGATTTATTTTTAATTAAATCATTCAAAATATCTAGATCATCGGGATTAAAAACCTCTAAGCTATCAAAACGATTAGTTAATCTTTTTTTTTGAAGACTAATTAAATAATTCAATTCCTGTTTTTCAGGTTCATTGTCACAATAAGCGTCAACTAAAGATACTAAATTACGCAAATTTCTCTTTTCATTCTCGACTAATATTTTTATCTCTTGAAAAAAGCTATCTATTTTTAATTGTGTTTCGATCCGATCAAAATTAACGCTTTCGTCTTTTAATTGTCTTAACTGTTCATTAGTCTTTTGAAAAATCTCATTTGCTTTCGGAAAATTTATAAACCGTTCAAGTTGCTTTAACTCTTCACTTAACAATTCATTAAGATCTGGATATAGGCTTGTTGTTGGCATAGTGTTTTTCTCATATTTGATATTGTTATTATTCTTAATCCAATTAAAGTCAATTGTAAAAACCGCATTTCAAATATATTTTTTCTAAATTAAACCGGCTTACTTTCTTTAAGAGAAGCACTAGATAATTATCTCAATTTTATAGAGGGCAGCATAAGTTGCCCTCTATAGATAATTAACTCATCCTCTATTTGCAATTGAAACTTGATTCATTAAGTCATCAACTTTTGCTTCTAAAGCTGTTGCAGCCTCTTTTACCTCTAGCGCTACCTTATCGCTAGTCGTTGTTACTTTACGAAGACCAAATAAAGTAAGCCCACGCGCTTTTCGTAAAATACTTAAATTTTCATCACTTAAATTAACTTTAATCTCAGTAAGTTGGTCTTTAATAGTCTCTAAATTTTCTTTTACAGGTATGCCTGGTACCTTTAAAATAATATCAAGTTTCTGAATAACTCCTCGTTTTTCTGAAAGCGAATGTAAAATTGCTTGTTTTTTTTGCGATATATTACTAAAAAAATGGCCTGCTATTCCTTTCAGTAATTGATTAGCTTTTTCTTCTGATCGGTTCAAATATAAATTGAATTTCCCTAACTCATTGTTACCTTGCTTGAGATGTTCCCTAATAGATATTATTTTATTTACAGTCTCAGTATAGTTTTGACTATGTTTGTCTAAGACGCTTTTAGCTAACGTATACTGTACAGAAAAATCTTGTGAAACTTCTTCAATACGAGCGCGAAGATTTGTTAATCTATCGATACTAATACCAGAAGCTATAGACAAAATCATTTCTTCTAATCCGGACTTATCCAAGTATCCTTGAACAGAAGGATCCAAATCATTATATTGTTCAGCTATTTTTTGCTGCAAATCAACTAACTGCTGATTCAGCGCAACTTTCTCAGCATTATAAAACTTAAAATAATCGCGTATAGTAGCATCATGGGTTTTTAAAACACTATCCATAGCAACCAACCCTTCGCTGCTATTGCTCGCATTATGTTGGTTCCAAGCTGTTTTTAATGAAGCTTCTACCCCAGCTAATGTTTCATACTCTTCTCTCCCTGAAAATTTATCAGCTAAAGCTTCTACGTTCCGAATCGCTAACCGTAAATTTTCTTTTGAAAATAAAAAATTTAAATAATGTAAATTTTTAAATGCTTTGCCTATATTAGCAGTAGCTGCTTTTTCTCCATCAGCAATTAATTTCTCCAATTGTTCTTGAAGTAATTTCAGCTGTTTATCAAGCTCCCCTTCCTTATCGTATCCCGGATGATGCTGCCTGGCATCTTTCAAAATGCCTGTCCATTCCTGAGTAGCAACTGCCAACTCATTAACCTTAGTTTTATTCGATGCATCTTCATGTTTTGTACTATCCCTATTTTCTAACAAAGACTCCGGACTAACTAATAAAGAAGCTGCGCTCTCTCTTTTAATTTCGGATTTTTTTTCTTGTGTTTCAGCAATAATAGAAGAAAAATCAAATTGATCGTTTACAGAAAAAATACTCAGTAAAGCTTGGGCACTATCTACGTCTGTTACTTTAAGTTGCTCTGAGAGATATTCTCTTAAAGCTTCAGCAGCACCGGATTCTATCTGTAGTGCTAATAAGTAATTACTTTTATCTTTTTTATTAGCAAATTCTTTGTTTCCCTTTACTGCCACTTTAATTTTTTTTTCGCCATGCCAATCTAATTCTTCTTTTATAATTACATATTTTAATTTACCGTTACTTTCTGATTTGCTGGATGCATTATTGCAAGCCACCTGATATATTTTTAAATCGCCTTTGCTCATAAAAACCCTTATTTTTTTATTATAATTAACATTAATTTATCGTATAAAATTAAAAAATTTACTTCAAAAAAAATAAATTAAATTTAATTTTTTAATCCTAAGCGCGGATAATTTATCATCATTAAAATAATTTTGTCTAGCTATTTTTTATTTTTATTTTAAATATTTAAAATAATTAAATATTATTATTTAATTGCTTTTATTTTAAATAAACTTAATTATTAAATTGAGTTATCTAATCACATTATTTCATTT
>JAZJZD010000021.1:0-2847 GCA_040390025.1 Pseudomonadota bacterium | reverse complement strand
GCTGGACAATTAAGCCAGCCGCAGAACAATAATAATCAATTAAGTTCACAACAAATTATTTATGGGGCGATAGGCCAACAAATGGGGCAAACCGCCACACAACTTTTAGCAAAAAACATGAACATTCAGCCTACGCTAAAGATTTGGCCAGGCACTGATTTTAATGTGTTACTGACAAGGGATATGGTTTTACAAAGCCCCTACCCTATTATCTAATTCATTTGAAAAGAACTAAAAGTGAAGTCAATAATTAGATTGGCACTACTCAATACCTAAAAATTTGAGCATAGTTGGGTTTAATTTTTCGTATACATCTTTGCCAAGATTTTTTTCAAGTAACTCTATCTTAATTTTATCAATCTTTTTTTTATATTTATCTAAGAAGGTATTAAAATTAGTTGTATCTTTATAGAAGCTTCGATAACCTCGTATTTTATTTTTAAATAACTCTATAATTCTAGGATAGTTTAGTTCTTCTAAGCCTGATAATATTTCACGTTCTGATAATAGGTCGTCAACTTTAGCATTAGGAATTTTTTTTCCGTAGTTTCCACTTTTATGCTTGTAAAGTTCTATTCCTAGAAAGATAACTGGATCATCAGGAGCAACTAAACTAGTTTTACTATTAGTTAAATTCACTTCTGGTATTTCCAGACACAAAATTTTCAGTGCTTTTTTTATTAATTTTATTTGTGTGTGACATTCATCCTCTGAATTACAAAAAATTATTATGTCATCCACATAACGAATAGCATTGATAGATTTTTTGATAATAAAATCATCAAATTTTTTTAAAAAAACATTAGCTAAAAAAGGCGACAAAGGCATACCCTGCCTCAAACCCCTACCAGTAATTATTCCACACCCCTCTAACTCCTTTTTATGGTCCCTATTTTTAATAAAAATCTCGCAGTTGACCACTTGTTTTACTAGAGGTAATAACAATAACTTCTTATTCCTTCTTAATTTTCTCTCAAGTAAAGTTATTAATTTAGAACGATCTATACTATCAAAAAAAGAGGTAATATCTGTTTTTATTACCCAGACAGATTTGTTTCTTTTCGTTACCGCTTCATTAATAGCTGCTTGAACTCCTCTTTCATTAGTTCCATAACTTATTTTATTTAAAATTTTAAATTGATCAGGTTTGGTTAGTAGATAAAGTAATAATCGCTGCACAAGACGGTCTCTAACAGTCGGTATACATATTACTCTAAATTTGCCATTACCTTTTGGAATTAATTCCGCACGTAGAGGTTTAAAATGATAGTCAGCTTTATATAACTTATCGCTAATCGTACGAATTTGATTATCTAAATTATCCCTGAATTTTTTAGGGGTTTTCCCATCATACCCCGCAGCTTTTTTATCACTTTCACCAGAATATCTCCAGATATAATTAAGATTTTCTTTACAAAAATAATTACGCGGATGAGGAATTGTAGATATTGGCTTATAACTAGGCATTCACATTTAAACTCTTACCTAGTCAAGCTTTCAGGAAGAAATATAAGTTTTCGTTTGTTATTTCTAGCACTTTTGGTGCTTTCATATGCAAACTTCACTCTAAACGTTAGCTTTCTAAGTAAGTTTATTACTACATACAACTGTTGTATTAACTTTCTTAGCGTTACGCAATAATGTAAACTTAACCCCATTGTATTACAACACGATGGAGCCGAAATCACAAGTTTTATTTTGCGTTTTCTACGCCTGCGCGGCGCATCTCTTTCTCTTAATATCATTTCTTTAGCCCCCGTGAATTTTTGTTTTTGAGTAGAGGCTTCCAGCTCACTTTTCAAACTTAAGTTTAACTTAACCTTTATAAGTTTTCGTTTGTTATTTCTAGCACTTTTGGTGCTTTCATATGCAAACTTCACTCTAAACGTTAGCTTTCTAAGTAAGTTTATTACTACATACAACTGTTGTATTAACTTTCTTAGCGTTTTTAAGCTTTAATTAGTACGCTAATCGAAACTCTATCTTTTGATCAAGACAGATGGCTTACCCGGAGCATAATAAAATAATTATTTTATAAATACAACACGTTAAGGCAATACGTGTATCTATTTACTCATCGAAAATATAAATTGAACAATTTTTATCCTAATTATACAATGTCAAAGTCCAAATACGCGCGGCGCAGCTACAAAACAGCTTGTCCACAAATCTCTACACAGAATATGTGGATAAGTTTTGTTTAAAAAGTAAGGAACGATTTATAGACACCAATAATTGCTGTTCTGCTTACCGCACCGTAATAACGCGAATCCCAGGAGTTTTGCGGATCGTTGGCGCCATAAATCCAATAGCCGCCACTCGGTTGGTAACTACCATTTGCAATAAATTTTTGCAACGGTTGTTTGTTGTGATCCATTGGCATGAAAGGTGCTAAATATTTAAAACCATTAACAATGATGTTACTGTCAGTAAGGGTTACCGTATCCCCAGGAATAGCAATAACTTGCTTAAGCACGGGAATCACCTTGCTTGGACAGCTACCGACTCGTAAATAACCACGCTGTAAAGCTACAGCGGCTATTTTTTTGGAAGACAAACCGATACTAAATCGCCACGTTTGATTTTGGTAGTGCCTACCCGTTGATAAAAACCAGTGGGCATCGATGACGTGTAATTAAATTGAAGATGGAAAACATTAAGTAAAATAAAGATCAATAAAACGATAATTACATATAAAAATTTAGATTTCTCTACTCTTATTTTATATTCCATTTTAAATAAGCGCGTACCTCAGATTCCTTTTAACTAAGGTTTAAAGAAGCGAACGTTGCTACTTTCCGACACATCCACATCCGATGCGGAAAATGTTGATGCCTGTTGATGTTG
>JAZJZD010000020.1:0-40194 GCA_040390025.1 Pseudomonadota bacterium | reverse complement strand
TAACCAATGTTCCCGCTTTTCGCCTAAATGGCACATTTCCACAAAAGGGGCTTTTGTTTCATGAGCATAATTCATAATTCATATACGATTTTATAGTGCTTCTTATATCTAAAAAGTAACAAATACATTACCTATTAAGTAATACAGTTTATTAATTAAATATATATAATAATTCTTTTAGAGAAGAAGAATAATGCCTAAAAACAAATATAATACTAAAAATTTTATAAATCTACGATTTTTAACTAGCTGCGTAGGATTAGGAAATGATAAGAATTTAAGAAAAATATGTGAAAGAATAGAAGAATTAAAGATGAGAAATCATCCTAATTCTAAAGCCAGGTTATTAGAATATACGACTAAATTTGAAAAGTATATTATTTCTAACACAAAACAATTGTTAGAAAATAAAATTCTTTATGCTAATTCAACTGGTTACGAATTTCTTAAGGTCGTGCAAGAGAATGGTTTTCTTAAAATAAAAAAGCTATTTGAAAAGCATGGAATCTCTTTGAAAAAAAAACCTTTTAACGTCAGTCAATCTTTTTTTCATAATTCACTGGAAAATATAGATAAATGCCAATTAGTGCAAGCTGCTAAAAGGAATAGTCCAGAAAAAATTAAAGAACTTATAGAAAAAGGGGCGAATATAAATAGAACCGATAAATTCGGGCGCACAGCATTACATGTAGCCGTTTATAACGGTTACACAAAAATTGTGGAATTACTTTTAGAGAAAGGAGCTATTGATATAGCAGATGCAGGAATAAAACTATTAAACATTGCTGCTTTTCGAGGCGATATATCAACTGCACAATTACTTTTAACGCATGGATTTAACGTTAACGGAGGGAATAAACAGGGAAGTACAGCATTACATGTAGCTGCTGAAAAAGGACACGTGGAAATTGTAAAATTACTTTTAGCTTATAAAGCAGATGTTATAATGCGGGATATAAATGGGTGTACAGCATTAGATTTAGCTCCAGAAAATAGAAACGATATTAAAATATTACTACAACATGCTATAACTAATGATTTTAGAGAAACAATAAACTACAGACTGCAGGCTCCAATATTGTTTTCTCTTCTCAAACGTTAAGTACGGAATTCTCAAAAGAAGGTATAGGCAACTTAGCTATGTAACACAGAACTAGAGTGTACGGTAATTAATTTTTTATTTTTTAAATCTTTTTTTACTGACTTCTTGGTATTACGATCCCCACTCGGTTAATTTTCAAAAAGGAATTCCCCGTTGTTCATAAGAGTTTAGCTCCGACAAGAACTGTTTGAAAACAGCTGGTTCTTTACCGCAGAAAACAAACTAGCACAAGCTATTAAAATTAAAAAAGTTAGCTTTTGGATGCCCTATGATCTCCAACACGAAGCTTATGGTTTTAAAAACTTGTTTAAGTATTAAGACATCACATTTGTAAGTTCTTCTTTTTTTTAAATAGGGAAGTCCCTCGTCGCTCTATATATAAAGTATATTTTTATATAATTAATATTTTATTAAAATTATTTTTATTTAAATCAATTATAAAGTAGTTTGATATTTTTTAAGAAAAAAGCTATCTAGATCGTAGAACATTTAAAAAAACTATCGTTAACAAAATAAGATAATTTTATCTAATTTTTAGGGGGGGGTTAATGGAAATTAAAAAATTAATTTATTCTTTTCCTTTTGTTTGCATGTTGGTTGCTTCTAACAGTTATGCCGAAACTACAACAGTTGATCTGAATATTAATAAAAGTAGGGGTATTCATAATCTAGTAAGAGGCGGGAAAAGTGTAACAGGATGTGACAAACTTTGCGTATCCTATAAATCACGTCGAAATACACCCAATTGTGTAGGAAGTAATTCGCTACTTGATTGTAATGGTTCTTTATTGGGTTTTCTTTCTAACAAATCTTGTAATAATAATTCTGGCACTGATGATTTCAGCAAGGATATCTACTATGCCGAAGCTGGTTTAGGCCGTGCTATCAATTATGCTCGTGGAGAAAGTCAACTTAAAAGAAATCCTAAAATAAAATTTACTGATGATTTTAGGAGCGATTATATTGCTAAGGGTATTTTTCTATCCTTAGGCGGAGGTTATGTTTGGAAATTTGACTCTACTTTGGTACCTTATGCAAGCTTGGGTTTAGAGTATAGTTATATGCCAAAAACTCGATTACATGGTGGTATTTTTGCGAAAGCGGAGGCGCCAGCTTACGTTTATCAATATAGAGTTGGCCATTCTAATCTTAGATTATTAGGAAAAGTTGACTTCCATGAATGGAAAGGTTTTATGCCTTACATTTCATTAGGCTTAGGGGGATCCCGCAATATCACGGATAACTATAAAGATAAATCGCAATCTGAACCACGCACTGTTCCCACTACCTTCAAAAGTTTAAGAAGCTTTGAATTTAGCTATAGTATGGGTGCTGGGCTAGATTACCGTTGCAATAAAAACTTTTTACTTAGTTTAGGTTATCGCTACGATAATTTCGGATCAGTTAAAACGGGTCCGGCGGCAGGGCTTTATAATAAAGGTCATTTAAGCAACCAACTTTCTTCCAGCAGCGTAGGACTTACAGGACGTTATTTATTTGAGTAACATTTAGTCATAGTCTAGCTTTCTATAATTGATCACTATTCTATGACTACTTTTAATTTCTAGTAGGGCTTGAGTCTCCCCCCAAAAGAGGGGGAAAATTAATCGGTTACAATTAGTTTAATTGATGGAAAAATAATTAAGATAAAAGATTTGAATACGTAACTACTTGGGCATTAGTATCGTTATTTGCTTGTGAGTAAAGATATTCTTTATTATTAGCTGTAGTAAAAAAATAATGCTTATCTTTAATTAATTGTTTTGTTTCTTTTGATTTTTTATTTTTTACTACTGCGCTATTTGAATATTTATTAAAATAATAAAGTAAATACCTTCCTAAAACTAATTGTGTATTAAGATCGCTGGTATATTCTACCGAGCTCAAAGCTTTAGAAGGATATTTATTGGATGGAATAGATTTTAGGGTTTCTATACCTTTAAATAGTTTAAATTTAGGCAAGTTAACCAAATTCTGTTCAAGTAGATCAGGAATAAACTCCGCTTCATGTGGCAAAGCAGAAACTTTTGGAGTTTCTATTAAAGGAATAGAAACCGCTGCTGACACAGATAATGGTGAACGCTTAAAACGCTTTTTTAACATAAAAATAGCTCCGCCCACAACGCTAGCAGCTAAAGCCATAGTCCCTACAAAAAAACTATTTACATATGAATCTCGCGATCGCTTAACTAGGCGCTCTGTTGCTGGCTGCATTTCTAAAAATTGTCGTCCATCAATAAGTTTCATAGTTATTGGAGTTGAAACGGCCTCTACTTGATTCAATTCAAACCTATATTTTAAGTAGGAAAACGGTAAAACTTGATCGGAAAAATAAATTTTTGCATTAAGCGGCAAATTTTTAAACGCTATATCGTCTATTTTATAAGTATCATTTTGCAAAGTTTGTACATTACATAAGTCAAAACAACAGGGTATTTTTATCGACGCTATTAAATTATCACCCTCTATAGGCGAATTATCTAGGGTGCCAACAGCAAACATAGAAGCTAAACCAGGACTAAGCACATAACGAATCTTATCTATAATGACTTCTTTCGTATTTTCACCAATAAAACACTTTGTTTTTTCATTAGCCGCAACATGTTTTAAAATAAGTAACCAACCATCCTTAGTTCCTAATAAGCGATAAGTAATAAACTTGCCATTAATATAAGGTGAACTTTCAGATTGGTAAAATAAATAATGTATTTTTTTGTATACAAGCGAATTACCTACCAGAATACTCACTTTATTAAAATTTTGAGCTTTAAAAGCTTGCAAATCAAATAACTCCGTATCATTTGCTGCACTTGCGTTAATTTCTAAATTACATTCCCATGTGGCAATCACCCGTCTACGCATGGTAATACGAGAAAAATAGATATTATTATTATATTCATAGTTTCCAGAAAAATTAAATATTTGTGCATTTGATGCAGAAATTTTTATTTTAAATAATCTCGATTCTTTTGCCTCAGGCCTAGGCATGTAAAAAAATAATTGCTCAGGATTTTTAGAGTAAATAACTTTTATTTTATTTATAGGTATTAAAAAATGATAAAAAGTATTAGCATTATGATGGCGGTAAACTTCTAAGAAAGAGGTGTTAAATTTAGCTTGTAAACTAATATTAACAGCTTTATCCCTTAGCTCTGTATATTGGCCTAAATTTACAGTAAAACTATCGGATTGTGTCACATCTAAAACCACTGGTCTTTCTTCATTCTTCCCCTTTAATTGATTGATTACTAACATTTGATCGCTAGGAACTTGATAGTGACCCTCTAGCCAAGCCTTATCGGTAAACTCTAACGTTAATTTCTTTGTTCCAACTAATGAAGCTGCAAAATTATTTGCTGATTTTATCCAATTATTTTCAAGCTTTAAGTAGTGCTGATTCTTAAAAAAAGCAAAAATTTTTTCTGGAATTTGATTGGAAGCAATACGCACATTATTAGTTACAGCGAGTAAATATTCGATGGTGCGGACACCTGAACTATTAGTCGCTTCTCTTAATGAATCATCATTAATATTTATCTGTGTTTGTACCGTAGAGTTACTGGCCGCCCTATCATATAAACGGGTAACAGCGACGCGGATATGGGTAATACAACTAACAGCATCATTCGCACAAGGTAACCATTCGTCTAAACCTTCATTAGCAGCACGGTGTTCACTCTCCGTTTTTTTCAATAATTTAACGTTATATTTTCCAACCAGAAATGGGTCTATAGGGAGAAATAATCGGTAATCCGTAGATACATTACTTCCTCTATAACGGTTATTAACTAATATCCCAGCGGCATTGTTTGCACTGGTTTTTGCGACTGCATTTTTAGTCTTACTCTGACCTAAGGAACAATCAATTGATTGACTTCCTACCAATAGCGTATAATTACTAGTATGTTCTATGGCAAACGGATCAAGTTTTTCACAAAACGTTTTTAATTCTCCTAGTTCATAAGAATAATTACCCTTCTCCCTAATTAGCAAATGATAGGTAGTACAAAAAGGAGATTGTGGATAAACAATGGATTCCTTATTCGCCGAAAAAGAACCGCCACAGCCCGGCTGGTGGCGACTACCTTGTACTGCTTTTAGTATAGAAACCCGACGAACATGAGGTAAAAAAACAGCAACTAATGCGTCAGCACCCTTAATATTTCTTACCTTATCTAAATAGTTAAGAAAACTATCAAATAATTGTCTTTGCTCGAGAATCATTTGAATATCAGCCTCCACAATACTTAAACCAAGCTCTAGCTTTCTATAGAATCTAAGAAGTGGGTGCCGATAATCATCTTGTAAATGTAATTCAACATCATGAATACGCCCACCCTCAGTGACTAATTGATCCACAGTTAAGGCGGTAAATAGTCCTAATACTGGCCAAAAAGGTAAACTTGTAACTACTTCCGCACCTATCATACCTACCGTCACGAGATTATTAACAAGTAAATGTGCATAGTAAGAACGATTAGGATCATGATGAGTAGTACTACTCAATGCCTTACCTGATTGAATCAAGCCATACAAGGCTAAAGCAGATCCAACTACAGGAACTTTCTCTACTGTCTGGCCCGCAATACCTAAAATCTTGCTTGCTAATTCTCCAACAAAAATCTGACTCGCCTGCGGATGATTAACAAACCTAATCAAAATTTCACGTAAAGCAGTATCGACAGCTATAAGCCCGATAGGTGTTGCTAACTCAAGTGGGTCTTTGTTGGCAAGCGCGCGAACCATACTTGGAAACAAAAAAACTAGTAATTGTAAAGCAGCTTTTGTATGAACGCCGGGTCCAGGAATATCTAACCTTGTCTTTAAGGCCCGTAATTCAGACATTATTTCATTTTTTTTCTTTATTGATAAATCCGTTTCTTGTAATAAAACTTCTTCATGTGCATCAATAGCCACATTAAATAAACTTATAGGGGTAATACTTTTAAGCCCAACTGTGAGATCAAGTAATTTGTTGCCATAGCTTCTCAAATACTCATTTTCTGCGCTGGATAGTTGGGGATAATTGGCTACCGGAGTTTCATGTGCCGCTATAAATTCTTTTAGAAAAACCTGTTCAGCGAGATTTAATTTAAAAAATATTTCGTGAAAACGATCAGCACGAAAACTTATTTTAGATTTATCAACAACAAAAAAATCTACCTCTGTAAACTTGGAAATTTCAATAGGCTTGCCATCTAATAAAAATAATTCTCTTATAATTTCGTTTTTAACATTTCCATAAGTTTGAGCTAATAATGTTGTATCGGAAATAATAGGGTAACCCAGTTCTCCTAAAACATCAGGGTAATTCAGCACTAATTCTGCATCAAAAGGATGCAGCGTGTAAGTCGAACCAAAATAAGTATCTAACCATATTTTTAATGCTTCATGCGTTATTGTAGGGTCTAAAGAGAAAATTTTAACTGGATTTAATAAAGAAGCAGAGAATATTTTATTATTTTTCAGTAATAATAAATCTTTTTGGTTATCTAACAAAATATAGGGTTTATTTTCAGCAAATGCTGCTTCTAAATTTTCTGCCACATTTTTCTTTAAACTAGCTAAAATAGTAGCGGCATGGGAATTGTAATAACGTGTGATAACCTGGGAAAACTTTTCTAATAGTTTATTTTCTCTCTCACTCGGTAATTGCGTATTTCGTATAATACGGATTTGCTCAATAGAATCGAGATTTGTCTGCTTTAGAATAGCCAATATACTGATTAAAGCTTCTTTATACCGCTGCAACAGTTTTTCTGGGATAGATACTTTATAATCCTCCTCTGAAAAAAAACAATGACTTCCTAATGAACGTTTTTTACCAGAACCAGAAGAACCAGAAGAACCAGAACGACAAAAAATACTAAAAAAGTTAATAATTCGATCTGCCAGACTTTGACTCTCCGCCGAATTTTGTCTATCCACCGATATCCAGCCAGGAACGATATTTCTTTCAGGTCGCTGGCCTAGTTTTGCTAATATCCGTGCTAACCTTAATCTTCTATATCGATCTGTCCTTTCCCGTGTCGACATTCGTCTTCCAGAAGTTCTAGATTCCCGTTCTTCCCGAAATAGTTTTGTAAGGACATTAATACCATTCTCATCTACATAATTAAGTTCATTTTTAGTTACCTGAACATATCCAGAAGAGACAAGTTCGACCGTATCGATGAGATCCTCTAATATTTCCCAATTCGACATTTTAGCAGCAATCTGAAAAACGTTAAGCTCTGACTGAGAAAAAGAAGGCCTTGAACCCGCTGCTACAAAAGGCTGTTGTTTTAAATAGAGTATGTTTAATATAGGTTCATATACGTATCCGCTAAGTATCCAATGCGAATTAAGTAGAATATTTAAAAAATAATTAAACCCTTCGCGATAATTTAGTTCAATGGCCCGCATCAGCACCGTATATCCTTCAGTATCTTGTTGGCTAAGTAAATCATGCACGCTAATTACGCTATTTTCAGTTATAAATGTAACTAGCGTGTCAATAATTTTTTTATTACGTACTTTTATGGCTTCAATAAAGGGTGTTTTTTGTGGTTGTGAATCAAATAAAAGAAAACTTCTCGTATTATCAAAGGTAAATAAAGCCTCATTTAATAAATATTCTAACTGAGGAATATTTTCTATTTGAATCATTTTAAGCAATACAGTTTCGCCTTGTTCATTGCTATGTAGTAACAACTTTTTAAAACCGGAAGATTTTTTTTCTAAAAATATACGCTTCAAGTTATCAACTATTACATAAAATACGCGCATTAATTTTCTTTCTACAGACCGCATTAATGCCGTATTTTCTGTAGCATCGGTTTGAAATAAAAACTTCTGGAAAGTTTTACTATCTTTGTAATAAAGACTAGCAAAATTAAATAAACTTTTTTCCATCGTTAACTCTTGCCTTAGCCATATGAGACTCAGTGCTGAACGACCTAGTTTGTTTTCATGAAAAAGGTATTGTTCAAGTTCACTAGGAACGGCATCACTTTCCGATTCCACTGTAAATAAATCTTTCAAATGGCTTAATAGCTTATCTAAAATTTCAGAATCGCCTCTTTGAGAAACGGCCGTTAAAACGGTATCGCCTGTCGATGTATCTAACCACAATGCAGTTTTTTTTTGGCCATTAAAAATAAACTGATAGTAAAAATTATCCTTATAATTTATGAAAATATTATTTAAAAGTTCTTTTTTATAGAGCAAGTCTATTTCCATCTTTAAAATAGAATAAAAAAAATATTGTAAAAATTGACTAAAATATTTTTTTGCGCTGTCATTGAAAAAATAATTTTTTAAGATTATTTTTTCTGTATTACAATGTGTAATCAGCTTATTATGAAGTTCATTTAATGCAGCGTTTAATGACTCTATATTTCCATCATTTACAAGCTTATAGATATTGTCCACATCGTTTTTTATAAAACGACCAATTAGCGGTTCCTTATCTACTTCTTCAAAATCGATAACTTTATCCATCAAACTACTTCCCTATATTTTTTCAAATATTAATTATTTAATTAATTTATTTTAATATTATAAAAATATAAATAAATAACTACATATAATCTTTTATAGAGTTAGTATAGATATGGACAGTGACAAATTGTATTCTGCTATAAGTACTCGATATGAGAGTAGAATGTGTGCATAACGCTATAATACGTGCCGACTTTTACCAAAGCTAGACTCTAAACTAGCGCTGCAAGCGCTATCGTTATAAGAAAAGCTTTTAGTTCCTACATCTTCTGAACTACTTATTTACATAGCTGTATACTTCTCATATCTTTATAGCCCACTTCAATAATCCGTTTACGCTGATTTTTAGAAAGACGATTTATCCGATACCTTACAAAAATAGTTCTTCATGAAGTTTGCAAAATTCAGCCAATTATTTTATTAATGCAAACTTAAATCTCCCGCTAATTTTTAATCCTAACCTTAGTAAAACTCCCTTTTTTTAATACTGTCGTGTACAAAAAAACTTAATTGAGAAAAATAAAATTTAAGGTTTTCTTAATATTCTATAGCTAGACTTTAGGAAGCTATATTAGTTATTATAAAAAATAAATGCCAAAATTTAAAAGCCTAGATAAATTTATCCCGCTTCAAGGAAATAATAATACTGCCCCATCGATACATGAAACATGTTTTGTTGAAAAAAGTAAAAATGGCAGTAGATGGGTTCTTAAAGATTTAGCCAAAAATTATTCTGAAGCAACGGAAGAAACAGTTGCTCAGGAATTTTTTCGTTTAATTTGCCCATTTTACCCTAAAACTCGCTGGGCGGCAGAAAAGGGTCATTATTATGTCTTATCAAAGGAAATACCTGAATTTAATCCTTTATTTTTTTTAGAACCCAAAAACTATTATTTAATTGAAAATGAAAGTATTAAAGGGCTTGCTTCTGCACAAATTCTTGCATTACTTTTAGGCGAAGTTGATTTCAAAGCCGGTAATGTCGGTGTAGATTCAAATGGGAATATTATAAAAATTGATGGAGGACTATGTTTCCCTAAGCAAAAAAAAGGTTATTGGTCTTTACTTGTAGGAAAAAATCTTGCTTTTACCCAGGAAGATATTGAAGCACTCCCAGCAGTTATTAATTATCAACCCTTTAATTGGTTAGATTTATTTCAATGGGATGCAAAGTCACAGCAGTCTTTAAAAAACCCCAATTCCATATTGCTTAATTTACCTAAAAAATATTTAACTTACTTTGAAATAGAACGTAATAAAACGATCCTTCTTATTTGTTTGCTACCTGATGAGCTCATTTACTATTTTACTCAGAATTATATTCCAACTTCTAAAAAAGCAGATGAATTAGCTGAAATTATTATCGAAAGTAAAAAACGATTAGAAAAAATTTCGAATAAAATTCCAAGTTTCATAAAATATAGGAAGAGCGCACAGGCTCGGAATGACATTATAGAATATGTAGATTACTTAAAGACCTTTAAAACTATGGGAAAAAATGTTTTATTGGATGAGGTTAAAAAGCATCGGAATATCGACATTAAAACTCATATTTTTAAAGAAACTATACTAGAATATATTCTCATAGAAAATTTTTTTGTATCACTTAATATTCACTATATATTGCTAACTGCTGAACAATACAATCAGTTTTCCTATGTTTCTAAATCTTCTCAAGCAATTAATGGTATAATTCGCAACTTAACAAGTATCATGGAGGAATACTTTAATATACCTTCATTTACAAACTATATAGTATTACGTAAGTCACTTCAAACTGCCAAAGAATTATTACCAGACATAGATTTTCCAACTAAAGATTCATTGATGTTACCTATCGATAATATCATTAATCAATTAGATAAGCTGCAAAAAGAAATACCAATACCTGCGCCTAGGAAAATAAATAATAAACGTTCTTTTACTGAAAGCCATACTTTATTTAGTAACAAAAAACAAAATTTTGTAACTATGCGCGAAGCAGGTTTTAGTTCAGGATTTTCTGATTTAACTGCAATTGGTCGCCAAAATTCATTTGGAGCATAATTTATTTTAACGTATCGTTTTTAATTGCCCGATCAATCAGTATTACTTAAAGATGAAAAACGCTTAGGCGCTTATTTTCTCTTTCACTATTTCTTGGACAAGACTCAATGCTTCAGATAAATGTGAAACTGGAAAAATAGTCATTCCACTAATCGGCTGCTTAACTGTATTCGCTTTGGGAATAATAGCTGATTTAAAGCCGTGTTTCGCGGCATCACGTAAACGTTCTTGGCCATTAGGCACAGGACGAATTTCACCCGATAAACCAACTTCACCAAAGGCAAGCCAATCATGAGGGAAAGGTTTGTTTCTTAAACTGGATAAAGCCGCTAATAAAATAGGTAAATCCGCACTGGTTTCTAACAAACGTACACCACCCACGACGTTAATAAAAACATCTTGATCATACGTTACCACCGCTGAATGGCGATGCAATACCGCTAATAACATTACTAGTCGGTTATTATCCAAACCTACCGCTACTCGTCGTGGATTTCCACCATGATTTGTATCTACTAAAGCCTGAACTTCAACAAGCAATGGTCGACTACCCTGCCAGCTTGCTGTAACAATGCTACCGGATAAAGGTAAGTCAGAACGCGACAAAAGAATTGCAGAAGGATTACTCACCTCACGCAATCCTTTTTCTGTCATTGCAAATACACCTAACTCATTAACAGCGCCAAAGCGATTTTTAACCGAACGAATCAAACGATGACGGCTATCTGTTTCTCCCTCAAAGTACAATACGGTATCCACCATATGCTCTAAGACACGGGGGCCCGCTAACAGCCCGTCTTTAGTCACATGTCCTACTAAAAATAATGCCATACCGCTTTGTTTCGCCAAACGCGTTAGTTGCATTGCACTTTCCCGCACTTGACCTACAGCGCCGGGCGCTGAAGGTAATAAATCGGTATGCATGGTTTGAATAGAATCAATGACTAAAACTTGCGGCTTTTCTTGTAAAGCGTGCGATAAAATACTCTCAATACGAGTTTCAGTCAGTAATCGTAATTTTTCTTGGGGCAAACCTAAACGCTTTGCGCGTAATGCCACCTGCTGCAGTGATTCTTCACCCGTAATATAAAGAACTGAATGCTGTTTACTTAAGTGGCAAAGACTTTGTAACAGTAAAGTTGATTTTCCAATCCCTGGATCACCTCCCATTAATATTACCGAACCGGGCACAATGCCACCGCCCAAAACTCTATCTAACTCAGTAACTCCAGAAGAAAAACGCTCAATTTCACTCAACTGAATAGCGCTTAACGCCATTATTTTTTGACCCGCCGCCGCTGCATAGCCACTTAAACGCGGTACGCCATTCCCTTTAGGGGGAAAGACTACCGTTTCTTCCAATAAACTATTCCACGCTTGGCATTCACCGCATTGGCCAGACCATTGTAAAAATTGGCCTCCGCATGACTGGCAGATATAGGCCCGCTTAGACTTGGACATATTCGTTCTCCGCTTCACTTTTTTATATTTTACTATTATAAAATAATATCTAAAGCAATTTCTTTAGGATGCTACGCTTAATCTCATGCTTTGTGAAATAAAAAGAGCAGGAAAAGCCTGCTCTTTTTAATAGTAATTTAAGTTATATTTTAGAATAAGAAACTAGTTGGAACGGTTCAGATAATTCAGACCCCTGCTGCTTATCATTACAAACTTTGACATTCTGTGAAGAATTTCGAAATCGTTTAAATAGCCAATATCCTACGCCTATTGTCCCAAAAAGACTTGCTCCTGTGATAGCCGTAACTTTACCATATTCAATTGTCGACTTTTCAAAAGCAGTATTTGTATTTATTAACCCAGAGGATCCTGCTGCTTGACTCAAAGCATAGTGTTCATCAATCTGCAATAAATCGGCTTGAATAGCTGAAATACTAGCCGAACTGATTTCTTCTAAAGAAGTATTTGTTAGGTTGTTAGCTGCGTTAGAAGCTTTAATTAAATCTAAAGTTTGCTGAAGATCATTCTCCTCGCTTCGCAAGTACTTATCACATGCAGTTTTGACAACTTGAAGAGAATTATTAAAATATTGATCCTGGTTCATATTACGGAAAAAAAAACTAGGGTTTTCACAAAAAACTGTTTTTTCTTCTTTAGTTAATGACTCAATACTTTTCTCACATTCGTAGAGACTGTCATTTATTGCGGTGCCAGTTTCGTTGAAAGGGTGGGAGGGGATAGAAGAACACGCTTTAGTCAATGCAAAAAATGGGACTCTAATCGCTTCTATACTTGCACAGGCAGAAGCTTCGATTATTTCTTCGCCTAAAAGAATATTCTTAATTTCAAACTGGATCTCTTCTTTACTTGCATTAGTTATATTTTTCCCTCTTAATTTTTGGTAACGAGGCATCATTCGACTCTTCATCTCTTCATCTGTAAAGTTTTTATTTGGAGAAAGTAACTTAAAAAACATCCTTGTTGATTCGTCAATATCGCAATATGTGCATGCCATAGCTTCTTGAAAATTGTCACAAAGTTTAACCCTTTCTCCAATTGCCACTTGCTTTAAACCTTCTAAACAAAGTATTTTTGTAGAAAAAGTATTTTTATTTATTACTTCGCTTGAATTTGTAAAATCCACTTCAGGATAACAACTCTGTAAGAATTCATTTGTGTTTGGCAAAATTGATAAAGAACAATCCACATTAATAGAGTTAAAAACTATATTCTCTAATAGATGGTTAGTTAAAATTTTTTCCTTTAAACCCATTTTACAAGCAATTGCCTGAATTGTGTGTAGTGGCAGCATAATTAACTGGGCTGAAGCTTCACATCCAATTTTTTTTATTGTATTTTTTTTAAAAAAACTATTTATGAGTAAAAATATATTTTTTTTATTGAATAGATAAAGTACAGGATCATGGCAAATGGCGTACAATAAATAAGATGGCAAAACTCCCAATGTAGAGTTACATTTTTCTAAAGAGTTACCAGGTTGTGCAATTTCACTTAAACAAACACGAAAAATATTCGAGACTTCTAAGCTGATTAAATTTTTATTTAATTTTTTCATAGCATTCTCCATATATACAATAAACTTACCTGTAGAATATAATAATAAAGAGAAATATTTTTTTTTCAAGCAAATTAGTTTTTATTATTAAAATAAATAGCGAACGCTAAAATTAAATGTATTTATAACCTATTTATATTACTTTTTATTAATTTTTTTTAAAAATTGAAAAAACATACATAAGTTAATAATTTTTTTTTAATAAATTTTTTACTGTCATTAATAAGTCTTGGAAGGCAGGAATTTTATTAATTAAATCAGGATTTTCTTTAAGGGTTTGACTACCATTTCCTGTTAAGACTAACATTGGCTTACAACCTACTCTTTCAGCCGCTTGAATATCACGTAAAGAATCACCCACTGATATTACATCGACTAAATTTATACTATATGTCGTTGCGATCTGTTTAAATAAGCCAATGGCAGGCTTACGACACGCGCAATGTTTATCCGGATGATGGGGACAATAGAAAATTTTGTCGATCGCACCGCCGACTGCTTTTACACAGTCAAGCATTTTTTGATGTATGCGTGCTAGCCCAACCTCCGTATAATAGCCCCTACCTACGCCAGATTGATTTGTCGCCACTGCGATTGTGTAACCTGCCTTAGTCAATAACGCAATGGCTTCTAAGCTACCGGGAATAGGTATCCACTCGTCCGTTGATTTAATATAATCGGGTGATTCCTCATTAATCACCCCATCTCTATCCAGTATAATAAGCTTCAGTTTTTTAGCTAGATTTTGGGCTATCATATAAGATTCCTATAAAAAACTATTCTATTCACTTAAGGCTTTCTTAATATTTTATAATTATACTTTATAGATATTAACAGAAATTATTAATCAGACTATTATGTTAAATTCCAGAGAATTAAACTCACTATTAGGAGAAGGGAGAGTACTGCAAGCAGAAATAGGTAATTTTATTAAGACGCCTACTACCCTATCCTCCCGACGTTTAATAGCTCGTATTGATAAGCTGATAAATGACATTAAACCGAAACTGTTAGAGCCTTCTTACACTGAAGCTAGTGAGCTTGGATTACTAATAACAAATCTCGGGAGAATCGTAAAGAACCTTAATGATATTAAAACTACAATTAAATCTAATTAATTATGCTAATTTCTTCATTCAATTTTTTTCAACCTAAGAATACTAGACACCCTGTGGAAAGTGAAAAGCTAAAAATTTTATTATATGACTACATTGCCAATTTAAATCAACTTGAAAATACTATTCCTTCCGCAATAGAAAGTTATACCTCATTAAAACGTTGATTTTAACGGATCCACGCTCGGGTTTCCCATCGCATATTGCATAAAATAATGCTTTAACCAGGGTGCTTTTTCTATAAGACCTAGACCAAAATGGCGCGCATTAGTGAAAAAAGGATTTTTGGTCGTAAAGACTTGTTTTATAAAGTCTATACCGCCACCCATCAAACGATGGTGAAAGCGACGCTCTCTTTCATAGTAACGTAAGGTATGTAAAGCGCCTATAGTACGCTGCTTTCGTTTAGCTTCTAGAATGACAGCTGCCAAACACACCGCATCGGCAATTCCTAGATTAGCTCCTTGTCCAGCTAAAGGGTGGATAGAGTGGGCGGCATCTCCGATTAAAACAATACCCGGTTTTACATATTGCTCACATTGTTGCGCTTTCAAAGGAAAGCTCAAACGCATACTGGTCGACTCAATCTTTCCCAAATGATGTTCGAAAGCATTGGCTAACTCACTACAAAAGAGCTCATTAGAAAGTGCTTTTAACCTTTCTACTGCTTCGGGCGTTGTTGACCAAACAATAGAACAATGATGAGGATTAGCTAAAGGTAAAAAAGCTAAAGGGCCTGTTGGCAAAAAAATCTGTCTGGCTGTTTGCTCATGCTTTTTTTCAGTATGTACTGTGGCTATGATAGCCTCTTGCTGGTAATCGTATTCTTTGTTCTGAATCTCTGCTAATTGCCGCACAGTAGAATGTATACCATCAGCCCCTACCAGCAGTCCTGTTGTAATAGATACTCCAGATGTAAATATTAATGAGCAATGGGTAGTATGATTCTGAATAGATTTTAACGATTCAGGACAAAACCAATCTAATTCTTTTGCGGTTTTAGCTTGTGAAACCAATGCTGTTTGTAAGTCATAGTTTTTTACAATCGTACCTAAATACGCTTGATTGGTTTCAGCCGCATCAAAAAAGAGACGCGATGCTGATTTTTGTTCCCACACTTCCATACGTTCAAAAGGCGAAAGGTTTGCTTTTGCAAGCTTGTCCCAAACTTGGCACTTTTCAAAAATCTGTTGTGACCCTTTTGTAATCGCACTAACACGAAGATCAAGCAGTTCAAAAACGGGGGAATTAGTGGAACTGGACTTATCCAAAATAGCAATCCGCAAACCCTTATCGATTAAGTGACATGCTAAGGTAAGCCCTGTAATGCCTGCGCCTACAATAACAATATCGTAATCGGGTTGATTGCTCATAAGAGCCAGAATTCTAGCAGTTTAACCTCCATCCAGCTAGTTATTTTAAGCTATCGATAGACATGAAAAATTCTATAAAGCAGTAATTTTTTATTCAAATTATAAATTTAGCCTTATCTTTTTAAGATAAGTTAGATAGACTTGGTCCTGGTTAGCCTAGAAGAAGGGATAATAAGAAGTGGAAGGCATTATACATCAACCCCATGATCGGTTTTTTAAATGTTCCCTAACTGAAAAAAAGATAGCGATTGATTTTCTTAAAACCTATTTACCCGTTGAAATTTATAAGCGTATTGATCTGTCTACACTAGAACTCACCGATAAAAGTTTTATTCTACCTAAATTACGTGAGATTCATTCCGATATCATCTATCGTTGTCAGATTGATGAAAACGCCGGTTATGTATTCTTTCTGATTGAGCATGAATCGACGGCTCGAGATGAACTCATGGCCTTTAGAAAATTGCAATATACCATTGGAGCGATGGAGCAACATGTTCGACAAGGAAACAAGAAGTTACCCATTGTATTACCGATTTGTCTTTATCATGGTAAACAGTCGCCTTATCCACATCCCATCGATGTGTACGATTGCTTTGAGGATCCCGTGTTAGCAAGACAACTTGCTTTTAAGCCTTTCAGATTGATAGACCTGACAGTTTTATCAGACGATGAGATTACACAACATGGATTAACTTCGCTGATGGAGATGCTGTTTAAGCACTATTACGATAAAGACTTTTTATCGAAAATGCGACAGTTATTGAAAATAAAGTTAGTTCAAAAAGTAATCAGAAAGTTAAATATTACCTATTTAGCGGATATGTTAAAATATATAGAAAATGCAGGTCGATGTGAGAAAGACCTTCAAGCGGCACAATATTTGATTCAAGAATTGATAGTGGCTTTTCCAGAAAAAAAAGCGAGGAAGACAATTATGACCTTCGGAGAACTTTTAAAAGAATATTACAAAGAAGAAGCGTTGAAGCAAGGAATGCAAGAAGGATTGCAACGAGGAATGCAGCAGGGAATGCAACAAGGCCTAGAAAAAGGTGAACAGCGCAAAGCTTTAGCCATTGCCAAAAATATGCAAGCTAAAGGTATAGATGTTCACTTTATTCAAGAAGTGACAGGTCTTTCTGATCAGCAGTTACTCCAACTAGAAGAAGTTTAATCATCTTCCCCAATCAGGTTATTTGTCATAAAGATGGAGAATAATGGTATTCATAATATTGAGGTAACCAAAATTGGTTCTCAATAGCGTGGGAAAAATCGACAGCACTCACCTGTGACAAGCCCTCGCGATGTGCTTGTTCTGCTACCACTAAGGCAATACTTTTACTAATTTGATGTATCTTCTCAAAAGTAGGTAATAACCTGGCATTACCGCTTTCTAAGTCACATGAATAACTGCTTAAGGCTTTACAAGCCTCCCAAAGCATTGCATCACTTAAACGCTTAGCTTTTGCAACAACGACGCCTAAACCAATCCCTGGATAAATTAAAGCATTGTTACATTGTGAAACACTATAGGTTTTTCCTTGAAATTCAACACTAGCAAAAGGACTACCCGTGGCCATTAATACTTTTCCCTCTGTCCACTTAAGCAAATCCAAGGGGGTTGCTTCTGCTTTTTCCGTTGGATTAGATAAAGGAAAAATAATGGGTTGCTCAACATACTGAGACTGAGACATAGACTTAACAATTGACTCAGTAAATGCTCCGCCTTGACTTGAACATCCAATTAAAACCGTTGGTCTTACTTCACGCACAACAGTTTCCAAATCCATAGGGACCGTATCGCGGCGCGCGTAAGGTCTTTGAAAGGCAGTTAAATCAGACATCTGTTCAATCAGTAGGCCTTGCTTATCTACTAACCAAAAACGCGACAATGCTTCTTCTTTTGACAAACCTTCACGCATCATACCCGCGCAAAGTTGATCAGCAATACCTGTTCCAGCCGTTCCTGCACCAAAAATAACAATACGTTGATCGGGTAACAGTGTCTTTGTATGCTTAATTGCTGTTAACAATGCCGCTAAGGTAACTGCACCTGTTCCTTGCATATCATCATTAAACGTACATAATTGATCATGGTAACGCTGTAAATTACGTCGCGCATTTTCACGGCCAAAGTCTTCCCAATGTAAATAGACATGTGGTAGTTTGCGTTGAATAGCAGAAACAACACGCTCGATCATATTGTCATATTCTTCGCCGATTAAACGTGGATGGCGCCATCCCAAATACATGGGATCATTCAATAATTTTTCATTATTCGTGCCCACATCTATCTGGATAGGTAATAAACGATGAGGATTAGCACCACCACAAAGCACATACACCATCAATTTTGCAATACAGATATCCATACCACCAATACCTTGATCGCCAATACCTAACACCCCTTCTCCATCCGTCATAACAATGATGTCCACTTCTGGATTTAAACGATTTTCAATAATCTCATCGATGTATTCACGATCAGGATAGGCAATATATAATCCACGTGGACGCCGAAACTCATGGCTAAATTGTTCGACTGCCTTACCAATAGTAGGTGTATAGATAATCGGTAGCATTTCCGTTAGATGCTGACTGACTAATTTATAAAATAAGGTTTCATTAGTATCATGCAGACTACGTAAATAAACATGTTTCTGCAGATCATTGCCTTTTTTCAAAAACTGCTGATAAATACGCGCGACTTGCTGCTCTAAGATTTCAATACCGTAGGGCAATTTACCGCGCAGCCTAAACTTTTGGCGCTCTTCTTGATTAAATGCACTCCCCTTATTTAGCTTTGGGGTAGTCAATAAGCCTTGTCCTAAGGCATTAGTTTCAATATTAAGGATTTTGCCTTCTTTATTAATAATCTGCTTAAATTTCGACATATTTTTCTTCTTGTGGATAGGCTAGACCGCGAACTAACGGGGAAAGGCGACCATGAATTCCCATGAGACGTCGCGATGCATTTTTTTTAAAAGGGGAAACTAAATCAAATGCTAATAAACCGCTATTACGCATGAAAGTCAACGGCCAAAACTTTTGTTTAAATACACTTCCTAAGTTTTCACTGAATCCCATCAATTGCTTTTGTAGCGGCAAACGAGCTGCCAAATAATCCTGAGCAATACTAGGATCCATAAAATCTTTTTTCGCATGAAAAGCTTTAGTGAGAATATCAGCAAGTTCTGCCATATCTTGTAAGGCCAAATTAAGGCCTTGGGCAGCAATAGGCGATAAGCTATGCGCCGCATTACCTAATAATATGAAACCGGGTTGGGCTTGTGATTCAGCTATAAAGCTTTTTATTGGATAAACACCGAGTGACCCTCTTTCTAAAAAACGTCCCAAACGATAAGAAAAAAGCGATTGTACACGCGTCAAAAAGTCGGATTCTGTTAATGATTGTACTTCCTCAATAAGCGGCTGCGGCGCAGTCCAGACAAAACCCACTTTATTTCCTAATAAAGGGAGAGTAGCAATAACCCCCTGCCTGGTAAATCGTTGATAGGCAGTATGGCCATGATGGCGGGTTAATTTAAGTGCTGTTACTAATGCCATTTGTCCTTCATTTTGTTTTTTTATGGCGATACCTAATAACTGGCGCACAATTGAGTTAGAACCGTCAGCTGCAATAACTAAACGGGCACCAATCATTTTTGCTTCGCCTTTATTGGTTGTTAGCTGTACTTGCCAGGTATTTTCTTTTTTCGTCAAAGACTGGCATTGTGCAGGATTATAAATGTCTAAGATCAACTGTTTTGTTGTTTTATCGAGCTGAAGTAATGCATTTATCAGAATTTGGCCTAATTGAGCCGCTGGAATGACATAACCTAATGCGGAAACAGCCATTGCTTTGGCGGTAATTCTAGCTGCCGCAAAACAACCCTGTTCCGAAATATGGACGGTCTCGATAGGGTTTGCATAAACAGATAGATTTATCCCAGGTAGTAAGGCTTGGAGAATACGTACGCTGGCATAATTCAAAGCAATCGGTTTACTTTCTGAAGTCGAAATAGAATCTGCGGTATTAAAAGGGGATTGTTCTATCAAGGCGACCCGTAAAGGTAAATGCGATAAAGCCAAAGCCAGCGTTGTACCTACTATTCCTGCACCGACAATGAGAATATCGTAATCGTATTTCATGAGCGGCACATCAAGGATTCAATTTCACTGATTTCCTTAGGTACAGCCTGCGAAAAAACTTCAACGCCATCCTTTGTTACTATCACATCATCTTCAATTCTTATGCCAATATCCCACCATTTTTCATCCACACAGGATGATTTTCTAACGTAAATACCTGGTTCAACGGTAAAAACCATATTTTCTTCCAAAGAACGCCATTCCCCTCCTTGCTTATAACTACCCACATCATGGACATCTAAACCCAACCAATGGCTACAGCCATGCATATAAAATTTCTTATAAGATTTGTCTTCAATCAGTGTAGAAACATTGCCTTTTAACAATCCTAAACCACATAATCCTTCCGTGATTACCTGGATACAACAATTTTGTAAACTATCCCAAACTACACCTGGCTTTATTAAAGCAATGACCGCTTTTTGTGCCCTTAAAACAATGTCGTAAAGTGCTTTTTGTTCGGGACTAAATCGCCCATTAACAGGAAACGTTCGCGTAATGTCAGAAGCATACGACAGATACTCGCAACCCGCATCGATTAGCACTAAATCCCCAGATTTTAAAATGGCACTATTGTCTGTGTAATGTAAAATACAAGCATTACTACCGCTGGCAACAATACTCGGGTAAGCCACCGCACGGCATCCTTGTTGATAAAACTCATATAGCAATTTGGCTTCTAGTTGATATTCATAATCGCCGGGATGACAAGCTTGTAACACACGCCTATGCGCTTTAGCAGAAATAGTCGCCGCTTTTCGTAAACAATCTATTTCCGCAGGACTTTTTTTAAGTCGCATCTCATGCAGCGTATGGGATAGGCCAGTTCCACCCTTCCGGGTAGATGACTTATTCATTTTTGCTAATATGTTATCAACTCGCTTTATAAGTCCCAAATCTTGGCTACCGAGGCAGTAAAAACTTTGACAACTATCTAAATAGGCCGGTAATTTTGCTTCAAGTTGATCAATAGAATAAGCTTCATCCACCCCATAGTCTTTTCTAGCTCTTTCCTGCCCAATAGACTGGCCGTGCCAAATAGCTTCCTCAGGATCATCTGGACGATTAAATAAAATAAGCTTACCTTCGTCAGTATTAGGCAATAATAGGGCGATTGCATCAGACTCAGGAAATGCCGTTAAATAATAAAAATCGCTATTTTGACGATACGGATAATAGACATCCCCATTCCGCAAGCATTCTGGAGCGGCTATAAGCATAATAACGGCATCTTTTTTCACCGCTGCCAATAATTGGCGGCGTCGAAGTTTTAGTTCAGCAATGTTTAACATACGTAAGTATTGAAAAAAGTAGTCTACGCCAATAATGAATATACTCTTCGCACTTGAATTTTCGGCTGTGTTGCCGCTCAGTTCACAATTTCGCGGCACTTGCCGGAGACTCAAGTGCTGTAAGCATAAATGGTAAATAAGGCTTTTTTACAAATCTAATGGAGATAAGCTGAACCTGCACTTCCTTCTACAGGGTAATGCATCAACTCTTCATAAATAAGTGGAATTGCCTGAGTAATAAACTCAATCGCCTCATCATAGGCGAGTTTATCCAGCTCAGTCACTTCTAATTGACTTATATCAAGCTTGGCAATTTCAGCGATACAATAAAGCGCTTCATGTACAACATCAGATGTTTCTTCATCGAAAGAATTAACGCCTAATCCTAGACCATATAAGAAGCCTTCACACCAAAAACTTAATGCCTCAGCACGCTCTTCTAGATCATGCTTCTCGTCAGGAAGTAATAGTCTAAAAGATTGTAAACCGCTCAACTGTCGGCAAGCTGCATCGTACAAACCAACAACTGTCTCTTGTGACTCTAACATAAGGCAAGGAGGCCTTACTCCTAAGCGTTTTAATAAAGAATCGATCCAAAAGCCACCATTGAGTTTAGTCCCCACACAAATAAACCCACATAACACACCATGAATTTCTGCTGGAGAGGTAGTAACGTCTGTTTGACTTAATAAGCGATAGAAATCATCGAAGGCAAGAGTATTGGCCTGAATTTGCATAGGGAGCTCTATAAAAATAGTATTACTTATTTTACCATCGTATCTTACGTTAATATAGGTAGGCTCCTTATTTTGAATGGGTGACTTTACTCCCTTACCTTCTTCCAGAATACTCTCATAACCTAACCCATATCCTTTAAAGACGATTTTCCAGCGTTTACTATACCGCTCGTGCCTGAAGATGCGAATTTTTAAGTTCAGAGCGAGCGGTATCCCGATCACATAACAGTGCCCAAGCAAAGCTTGCGTACCGTTATTCAAGAGGAAAATTTCCATCGCGAAATAAAGCACTTGGAAATGCGAAATCGCATTTCCAAGTACAATGGGTATATACCATTATAAAAACTAACCTATATTTTCCTAGCAGCTAATTACTATAAAATAGATTATAATGGCTTAAGTGTCTGATTCAGCTTGGTTGTTTTCGATCGATACTTAACAGTAAAGGGATGGGTTCTTTATTTACAGTGCGCACACTTGCTTTACTTTAATTAGCGCAAGAAGCCTAAGTAAATATACCTAATCCCACCTGAAACTTGGATCAGGAAACACCGCTGAATCAGATACTCTTTTTCTATAAGTCGCGATGCTTTATGGATTCTCGACAAGCACTACGAAAAAAATTACGCGAGCAACGCGCAAATCTAACTCTATCTGAACAGGATATAGCTACTCAAAAAGTTACAAAACACCTTATTCAAGACTCTCTATTTCATCAAAGTCAAAATATAGCTGCCTATATTCCAATAAATAATGAAATTAACGCAAAAATAATCATTGAAAAAATTTGGGAAAATCATAAGCGATGTTACTTACCTGTTTTACAACACAAAAAACTTGTCTTTTGTGTTTATGAAAGGGACACGCCATTAAAAAACAATCGCTTTAACATTCTAGAGCCTCCTTTAGACCCTGAATTTACCATTAATCCCTATGATCTTGATTTAGTACTCGTTCCTTTACTTGGATTTACAATGAGCGGCAAACGATTAGGAATGGGTGGCGGATTTTATGACAGAACGTTTAGTTTTTTGTTAGATAAAACTAGACCAAATAAACCTTATTTAATTGGTTTAGCTTATGAATGGCAAAAACTAGAAACTGAAACATGGCAGGAACGCAATTGGGATGTTCCATTAGATGCGATAGTAACTGAAAAAAAAATCTATACTCAAAAATAACAACTGTTAAATACTTTATTACCTAGAACTAGTCACTAGCCAAACTCCTTGGCTACCACGACACGCTGTGTAATTAAAAGCGCGGTGTTCGAAAAATCCTCGGTTCATCTTTATTTGGTAATCTCTACAACCTTCACCCATCGCATTAACAAAAATTCGCTTACTCGTAAACTCAAAGCGAACGCCTGTACTACTATACCAATTTATTAATTGTTCTGGCTGCGCAGTAGCCACTAAGTTTTGCAATTTTACACGATCAGCCGTTCCCATAAAGCGTGCAATAGAAGAATCCACAAAAATATTCTTATCATTCCCAACAAGATTTGTTTCGTCTTGCCGAGATACATGCAAACTTGCACAAGCTGTTAAACTGGCAATAAACAATAACGTTAGAAAATGCTTAACCATTTTTTTTCCCTGCATCGTCTTTTTCCTCAATGTGCATGCGGACTAACTGCCCCCGATTAATACCACATAACAATTCATAACGAAACGTTGATGTACTCATGGCAACCTGTTCAATGGGTAACCCTGCACCCCATAAGGTAACAGGATCGCCCTGTTTTGCATCTGGCTGTGTACGCAAATCAACAGTCAGCATGTCCATAGAAACTTGACCTACCAATTCAACTAATTGCTCATTAACTAAGACAGGTGTTCCGTTTTTAGCGCGATGCGGATAACCATCACCATAACCGATTGCAATGACACCTACCCGTATACTATCAGGCGCGATCCACGTTCCGCTATATCCTACGCGATCATCCTGCTTTAATTGATTAATCGTAATTATCTCTGATTTTAGATTCATAACTGGCCTGAAATTACGTTCAGTAACTGAAGAATCTATAGCAAAGGGAGAAACACCATACAATATTAAACCAGGACGTACCCAATCCGCATGGGAATCAGGATAAGCCAAAATTGCCGCTGAATTTGCTAAGCTTTTTTCAACCTGCAAATCCTTTGTCACTTGATTAAATTTTTCTATTTGTTGCAATGTCGTTGTTTCTTCAATAGAGTCATCCGCACTTGAAAAATGTGTCATAACACAAATAACATTAATCCAAGAACAAGATTGGCATCGTTGCCATATTTCCGGAAAATCGGTACTAGAAAACCCTAATCGGTTCATTCCGGTATTTATTTTAATCCATACGTTGATAGGTGTTTCTAATTCTTGTTGAGTAAGCAAATGGAGTTGTCGGTGATCATGTATAACCGTATCCAGTTGGTAATTAATTAATAGTGGCAATTCTGTTTTCGAGAACAAACCTTCCATTAATACAATTTTTTGTTTTATTCCAGCTTCACGCAAAACAAGTGCTTCTTCAGAACAAGAAACACCAAATCCTTCGACTGAAGAAGAAGCTAAAGCATGCGCAATAGGAATTAAACCATGACCATAGGCATTCGCCTTAACCATAGCCAATATTTTTGATTGAGGAGCAATTTCACGTATTCGTTTGACATTGTGGCGTAGTGCACTCAAATCGAGCTCTACAGCGACAGGACGACTCATGCATAGTTCTCAGCATGATAACGTTGAGGTGAAAAATTTTCGAAACGTGTGTATTTTCCTAAGAAAGTTAAACGTACTTTACCCGTAGGTCCATTACGTTGTTTAGCAATAATAATTTCTGCACTCCCTTTATCAGGGCTTCCTTCATTATAGACTTCATCACGATAGATAAAAATAATTAAATCTGCGTCTTGCTCGATAGCGCCTGAATCGCGTAAATCTGACATCACCGGTCGTTTATCAGCACGTTGCTCTAAACTACGATTTAACTGCGATAAAGCAATGATAGGTACATCGAGCTCTTTAGCAAGTGCTTTAAGTGAACGAGATATCTCTGATATCTCCGTGGTACGATTTTCTTTTGAACCTGGCACTTGCATCAATTGTAGATAATCAATAACAATTAATCCTAAAGCGCCCTGCTCTTTTGCAACACGTCTTGCACGTGCTCGCACCTCACCTGGACTCAATGCAGGCGTATCATCAATAAACATTTTCGCTTCCGACAACATACTGACCGCCGATGTTACGCGTGGCCAATCTTCGTCGCTCAGTTTTCCAGTACGAATTTTATGTTGGTCAATACGCCCTAATGACGACATCATCCGCATCGCTAATGCTTGTCCTGGCATTTCCATACTAAAAATAAGAACAGGTTTACTGCCTTGAATTGCTGCATGTTCTGCCATATTCATGGCAAACGTGGTTTTTCCCATCGAAGGACGACCTGCGACTATCACCAGATCACTAGGCTGCAATCCCGAGGTCATTTCATCTAAATCTTTATAAGCCGTTGAAAGACCCGTAATAACTTGATCAGAATGAAAAAGCAGATCGATTCTATCTACCGCTCTCGCCAGGAAATCACCGATTCGCTGTGGTCCAGTACCCCGTACACCTTGATCACTAATTTGAAAGACTTTTCGTTCCGCTTCATCCACTAATTCGGTAATAGACCGACCTGCCGGCAGAAAAGCATTTTCAGTAATTTCAGTAGCTATACCAATCAATTGACGTAAAACAGAACGCTCACGTACGATATCTGCATAAGCCGCAATGTTCGCAGCACTTGGCGTATTACGCGCAAGCTCATACAAATAAAGCTCACCACCTATTTCAGCTAATTGGTTACTACTTTTTAGAGAATCGGTAAGAGTGACGACGTCAAAAGGCTTTGCATGATTTGCAAAGTCGACAATCGTACGAAATAAAATACGATGCGCAAGGAGATAAAAATCCTTTTCGTGTAATCGTTCGGCAACCCTATCCCATGCTTGATTATCAAGCATTAAACCACCGATAACCGCTTGTTCGGCTTCTAGCGAATGAGGAGGCAGCTTAAGGTGATCAGTTTTTTGCATCGCAAGCATCGCCTAAATATTAACTACGCCTAAAACAATAAGATCAATTACTAACCGAACGCTCAACACAGGACAACTAAGCTACGATTTTCTAATAGCCTCAAAGCAAGAATAGCCACATACGAAAACTTACGCTTCAGCAATAATATTTACTTTTAGGGTTACTACAACATCACTATGCAATTGTACGGTGACTTCATGTTCTCCGAGTTGACGTAGAGAACCTTCTGGTAAGCAAATTTCGCTTTTTTCAAGCGGACAGCCCGCTTCGGTAGCTACACGTGCTAAATCTTGTACGCCAATAGAGCCATATAAACGTCCTTCTTCTCCTGCTTTCACTGGAATCGTCAACACTAATGCGGATAAAGCCTCTGCTCGTGCTTGTGCAGCCGCTAACTTCTCTTGCGCTAACTTTTCTAATTCAGCACGTTTCGCTTCAAACTGAGCAATTGTCTCTTTGTTAGCCGGGACAGCCTTACCATAAGGAATCAAATAGTTTCGTGCATAACCATTGCTTACCGAAACCTGTTCTCCCAGATCTCCTAAAGAATATACTTTTTCTAATAAAATAACTTGAGCCATGATGTTCCTCAAAAAATCACATTACTAATCGCTCTGAATTGATCAAAGCAGGCTTTATTGCCCTTTACGCAATACACGATGACGAAAATCCAAAACAGTATCCGCTAAAGCAATAACAACTAATAAAACGGCTACGTAAGGAAAAAAAATAATCAATAAACTATAAAATACTAAAAACCAACCTTTAAAAAAGCCATTTTTTAAGCGTATAACCGCGTGTAGTACACTCAATCCCGCTAAAAGAAAGGCTAATATAACAACCGGTAAAGCATCCTGTGCTAATCCAATCTTTTGGAAACTTGCAACAGCAATAACCAATAACGCCAGTGCAGCCCATTTGCTTAAACGTATTACTTCCAACTCGGGCCGAAGCTGTCCGGGATTATATAACATTGACTGCAAGCCTCGCGCAAGTACTAAATTAATAAGTACTCCTAGCCAAAGAAAGGCAACTTGAAACCCCGTGGCAAATCTTGTAAAAAACTGCAGTTGGTCGGTATTAACCGTAAATTTAAATTGCTCTTTTATGAGTAAAGCATAATGGCCTAACTGTTTGATCCATAATGCACTCACATCGGGAACTACTAAATGGACTAGCAATACCGCTAACAATCCGAGCAATAACCCAATTTCCAAAACCTTTTGCCAAGATTGTGTTTGGCGTAAAACCAGCGCTAACAGATAACCGAATAAACTCCCGCCTACAATGTTATACAAGGCAATCCAAGGGTTGCCCAAACCTGCTATCACCACAACAGGCAAAATAATCCATAACAAAACAATGGCGCCTTCTTTTGCTCCTTTACGTAAAGTAACCAAAGAAATAATGACATTACTTACCCAGCCTAATAATGGCACAATGGTAAATAATAATCCTGCTATAACAGCCTGCTGACGGCCTCGCATAACATAGCTTGTACAGCGATGCAGAAACCCCGCCATTTTAACCTCTTAAAATAAGGAAGTTTTTAAACCATATATTGGTGTTTATCACAATAAGGCAGCAGGGCCAAAAAACGAGCTCGTTTAATCGCTTGTGTCAATTTACGCTGATAGCGCGCCTTAGTTCCCGTAATACGACTAGGGACTATATTAGCAGTTTCCGTAATATAGTTCTTTAAAAGATTAACATCTTTATAATCTATCTCTGTCATACCTTCTGCAGAAAAGCGACAATATTTGTGACGTCTATTGGTATAGTTACTCATAAAACCTCATTAACAATTAAAAAATATAGATTTGATTAGTCTCTATGTTCGCCAGCCAATGCTTCGACGGCTACACCACGTGCATATTCTCGTCTATTTTCCTGGCCTTGTGCTTCTTTTGCCTTAGCGGGAGGAGAAGCTTCTGTAATGGCTTTATCTCGCTTGATGATAAGCTCTCGTAAAACAGCATCGCTAAAACGAAAATTCTCAGTAAGTTCAGATAACGCTGCCTTATCACACTCAATATTCAGTAATATATAGTGTGCTTTCGCAAGCTTATTGATGGGATAAGAAAGCTGCCTACGACCCCAGTCCTCTCGCCGGTGAACCTGCCCACCGCTATTTGTAACAATAGCTGCATACCGCTGCAACATAGCAGGCACTTGGTCGCTTTGATCAGGATGAATTAAAAGTACAATCTCATAATGACGCATAAAATCTCTCGGTTAATTAGCCTCCCAAACTTGCGTGGTGAGGCGAGAATCTAGGGCTATTACCCTATAAAACGCGCATTATACGGTCGACGCCCCCAAGATGCAATAAACAACCTGTATCTGCTTGACAGCACTTCCTACCGCGCCTAGCATTCGGCTTTAAATTTAATATAATGAATCTTATGGATTTAACCCCTATCCAGTCATTGGTTAAAGCCGATTTTGCTAAAGTCGATAATCTAATCGATCGCTACCTACATTCTGAAATCTCCCTCATCCCTCAATTAGCAAGACACCTTATTGATAGCGGCGGCAAGCGTCTACGCCCATTAATTGTCCTTCTCAGCGCCGCTGCCTTTGGATACCAAGGACAGGCCCATTTACCCTTAGCCGCCACCTTAGAGCTTATTCATACCGCTACCTTATTACACGACGATGTTATCGACGATTCAAAGTTACGACGTGGAAAAAAAACGGCGAATAGTTTATGGGGCAATTCGGCCAGTATTTTAGTCGGAGATTTCCTTTATTCACGAGCATTTCAACTCATGGTAGAGATAAATAATCCTCGTGCCCTTAAATCACTGGCAGATGCTACTTCCACACTCTCACAAGCAGAGATCTTACAGCTAGTCAGTTGCCATAATCCTGATCTCGATGAAACACAACTTTTAAAAATCATTGCCGGAAAAACCGGCATCCTCTTTTCCATTGCGGCACACCTACCGGCTATTTTAGCGGGATGTAATGAAACAGCCATTACGTCTATGTCAAACTATGGCTTGCATCTCGGTATTGCTTTTCAATTGATCGACGATGCGCTCGATTATGTAGGCACAACAGCAGAGATTGGAAAAGCTAAAGGCGATGATCTGGCAGAAGGTAAAACCACCCTTCCTTTAATTTATGCTTTACAACATGCTGACACCACCGAAGCTCAGTTAATTCGAGAAGCTATTTCTCAAGGTGATCGAAAACATTTAGAGGCTATCATTGGTATTATTAAGTCAACGAATGCCATTCATTACACTTATAACTGCGCAAAAGAACATGCTAAAAAAGCAAAAGTTTATCTACAAGCCATTCCCGACTCAACTTATCGGCAAGCACTTGTTAGTCTTGCTGAGTTTGCGATTTCAAGAAAACACTAATTATCAGAAAAATAGATAGCTATCTTTTATTTTCTTTATTCCTTTCTTCTTTTTTACAGAATATTCAATGTGTGCTAACATAATTTTATTATTCATTTTATAATAAATTATTTCTAACTATCTTTGATCTGCTTTATTTAAAAAAACAATTAGGGGAAGTTATGCCTTTCGCACTAGTCATTGATCCAATATTTTCAGAAAAAAGTCTTGATTTTTCACAGTATCCCAAACTTGGTATCGATTTTTCCGCTAAAACTACTGAGCTTTATGGTAGTGAACCTATTTACTTTCGCTTAGAAGGCTCTGAAGAAATTAATGCTGAGATTAGACAATTTGTTGATTCTGAACAATTTCCCCTGTTTGTTAATCAATTAAAGATATGCTTTGAAGAAATAAACGCTTTTATTGATGAACACAATATTCAGGTAAAAACAAAACTTATTGAGTTTACAGGCGATCAAAATCTGTTACACGACGTAGAAATAAGTGCAAAATTTCTAGTTAATCGATTTTTTGACAAATTAAAAACAGATAATTATTCAGATAGGCGTGCCATTCTTTATGCCGATGGTAAAAAATATTTAGAGTCGTTCAGTATTTTAATAGCTCAGTCGACCATTAACCTTGATGAGCGAATAACACAGTTGAGAACATTAGTAGATGAAGATGGATTAGAAGTCTGTGCGGATGGTTGTTATAGCCGTTTACAAGAGGCCGTAGAGAATTTAAAAACGAGTCTTGATTCTAACGTTCATGGGTGGATGAGGAAATTTTTGAAAAACCAACTGGAAGAAGTCGTTAGAAAACCTCGACTATTATCTGCGAAAACACCCGCACAAAAATTAGCATCGATATTACAGCAGTCCCTAGAGGCTAATGAAATCCATTTTAATAATTGGTTAAAAGAGAAACTAAAAGACAAGTTTCAACTCAATTTCATAGAAAAGTCTGAAGATATTTATGTCGATTTAACTAACAGCTATTTAGCACATCCAGAAAGATATCCGCAACAACAGGCCGCCCTTGTACTTGTAGCAAAGATGGAAACAAATTTTTTAAAAACGCTCACAGCAAGCAACTTTGTTAAATTTATTGGCACCCAGCTTTATCAACAGCTTCATAATGCCATGCCTTTTAACGAGTTGGTGGAAAAATCTGAAATCTATTTAAATATTTTAGGTAAAGACAATACGTTTAGTTTGGGAGAAATTATTGATAGTGATACCTATAAAATTAAATCAGAGCAAGCTTTGTATAAAACTATTACTTTGCGTTTACTGAATAGTCAGTTTTTTAATAAAAATCCCGCAATACGAGAAACGGAGATATTGCTAAAAAATAGCGTACAAAATAAATATGTATTTGAATTATTTGGCAATAATTTGGTTTTGAATTTAATTAAGCGAAATAGTGATGAAGAATATTTTTTAAGTATTTTGGAATTCTTTAAACGACCTGGTAGCTTAACGCAAGTTCTTTCCAATCTTGCTGTCAATGAAAAGAGCACCTTATTGAAGCACTTAATACAAACACCTGAAGACTTTGCTCTTTTCTTAAATAAAGTAAATCTAGTTTCGCTGCCACAGATTGATGCTTTATTAGCAGAGATACATTCAGCTCTGAAATATTCAAGTGATTTTTTTATAGGGAGACATAGTATTGATGATACGGTGAGAGAACATATGATTCCTTATAATAGTTTTGAAAAAACTTTATTAATACTGATTCGTTTAACTGGGAATGTTGACCAGCCAGGAGCATCAAGAAATCTATTTTATGAAAGTATTATAAGCCCTCCTATTTTTAATGCCGGGTTAAGCTTCTTTATCAACACACATCTCGGTTCTGGTTCTATATGGCATGAAACAGAGTCTGCACTCGTGGTAAAAAACGTTTTAAATCAGTTACTTACTATGAAAGTAAACGATTTTTTTGGACTTTCTTTTCCTAACGATGAGTCTGGCACAGTTTATCTTAACGCTTTAGATTTTTCTAAAACTGATTTTACCCGAGTAAAGGTAATGACTCCTATTTATAAATGTGCTTTTAGGGAGACCATACTAAACGGTATAAATGTTTTAACGCCCATACATGAGTCTGATTTACAGCTTTCATCGATGGATAATGCGAACTGGGGTGAGATTATTACCGCTAATTTTAATAGCGCAAAAATCAGCAAAACAAACTTTCGTAAAGTTATAAGAAACGTCGATTTTACGAAAACAGAAATAAGCATGACAAACTTTATAGGAGAGGTGTCAGTTTCTTATTTTAATCTTGCAAAAATAACTGAGATAAATTTTCATGAAATTATAACTGCCACTGAGTTTAGGGCTGCTGCAATAAGCAAAACAGATTTTCATAAAAATGTCTTAGGCTGCTATTTTAGTGCAAGTGACCCCGAAAAGTTCACAAAAATAAGTGAGACAAATTTCCATCAACTTGTAGCAGGTTCTGAATTTCTTGAGGCAGAAATAAGTGCGACAAATTTTATGGGCGCGGTATCTGACTCTAAGTTTGAGGAAGCAAAAATAAGTGCAACAAGTTTTATGGGAGAAGTATCTGACTCTCAGTTTGAGGGAGCAAAAATAAGTGAGACAAATTTTATGGACGCGGTATTTTCCTCTCATTTTATAGCGCAGGCCGGTGACCCAGAAAAAACTCAGACAACAATAAGTGACGTAACTTTCCAATCTATAGCAGAGGCTTTTTTTATTCATGTGCAATTCAACAATTTAAAGATAGCTAGCGTAGTCACTCTCTGTACTTTTATTGAATCTTTTATTGATAAAGGTGAGTTTAAAGGTGAGTTAAATCGGGTGTATTTTCAGCACTCACATCTAAAAAATGTAGCTATTTTCTCCATTAAAAATAAGGCACTTTTTGAGAATGCTAAATTAGAAGATGTTATCTTCAAAAAAATTATTGAAAATAATATAGATGATAAATTAGAAATCAAGTTTAATGAAGCTCACCTGAAGAGAGTTTCTTTTGAGTCGATTGAGTGGTTAGAACAATCAGAATTTCACGGACTTGACTTTACGAAAACAATACTTGAAGACATAACGCTTGAATCATTAAATCTTGGTAGCGTCATTTTTAGCGAGACGCAATTTAAAAATGTTGTTTTTAAAAATGTACAATTCAAAAATGATGCTTGGTTTACAGATTGTGATTTTAGCGAAGTAACATTTAGCGATTGTGATTTAAATCAAGTACTATTTGGTGATAAAAATACTCAGAAAAAATTAGAGATAAAGTTAGAGCGCGTTGTATTAAATCCTTATCAATTAAATAGCTTTTATTCAGCAGGTATTTTAGATTTTTCTACCATTATCTTGACTGAAAATAGCGAAGCACATTTTTTCTATGTGGAATCAGGGGATGCCGTTTTTTTAGAGGCTATTCCGGCAGAACAAAGGGTAAAAGAATTTTTGTCTCGGGTTACCCTTCCTGGAGCAAGATTATCTGAACAAGCCGTTCGTTATCTTCGAGATAAGGATTTTAAATTTTCCGGCGTTGATTTATGCCATATTGATTTTAAAGATAATAATTTTGTAGGTATTCAACTAGAAGAAGCCACCATAAGCTTTACTCAGGCGCTACAACTATTTTTGCAAGGCCAGAATAATTTTTCAAAAGCCCATATTTTAATTGAACTGGATATGCTGAAAGCTCAAAGCGCTCAGCTACTACAAACCGTTGTTCAACATGATCAAGGTGCTGGTTTTCTTTTTCGTTTAATTGCACAAGCAGATAGCTCTGGCGATGCGCAGCAACGACGAACCTATCAGGAAATAACTAAAGAAATACATGAAGTAGCTAAAGAAATATTTAATGGTTTAAATGCAGAACAACAAAGGGAATGGTTAAAGAAAATCACACAGCAAGCCCTGGAACTAAATAGGTCAGGCGAGAGAAAAGCCGGAGAACAGCTTCAGTTATTGCGCGAAGAAATAGTAAACAACTTGCCGAACATTGAAGCCTTGGTTAAGACACAACGATTATATCACCAACTAGAAATTGAATTAAAAAAGGTTTTTAACAAGGATGGGGGATATCCCACGCATGGGTCGGTTAACCAGTGGGAGATATTAAGTCTACTAAGTGAACAGCCGGTAGTTCGAGGACGTTGTTTAGGGTTCACAAAAGGTTTTAGCGAGAGTCTTCGCCAAGGTAGGATGGGTGCTTATTTAAGTAGTTTAAAAGAATTATTGCTCGTGAAAGCTAGACTGAAACGAGGCTACCGATTAAGTGTTGATGAGCGGGTACAGCTGCAAGCCTTTTATGAGGTGTTGGGTAGGTTAGAGGAACAAGGATTAAGTGACTCGGTTTGGGAACGGGTCTACGAAATTAACTCAATTAAATTAGTAAAGAAAAGTTTACCGCAAAGTTTAATCATGGCTATGGAAGGGGCTGAGGCTAAAGGAGATTACACGATACATTTAACAATAGGTTCTGGTAGACGTAACCCGCGCCACCAAGTAGGCGTTTTTCGTGTAAACCGCCGCTACCATTATTTTGATAGTAATGCAGGTTATGTCATCGGTATTGAAAATTCACACCAGTTTTTAAGGTTTTTAGAGGGGGTATTACCAAAGAGTTACGGGTCGGAATCGCGTCGCTTAGCATTTGAGTTATATCAACTTAAAACGAGAGAATCAGAAGCTTTAAGACAAACATATGAACCGCTATTTAATTTTCGAAGTGAGCGGAGCCGTTTAACCACTCAAGATCAGACATTAGATTTACTATACCTTAATGGGGTAATAGTTAATCGAGTGAGTCTATACGATTGGGGGATAGGCTATCTTGATGAGTCCGATAAATTAGTTTCGCCCATTGATGCCAAATCAGTATTAACTGACAAGACCCTGATTGAGGGTTTGCAGAAACGACACTTAAGAGTCGACAAACACAGTTATGAGGAACGCATCGCCTGTTTACTCATTCGAGTAAAAAAACAAGGAGTCGCAGGACTGGAAGACGAACTTAGAATTGCACAAAAACTCCTACCTTTTGTACAGGACTTGAAAAGAGAAAAATATTTAGCCGTTGACTCTACACTCAATCGCTACTTGATGATGGATTTTACCGATATTCCAGACTTGAGAATCGAACGGAAGTTAAAAGAAATGTCTTCTAATAGACAAGTGGATTTTGAAAAACATTTAACCGAAGCAGATCTTAAACAATCCTTACTAAAAAAAGCTAAAAGTCAATTAGAAAAGAATCAAAAACTTCTGCAAACGGGCTCAAGCACAGCCTTAAGTACATTGGTGTTGAGTAAAACATTGTTTGATATTGGAAAAAGTATCGTTCAAGGAGATGTAGAAAACTCCTTGATTGGAGCTAGTTTGTTAAGTTATGCGTTAATTCTATCCCCCCGTATAGAACGTTGGGCGACTGAAAAATCAGAAACATTACTCCGCAAGCTTAATATTCAAGCACAAAACTTTTTTAAAGGTCGTCGGAGTCAAGCTAATTCCTTAGATCAGCTGAAGAAAACCACAAAGAAAATAAAATGGGTGGCTCGAGGGCTTGGCGGCGTGGTGGGTAATTTGCTGGATGTCAAAGATTTTGCGCTGGGGATTAAAGAACTGATAGAAGCGGAGTACGGTTCTAAGCCATGGGAGGATGGCATTTTTGAGACATCGTTGGCTAGTATTTCACTAGGGGGCGGGGTGGCTTTGACCATAGCGGGTTCTTCGGGGCCAGCAGGCGCTGCTTTTGCTGTGCTGATAATAATGACAAGCGGCAGTTACTATGGAATTCAAACCTTTAAAGAATACGAACGTTATGGTTTAACGTTGCAAGAGGGATTTAGGATATTTGGGCATGGATTTTTAGGATTAGAAATGCCGGAAGATATGCAATATCTACAAGCCCGTACAGAAATGGTGAATGAACTTGCCCGTAATGGCTGCGTTCGATTACAAGCACTGCCCTCTCACTTTGTGGGCTATGCTTCGGGTATGGGTGAATACGTCCTAAATAAGCCATGGTATAAAGAACAATTTAAATTTACTCATCATCAAAAAGCACTGAATAACCCTATTAATTCTATTATGCCGGGAGTTAGTATTATCAACCGCTCGCCTCCTTCGCCGGATTATGCACGCCATTTATCACGTATTATTCCGGCTAAACCAAACGCCAGTCTCCGCTATCATTGTTTACCTAACTTTAGAGGAGAATCTATTGAAACTGAAGGGGAACCTTTTGGAAGTGTCTATGGGCTTTACACCGCGTCTAATACGGTTCAATACGATTGTGAAAATGCCTTTATGTTTGTTAATAAAACCCGCGAAGCAATGGCTAAAGAAAATGAGCTAAAAAGCACGATTTTAGTAGATTTAGCGTTAGTGAGAGGCGGTAAAACGAGTGGATTCAAAAATTACTCAATGGTTTTTGAAATTTATGGAAGTGATACCGATCTTGGAATCCATGGAACATCCTTTCGGAAAAACGAATTTAGAGTTAATGATCCTCGTTTTCGTGGGCGTATTCATGGTGGAGAAGAAGGTACTAACATAGTGTATTTACCTTTTATGCCTGATCCAGAAACGCACATCAATTCATATCAATCATTTATTAGAATAAAATGCCCTAACGTTGCTGGCCCGCAAATTAGCTTTTATGGAACAGAAGATGACAGCGTGCTTTTTTCAGCAGATGGCATGCAAGCTTTAATAGGTGAAAAGGACAGAACAGAGATCATTGCCTGTGAAATAAATGAGCGTGGAGAAAGTTCTGATTTGTTGGTTCAAAGCCAAGGAGGTTTTACTGATCGTTTAGAAACAATCAGTCCTAAAAATTATAATGTTGTAGACGCTTTTAGTAAGGCTTTAGCCTTTCCAAGAAATTGGGATGTCATTGAATATTGTGAAAATGTCATTCTGGAGAAAAATAGCCATTATCGAGCCAATGCAGCTCGTTGGGGAAAATTATCGATTGGAGTCGTGAGCGAAAAATTTGGCCGTGTTCATATTACGCCAGAGTATAATCGTAAAGCTATTGATCCCATCGAAAAACCAGCTAAAGCACTCAATGATATTCTTTCACAACAAGCGATACAATTTTTAGATGCCAAGTTGCTGGATGATATGGACATTTACTATCAGCTTGAAACTAATACCTTAGTTCTTAAAAAAGTCTTTTTCGAGATAGAGCTCCGCCATTATTTTAATTTTGTAGAGAAACGTTCGAATTATCAATTAATTAATTCAGAAAAAAGTTGGATTCAGCCAGTCTTAGCTAGCTATTTGATTCCATGGTGGAAACAAAACAAATTAGCTGAAATCCTCTTGCAGCAATTCATCTTATCGCACCATATAGAAAATGCACGTGTGTTGAACTTAGGAACGGCCGAGTTATACGTTGAAAAAAACCAAAGAGGGGAGAAATCGATTCAGGTTGTTAGTAGTGTAAGCACGACAACCGCAAACGGTAGTAAATTTAAGTGGTATTTTGGTAGCTCAGGGAATGATATATTATTTTTGGACGCCGATGTTGTACAGGGAGGAGAAGGTTCAGACAGTTATATCTTGTCGTCTCCTACTGAATATAGTGTCATCAGCAATTTAGCAGAAGCGAGCGGAAAAACGAAAGTGCTCGAAGTTGACCAATTGCTTCTTTTCAAAGAAAAGGGAATGCCACTACCCTTTCAATGGGAAGTAGAGAGGCCTGGTACTGGTATACCTGGCATCACCCTCAGTACATTATCCGAAGCTCTCGAACCAATAGGTGTACACCTTTCTCTCTATCTTGTTTCTGCAAATCATCAACATTTAATGATTCGCTATGTAGAAGAAGACGGTGATGACTCCTTTTGGATTCCTTTACAAGTGAATGAGGAACAGTTTGTTTTAACGCCCTATTACCCCAACCAACCAACGGCAGTTCATTGGCTTTCTTTGGTAAACAATGTGTCTCAGACGATCGTCATTGAAGCAAGAAAGAGTGAAAAATTCCAGTGGCTGCGCTCTAAAGAAGATTTAATCATTGAAGGAGAAAAAAAACAAAAATGGGTGTTAGATAATTATTATACGCATTCGACACACTGGAAAGATTTTAAAATATGTACCACGCAACAAGCTGGCTTAGTTTCACTCCATAAAAACGACGCTATTCATTGCTTAGATGCAGAAAGTTTTCGTGCCGGTGCCGTACTGGCAATAGACATCGATAGCATTATGGCGCAAATAAGGGAGCAACAAATAAAACGTTATCCTTTGACGTTAAACCTTTCACAGCAGGTCATTGAACATCCAGGACCGTTGGCTTTATCGTCAGACCATTCCTTAGGCGGCTATTTAGATATTCCATATTATCTTAAAGTCTCAAGAATAATGGCGCAACCGACGGGCGAAAAACAAAAAAATTTGCAATTACAGATTCATACGCTAGACAAGAACTACACCGTTCTCGTCAAAAATGCCATGTTACCTACAGGGTTGCATTATGTACGTTATGGAACACTAGTGACGAATTTAGAGTGGCGAATGACTGATCCAGTGAATAGGCAGAAAAGCTTGGATTTAAGCCTGTTAGCTCAGCAATTTGGGAAGCACTTAGACAGTTTGTCGATAGAACAGAGAAAAGGACTAACACTGCTTCAATTAGTCTGTTTATTTTATCTTGAACCTACGCGACAAGAAGACCTCCTAGCGTATTTTTTTATGCTTGAAAAAGGATTAGATCTACCTCCCAATGAGTTAGATACCTATCTTCAATGGCTAGAAAAGTCTCCCGAAAATGGATTCAATCAAATAAAAACAGCCTTAGAAAACCCTGAGGTTGTCAAAAATTTACTGTATCTTGCGATGAAAGCGGCAACACAAGAAGAACTTTCACAACATAGCTTTGGCCAGTGTTTTACTCTATTGGATAGTACGTTACGCCGTAGCTTATGGGAGAAGGTTCGTGAACCGTTTAAGGTGGATGAAAGCGTGCCCCAACGTTTAGAAAAACTCAAACACTGGCTAGAGAGTCATATTCAAGACGTAATGGATTCTATTCGAAGTGAGAGTGCGTCTTGGACTTCAGCCAATGCTTCGCTTCCTGCTTTCTTCGTTCAAATAAACCATCTTAACGATTTGGTTGAAACTAAAGATAGCCGTTATCAAAAAGTAAGTCTAGACACTAATGTCGTTAAAGCAAAGTTAAACCAGGAGGCAGTCTCTACTCCAAAGTCAGGTAATAATAAAGAGACCGTTAGTAGTTGGTTAAGTTGGTTGGCCCGTGGTTTTGGTACGATAGGTTGTTTTGCAGTTGGTTATTGGGCTTGGACGTCACGTCATCGTTTTCGTTTAGGTTATAGTAGAGCGAGAGTGGTTAGCCTAGGTATGGGCGGTACGACAGTTTTAGAATTTGATCAAGCTGACGCCGCTCAAGGAAAAGAGCCTGTCCTAAGTGAAGTGGAAAAGCTTGAGAGTAAAAGTTTTCCAGCGCTGGATGAAAAACTCATAAAACCAGATGTCATTGAAGCAACCCGCTATGAAAGTGCTATAGCGAGCTTAGCCAAAAATCTGTCTGAAAATATCCCTTCACTGGCTTTTGTTCTGGGTGAAAAATTTAGAAAGAAAAGAGAAGAAAGATACATAAAAGTGGATTCTGCTCGTAAGGTTAGAATAAGCCAATTGGAAGAAAGGCAAATTAAATTTGAATTAGAGAACCTCGTCAATGTTTTTATACAAAATATTGAAATAACCCTAAAAAGGAAAACGGAAATAAGCTTAACAGATGTAGTTACACTTATTGTTAAACGCTTAATGGACGATCCCTACAAAGACTACCTAAGTCGCTTAACTCATAATCAATTAAGCGAGGAAATTGAAGCGTGTTTGCAAAGTAAACTATCATTTCAAGCAGTGTTAGCCAATCTTCAACCGTTTCTAACGAGTTTATTCTTTGAGAAGGTTTACCAAAAATTCAAAAATATTCCTTTTTCTCCAATTGAAGAGCTAGCCGAAAACCAAAAATCAGCCCTGTTAAAAATTATACCGGCAATTACGCAAACGGGAGAAGATTTTGTCGCTTCTTTGACGATAGTGGCTAATCCCTCAAGTCAAAACAACGTGTTGAAGTTTGTTAATTCAACATTTAATTTCTTTAAGCCTGTTAAAACCACAAATATTGAAGGAAGTGCATCTAGATTTGCCAATAATGATGCATTTCTCATATTTGGAAAAGACAAAAGGTGCGTTCACACCAAGTAACAGTATCTGTGAGCGCTTTGATGAGCCAATTCTATAAGAGTTTTATCAAGTAACTTTTCGAAAACAATTCTATTCAGCTGAAGCTAGCTGAATGAAGCCAAAACTGATAAAATTTTCCGCACTTTTTGGCCTATTTTGCCAAATATCGGGGTGTAGCTCAGTTTGGTAGAGCACTAACTTCGGGAGTTAGGGGCCGGAG
>JAZJZD010000019.1:0-4124 GCA_040390025.1 Pseudomonadota bacterium | reverse complement strand
AACCTTAAATACTACAAGTTTAAATTAACTTGTCGCAATTCAGTTAGAATTTACAATTATTTAAATCAATTTAAGGAGATACCCCTAACGCTGCATTATACGGTAACTGATTGTTTTCCATTATGTATAGGTTAGGACAATGTTGTTTAAGCACGTTACTTAACTGCTGATAAAGTTGTGAAACGCTTTTAGTTCTGAGGTATCGTGGCTGTTCTATTTTTTGTTTAACAATATTCACTATATCAATTATTTTATCATGTGAAAGCACACTATTGGATAAAATAGCCCTTATTTTTTTTACCCCATCTGGGGCACTCGAAACAAATAATTTTATTGCCTTATTATCCCATTGTTTGTTGTTAACTAATGTCTTTAGCGTATTAGCTAATTCATTACTTTGCAGTGTATATTCTTTTACAAGCGTATGTGTTTCTTTAACTATTTCGATATAATTTTTAAAATTATTAAAAAAATTCTCCTTCTCTCGACATTGTTCTAATATTCTATTGAATTCTTTATCATAGTCATTTTCATTGTAGTCATCTTCTCGTAATAAAGTGTCTATTGCTTCATTTAATACTGCTTGATCATTTTTTAAACGAGTTGGTTCTGCGCATAAGTGAAGCAAACTACCTATAAACTCACCAGAATCGATCAAAACATCTTTAGCTTTAGATGAGAAAAATAAATTTGAATAAGGTTTATGAAGTAGCGCCATTGGCGTTGCATTATTACAACTAAAGGTATTAGGAAAAAAGCGACCGAGTGCCTCATTTCCATTCATATGTTTGAAAAGCGCTTCTTGTTGTTTTTTAATACATAAACTAATCGGATGTGCTTGGGGAAGCGTATTTATTATTGCGATTCCTTCTTGAAGAAGTTTTAATCCTTGAGTAGAAAAGTCTTGAGTGGAAATATAAGCTAAGAACGCTTCAGTTTTTTTTGAAAATTTTCTATTTTCTTCTTGAAGATGTTTTAATAATTCTCTTTGCCAGATCTCTTTAGCCATATTAATTTCCTCAAAATGATAATACTCTATACTAGACAATTAAGATTAAAGTTTACTTAAAAATAAAGAAATTTTATTCGAGAATCTTAGAGTCTATCGGGTTTAATCGTACTCCAATTACGGCAAGCAGGACAAAACCAATCGAGAATTTTTCTATTAAACTGACAGCGTAAACAGCGATAACCTGGCCTATTCTTCAATAGATAATACCGCCTATTTATTCATGGGGAATTACCTATTCTCAATGGAATTTCAACTATGAAAGTAGAGCCTTCATTCGCTGCGCTTTGAACCGTAATTTTTCCTTGCAAATCCTTAACATAGTTTTTAACTAAATAAAGACCCTTTCCCACACCCGCATAGTCACTATTTTTATACGACGGTGTTGCTTTAAAACATTCTTCAAATATTTTTTCATGATATTCTTTATCAATGCCAATCCCTGAATCTTGCACCGTTATTACTAGATTAGACGCTGCTTTTATCGAAAGACTAATCCCCCCTTTTTCTGTAAATTTAATCGCATTGCCTAATAAATTAAGTAAAATATGTTTGATACGAAAAGGGTTACTACAAACCATGTTTCCATGGTAAGTTTTTATAAGGTCTAAGCCTCTCGATTTAACAGTTGCATCTAAAAATAGCAAAACATCATCGGCCACTTGGGTGACATCAAAGGTTTCATAATCTAAAGGCAGATGACCTAACTGAGAAAGTTGGCTTATGTCGCTCATAAAGCTCAACAATCGTAGGCTCGACAGCAACCCTATTTTTATCCATTCTTTTTTCTTTGGATCACGCTCGCCGTCAGCAAGTATCTCAAATACACTAACAATACCGCTAAACGGTGTACGAATATCATGATTCATGTTCATGATAAATTCCGTTTTCGTTTGTTTGGCTTGTTCCAGTTTTGTAATATCAATCGAAAAACCTAATACGCCACGAAAACTACCCTTTGTATAAGGTATTTTCATGACATAATAAGTTTTTCCGCCTTTTTTTTCATAAAGTTCTTCTCTTTTTCTCGTTTTAATTACTTTTAATGTTGTTTCCCAAGCTTTTTCACCAAATCGACGTACATGCGTCCCCTCAATTTCTTTAAAATCAGAAACACCACTCAGTTGAAGCATATTTTCATCAACTTCGACAAGTATTCCACTTTGGTTGACTAGGAAGAAATTTCCTGGGAAATGCTTACTTATTCCTTGTTTAATCTCTTTGACAATGTTATGAATCATAAGCTTACCCTCCTTGGTATTGTTGTTGTGGAGGAAATAGATTCAGGTTGAACAGTTAAGGTGTTAATAGAATCTAACAATTGATGAAATCCCTGCAGAAATTGAAATTCTTGCCTATAATTCCAATTCACCTGATTTAAGGACCATTGCGCATACTCGGCAGATACATGCCTAGACTGAAAGAAAAGCGTAGAAACTTTTTTCAGTTCACTGATCTCATACTGGACATACTTTAAATCAGTTTCTTTAGCAAAGTGTTTTACCACATGACAAGCCGGGGGATTCATCTGGCTTGGGTAAGTGAAGAAATCAGCATTACATTTTCTTAGTTGTACAATTGCTGCTAATTCTTCAAGAATATAATCTATCGCAACCTTCATAAAAGCATCAAATTCAACATTTCGGCCGTTTTCACTGAGATATTTCGTTATTTTGCGTGCAACATATTGTCGAGCATGCTTGGTGACAACGCGGTTAAACGATTTATTTTCCTGATAGTGATTTTTTAAGGTCTGTAGGAAATCGGTAAACTCACCAACAGGTCCTAGTTCGAGAACGGCTTTCCAGCTTTTTATTTCAACAGGTAATTTAAATTGCTTGAGATAATCCTTATTTTGAGTTAACCACACGTTATCCAGTACGTTGGCTTTTTCTTCTAAGATTTTTTCATCCAGAGGTTTATCTAGCCCCAAAGAAAAGTAGTGTCTTTGTAGATAGCCTGTAGTAACAATAATTAATTTTTCTAATGTCCCTTCTTTAAATTCCTGATTAACTAAATTCACAAAGGGACTGAAACTAACGCCTTGTTGCAAGGAATTACCAACACTAATCACTGTCATCAAGATAGCTGTATTCTTATCAGGCAGGCGTAAAGAATATTTAAAACTCGCCTGTAATTCTGGCGTATTTGCTTGTAGTTTTAGCATAAAAGCTCCTATTGTTATTATTTTTGTAATAGCTACTTAGTTTTTACATACGGGGGATAAGTTCGTTGTTACTGGGATTGGATCACTTTGTGGCGTTTGAAAAAAAGATACATCTCGTGATCGTGAAACCATAGGTGTTTCCTGGTAACTCTCTTCAAGCAGAGTCCAACGTTCATTACTATTTGACGATCGAGCAAACAAGTTATTACAAAGTTGACTTAACCAACGGATATGGTTAACCACACAGGTCACTGGACAACATAAATAATTCATAAAAACTCCTTTAGTATGATTGTTGTAGGGAATATGTGTTAATCGTTTGGCTCAGTGCTTCAAGCTGTTTGGCACTGTCGGTTTGTTTGAAAAAGAGAAAATGGCCGCGTATAGCTTTATTGACCGGAAAAGCCATTCCCGCGGTTAAAATAAACACGATCAAATTACCAAAAATTTGTTTACAACCACGATGTTTTTCTAATACCGGACGGCTATTATTAATAAGCTTGAGGGCTAAATCTTTATAGACTTCATATTCCATTTTTTTTATCTTAAAAAATAAAATATTTAAATAACGTAAATCATAAACAACACTCTTGGCTTCGTTAGCGGCTAATTTATAGCCACGCCAAGCTAAATCATTGGCTTTCAGCTCCAGTGTATCTAATTGCACCTCCATCTCGACATACATGAGAAGTTCTGGATTAATATGAGATTTATAATCAGGAAAATGAAAGCAACGTAAGGTGTCAGACTTTAAAAAATACTGTTCAATTTCCATCAATTCCTTGACCGATGCAAAGCCATCTACAGATGCAAACTGGATGTTTTCTAAGGCTTTTATACCGTCATTCAGTATTTCAAAATTACCTGGCCGCGCATGAGGTCCCCATTTTGCTTCCTCTATCTTGGCTTCTTTTAATTGCCTTAAAAGCTGTGCAAGGGATTTTTCAA
>JAZJZD010000018.1:0-3386 GCA_040390025.1 Pseudomonadota bacterium | reverse complement strand
CATCATTTATTACCTGAATTTACCGTACTAGAGAATACATGTATTCCTTTGCTACTAGCTGGTGTCAACCCTAAAATAGCTGAAAAAAAAGCATTATCACTTCTAAAAAAAGTGAACCTGCTCCACCGGCAACAGCATAAATTAGGTGAACTTTCTGGAGGTGAACGTCAGCGGACTGCAATTGTAAGAGCCCTGATCAATGACCCTCTCTGTATATTAGCCGATGAACCTACAGGTAACTTAGACAGTCATACAGCAGAACAGGTTTATCAAACACTGCTTGAATTAAATAATGAATTCAATACCAGCCTTATTATTGTAACCCACGATCGAAAACTTGCGAGTCGTATGGATCGTGTGTTGCAGATGGAAGATGGAAACTTAGTTCCCATTAACCACCCATGATTTAGCAATAATACTCCTACCAAATCTTTAATCTCCAACTCTATACCTCCACAATTCTCCTTGTACCCCATAGTGCTTTTCCTTGGAATCTTGGATTATCAACTTTTTCTATCTTTCTTAAAAAAGAAACTATACGTATACAATAAACCTCAATGTAGTAAAAAATAGCCTTTTTATCTGATAATTACATAACTTCGTCAGATCATATGTGCACGTGGGGCATTCTAGAAGTTATTTCTATACTTACACGCCTCCTAGTGCTAGTGTGCTGGATGAGTCCGAAAAATCAGGCGTAATACTAAGTTGATCAGCATCTTGGCTTACCGAGTGTAATAACCCGTTTGGTTTTGATAATGAAAAAAAGCTCGATAATGAGGAAAAACAATGGCTACTCCTCGCTTTGACTTTTGGAATGAGTAAAGTGCTTTCGCTGGAAGCGTTATTGATTCTATCATTATCCATATCATACGATTTATCCACTGCAAGAATTAATTTGTTAATCACTTCACTATTGTTTTCACATGGGTGCTGACACTGTTGCAATTTTAAAAGCATTTGAATGAAATCACGCTGCTCAGAAGCGCCGTGTAAATTTAACAAAGACTTTATGTCATACCCATTCTCATTTAACTGCGCTAATGATTCTAGCAATTGCTCAGGGTCCATACGCTGTATGCCATTTTTTAATTGTTCTATAGATTGATTGAGCAAAATAACTATTTTGCTGTCTTCATTACCTGCATATCGCGCTAATTTTCCCAATATTAATGCATAAAAATCCAGCATAGCTGTAAAGCCTAAAAAAGCTAAGCCCGTTTTTGCTAGCACTAATAAATAAGGGCGTAAAAACTCTAATTCTCCTGTAAAATTATCGTTAATTAACTCGGCAGCAGCTGCATACGAAAAAACGGATAAGTAGATTGAAAGAACAACCAATAATACGGTAGCTCTAGGATAGAGTTTAAACTCTATTGGAATCTTAATAGAATCCCCTTTCCAGGAGGTAAAATAATGATAGAGATTTTGTAAAGAGCTTCCACCAAAAAACGCTAACAATACGCCAAGGAAATAAATAGAAGGTATCGATAAAAGAACCCCTGCGGATTTACTACCTGTTAAATTACTGAGTTCATTAATAGGTGCCGCTAAATACCCTACACAACTCGATATTACCCAAGCGGCACCTACGGGATAGCATGATTTTTTAAATAAGCTATTCAGTAAGCTTGTTGAAGTTGAATTTTTTTCAGGTGCTATCCCTTTCCACTGAAGTAATTCTTCTAGCATGGCAAAAGATGATCGCCTTTCCTGATTTAAGCGCTTAAGCTCAAGTGCTGCATGATTAATATAGCGCAATCGCTTCGCGTCAAAAGAGAACCCATGTATAACGATTGAAGTTTGTATATGATCTAAACGGGTGATAAGGCGCTGCTTAATCACTCGGTAATAACTGTCTTGCTGCACTTTGAGTTGAAGTAAGTTTTTTTGCTCATTACTGAGGGAACAATGCTTGATACGTTCAAAAATATATTCGAGCGGTAAAGCAGGCAATCGATACCAAGGGTTTTGCAAAGCTAATTTGATAGGTAGAAAATGGAGTATGGTATTGTCAAACAAAACCACTAAGCCTTGCGTGTATAAGGCTGCTTTTGGTAGACCTGGAATAGGGTACATAAAACTAACCGCGGCTAAAGGCAAGGCGGAAATTGCTGCACCTAAAGTAATAGCAATATCCTGCAGAGTTCTTTGCACAGGCGTAGAGCGATGAATAAAATAAGCAGCAAGTTCTTTTGGTGTTTTTTCTGCTGCGCGCATACGAAAAAATAAATCTGTCGAATTATATAACACCACTAATGCAGGCGCACAGGTACATACCATATAATTGATACGGCCCGCCAGGTCGACATGCTCGGACTCTGCATAAGCATCTGCTGCTGTTGCATATAAGCCTGCGCCAGAAAGTGCAATCACAAATAAACCAAGCTGCTTGATAAGTTCTTTTTTTCCACTGATATGATCTTTATTGCTTAAATAATATTCTATTACGTTTGATAGCGCATTTTCTTGTTCTTGCGTATTGATAGATAGTTCGCTTGAAGTTAAAGGTAGTTGCATGGTCATCCTTAATTATAGGGTTATTTTTTTTCTTAATTTTTTATTTTAATCGATGAGATTAAAACATAGCTGAAAAAAGTGAAATGATGGACGCTGGGTATACATTTTCCAAATGTCTCTCACTTATAATAAAAAAATTTATCATATTTTTTTATAAATTATAACTACTATTTATTTAAAAATAGTAATAAAACTATGTGATTGTAATTTTTTATATAAACTTGGTTAAATCTACTCTTTGCTTAGGTATTTTTCAATGTCCTCTCTACAGATATTTCGTTATTTTGCGTGCAACATACTGTCGAGCATGCTTGGTGACAACGCGGTTAAACGATTTATTTTCCTGATAGTGATTTTTTAAGGTCTGTAAGAAATCGGTAAAATCACCAACAGGTTTTAGTTCAAGAACGGCTTTCCAGCTTTTTATTTCAACAGGTAATTTAAACTGCTTGAGATAATCCTTATTTTGAGTTAGCCACGCTTGATCCATCGCGTTGGCTTTTTCTTCTAAGGTTTTTTCATCCAGAGACTTATCAAGCCCTAATGAGAAATAGTGTTATGAAGGAAAAGCGGGTATCCAGGTACTAAATGCGAAAGTTAATTTTGCTGGTTCAGCAAATACTAATAATTCTACAATTAGTAGGATCAAATTTTATATTCCAGTTTCTTTGGAATGTACAAACCTTAAAAACCCAGAAGTTGCAACTGAATTAACTCATTATTCAGAATAATAAAAATAGCCTAAAATACGGTATTTTTTGATAAAAAATCCGCTTCCGATAACAATTTTTATCGGAAGTGAAAAAAATTAGGTACATTCTAGGGCTAAATGCGACAAGCCCTGAAAATTCTACTTAAATCAACCA
>JAZJZD010000017.1:0-86148 GCA_040390025.1 Pseudomonadota bacterium | reverse complement strand
CACAGTTAAAATTGTTCTTTTTTCAATTACTTACGTTTCAAGTGCATGCCTGAAAATCTTTGTGTCGGTGGTTCGATTCCACCTTCGGCCACCAGGAAAATCAAGTAAAATCAATCAGTTAGCAGCTCCCCTTACTCGGGTCTTTCCCACTTTAGGGGGCATCTTAATCTCTTTTATCTTGGTTTTTTCAACAACTTAAGATAATTCTATGCGATTAATTTGCCCCCTTAAATGGGGGAGAGCCCTCTTGTTTTATGACCTGCCAGTGCTTGTGCGTCAATCCCACGATTTTCATACTGCTTAATTCCTAATGAACGAATCTCGTGAAAGGTAGGACGCTTCGCAACTTTTTTCAAATATACCGCATCAGTCAATTAATTGCTCACCTTACGCAGAGGTAGTTGACTAGGCAAAAAAAGAGTATATGTTTTGTTACCTATAAAAGGACAAAACAATGAATAAAAAGCTACTTGATCTTTATAGCGATTACTTGATAAGCCAGGGACATTATGCGACGGCAACGGGGCTAGCTTCTATTTTGGATGGAGAAGTGAGTCATGACCAGATTATCCGTTTTTTACGTGCAGCAGATTACAACGCTAAAAATATGTGGGACTACATAAAAGAACCCCTACGTTGTCATGAAAAATCAAAAGACGGTGTATTGGTGTTGGGTGACACGATCTCAGAAAAAAACTATACAGATGAAAATGCGGTTAATTGTTGGCATTATTCGCACGCTAAACATCGGCACGTGAAGGGAATTAACTTGCTTTCCTGTTTAGCGCTATGACGATATGGCTCTTCCTATTGGCTATGAAATAATAAAAAAAGATATTCTTTATTCTGATTTAGAGACGCGAAAACAAAAAAGAAAAGCGTCCATTAGTAAAAATGAATTATTTCGTGCCCTCATCCAACAAGCAGTTACTAACCATATCTTATTTGACTATGTGCTAGCCGATAACTAGTTTGGCTCAAAAGAAAATATGAAGTTCATTCACAAAAAACTAAAAAAGTTCTTTATTCTCAGTATTAAATCTAATCGCTGCGTGGCACTTACACGCCATCAAGCAAAAAACGGTCAATTTCAACAGCTCAATTCACTCGCGTGGAAAGACAGTGATTGCCACACCGTCTATCTTAAAGATCTTGCTTTTCCCGTTAAATTACTCAAAAAAGTCTTCACAAACGAAGACGGACGAACAGGAACGCTTTATCTTGTCACGAACGATTTGTCCATTGACGCTGACCGCCTCTACAAAGTCTAACAAAAACGGTGGAAAATTGAAGAGTTTCATAAATCTATTAAACAAAATGCTAGTTTATCTAAATCACCTACCAAAACTATACGCACTCAATGCAACCATATTTTTGCTTCTGTTATTGCATTTTGTAAGTTGGAATTGCTTAAAATTAAAACCTCAATGAACCACTTTGCTATTAAACATAAGTTACTTCTTAAGGCTAATCAATTAATGTTACAACAACTTCGGATTATGAACTCAACTGCGTAAGGTGAGTATGTAAAAAAACCTATCCCTCTACTTTACATTCTACTATTTTAAACACGCTTATTGGAGACGAAAACGCCATGTCAGATGCCTTAAAACACCGTGATCAATTATTAAATAGCCAAGTACCTGGTTTAAGTAGCCAACGGGCTAATTTATCGGATCCCTATGAAGGAAAAAATGAGTTACTTAAAGTGGCCAAAGAATATGAACGCGATCCTTCTGATAAAAATAGAAAGCGTTATATCAACCTCGCTAATGAAGTGGCTGAAGCATTTAAAAAGTAGTCAAATGTAGTAATGATCGAACCTATTTATGGTCTTTTATAGTTTTATGACTTAAGTTACTTTAATATTCATTTTTCAGAATTATACTGAATGTCATTAAGAAGGATTAAACTAATGAGACTAAAAACTTTAATAATATTAATTACTTTAACTCCCATGCTGGGATTTAACCTAATAGCAAAAGCAGATACATGTCCTAAGCCAGAAGAATTCAGAAAAGGATTTTCTCTGAAAAGAATAGGTAACCAAGAAGCAGAAGTTCCAGCGTACTATACAGGAACTTCTGATAATAAAGCGGATTTTATGCTACGAGAAAAACCCATAAGGTTTTCATCTGCCATGTTTATGAGCGCTAGAACGGACGAAAATCTTACTAAAGTAAAAGGTAGACTTTATTCCTGTGAGTACTATGTAGAAAAAGAATCTAAACCTAAACTTGCCCTATCACAAGCTGAAAAATACAAAAAAGTATCTATTTTACTCGATTCTTCAAGCAAGTGGAAAAAACATTCTAAAATAAAGAAACGTTATGAATGTTTTTCCGATAATGTCAAAAATTGTTCATTTACTTTAGAATAACTTAACTAGATAATGTATTTGCTCTTTTAGTTATAAAAATTATAATGAAATTATCTATTTAAAAAGTCCATTCGGTACCCTTTTTAAACGGATCACGGCATTATCAGCCCCTTCTTTTGGGTAACCTGGTAGATGGAAATTTATTTTTTATTTATCAGGTTGTTTATGTCCGAAATTAATTTAGAAGCGGCGTGTCAGCTCTTTGATACGCAAGTTACACTGCAATACCAAAACCGTTCAAAACTCAAAGATACCATCGAAGAACGCCATGGCCTACGAGGTACTGCACTGAATGTACCCGTGTCTGATCTGGTTGAAATGGATGAAACGCATTTTGCGGCAGCCGATATTTTTGTAACACCCGTTAATGAAACCAATGTGCCTGTACCAACCCACGATTATCACTTAAAAACGGTGATCGGTAGCGGTGAAAAAACCCTGTATAACTTCGATAAGATTCGTGACCATGCTAAGTTACACGGTCTAGCCGCCGCGCGGTTAACCGATTATATTAAGATCAACGCAATCTTTAGTGATCCAGATTTTATTGCGGGAAAAATCTATACAGTGCCTGTTGATGTAGGTGTTAACACAGGACTCAATGAAGAAAAGTATGCCTTAGCCATTGCTTATCTAGAAAGGCAAGGTATGGATGTGCACGATTTAGAAGTGTCTACGTGGGCACCAGCGCTATTAAAACCTTCTTTGTACAATGACCAACAGGTTTCTAATTTTTTCTATAACGATACGAAGCCGTTAACAAATAACAAAGTCAAAGTCTATTTGGATATTGATTTTCGTTTCTTAGGGGAAAATGGGATTAATAGCATACCGCGTGTGCCGGATTCAAAAGGCGTATTTAAATACACCGTTCCTGTTGTCCATCGTGATGCCATTGTTCAAGGTTATAACCGTGATATTACCACGAGTATTACTTGGTTACCGCACCAAGATCGCTGGGAATTACTGACCTGTTTAACCAGCGGCGCCAGTGTCATTCAATCTCGCGGCATTGCATTAATTACGGCGAATCAGAAATTTACCAAGAACCCTTAAGAGGACGTTATGCCTAGCACACCCAAGACATCAAATTTTCTAACCTTAACCCCGCTCACAGGCGGCCTTCCTGGCACAGCAGCCGCTGCTTTTACGGCGAGTACGGAAGATGATGAAGCCACTCTTACCAAAGTCGGTTACATTAACGACCTTACGCATGAACAGTTTCAAAGTTTATTGTATTATATAAGTCAAGAAGGTGAATCTAAGGATTTTAAGGGATTTTACTCTACCTTAGCCGAGGCCTTACCCAACTATAGTGAGGATATTATGACTTTAGCTCAACAATTAAAACAAGAGGGCCGAGAAGAAGGCCGATATGAAGTTGCGAAGAACCTTTTAGCTGAAGGTATGTCTGTAGAGCTAGTAAAAAAATTAACTAAGTTACCTGATTTAGACTTAATTGAGCTCGAAAAAGCCTAATTTTTCCCCTCACTCGCCGCTAAATTTAAAATACGACGCACAATTTGCAAGCCGTGATTAATCGTTCTCGTCTTTACACCCTCCTTACGACGAATAGTTATATACGGTTGCAAAGTTCCCATATGAATTCCGTCAAGCGGTAAATCTCCTATGAACTTATCAAGCATCCTAATGTTACCTGCATCAATATGAAGGCTTGCCTTATGTTGATTTTCCATCAGATACTTAGTTGCTGCCTCTTTGAAAATCTGCTTAGGCCTCACTCCATAAACACTGGCTTGTCTAATTTGCTCAAGGCGTCGAACTAAATAGTGTTCAGCTTCTTCGAGAGCGCTTGATCCAGTGCTTTCTGAAATGCGACGGCCGTTGACTTTCTTGTTAATGTGCCAAATGCGCCCGCGTTTAACGAGTCCTGGCATTTTTTTTCTTCCCATGGCGGTCCCCCTTTAATGGAGGACGACCCTTACATTGCTTAAAAGGGCTATAGCAAACTATAGCCCTTTTCTTTCGACGTTTAATTTCTCTCAACTAACAAAGCAGAGCATAAATATCTATCACAAAAATGACTAGAATTAATACTATAGATATTTGAATGTGGCCTACTTAACAACATTTTTTCCTTTTATTGTAGAAAAGCCATGCCGCCTTACATCATCATGGTCTATCGCAGCATAAAAATCCTTCTTATATACATTCTTTTCTAAATTTTCATCTATTGGAGTGGGAGAAGACATAGCAATTGCTGTGTCAGTCTTATCTTCCAGCTTTGCACTAAGCAGATTTGTTTTTTTGTTCTGGCCAATACCTCGATAGCTTAGTAATGCATCTAGCTTTGGCTGACGACCACGAAACTCTTCAAATAGGACTAGAGGATGTTTAGCCCCGCCTTGTTCTAATACGGTATGTAAAAAGAGCTTTCCAACTTTTTCATTAAAAAGTCCTTCCTCTAAGAATTTAGCAAATGCATCGCAGGATAAAAGCTCTGCCCAAGCATAGCTATAATAACCTGCCGCATATCCACCCGCAAAAATATGCGTGAATTGATGTTGAAACCGATTAAAGTTTGAAGTAGGTGTTACTGCCAAGTCTCTTTGTAGTTTATCCGCAAGATTCTGGATTTGTTCGTATCCTTTGCTTGGATCAAATTCTAAATGCAAACAAAAATCAAACAAGGACATCTCGACTTGTCTAAGTAATTGCAAACCACTATTAAAATTTTTAGCCTTGTGCATTTGATCGATGACCTTTCCTGGCAAACATTCTCCCGTTTCTTGATGTGCACTGATAATGTTCAAAATTGATTTTTCTTCAGGAAAAGACTCCATCGTTTGGCTGGGTAATTCCACAGCATCCCAAAGAACATTAGTACCCGCCACCGTTGGATAATCGATCTGTGTGACGACTTGATGCAAACAATGACCCATTTCATGGAATAAGGTAACAATCTCTTCATGTCGTAATAATGCAGGCTGAGTAGCGTTTGCGGGTGAATCAAAATCACATACTACAAAAGCGATTGGCGTTTGAATAGTGCCGTCGCTCAGCCGTCGTCGCGATTGCAAGGGCTCCATCCATGCACCGGCTTGTTTACCCGGCCTTGCATAAATATCTAAGTAAAAGTGGCCTCGCAGTTGCTGGTGTTGATCGGCGACGCTAAAACAGCGTACGTCAGAATGCCAGGTATTGACAGCTTTTAGTTCCTCTATTGTCATTCCAAACAGATGCGTAATCAATTTAAAAAGACCATCTAAAACTTTATCAAGCGGAAAATAAGCGCGTAGCGCTTCGTGGTTGATAGCAAACTTTTGTTCCCTAAGCTTTTCCACATAAAAACTTAGATCCCAAGGCTGTAGGGTTTCTATGTTGTCACGCTGAAAAGCAAACGCTCTTAACTCGCGCCATTCATCCAATGCTTGTGGCTTCGCACGAGCACCTAAATCATTTAAAAAATCAACGACTTTTTCTGGTGTTTCAGCCATTTTATTCTCTGCTAAGCTTAATTCTGCATAATTTTTAAAGCCAAGGAGTTGACTCTTTTCATGGCGCAACTTCAGTATGTCGTACATAATGCGACTGTTATCATACGCTTTATCACCTAGTTCGGAAGCCAGTGTTTTTTGAGCAGTAAATAGGGTTTCACGTAACTTGCGATTTTCTGCATATAGCAGAACAGGAAGATAAGAAGGTGCTTGTAAAGTAAATAGATAACCCTTTAAATTTTTATCTTGAGCTGCTTTTTCCGCACTTACCATCGCCGATTCAGACAAGCCTTTTAATTCTGCTTTGTCTACCACCAAATGGAAATATTCATCGGTAGCATTCAATACATTTAAATCAAAGTTATTCATTAGTTCAGACAACTCTTCCTCAATAATTTGATATCTTTTTTTATCGGCTTCTGATAAATCCACACCCCCAAATTTAAACTCCTTTAACATAATATCAAGACAGGCCTTTTGAGCGTAATCAAAAGTATCGTTGTTCTTTGACAAAGTTTTAATAGCATTGAAAAGTAATTTATTTTGGCTAAGGGCTGAAGAATAAGGGATTAGTTTAGATAAACATGCGCTGTAAACATCGCTTAATTCAGGCGTTTGTTTAACTGAGTTAAGATGCCCGAGTATAGAAAACTCCTCAAATCTTGCATCTAATTCGTCCAGTTTATACATCAAATCCCAACCGTTTATGTTACCAGTGAGTAATTGGTCAAGCTCTGATGTATTTTTTTCTATTACTTTTTCTAATTTAGAGAGAGTCTGGTTAATATCTATATCGAAATTAGGTAGATTTATTCCATTATTTAACATAACTATATAGTTACTCCTTGTTATTTATATACTTAATCTATTTTTTTCGTTTAATTTTTCTAAAGCTAAGGCTTTATTTAAAGTTTATTTAGCATAAGCTAGTTTTTAAATAATTTATTTTTTTAATAACCCTTAGTACATTAAATCTGCTTATTATAATTGTGTAAATATTTATCAATATATTGTAAAAAGATAAAAAAGAGAGTGGGAAACGTTATTTTGTCTGCAGTTAAAATATATGAACTTATGCTGAGTTGTTTCTGAAATGCTAACAAATCTATTACCTTCGACCAATTAAGTAAATTACCAATAGATAAACTAGAACTGGTACTTGCTAAATCTGAAGAAATTTTAAATATACTTAACAAACAAGACTTAACGTTTAAGCAATTTATTAAACTCATATCTGATGATCAATTTGTCAAAATTATACTTGAAAATATCAATAAGCAATACTTTCAATGCCATCTTTTTTTAATTCTACCGCGAAGAAATATTAAATAAAAAATAGCACTTTTTTCCCAAAGTATTAAAACATTTTTCTATCTAATTATGATCTCGCTACCAAGTAGCGAGATCATAAATTTGCAGTAACTTACCTTAGTGAATTGATATGATTTCTATTGATTGGCTGTGAATCAAACGATGTCACACGAGGAAAGCTAGTATTAACAGCAGTGGAAGACTTATCAATAAAGAAACTATCCTTACTTTTATAGGAAGAAACCTTTACAGCCTTCTTGTTAATGGATATTTGACTTTTATTACACTGAAACAGATTGGAGGCTAAATTTTTTATGGGTTGCGACAGCAGTTGCCCTAGACAACGCGCAAGCATAATATTTGAATTTAACTTTTCAAGACTAAAAGGAATAAATTGCTGCTCATGAGTAAAATCGCTTGTTTGATTTTGCTGAGCACTTCCTTCATAGTCTACATATCTCAACGCTGGATAATTTAAAAAATCCTCTTGAAAATTCGGATCATATTCTATCCAAGGATTTTCAATTTTTGTACTTTCAATTGAGGCCGCGTTGGCTGTTTGCATTTCTAAGGATGAAACGGCAACACTCGCAGCAACCGCTTGGCGAGAGGTCCTAAATCGTTTACTAAATAGCATTAACCCTGTCCCTAAAATACTGCTTGCTATACCTGCTGCCATACCGAAATAATACGTTACATTCCAGGTGCTATTATTAGGTAACGCTTCTTTTTCTGAAATTTTATAATCCGCTACTATCGATTGGCTTGCCGCTTTATAGTGTGCATAAGCAGGTCGATCAACTACGCGTGCCGTATTTATTTTTGCTTGATAGACTAAAACTGCAAAAGGAACTTGCACATCCGTAAAGTAAAACATGAGTTTAGGCGAGGGATTCTTAATCGCTATTCCACCTAGGGTATAACTATCATTGGTTTGGCTTAGTGTAGTTTCGTTAAACGCTTTTTCTATCTTTATCGGTGCTAATAAACAATCGCCATCGATAGGTAAATCATCTACGCCCTTAATGGCTAATAAAGTAAATAAGGTCCAATTAGGTTGATAGTGAATATCGTTAATGACTATTCCGGCATTTTCTTTAGACAAAAATATTTGTGTTTCTTCATGGTTTTCTGCATGTACTAATACAAGAACGTAATTACCTAATTTATTTTCTAATTGATAATTTACAAAATGCCCTGTGATTTGAGGTAATAATTTCCATCTCCAATCAACATAATGCGTTAGCTTTGCTCCATCACCCTCTTTCGTTAATATACTCACTTTACTAAAATTTTGACCTCGTATCTCGGATATATCTAATTCCTGTGTAACATTGCTGGTACTGGTATTAATTTCTAACACGGACTCCCATGTTTTCTCCTGGTTTTTATCTATAAGCAGCCGACTATAAAATTTTTCCCCACTTTCTGCGATATAGTGTCCTGAAAAAATATGCGATTTTGCTTCATCTCCGTTTTTAGTATCTAAGACATTCACGCGCACGAGTGGTGAATTAGCGGAGGCATTTATCACCAGGCTAATACCAGAGCGATACGTCATATCATGTGAGACATAATTGAAAGGTTCGGTAAAATAATAGAGAGGCGGCATTTCAGCTTCTTTATGGACATTAATTATTCCAGACCAATAGGAAGGATTGTTAGCAACAATATACAATCGCTGCTCCTGGAAAATAAATTGAGTCTGCTGGCCTAAACTTACGGAAAAACCAGGGCAGTTTGTCGCATTAAAAGAAGCCAATTTTACTCGATCAATCCCCTGTAGATGGCTAATAACCACACTTCGATTCTGCGTAACAGGAACCTCACCTTGCACAGTAACACCTTTATCAAAAGCTAACGCTAACACTTGAGTACCACCCAGTACCGCTTTAAAACCATTTTCTGCCCTGATAGTGTCATTCTCAAAGCTGAAAGTATTATTTTTATCAAAAAATGCAAAGGTTTTATCAGGAATCGTATTCTCGGCAATGACCACTCCCTTGGTAACACCTAATAAATATTGTATGGCGGGAACCACTGTGCCATTGTTTAAGTTAGCTTGAATGTTAATCGTTGTTGTCTCATCTTCATTAACACGAGTGGGCATTCGATAAATAGCGGCGATATTCACCACAATCGTATCAATCGATGACCCAATTTTGTGCGAATTCACGCTATAATACTTAACCCATGCCGGATCGATGGGAAGCAGTAAGCGAGATCGCTGCGTGTTCTGATGTTTTATTGCTTGCTGATTAATAACAATCGCCGCACCCGCCGTCCCACTTGCCTTTGCGCTAGCCCCTCTCAGTTTTAACTGCCCTATTTTACAATCGGTTTCCGCCACCCATTGACCCGTCAATAAAGTGTAATTTTGACCGTCTAAATAATAGGCGTCATCGAGTTCACAAGCAGCCTTCACCTCACCAAACTGAAAATTGAATTCGCTTTTCTGAACAATGCGCGTTGGCGAGCTATAATTGAAGCGTTGCCCAGTTATCCGATCACTATATTTCCAATTCACCGCCGGTTGAACTTCGGGTAAGCTAACCGCTATGTATTGATATAAGTTATTTTCGTTTTGAATATGATCAAGATAAGCTAAAAAAGCTTGAAATAATGCGCGCTGGGTTTCTACCAATTCAACCCGGCTATTAACGATTCCTAAACCTAATTCTAATTCGGTCAAAAATTTTCTAAATGAATGCCCTGCATCATCCCTTAGATGCAAATCAATGTCATGTATTCGCCTACCGGCGGTTAAACTCTGATCAACGGTTAACAGTGCAAACAAAGCTAAAACAGGCCAAAAAGGTAATGCCACGACAAGCTCTGATCCCATCAGACCCACCGTCGCCAGATTGTTTACAAATAGATGGGCATAGTACGGCCGATTCGGATCATTTTTAGTGGTAGCGGCTAATGCCTTGCCTGATTCGTACAAACCACAAAGCGCGAAAGCACTGCCTATAACTGGAATTCGCTCAGCCGTTTCGCCAGTCATGGCCAATACTTTACTCGCTAATCCATGACTAAACCGCTTCATCACGTGTGGATGTTTAGCAAAACCTACCAGTAACTTACGTAAACCCGTATCGGCAGCAATTAAGGCAACGGGAGTCAGTGCTTCCATAGGATCTTTGTTAACAATACCACGTATTGCATTCGGAAAAAGTAACACGACAAGCTGTAAAGCCGCTTTACTATAGAAATTTTTTTCGCTGTGCTGCGTTAAACCCATTTTCAACTGCTGTAATGATTCTTTGATTTGCCGTCTTTCCGTGGAAGAGAAAACGTCGCTTTCGTGGTCTAAAAAATATTCGTGCACGTCAATAGCATCATTTAATAATTCTATAGGCGTGATAGATTCGATAGCCTGTTCCCTAAACCGATTGACGAGCTTTGTTTTATAAAGGCTAAGATATTGGTTTTCACTGTCGGATAATGCAGGGTACTGCGCTACTAAAAAATTTTTCTCTAAGAATAGATTTTTTAAGGCTATTTTTTCAGCCCGTGTTAGCTTAAAAAAGACTTCATGGAAGTTCTCTGCGCGAAAAGCTAGTTTTTTCTCGTAGGTGGAAAAAAAATCAGCGCCATCAAAATCATCTATCTGAATACGAGCTTTATCGAGTAAAAAAAGTGTTTGTATCGTTTTACGGCTTAACCCTGCTAATTCTTCGGATAAAAATTTTTCATCGGAAAGTATAGGAACATTTAAGGATTCAAGTGGATCGGGATAAGCATTCAAAATTTCAGGATCAAAAGGATGCACGGTATAGTCACTAGCAAAATAACTCGCTAACCAATCTTGCAAAACAGCGCTTGAAAGTCCTGGTCGTAAATCAATAGCTTGTGTTGGATTTAATAACGCTCCGGAAAAAATATTTTCTTTACCCAATACTAATAAATCATTGCCATTATCGAGTAAAAGATAAGGATAATCAGCGGATAAGCGATTTAAGCCATGTTCCAAACTCGTTGCCGTCTGTTGTGTGAACTGACGCAAAATTTGCTGACTGTGTGCATCATAATGCTCAACCGCACGGCTATATTTCTGTAACTCGCGTTGTTCTCTTAGACTTGAGTGATCACGATTTCTAATAAAAGCTACTTCGGCTATAGAATCCAAATTAGCTTGCTTTAAAAAAGCAACTAAATTGACCAACGCTTCTTGACGCATTTGTCTAGGTTCTTCTGGAAAAGAGCTTTGATAATTCCTTTTATCAAAACGACACGAAATAGCGCGTGTAACACGCCGACTTCGAGGTAAAAAAGGACAAAAAATACTAAAAAAATTATCCCATGACCAAGAACTACTGACAGCAAACCTTTTTAAAAAAGGAAGCTCTGCTTCTATAGATGGCTTAATACCATAGGCCAAAAACTCTCCAGCCATTTGTGCTCTTTTAAAACGCGCGACTTTTTCTTGCGGTTTTAGATTGGCAACCCTATCTTCACTTTCAAGCGTAGCTATAAGTAGTTTTTCATCTCCAACAACGCGATCTAAGGGCGTTAAACCACGCTCATCCAGTTGCGATAAAATTCCACGAAATTCAGGTGTACTTTTATTAAAAATTAAATGCACGCCTCGAATTAAGGCGATCAGTGTTTCTGCAGATCCATTTTGCACAGCCAGATGAAAAATTGAAAGTCCCTGTTTTGTTCGCAGTCCGAATGCCTCATACAAGGCATTTGAGGAATTTTCTAATCGATCCGAAACATGCATGAGTTGAGCCAGCAGATCTTCCGCATCCTCCACCCGATTGCGTTCAGCCATGTGCATTAAAGCAGTAAAGCCGTCGTTATCCTGATGGAATATAAATTGCCGTAATGCTTCACTTCTCTCACCATAAGCTTGCAATGCGGTTTCAAACAACAATTTCAATACTTTTTCTTGACCGTTCATAACCGCTGAAATAAATGAGGAGGTTCCTTTCTTATTGGCAAGGTTTAAGAATTTTTTAAATTCATCGGTTTTTCTTCCGCCGAATGCAATAGTTGCTGTCTCAATGAGCTGTTTCACAATCTTAGACTTACCCATTTGACTGGCTCTATTTAGTACAGTAAATCCTAATGAATCTTGATACTGAAGAAAGCTTCTAAAAATGGCATGCGTTGGAGTTTCATATACTTTGCGCATACCATCCAATATTAAACACACCAACCTTAAATCTTTTCTATAAACAGCGCGCATTAAGGAAGTAGTTTCATGCTTATCGATCTGAAATATAAAACGTTGAAAGGCGGATGTATCTTTAGAGCCATAAATAGATTGCGTAAACTCTAATAAATTTTGCAATATTTCAGGATTATCGCGCTTCCAGGTCATACTAAGTGCTGAAAATCCATCCTTTGCTTCATGAAACAAATAGTTTTCAAAGCCCGAAGGTATTTCAGTAATAGGTATTTGCTCGCCAAAAAAAATAATTTTAAGCTTTTTGAGCATGCTCCTAACAATCCGAATTTCCCCATCACGCAGCGCAGCAATCAAGGCTGTTTCTCCCTGCATCGGATCCTCCCATAAACAAACCTCCTTGCCCGCATCGGATCCTCCTAAAAAGGAAAAAAAATCGTCAGAATGGTTTGTTAATATCTCGCCCATAATTTTATTGACATAATCTTTATTATCGGAGTATTGGTCAGAAACGTACATATACAAATGTTGTAAAAATTCGCTAAATAGTTGTTGGCCAGATTTATCGAGATTTTGAAGATTTGATCGCGTAGGAGAGCAGACCGTATCACAATAATGGCGTAAATTAGTTTTTAGACTCGCTAATTTTGATTTAAACTTTTCAATATGACCAAAGTCTATAAAACTTTTTTTAGATAAGTCTTGATTTATTAAAAAATAGATATCTCGTACTTCTCTAGCAAGAAAGTCTAACCTCCCTTCTAACACTGGGCCTTTTTCCCTCAAACTGGGTAGATGGAAGTCAGAACTTTGTGTTCTCTTTATAGGTCTAAATTTCTTTAAGTATTCAGAAAAATCAATAACCGGCATGTATAAATCCTATTTATAGTAATTATTTTAAGAAAATACAGTATACAGATATAAAAAAAACTTATAAGATTCTAAATAAGATAATAATTTACTCACTTACTAAGTTGACAGCTTTATTTTTTAACAATCTACCGTCGGTATATTAAAAAATTCATATCTCTATTAGAATCAAAAGAACTTTGCTGAGCACTACTGTTAAAAAAAGAACTGTTTGCAGGTCGTTGTTGACTCTCTCTACTAATTGCTTCAATTTGTGAAGTTAAAGAAGTAATTTCTTGATTAATATTTTGTATTGCACTTTCCTTTTTTTGTATATTACATTTAACCTCGCAAGACTGTCTCCAATAATATTGGTACTTACTCTCATTATTTTCCAAACTTATAAATAATTTATTTTGTTCTTGTTGATTATTTACTATTTTGAGGCTTGCCTTATCTCTATCAGCTAATGCATCGTGCCTGCTAACAAGATCATTTATTCCTCTTAAATGATTCCCAAGCCCTTCAAGTTCCTGTTGAGCTTCCCTCAGCTTTACTTCTTCAGCGTTGAGCCTTCTCTTTAAGTCATTTACACTTTCCATATTTTTTCTACTCCAGCTATTACTAAAATTTTTGATAATTTTACAAAAAAATTACAAATATTATAAATGATAATTAAGATAAAATTTTCTAAAAAAATTTTTTTCAAAGTTTAGTATAATTTAGTTTTTCCAATGACTTATGATTTAAGTTGATACCTGAAAAGATTTTAGGGGATTTTACTCTGCTTTAGCTTGCTCCAATTTGGCATACCTCTCTCTCATCCAAAATTTTTTTCTATCTTCTGTCAATTTCTTATCGAACTCTTTTAATAAATTTTATCGGAAGCTGAGTTAGAACCTTACAGAGTTTAAGACTCATTATTTAATAAAAAAGCTTTAACATTGATAACGGTCATGGTGATTTAAGCGCAGCCTCCATTTTTTCTATCATATGACTCACCTTATCTATGTGTTTTGATGAATCTGTTTTTTTAAAAAATAGAAAATTACCCGTATATGCTTTATTAATTAACTGACCCGTTCCCAAGGTGCAAATTAATATCAATAAATTACCTAAAATTTGTTTATAACCCCGATGTTTATCTAGTTCAGGTTGTAGAGTTAGAATCACACTCATTAATATTTGTGGATCTATAACACCTTCTTGCTGAACTTCTGAGCCATCATATCTCTGACTAAGGTGGCGGCCGCTATACACGTAGCAATAACTTCGTGATAACTAAACAACGGATTAAAGTGACGTCCGACATAGTCAGAAGGTAGGTGTTAAGTGTTATTTGAATATACATAAACTCCATTGACTAATTTTTATCGAAAGCTAGTTCAGAATTTTAAGAAATATACTTTTTAGCTGCTTCTTTTACTGCTTCTGCTTCTTGAATCAATTGTTGATAACAACCTTCAGCTTGTTCGAGAAATCCCGTTTGCAAATAAGTTTCTAATTGCTTGCAGGCTTCTTCTAAACGCCGTGTGCCACAATAACCGGCCCCTCCTCTCCATTTATGTGCCATCGCTTTAATGGCTGGCCAATCTTTCTCTTGATGTCGTTGCTTTATGACTGCTAACTCTTCTGTAAGGCCACTCACCAACAAAGCCAACCCTTCTTTAACAAATTCTTTACTTCCCATGAAGTGAACAGCTCTATCGATATCTAACACGGCGAGATCTTTAAAAGAGTCAATATCTGCATTAATAGCTGGAGACAGCATTTTCTGATGATGGGGAATAAAGGCATTTAATATTTCTAAAGCCTTTTCAGGTGTTAATGGTTTTGTATAAATCGCATTCATTCCCGCATCAATACAACGGCGTTTGTTTTCTGCATTAATATGGGCTGTTAAACCCACGATAGGTACCGAGGAATTAGATTTCCATTGTTTCAAACGAATTCGGCGGGTCACTTCTCCGCCATCATTATCAGGTAATCCTATATCCATTAAGATAAGAGCATAATGATGCTGTTCTATAAGCGCTAAAGCCATTTTTCCGCTCTCTGCAGCATCGACTTGATAATGTAGCTTTGTCAGCACATGCTGAGCTATTTTTGCAGCCATCGCATTGTCTTCAACCACCAGTACTCGGCTTTTAGAAGAATTGGATGACGCTATAAGTGATTCATTCGCTACCACCCTTTTTAATTCTTTGTTTTTAATTTCAATAGCCGGTGCTTCTTCAATATCCTCACTCTCAATTAACAAAGGTTCTTGCAAAGATATCAAACAAGTAAACGTTGAACCTTGCCGAGGTTGGCTTTGCAATGAAATTTCACCGTCCAAATCATCCATAAACTGCTTAACAATCGACAAACCCAATCCGGTACCCGAATAAATACCCTGGTAAGAGGGTGTTAAACGTTTGAAGCGAGTATAAACATCTTGTTGTTTATCAGCCGGTATACCCATTCCTGTATCGCTTACACTTAGCTGAACAATAATGGCTTTTGCTTCATTTTTTCTCAAACGGGCTGTGACCTTAACCTGGCCTCTCTCGGTAAACTTTAAGGCATTGGTAATCAGCTCTAATACAATTCGTTGTATACGAATAGGATCGCCGATTACATATTTAGGAATAGAATCGTCATAGGCTAGATTTAATTCCAAATTTTTGCTAACGGCATAGGATTTATTTAAATTAATGATTTGTTCTAGTAATTTATGGAGATCAAATTTCTTTTTTAAAAGTGGAATTTCGCCGCTAGCTACTTTAATGCTTTCCAATACTTTATTAAGAAACTCCAACAACGCATCACTCGATTCGACGAGGTCGTTTGCAAACTCAGTAACTTTTGCTGCATTGCTTGCTTGAGATTGGATTAGCTGGGCACAACCCACAATACCGGCTACAGGTGTCCTTATATCATGACGCATGTTTTCGAGAAATTCGGTTTTGGCTTGACTAGCTGCTTCTGCTTTTTGTTTAGCAACTTTTAAATTTTCTTCAAGTTTTTTTCTATTGGTGATATCAGTGTAAATACCTAATACCCCAGTAATATTACCTTGATAATCATACAAAGGAACCTTACTAGTAAGTAATACCGTATTAGTTCCGTTATAAGGCGTTTGTGATTCTTCAATATTAAGTTTTGGCTGCCCACTTTGAATAATTTCCTGATCTGTAGCAACATAATGATCACTTTGCTCCTTGCTCCAAGGAAGATCATAATCACTCTTACCAATAATATCCTGAGAAGATTTTAAACCAGCAAGTTTTGCAAATAATTGATTACATCCAAGAAAATTGGAGTTTTTATCTTTCCAGAAAATAGTATGCGGAACACTGTTAATAATAGTCCCTAAATAACTATACAAGTCTTCAAAGTTTTTTTCAGACTGAAAAATTTCAGTTATATCATGACCTTGAATAATGAGATAATTAACGTTGTCAAAACAAACCGTCTTAATAATTAAATTCAAGGTAAGCTTACCATTTACATTAAGCATTCTGTAAATTTTTTTGTTGCTGCCTAAAACATTTTTTAACTCATCTCTATCAATATTAATATCTTTCCAAAATTTATCTAGAAAATCTATTTTATTTAGAGCACTCAACGATATATATTTACTGGCAGTTTTGTTAAACTGGATAATCTCAAGATCACTAGAAAGAATAATTAAATACAAATCTAAAGTTTCGATAATAGCGCTTTGTAAATTATTTATTAGTTTCTGCGCTGCTTTTTTACCTTTCATTGTAGCCATAGTAACTAAACTTCAAGTTAAGGATAATTAGAGTGAGCGATTGACTCTACGTAATCAACAATTTTTTCTGAATCAGGATTTTTTTTCACAAAATAAATTTTTGATTTATCTTCTTTATTATAATACTGCGCTTCTAAAATCTTTATTTGAGTATAGTCAGTAAACCATAACCAAAATTTATCAAGCGTCGATTTATTATCTAATTTATCATTTTCAATTATTTTGTTTTCTAGCTCAAAAGCTTTACTAATTTTATCTCGCGTTTTTTTACGGCGTTGATTAGTGAAAAATCCCATCTCATTTTTTTCATTAAACTCTTTATTGAGATAATCTTTTATAAAAAAATCGGAACAGAATTTTTCTATTGGAGCTATAAATGAGGCCCGCTTGTGAGCAGGACGTGCCCTCTTAAACATAGCAAAACATAACCCAGATAACAAAGATGTTTTCAATAGATTTTTTCTTGCTGTGCCTGTGCCCGTCTTAAGTTTACTAGACATTGAATTCTTTATCTGCGCGGAAATAGGTAATATCCGCTGTTCAAAATCTTCAAATAAAGTAGTAATAGTTTTGGCATTTCCATATCCATATAACAGTTTCATGCAGGAAAGTGAAACAAAACCATCCTCAAGATATTTTATCCCCATATAGTCTCTCTCATGCATTCTACTAGTAGGATCAAATATATCCGCCTCTCCCTCAACTTGAACAGTACCAAAACGTATCTCAATAATCTCAGCATTAGCCATTGCAGGGATATAATGAGAGACACCAATAAGAATATTTTTAGCAATTTCTAATTTTTTCTTATTAGACATATGGCTATCAACTATATCTAAGTAACTTTTAGATGGAATAAGCGCTGTACTATTTTTCAGATTTGTCTCAGGTGCGTAGGTTATCAGCCCATAACCACCGCCTATATTTGAAAACATACAATGAGGACCCATGCAGAAAAACATAGAGTGTTTTTCTTTAAGCTCATCAGGAAGCTTTATTTTGACAAGCGATTTAGCGCGATTCGTTCTTAACTCTCCTGGTAAACGGTAATACCCCACTCTTGCGTTAAAATAATCTACCCATTCCCATGTTGCATTTACAACAAACTCCGCTTGCCATTTATCAATAGAAAGGCTTTGTATCTGAACTTCATAGCAAGATTCTCGATACAGATAGTTAATTTCCTTTACTTGGCTCTCAGTTAATATCTTTATGTTCTTACGTGTTACGATTTCATCTAAAAGAAATTTTCTAAATCTTGGCCAATCTAACAAATGTTCGCGAGTTTCAATGCCCATCTCTACATTCTTTAAATTAACATCATCTCTATACTCTCCTGGATTTAATATTCTATAAAATTTATCGGGCTCTCCAAAAAGCTTATTTTTGCTATCTTGTTTCACAAGCTCAGCATATTCTTCAAATAACTTCTCATAAGTTTCAAGAATTCGTGTGACTGAAGGTGCTGAAGGTGATGAATTCTTAACGATATAATAACGACCATTGCGTAATGGATGATCCGTAGAAAATTCCTGTCCTACCATCAGATTAGGACAAGAGTTATAAAAACGCCTGACAAAATTAATTGTTTGCCTTAAGTAAGTTATAGCTGAGCTTGGATGAACATAGTGAAATCCCAGACCCATTCGGCCAGGTGTACAATTACTTGTCCCTAATAATAATTCTTTATTTTTTTCAAAAATTCCGATGGATAAGTGAGGAAATTTTTCTGACAAATCAAGCGCAGCCATGGTTCCGCCAATACCCCCACCAAGTACGGCAATTTTTATATGACAAGCTTCTTGATTCTTATATTTATCTGTGTTTATCATTAAATAATACTAAATTGTTAAATGAAAATAAATTTTACTTTAAAAATAATATCTTATTCAAAGAATATCTCAATTAAAGCTGTGACAGCTGACCAGAAAATAAATTTCCCCGCAAATGAGGAATATCTGGATAAGGCTGTCCACTCATCCACAATACATTATCATAAATAGTTCTCGACCAACCTCTCCTGTCTTTTTTCCCTTGTCCGGAATACATAAAATTCTCTTTTTATAAATGTAATTATACTTATAAAGTTCTGGATTAATGCGATACCGATGGAATACTTATCAACAAATCTAAATATACTTTTGTATTTGTGTTTCTATGTTATTTTCGCAATTTCTTAGTATTACTTTAAACAGTCGATTTTAAATTTTAAATTGTTATTTCATTTCTTTTTGCTTTCATACAAACATTTTTTTCAGTATTTTTCCACTTCACATTTATACCCCACCTTTATTTTTGTATTTTAAAATCAATTAAGTAAAAAATATACACTAAAACATTAAACCCAGTTAAACTTGGATAAGTATAAAATATACTATATAGATAAAAATATTTCTAGGGAAATGCAAATAAAATAAAATAAAACAGAATATTAATACATTCGGGATTATTAACGGTCACATCTCTAAATATCTACCTCAAAATAAAAACGAATAATGAGGAAAGCGGCGTTTTAAGCCAATTGCAGAGGCACTAGTGCTGGGAAAATAAAATAATACGAGCATGGAACAATGCTTCGTGATTTCAGTGCCTTTTTAAAAGACACTGACTTTAATAATCCTTCGTATTTCATTAGAGGCGCGGTTGAGCAATTTCTTGTTTTTCTGCAAGCGTCGTAGCTGCTTCTTCAAGCCCTTTTACAACGGCTTGGCAACTCGCTATATCAAGTAGGTTAATATTTACATGGCGCGTTGCAGAAAATAAAGCCGAGCCATAACGAGATAAATAAGCGCTGTTAACGCCTTTTGGAGTGATGTTATCTAAAGCAGAAAATAAAGCTGAGCCGTAACGAGATAAATAAGCGCTTTTACCACCTTTTGGAATAATTTTATCTAAAAATGAAGAAATTTCTAGAGGTAATCGTGGTTGACGTGCTGCAACATAAATATCGAGCTGACCTCCTTTAACCCGCGTTTTTACGGTTACTTCGCCATTTGGATTTAGCATCCTAAGCACAGAAAGAAAAGACTTAGAGATCGCCTGCCCTTTATTCTCTATCGCTTGGGCGGCTTTTATTTCCTCATCTGCTTTTTTATTACGGACTAAAGAATGAATATGACTTGTAAAGTTATCAGCAGATAAAACACTTAAATCATGGTAAAGACTATAAGCCGCTTTAAAAGTTTTTTCTAGAATATCTAAATCTATTAGAATTCTGTCACTGCCAATATTAGAGTATTTATCTTTAAGTCCACAGTGCTGAGTAAACGATCCAGCCCTTTTTTCTCCTCCGTCAAAATAAGCTTTTAAAACTGTTCTTTCATGCGAATTAACGCCAGGTGAAATCGATTTTGTTGCAATGAAATAGCCTAGAATTCCATTCTCGTCCGCTATTCCTACAATTCGATAGGCGGTAAAACCAGGCTTTTCTTCTCCCGTTTTCCTGCTAATCCTTGGGAAGGCATTTTGACTCTCTACCAGCAGGTGGGATGGAAACACAGAAGTAGTATCACATACCTTCCGGCCTAATTTTTCTACTCCCTTTCTTAGCGCCTCTCCATCTTGGGGAGAATCAATAAACACATTGCCATTGCCCATAAATGCATCGGGATGCTTTAAAACTATTTTAGTTATATTTTTTTCTTTGAAATAACGTACTACTCGCTTTATTTCTTGAGTTCTATCTAAAGACAAATCGAATAGTGTATGTTCTGGAGAAACTTCAGAAGGTAAATAAAGTCTTTGGTATACTTTATTACATAATTGATTCAGTATAAAATTTGGAGCTGTGTGTATATAGTCGTAGCTACTTGTATCCCTTAAAGTATTGGAATGTTTATCCGAAATAAGCATATTCTTACTAGCTTTCTTTTTAGAAAGGTATCTAATATTCTTATAATTTAATTCAAAAGATATTTCTGGAAAGGCTTTTTCGAAAGCAGCTGCAATATTTGAATCTTCCCTTCCTAACCCCGAATAAACAAGGGGTTGTATTTCATAGACCAACATTTTTCCTTTTTTATCTAAGCTACAATCAATAATAAATGGATAGATATCTTTAGACTTCTGTGTATTTTTCTCAGATTGAAGAACCGGCATTTTTTTTACCTTATTTTTATAGTATTAATTTTTTAAATATAAATTCACATATATGATAGTTAAAATAAATTAAACTAATGTTAAGTAAATGTTAGATAAATTTAACAGTACAAAGTAATTAGGCTAGTTTTTCTATGGAAAAATGAGTAATAAACATAAATTTTCAGAAAAGATCGTTAAAAATAAGAAAGATTAGACTTTTATGTACTTTTTTGAAAGACACAGAAAAATCTCATTGAGAAATTGCGGAATACATGGGTTTTATCGGGATAAGCGGGACAAGGCTTGGAATGGAATCGGCAAAGAGTATGAAAATAATCTCGCCGATAAAAAACAACAACGCTATTAATCTTGCTAAATAAGTGGCTAAAGCATGTTTTAAACAGATTTAACCTTATAAACATAAGATGGATCTAAATTTACCACTAATTCTTCTGGTTTATGGTGCTCAAAGAAAGAAAAATGATTTTTACTTATTGCAGGCTGAGAAACAGGATGAAGAAGTTTGGCTACTGAATAGTAACCTGCTTTTGCAGCGATTTGCCCAGCGGTGTTACCCGAATTATCTTTGATAAGAATATTAGCGTTATTTTTTAAAAGAATTTCTATCATTTGCTCATCATTATTTTTAGCCGCAATATGCAAAGAAGTAAAACCATTATGATCAGTAACATTTATATCCGCAGAATACTTCAAAAGTAATTCCACTATTTCATAGTAACTATGATTAACAGCAACATGTAATGCTGTATTTCCTGCTCTACCTTGCTTTTTATTTGGATCTACATTATTTTTTAAAGATGTTTCTATGACTAAAATATCTTTCTTTTTAATAGCTGCTCTTAGTGTTTTTGGACGAGTTAAATTGATTGGTTTTTCTATTTTTTTATTTTTCATATTTTTTCTCTATTACTATTTACTTGATAAATAGTAATAGGAAAATATTAAGAGATTATTAACCATTTAACTATCTGATGGTACGATGACGCACTACCTCGTAATTAATTTTACCATCCGTGGCTAAAATTAACTTGCTAAAGAGATGATTAATTAAATTACCGCCTACCGATCCTTGTGTTCAAATTTTCCTGACCTGTTGCTTCAGTGAGCGACGGAATAACATGAGCTTCCCTAGGTAGCCTAGATTGAAAAAACCCTATACGAAATTTTTGTAAACCTTTTAAAGGACTAGTAACGTTCGAAGACATTGCGGTGTGAGCCGAAAGCAACTCTTTCAACCACAACTCTACTCCTTCCATCTTACTCACCTTGTGCGTTTCACTGCGTCTATTCACGATGCTAGAAAGCGTAGCAAGCAAAGGGGTAAATCTGGTTGGATGTGTCTGAGAAATGCTTTCCATTTCACGAGACCAATCCTCTACAGACATTGTCTTCATATTTACTCCATTTGCACATGCTTGTTTTTCCAATTTTTCAAAAATACTACGCAGCTGGAGTCCAGGAATACCTTGATAAGGATATTCAATTGAAAACGGATTATTTCCAGCATTCTTTATTAAGTATCGAGCATTTTTTACAATCAACGCCGAAGACTGATTCACTGGCATTGAGTTAGCAGAAACGATAGGATCAAATTGAGGGATCATTTTAGTGCTAATACAAGCATCTACCAAACGATTTAACCAATCGTCATTATTCCCATAGCCCGTTTTTGTATTCCAGGTCAACAGAGGCGCACGCACAATGGTAAGTGGAAGTCCGGATTCTCTCAATATCTGTTCCGCCATCAATTTTGTAGCCGCATACGCATTCAAGTTCCGCTTTATTCTATCTTCGTTTTGAAACAAACTAAACCAGCCCTTTTGCTGAGCAATACGCCTATTGTCTTGGCTACACACTTCATTGCAACTCACCGAGTTTGTCGATACATAGACTACGGGAGTCAGTTGTTGATTAACACGATATTGGCTTACTTCAAAGGCGAGTTGTGCTATACGCATCGTTCCTTTTACATTAGGCTCAGTTAATACGTCTAAACCTTCTTCTAATTTCCAACTTTTCACCATGGCTGCCGCATGGATAATTAAATCTATTGCTGGATTATTATTTCCATCATGGACTAATTTTTCATAGTTACTATCCGGAAGACCAAATTTATCGCTGCTCAAATCACCATTAATAACTGTGACTTTTTTTGAGTAAACCCGACCCAGTGATTCATGTCCAGTCAGTACGATACGCCGAACACGAGAAGCAGCATCTTCATTTTCTAAACCACGCACTAAACAAATTACCTCGGATACCCAGGAAGCATTGAGAAGATCTCTTACAATATGCGCACCTAAAAATCCAGCACCTCCAGTAACTAACACACGCATTTTAGTTGTTGAGCTTGTATTATGTGGTTTATGCTTCATTTTAGACGGCTCTAAACGAGTCATTGTTTTTAGCTGTTGAAGCTGATGCATGCTATTTTTTTCGATTTCAGCAAGCCTCTCCAATAAAGAAGTCTCTTCTTCTTTAGGCTCTTTACCTAGCGATTCTTCTGGATTCTCATTCCATAGCGCTTGAGCAAGACTTAGCATAGAGTGTTGCATTAAAAGCGGTGTTGCAAAATGTTTATTGTGCAGCTTTTTAATATTCATACACCCCATCGTATGAAGCTCATTAAGCAACTCAGGAAGCAGTGCCCCCATTTGTGCTAATTGCATAGAATCAAATCCTATGTGCGTCAATGAAGATGTGAGCATACGCTCATTAAATGAATTGCCTTCCGGCTTTAACTTACGCAATAACCATGAAGCAAGTTCCACAGGTGTTTTAGGATAATCTAGCGAAGCTATCGAGTTAACAGCTGCATTATTGTTTGATTGTTTTGTTACAATGTTCTCCAATCGGCTATGAAGCACGTGTCGAATTAATTTCAGACTTCTATTCAGAATTCCATTTTCTAATGACCATCCCCCATCATCAATATCATCAATAATTAGCTTCACTGGTATTTCACTCTCAGAAATACCGTTTATACGACAAACAGATTTCACTTTTGAAAACAGCTCTTTCTCCAAATTAATACGCTGCTTTTCTGCAATGGGTTTCTCAAATCGAAACATGACTATCGTTGCAGAGCGTGATGCATTCAGTGTAACAAAACATGCACTTGGAGAGGGTCCAAACTCAAGCAGTATGGATTGGGGAGATATGACATTTTCAATCCGTTCCGGCGAAATATATTTTCCATTATCTAGTTTTTGTAGAGAAGAAACTCGATCAACGATCACATAGGTACCATCTGGTCGTTGTTCGGCTATATCTCCCGTTAATAGGAACCCATCATTCATGTAGCGTTGCTGAATGACGCGACGCTCAGATTCATCACAAATCCAGTCGCTTGCAGGTGTTGTCTGAGAAGACTTGACAGCAATTTGTCCGCGAGGGTAAGGACGATCATCGACGCTATATCCCATTTCTGGCAATGACACTAACTTAAGCTGCATACCTCTCTGAGGATACCCATTACGCAATAACCCTCTTGACTCCGTTTGCCCATAGCTTTCAGCAATGTTACAGGGGAGTTTTTTTAAAAAAGTTAAAATCTCAGTACTAACCGCAGCACCACCTACGGTAATCTGTTGAACATTTCCTCCCAAAAGATATTCATGTACATAATAAATCAGTGACTGAATTGTCACCTAGTGAAGGAACATTTATTGCTATACCTAGCCAATCTATTTTGTTCCTTCTCAAAAAAATCAAGATACATTGAGTAAAGTTCCCTAGCTTGGAAAGGAACAAAGACTGCACGCTCAGGGTGAACTAAACGATTAATTTCAAATAAATGGGATTGCTTTGGAATAAAAGAAATTTTTCCCCCACTTAAAAAGGATGTCCACATGGTATGCTTACCTGTTGACCAAGAAGGTTCGTGAACGGATATCATTGGATCCATATTACGAAAATTAGGTTTGCCTTCACTCCACCTTTTGTGAGAATAAGCAATTCCTTTAGGTTTGCCTCCAGAGGTACCACTCGTAAAGATAACAAGTGCCGTATTATTCTCATCAAATTGATTAGAGAACATTTCTTCACGGAATTGATTACGCCCTGTTCTTAAATCCACCTGTGGTGAAGAAAAATAATCGATTACAATGGATTCCAATTTAATTTTACTTAATAAAACAGCGTACGGAGACAAATCAACCGCGGCATCACTCATAAGGATGATTTTTTTGACGGTATCAGGCCATTTAAGCTGACTTTTTATCAGCTTATCAAGAACCATTTGATCGATAATCACCAACGATACATTTGAAAGCGCCCATGTATCAAAGATATCTTGTGCTGACCACCCTGAATAAGAACCGACTGCGCCACGCTGCGATCCTATAATACTAAATTCCGCTGTATACCAAAACGCATGATCTTGTAATGACAAACCAATAAGATCACCCGCTTGTGTGGCAAGTTCCAATCTATTACCAAGATGCATTACCCATGGATATACTTGCGCATACGTTACAATTTTGCTACCTAAGGATGGATAGTGAGCCAACTCAGCTTTAATTGCATTTTCTAAATCTTCATTAAAGGTTGGCCTAACTTCATCAGAACGAGTTATGGGATAAGATGAAGAAAAGAACTCAAATAATGGGTTTTTAGCATGACTAACAAATGTGTCATACACTCTTTCTGAAAGACGCATATTTTCTCCAAGTATTTTAAAGCCTTGTTTTAAGGCAGTTAAAAAATTTTTTTACGTTGTTTGTAATTACTTGAGGGAAAATACAGTACTTAGCTTAAAAAAATATTATATGACTACTATTTTTCAGGGAAAAAATCGAAATAAATTTAAATTACTAAGCGTAATGTAAATTATCTCGCGAAAATACGTTAAAAAATTTAAAGCATTTAAAATAAATGCGGTGAAATGAGTGTTAGATGTGTTGAATCAATTCTTGTAATTGGAGAGAAGGTTTTTTGAATATTCGTTTTTTTCACTGTTTTCAAGGTTTTTTTGAGCTTGAGTATATCCAGGCTCTTGAAAAAAGGTAAAAGAAAAAGACGCAACGGATTTCCCATCTGAAGATAAGATAGGTACGATAGGCGGAGGTGGCGTTTGACTCATCTCATGAACAGAAAAAATTTCCTTGCCCATCGTATTCTCCAACTTACTTTTTTTCAACTGAGACTCACCTTTTGCAGCTTCATCAATGGGTCTTTTAGAATGAGTTACCTCTTTTTTACCTGGAATTAACGCAACTAAAGATAATAATCGATTGCTAGCCTCCTGCTCCATACTCCCAATAGCATTTGTCACTGCTGTGCAATAAAGCGCGTAGGCGCTAGGGGCTTCTTTAGACCATTGCTTCATCACGGCTAAAAAAATCTGAAATTTAGCTTCTGTGCTTTCTAATAGTGCTTGCTCTGCAATTTCTAATTGAATTTCGTACAAACCCGTTAGATTTTCAGCACCATAACGGCTTCGATTTGTGAGAAATAATCTTTCAAAAAAGTTTTTTATATATATCGTCCCCACCTTTATGGAAAAAATGTCGATATATTCTTTATTTTCTATTAGTGCCGCATTTAAAAGTCCAGAATACTGTTTAGCTAATCTATCAACCTGGGTTATGAGTGAAAGTGGGTCATAAGCCAATTCACAATGTATTCGCTCTGAAAATTTTATTTTTGCTTTCTGTCCCAGCTTATCCTTAGCAATAAAATAATCATTAATATCAAAAAATATATTACCGTTATCAGACACAAGTGAGTAAGCTTTGATACTAACCATGAGTAAAGTATTTTGTTTATGCGAGTCTAGAAAGCAAGAATAAATATAATCTACTAATCCTGATAAATCTCTGTCATTCATATCAATGAAACATTCGTCTCCACCAGAATCTGCAGAAATAAAACCATTTGCGGTTTTTACAATATTAACGGCGTGCTTTTCTGCCCCTATCAATATCCCAAAAGGTTGTTTGTAAATTAATAAATCATTTAACAGTTTATTTAAACTATTTTTACTAATGAACCCTAACCCGGAAAATAAACGATTCAAATGAAAATAACGTAGTCTTTCAATTTCAGCAATGTAACGATCATTCTCTGGTTCACTTACGTCTTTATTTTGGCGATAGAACTTAACTTCTTCTTCAGAAATTAAATTGCTCTGCAGATCGAAGCTAAATACAAGACTATTAAACCCAGTTTTTAAGCTCAGAATTAATTCATCGGATATTGGCTCTTGATAAAAATTCCATTGCATTATGCGCAACAAATCATCTTCCTTTTCTATCCAACCATTTTGCCTTTCAAGTTTTTTAACCAAATCAACGGCGGCATGGCCCGCACAAATTCCTTCTTGGAAAGCATCTAAGCAGATTATAGAACGCCAAAAATTTTTATCTTTACCGTATTTTTCAATAATTTTTTGCAACCCGCCATATTTTCTTAAAGTATTTTTGATATTATCATCTAAAGAATCAAATACTCTTTTTATAAGAGTTGGTTTTTCTTTTTCAGCTACTTCTAAAGAAAGTAGCATTAGCGCATAGCTTGCTTTAAAGGCTTCTTCTGTAATTAACACTGGATTCGCTATAAAGGTAATCAAAATAGTATTTTGAAAATATTGCGCTTGCTTAAAGCCTTCTCTAATAAACATAATAGCCACGCCTAAAATTAAATATTATTTTTGTTATCTATTCTTTGAATGGCATGACTCTAGCAGTAGATTATTAAGAGGGTCTTAAGAAGGTCTGCAGACAAGTTAGCCCTCTATACACGATATTTTCGTCTAAAATATAAAAAAATGGGGTATTAATGCCTAGGGAGAAACGTTAAAGGTAGGTTTTAAGTTTATTTTAAGAAAATAACTGGCTGAATGATGAAAAAAACGTCCAACCAGTTAACCGAGGGTTTATGTAGCATTTGTAGTGGATGCATCTCAAGCAATCAGCCCAACCCTCAAACGTCTCTATGTATTATTTGCGACACTAGGAAAACGAACACCTAAGTTATCACACTAGCTTTTTCCAAATCCATTACGATAAAAATCCTCTTGTTTATTTTCACAAGCCTTACGCATTTTTTCAGTTTCTTCAGTATTTTCCCTCTGCCACAGTTCTGTATATGCCCTATTTTTCCCCAAAAAACGATTAAAACAAGACGCCGCTTCACGAGCAGCTAAATTACGATGGTGTTCTTGTTGAGAAACCGCACGATGGCGATTGTCATATTCTTCTATTTCTTTTTTTCCAACTATCATTTTTTTTTGCATAGTCTATTTCCTAGCTAATATAAAAAATTATTATTTTAAGGATTAAACTATACTTAAACTTTATTAATTAAATATTAAATTTTCTACGTACAACTAAACCAAGCTAAGTTTTTCTTAATTTAATAGGTTTATCATTGTTTAAATAATAATAATAAAAAATTAAACGCCGATGCCTTTACAGCCCGATACTAATATTCAAAAAGTGTCTAAAACACTTAATCCTTGCTTAGTAGCGCAAGATGATTCCGCTATAGTCTTAGCAAAACTTCTTCAACAAATGCGTCCCGGAACGATTTTTAAAAAAAATGGCTCTATTTCAGTATTAATTGGAAATAAAAATTATATTGTTCGGTTAACACACGATATAATTTGTCGACCTTCTGAACCTATTAAAAAGTTTGCTGAAGAAGAATCTAAACTAGAGTTTCTTTATGAAGTTATAGGTAATACCCCATTAGGTAATGGTAACTTCGCGCAAGTTTTTCCTGTTGAAATAACGCTAATGCTTATAAATCACGTTATTAAAAAAAAAGAAGGTGAAAAAAATATTGTCAAAATAGAAAAAGTTGATCGGTACAATACAGCGAATCTTGCAAAAAAAGAGGCTCTAATTGGTTCAGAATTAACTTATTTGCAGATGAAGCCTCTTCTTACTATTAAGCTTAATGAAGAGGAGAAAATTAACTACATTTTTATGCGGAGAATGCCTGGAAAGTCGCTTAGAGAACATTTAAAAAGTGGGCGTCTTGCCCAATTAAATAGTGAAGAAATCCTAACATTTTTCTTAACTTTATTATCTTCTTTAGAATTAATACATAGTAAGGGAATTGTTCATAGAGATATTAAAGCTGAAAATATTATGGTCCATTTTGGAGAAGAAAAATTAACTACGGAAGTTAATATAGTGGATTTTGGCCATAGCCGGAAAGAAGGAGAAGCTGATATTTTATGCGGCTCAAATGAGTCTATTATTACACTATACGAAGATGAGAGAATTTATAAAGAATTTGATATTTTTTTTATGGGAAAGGTTTTCGATGAAATATTGACTGCCGCCAGTCACCAAAAAAAATTATTACAAATATTACCACCTATTATAGATCAAATGCTCTTGTCGCCTAATCTACGCATTTCCCTAAATGAAGTAAGTGAAAAAATAAGAAATATCTATATAGATTTAGTCAAGCCAAGCGATTTACTTAATTTGAGCCATAAAATTAAGCTTCTCATTATTTTAGGTGAAAATAAATCGTTAAAATCATCAGAAAAAATAGCATTTTTTACACGCCACGAGCTGCAGGAAATAAATAAAGAACTGAAAACTAATTTAAATCAATTAATAGCGGGCATTGATATTTTTATTTCCAAGGAAGATATTATAGCGATGGAGACTCTTTTAATTGATGAGTTAGAGAAACTTGAAAATCCTAAAGTTCGTAACATAGTAATCAGTTGCTTTGAACAATCAAATCAAGAAAAAGAAAGCTTAGTAGACAATAGAATAAATTTGCTGCGCCAATCAATTCATGAGGCTATTTGTATCTATATTCAATTATATGGCATATCAGAAAAAAGACTTAAAAATATCAAAGATTTATTAAATTGTTTAGAAATTAGTCAAACCAGTCAGGAATTGCAATTATTAATTAAGAAATGGTCTAAAACAATTGAAAAAGGAATTTTAGGAAGAAGCCAATTACAAGATTTTGTAGAAATAGCCGTTTCTTTAAAGAGTAACTCAATAGCAGATCGCTTGTTATTTTGGAAAACACCATCATCTCAAATATTGGAAGAATCTATTTCAGACACTTTTTACTTACGCAGTAGAAACACCTAGAACGACTTTCTAACAAAGCAAGGATAAGCCAAAATATAAAATTATTTTGCTTTTTCTAAGAATCGTTTTGCTATGCCAATCAATTTATTACGCATTAAAAAAATCTGCCAACGCGAGCCGCCCAATTGTCGCCATAAAACAGCTGAACGAACTCCAGCTAATAAAGCCGCTCGTATTTTGCTAATAATTTCTGTCTGGCTTAAATGCTTGCCGTGACCCACCACATGTAAACGAAAAGAAAGACGTCCCAATGTAGCCACATAAATATCCGCTAAGCTATTAATAACAAGTTGCGGCGAAGAAGAAAAATAATCGGCCTGCGAAACAGCATGTTTAATTCGCCGACTTAACGTTTGTTTTATTTCAGAAGAACGCGTCAGTTTGCGCTCTAAATGCATTAATCCGATTAAATAACGGCTTATATCCCTATCACTCGTAATTTTTGTATAGCCTAGTAAATTAATCAATTCTTGTAGCCCCAAATGTAACCCAGACATTTTTCCATAGACCTGTTCAACACTTGCCACATCAATTTGATAAATGGTTTGAATGCTCGTATTAAATGCGATATTTTCAGCCTGCCCTGTTCTTGCTAAATCTCTAACAAGCGCCGCGCATTGAAAAATACCCGCTAGTGCCAAACTCAGCTCAACAATTTTTTTTTCATTTTTTTTCATGAAATAATTTGATTAAAAATCTAAGGAAACAATTTAACGTAACTTCAAGGTGGCTAAACCAAATAAAACTAATACAACCGTAATAATCCAAAACCGAACAATGACACGTGGTTCAGGCCACCCTTTTAATTCAAAATGATGGTGAATAGGCGCCATCCGAAAAATACGCTTACCCGTCAATTTAAATGAAATGACTTGAAGTATCACAGAAACAGTTTCTAAAACAAAAACGCCCCCCATGATCAGCAATACTAATTCTTGTCTGACAATAACAGCAATACAACCTAAAGCCGCGCCTAAACCTAAGGCACCCACATCGCCCATAAATATTTGTGCAGGATACGTGTTAAACCACAGAAAGCCTAAACCTGCGCCGACAATAGCACCACAAATAACAACCATTTCTCCTGCACCCGGCACAAAAGGAATAGCTAAATATTTTGCGTAAGTCATATTACCGGTGAGATAAGCAAAAATACCTAAAGCACCACCGACTAATACAGTCGGTAAGATCGCAAGGCCATCCAAACCATCCGTTAAATTAACGGCATTACTACTCCCTACAATCACCAAATAAACCCAAGGAATATAAAAAATACCGAGAGGGATTAGCCAATTTTTAAAAAAAGGAATAACTAATTGTGTTTCAATAGGAAGCTGCGCACTTCTATAAAGAAAGATAGCAATACCTAAACCTAATAAAGATTGCCAAAAATATTTCCAGCGAGGAGCAAGTCCCCTTGGATTCTTTAAAATAAGTTTGAGATAATCATCAACAAATCCAATCAGACCAAATCCAACAATAGCCGTTAAAGCTATCCAAATCATGCGGTTATTAAGATTAGCCCATAGTAAAGTAGTCAACACAATGGCAATCAAAATTAATGCACCGCCCATAGTAGGCGTTCCGGCTTTGTTTAAATGCGTTTGCGGACCATCACCACGAATAGGCTGACCCAACTGATGATAACTTAAAGATCGTATAAGTTTCGGGCCTAACAAAAGTGAAATCAAAAAAGCAGTTAAACTCGCTAAAATAGCACGCAAGGTTAAATATTGGAAAACATGAAAAGCACGATAGAAGTTCGATAAAAATTCAGTTAGCCACAATAACATGTGTTTTATTTTCTCCAAGCTGTGGATTTAAAAATTTCGCATCTTCAAGTACGAGCGGTATATAATAGGCATTTTAATGAATTAAAGCAGCGACTACCTTTTCCATTTTTGCAGTACGCGATCCTTTAATGAGTACATTCACGTTCTTGTGCAACAAAGGCTTCAGCGCCTGAATTAAAGCTTCTTGACTCGAATAGTGTTTTCCTAAAGGTCCGAAAGCTTGTACGGTTAAGGCTGTTAATTCACCGCAAGTATACACATGTTCAATCCCCAATTCCTTTGCCAGTTGACCTATTTGCTGATGATAGTAATTAGCATTATTGCCCAGCTCTCCCATATCACCCATAACAAAAATACGTTGTCCCGGATAATGCGCCAATAATTCTAAAGCCGCCTTCACGGAACTCGGACTCGCATTGTAGGTGTCATCGATAATAGTTGCACCGTTTTTGCTTTGTAATAGCATTAATCTTCCTGACACGCCCGCCATTTTCTCCAAACCGGCCTTAATTTGCTCTAGCGAAGCACCTACTTGGCTTGCAACCGCAGCGGCGGCAAGCGCATTAAGTAAATTATGCTGGCCCGGTAATGCAAGCTGGATCGCTATTTCTCCTTGCGGCGTCATCAGCGTAAACTTTACTCTTGCTTGCGAATCCAAATGAATCTGGTTCGCTGAAAATTCAGCTCCTAAACCAAAATGAATAACACGGTGCGACGCTAAACGACCTTGCCAAGACTTCTCAAAACGATCAGAGGCATTAATAACCGCTATACCACCTATCGATGGTAAGCCCAAAAAAATTTCAGATTTCGCCTCAGCTACTTTTTCAATTGAACCAAACCCTTCTAAATGCGCGGCCGCAATATTAGTTATTAAAGCAATATCCGGTTTTGTGATGTGGCTTAAATAAGCAATTTCTTGAAGATGATTAGCGCCCATTTCAATCACTGCAAAGCGATGCTGCGCTGTTAACTCGAGTAAAGTTAAAGGTACACCAATATCATTATTAAAGTTTTTACTGCTTGCCAATACGGGACCACACTCACTTAAAATAGCGCGCAACATTTCTTTGGTTGTTGTTTTTCCACAACTTCCTGTCAATGCAATAACAGGGATAGAAAATTGCTCCCTATGCGCACAAGCTAATTGACCCAGCGCTTTTCGTGTGTCCTTTACTTGAACTAAAGGAAGTTTAGATAAAATCGGCTGCTCGACCAATGCCGCAACGGCACCAAGATTTTTAGCTTGTTCAATAAAGGTATGGCCATCAAACTTCTCACCAGAAATAGCTACAAACAGCGCATCAGGCTTAATTGATCGTGAATCCAGGCTAACCGACGTAAAGCTAACATCTTGACCAATTAACTGCCCTTGAAGAATGGATGCGAGTGCTGATAATTTCACAAAAAGATTACCGTACAAAAAATAGACTAATAAGGTTCAAATATGTACTATTATCCCAGACTGTTTTTATAATTAAACACTAAAATAATAACATGCGCATTTTATTTTGTAATTTCCACGAAGGCCACGGTGGAGGTCAGGACACCTATCTTCTGAGTTTAATTCAGGCGCTACAAACTAAACATGACGTTGCGCTTGCTTGCCCCCTTTCCTCCCGACTTTATTTAACCTTAAGAAAAGAGATTCCCTGTTTTGGTATTAATTATAAAGCCATTTTTCGTAAATGGACATTTTTTAAACACTTACGAAAATTTAAACAATGGCTCGAAAAACAAAATTTTGATATCGTCCATGTTAATGGATCAGCCGATCACCGTGCTGTGTTACTTGTTTACCCTTTCTTAAAAAACCGTCCGAAATTGATCTTGACAAAACACAATGCCTTACGCATCAAGTGGGGTGCTTTATTAAGAATGCGTTATTTTACCGACGCCATTATCGCTGTCAGTCAATCTACTGAACAACATCTCTTACAAGCAGGCGTAAAAAAATCGCTTATTCGAACCATTGCCAATGGTATAGATACTGACTTTTTTAAGCCTATATCACGGCAACAAAAACAACGATTACGCCAACAGCATGGCTTAAATGCGGATGATTTTATTTTTGTTTCTAATGCAGGAACGGCGGAATGCAAAAATTGGCCTTCTCTTATTGCAGCGATTGCAGCACTACCTTCTGATTTAAAAAACAAAATTAAAGTCATTATTGCCGGCAAGCTTCCTTCTCAACAAGAACAAGTGCAACATGTAAAAAAATTTGGCTTAAGCTGCCAAGTTATTTTTCCTGGACTCCTTGCCGATACGCGGGACAGCATGACATTGGGAGATATAGGGTTTGTATTGTCAAATGCCGAAGAAACCATTTCTTTTGCTTGCCGGGAAATGATGGCAATGGGCCTTCCTGTTATTGTATCGAATTACGGAGGACTTCCTGAGAACATCACGGATAATATCGATGGTTGGATTGTTCCCGTTAATGACATACCGGTTTTAACCCACTGCCTAATCAGTATTCTAAAGAAAAAGGATTTAACCCCGATGAGGCAATATGCAAGAGAAAAAGCGGTAAAAAATTTCGATAAAAATCTATTTATCAATGCCACCCTCAAACTTTACCAGAATATAATAAGTTACTAACTTCCACTGCATCACTAAAAGGGTGTTTTATTCCAGCGACGAGCTGATAAGTCTCATGACCTTTACCCGCTACGAGTATGACATCTTCTGCTTTGGCTTTTTCAATGGCGTAAGCAATTGCACATTGTCTATCTTGCTCAATATGAACGGGCTTAGTACCGGACAAACCCTGTTGCATCGCTTGAATAATCTGCTCCGGATCTTCAAAACGCGGATTATCATTGGTTAATACGAGGTAATCGGCACACTGTTCCGCCACCGATGCCATTAATGGACGTTTTCCTTTATCTCTATCTCCGCCACAACCAAATACACAATATAAACTACCTTGGCAATGTGCCCGTAAAGCGTTTAAAGCTTGCTGTAGGGCATCCGGTGTATGAGCATAATCTATAACCACCAATGGTTTATCCGAGGTATAAAAAGCTTCCATACGCCCTTTCACACCCTTTAAATTTGCAACAGTTCTGGCAATATCCGCTAAAGAATAACCGAGTAATTTCAATACCGTTACTACCAACAATAAATTGCTAAGATTAAACTTTCCTATTAAAAATGGATTTTTAATAGTGATATCTCCCCAGGGAGTCGTTACTTCAGCCTGCAAACCTTGCCGATTAAATTCATAACTTTTAAACGTAACGTGAGGGACATGTGTTAAAGCCGCTTGAGGCCTGCTAATGGAATAAGCCACTACGGGTAATTGGCCTGCAAGTTCGCTAATCCAAGCTTGTCCATATGGATCATCGGCATTTAATACGGCCTGCTGTACACCCGGCAAATCAAAAAACGTGCGTTTAGCCTGCGCGTACTCCTGCATACTGCCATGATAATCGAGATGATCACGCGTAAGATTGGTAAAAGCGGCAATAGAAAACGCCATACCATTCAAACGCTGTTGGGCTAAACGGTGCGAAGAAACTTCCATAAGCACCGTTTTAACATGCTGTGTTCGAAACTCGGCTAATAATTGTTGAAGCTCAATGGCATCTGGCGTGGTTAATAATCCAGGCTTTAGACAGGGATACAAACCATTACCTAATGTGCCGATAACCCCGCAAGATTGATGTAACTGTTGCAAACACTGCGCTAAAAAGTGAGTACAGGACGTCTTGCCGTTCGTGCCAGTAATCCCTATCACTGACATATGCTCGCTGGGATGTCCATAAAACCGAGCCGCAATAAGACCTAAATAATGTGTTAAATTGGTAATAGGTATTACTGGCACCGCAGCCGATAAAGGTATTTGATCCTCTTTAGGCTCTAGCAAAATAGCGACTGCCCCTTTTGCAATGACATCCTCGAGAATGTCTCTGCTATCGAATTGAGCCCCCGCATAAGCAAAAAACAAATCACCTGGCTTCAGAAGACGACTATCTTGGCAAAGTCCGCTAATGCACGGGTTAAGCACTGATTTAACTTCTGTGATACCCTCTAATAACTCATTTAAGTACATAAAAATAATATTTCATCCACAGCATTTTATCAGTATTTCGCAAAAGAACCCTCTTGCGCCCCTTCTAAAAAGTCACTATTATAAATAATAATGATTCTCATTTATAAATTTTATGGATTTTGCATCTGTTCCACTCACCCAGCTACGTTCTGGACAATCAGCCCTTATACAGGGATTTAGTCCAACCATAGCGCCGCACTGTCGTAAACTCTTACAGAACCTTGGAATTAATCGCCAAATCCCCATTACACTTATTCGACGCGCACCGTTCGGCGATCCTTTACAGCTTCAAGTATTAGGCAGCCAATTTAGCTTACGTGCCAGCGAGGCCTGCCACATTTACGTCAATATACCGCTTGCACATAAAAACGACTAGACACTATGCAAAAAAATAAAACCATCGTCATAGCGGGCAACCCCAACTGCGGTAAAACCGTTATCTTTAATGCACTCACCGGCAGTCGACAAAAAATAGGAAACTGGTCAGGCGTCACTGTTGAAAAAAAAAGTGGCTATCTCACTGTTGCAGATCAACATTTTGAAGTCGTTGATCTACCGGGTACCTATTCGCTCAGTGTCATTTCTGCTAATACCGGAATCGACGAATGTATTGCTTGTGACTATCTCATATCAAATCGGCCAGATATCGTCATCAATGTCGTTGATGCCAGTAATCTAGAACGACAACTTTATCTCACAACGCAACTCTTAGAAATGCGACTTCCTGTCATCATTGCACTCAATATGATGGATATTGCGAAGCGCCGTGGGATTAACATCGATATCAAGCAGCTCAGCCAATCTTTAGGATGTCCTATTATTCCTTTAACGGCAATTCGTGGCAAAGGGATTAGTGAATTACGCGATGCTTTATTACAAAGCCCTTGCACATCACCACCTCTTGATTATGATTTTGAACCTTCACTGCAAATTTGCTGGGAAGCACTCAGTAAAAAATTAAATGCTAAAAATGTCTCTAACCATTGGCTCGCATTACGTTTGTTAGAAGACGACACGCTTGCTAAAAACTATGCAACGACAGAAGAACAAGCTCAAGCAAAAACATTACGAGATAAGCTGCGTCTACAACTCGGTGAAGAGCCGGATCTGCTCATTGCTGATGCCCGTTATCGGCGTATACAAACTTTACTTAAACAAAACAGTAAAACACAAACGCCACACAAAACGTTTACCTCTTCATTAGATCGGTTCATTCTTAATCGCTGGTTAGGCATTCCTATTTTTCTACTCGTTATGTATGCCTTATTTTTATTTGCAATTAACATTGGCGGCGCATTTCAAGATTTTTTTGATATCGGCAGTACCGCAATTTTCATTCATGGAACTATCACGCTATTAAACCAGTTACACCTTCCCGCTTGGTTAATTGCAGTCATCGCAAATGGCTTTGGTAAAGGAATAAATACCACCATTACTTTTATTCCCGTTATTGGTGCGATGTTTTTATTTCTTTCTTTATTAGAAGACTCGGGCTATATGGCACGCGCCGCCTTTGTTATTGATAAGTTAATGGCAGCGATTGGCCTACCTGGAAAGGCTTTTGTCCCACTCATTGTGGGCTTTGGCTGTAACGTACCAACTGTTATGGCAACTCGCACCTTAGCCTCGCCACGCGATCGTATTTTAACCGTAATGATGGCCCCTTTTATGTCCTGCGGCGCACGCCTGACCGTGTATACTTTATTTGTAGCCGCATTTTTTCCTCAAGGTGGCGCGCTCATAATCTTTACGCTCTATATGATAGGAATTATTACGGCCGTTTTAACCGCCTTTTTACTCGGCTCAACCGCACTCAAAGGCGAAAGTATACCCATGATCTTAGAATTGCCGGCTTACCATTGGCCGCATTGGCGCACTATCTTATTAAATACCTGGCAACGTCTTAAATTATTTTTAATCAAAGCCGGCCGTTTCATTATCCCGGTCTGCATGCTAATTGGTTTTTTAAATGCTGTTAGCATTCACGGCAAGCTTATTTCTGGGGAAGCCAATCAAAGCTCTTTACTATCTAGTATTGGAAAAACGGTAACACCTGTTTTCTATCCCATGGGCATTCAAAAAGATAACTGGCCCGCGACGGTGGGTTTAGCCAGTGGTTTATTGGCCAAAGAAGTCGTTGTCGGCACACTCAATACTTTATATTCACAAGTTGGACATTTAAGCCAAGAGGAAGAGCAGCCTAACCTTATCTCCGAATTAAAAACGGCGGTTTTATCGGTGCCTAAAAATCTCTCCGAACTTGGAAAAAGTTTGTTGAATCCTATGGCCGCAAAAATGGAAGCACCAGACGCGACACCAGGCGTATTCGGCATCATGGCGCATAATTTCGATGGTAAGATCGGCGCCTTTGCTTATTTATTATTTATTTTATTGTACTTTCCCTGTATTTCCACGATGGCCGTCATGCAACGTGAAATAGGAAAAGCTTGGGCTTATTTCTCGATGGCATGGAGTACAGGTATCGCCTATGGCGTTGCCACATTATTTTATCAAGCAGCAACTTTCAATCAACATCCTTTTCAATCATCGTTAGCATTTTTTATCATCAGTCTGCTTTTAGGAGTGACGGTATGGATTTTACGTTATAAAACAAAAAAAATAGATTTACCCATCCTAACCAAAACAACACGTTGCTCCAGCGGAGGTTGTCATGGCTAGTTTATTAGATTTAAAAAAATTCATTGCAGAAAAAAAGATCGTTAACCTCTCCTTACTACTACAAACCTTTCAAAATAGTAAAGAAGAAACTTTAGCGATTTTAGATCTTCTTATACGGAAAGGTTGTGTGAAAAAATGTTTGAAAACACCGGCCTGCGCTACGCGATGTTTTAAATGCCAACCAGAAAATTTTGCCCTCTATCAGTGGGTAGAATTTCCACTCTAGTGTTTACTTGTTAAATTCATATAGAGTTGTTGTCTTCTAAAAGATAGCTTAGTGTTTTATTTAATAAATCTTTGCTCGAATAGATATTTTATTTTGTTCGTTTGCTTAAAACAAACGTATAACAAAAAATTTAATTTTCAACCTCATCAAAATTTAGTAAATTTTATGAAAAAAAATTATTCCTCCATCTTCTTTCTTTAACTAATTTAAGTCAGTTTATCCTCTAACCTACATTAATACTTTTTAAAATTACACGAAAATTTTTTCTATTGTATAGAAAAATATAAGCTCATCTTAATGAGTAAATAATTTTTCATTAAGAGAGTATTAATTTTAACTTAACGTATGGCTTCTATAGTGACTGCACTATTAATAATAATTGAGTGCCACCCCATGTTAGAAAATATAAAATCTATTCTTTCTACTGTTCAAAAGGAATACGGCGTTAAAGAGGAAGAAGCAAAAAAAATAATCGAAAAAATCTTAACGAATTATTTCACCCAACTCCAAAAAAGTGAGAATGGTACTGCTCCCGTTATTTTTACAAAAACAACTATAAAAAATACAGTAGTTTCCAGTGGAACAATGACACTCGGTGCTACATTAACAGCAGCAGGAGATGTAGTAGGAGGACCCATACTTATTGGACTAGGAATTTCATATTTTGGAGGCTCTAAACTAGTACAAAACTTAAGAGGAATGAATAAAAGTACTCGAGTTAGCGAAGGTCGAGAAGCCGCTTTTTCAGGGCAAAGTTTAGAGAAAGTTGCATTACATAATAACCAGCTAAATCTAGAAGCTTTAAAGGATATCATCGCTAACGATTATACAAAACAATTAGTTGCAACGCTTCTTATTGCTTATGAAAAGCAAAAAAAACAAGAAAAATTAGGCCAAAATGGTTCTAAAAAAACTTTTAAACAAAAGCTTTCTAGTGTGAAAGAATCGGCTGCGGAATATACAAGTAAAACGTTAGAAAAAGTAAATCTAAGCACGGATAAACCAGCTTATTATGAAAAAACTAGCGACCACTTTAATATAATCTTTAAAAGAGTACAGGACATACTTATTACTTTAGACGATAACCTAAATTTAGTCGGCTTAAAGCTTTTTATCAGTAACTTAAATCACCCTGAACTAGTAGAAATTATAAATAACATTAATTCAAACCTAAACCCTAGTAAAGAAGAATGTCTCGATCTCACATGGGTAATTGCCACAGCAGAATTTTTATTGAAAAAACAAGCAGAGCATCAAAAGAATCCGGCTAAGATCAATATTATTCAGTCTTTGCTAAAACAACTAAAAGAACCTATTTATAACGAAATTAATTATAGTCAAACTTTAAATGCAAGACCTAGACCCAATTTAAATACAAATATTCACAGGACTAATTCTACTCGATACATAGCTGATCCCACCAGAGGTAGTATAAGACAACCTCAAATGAGATACGATGAACAGCACTATTTAATCCCTAATCATCAAAACTCTCACACGCAACCTCAATACGATGATGTGTATCATCAATCGCAAAGTAATAGTACATCTCAGACTACTTATATAGAGCGTCCAATTACCAATTCTCAAGCTAGAGCAGCCACTCTACCAAGACCGCCAAAAACAAGTTCTAGCGGAATACAATATCAACCTAGTCCGTTATCTAGAGTAGGTTCGGTTACAAATATTCAGATGTCACAAGAAAGTTTATCTGATAATCGTTACGCCCCTACAAACCATTATCAAATCCCTAAATCACAAGAGAGTTTATCTGGTAATCGTTACGCCCCTACAAACCATTATCAAACCCCTAAGGCACAAGAAAGTTTATCTGGTAATCGTTATAACCACTTTTCTAGAGAAAATCCCACTCGCAGTTCCACCAAAAATAAAAATATTCAAGTATTACATGAAAAATTAAACTTAGAAAATAACCTCCCTAGACTGAGATAGCTAGCAACTGTTTCAAATTGTGAGCTCAGAAAACTGGGCAATGTTTTTCGAAAGGAAACGAAGGAAGCGATTGAAATTGCAAAAACCGCAATTTCAATCGCGGTGAGTATATTAAAGCAAAATAAATCATTTTAATAATAAAGAGAGTCTCTATGAATTCTGAACTAAATAATAGTCAAAAAAAAGCGCTTGATGAAATTACAGAGCGAATTACAGCGGCATTCAATGAAAAAGATAAGGAACTTTTAAATGAATTAGTAATAAAAATCAAAGACATATGCACTAACATTTCTCGGCATAATAAAGTTTCAAAAGTAGCTACCGGTGTATCAAGAGTGTTTACAAATAACCCAAAAACAACGGGCCTACTAACAAAAACTATAGCTATGGGGGGAGCACCTGTGGTAGCTGGTTCTGTAGGTGGCGCAGGCGGCAGTCTCATTGGAGGATTCATACAAAGCGGCATTGAAGCGGGTGGAAGTGCTGCAATAGATCCCGTTACTAAAATTCCTATAATTGGCGACAAAATTGGTGAAGGACTAGGAAGTGTATTTACTACACTGGGAGAAACCTTTAATGGTGTTGGAGGGATAGTTATTAGTGTTATTTTATTTTGTTTATTACTTAAGCCCGCATACAAAGTTAGCAAATGGGGTATAGAGCTGCTAGGAAGCTTAACAAACAAACTTTTAACTTCAATGTTTGACATTAAAGATGCGGATAAGCAATTGCTTGAATTATTGCAGCAAGAAACGATCGCTCGTTTTTTTTGTGCAAGCATTATGTATATTAAAAAAAATCGGCACTTGGATAATGATAGTTTATTTTCTAAGACAAAAACTAAAATTAATAAAATACTCGGTTTTAGTGAAAACAGAGAAATGGCAAAAGCAATTAAATCTAAGATTAACCATAGTAATCAAGCGACTAATGACCATGCTGTTCTTTCAAAAAGTTTAGAATCGGCTATGCATCTTTCTGTACCAGATAAAGCAGCACTTATTGAAAAGCTAGAACCTGCTCTAGAAATTATACAAAAAATGGATGGTAAAAAAGGGAATGTAGTGCTCGCATTAGGTAAAACTATTTGCACGCCACGTTCTGCCGCGCAAAATAATGTGTCTGCAAATACCGCATCTACAAGCGGACATCGTTCATATAATATAAGCGATACAAATTCTCCTGAACAAGCAACTTCTAAACCCGGTTTTTTATCCAGTGTAAAAAAAACGTTTGCAATAAAACATAAAAACACTCCTAAAAAAGAAACGATCTCTAGTCATGTAAGTACGAGTGTCGCCCAAACGCAGAATCCAACATTTTCGCAAGCCCATTCTGCATTTTCAAATACACGGACTCTGCGTACAGCGCCGATCCCCCCTGTTATGCAAACACATGTGGCGCAACGAAGCACTAATGTATCTAGTTTAGCGCGACAATGGGGAAATAAATCGGGCAACCCAAGTCATGTAAATAATGCAAGTGCCTTTCACAGAGTACCGCGCCCTCAAACGTCAGCAAAAAGACAAGCGCAACTCGAAGGTACAAGTATAAATACATTTAGAAAATAGTCTTAGGAAAAAGATTAATCGTTAGAAAAGGTGTGCTGTATAAAATTATATGGCACACGTAATAAGAATAAAAAAATATTAATTTAAACCAACCCAGTGTACTTCTATCTTATAAACTAAAATCCGTATTTCATACGGCTCTATATATAGGCCTTCGTATGTCGAATGAAAAAACAACAAATGAAAAAATAACAAATGCCATTTTAAATATACAGTATATTTTTAAGCTAAATAAAAAAAATATAAAAACTGGGACTACCTTGGTAGAAGCTAGGATGCGAACCAGTTTTAATCAAATTAAAAATATAAATCAGTCTTATTTAAACAAAAAAAATAAATTTAGTTTAAATCGGTTAATAGAAAAAGTAGTCTTACCCACAATAAAAATTGATGATAGCCATATTTTTTTACCTGAGTCTGTTTATCAAGCCATGAAACTTCAGGGCCAGCAATTAAAACTACGTGATTTAAAAAAATATACTAAAACATCTTGCCCCATGTTAGCTTTTTATGTCGTGATTGCCTACGCAAACAGAAGAGGTGCTCTACCCAATATTGCTGAAAAAATACAAAGATATTTTTCGCAGGTTCAAGCACTTGCAAATAATATTTTCGCTAACACAAACGCTGAAAATAACCAGCAATTAATTGAAGCTGAAACCAAGTTATTGCAAGATACTTTATCAGAAAACCATTTAAAAAAAGGTGCGGAAATTCGAAGACATTATATCCCAGATGATCAACTTGACGTTGACAAAACAAGCGAAATGTTTAACCGCTGGGTTTGGCTAGTTGCTATAACGCAATTTTTAGCTAACAAATGGCCTCAGTCTAGGTCAATCGCAGGTAAAGAAGATAGGAAAATAAGCGCTATTACGAATATAGAACTTTTGCTAACTTCAGATTATGCCTATTATAAAGAACATAATCCTAAGCATTTGTCTGATTATTTGAATAATGACCCAATAACACAATCAAGCCTTGAAGTTTCAATGAGCGCAAATTCGACAAACCCCACCATCTGGGTGGCGCAACTTCTTTCAACACATGGTTTATTTGCCGCTGAAGAACGGCCGAACAATCACAACACCAGCGATTTTGCATCAAAAATCGAAGAGAAAGACGTCTATACAGAGTATAAATTTTAAAAAATTTGTAATTAGCTTTGTTACTAAAAAAATAAGTAAACATTTTATTTACGTCAACAAAGCTAATTAATTTTCATTTAACTTTTTTTTAGTCCATTTTAAAAAATCGATCCGTAACAAACCCGTTCTGAATTAGATAAGCGCTAAATCATTGGAAATTTTGCAAGAATTTCTTGTAAAGCAATAATAGGACATTGGTTAATTTGAATTGCTTGCGTTAATTGCTGGCGCCATTGTTTAGCACCAGCAACGCCATGAAATAACCCAAATAAAGGCTGTAATAAGTGTGAAAGATTTTCACCTTCCCTAAAAGCCTTTTCCACATAAGGAACGTAAGACTGCACAATAGCGATACGGTCCGCTATAGCATCTTCCAGTACACCCACATTTTGCGGAATATCCAGTGCTCTAAAAAGATAAGGCGTATGCCACGCTGCACGTCCTATCATCACGCCATCAACCTGATTTAAATGCGCATAAGCTTCGTTTAAATTCTTAATACCACCATTAATCACAATCTCTAAATGAGGAAAATCCCTTTTTATTTGATAAACCCATGCATAGTTTAAGGGTGGAACTTCACGATTTTCTTTTGGACTCAAACCTGATAACCACGCCTTGCGCGCATGAATAATAAATGTCTCGCAACCACCTTGGCTAACCTTTTGAATAAACTCCGCTAAATAATCATAGCTCTCATAATCATCTACACCGATACGTGTTTTTACAGTAATAGGGAGTCCAACAGCGGCCTTCATCTCAGCGACACATTCAGCAACAAGCATCGGCTTTTTAAATAAGACCGCACCAAAACAGCCCGATTGTACTCTATCACTCGGACATCCGACGTTCAGGTTAATCTCTGCATAACCACACGCTTCTACTATTTTTGCCGCTTGTGCTAATTCCTTGGCAACACTACCGCCTAACTGTATAGCCAAGGGCTGTTCGCTGGCATGATAGGTTAATAAACGACGATTAGCGCTATTCAAAACAGCGCCTGTCGTTAACATCTCCGTATATAAACGCACATTTTTTGAAATAAGTCGCAGAAAATAGCGGTAATGACGCGTTGTCCAACCCATCATGGGAGCTACCATCAAGGAGCTTTGTGTTTGTTTTGGCTGTTTTTTCATATTTTTTTTCTAAAAAGGTCTTCCCACTCTGTTTTTTACTGGGTATGATAGCGCCACATGCTTTTTTATACAAAAAAGTCATGCTCTACAATTCTTATAATAAATTGGAGTCCTTAGTCATGAAATTGAAACAAGCGCTTGTATTAGGCTTAACCACCGCTGTATTAGCTATCCCTGCTTTAGCAGCTGATGAAGCCACTAATGCTACAAGCCTCCCTTCTGTGAATGCAGAACAAAATGCAGCTGTAATCACACCGGCTAAAAAGGACGCTTTTCATAAAAAAGGACCTAAAGACAGCAACGATAGCTTAGCTACAAAAAAAGCGGACGACCTTAGCAAGCTAAGCACCGTTAATCCAAACGAACCTGCTAAAAACTAATTTTTTTAGACAGACTTCATAAAAAAGGCCAGTAATTACTGGCCTTTTTCTTTTTAACTTCACGCTTCCAGTGTTTCCACCAGTAATTGCAAACTTTTACGACCTTGGTAGTAATTCACACCTAAACGATAAGTAGCCGTAATTTGTTCGGCTCTATGATTAGGCCAGCAACTAAGATTAATATTAAATGCGATAGCCTCCACCTGGGCGCCTGACTCCACTAAACCTAAAGTCATTTTCAAGTGTTTGTTGCCTACTAATCTCTGCGTCAATAGATTAAAACGACCTTCAAAAATAGGCTCAGGAAATCCTTGACCCCAAGGGCCTGCTTTATAACGTAAAATTTCGGCCAAAACTAAAGAAAAATCCTGAGGCTCCAATTCGCCATCGGTATAACACTTACCCTGCCAAACTTCATCATTTACTTGTTTATTTAACTCGAGCTGAAAAAGCTTAGAAAATCTGGCGAAATCGGTTTGTTGCAATGTCAAACCTGCCGCCATAGCATGACCACCAAACTTAGAGAGTAGTTGCGGTTCACGTGTCGCAATAGCTTCCAAGACATCACGAATATGGACGCCCTCGATAGAGCGTGCAGAACCTTTTATTTCATCACCTTGCTGACTCGGCGCAAAAACAATACTTGGCCTATGGAAACGTTCAGTAATACGTGAAGCAAGCAAACCTATAATGCCTTGGTGCCAGCTGCGATCAAATAAACAAATACCTTTTTCTAAAGGCTTTTGTTCGAGTATTTTATCTAAAGCAAGAAAAGCTTCGCGCCGCATTCCATCTTCAATTGTCCGTCGCTCTTCATTTAACAGACTTAGTTTTAACGCCATTTCATGTGCTTCATTGGCATCACTGGCAAGCAAACAAGCAACGCCTAATGACATATCCGCTAAACGTCCCGCCGCATTCAAACGCGGCGCAACGCTATACCCCAGATCACTAGCCACCAACTGAGTCATTTCGCGCTTTGCTATTTTTAGTAAAGCATAAATTCCTGGTCTGGCTTTACCAGCTTTTATCCATTGCAGACCTTGATGCACCATTAAACGGTTATTATGATCGAGTGTAACGAGATCAGCGACGGTACCCAATGCGACTAAATCCAGAAATTGCAACATCGTCGGCTCAGGGCGTAGCTCATTAAACCACTGTTGCTCACGCAAGGCCTGCCGTACGCTAAGCATGACATAAAAAATTACGCCAACACCGGCTAAATTTTTACTGGAAAAATTATCTCCCGACTGTTGTGGATTGACGACAGCATCCGCATTCGGTAAAGAAGCCCCTGGCAAATGGTGGTCGGTAATAACAACCTTCAAACCAGCTTTTTTAGCGGCCGCTACACCTTCATGACTCGAAATACCGTTATCAACCGTTATAATCAGGTCCGGTTTTTTATTCGCTAAAGCAACCGCCACGATTTCAGGCGTTAAGCCATAACCAAATTCAAAACGATTAGGAACTAAATAATCAACGTACTGCGCACCAAAGCTTCGTAAGGCACTTACAGCCAATGCACTACTAGTTGCACCATCACTATCAAAATCACCAATGATAAGAAGTCGTTGCTGTTGTACTAATGCTGTGGCCACAACAGCAGCAGCCTCTTCAATCCCTTTTAAAGTTTGATAATGTAACAAACGAGTTAGTCCATAATCTAGATCCTCAGAAGACTGGATAGCTCTTGCCGCATAAACTCTAGCTAAAACAGGATGTAATTCTGGCAGAAGCGGAAAACCACTCGTTGAACGATGTATACGTATTTTTTTCATCAAAAAACCAGGAGATAGTACCGTAAATTTTAATGGGGCTTTCTAAAATCAGATTAGAACAGGGCAACACTATTTTTATAAGTGTATACTCACAGCAATTGGATTTTTAGGCAAGCAACGCAAAATCGTATTTTCTTTTGCGGGTAGTATACAATCTGCATAAATAGCTCAACTCTGATAAGTTTATGGAATTAAATCTAGATACCGGCGAAGGCCAATATCATATTCGTGCATACGATGTTGGTTTTATTCAAGTCAACGATGAAAAAATTGATCATAGTCTTATCGTCACGCCCAATAAACTCATCAATCCCTGGGCACCGCAATCCTTAGCTGAGCTCGACGCCGCTCATTTCCTACCACTTTTTGATCTAGAACCGACTATTGTTTTACTCGGCACCGGACCACATTTTTCTTTTCCTATCCCTGCACTTTTAACAGATTTTTACACAAAAAAAATTGGCATAGAAGTCATGACGACAGCGGCGGCTTGTCGTACTTATATGGTCTTGATGGCAGAAGGACGCAAAGTGGCTGCTGCCTTATTGATGCGTTAGGCTTCTCAGATGGGTGCCGGCAAATCACTTTCTAACTTTTTCTTATTACTAGCCAAGACTGGATCGCGACCATAAACATCATCCCAAAAATGAACCACACCTGCCTTATCTGCCCAAGCCGTGATATATGTCAAGTGAATAGGAACAGGTTGTTTTAAGCGAAGCGTTACGGTTTTTCCCGATTCAAGTGTTGTCTCTATCTGCGCTTCCGCTTGTTTGATCGAAGGATCAAACTCAGCTAATGCTTCTAATAAGTCAAATGGATCTTCCATACGGACACAGCCTGAACTAAATAAACGCTTCTCGGCATTAAACAAACCCTTTGCTGGCGTATCGTGTAAATAAACTAAATAGGGATTAGAAAATTCAAATTTAATCTGCCCTAGTGCATTATGCGGTCCTGGATCTTGGCGTAAAATAACACGAGAAGGATTTTGTTTTACTGCTAACCAGTCTACTTCATTTGGGTCAAGCTCTTTATTAAGCTTGCCCACAGCAAAAACTCGCATACGATGTTGTGATAAATAATTTTTATTTTTTATAATTTGAGGAATTACATCATTACGTGCAATACCCGGCGGAACAGTCCAATACGGATTTAATATAATGCGCGTCACTTTAGAATTAATTTCTGGCGTTTGTCGCGAAGGTTTACCGACAATAACCCGCGAAATAAAAATAATATGATGATTCTTTATCAAACGCAGGTAATGATCGGGCACATTAATCCAAATATAAGCCGGTTCCGCTAAGCCGATTAAACGTGACCAGCGCTGTAAATTAAGTTGCAGTTGATGGACACGATGTTCAGGAGAAGCATTTAATGCAGTACAGGTTTTTTTGCCAACCACACCATCAGCCAGCAAACCATGGCGCTCTTGGAATAACGCGACCGCCTCTTCGAGTTCTTTATCAAAACGCATCTCATTCAAACGCAACTCACAAGCGGATGCAGATAAATCATGTGTCGCACATAAACGTTGGCGTAATACCAACACAGCGGGTTCTTGCATACCCACACTTAAGCTTTCAGAGATATTTAAGTAAGGCCAAGGATGTTCAATAGCTGCTTGATAAAACGGTAAAATTTTTTCTAACCGCTGGTAGGATGGATTATCTCCAGGTGTTGCTGCGTTAGCGAGGTGGAAAGCTAAACTGAATAAACCAACAGAAAAACAAAAAATAAAACGTCTCTTAATATTCTTCATACTGTTTCACAAATCCTCTTGTTTTTATCAGTGACTAATTTCTCATAGTGTGTTGCTACATAGTTTTCTACAATTCCCTGAAACTCTGTAGCAATATGCTCACCGCGTAGCGTGGCGGCTTTTTTACCATCTATAAACACCGGTGCAATAGGATGTTCGCCTGTACCCGGCAAACTAATTCCTATATTGGCATGTTTACTCTCACCCGGGCCATTCACAATACATCCCATTACAGCAAGCGAAAGGTTCTCTACCCCTTTATATCTCTGGCGCCATATGGGCATACGTACTTTAATAAAAATTTCAATTTCATTGGCTAGTTGTTGAAAATAGGAGCTCGTAGTACGGCCACAACCCGGACAAGCAGAAACGGAAGGCGTAAAAGCACGAAAACCCATCGATTGTAATATCTGCTGGCAAACAGTAACTTCTAGCGTCCGATCGCCACCCGGTTCGGGTGTTAAAGACGCCCTGATAGTGTCACCAATTCCTTCTTGCAATAAAATTGCTAAAGCCGCCGTTGTTGCGACAATTCCCTTAGAACCCATACCCGCCTCAGTTAGCCCTAAATGGATGGCATAGTTACATCGGCGCGCAAGATTGCGATGAATGGCAATCAGATCCTGAGACCTACTCACTTTACACGATAAAACGATCTGATCCGCGGGCAAACCTATCTTTCTCGCCAACTCGGCACTCGTTAAAGCCGACAACACAAGCGTTTCTCTAAGTACCTCAGTGGCAGATAAAGGATGTGCTAGCTTGGCATTTTTATCCATCTCTCTAGCACTTAGATCTTGATCTAAACTCCCCCAATTCACACCAATACGTATGGGTTTGTTAAATTTGAGTGCAATTTCAACCATTTCAGTAAACTGGATATCGCGTTTTTCGCCATAACCTACATTACCTGGATTGATACGATACTTGTCCAAAGCTTCCGCACAGGCTGGATAATCTCGCAACAAGCGATGGCCATTGTAATGAAAATCCCCGACAATCGGCACTAGGTAGCCCGCTTGGCGGACCTGGTCACGGATGAAAGGCACCTGCTGTGCCGCTTTTTCCGTATTAACGGTAATTCTAACCAGTTCGGAACCTGCTTTAGCTAACTCAATAATCTGCTGCGACGTAGCCTCGCTATTTTCCGTATCCGTATTCGTCATCGATTGAACAGCGACAGGGGCACCGCCGCCGAGAACTACCGATCCAACCTTCACCTTTGTACTTATACGGCGCTTATTAGAAAAGGCCAGTTCAGATACATTGCTATCCTGCATATTTAGGGCCATAAACAGATGAAATAGAAAATCGATTGCGTTATACTCTAGCACATTGTACGACAAGTGAACGGCAAAAAACAATTCGAAAGGCGAGACGGAGGCCCTATGAATAATACGCACTTACAAACGTTTTACACCTCACTCCCCACAACGAGTACGGATGCTTATCTTGCGCGGCTGAGGCAAATTCCTGTTTTAACAGCCCAAGAAGAACTCGAATTAGCCCAACGTTATTATAACGATCATGACCTTACTGCGGCGAAAAAGTTAGTCATTGCTAATCTACGCTTTGTCGTTCACATAGCCCAAACCTATATGGGTTATGGACTTGCGCTAGCTGATCTTATCCAAGAAGGTAATATCGGGCTGATGAAAGCCGTCAAACGTTTCGACCCAAAAGTGGGCGTTCGGCTTATTTCCTTCGCTGTCCATTGGATTAAAGCGGAAATCCAAGAGTTTATATTAAAGAATTGGCGTATCGTTAAAATCGCAACTACTAAGGCACAACGTAAACTCTTTTTTAATCTACGCAAAATGAAGTCACGGTTAGGTTGGTTTAACCACAAAGAAGTTGAAGCCGTTGCCCAAGACCTCGGCGTAAAACCAGAAACAGTACGTGAAATGGAAGCACGTTTAGCCTCGCACGATATGAGTTTAGATATCGGCGCTGATGACAACGCTGATTCTAAATTCAACCATCCGTTACCCGACACCCATTTTGAAGATACACGATATGATCCAGCCCGCTTACTAGAAGCCAGCGACTCTGCAGAATCCAGCCAAATCAATTTACATCATGCCCTTGCTCAATTAGATGCGCGTTCCCAAACTATTATTAGGGAACGTTGGTTAGCAGAGCCCAAAGCCACGTTACAAGAATTAGCAAACCGTTATGAAGTATCTGCAGAACGAGTACGTCAACTTGAACAAAAGGCTATCAAAGAACTACGTACCGCTATCGAGAGTGCAAGCTAATGTCAATTACGGACTGTTTCAAATCTAACAAAAAATATATCAGTGAAACTGACAATTTTTTATACCATTTTGATCAAAAAAATCCTCAGAAATCAGCATCCCAACAAAAAGAAATTGAGGCATATGAAGATTTATTTCACCGACGCGACACCAAAATAAAAACTGAATAGTAAGGTTTTTTTATGTTTCTTGAAATTGAACTAAAATTAAGCATTGATCCTGCAGATACAACACTTCTTTACCGCCACCCCCTTTTAATTAAATCTAATCCTACCCCTGTCTCTGAAAAATTAGTCAGTCGATATTTTGATACCTCTGATTTACATTTATGGCATCAAGGGCTTTCGCTCCGTACTCGAGAAGCGGAAGGTCGTACAATACAAACCTTAAAAACAGCAGGTAAAAAAATAGGCGATCTGCACCACCGACATGAATGGGATCAACCCATACAAGGTACATTGCCAAACATCCATGCTTTTGCTGACAAAGCCGTCTCTGAAAAAATCGCTTCCGTTATTGGAAATCAGTCATTAATTGAGTTATTTCATACCGACATTAAACGAACAGCATGGGATTTACAGATAGAAAACACATACATTGAACTTGTTCTCGATGAAGGCAGTGTAAATACTGCACTGCGTAAAACTCCCCTTTATGAAATAGAGTTAGAGCTAAAACAGGGCGATGAAAATCAACTGAATAAAATAGCAGAACGCCTTAAAGAAACAATACCGCTCACCTTAGAAACTCGTAGTAAAGCGCAGCGCGGCTATATGCTCTATACTGATAATAATTTGTCATCCATAGACTCCTAGTTAACCACAAATTATTACTGTAATATAAACAAAATTTATAAGAATTATATAGCTATGTTAGAAAATACAACATCGAAAAACACAAAAGAAAAACGCATCGTTATCGAAGGGATTACAGAAAGCGGCGAAAAGTTTCGTCCCAGTGATTGGGCGGAACGAATGTGTGGTTGTTTAGCAAGTTTTAATAATCGACGCATTGCTTATTCTCCTCAGCTTCGCCCTAGCGTAGACAATGAAAGCAGTGCAAAATGTCTTATATTAGATCCCCGGCTTAAAGAAACTAATCCTGATGTATTTGAATGTATTATGAAATTTGCTGATGAAAATCATTTAAAAATGCATGAGTCATATGAAGAAGCAGAATAGAGCACTCTCCTAATCTTCGTTTTTTAGTAGATTATATAAGTGTTCTAGAAGAGCATTTTATCAATTTACATATTTCACAATTCGGTTTACTTTTACGACAAAGCTGTTTGCCATGTAATACAATTAAGGCGTGAAATTGTTTATACAAATCTACACGCTTCGGTAAACTACTTTCGAACAGAGCACGTAACACTTCATAATCTTCATTTCCCTTTATAATCTGTAAACGTTGTAACAAGCGCCGCGTATACGTATCGATCACAAATACAGGTCGTTCGAAAGCATATAATAAAATATCATCCGCTGTTTCAGGTCCTATGCCATGCACACGCAACAACTGCGTACGCAGTTCCGAAGTACTTATTTTTTGTAAACCATTATAGCTGCCTTGCGAGAGATACCACCGGCAAAAAAATTGTAACCGCTGCGTTTTAACGCGAAAATAACCAGACGGTTTCACACATGCTTCTAATTCATTCTGCGGAAGCGATAAGACCGCTTCAGGTGTTAAAGTAATTTTTTGTTCCAGATTTCCTAAAGCCTTTTTGACATTAGACCAATTGGTATTTTGGGTGAGAATAGCCCCTAACATGACTTCGAAAGGACTATCTGCTGGCCACCAGGCTTGGCGACCGAACATATCCAGCAAATGCTGATAAACACTTAGAAGCTCTAGTTTGGGTACATAAAACATAAAAAACGGATAAACCTAGGGTGTATCGTCATTCAACACATTATCGTGCCAATTGACGACGCACCCTAATAAATACTAGGTTTTCCTTATATCATAGATAAATCCATTGTAGTAAAGAAACTAACTAATTAATCTGTTCTGTCTGTCATTCAAGGGAAGAATCGCGACTCTCCCCCTTGAAAATCTTTATCGCGCAAAAAAGGCACCCTCACCTATCTTTACCGAAATGAGTTAGAAGGACTATTTTCGTAAACTGGATCTAGGTTCTCACCATTAACCTTATGAAAGGCGTGCCTATTTCTGAAGCCCGCAGTAAGGTTAGTAGGCTTATTAGCAGATATTTTTGGCTTACTTGTTGTCTCCTCAAGCCTATGTGCTGTTTGCGCACTAAATTTTAGTGCTACGGTAATACCATCTTTTAATCCTTCTTGTTTTCCTTTAGTAAAGTCGATCCTATTTGTAAAAAAATAATTATTTTGCTGACATAGCTTTTCAAAAAGCTGATGTGTTTTGCTAAAATTACCTCTAAGCTCCTTATTATTAATATTTAATATTTCTTGTCCTAAAGTTAGTAACTGCTTAGCAGCCAGATCAAAATTAGTACCACACAGGGCGCATTGAGCTATAAATTGTGATGATTCGTTAGGAAAGGGTTTATCCGTAATATTTTCTAAATCTGCATGAAAGAAAATCGATTTTAGCGCTTGTAAAGCAATACGAACATTATTAAGGTTTAATTCCGACTCCATCTCTTCAGAAGTTAATCTTTCTAATTGACAAAAATAGCCTCTGACTAAAGACATGGTTTTTCTTGTAAGCAAAATTCGAGAATCTGCTTTTGCTATTTCATTTTCCGCAGTTACAAGAAAACCTGGAGATAATACCTCAGACCATTTTTTCGCTAAGAAATTAAGATAATTAATTTGTATGATTAATTCAGCGCGAAAATCATTAAAGAGCGCTTTATATTCTCCTTTACTTTTGTTTGATTCTAGAAAACTTAAATAACGTTCAATAGTCTTTAAGCTATTGTCCTTATTTTCATCATTTTCTGCTATAAAACTTTCTAAACTTGTTCTGAAAATTAAAGGATCATAATGAGCAGACATTGCCTCGTCCAATTTGTGCGAAATATTGGTTAATGGCTCAGTAAACATTCTAGAAAATGCGACTGAACTCCGGATATTTTCGGGAAATGCTTGTAGTTTATTTTGCAGCACTTTGAGACTAGCGTTGATAGTCGTTAATCGAAATAGAAACATATCTCGTTCTAAATTACTACTAATTGCAGGACTAGCTAAACTACTACCTCTCCCTGAATCCCCATTATTATATGTACTGTCACTGGAATAAGAGGTACGTTGTCGACTAAGAAGTTCTGCCGGAGGATGAGGAAGAAAATAAGTATCCTCTTCAGAGGAAACAGAATCTACAGGAGACTGCGGAAACAAAGGTGAAAATTCTTCATTAAACGCTTCCAACCTTCCCCGCTCAAAATTTTCAGATAAACTTCCCACAGAAAAGGATTGCATAGGGAAATGATTATCACGTGGATTATTATCAACTTGAATACCTAATAATTCTTCAGCTTGCGCCGTATTCTGCGGGTAACGAGGAAAATCTCGCCCGACTATCGATTTTGCAATCATTTTTCTACGATTATTTCTTTTGCGGGAGAAATAGTAGCCTAAACCTCCTAAACCCAAAACAGTTGTTAATGCAAGTCCTCCCCCTATTATCATAGGCAAAGCGGATCCAGGCTCTCCTTCTATCTGAGGTGGATTCGTAGCAGATGGGATAAATTCGATAGGCTTAGTTGGAAATAGCGGAGGAAGTTGTGTCGATCTATCGAATGAATTTTTTGTTGTAGGTTTTTTTTCGGGAGAGGTATTGCTTTTATCTTGTCTTCCACTGCGCTGCAATGCATTATTAATAAAGTTAGCGATATTGTCTTTATTTTCAGATGTAACCAGATCATAAGGCACTTTGCCCTGTGCATTTTTAATCGTTAAACAAGCACCGCTATACACAAGCCTCCATACGACATGGGGATCATTAGCCAATATAGCCAAATGCAGGAGCGTATTCTTAGTCCCATTAAATTGAGTATTGATATAAAATTTACTAAAATCTATTTTTGAAATTAAATCGGCCGCTTTGTCTTTATCTCTGGCAGCAAGCGCATTTTTTAAGTCTATTACTTCTCTAGGCAATTCTATTTTTTTACTCGCCCATTTTTCAGCAGAAGCGTTATTCGTATTTTTATTGGAGTAATCAGGCTTATAAGGTTGTTCCGCTGCTGGATTATCTAAGTTAAATCCATTTTCTTCCGCAAACTTTCTTGCTTCTCGCTCTTCTATTTCTAATTTCAGAATTTTTTCAAACGAACTATGATCAATTTTTCTAACTCTAGGATAAGCATGATTTAGCGTCCAGTGTAGCTTTTTATTCGTTCGTAAAATAAAATCTTCTAGCGCCGATGCAGCCTCTGAATCTTCGCGTAATGAAATGCTATTACCATTTTGAATATCAGCAATTTGTTTTTCAGTATAGGCGTCGAGATAACTATCTACCTCCTCCCTACCCAACATACTTGAAATTATCCCCTGATAAATCGTTTTTTCTCGTTGGCCAAGTTGCTTTAGTTTAGTTTCAATGACATCAATCACTAAGGCTTCCATGAGCCAATGATAATCACTACTATTTGCAATTTCTTTCCTACTTGCCTTCCCTCTATAAATAAATAGCTTTCCCTCTTCCATTAAAAAAACCGTGTCATTTTTAAAGATAAATTTTAAACCTGAATTTCTTTTAATAAACTGCAATAACTCCTGGCTTTTTTGTAAATCTTGCATATAGTTATCATGAGCAGGTCGCGTGGGAACTGCTGGTGTATAATCTTGATTAAGCTTAACTATCCACCGTTTAAAATGATTAGCTTCCATACGTCCATACTCATCGATTAAACGTGTAACTTCCGCTTTATCTTGTTTTTGTATCGCACTAAAAATAGTTGCTATTTTTCCTTGAGCTCCTTCCTCAATCATGTACTTCAACCAAAAATAGCCCCAGGTATAAACGATAGAACCACCTTCATTTAAGGTCACTACCTCAGATAAAGGTTTAATTTCATTTTTTTCAAACATCCGACGAAGCACATTCATTTTATTGGGATTGACGCTTCCCTTATCAATAAAATCGGCAATACCTTCTACAAAAGCACCGGGAACAAGGGAGCCATAGTTTTTTCCGAAAAAATGCATCATAAGCGCGTGGGTAACTTCATGCTTAAAATTCAGAAACCCTTGCTCTGTTTGGTAAATAAAAGCAATACCTACCGTATCACCTTCGCCAGGAATACAAACACCACCGCCACTACTATCGACGTCAAAAACCATATGCCCATCACGTTCAAAATGTTTGTTTTCATTAAATAATTTAATTTGGATGTTAATAGGGCCTTTTCTTACACTACTTAAATCCAGTGATGTCATGAGCCTTTCCAGTTCCAGATAAGCTTCCCTTGCCATCTGAAAAGCTTCCACTTTCTTTGCATCCGAAAGCTGATCATAACTAATCTCTATATTGAAATTCGGCGATCTACCCGTACCACGCACACCCCTAGTTTCCGAGTACGGCAAGCTATCTTTAGGCATACGTATTTCATAAAGCCCTTTAAATAAACGACGATCAGATACTTCTAATCCTTTAACATAAGCTGCGCCAATATCTTCTTTGATCAAAGACTTAGGATAATCAAAAAATTTAGCTGGAATTAATTTAATTGCTTTTTCGCTGATTTCTTTTGCATATTCATCAATAAAGTTAGTAACTTCTGTATCCGCTTTATATTTTTTTCTTATTTTTTTCAAAAAACTGAGGGCTTGCACTAGCATAGCGACGGGATCGTTTTTATTCCATACTAGATGTGTATCAATAAGAGATTGTATTGGCTTAAGTAAATCTAATAACTCCGAACGCGACATTGATTTTGGGAGATACGTTTCAAACGTATCAAATAGTTGCGTAATAAATGTTCCTGCTTTTTTCGTATAAATTAACGATTTGTTATTTTTTGCCGCATCAATATATGAAGTGAAGATTGTGTGATCTTTATCAGAGTACGGAAATGTTGTTTTCGCAAGAATTAATATATCTTCAAGTATACTCAGATCATTTTCTTTCAACGCAAATAATTCACTATCCTTTTGGGCAAGCACTTTTTGTACTATTTGGTAGATTTTTTTAGACTGTTCCTGCGTAAATGGCTTATCAAAATTTCTTAAAAACCAAAAAATTTTACTTTTAATAGGATAAGATAGCCGGTTTCGACTCGCTACCAACTCATCTTCAAGTGCTTTTATAATCTCGTTAAGATAAGAATTATATCGAGGCCAATCCTTATAAGATGGCGCATTGATTATCCTTTCTAAATAAGGGGATCGGATAATACTTCTTTTTTTACGAGTGTTTACTTGATTATTTTTTATATCCTTTTGTGCAAGATTCATCGCCGCAGCGGGATAACCTGCAGCAAACAATAAACCAACTGGAATAGTCTTTGCATTAAAAATATTTCCGACATTTTTCAGCATCGTAGCAGGGTCGTTAACACTCTCCCAAATAGTGTTCCAGCCCTGTTTAACCACATTTGCAGAAACTGATTTCACGCTAGCAACCGTATTTTTAACCGTTTGCATAGCCGGATCGATAATGACTGTTTTAATCTTTTCAGCATTGACATGGTTGCTAGCTTCCCTAAATGCTGTAAAAAAACCTTTTTCTTCAAGATTCTCTCTGTGCGAAACATGGATTTTAGTGGATTCAAACAGACGTAAAGCTTGTTGTTTATTGAGATCCAAAGAACGTCGATAAGCCGCCTTTTGAGCATCTAATGCTGTAAAGTTTCCATGTTTAGAACAGCGTAAATTTGTCATTTCTAAACGCTTCCATGCTTCAAGCACCACTGTATTAGAAAATAAAAATGATTCTACCTTTGTCAGTAGCTGTCTATATTCCTCTGTGGATTTACCTGAAATAGCAAAAGGGCTAGAGTTAACTTGTCTATTGTCATCTTCACTTTCTACATTAAAAGTTTGAAGATAAAAATAAAATTGCAACAACTCATCATAAAAATGTGATTTTTTTTTATTTTTTTCTAAAAATACAACGATTTTATCAAAACTAGGAATAGTTTGACCTACAAATGAATCATTCAACGCCGTATCAAACATTTTTGCTAATTTAGCAAATCGCTTAGCCATTCTAAAAGCTCCACAGTATTTTTATTATTAAAGAAAACTGAGCTATATTAATCAGCTAAAATTAAGGATTCATTAACTATGAATTTAAAACAGATTAAGAATGGTTAGTAAAATAATAGGAAATAAATAAAAAATAAAATTAAATATTTAATAACAACCCTTATTTAATCATTAAATCAGTCAAACAATATTTTTAAAAATAAAAGTTTTCTACTTTACTCATCAGGGAAAAAATTAATTGTTAGAATTTTTACCCTAATTATATAAGTGCTTTAGCCAAGATATCTAAATCAAAAAAGATATAATATTATTTATATATCCTTTCTATAATATTATTTTTTTTATTTATTTTTAATATTTCCTTAAGGTTACAGATTTACGATCAAGTTCGCTTATAAAGAATCATATAAAAAATCATATTTTTATAAACTTAACTGATTTGTAAAAATCAAAAAAAACAATAATAAATTTAATTTTTATAATAAGGTAGTAACAATGCCAGCTATTCCTCAAGAAAATACCTCAATAATTGACATTATTAAATCTGGAAAGGCACGATGGCCAATAGATTACACACATGATAACTTTAAAAAAATACTCGCCACTAACGGTAAAGAGATTACAAATTTAAGTTCTACACAGTTTGTAAATTTAATTGACTTTTTAAATATATATACAAGCACTATATTCATGACTACTATATTAGGAAGAAATGATTTAGCGGCTCTTTGTCTTTTAAATTACAATGGTTTAATGAGAACTAGGGCGTTTGATGATAACTCACTCCTAGAAACTACAAAGTTAACTTATCTCTTTTCTATAATAGCTAAACAACGCAATCTATATACTTTAATATACGATATAAATGCCATCTTTGGAGTATTAGGCCAACGCTTAGGAAAGATATTAAAAACAATACCTAGTGACTCACAACATTATTCGCATAATTTCCTAAAACCCTATCTTATCGCGGGACAGTCTCTCGCTGGTAGTGATATTTTTTTAACCTCGTGCTATATGGACATGTTACGCACACTGAATAAATTAGGCGGAGATTGTCTCAGCGCGGACCAATGCAGACATAGCGCAAGCTTAATTCAAATTTTTAGTATATTTGGGACTATGGCGCATAAGCTTGCTGCCAAACAATATACTTTTACAGAGATATCAAATAATACTGTAGCGCTAATGAAACATGCTTCTGATTCTAACCGGTTAACAGTTAAGCAAATAAAGGAAATAGGCTATGAATTTTCTAGACATGCATTTGCAGGAAATAATCATAGTTTTATTGATGCAAAATGTGCAGAACTATTTAAACTGCCTGATTGCGATTTTTTTATAGATTCTAGTAATACAACAACAATTTCCAGTACTACTACTATCGATACTACTACTAGCACTACTAATAGCTCATTCATCCCTAGTGAAGCTACCAACCCATCTTCTTACACCACAGAATTAACAACCTTAGAAAACAACCAAACAACTTTAGACGACAGCCTCTCTCCACCATCCGCTCCCACTGAACACGTCAGCTTACCCACAAAATTACAAGCGGGAGCAGTTGTTGGAGTCGCTATGGGAGTAAAAGACGTTATTGTGAAAACCATGCACGATGTTTGTGTGAAAGCAGCCGAGTCAAGAGGCTGTTCTAACTTAGCAATTAATAGTATTAAGGCACTTTTTCTATTAGTAAATAGCGTTACAACTGCCAGCGTCCCATTGCTGATAGCTTATGCTTCTAATACCTTACAACACCTTGAGAATGAAGAAGATCCAAAAATTGCTTCCCAATTAATAATGAGTACCGCACTCTGCTTTTCTCTAGAAGCCCTTTTTGCAACTTCTTATTTACTCCGAGAAGACTCTAATCTCAAAAAAATTATAAGCATTATAAAGCCTTTGATCGTCTTCTTAGGTCTTCTTGGCAGTTCTGATATAAAACAAGGACTCGCCATTTACGGTGTTACTGCTACTGGAGGAATGGTAGGCACGGTTGGTACTAATATGCTTATGCAAAAAATGAAAACACTTTTTTTCACACCCAAGGAAACAACTAAAGAGGATATAGAGTTAATAAGTACTTCCTCTGCATCAAGTTCTAGCAACAATGTCACGCCAAGAAACTCCAACAGCTCTAGCTCGGGATCAGACTCTTCATCACTTCCTGATCCTACTAAATTTTGCTATTTTATAGAACCAACACAATTTAAAACGTTGAAAGATAGCTTCAACACGCTAATTGTTGTTTTAGGTTACATTGCTGAAGATTATGCTGAAAGTATTTTAAATATAAGCAAGGCAAATGAACGTAACAATGACCCTTCTTTAACAACTAACATTAATATAATGAAAGAAAAAAGAGAGGGCATAATAAAAGAGCAAAGTAAATTAATGAGCATGCAACATTGTCTTAATGAAGATAAACATACAGATGCCTGTAAACTTTTTGAAACTGCCTACGACATGCTAAAAGATGAATCTGTTAAACAATTACAGGGCGTATTTATTCTCTTAAAAAGGACATTACCGGAAGAAACCATACGAAATCTAAATCGAATCAAAGGCTATAACCAGGATAATGCACTCCTCCTAAGCCAAGATGATGAAACATTGCGTAATGCCTCTTTGCCTACCAAACTGGAATTTGTTGTTCAAATAGCTCAGCAACTTAATGCAACGATACAAGGTGTTTTTACTAACTATGATAAAAAAGAAGCGGGCTGTAACCAAAAAAACTCGCCGACCCAACTTTTTAAACAGGCTAATAACCGTCGGCAAACTTTACCCGCTGCAACATCCGATGAGCTGCAGGATCTTTTACGCCACACCACTATAAAAATCTAAATAAATTTATTAATAAAGTAAATCTAGATAAATCCGCGGTTTACCGCGGATTTAAATAAAGCATCGCTATTTTTTAATTTTTTATAGAAAAAGTCTCTATAAAAATTACATCTTATTCATTTTAAAAATCAAAAGGCATTCCTTAATAATTCCTTAAGTTTTTACTCATAGGATTAAATCCCTTTAAGATAATCTATATCTTGAAATAATATTTAATTTTTAAGGAAGTTTAAGAATGCCCCATACAACAGATATGTACCTTGTTTTGAAAAATCCCTCTACTTGGAGTACGCTAAAAAAAAATGATATTTTGACTGTGCTGAAAGATATACAAGAATCTCTTTCATATCCAGATAAACCTATCGCCATTAATTTATTTAAACCTACCGTAGATTTTTTCCTCTTTTGTCATCACAATATAAGTAAGCAAACGATCGATATGTCCGAATATTTAAAAAATTTATTACCTAGTATTGCAAATAAAATTTACTCGTTTACAAAATTTGATGTCGCTACAACAGAAATTTTTTCAAATTACCTCGAGCTTTTTGATGTAGTTACTGGCTATGAAATATATACGCCACAACTTGCAGAAATCGTACAAAAAATAATGGCTTCTAATATCAATTCTTCAGCAAAAAATGCTTTAATTATCAAATTTATTGGGTTAATTAATAAAGCAATTCTTTATCCGGATGCGTATGAGGCCCATCGAAAAAATTTATTCCAAGCAATTTCAACCCTTATAACCGCATGCGACAAAAGTAAAGACTGCACAAATCAAGTAAAAACTGGGCTTGATTCCGCTCTTCAAGCTTTAAATATAACAAGTGATCTTCCTCCGATACAGGTCTCAACTACAGATCTTTCTATAGCAACGAAAAATATAACAACTCTACCATCTATAACACCAATAAGTTATTCTACAGAAAACATAACGACTGGAAATGCAACTGTCTATTATCCACCAGAGGCAATTCCGTTTACAAAAACGCTTGTAAGCCCTCTCTTAACTTCTAAATTCCCTGCTGCAATTGAAGCTGGAACTATTGTGGGTTGTCTAGAATTACCTGCTGATATTTTATTGCATATAGCGATTAGAAAAGGCTGCCCTGAATTAACGCTTAACCGTATTAGATTTGTGCTTACGCTCACAACGTCATTTGCCAAAGCAACGCTCCCCCTTTTCTATAGCATGATCTTAGATGATTTAAATGATATAAATAGTGATCCACTAACTATTTCACAGAAAATAACCAGTACAACCACTATTTTTCTCTTAAATGTTCTTTTACAAGGCACCACTTATTATTCTCAAACCAGATTAAGTAAAGATTCTATACTAAGGTTTGCTATGAATTTATTACCTCTGCTAGCTGTTATAGGCATGGTTGTCAACGTAGAAGATGGCTTAGAAAAAGCATTAGAAAATATTCAAGAAGGTTTATTACTTGTCGCCGGTAGTTTCTTAGGTGCGGCTATTCCTAAAACATTAGTACACAGTTTTATTTCTTTTTTTAACCCTGCCGATAGCAAAAAAAATAATACCAACCGTAGCATCGAATTAGCACCCAGTGATAACCCATCAAGCTCTTTATCAAATTTTAGCAGCAATACCACACCAAGAAACTCCAACGGTTCGAGCTCAGGATCGGATTCTTCATCACTTCCAGACCCTACTAAATTCTGCTATTTCATCGAACCAATACAATTTACAGCTTTGAAAGATAGCTTCAACACGCTAATTATTGTTTTAGGTTACATTGCTGAGGATTATACTGAAAGTATTTTAAATATAAGCAAGGCAAATGAACGTAATAATGATCCTTCTTTAACAGCTAATGTTAAAATGATGAAAGAAAAAAGAGAGGGCATAATAAATGAACAAGCTAAATTAATAAGCATGCAACTTTGCCTTAATGAAAATAAACATCGAGATGCCTGTAAACTTTTTGAAACGGCCTACGACATGCTAAAAGATGAATCTGTTACACCATTACATGGCGCATTTAATTTCTTAAAAAGGACATTACAGGAAGAAACCATACGAAATCTAAATCGAATCAAAGGCTATAACCAGGATAATGCACTCCTCCTAAGCCAAGATGATGAAACATTGCGTAATGCCTCTTTGCCTACCAAACTGGAATTTGTTGTTCAAATAGCTCAGCAACTTAATGCAACGATACAAGGTGTTTTTACTAACTATGATAAAAAAGAAGCGGGCTGTAACCAAAAAAACTCGCCGACCCAACTCTTTAGACAAGTTAGCCATCGGCAATCTTTACCTGCAGTAACATTGCTACAGAATAATTTTTTACGCTAGCAGAGCAATTCTCTAAAATACAAATAAACTTTAGTAAAGTATCTCTAAAAAAATCCGCGGTTTACCGCGGATTTAAATAAAACATCGCTATTTTTAATTTTTTTCGATAAAAATTACCCTTCGAGAATATTACGATAATCAATGGCGATCTTTTCAAGGTTCAGTTTATTTAAAAAAAGTGAATAACACATCCAACAACTTAAAGCGGCTAAATCTCTAAACTGGTGAGGAACATAGTGTGGTGCTACAATCAGCCCTTCTTCGAGTAAATGTGATAATAAACGTTGATCTTCAAGGCTTGTTTTTCCTATAAACAATAAAGGAATTCTATCCACTAAGCCTTCTTGAACCGCTAAACGCAGATAATTATAAATTAAAATAAAGCCTTTACTGTAGACCAAATCCTTAGTGAATGGGCCTTTATTTGGCAAACTACCCCGAAAAATACGTACAGAACTTTTATAGCTATCTTCTTCCGTATGCTGTTGTGATAGAAAAAAATTAAAAACCTCTAGAAAATCGGCACCTTCTTCAGCCATCGCTATCCCTGTTACTCTATCCGTCAATTTCTTAATACGCAATGGCGATGATACAAAGTGAAAAATCTCCATAATGATTGCAAGCCCTTCTTGCGTAATAGTCGCTGAAGGTGGCCCTTTACTTAAGAAAGTACAAATGGGTTGTTGCAAACCATTAAGTGTAGTCCCCATATGCACCCATCCTTCATGGACTTCTAAAATTTTCAAATCACGCTCGCTAAAACGTGCATTCTTACGTATTTTTATCCATTCAGAGCCTGCTGCTGCATCAGCCACAATTCCATCACTCACTTTTACCCAACGTTTTGTTTTCTTTGAACCGACAAAATAATTAGATAAACGTTGATTCAATAGTTCTTCCGCTTGCTCACTACTATATTTTTTTATATCAAGTGCATTTTCCGTTTTATCTTTAATGTTATTGAGGGCAGCGGAAACAATTTGTGCTAACTCTTTTAAGCGCGGCGCATTGACATAAAAAGCATCATCCGCACTACCATAAAGCTCCTGAGAAATTGAACTAAACTCTGCCTTACCACGCGCTTGTAATAAACGCAATACATCACGGTATTCTCTACACATTCGTAGCATAATACTCCCGACAGAGCTAAATTGACCTACTTCCCGACTAATATCGCGTTCCAAATGTTGAAATTCTTCTTGTTTTTTTTCAAAATCAAATAGTAAATTATTTTTTTGATAGTACTCCGCATTTACCGCTGGTAATTCCTTACATTTGTTAGCAAAAAAATTATTTTGTACATCCATACCCCATTTAATGCTATCTAAAATACGTATAGGTTGCTGTGCAGCGACAATTCGATCCGACAGCTGGCGCAAAGTATGGCGATAAATGGTTTCATGATTTTTCATAAGCTATTTTCCAGTATTGGATTATTCAATTTTCAAAATTTTTCATAACACTTCTGCAGTTATGCTACTGTAATTGATAATTATCTATCATATACTATATGTATAGTTAATTCTAAAAAGGCTAGTCGTCGCAAAAAAGGAGAATAATAAAGCGGCAGCTCAAGTGAAATTATTTGATACATTATCCTATGTTACTGAACTTGAAAAAGTAGGTGTCCCTTCCCTACAAGCAAAAACACAAGTTAAATTATTATCAGAAATGTTAGAAAATACGGTGTGTACAAAACAAGATTTAAACTTTCTCGAACGCAACTTAAAGCAAGAGATATCGGATTTGGCACAAGGTGTATTACTCATAGAGTCTCATCATAAAAAAGATATGACTGTGATGGAGTCCGGTATCAGACAGGATATGACTTCCATGGGATCCGGTATCAGACAAGACATGGCATCCATGGAATCCGGTATCAGACAAGCTATGACCTCCATGGAGTCTGGTATCAGACAAGACATGGCATCCATGGAATCCGGTATCAGACAAGCTATGACTTCCATGGAGACTGGTATCAGAAAAGACATGGTATCCATGGAATCCGGTATCAGACAAGATATGACTTCCATGGGAACTAATCTTAAAGAAGATAATTCTAAACTTAGACAAGACATGGTTGAGATGGGAAATAGCCTCAGAAATGAAATGGCTAATCTTAGAGAAGGACTAGCCATCTTTAAATATGAAATAATTAAATGGTTTATGGGCACTTTTCTTGTGGGAATAGGAACTATAGTTTCACTCATTAAATTACTGAAACTCATTTAATACTAGAAAAACTAATAGTTTAATTAGATTAAGCTAGCTTCTTGAATCAAATGGCTAAGTAGTTCGCTGTGTGCGTTGGAATCATTTAAGGCTGAAATATAATGAAAACTTTCACCCCCCGCTTTTAAAAATAACGAATGGTAACGCTCCGATATTTCTTCTAGGGTTTCCAAACAATCAACTGCAAAGCCAGGACAAACTACAACCACTCGTTTTATCCCTTTCTTGGGAAGTTTTTGTAGTACAACATCACAATAAGGCTTTAACCATTGCGCTTTTCCGAAACGTGATTGAAATACAATACCATACTGTTCCGTTGATAAATTTAATTCTTTAGCGAGCAAGTTCACTGTGGAATAACACTGTTGTTCATAGGGATCACCTAATTTAATACTGCGTTGGGGTAAACCATGAAATGAAAATAACAAGTAGGTTTGAGTATCCTGTGTTAGCCAGTACTCGCGAATTTTTTCTGCCCATGCCGTAATATACAAGCCATAATCAAAATAGGATGAGATAAAGCGTAAAGAAGGGATAAAACGCTTTTTTTCAAATAACTTACTAACAACATCAAAACAACTTGCAGTAGTAGCAGCAGAATACTGAGGGTAAAGTGGCAGCAAAATTAGCGATCGAATAGTACTTTTAAGTAATACATTTTTTAAAATGGCTTGAATCGAAGGTTGCCCATAGCGCATCGCTAAAACAACCTGATAAGAATCACCTAATTTTTCTTGGACTTTTTCAGCTAATTTTTTCGAGTAAACCAATAATGGAGAGCCTTCATCCATCCAAATCGATTGATAAAGTTTTGCAGAACGCTTAGAACGAATAGGCAATACAATAGCGTTTAAAAAAGGTTTCCATAGCCAAGCTGGTAGTTCAACCACTCGTGGATCACTGAGAAATTCTGCCAGATATTTACGCACAGCGCTTGGCGTAGCTTCGCTCGGCGTACCTAAATTAATCAATAGCACCACTTTTTCTGCCGTATTTTTTATCACGTACGAATACCTTTCCCCCTATTCAGTAAATAGAGATTAAGGAAAAACAAAGCAAGGCAACAAAAAAAGATAATAACTAAGGCTTGTAAAACGGGAATATCGGTCACGCCCAATAATCCATATCGAAATGCATTGACAATATATAAAATAGGATTAAAAAGCGATAAATACTGCCAAAAAGAAGGCAATAAATGAATAGAATAAAAAACGCCACCTAAATAAGTCAATGGTGTTAAAACAAAAGTAGGGACTAAAGAAACATCATCAAATGTTTTCGCAAATAAGGCATTGGTAAATCCAGCGAGAGAAAATAAAATTGTCGTCATAGGGACAATCGCTAACAAAACAAAAATATTATGTACTTGTAAATGTGTAAAGAATAAAGCAAGTACTGTCACCAATAACCCTACGAGTAAACCACGCGCTACACCACCGGCAACAAATCCAGACAATAGTAAAAAATTCGGTAATGGCGCGACTAGAAGCTCTTCGATACTACGCTGAAACCGCATTCCAAAAAAAGAAGTAACCACATTAGTATAGGCAGCCGTAATAACCGACATCATAATAAGACCAGGGGCAATATACTGCATATAACTAAAGCCTTCGATACTACCTAATCGTTGACCAATCAATCCACCAAAAATTAAAAAGTAGAGTGTCATCGTAACCAAAGGAGGTAAGAGTGTTTGCACCCAAATACGTAAAAAACGTTTGATTTCTTTTCGTAATAAAGTGATAAAAGCTACCCAATAAAGCTTTGCGCACATACGTTTTTTAACTCTCCAAAAATGATTTACTCTTTCTTATTCGCTGCAATTAAATTCAAAAATAACTCTTCAAGACGATTTGCTTTATTACGTAAACTGGTCACCTCTATATGATGTCCTTCTAAAAAACCAAATAAATTATTCAGTGATTGTTCTTTCGCTACATCGACTTCTAAAGTTCTATTATCCAATAAACGCATAGCAAACGGCGAAACTTCTTTCGGAAGCGTTTTTAAAGGTACTTTCAAATCAAAAACAAAGGTTTCCATATTTAAGGTAGCCAGCAAATTCTTCATACTCGTATTTTCAATAATGCTTCCCTTATCAATAATAGCAATATTTTTACAGAGATATTCAGCTTCTTCTAAATAATGAGTGGTGAGAATAATAGTAGTTCCTTGGTGATTAATAGTCTGTAAGAACTCCCACATCGATCGACGTATTTCAATGTCTACACCGGCTGTGGGCTCATCTAAAATCAACAATTTAGGCTCATGCACCAAGGCTCTCGCGATCATTAAACGTCGTTTCATTCCACCTGAAAGCCGCATAGAAACTTGGTCACGCTTATCCCATAGATCAAGTTTTTTAAGATAGGTTTCAGCACGTTGTTTTGCTAGCTTAGGAGGAACGCCGTAGTAACCCGCTTGATAGACAATAACATCTATCACTTTCTCAAAAATACTAAAATTAAGCTCCTGTGGCACCAAACCAATACAAGCTTTTGCTGCTTCTAACGCGGTATCTAGGCTATGACCAAATACTTTTACTTCTCCTCCTGACTTATTGATAAGAGAAGCGATAATACCTATTGTTGTCGACTTGCCTGCACCATTAGGTCCTAATAGTGCAAAAAAATCACCTTGGTTAACACTTAAATCAATCCCCTTCAGCGCAACTACGCCATTATTATAAATTTTAGTGAGACCTTTGATACTTAATGCTTGCATAAGAATGATAGAGCTTTTAAATTAGAAATAGAGCAATTACCCGCTATTGTTGCATAGATTATAACATGATAAACCCCATAACTTTTCCTATTGACCGACAAGCAAGCTTTTTCCTAGAAGGCCCTGCCGGTCAACTGGAAGTCTTAACAACGTACCCTGACCCTGAAACCCCTCGAACCCCTCCAATTACTGCCATTATTTGCCATCCACATCCTTTATTTGAAGGAACCCTTCACAATAAGGTTGTCACCACTTTAGCACGAAGCTTCCACAGCATGGGTCTTAGCACTGTGCGATTTAATTTTCGCGGCGTAGGGAAAAGCGAAGGCGAATATGATCAGGGGATTGGGGAAACCAATGATTTATTAGCCATACTTCGCTGGCTAGAAAATGCCTGTCCGCAACAGGCAGTCTGGTTAGCAGGCTTTTCCTTTGGTGCCTATATAGCGGCGCGGGGCGCTAAAGAGTGGCCTGTAAAACAGCTTATATGCGTCGCTCCGCCGCTAGAAAATTTCCCCTTTAAACCACTTCCGCCCTTCTCTTGTCCCTGGTTAGTTATTCAAGGTGATAAAGATGAAATCGTTTCGTCGCAAGATGTATTTTCATGGATAAACAGTTTAGAAAATCCACCCACCTTAATCCGAATAAAAAATGCTTCTCATTTTTTTCATGGCCATCTTATTGAACTTCGCGAACAATTAATAACCGTATTAAACAATAATTACTAATGACACCTCTAGAATGCTATTACCAAAAACTCCAGGAAAAAACTTTATCCTGGGATCCTAGTCAAGAAATAGCAATGCAACAACTTCAACAAGTTTATGATGAATGCCTAACAATAAAAAAATGGCGGTGGATAAAAAATAATAAAGTCCACAAAGGACTTTATTTATGGGGTGAAGTAGGAAGGGGCAAAACCTATTTGATGGATTTGTTTTATAAACAACTTCCTATCCCTAAGATACGCATGCATTTCTACCAATTTATGCATGAAATTCATGCTAGATTATCAGAACTACAAGGACAAAAAAATCCATTACATCAGATTGCTGCAAATATTGCACGTACAGCAAAAGTAATTTGTTTAGATGAGTTTCTTGTCCATGAAATAGGGGATGCTATGTTGCTTTCGCAACTCTTACACGCCCTATTCCAACACGATATTATCTTAGTCACAACCGCAAATACAGCACCGGATGCTTTATATCAAAAAGGTTTACAACGCGAACTATTTTTACCCGCTATTCAACAACTAAAACAACATCTCACTATCTTTCACTTAGACACTCCCCACGACTTTCGAGTACAGCAAACTATTGAAGAGAATAATTCTTCACATAATCCTGTGTTGGTAATGGCTGCTTCTCATGTTCAGCAACTTTTTAATATACTGACACAAAGGAAAACAATTTTCGATCAACCATTGTCTATTCATGGGCGACTTCTTTCACATAAAGGCCATACAGATGATACTATTTGGTTTGATTTTACTTCAATCTGCGCAATACCTCGTAGTCAAAGCGACTATTTAGCCATTGCAAAACACTTTTCTACTGTTTTAATCAGTAACGTCAACCCTATTGAGGAACATGATGATAATCATGCTCGACTTTTTATACATCTAGTTGATGTATTTTATGACGCAAATACTCGGTTAATTTTAACCAGTGAAAGTAAATTCGTCGAGCTTTACCCGAAAGGCCGCTTTCTTTTTGAATTCAAACGTACTAAAAGTCGCCTTATTGCATTTAAAAAGGAAACCTTAAGGTTTATCAAAAAAATCAAGTAACGCCTCGTTTTCGGAACGAAAAAAAGGGCGTATAACGCCCTTTTTCATAGAAAAAAATTAAGCTGCTGCTTTTAGTTTTTTCAGCGCCTTTATTTTTATCATTCTACGTGCAGGCTTTGCTTTAAATGTAGTAGGCTCTTTAGTAAAAGGATTTATACCTTTACGTGCTTTAGTCGCAGCCTTTCTTATCACAGTTATTTTAAGCACCCCTGGCAAAGAAAAGGCATGGCCTGCTTTCGCGTGTCCATACATAATAGCTTGCAATGTCTCAATAACTTCCACTACCTTTTTCTTCGGTAATTCAACACTATCCGCTAAACGTTGTAATAATTCAGTTTTAGTATAAGGCTTACTAATAGAAGGTGTTTTTTTAAGGGGTGTTACTTTTGCTTTTTTACGAGCTTTAGTGGTAACAGGCTTTGGTTTAGCTAACTTTTTAGCCATGGTTCATATTCCTCTTATATTAAGGGACAAACAGAAGGTTAAGACTCTATAAAATAGCATATTTTTAGCTTTTTGCTAGAGGCACACACAATTATTTTATAAACAAGCAGTTTTTTAACTCATAATTCCTAAAGATACTGGAGAAGTTGTACAACGATCTCAATAAATATTAATAAAATAATTACCGATTCCAAAATACTAGAGTAGCGATGTTCCAGCTGGCTATTTAGCATTTCTAAAATTTCATGGACCACATCTAACTTAAGATTAAGTGCGGCAACACGTTTAGGAATATCTAAAAACTTTTCGGTCATCATATAATAATCTTCAAGATTAGGGTTACGCCAAAAATATTCAGGCACATCGAGATACTCATTACTTAAATTAACTGAACTCCGCGCTAAAAAAATTTCTCCTATACGTTTCGATATTGCTTTACGTGAAAGCGATATTTTTCCATATTTAGCTAATTCTCGAGGAAAATGACTATTGGCATGTATCGTTTTCTGAATAGATTCTTCATAGAATTCTAATTTAATGGATTGAGCTAACCCATAAGAAATAGCTAATTTCATATCTACATTATCAATTTCCTTTTTCTCTATTGTTATCACATCGACGTTAAATCGGTGATGCGTAAACAATTGTGTCTCTTTAGCAATACGATAAATGAAACGATCCGTTTCAATTTTATCCAACGGATCTATAGAAAAAGGTTTTATCTGTTCTTTTAATTTTTCCTCTTGTTTTCTATATAAGCCCCATGTCACAAAACAACCATGATTAAAAAAGAAGATATCTATATTTTTATCATTCTTAGTAACATGAAGGACATTACGAAATAACTCGGCAATATAACCCCTACTGCGAAAAAAATCAGCAAGTGCACTTAATTGGTAACCCGCCGCCGTACAAAATGAGATACAACGCATAAAATTTACTATCGTTAAAAATAATCCACTATATCATTCAATTTAAGCTGTGAATTTGCGATTCCAGTATTTTCTCAATATACACTACTTTTATACCAGCAATAGATGGTTTAAAACTTTGTATTTATAAATTTAAAAATGTTTATTTTTTTTTAGAAGAAGAATCGTTTAATTTCTTTTCGCGATGGGGATTTTTCAAGAGAGGAAGAATCGCAGTTTTTCCCTTAAATGGTAGAAAAATAAGCCTTGTTTGATTTAGGGTGTGTCGTCATTTGGCACGATGGCGGTATTTTCTGTGTTTCGTTACTCACATACGGCTAAGTAGACTCCGTTACGATACTCGAAAAACCACGCTTTCTGTCTATCTCATCCTTGCTAAAGGACGACACACCCTAGTCACGCAATCCGATTACTTGCGGAATTCCATTTTTATTCAACGCAATATTATCAACGGAATGCCATTTAATTTTAGCTGTTCTAATCGTATTAACCCCAATAAGCTTTTCCATAGCAGCGCGTTGCTGTGTCCATTTCAAAGCCAATCGCCTTTGTAATGGTACATGCGCTTCTAAATAAAGTCTATTTTTATCCCAACCCACTTTATAAGGTGAGTCTACAATATAAACATCTTCATTGTATTTAACTTGGGGAAATAAACTTTCAATATCTTCGGGAAGCATACGAATACAACCAGCACTGCTTCTTCGTCCTACACCTTCATAATCATTCGTACCATGAATTAAATAAGTTAATTGTTTAAGACGCATAGCATAACCACCTAAAGGGTTATCAGGCCCTGGCGATACTTTTTTTGGCAAAAAAACACCATCTTTAACCCGATCTTTTCGAATCGATGCCGGAACAATCCACGTTGGATTAATAACTTTTTGAGCAATAGAAGAAGCGCCTAACGGTGTATCCCAACCTTCCCGACCTATGCCTACCGGATAAGTAATAACAACATGGCGGTGGGGAGGATAATAATAAATACGTAATTCTGCTAAATTAATAACAATTCCGTGACGTGGTCCTGGTGGTAATATAAAGTGGCTAGGAATAACAATAATTGAGCCAGGTGCTGGATGCATAGGGTCTATTGTTGGATTTGCTTCAACTAATTCAAAATAACCGATATCAAACCGCCGTCCTATTTTGCTAAAAGTATCGAAAGGCAACGCTTGCGTCCATTGCACACGCCCAACAATACTATCCCCAGTCGGAGGCAAAATAAAAGTTAACGCTAAAGCCTTTGCCGATAAAATACAACAGAAAAAAAAACTACTTAAACAAAAAAAATAATGCTTGAAATGTTGCATAACTATATCCATTATACTTGAAATTACAGGTTCGAAACTTCAAGTACCTTCCTTCTTGCGATGAGGATTCTCCGCACCTAGCTTAGCCCCTAAAAAAAGCCAAGATATCACTCTCAAACGGAAATTAAGAATCCGCGTATTGTACATCGAATTATCAATTGCGCAACTAACCCCAAAAATGCTAGATCGCTTGCTCAATGAACTAAAACAAAAAATTAAAGTTTTACAAGCTATACTACGTATTTATTTATTTATTTTTAATATAAGATGCTATCTATGCTTGAACTTAAAGCCTACCGTCGTTTATCAAGACAAGGCGTGAAAGGATTCTTTCACATTGATAAACCCTTGTTAATTGGATTACTTAGCCTGGTAATAATCGGCTTGTTAATCCTCTATAGCGCAAGTAACCAAAGCTTAGAGTTAATTAGTAAACAAGCGATTCGAATGTTTGTCGCATTTATCATCATGATTTTATTTGCGCAAATCCCTCCTTCAGTTTATCGGATGTGGGCTCCTTGGATATTTACTATTAGCCTTTCACTTATCGTCGCCGTATTGATAATGGGTGTTGTTGGAAAAGGCGCACAGCGCTGGCTTAACCTCTGGTTATTTCAATTTCAACCTTCTGAGCTTATGAAATTAGCTGTTCCATTAATGTTAGCCTGGTATCTCCATGACAAACCGTTACCCCCTTCTCTTGGGCATTTGCTTATCTTATTAGTTATTGTTCTCGTACCCACCTTACTTGTCGTTAAACAGCCTGACTTAGGGACCGCACTTTTAATTGCCATTTCAGGTTTCAGTGTTATTTTACTGGCAGGTATTAGTGCACGTCTATTGATCTTAGGTAGTTTATTAATTTTAGTAATAGCACCTATTGGCTGGCATTTTATGCATGACTATCAAAAACTACGCGTACTAACCTTTCTTAATCCAGAGAGAGATCCCTTGGGTGCAGGCTACCATATTATTCAATCTAAAATTGCAATTGGCGCTGGTGGCTTTTTTGGCAAAGGATGGTTACAGGGAACACAATCTCATCTACAGTTTTTACCGGAGCATACCACTGATTTTATTTTTGCAGTCTGTGGAGAAGAGTTTGGTTTAATGGGGAGTATTGTCCTATTGTTCCTTTATTTTTGGATTACTGCTAGGGGCTTTTATATTAGTATGAAAGCACAAGATACATTCTCTCGATTATTGGGAGGCGGATTAAGCTTAAGTTTTTTTATTGCGGCCTTTGTTAATATCGGCATGGTAAGTGGCCTACTGCCTGTGGTTGGCGTCCCATTGCCTCTCATCAGCTATGGCGGAACCTCTTTAATTACTTTAATTGCAGGTTTTGGTATTCTGATGTCAATTCAAACGCATAGAAAACTGGTCGGTAACTAATAGTTATGAGAAGAAATAAGATCCGTTTTACCCTGCAAGCATTTTCGCTATTAATTGGGCTTTGTCTAACAGCTTGCACAGCATACGCGGATAAACCAGAAGTACATCGCTTTATTGACAAGATGGTCAAGAAATATAATTTTAACCGTCAACAGCTACAAAAGTTATTTAACACCGTTACACTAAACCGAAATATTATCCGATCATTTGCAAAACCAAAAGAAAATTTGACCTGGTCTGACTACAAACCGATCTTTGTCACTGAAAAACGAGCACGTAAAGGAGTTCAATTTTGGAATGCGCATAAAAAAACCTTAATTTACGCCCAAAAACATTACGGCGTTCCTCCGTCACTTATTATTGCTATCCTAGGCGTAGAAACACGCTACGGCGAGGTAACCGGCAAATACCGTGTATTAGATTCACTCAGTACCTTAAGCTTCAATCATGGTCGCCGATCAGGCTTTTTCCAACGTGAGCTCGAACAGTTTTTATTGCTAGGGCGTGAAAATTCGGCCATTAATCCGAGAATAACAAAAGGTTCCTATGCAGGAGCTATAGGACAAGTACAATTTATGCCTAGTAGCTATCGCCATCTTGCGGTAGATGCATCGCATAAAGGTTATAGCGATCTTATAAAGGATTCAGATGACGCTATTCTCAGTATAGCGAATTACCTTAAGCATTATGGTTGGATAAAAAATGGTCCTATTGCCGCTCCCGCAAGGATAAAAGGTGATAGCATTGGACATTTACCCCATATTTTAAATAGTTTTACACTTAAAAACTTCGAAAAATACCAGATTTATCCTAAATATCCTTTATCTCCCCAGTTAAAAACCACCTTAATTGTTTTACCTATTAGACATGGAAAAGAATATTGGCTAGGATTTACTAATTTTCAAGTAATCAAACACTATAATTGTAGTGCACTCTATGCGATGGCTGTCTATCAATTAAGCGAATTAATCAATCATTTCTATCAACAAGAGCACCGTCCACATGACCCTAAAAAATAATGCTTGGCAGGGAAGCTTATTTTTTAAAATACTATACTATTCATACATGAAGATGCTAAATTTTAAACTGGTAAAAAATAAGCATACAACGATGCGATTCATACCTTCGTGTGCAACAGGTATACGGGGATATCTCCTTTTCGTGCTGATACTGGCATTAAGCGCATGTAGTAGCACAACATCCACCAGTACTCGGCGTTATCCGCTATATCAGGATAAGCCCCCTAGTTTTAGAATCAACGCCAATAAGATTCCTAATGCGATACCCAAAGCGGAACCTTTAAGCAAACGTGGCAATCCTAAATCTTATGTTGTTTTCGGGCATCGCTATTATGTCATGAAGAGCGCCAGAGGCTATCATGCTAGAGGTACTGCATCTTGGTATGGGATGAAATTCCACCGCTTTCAAACAGCCAATGGGGACATCTACAATGTAGCCGGAATGACCGCTGCCCATAAAACACTTCCACTCCCCACCTATCTGCAAGTAACTAACTTGTGTAATGGAAAAAAGATCATTGTAAAAGTCAATGACAGAGGGCCTTTTGTTGATAACCGTCTCATCGATCTCTCTTATGCCGCAGCAAAAAAATTAGACATGACTAAAACAGGAACAGCACCCGTCGCTATTCAAGCTATTATCCCAGGGATCACACGATTAGCATCGAATAATACTCACTCTAAACCTTCACGATCATCGCTCCATAAAAATCAGCCCTTCGTTCATTTAGGGTTCTTTAAGCAACGCGCACAAGCACAGAAAATGGCTTTATTTATTCAACGCTGGACTCGCTCGCCTGTTAAAGTAGAAAAAACATCTATCCATAAGCGCCTCTATTATCGTGTAGTAATCGGCCCGCTACCTAATACAAAAGACACAAAACAACTTCACCATCAACTTCAACTCGCAGACCTCGGCCAATCCAAATAAAGATTTGAAATAAAAAATACACCATGCTAAAAAAAATCTCTAATATTCTTTTATCCATGCTAGGAATAGTTATTCTCAGCGGCTTATTTAGCATTAACTATACTTACCCTCTTACCTTAGGTAAAACCAGTATCCTCTATAGTGATTATGGAAAATTTTATCATTCGCAACGTCTATTTATCGAAGGAAAAAATATTTACTCCCCCGTTTACTTTACTAGGAATAAAAATTATTCCGAACCAGGCCATTCTCTTTTAAGCAACCCCGCGGCAAATTCAAAGCCGATAATTAGTTTAGCAGGAAATCTTAATCCCCCTTTTTTCACCCTAATTAGTTTTCCACTTGCTTATTTAAGTTATCCTCATGCACTTCTGTTATGGACTTTTATTTCCATGCTGGCTGGATGCTTAGGTATTTTATTAATCCAACAAAAACTTCAGCCCCGATCTATTTTTTCATTGCAGCACTGCCTACTGCTTTTAATCGGGTTTATGAGTTTTTTTCCAACTTTTGTTACACTTCAATTTGGCCAAGTTAGTTTATTACTACTACCGCTATTGGCTTTAGGATGGCGCGCCGCTCATGATCAAAAACCTACCAACGCCGCTATTTTTTTAGGTCTAGCCGCTAGCTTAAAGCCTTTTATTGGCTTATTTCTGATTTATTTTTTAATTCGTAAAGAATGGCGAGCGCTAGCCGTTTTTCTTTTAACCATCTTTATCTCTGTTTTAATAACCGCTGTATTTTTTGGAGCCGATACCTATTACTCTTATTATCAAGCCTGTCATCAAATTGCATGGGCCGCTTCCAGTTGGAATGTTTCCATTTATGGTTTTTTATTACGTCTTATAGGAGGTGCTGAAGCCAATACACCTTTAATGCCAATACCCGGCCTTTTTAATTTTGCCTATCCTTTCCTCTGTGCATTATTACTATTGGCGCTTATTTTATTTTTACGTCCACTTCCTTGCATAGCCGATTCACAAAAAAAAACAGATATTGATTTTTCCATTATTTTAGTCGCCATGCTTTTACTCTCACCATTGGGTTGGATGTATTACTTTACTTTTCTAAGTATTCCCTTTCTAATTTTGTGGAATTTTTCGAAAAAAGGTATCTACCCTATTGGTTTACCTCTGTTATTAGCCACTTTTCTATTGATTTGTAACATCCCTATCACCTTAATTCCAACGAACGAAATAAAAGCGCACAATGTACTTTCTGTTTTTCTTAGTGCCAGCCTTTATTTCTTAGTACTCCTCAGCTTCATGAGTTTATTTTTTGCTATACGCAGATTTTTATCCAATAAGCCTAGACTCGATTTTGAAAGAATACCCTCTAGCCTGCTATTATTAGTCTGCTTCGTCGCTTTTTTACCTTCTTTCCTTGGCATCACAAAGACAAGCAGCAACTGGATGCGTTATGCTGTTAATTACAGTACAGAATACACACTTTGTACTCACTTTTCGCGAGGGTTTTCAAGAGGAGAATCTTTTTGCACCTATCTTGAAAAGACTTAAAAATTCGCCCCACTGCAGGTACAAGCGGTATACTCACAGCAATTGGGTTTTCGGCAAGTGCTGCAAAATTGCGGGTTGAGCGGCAACACTGCCGAAAATTCAAGTGCGAAAAGTATATACACTAATCTCTCATTAGGACTAAATTATGTTGCCCTATCCGACAATCGATCCCATTGCTTTTAGCCTAGGACCACTCAAAGTCCATTGGTATGGATTAATGTACGCCGTAGGTTTTATAGGCGCTTGGATGTTAGCCAGTTATCGTGCAAACAAACCTAACAGCGGTTGGACAATGGACCAAGTCAGCGATCTTCTTTTTTATACCGCACTCGGTGTTATCTTAGGTGGACGCATCGGCTATATGCTCTTTTATGACTTCAGTAATTTTCTTGCGCACCCTTTAATTATTTTTAAAGTCTGGCAAGGTGGGATGTCATTTCACGGTGGATTACTCGGTGTTCTCTTGGCACTATATATATATAGTCGAAAAACTGGCAAACACTTTTTTGATATTACTGACTTTGCTGCACCGCTGGTACCCATTGGGCTAGGGGCCGGCCGAATCGGCAACTTTATTAATGGAGAATTATGGGGTAGAGTAACTGACTTGCCTTGGGCAATGGTATTTCCTCATGCAGGTCAATTACCTAGACATCCTTCTCAACTCTACGAGTTTTTCTTTGAAGGGGTAGTCTTATTTTCGTTTCTCTGGATTTATTCCATTAAAAAACGACCACGGATGGCAGTCTCCGGATGGTTTGCGCTTTTATATGGCGTTTTTCGCTTTATACTTGAATTTTTTCGCCAACCGGATTCTCAGTTGGGTTTTATTGCTTGGAATTGGTTAACGATGGGACAATTACTTTCACTACCAATGATCATTCTGGGATTAATATTACTTTATAAAGCGCAAAAACAACTTAAATAGTGCGTACTTTTTAAACCTATACTTTATACCCATTGCACTTGGAAACGCGATGTTGCATTTCCAAGTGCTTCATCGAATTCGAAAGATTCGCATCTTCAAGTACGAGCGGTATATCCTTAAAGCTAAGATCTGTCCATTAGTAAAATAGATAGATATATAAATATTTATTGAAAATTTATGTTAAGTCAATTAATGCAAAAAAGTTTCTTTTCAGAAAGCAGAATATTATTAGCTTTGTCTATACCGCTTATTATGAGCGGATTAGTTGAAACCTCTATCGGTTTTTTTTCTAATGTATTTCTTGCACATTTAGGTACAGACAGTCTCGCCGCAGGTGCGCTGGTTAACTGGGTATTTACGACCATCATGGTTATTGTCTGGGGTACGCTCTCTGCCATTACTACGCTTGTAGCTCGCCACTATGGAAGAAAAAATCTCACTGAAATACAAAATGTGCTCTGCGCTGGATTGATATTGGCTGCGGTGTTGATGCTTCCATCGATGATTCTATTATGGAACCTTTCACCTATTTTCCTTTTTTTTGGTCAAAATCCCAAAACCGTATTATTAGGTAAACCTTATCTACATGGCCTTACCTGGGCTGTAATCCCAGACTTTATTTATACGGTAGCTATGCAATTTGTAGCTGGTTTAGGACGAACAAAAATTAATATGTGTTTTAGTTTGTTATTTGTTCCTCTCTGTATTTTTTTCAACTATGCCCTAGTATTTGGCCTATTTTTATTTCCTAAACTTGGTATCGCTGGAATTGGTTGGGGAACAGCATTTGCTTTTTGGATTATTGCCGGTCTATTTATCGTGTATTTTTTATTAAAAAAAGATCTACGTATTTATCTAAAGTTTCCGTCTATACAAAAAATAACTGCCGCTTTAAAAGAAATTTTTCAAGTAGGTCTTCCACTGGGTTTAATGTACTCCGTCGAAATTGGTTTTTTTCTGGCAATGACTATCCTTATGGGACTCATTAATCAGGATACACTTAGCGCTAATCAAGTTACCTTGCAATTTTTCTGGATATTTTCTATTGTAACATTTGCTTTAGCACAAGGAATTACTATTCGAGTAGGTCATAGTGTGGGTAGAAATGACAAAAAAGCTGTTCATTATGCAACTTATGTAGGTCTTTTCTATAGCTTTATTTATACGATTTTGGTAGCCATATTATATTGGGGATATCCTAATACTTTAATCGGTGTTGATTTTAATATACATAATAGAGAAAATGCGACTATTATTCATTTAGCCAAAGATTTTTTAGCGATAGCTGCGCTAGTACAAATTGTCGAAGCGATACGTTTTACTTATTTTGGATCACTTCGTGGCCTTAAAGATACAAAATTTTCGCTCCTAAATTCCATTTTAATTTTTTGGATCACCGCTTTACCGCTCGCCTATTTTTCTACTTCGCTGGGTTTTGCCGGACAAGGAATTTGGTGGGCAACTTTATTCGGTGAAATAATAGGAATTCCTTTGTTGATTTGGCGTTACCACCGCAAGGTAAATGAATATCTTTTTTAAGTACAATGCCATGATTAAAAACTTATTTGGATAAAATTATGCTAAAATCTCAACGACCCAAGCCCGTTTTATTATTAATCCTAGATGGATGGGGTTATCGCGAAGAAACTAGCCATAATGCCATTGCACTTGCAAAAACGCCCTATTGGGATCATCTAGTTCAAACTTATCCATATACTTTATTAAAAGCATCGGGCTTAGCCGTAGGATTACCCGAAGGCCAAATGGGAAACTCCGAAGTCGGACACCTAACCATGGGAGCAGGTCGTGTCCTTTATCAGGACCTAACACGTATTAATAAAGCAATTGAAGAAGGTATTTTTTTTAAAAATGAAATATTGTTATCCGCTTTAAAAAAAGTAAAAAAAACTGGAAAAAGTATCCATATTCTTGGCTTACTATCACCCGGCGGAATACATAGCCATGAAAAACATATTTATGCATTATTACAATTAGTATCGCAAGTTGGAGTAAAAAATTGTTATATCCATGCCTTTCTTGATGGTCGTGATACAGCACCTAAAAGCGCACAAACCTCGATTATTGCACTCGAGGCTAAATGTAAAGAACTTGGCGTAGGAAAAATAGTGTCAATCATGGGCCGGTATTATGCAATGGATAGAGATAAACGTTGGGAACGCACAAAAGTCGCCTATGATTGTTTAACAAGCGGTAAAGCAGAATATAACGCTAAGACTGCCTTAGAAGGATTACAACAAGCCTATGACCGCGGTGAAACTGATGAATTTGTAAAGCCCACCTGTATCCATAAATCGGATGAACCTGCGGTAAAAATTCAAGAAAATGATTCTATTATTTTCATGAATTTCCGTGCCGATCGTGCACGTCAATTAAGCCGTGCTTTTTTAAACATTGGGTTTTCAGACTTTAAACGAATAGCACATCCTCTTTTAGATGATTTTGTTTCACTAACCCAATACGCCGCAGATATTCCAAGCCGTATTGCTTTCCCGCAACAATCCCTAGAAAATGGCTTAGGTGAATACCTCTCCCAACAAGGTTTAACACAACTTCGTATTGCAGAAACCGAAAAATATGCGCATGTTACCTTTTTCTTTAATGGTGGCGTTGAAGAATCTAATCGCAATGAAACACGTCTCTTAATTCCTTCCAAAAAAGTAGCAACTTATGATCTAACCCCAAATATGAGTGCCATACAAATTACCGAGCAACTTATTGACGTCATTGCGAGAAAAAAATACGATGTCATTATCTGTAATTTTGCTAATCCCGATATGTTAGGTCACACTGGAAATCTGGCTGCCACAGAAAAAGCCATTACTTGTATTGATCAATGTATTAACAAACTTATTACTGCACTGAAAAAACAAGGCGGCGAAGCAATTATTACTGCCGATCACGGTAATGCTGAATGTATGTATGATGAAAAAACACAGCAAGCACACACAGCGCATACAACAGAACCTGTTCCATTTATCTATATCGGTCGTCCTGCAAAAATAACTCAAAAAAATGAAAGTGGTACATTAGCTGATATAGCCCCCACACTCTTAGCTCTATTAGACCTACCCAAACCCAAAGAAATGACGGGCCAAAACTTGCTGTCTTTCGATTAGGGTGTGTTGTCATTTGGCACGATGATAGCCAGAAACCGCGGTATTTTCTGCGTTTCATTACTCACATACGCGCAAGTATGCTCCGTTACGATACTCGAAAAACCACGCTTTCTGACGCATCCTCGCTTAATGACAATACACCCTAGCGTTTTAACTACTTAGTAACAAAGTTGAAAATTCTAATTTCCCAACTTTTTTCCGGGAAACTATAAATTCCAGTCTATTGACGAAAATAGGCATTCGCTTTTAGAATGCTGAGTTAACTTTATGGAAAAATAATATATGGACTTTCGGATATCCACTCACTACCAATCACTTATAAAAAACCTTCTTTCTTTAAAATTACAACCCTATTCTAAACAAGAAACTGCTTTTCTCAATCAATGTATTGAACATATAGAAAGAATTGCTATTATTCGCTCCTATCTTAATGGCCTTTATAATCTTCCAAAAAAAGAAATAAAACGACTTAATAACATCGAAGCTAAATTTTTAAAAAAAATTTATCCGCTTATTACTTACTCAAAAATAAGTAATACATACGAGCAACTTGATTCCTTACCTCGTTTTTTTGTAGCTATTTCCTGCGTTTCGACATTAGTGATCATCGCTCTTATTACGAGTGTTCTCTTAACAAGTTTGCTAACTCCTCTTGCAAGTCTGCTATTAGTCTTTGCCTTAGCAACCTCTCTCATTATTCTTCAAAGCAACCTCTCAAGTTTAAGTAAATCGCCTACTTTATCTTATTTAGAAGACAAAATATCGGCCTTAATACGCACATTAAAAAAAGTAACTACCGAGCTAGACCGAGATATTAGCTTACTGGAAAGCAAGCTAAGCTACAGAGAGAGTATTAATCCAAAATTTACGCCACCCTATGAAAATTTATATTTTCCAACTGCTCCTTCCGAATTATCACAAACGCCTCACTCTCCAACATTTTTTTCCAAATCAAATCCATATGACAATAATAATATTTCAACTATAAATTATCTAAAAGATAATAAATATTATATTAAGTAAATAAAAAACTAAGAAAAATTAAATATTTTGCAGTAGTATATTTCCCAGGTTTTTATAAAAAAAATATATATATAATATATTGAAATTTATCCATATTATATTATTAATTATTCCCGAGATTAGTACACTTTCTTTTTCACCATAACCATAGGTTCAACATAAAACTATAGGTAGTTTGTACAATAAACTGCCTAATTTATCCTATGCGCTCGCAAATTTACTAAAGTAAATTACACTATAAACAGACACTTCAAAAAATACGCTAAAAAAGCACTCAAAATATATTCACAGTACAAGGTGCCGCGAAAATAGAGCTTATCATTGCTTCATACTTCAAGAAACCTGTAGTTAAGGAAATATACTGCCCATGCGATTAAAAATTATTCCTATATTTCTACTTAGTTGTACTTTGTTAGGGTTTAGTACACCATTTTCGAGTGCACCCGCAAAAACAACGCCAAATAAACCAGAAGATAGCCTTTCCAAAGATGTACTCCGTTTCAACCGAGAATTACAAATTATTAAAGCAGAATATGTACAACCCACCTCTGAACATCAGCTACTACAAAATGCGATGCAGGGTATGGCAAATGGGCTAGATCCACATTCCGGTTTTTTAGATGCCGACGATTTAAAAGATCTGCAAACCGCTACCACAGGTCAGTTTAGTGGACTCGGCCTAGAAGTAGCGATGGAGGAAGGTTTACTTCACGTCGTCACACCTATCGACGACGGTCCAGCACAAAAGGCAGGAATAAAATCCGGAGATTGGATTTTACGCATCAATAATATACCTATTCAAGGTTTAACCTTACGTGAAGCTGTCAAAAAAATGCGTGGCGAAAAAGGAACGCTAATTCATCTTACCTTGCTCCGTAAAGGATTGCACAAGCCTTTTACCGCTGATCTCAAACGCGAAATTATCCATGTTCGCAGTGTAAAAGGACGCCTATTAGAACCTAATATAGCCTATATTCGTATCAGTAGCTTTCAAGAAGGCACGCATAAAGATCTCAACAAATTAATGAGTCAACTCCAACATAAACAAAAAACACCGATTAAAGGCTTAATACTCGATCTCAGAAATAATCCGGGAGGTCTATTAACTGCTGCAACCGATGTCGCGAATAGCTTTCTAGATCCAAAAAAAATGCAATACAATCAATTAATCGTTTATACACAGGGACAAACACCAGAATCCAATATGAAGATCGCAGCCAAACCAAATAATCAAATTTATCGCGATGCCCTGATTGTTTTAATCAATCAAGGAAGTGCATCCGGTGCAGAAATTGTTGCCGGCGCACTTCAAGATAACAAGCGCGCAGTTATTCTTGGAACAAAAAGTTTTGGCAAAGGCTCTGTACAAACAGTTATTCCAATCGATGACGCAAGCGCCATTAAATTAACGACAGCGCTCTATTACACACCGGCTGGTCGGTCGATTCAAGCGGCAGGAATTTCACCCGATATCACGCTGGATGAATTAAAAGTCAATACCCTAGATGAAGACCCTATCGATCCAATTTATCTTCACGAATCTGAACTTAAAGGCCATTTAAAAAATGGTAATACTACACCAAAAACTATCTTTGAAATGCCAACCACTATTGGAATGAACGATCTGGTAAAAAATGATTACCAACTTTTTGAAGCATTTAACTTGTTAAAAGGCATGGTTGTTTTACAAGAAACACCCATGAAAATTTAAAAAAACAAAATTATATTATAAGGCGCAAAAGGAAGTAGTTTACTACTTCCTTTTTTAATAAAGGACCAATTATTTGGAAAAACCTGGTAACGTATTTCCGAGTTCTGAATTATTTTCTATTAAAGTAGCTAAACCCTCAGTCATTCCTCGTGTAGGTTTGAAAAGCGTTGATGTCGTATTTGCATTTACTGGCAAGTTTTCAAACTTAGCTTTTAAAGCACTAACGTTCGTTCTATTACTAGCAGCTTCAACAGATCCAACATTTTTTTTAGTATTATTATTTGTATCATTATTCATAAGTCAATAAAGCCTTTAAAAATTATTTTTATCAAATTTATTTATAAAATATAATAAACTAATCGAATAAATCGATTAGTGCGTAGACTAACGTAAAAAACTTAATTTATTATTAACTGCAAATTAATACACATAAGTTTTAATAAAATAACATTTCTTTTTAATAGGAAAATAAAAAATAAACGTAGGAAAAAATAGAGGGAAATAACAACGACAGATAACGTATCATGCCTTTTATCCAAATGTTACTTCATAATAAATATTTAATGCTAATGGCGTGAGATTATATGGGTGTGGCGCTTTAGCAAACACAATGGGGTAACGAAGAGTTTCACCGTAATAGCACAGACTCTCCAATTGGCAAAGTCTGTGATTTTATTGGTGGGCCGTGATGGAATCGAACCATCGACCAATAGATTAAAAGTCTCTTTCAAGCTATAAGTACCGACAACGTACAATAAATAAATTCAATTAAATCAAATAGTTAACTTGTTCCCATTGCTTCTATTTATTGTTACTTACGGTGGTTTTTTATTTTCAATTGCCCCACTATTGCCCCTTAACAGCGACTCACTATCAGTTATATTCAGAAACGGAGAGATTGTATATAATCTCTCCGTCCTATTTATTAACTTCAAAAAATTAATAGCGTGCTATTTTTAATAGCGCGAAAGCTATCTATTAACCCTTCAAACATATTGGTTGTAATTTCTAGCCTATCACTCAAAGACCATAGATAATAATGGATGATTTCATCATTATAATCTAAAAAATCTTCTGATAAGGCTATTTGAATCTTAGAGCGGGCTTTTTTTAGATACTCCAAAACAAGATTTTGTTGCTCTAAATACTCGGTAATTTGGAATGATAATTTGCTTGGTTCATTGAAACAATCTATGCTATCAAACGCGGTCATAATCAACTCCTTGGGTTGGTTGTGTTAAATGTCCCTAAGGTGATCAAGACCTTGGGGAACGCTTTTTTTCTTTCAACAGACTAATGGTATGACAGACGTCTGTTATTTGTAAGTTTTTTATTTTTCATATTTTTTTATGATATGCTCTATTCCTTCCTTGCAAAGTTGATTCATATTGCTTTGCTCTTTTACAGCTATTAATTTCAACTTTTCCCACATGTCATAACTTACATATAAAGTTATCACTTTTCGATCTACTCGATCCTTTTGTATGTTCTCGTTACTTTTAACCACAATTTATACCTAAAAGAATGAAAATAAAATAATACTAGTATAGCAGCATAACAGACTCAAGGTATAATGCGCTTCTTTTTGAGTTTAGCGCCAGATTAAGATTGGATTTATTTTATTAATATGCTAATATTGGCATATAAGGGCTATTTATGAAAGAATTAGAATGGGTGAGTAGCAGCAAAAAAGACTTAATGGAGTTTCCGGAAGAGGTAATTCAGGAAATAGGGTATGCGCTTTATCTTGCTCAGAAGGGGGAGCATTATAACAAGGCAAAACCATTTAAAGGGTGTGGATCTGGTGTTTATGAAATAGCGACGGAGTACGATAAAAATGCCTACCGCTCCGTTTATATAGTGAATTTAGGAGATACTATTTATATAGTACATTGCTTCCAGAAAA
>JAZJZD010000016.1:0-39977 GCA_040390025.1 Pseudomonadota bacterium | reverse complement strand
GGCCGGTATCGGCCATATAGTGTCCTTTATCTTTTCTTTATTTTTTCTTTATCTCTATCGTGCCTGCGCTGTTTACAAACGCTATACTCGCGCGTAGTATCGAAAATACTTTATTAATTGTTTATAAGATTTTTAGAAATTATTTATTATATTTATTTTTAGATATTAACTATTTAGTTAGCCTAAACGCGCAACTACCTTTCATCGAAGTAATCTCGTATAATTTTTAGCAACGTTACAAAGAATTACGAACACAATAATAGGGAAGTTCATGGAAATATTTTCTACTGTGTCAACGACGCTAATAAAACAATTAGCAATCTATTTAGAATTAGGTAAATGGCGAGTAACGAGCTTGATGCTAGTGACTGCATGGGTGGGAATGGAACTTGCCACACCAAATCCCATCTCCTTTAAAACTATTTTTTTTACATTACTTGGAATAGGCTTAATTGCCAGCGCTGCCGGTAGCCTTAATCATCTTCTAGATATTCAATTGGATCGTTTAATGGCTCGTACGGAACGACGTCCGTTACCTCAAGGAAAAATTTCTCCACTCCATGTTTTCTTTTTCGCCATGACAGTTGGCCTATTAGGAGCATCTCTCCTTACACTTTTTGCGAATTATTTGACTACACTATTAAGCCTACTAAGTTTGTTCGGCTATGCTTTTATTTACACCTTATTTTTAAAAAGGGTAACCACGCAAAACATTGTAATTGGTGGCTTAGCCGGTGCTAGTCCTCCATTACTCGGTTGGACTGCGATCACAAACACGATAGACCCCGGCGGGCTATTATTACTGCTAATTATCTTTACCTGGACTCCACCTCATTTTTGGTGTTTGGCCATTGCACGGCATAACGATTATGTAAAAAGTAAACTGCCCATTTTACCTGTAACTCACGGAATTCCTTTTACAAAACAACAGATTTTGCTTTACATTATGCTTCTAAGCACAGTTACGTTGCTACCTTTTTGCATTGGGATGAGCGGGTTATTTTATCTGACCGGCGCTATCCTACTTGATATCGGATTTCTAGTTGCAGCAATTCACTTATTGAAGCAAACTAAGAGTTCAGCAGCGATAAAAACCTTTCATTATTCCAATTTTTATTTGCTCATGCTGTTTGCTTGTTTACTCATGGACCATTCTTTAATGAGGAGTATTTAATGCCTTGTCCTTTTTCTAAAAACAACGCCTTATCGCTTATTTTTTTTGCATTAGTTGCCTTAGCATTAGGCATCGGTTTTAATATATGGACTACGGCAAGGAATAAGATAAACCTTCCTACCTCTGGTACTCGTATCGAACAACCTCAAGAACTCCCTGAGTTTCATCTAACCGATGAGTCAGGCCACCCTTTTACAAACCACAGCTTGAAAGGCCACTATAGTTTTTTGTTTTTTGGCTATACGCGCTGCAGAAGTATTTGCCCACTAACCATGGCTACGCTGACTCAAGTCTACGCACAATTAAAAAGTGAAAAGCTTCCATTACCTCAAATTGTATTTATTACATTAGATCCAAAACGTGATAATCAAAAAGTGGTCGCCAATTATGCCAAGGCTTTTAATCCTGCATTTAAAGGGGTAACAGGACCTTTGCTAGGAATTCAACAACTTAGCAAGCAAATGGGAGTCGTCTATATTAGGGCTCAGCAAGATAATCCCAAGGATAAAAATTATCAGATTGACCACAGCGGCACGCTATACTTTATCAATCCCGCTGGCCAGCTCATTGCCGTCTTTTCGCCACCTCATGAAAAAGATACTATTGCTCAGGATTATAAGGCCTTGCTACAACCCTTGAAAAAGGCTTAAATTCGTTCTATTGAGAATAAAGGCCTTAACGCTAGCTAGCCATTGGACACGGTAAAGAAATTTATAAATAAAACTACGTTTGGCCTAAGCCAATTTAACGCTATGAAAAAACAACGTGTCATTATCGGCCTATCCGGCGGCGTAGATTCCTCCGTAGCCGCTTTATTACTTAAAAACCAAGGTTATGAAGTCGAAGCCCTTTTTATGAAAAATTGGGAAGAAGATGATACCGAGGACTACTGTTCTGCCAGTGCAGACATCGCTGATGCACAAGCTGTTTGCGAAAGTTTATCTATTCCCTTGCATACCATTAATTTTGCAGCTGAATATTGGGATAATGTCTTTTCTTACTTCCTCAAAGAGTATCAATCCGGCCGGACTCCTAACCCGGATATTCTTTGTAATAAGGAAATTAAATTTAAAACCTTCTTAGAGTATGCGCTACAACAAGGCGCTGATTTTATTGCTACAGGCCATTACGCAGGAAAATCTTTTGAAGATAGCCATTATCACTTACTTAAAAGTACCGATAAAAACAAAGATCAAACTTATTTTCTCTACACATTAGGACAAAAACAACTCTCAAAAACCTTATTTCCGCTCACCTCTTTCACCAAATCTGAAATAAGAAAAATTGCAGAACAAGAGGGCTTACCTAACCATAACAAAAAAGATAGTACTGGCATTTGCTTTATTGGCGAACGAAAATTCAAACGCTTTTTAGAAAATTATTTACCTGCCCAACCCGGCCCAATTGAAACACAAGAGGGGAAAAACATAGGCCAGCACGATGGCTTAATGTTTTATACGATAGGCCAACGCCAAGGTCTAGGTATTGGCGGCTTAAAAGAAAGTGAATTAACGCCGTGGTACGTCGCCGACAAAGTGCTTGACCGCAACACATTAATTGTTGTGCAAGGCCGTGAACATTCTGCACTTTATTCCAGCTTACTAATTTGCACGCAACTGCATTGGGTCACTGAAGAAATACCCCTATTTCCTTTCACATGCACTGCCAAGATTCGTTATCGGCAAGTAGAAATGCCCTGCCATATCATTCTTTCTGCAGAAGACGAGGTAAAGGTTGAATTTGAACAAGCACAATGGGCTATTACTCCGGGCCAATCAATTGTGTTCTATCAAGGTGAATACTGTTTAGGCGGCGGAGTAATCAAAAGATCGCTTGCATAACTGCCATCTTTTGTTTAATTTCATAGTTGGACGTTGCCTATGGCTACGGTCGGGGTTGTCTTTTCTGATACACATGTATGTCTAAAATGAACCCCTTAACTAAATCGTACAGAAAACCAAAGAAAAAAAACACTTGACTTAGAAGAGGCCGAATGCTTCCGACACATGCCAAAAAACGTTTAATTATTGGTTTAGGTGAAACTGGCCTGTCCTGTGCGCGCTATTTTAGGCGTCTACAGTTGCCTTTTACATTAGTAGACAGTCGATTAAATCCACCTCAGTTATCAACATTCCAAGAGGAGTTTCCTAACGTACCCCTTTATTTAGGCCCTTTTGACCCACAGCTCTTTCAGCACATGACTGAATTAATTGTGAGCCCAGGAATTAGTTTAAGCGAGCCGATTATTGCAGACGCCATCACTAGAACGCGTGTGCGTCCATTTGGCGACATTGAATTATTTGCACAGAAAGCGCAAGCCCCGATTATTGCCATTACCGGCACAAATGCCAAAGGAACCGTTACTACTTTAGTCGGCGATATGATTCATGCCTCAAAACGCATGGCGGCTGTAGGTGGAAATATAGGCAACGCAGCACTTGATTTGTTAAATGCACCTACACCTGATTTTTACGTACTCGAAATCTCTAGCTTCCAACTTGAAACAACTTATTCCCTTCGCGCAAAAATTGCAACGGTACTTAACATTAGTCCTGACCATTTAGATCGACACAAAACACTAGAAAACTATGCACAAACTAAACAACGTATTTATAATCACTGTGAAACGGCGATATGGAATCGAGATGATCCTAATACCCACCCTGACCCCCATCGATTAAAACCGCAAAAAATACTAAGTTTTGGTTTAGAAAAAATAAGTTCGGATTCGCCAGAATTCGGATTACTACAGCTAAATAAAAAGATTTTTTTATCTCAAGGCGAACGATGCCTTATCCCTGTCGATAGGCTTTATATTAAAGGACGACACAACTGGGCTAACGCATTGGCCGCTTTGACAATTGGGAACGCCATACAACTTCCATTGGATGCGATGTTAGAAGCATTATGTCAATTTAAGGGATTACCACATCGTTGCCAATGGATTAAAGAAGAAAACGGAATTGCTTGGTATAACGATTCAAAGGCAACAAATGTGGGGGCAACATTAGCCGCATTACACGGTTTAGGCCCTGCCATTTCAGGCAAAATCGTTTTAATTGCAGGTGGTTTAGGAAAAGGGGCTGATTTTAATCTTTTACGTGAAAGCGCCGCGCGCTATGTTAAAACAGCCATACTAATAGGCAAAGATGCGGGACTATTAAAAGAAGCATTAGAAAAAAATACTTTAACGCAATCAGCCTCCGATTTATCACAGGCTATTTTGTTAGCAGAACAAACGGCTTTACCGGGCGATGCGGTATTATTATCACCCGCTTGCGCTAGTATGGATATGTTTAAGAATTATGAGGAGCGCGGCAAACTATTTATGCAGCTCGTACAAAAGGAACATTAATATGTCTAAAGCAAGCCGTCATGATGTAACTCCCATCTTATATGATCGCATCTTGCTTTTCTCAATTTTAATCTTACTCGCATTTGGTCTTTTAATGGTTGCTTCTACTTCTATTGTGATATCAGAACACCAATACGGACAAGCTTTCCACTACTTTTTTCACCAGTTATTCTATTTAGCCCTTGGCATAGGAACCGGAGCAGTTATTTTTCAAATAAAAACAGATTATTGGAAACAAATTAGCCTTGCTCTTTTAGTTTTAAGTATTGGTTTACTCGTGGTAGTTTTATTACCTGGGATTGGTAGACAAGTAAATGGAAGCATGCGCTGGCTAGGATTCGGCCCTTTTGGTTTACAGGTATCTGAATTTGTAAAACTAACCATGATCATTTATTTAGCGGGCTATCTACTTCGGCAAGAAAAACAAGTACAAACACAAATACGAGGATTCCTAAAACCGTTAGTTGTGCTTGCTATTATTACATTTTTATTATTACGTGAACCTGACTTTGGTGCAGCGACCGTTATCTTAGTCACCAGCCTTGGTATGTTATTTTTAGCCGGGGTACGAATTTGGCAATTTGTCATTTTATTTACCGGCGTCGTGCTTGTTTTAGGAATGCTTGCCATCAGTTCGCCTTATCGCTTGGCGCGTTTAACCACCTTTCTTAATCCGTGGGCCAATCAATTTGATTCGGGTTATCAATTGACACAATCCTTAATTGCCTTTGGACGCGGAGGCTGGTTTGGCGTTGGACTCGGTGAAAGTATACAAAAGCTATTTTATTTACCCGAAGCGCACACCGATTTTTTATTTGCTGTATTGACTGAAGAATTAGGCCTAATTGGCGGTTTATTTATGATCCTATTATTTTCAGTGTTGGTTTGGCGCGCATTACGCATAGGCCAACGTTGTTTTAATGCAGGACAACGGTTTTCTGCTTATCTCGCTTATGGCATCGGCTTGAATATCGCACTACAGGTTATGATTAATATTGGCGTGAATATGGGTGTATTACCCACCAAAGGCTTAACACTACCACTAATGAGCTATGGAGGTAGCAGTTTATTAATTACGTGTATGATGCTTTCTCTCTTATTACGCATCGATTATGAATATCGATTAGGCGAATTTGGGTTTAGACTAAGTTAACTTGGATTAAAGACTACATTAAATAGGAAGATAGAAACTACGAATGAAAAAAACAATTAAAATATTAACGCGTCAATCACCTTTTCATAAGCGGTTACCTGAACGCTTATTCAAATTACGCATTCAAAAACGAAACAAAAAAAATCGCTTAAAAAATTACCCTCTAATAGCCTGTGTCCCCAGCGATGCAATTGGTGGATGGATAACACTTAATGGGCTTTACGAAGAAGAGTTACTACAATGCTTATTTAATAAGGTCTTCACCCATAAAGATTTACAAAGATTCAAGCAACAAGCCGTCATAGATGGTGGGGCTAATATCGGCAATCACAGTTTATTTTTTTCGCGTTATTTTAAGCAAGTTCTTAGCTTTGAACCAAATCCTCGTGCACTCAAACTACTTGAAACTAATATTTTTTTAAATAAAACAAAAAATATTCAAGTAATACCATTAGGGCTTAGCAATGAGTCGGCAACTTTACCCTTTTTTGAAAATTCAGAAAATTTAGGTGGCTCAGGGTTTAACCTTAATAAACAGACAAATGAAGAAAATACTCAACATCTTAATGTCAAAAAAGGGGATAGCTTGTTACAAGATATACAAGCAATACCTATTGCATTAATTAAACTAGATATTGAAGGACATGAACTTAAAGCGCTACAAGGATTAGAAAAAACAATAAAAGCGCATCAACCGGTTATCTTATTCGAGGCTCTAACCTCTGAAGGTAGCACAGGATCAAAAGCTGTTTTTAATTACCTTACCCAGCATAATTATGCATATTTCTACACGATTGAACGAAAAGAACTCCATCCCTTTTTCCTAATAAGGTTTTTTCAAGGCCTTAAGGGATATCCTGTTGTATTAAATCAAATCAGCGAACCTGAAAATCGCGAATACCCAATGATTATTGCCACTACTATGCCTTTGGCAAAGTAATCTAAATTGCGCTACTTTTGATTCAGGCGGTCTCTTCTGAAAATATATCCCCATTACCCTTGAAATTGCGAGTGTGTAACTTCAAGGGCCTTCTTTGCGCGATGGGGATTTTCAAGGGAGAATCGCGCCCTGCGTTCGGCGCGCACTTACTCTTGGGAGTTTTTGTTCTCCCTGTTTAAAGCACAAACAATAACCTTACTTTATTGGTATAAGTCCAAACTGTTTATCATATGCTTGTTGAGCTTCCGGACTGTCATGTCTGTGCTCACTTAAATAATCAGCCGCTTTTCCGTGTGAGAACATTCCAAATTTATCTCGCATGACTATTGAACAATAGTGTTGATAGCCTTTGGAGAGTTGTACGTGCTGTTTAAGACAGTTTAAGTCTGGCAAATTAGCATATTGGCCTGCTTCAATTAGAGCCATAAAAAAGCTCTTATCTTCATAGAAACTGCCAAATTCATCAGTCATTCGATTCGTGATATTAGCTTGAATGTGATCCCAAATTACTCCAACGCCCTCTTTCTGTATTTGAGCCATTAGTCGAGTAAATATACTTAGCTCTTCAGCTGTATTAGGGTTAGCTGAAGCTTCTAAATATCGCATAGCCTCTTCACAAGTAACTATGCGTAACTTAAGTGAAAAGATTTCATTTGTTATAAATTGAATCTCGCAATCTGGATGAATACCTTGTAGTTTCTCGATGAGTTTATTAAATGTTCCCGCTGGGCAAATGGGCCTATCAAAACCACCTAGATCAACGCCTGTATCTGATAAATTATCGCCACGTTGTATTTCATATAGTCCATCAATGAGTTGTTTTTTCGCGTCTTCAAGGCTACCAACCCTATTGGCATCATCATGTATTGCAGACCAAAATAATGCTAATAATTCCTGTATTGATACTTTTGAAATGGGTTCAATAAATGTGTAGCTGTTTGTTATTCTTACAATACAATTTTTAGCCGCTTTAGCTTTATTTCTTTCAAAGTTGTCAGGTAAGTTGTTAACATAACCTTCAATCCATTCAATAATTTCTTTTAATCTAGTTTTATCACTAATGATAGATGGATAACGATTAGCTAATCGAGTGGCGGATTCAGAAACAGATTGATGCACACTGGCTCGATGAGTGCTTTGATTATCGTTAATGACTGCTACGCCGTTATTAAGCAGTATGTTATGCCGTAAAACTTGGAGTTGGTTGTCATCAACAAGCCTAAGGACTTGATCCATTGTCAATCTACCTTCAATAATCCAATTGCGCATGTCCTCTTGATATAAAGCAAGGCTTGCAATTTCAGTTAATCCAAGCACTTGGTCCATTGTCAATCTACCCTCAATAACCCAATTGCGTATGTCCTCTTCATCTAAAGCTTCGGCTGCAGCTTCAGTTAATCCAAACACTTGATCCATTGTTAATCTACCCTCGTCAACCCAGTTGCGTATGCCTTCTTGACTTAAAGCAAGGCCTGCAGCTGTAGTTAATCCGAGCACTTGCGCCATTGTTAATCTACCTTCAATAATCCAATTGCGTACGTCTGCTTGACTTAAAGCAAAGCCTGCGCCTTCAGTTAGTCCAAGCACTTGATCCATTGTTAATTTACCTTCGTCCACCCAATTGCGTACATCAAGCTGCCGTAAGGCCATGCTTGCACTAATACTTAATTCAAGCACTTGTCCCATCGTCAATCTACCCTGATCCACCCAATTGCGTACCGCTTCATCTTGCAAGCTCATCCTTATAGACGCGCTTTGCCTCAAAGTTAATCCAAGCACTTGATCCATCGTTAATCTACCTTGATTCACCCAGTTGCGCACACTCTCTTTAATTAAAGCACTGACTGCAGCTTTAGTTAACCCAAGCACTTGATCTATCGTTAATCTGCCTTGGCTCACCCAGTTATATACATCGTAAGTTAGCAATAATGTACGTATATCATCCTGTAAATCTTCTACTTGACTTGATGTGAGAAAATTTCTATCTAAATAATCTTGCATAGTGAGCACGGGTAATGGCATTTTGAACGTTTCCTATTTCTTGTTATAAGCATCTGAAGTGTAATAAGCCCCGCTTAACAAAAACTTAACTAGAGCCAGAAATCGATAAGCATATCGAAGGATTAGCAATAAAAATAAAAGTGGCTAGCAAGAACTCGGGTGTGAATTTACAGATAAACGGCATGGGGAAAAGTTTTAAGCTACTATGTAATCATAGATTTTTTTCAAATGGCCGTATTACTGAAGCCCAACTATTTGAAAGGCATTTTCAATCAACGAAAGAGCGGTTTTTCAAAAATAGATGGGCTTATTTTAATCTTACAAGATATGACGGAATTTTCTTAGTAAGAAGAAAATACAATATTGCGCTACTTTTGCGTCTCTACTGGAAATACATACTCGTAGCACTTGGTTTTTCGGCAAGTGCCGCAAAATCGCGAACTGAGTGGCAACACAGCCGAAAACTCAAGGGCGAAGCGTATAGATTAAAGTTGAGCCTACACACAACTAATGACACAATACCGCCATCTCTCTATCAAGATATAGGTTTCTCATGAAAAACCCTTTTGTAGAAAATCAAATGGGCCGTATTCAGCACCTCCATTTTGTTGGTATCGGCGGTGCTGGGATGGGCGGTATTGCCGAAATTTTACTCAATGAAGGTTACACAGTTTCGGGCTCAGATCTACAAGAAAATACCATGACCCACCATTTGCAACATCTGGGAGCTCAATTTAAACAAGGCCATGACGCGCATCATATCGATAAAGCCGATGTCGTCATTTATTCCAGTGCTGTTCCTCAAGACAATGTAGAAATTGTAAATGCCCGAGAAGCTCGAATCCCCGTTGTTCCTCGAGCCTTAATGCTCGCAGAATTAATGCGTTTTCGCTATGGGATAGCCGTAGCAGGAACGCATGGAAAAACAACAACTACAAGTTTAGTAGCCAGTTTGTTAGGAGAAAGTGGATTAGACCCCACTTTTGTTATAGGCGGTCGTCTCAATAGCACCAGCACCCATGCTCGCTTAGGCGCTGGTCGTTATTTAGTGGCTGAAGCCGATGAAAGTGACGCCTCTTTTCTTTATTTAAAGCCTATGATAGCTATTATTACTAATATTGATGCCGATCATATGGATACGTATGAAGGTAATTTTCAGCGACTTAAACAAAGCTTTATAGAGTTTTTACGGCATCTTCCTTTTTATGGTTTAGCGATAGTGTGTTTAGATGACCCTATCGTACGTTCGATTCTCCCCGATATTATGCGCCCGGTTATTACCTACGGCTTCAGTGAAGATGCTGATATTCAAATCACTTCATTTCAACAAAAAGAAACTAAAAATTACTTTACTGTTTTACGTAAAGAACGAAAGCCACTGGATGTTCTATTAAATTTACCAGGACAACATAATGCATTAAATGCAGTAGCCGCTATTGCTGTTGCTACTGAACTGAATATTGACGACAAAGTTATTCAAACCGGATTAGCACAATTTAGTGGTGTGAATAGACGTTTTCAAATACTCGGTGAATTTAAGCTCAAAAAAGGTCACGTTTTATTAATTGATGATTATGGCCATCATCCGAGTGAAATCGCCGCTACCGTAAAAACGATTCGTAGTGCGTGGCCTAATCGACGTTTAGTCATGGCATACCAGCCTCATCGTTATACGCGCACGCGCGATTTATTTAACGATTTTGTCACTATCTTATCGAGTGTCGATCATCTGTTATTGTTAGAAGTTTATGCGGCAGGCGAAACACCCATTCCTGGCGCTGACAGTCTTGCATTATCCACGCATATCCAACAATGCAGCCACTTAAACCCTACCTTTATCGAAGATAAGCAAAATCTATCTAAAAGCCTCCACACTATTTTGCAAGATAACGATGTATTATTACTACAAGGGGCCGGTGATATTGGAGGTATTGCCCAACATCTCGCTTGTTCTCAGTTAGGAATGGCTTAAATAATGAGTGAACTGCAAGGCCGCTTGCGAGAAAACGTTTCTCTTTCCGACTATACCTCTTGGCGAGTCGGGGGGGCTGCACAACGTCTTTATGAGCCAAAAGATAGTAATGATTTAATTAACTTTATTAAACAATTACCGCCTCAAGAACCCCTCCTATTTCTAGGCCTAGGTAGCAATACTTTAGTACGCGATGGTGGAATCAACGCTACTGTTGTTATTACACAAGGCGCGCTTTGTAAATTAGATTTACTAAGCCCCACGTTGCTACGTGCAGAAGCGGGTGTTGCATCGCCTGCTTTCGCTCGGTTTTCGGCTAGAAAAAATTTAAGTGGTGCTGAGTTTTTAGCCGGTATTCCAGGAACTATCGGAGGCGCCTTAGCCATGAACGCCGGATGCAACGGAATGGAAACTTGGGAAATTGTCCACGCGGTAGAAGTTATCGATCGCCAAGGCAAAAAAAAGATTCGTTATCCCAAGGATTATCAAATTGCCTACCGCAATGTCAGCGTTTTTACTGATGAATTTTTTCTAGCCGGCCATTTTCAACTACAACCAGGTTCTAAGGAAGAATCACTAGAAAAAATTCGTGCTTTATTAGCTCATCGAACAGCAACACAACCCACTAACGAACCTAGCTGCGGCTCTGTTTTTCGCAATCCTAGCGGTGATTATGCCGCACGTCTCATAGAAAGCTGTGGATTAAAGGGTTTAAAAATAGGCGGCGCGCAAGTGTCTACAAAACATGCTAACTTCATTGTAAATGAAGGTCATGCAACAGCAGCCGATATTGAAGCATTAATAAAAAAAACGAGCGACACTGTTTTAAAAGTACACCACATCCAACTTATTCCCGAAGTGCATATCCTTGGCAGTGCTTTATAAATCCTGCAGTTGCTTATTCATTAATTCAAATGATTCTTTCTCTGCTTCATTAGTCACTAAACAATGTTGCGATAAATACATTATTAAACAACTAAAAGGAAAAATAAGTAACATATCAAATGGAAATTTTAATAACCCTATTCCACCAAAAGGCCCTAAATAAGATAATAAGAGTAAAAGCGTTATATAAGAAAAAAACCAATACAAACTAAGCTTATTTGAAAATCGATAGTTCGGCTGACAAATAAAATAAATAATATATCCAACTACAATTGCTAAATAGAGTTTCCAAATCACTGAAAATCCACACCAATAGAGCATTAAATTACAAACATAAAATGCGATATGACAAAAAATAAAACCACCTTCCAATCTAAATGGACGGTGCCGCTTAGATTGCAGCTTACGTAATGCTAATAAACAAATGGGTCCAACGCCATAAGAAAGAATGCTGGCTGAAGCTAAAAATGCCACCATTTTTTGCCATCCAGGAAAAGGAAGAAATGATAATGAACCCACCAAAAAGTTAGCGTACAAGGTAATATAGGGAATCTGATGGCGGTTCAACTTTAAAAATAGAGGTGGCAAATGTTTATTAAGCGCCATTCCATATAAAATACGTGAGGTCGCCGCTGTATAAACAAGCGTAGTACCTAGAGGAGAAAAAGCAGCGTCAAAAAGCAATAAAATAGCTACCACACTGAGCCCTAACAACAGGGTTAATCCTACTAAAGGCCCACTATCACCCGGAAACGAAAGCTGATTCCAACCATACTGCAGATACTTTTCTGGCACAGCCATTAAAAAACTGAGTTGTAATGAAAAATATAAAATAAAACCAATCAATATTGCCCCTAACATCACGATAGGAATAGTTTTTTGCGGATTTTTTACCTCGCCTGCTAACATCAATCCGTTTTGAAACCCTGTAAAAGCAAATGCAATACCACCTGCCGACAAAGCAGAAAATATTTGCATCCAACTTTCTCCTGTTGCCAAGTTAAACTGGATATTCTGAAAAGAAGGTGCTGTATGCATTAATGAAATAATTGCAATAGAAGGAAGAGCAAACTTCACAATACTCGCATATTTATTACATTCAGCAAGAAACTTAATACCGTAAGTATTGAGCAATACAACCGCAAACATAATGGCTATTGCAGATGCATAGCCCACGTGTGAAAGTTTGAAATAGGAAACCTCTTTAACAAGCAATATAGGTAAGAAATGACTGCTATATTGCAAAATAGCCTGAATCTCTATAGGTGTCATAACAACATAAGACAACCAAGTGATCCAGGAAAATAAAAAACCGACTTCCCTACCGTGCGTAAACGTAGGGTAATTAGACATTCCACCAGACATTGGCAGCATTGCCCCTAATTCACAAAGTGGCAAAGCAATAAATAGCATAAAAATTGCTGCAATAATCCAGCTTATTAAACTGTTAGGGCCGGCCATTTGCGCCCCAATAAAAGGGGTAAATAACCAGCCCGAGCCAATCATGCCGCCTGCGGCAACAATTAACACATTCGTGGTAGAAATATCACGCTTTAGCAATTTTAACCTCCTTATAATTAGCTAATCCTTATATACCCATTACACTTGAAGTTGCGAATTTGCAAACTTCAAGTGTCTTCTTTGCGTGATGGGGATTTACAAGAGAGAGAACTGCAACTTTCCTCTTGTATTGCCTTTATCAGACGAACCAAGCTATTAAGGATTAATGTGGATAGCGGACAGCACTCACCATTTGTTCTACATTACCTGAAATAACAGACACAATATTTGAAATTGTTGACCAAAAACTATAACGATAAGCTGGCTTTTGTTTTTCTTGCTCAGGAAGCTTGCTTTGTTTTTCCATTACATTAAAACTTAGTTGGGCAGCTTGTATTTGCTTTTCCTTTGCTTTTTCAATCAATGCCTTTATAACAGGAACTTCCATAATATTCATCAGTATAATATTTTTATAGTTTGGGTTTTTTTCTTCACTTTCAAAGGTATTCCCGTTTTCATCGACGACTGGATTCGTAAAAAATTTACCTGTAGCGTCACAAAAAAGTTTTAATAATTTTTCTTTTAAAGCTTCTTTTTTTGTGGTATCCCTAGTTTTTTCTAAAGTATCAACTATATCGAGAATAGCTAAAATAAGATAATTATTTCGTAAATCGCGCACAGAACACGGCTTTCTTGTGCTAGGATCTTTTGCATCTCTTTGTAAAGCGAGGTGGATCTCTGGCCTATTATACGTAATTCCTGATGGCGTAATCATGGGTATTGATACCGTATCAAATAATATAGGGCATCGCATAACTTCAACTAAACCAACAGGTAACTGATATGTTTTCTGAGGAGTTGTTACAGTAGTTGCAACCGTTACACTCTGTCTGCTAGAAATAGGCGGAGCAAATCTAGTCACTCTATTGCTGATGGGTCTTATATTTCCAGGACGGGTTCGAAGCGTTGCTGCTGCTCGCGGAGGGGAAAGAGAAGGAAACCTTGTTCCTGAAACATTATTTCTGTATTGGAAATGCGCATATACATGTCCGTTTTTTGGATAGAAAGAACTTACATCAGGTCGAAATTGTACTGAATTAGGCATAAAAATATCACTTTTTAATAATTATTATTAAAGAACAAATCTATTTTAAAAATTTATTAATCGCATCAAATAATAATTAAATTTAAAAACTTTTTTAGTTTAATAAGAAATTATTAAGGTTTAATTAAATTATTTTTAATGAGCGTTATAAAGAATAAAAATTATACGGGATTGAAAAAATATTTCAGAAGAAATCTAAGCCAGATATTACCCATTTTTAGCATGACTTTACCAAAAATAGTCAATGCACACAGTTGAGAAGTTTAAAAAATGTTCAGTTTTAGCTAGATTCACTAGAGTGTGTCGTCATTTGGCACGAAGATGATCATAAAACCGTGGTTCTTCTACGTTTCGTTACTTACCTACTCTAAGTAGGTTCCGTTTACGATACTCAAAAAAAGCACCGCTTTATGCTTCATCCTCACTAAATGACGACACCCCTAGACTAATCTAAAAATCGTCCTGATATTAATAATGCATACTAACCAGCAATTTCTATCCCCATCGCAGTCGCATTTAGCACTGCCGCAATACGAATACTCGATTGGATAGCCAGCTTACTAATCCCTGCTTTTATTAAGGCCTGGGTATGCGCTTCGATACACATCCCACAACCATTAATTGCTGATACCGATAAACAACTTAATTCAAAATCAATTTTGTCAATTCCAGGATTTGCTAACACATTCATTCGTAACTTAGCCGGCATACTGGAAAATGAGCTATCATTCACTAAATGAATAAATCGATAATAAATATTATTCATCGCCATCACCGTTGCCGCTGATTTTGCCGCATTAATTTCTGCTTCCGTCAGATAAATAGACACTTCCGACAGAATAGAGTCGATAAGCATTGCGTTTTTTATAGCATAAGCCGAAGCTAATGCTATACCACCGATTTGACTTTTACTTAAATCCGGCGAGCCCTCTTCTGTTAAAAGAGTTGATAGATTTAATTTAATATCTTTTGCGCTCTCTAATAGCTTATTTTTTAATAATTCAATACTCATTGATAATCTCCAAATAATTTTTATATCCATTGCACTTGAAGTTGCAATTTCGCAACTTCAAATACGAGCGGAATATTTAACCAAGAACTATAGTTTCTTCACCTTTTTGCCAATTACAAGGACAAAGCTCATCGGTTTGCAAAGCATCAAGTACGCGTAATACTTCTTTCGGATTGCGCCCTACATTCAGATCCGTCACCATCACAAATCGGATAATCCCTTGCGGATCAACAATAAACGTTGCACGCTGCGCGACTCCTTCATTAGTATCTAAAATACCCAAAGCCTGAGTTAGCTCTCGTTTAATATCCGCTAGCATAGGGAAAGGAAGGTCTTTTAATTCTTCTTTTTGTTGTCGCCATGCTAAATGAACAAACTCAGAGTCTGTACTAACCCCTAACAATACGGCATCACGTTCTGTAAACTCGCTATTTAATCGGGCAAACTCGGCAATTTCAGTCGGACAAACAAAGGTAAAATCTTTAGGCCAAAAGAAAAAAATTTGCCACTTATTTTGATACGTTTGCTCATTAATCTCGGTAAAAGCATTGCTTATATTTGAAGATACCACCGCCTTCACGGCAAACCCTGGAAACTTCTCACCTACCGTTAACATACTTATTTCTCCTGATTTTTGGTAAAGAAGCAAAAGTACACAAAATCTATTGATAAGTAAAATATATTATTGTTATAATAACGATAACATATGCTTATATAAGAGAATCTATGAATAGTCGTGACCTTAGCTATTTAGTTGCCCTAGATGACTATCGCCATTTTGGCAAAGCGGCAAAGGCTTGTTTTGTTAGCCAACCCGCGCTGAGTATGCAAATCAAGAAATTGGAAAAAACCCTAGGCGTCAAGCTGTTAGAACGTAGCAATAAATCCGTATTATTGACCCCTACTGGCATCGCGATTACAGAACGCGCCAGGCATATCCTCCAGCAAATGGAAGAAATACGTGAGCTGGCAAAATTAGCAGAAGACCCTTATAGCGGAGAATTAAAAATTGGAATTATTCCCACCTTAGCACCCTATCTACTACCATTAATTATTCCTTCTTTGGCCAATGAATTTCCCAAAATTAACTTTTATCTTATCGAAGAACAGACCACTTCACTGATACAAAAATTAAAACTAGGGCAATTAGACGCCGCTTTTTTGGCGCTCCCCACACAGGAGCCCAGTTTTGCTTATTCCGTATTGTTTGAAGAGGAGTTTCTACTTGCCGTGCCAAAGACGCATGCATTAAGTAAACGAAAAAAAGTAAAGCAAGAGGATCTAAATAATCAACCCGTATTGCTACTTGAAGAAGGTCATTGTATGCGCGGCCAAACGCTTGACATATGTCAGCGCATGAATGCCTCAGAAACACAAAATTTTCGCGCCACAAGTTTAGAAACATTACGCCATATGGTAGCCGCTGGAAATGGCATCACGTTAATACCAAAATTAGCGCAACAACTAAATGATACTATTTCCTATATTCCATTTAGTCCGCCAAAACCAAAACGATTAATCGGACTTGTTTGGCGCGTATCTGCGACAAAAAAAACGCTATTAGAAGAAATGGCCACCCACATAAAAAAAATAATTACTCTATAATATACACATTTTTGTCATTGCGAATTAACTCCACCCCTGAATAGCCGTGCTAAGCTTTATTTAGCACGGCTCACACTACAATCGATTAGACTGTCCACTCGTAGATGAAACTATGAAATTTTCAAATACTGGCGAATGGTATAATGTCCAAACTTTCCCGCTGTTTTTTAAATAGTTGCTTAATTCCAGATTCTGCTAATTGCAGTAAACTATCAAACTCTTTTTTTGAAAAAGCTTTTTTCTCCGCCGTTGCTTGGAATTCAATAAATTCACCTTGCTCGGTCATTACCACGTTCATATCCGTATCAGCTTTAGAATCTTCCGCATAGTCTAGATCTAAAACGAGTTTGCCTTGATAAATACCCACAGAAACCGCTGCAACAAGAAAACATAAGGGATCCTGCTTAAGTTCACCCTTTTTTTTCATAACGGCCAACGCATCCACAAGTGCAACGCAAGCACCTGTAATAGCGGCAGTGCGTGTTCCGCCATCCGCCTGGATCACATCACAATCCAACTGGATAGTATTCTCACCTAAGTTGTTTAAATTAACACTTGTTCGCAACACACGACCGATCAACCGTTGAATTTCTAAGGTTCGTCCTGCTTGTTTACCACGACAGGCCTCTCTATCCATACGCGAATGCGTTGAGCGCGGTAACATCCCATACTCCGCAGTAATCCAGCCTTGGCCAGAACCCTTTAAAAACTTAGGTACTCCAGAAATAACACTCGCATTACAAATAACTTTGGTATTGCCAAATTCGATTAATACCGAACCTTCTGCATAGTGCGTATAGCGACGAGTAATTTGAATAGAACGTAGTTCATCAAACTGACGTGAATTAGAACGTATCATTATTTTTCCTTCTATAAAAAACTAGATTTTATTTTTAGAGTAATTAGAATAGAGACTTAAAACAGACCCATTATACTTTTTAAACCAACGATTAACATGACCTGCAGCATGACGGCCTTTGCCAGACAAGAAAAACAAGCGGATTGGGGCCATGCAACTTGGGAATTACGCAGTGTTAACCACCGCTACCTAGAGATTAGCCTCTCCTTACCAGAACCTCTAAGCTATTTAGAACCTCAGCTACGCAAGCAAATAACCAACAAGCTACGTCGAGGTAGAATAGATGTGAGACTACACTATAAACCTCCTAGTAATAAAACAGTTCCCATTGAAGTCGATGAAAATCTGGCAAATGCGCTTATCCAAGCCCATACAAAAATAGCTACTTTAACCCAATCCTCCCTTCCATTAAATCCGAATGAACTATTACGCTGGCCACATCTACTAAAACTCCCTGATATTGCTTACGAAACGTTACAAACTAATTTACTTGCTTCATTCGCAGAAACACTCAGCAAATTGCGTCAAGCACGAACTGATGAAGGAAAGGCGATTCTAACAGTAATCGAACAGCGCTTAATTAGACTTCAAACATTAATCGATAATATAAAAGAACAGCTACCCCACATCCTTAGACTACAACGTGAAAAAATCCTAACGCGCCTATCTGACATCAAAACGAGCTTAGACTCTAACCGTTTAGAACAGGAAATGCTATTATTCACCCAAAAAACAGATGTCGCAGAAGAACTGGATCGCTTGCAAATCCATGTTAATGAATTTAATAAACAGCTTAAAAAAGAAGCCATGGGCAAACCACTAGATTTTTTGCTTCAAGAACTAAATCGCGAAGCAAATACGTTAGCCTCTAAATCACTTAATGCAGACCTTAGTTTAATGGCAGTCAATTTGAAAGTTTTAATCGAAGAAGTACGCGAACAAGTGCAAAATATCGAGTAACTTATGAAAATTCCCGGTACGCTTTATATTATTTCAGCACCTTCAGGCGGTGGTAAAACCAGTTTAGTTAATGCGTTATTAGAATCCGTGTCGAATTTAGAAGCTTCTATTTCCTACACAACGCGTTCGCCAAGGCCCGGCGAAAAAGAAGGTGTAGATTATCATTTTATAGACGAAACATCTTTCAAACAACTTATTCAGGAAAGGAAATTTCTAGAACACGCCAGTGTTTTTGGCCATTATTATGGAACATCACTTGATTGGGTAACAAAAAAAATAGAAGCTGGGGTCGATATTATTCTAGAAATCGACTGGCAAGGCGCACGGCAAATCAGAGAAGAAATGCCAGAATCGATTGGCATATTTATTATTCCTCCATCTTGGGAAATATTAGAAAATAGATTGCGGCTTAGAGCCCAAGATGAAGACGCCGTTATAAAAAAACGTATGGCTAATGCAAAAGCGGAATTAGCCCATTTTGATGAATACGATTATTTAATTCTTAATGAAAATTTTTCGAATGCGCTTGCTGATTTAAATGCCATTCTTAGAGTACGTCACTTGCGAAGCGGTGTCCAAAAACGAGAGCTCACTTCTGTACTAGAAACTTTATTAAAATAGTTTTTTTAACAGTTTGCTGGAATTACTACATATAAATTTTTTTAAAAAATTATAAAATAAGCGTATTTATTTATGTTAAAATTATTATTAATCTGTTTTTTATTTCTTTCCCCACTTTACGTTATTGAAAGTCAAGCAGCATATAATGCTTCTACTAGCTGTCCTAAAATACAAGTTTGTTTCACGCCTGGACAGGATTGCACAAAACAAATTACAAACGTGCTTGATATGGCAAAAAAATCTATTTTTGTACAAGCCTATAGCTTTACCTCTGCGCCGATTGCAAAACATCTTGCCGAAGCAAAAAATCGAGGCATTATTGTCAAAGTAATTCTGGATAAAAGCCAGAAATCACAAAGTTATAGCGCCTCACGTTTTTTATTGAATCAACACATTCCTGTTTGGATAGACTATAAACCGGCCATTGCGCATAACAAAATTATGATCGTCGATGGTAAAGAAGTCATTACCGGTTCATTCAATTTTACCCAAGCCGCACAATATAAAAATGCTGAAAATTTATTGATTATTCAAGATACTACACTTGCAAAACGCTATATGGAAAACTGGGAGCGTCGTAAAATGGTTTCTGAAGTTTTAAATCCCAATGCTATATTGAAAAAACATAAATCTAATCACCATCAACCCGTGTTTGCTTTTAAATTTTGAGACCCATTTGGTGTGTCGTCATGTGATCGGGTATACCGCTCGCCGTGAATTTGAAAGATTCGCATTTTCAGGTACGAGCGGTATATTAGGCAAATTTAATACTCGCACGTAATTGGCCTACCGTTGATTTGTTACCCGTTGCGCCACCCACAATAAAGACTGGTGGGATAACAGGTGTACCATCAGGAAGATTAGTCAACGCAATAATACCTTCTTGAAAACTGTAATCTCTATCCTGGAAGAGTGCGATACCCATATCAAGCCACTTAGATAGATTTACCATGTAATCTGCATAAATCCGTTTTTTTGGTAAAAGTGTAGCTAAGTGATTAGTCTGTTGATAACCTATAGCCAAACGCGACTCATGTGACATCATAGGGAAGGTATACCCTGCTTCCACACCCCAAGCGTTAGGTTTACCTAAAGAGGCAGGAAAAGGTAAAAGAGGAGCAGGATTTGGGAACCCTAACATCAGAGGACTCATTAAATCGCTAGTAGCTGCCACAAAATGTGCATTGGCATCAAAAGGTCCATATTGCACATCTGCATTCACATCATAGGCTGACGTCTTTTTATTAGGTAGTCCAGGAACACTAGTTCCTTCTATCAACGAATTCGTATAGTACGAGGAAAGAAAATTTGAATCAGCAATATTCGCAATATAGCCTGCGTCTATATTTATTCTGCCATCTCCTGTAGCAAATACATAACCCAAATCAGCACCGCCGTTTTGTATACGACGTGTAGAACCGCCATCATTTAATTGAGGCTTACCTGCAAAGGTATATACCGAACCATAAAAACCATTTCTCGCAATAAAACCTAGTTGCGCTGTCGTTGCGTTAATTTCAGTAATCAACTGAGTTGGATTTTCACTCTGTATAAACGCATAAGGTTCGTACTGACCAAAAGGTAAATATTCTTTACCAACACGAAAGTAAATAGGGGAAGCTTGGAAATTACCAATCGTGGCATAGGCTGTATCAATATTTCTTGTTACTCCATTTCCACTGGGCACAGGATGATAAATAAGCAGAGAATTGGCAATCCCATAAAAGCCTTGTGAACCAGGTATCGCCGTTACGGAAGAGTAAACCAATGATGTATTTGCCGTAACCCAATTATTCACACGCGCATCAATAAACAGATTGGTGTTATTTAATAATAGATCGCTGGCTCTCCCTGCAGTTGGCAACAATCTGTTTCCATTAGCAACAAGTGCTGGAACAGTGGCCAAAGGGCTAAGGTTCAAAAAAACGGGTGGTCTATTTGCAATATAAGCATCTGCATTTATCCAACCACTAACATTAATTCGACACGTCCAACCACAAGGTTGATCAAAACCGCCCGGTTGGTTTTGATCGAGAAACATATCAATATTATTCATTTGATCACGCATCACATCCTGCTGAGAAGATATTTCTACATCATATAATCCCGCAGCCAATAGTGGTGCACTTATCCCTAAAGCTACTAATGAAACTATTAACGCTTTTAATCTCATTGGTTATCATCCTTTATAGACCCAATTACCCCAAAGCTTAGCAAGCTTAGGAGATAATCTCAAATAATACTATCTGTTAGGTCTATATTCCAGAAGTATCCTCTTTTCTCGACCTATGCAACTGATGATCCTGAGCCAAAAACATATACATAGCAGGCACAACAAATAGGGTAAATAAAGTTCCAATAGAAATACCGCTGGCAATCACTAACCCAATATTAAAACGACTGAGAGCACCAGCCCCAGTGGCCAGTATTAGCGGAATAACACCTAATACCATCGAAGCTGTCGTCATTAAAATAGGTCGAAGTCGAATACCTGCGGCCATTTGTATGGCTTCACGCTTAGCATGACCTTCCTTTTGCAGATCATTGGCAAATTGCACAATTAAAATCCCATGCTTACTGATCAAACCAATCAAGGTTACTAAACCCACTTCAGTATAAATATTGAGGCTCGCGCCACCGATTCCTAAACTAATAAAAATAAGTGCGCCACAAATTGACATGGGAACACTAATAAGAATGATCAAAGGATCACGAAAACTTTCAAATTGCGCAGCTAAACATAGAAAAATAATAATTAAAGCTAAGAAAAACGTTAATATTAAAGCGCTACTCTCTTGTTGATACTGGCGAGACTGAGCTGCATAATCCACACTATAGCCTTCTGGAAATATTTTTTTTGCCATGTTTTGTAACCCTTGCAACGCCTCTCCCATCGTCACGCCGGGAAAAGCAACGGCAGAAATAGTCGATGAATTAAGTTGTTGAAAATGATTAATGGATTCAGGTACAACCTTTGTTTTTAAACTAGCAAACGTTGACAACGGAATGGTCGTCCCGCCATTCGGTAAAGTTATATAATAATTAAGCAATTGTTCGGCATTTAAGCGTTGCGCGCGCGTCACTTGCGGTATAACCTGATAAGAACGTCCAGAAAAATCGAAATAATTAATATAGTTTTCGCTTAAGGCAGAAGCTAAAACATCACCAACATCAGCCATGGTTAATCCCAATTGTGCCGCTTTATCACGATCTAATTGAATCGTAACTTGCGCTTTATCAATTTTAAGATCGGTATCTAAGTAAACAAATAATCCACTACGACGTGCTTCATCTAATAAATTTTGTGAAACATCATTCAATTTATCGTAACTATCCGTGGTTTTAATAACAAATTGTATAGGTAAACCACTTCCACCTCCCGGTAAGGATGGCTTTTGAAAAGCAGCTACGCGCGCACCGGCTATCTGATCAAATGAATGCTGCACCATAGGTTGTAGCTGGTTGCTTGTGCGTTTACGTTCATCCCAAGGCTTAAAAACCATACCGCCAATGCTAGTATTCAGGCCGTTAACGCCGTCAAGCTGGAAAACATGATCCGTCTCAGGAAATTGCTTAAAGATATTAAATACTTGATTAGAATAAAGTTGGGTCTGCTCTAACGTTGCATTGGGTGCTGTCGTCAATAAGCCAATAATAAGACCTTGATCTTCTTGCGGCGCTAATTCAGTTTTAGAGGTCGCATATAAAAAATAAATACTAGCCAAAATAATAATGGCAAATACACCCGTTACACGTACGTTATTTAATGATCCATGCAAAGCACGCTCATAAATAGCCCGTACTTTATCAAATTGCCTATCAATAAAAATAATAAAGCTATGGCCCTGATTATTATTTTTTATAGATTTTAGTGATTTAGAGCACATCATCGGTGATAACGTTAAAGCAATAATCGAGGATATCGCCACTGCCCCCGCTAAAGTAAAAGCAAATTCGGTGAAAAGTGCACCAGTTAATCCTCCCATAAAACCAATCGGTACATATACAGCAATTAAAACCACTGAAATAGAAATAATGGGAATCGCTAGTTCTCTTGCGCCTTGAATTGCAGCTTCATACGGCGTTTGACCATCCTCGATATGTCGATAAATATTTTCTACAATAATAATTGCATCATCGACTACTAAACCTATCGCTAAAACAAGTGCTAATAAAGTTAATAAATTAATCGTATACCCCAATAACAACATGATAAGAAAACTACCTATCAAAGAAAGCGGCATAGCAATGACAGGAATAATCACCGAGCGGATAGAACCTAAAAAAAGAAAAATAACACCGGTAACAATGACTAATGCTTCGATTAAACTTCTTATCACTTCATTAATTGCGCTATTGATATATCGACTTTCATCATAAACAATCTCACCGCTAAGTCCGTGCGGTAATTGCTGTTGAATTTCAGGAAAAACGGCTCTAATATTTTTAATGACAGAAAGTACATTAGCCGTGGGCGCCACTTTTATGCCAATGTAAACGGCTGGTTTATTGTCAAATTTAACGACCGTATCGTAATTTTGTGATCCTAGAGTTACTTTAGCCACATCTTTTAATCGAATAATCGCACCATTTTGTGCTTTTATAATCAAATTTTTAAATTCATTGACGGTACGCAAACCAGTTTCTATCGTTAAATCGACAGTAACCATATCCCCTTTAGTACGTCCCACTGCTGCAATAAAATCATTATTGGCTAACGCCGTCGCTACATCAGCAGCAGTAATACCATAAGAAGCTAATTTTGCAGGGTCTAGCCAAGCACGGAGTGCAAATTGACGTTGTCCGACAATTTCCGCTTGCTGTACTCCTTCAACCGCTTGTAGTTTAGGTTGTACAACCCGAATCAAATAATCAGTAACATTATTGCTCGGTAGTTTTTGGCTATAAAATCCAATATACATCGAGTCAATCGTTTCTCCGACTGCAATACTTAGCGTAGGTTGCTGAGAAGCTTTAGGTAACTGATTCAGCACGGCGTTTACTTTGGTATTAATTTCCGTTAAGGCTTTATTTGGATCATAGTTAAGACGTAAATTTGCTTGAATAGCGCTACTGCCTTGTGTACTACTTGAGGTTAGATAATCAATTCCTTGCGCTTGAGCGATAGAATTTTCTAAAGGAGTGGTAATAAATCCAGCAACAAGTGCTGGATCAGCACCGGTATAAACGGTAGAAACCGTAACCACCGCGTTTTCGGTAAAGGGATATTGACGAACTTGCAGCAAGCTTAATGAACGTATACCTAACACAAGAATTAGCAAGCTAATAACTGTCGCTAATACCGGTCTCTGAATGAAAATATCCGTAAACCGCATCGATCATCCTTGAAATTAAAAAGTTCGCATCTTTAAATACGACCGGTATATTACTCGTCGATAACCATAGGTGCTATTTTATTTTGTGGGACAACGGTATTATTAATCACGACTAAACTTCCATTTTTTAATTTGAGTTGGCCGCTCGTTACCACCGTATCGCCTTCCTTGAGCCCCTCTAATACAACAATTTGATCGCCGCGTTTATCTCCCGTTACCACAAAGGTTTGTAGTACGCTAAGAATGGACTTCCCTTTTTTATCTTTTCCTTTTTGTTGCACAATATAAGCTATTTCTCCGTAAGGATTAAAACTTATCGCTGTCTGCGGTAGCGTTAAATAGCGTATGTTTGCACCCGTTTCCACTTCAGCGGAAATAAACATACCGGGATATAATTCAAAATGGGGATTTTCAATGGTTGCTTCTACTTCAACGTTACGCGTTTTTACATCAACAATAGGATTGACGGTTGTAATTTCTCCTATAAATGCTTTATCGGGATACGTATCTGTTTTAATCTTAACCTTAGATCCAATGTGTAACTGAACTAAATTTTGTTGTGGTACAAAAAAATCGGCGTAAAGAGGATTTAAAGCCTGTAAAGTCACAACTTGATCGCCTGCATTAACATATTGTCCTGGATTTACAGCTGAAATACCTAAACGTCCTGTAAAAGGTGCTACCAACGTTTTTTTTGCAACGGTTGCCGCTTGTTGAGCTACCTGGGCTTGTAAATTTTTTAGATTTTGCTGGTCAGAATCTAACACCGCCTTACTAATCGCTTTTATTGCAAATTGTGCACTGTCCCGCTGATAAACAATCTCCGCTAATTTTGCTTGTGCCTCTAAAGCATGTAATAAAGCAACATCAGAGTCTGCATTAAGCTGTACTAAAACATCCCCTGCTTTCACTTCCGAACCTGGTTTAAAGTAAATCGTACGTACCAATCCCGCTAGTTCTGTGGTGACATTGACGCCTTGTACTGCTCGTAAACTCCCATAGGTCAGTAACAAGGGTTGCCACCATTGATAATGGATTGGCATAGCAGAGACTGTCACTATAGGCGCCGCATTATTTCGCATCGCGCGATTAATGATGATTTTTTTTAGAAGCTGAAAACCGAAAATACAAGCAAATAATAGCGTCACACTTATTAACATAAGTAACATCGGTTTTCTTCGCTGCGACTTCCAATTACGCATCGTTTCCTTTTAGCTCCAAAACAAAAAACACACAAAAACCTTTGTATTTTACTTTATTTCTAGGCGGACTGGCTTTGAGAAGCGGAGTGTACATGCAGTACATGAGCATCGAAAAAGACAGTCCAACAACGAAATAAAGTAAAATACAAAGGTTTTTTAGCAATTCCACCACCCTCCTCCTAAAGCCTGATACAAAGCAGCAGTATCTGTATAACGGCTTGCTTGTGCTTGAATAAGACTAATTCGTGTTTGTTGGTACTGCCGCTGTGCGTCTAACAAAGCCAGATAACTAACCCCACCTAAATAAAATTGCTGTCGTGTTAACTTTAAATTAGCACGTGAGGCCAATTCTGCCTGTTTTTGTGCGCGTAATTCGCGCGCATCCGCTTCTAACGCACGTAATGTATCAGCCACGTTTTGAAACGCTTGCAATACCACTTGCTGATATTGCGCGGCGGATTGATCATAAGCTGCAATAGCGGCTCGCCGTTGAGCTATTAACATACCACCTTTAAATAGTGGCTGTAACAACGTCCCGCCTAAATTCCATAAATTACTTTGCGATCCCAATAGATTGTTTCCAACTGAATTTGATTTTCCATAAGTGCCCGTTATAGTAAATTGTGGATACAAATTAGCCGTAGCAACGCCCACCTGTGCATTCGCTGCTTTCCATAAAGCCTCTGCTGCAAGCACATCAGGCCTATGACGAACCAATGAGGAAGGAATGCTCAAAGGAAGTCGAGTGGGCAACTTTAATTCACTTAAATATAGAATAGGAAGGCAACTTGCACTAGGAAACGAACCCACTAAAACGGCTAAGGCATGACGTGTCTGCTCTCTACTTTTTTCTAAGGGAGGTAAGGTTGCACGCGTCTGCGCAACTTGTGTTTCCTGCGCTAACACGTCGGCGCCAGACGCACCTCCCAAATTAAATTGTTGCTTAATAATCTTTAATTGCTCTTCTTGTTCATGAATCAGTTGTTGGGTAACACGTATTTGCGTTTGCAAAGAAGCCATAGCAATAGCAGTGGTAACAATATTTCCTGTAAGAGTAAGATAGGCGGCTCGCCATTCAAAATATTGATAATCAACTTGCGATTGCAGTGCTTCGATTTCACGACGCACTCCGCCAAAAATATCAAGCGCATAAGCAATATTTACAGATGCATTAAAAAGATTAAATACATTCCCGGTAGGTACATTACTTCCTGTCACCGTACTGTTTGATGAACTTGAACTGAAAAAACCAGCGCTTGAACCGCGTTGCGCTGAGAGTTGTGCAGTAAATGCAGGAAATAAGCCCCCAACACCTGCGTTAAGATTTTCTTGCGCTTCTCTTAATACCGCTTTTGCTGCTGTTAAGTTTGGACTATTAGCAAGACCTCTACAAACCAATCTATTCAACTTTCGCGAATGAAATGAACGCCACCATCGCGGAGAAATATTTGCTGCTTTAATAAAATGTTGCGGTGCCCCTGCATTCCCAGATGCACTAGCCGTCCTATGCGGCCAAGGCGGCTCGGTATAATGCTTTATGTTAGGGGATATCGGTGGCTTAAAATCAGGACCTACCAGACAAGCACTTTGACTCACTAATAGCATAGTAATGAGGGTAAATTGACAATAGCGCTTGATCTCCATCCCAAATCCTGACTTTTATGCAAGGGGCTATACACTCATTTTACTTGTTCATACGTTTAGCATAGTCGATATTTCTAAGAACTCAGTGAAAACAAGGCGTCTCACCTTCAAATACGAGCGGTATATACCCATTGCACTTGGAAATGCGAAATTGCATTTCCAAGTTTTCATCTCGCGATGGAGATTTTCAAGAGGAGAACCGCGATTCTCCTCTTGAATAACGGCGTGCCCCGCACCTATCTGTTGAATTAGCATTTCACTTTGTGGTGAATGACTAAAGATAGGTGCGGGGTGCGCGTTAGGTGATCGGGATACCGCTCGCTCGAAATTAAAAAATTTGCAGCTTCAAGTACGAGCGGTATATAAAAAAAACATTTCATTCACTATTTAATCAATTCTATGCTTTAATTACTAGGGAAAAGACCTACCTTCTTATCCTTAACCTAAATAACTAACTAATAGGCTTTCCATCGGAGTTTTGCATGCCTATCTCTCTGACACCTGATTCAGAAATAAAACCTAAACTAGCGCTGTTTTACCTAATACTAGGTGCTACTGCTATTGGCTTTGCGCCTATCTTTGTTCGTTTAAGTGAAGTAGGTCCCATTGTGACCGGGTTCTGGCGTGTTGCGATAGCTTTCCCACTTTTAACGTTACTCTCATTAGGCCAAGGTTCAACTTACCCTAACGATGCAGAAAAACCTCATTTTAAGGATTATTTATGGATATTATTTGCAGGTGTTTTATTTGGTGGCGATTTAGCCACATGGCATTTATCTATACACTATACAACCATTGCTAATTCAACGTTACTCGCTAATTTTTCCCCTGTACTTATCGCCTTATGGGGATGGTTAGTACTACATAAACCACCGCAAAAAAAATTAGTAATGGGCTTAATATTAGCTATTATCGGTGTTGCCATTTTAATTAACCCGGGTCTCCACATAGATAACCAAACGTTGCTTGGCGATAGCCTGGCTTTTATCACCGCATTTTTCTACGCCGGTTATCTACTTGTACTCAATCGTGCACGTAAAAAATTTACAGCTTTTTCGAGTATGGCTATATCTACATTCTCAAGCATGCTTACACTACTTATTATCAGCTTCTTTTCGGGTGAAACATTCCTTCCGCACACCGAAATGGCTTGGTTAATTTTAATTGCATTAGCTTTATTTTCTCACATACTAGGTCAAGGTTTAATTGCCTATGCATTGCCTTATCTACCGGTTACATTTGCATCAACGGCTTTGTTAGTACAACCTATGGTTGCCGCCATGGCAGGTTGGGTTTTCTTTTCAGAACATCTTTCATTTGTCCAATTGCTAGGCATTCTTATTGCATTAGCCGGTATATTTTTAGCAAAACAAATAGCTTAACGTTTGCAAAATTATTCCTTCACTAGGCTCTTGCTAACAATTTCATATACATCGGGCGAAAGCCCTGGTGTTATAAGGATGTTTTTTAATTGTTCGCGCATTAACTGGCTGCGTGACTCATCAAATCGTTGCCAACGTGTTAATGGCCTCACCAAACGTGCAGCTATTTGCGGATTCAGTTTATCAAGATATTGTATTTGCTCACCTAGAAATTGATATCCCTCGCCCGAAGATTGATGAAATTGAATAGGATTATCCGTACAAAACACGCCTATTAACGACCTGATTTTATTAGGATTTTTCCAATCAAATGCAGAGTGTTTTAATAAGGCTTTGACACAAGCCAAACTACTAGGCAACGGAGCACGTGCCTGTAGTGCAAGCCATTTACAAATAAGTAATGTATTGGTTTGCCATTTTTCATAAAACTCATTTAGCAGGTGCGCACTTACAGGTGAATTATTATTAACTAATTCACTTAAAGCGCTGATACTATCCGTGATATTGTCTGCCTTTTGATATTGTGTAATACAAAAATCATTAATATCGTCTTTATTTAATAACATTAAATAATTTAAACAGGTATTTTTTAACCGCCGCTGAGCTTGCGATTGTCCATCAAACGTATAGGGTTTAAATTTTTGATACGTTTTATAAAGTGCTAATAATTGCGCATGCAGACCATTAGCAATTTGTTCACGTAGCCATTCACGTTCTCGATGAATGCCATCCACATCAATAATTTTCATTTGCTCAGCAAAATAGGCTTCACTAGGCAAATTCAATAATTCAGCGAATAAAGCCTCATTCTCTGGCGTAATATCCGTTAATAGCGCTTGATAAGACTTTAACAATAAGGCCGTAGATTCGCTCTGTATCGAAGGCTGTTCAATCCGTTGCATCACAATACGCGTAGCCAATTGCTGCGCTGCATTCCATCGATTAAAACCATCGCTATCCTTTTCCATCAAAAAAGCCAAATCTTCATCGTTATAATCCACATACAGCTTTACGGGTGCTGAGAAGTTTCTTAAAAGAGAAGGAATCGGTTTACTGGGTACGTTAACGAAACGAAAACGTTGTTCTACTTCTTTGATGATTAATACACGTTGTTTATCCCTAGGCTTTGCTTCACCTTCTAGTTGTAAGGCAATAGATTGACCTTCTGTATTTAATAGCACCATTGCTAAAGGAATATAAAAAGGTTTTTTTGTAGGTTGTTCTGGCGTCGGAGGACAGTTTTGCTTCACTATCAAATCAAACGTATTTGATTCGGGTTTATAGCCGTAATTAATATGTAATTCTGGTGTACCTGATTGCTTATACCATAAATGAAATTGCTGTAAATCATAACCACTCGCTTCCTCAATGGCTTGAACAAAATCTTGTATTGTTACCGCTTGCCCATCATAACGCTCAAAATAAAGATCCATTCCCTTGCGAAATAGTTCAACTCCCACCAATACCTTCATCATACGAATCAATTCAGCCCCTTTCTCATAAATAGTCATCGTATAAAAATTATTGATTTCAATATAAGAGTCAGGTTGCACAGGATGCGCTAAAGGGCCTGCATCTTCTGCAAATTGTAAACTACGTAATTGTTTTACTGTATTGATGCGTTCAATAACAGCTGACCCGATAGTTTCACTAAACTCTTGTTCGCGAAAAACTGTTAAACCTTCTTTAAGGCTTAACTGAAACCAATCACGACAAGTAATTCGGTCCCCTGTCCAATTATGGAAATATTCATGACCCACTACCTTAGTAACGTAACTATAATCAGAGTCTGTAGCCGTTTCAGGATCCGCTAAGACAGTTTGGGCATTGAAGATATTAAGCCCTTTATTTTCCATTGCCCCCATATTAAAATCATCAATAACTGCGATCATAAAAATGGCTAAATCATATTCGCGACCATAGGCTTGTTCATCCCAATGCATAGCCTGCTTCAAAGAAGCCATCGCATGAAAACATTTTTCCTTTTGCCCTTCTTCAAAAAATATTTGTAATGTTATTTTTCTATTAGACTTTGTAATAAATTCATCTTGAATAAACTCAAGATGACCTGCAACTAAAGCAAACAAATAACTCGGTTTTTTAAAAGGATCTTCCCATTTTACCAAATGCTGATTATTTTCTAATTCTTGGTAAACTATTTTATTTCCATTAGATAATAAAATTGGATACCGTGTTTTATCAGCAATAATTGTCGTTGTATAACGCGCCAATACATCCGGGCGATCAACAAAATAGGTAATTCGCCGAAAACCCTCTGCCTCACATTGCGTACAAAAAATCCCGCGTGAAACATAAAGTCCACTCAAAGCCATATTTTCTATGGGTTTAATCTGCGTTACGATAGTTAAGGTAAATTCATTAAAAACATTAGGGATAGTGAGCTCTGTCTCATCGAGTTGATATTCACTCGAAGATAAAAGCCTATCGTTGAGTTTAATAGAAATTAATTCGAGTTGTTCACCATTAAGAATTAATGGATCAGAAGATACTTTTGCTTCTGGATTACGCGATAGAGTCAAATGTGAATGTACCTGTGTCAGTTCTTCGCCTAATGTAAAACACAAGTCGACGGTTTTAATCAAGAAGTTAGGCGGCTTGTAATCACGAAGAAATGTCGTTTTAGCTAAGTTCATAAATTATCATCACTCTTTATTTTATAGGCGGGCTAGATTGCCTTACCATACTGACTAAACTCGGCAAGACTAAACTAAGTAAAAGCAATAGTCCGCCATAAATAGTCGTTTTATAAATTAATTCACGATTAATCAAAAATCCAAATAAGCTAGCAAATACAGGCTCTAAAGCAAATATCAAGGCCGCTTTTGGTGCGCTGGTAAATTTTTGGTATTTATTTTGTAAGTAATAAGCAAAGCTCGTCGCAAAAATAGCACAAAATAAAATACCAATCATTGCCTTAGGCTGGAAAACTGAAGAAAAATCGTGACCTTTCGTTAACAATGAAACAAAAGGGACCGTAAAAAAAACTTGATAAAATGCCAAAAGCTTATAGTCCTGAATCACCTGCGTCAGTCGCTGCAAATAAGTAATTTGAAAAGAAAAGCTAATCGCACCAATAAAAACCCAAAGATCACCAGAATTTATATGAAGATGACGAATATCCGTTAGTACATAAAGTCCTATAAACCCTAGTAATGCACATACAAAATCTAAATGAGTTGGCTTATCTAATTTAAAGAATGGCGCTATAAAAGGTACAAAAATGACACTAGAACCTGTAATAAAAGCGGCGCGTGCTGAACTAACCGTCTCTAAACCAATGGTTTGGCAGAGATAGGCCACTGCATTGAGGATACCAATAATAAGACTACCTAAAAGTATTGGCTTGGTAGTCCTATAAAATATAGAATATACCAGTGGTAATAAAACTAAGGTTGCAATAACAAAGCGCAAGCTAACGAATACAAAAGGATCCACTTCCGTTAAAGCATTTCGTGTAATGGGAAAAGTAACACCCCACATCAAGGTTGCGAAGGCTAAATAAAGATTGGCTTTGCTAGATAATTTCATAAAATAGAGTATAGTCATTTCCAATCTTTGCAACAATGGGAGGATTTAGAGTGCCTATCCGAGTACTCGTCAATGGGGCTTCCGGGCGTATGGGAAAAACAACGGTTATGGCTATTCGTCAAGATAGCGTATTAGAATTGGCAGGTGAAACGCATAGCACGGATGACCTGAAAAAAGCCATTAAAGCAAATCGTGCGACTGTCGTTGTTGATTTTACCAACGCATCCGTAGTTTTTGAGAATTCAAAAAAAATTATTGAAAGTGGCGCCCATCCTGTGATTGGCACGAGCGGACTTCTACCTGAACAAATCAAAGCATTGCAACAAATGTGTGATGAAAAGCAACAAGGTGGAATTATCGCACCTAATTTTTGTATTGCTGCTCTATTGATGATGCGTTTTTCCGCAAAAGCAGCGCATTATTTTCCCGACGTAGAAATTATCGAAACCCACCATGAAAAAAAACTGGATGCCCCTTCGAGCACTGCAATAAAAACGGCAGAGATGATAGCTTGTGCAAGAAAAAAAAATCCTCAATCAAAAAAAACACATGAAACAATACCTGGCTCACGTGGTGCATGCAAAGACCAAGTCCCCATCCACGCGTTGCGACTTCCAGGATTTTTAGCAAAACAAGACGTTATATTTGGTCATCTTGGTGGAAATCTTACACTCTCCCATGAAACAATCGACCGCAATGCCTTTATGCCAGGCGTTATCTTAGCTTGTAAAAAAGTTATTTCCTTAAAAAAGTTAATTTACGGTTTAGAAACACTACTTGTATGATACATGCCAACCAACTACGCGACGATCTTCACAAGCAACTAACACAGAATCATTTAACATTCGATGAGCCTGTTATCGCGAAGCTAACTGATTATTTGTTATTAATTGAGCGATGGAATCAGTTACATAATCTTACCAGTATACGTAATCCAACTCAGATGGTGCCAAAACATATCCTGGATAGCCTTTCTATTAGCCCCTATTTACAAGGCACGCGAATTCTTGACGTTGGCACAGGCGCCGGCCTCCCTGGTATCCCATTAGCATTAACACACCCCAATTATCATTTTACGTTACTAGATAGTAATGGAAAAAAAACGCGCTTTCTGACACATGCCATACAAAAATTAGCTATTTCTAATATAGACATTATACAAACGCGTGTAGAAGACTTTCGGGTGGATATTTGTTTTGACAGCATCATCACTCGCGCCTTTAGCACCTTAACGGATTTTTTAAAAAAAACACATCATCTTGCTTGTTCGAAAGGTATTTTTTTATCGATGAAAGGTCAATACCCCACAGAAGAAATAAATAGTCTCGACTCAAGGTTTACAGTGACTTCTGTAAATCCTATCCAGATCACTGGGCTTAACGAAAAAAGACATGTCATTGTTATAGAATTAAGCCATTAATTTTTTACTTAATAAAATGTTTATCTTAAAATTATTTAAGCGCAAATATATAAAGCTCAATTAGTGACAATTATCTATAAATGCTGTTATATTTATTTTTATTCTAATTTAAATATCACGCTTTGAGAATTATCTGGAAATAAGAAGGGATTTATAATGCCAAATATAAATAACGAACAATTGCCTTTATTACCACAAACAAACGCGAACTGCTTTTCTTTTTTTCCTTCAAAAAAAACTATAGCAAAAGGCATAATGACCACCGCTGGTGCAATTAGCGGTGGTATGTATTGGGTCCCTTCCTTTCAAGCTGCCAAATCTTACAACGAAACTGTGCGATATCTAGCTGCGTTAGGGGGAACAATTACTAATAGTGGTTTCAATATAGAGAGTCTTTTCAATCTTTCTGAACTGCCAAATATCTGTAAAATTCCTTCTAGGTACTTGGGTGCGGTGCTCGCTTCCTTATTTTGTATACTCCCAACTTGCCTAATGAATATTATAGATGAAGAAGGAAAGCTTATCGATATAGGCTCCGCTATACCGCAAGGACTTTTTGCTATACTTAATGTTTTTGTGAATATTGTTGGAGCAATAGAATTAATCAATAGTATTCTCTGTTTATGTAAAAATAAAACTGAATTTGAAAAAAACCAACTAATGGAAAAAACAGAAAGAGCGATTATTAATTTTTCTTATTTAAACCCTGAAGAACAAACAGAGGCTAATTTTTTAAAGATAATAAACAATAATTTTAAAAAACTAACTATTACACAAAAAATTTGTTCTCCAAAAACTATTCTAGGTATAATTAGTATTCCACTTATTTTAGCGTATACGCTAATAAGCTATTTCGACACGAAGGATTTAGTGGAAAAAAAATGGGGAGAAGAGGTAGGTATCTTATTTGGCCTCGCCGCCGCTATAGGGAATACAATACCTAGTATTGGTTTTTTGATCAAAGGCATAAACTCAACCTGTGAAAATATAATTCCCTTCTATAAAAAGCTGACTTCCTTAGAAAGATCCTTAATACCTTCCTGGACTCTCGCTATACTCGCATCATTTTCTGGATTCACTACACATAAAGCAATGGAAGATAGTTTAAAAAGGTTAAACTGTCCTGCAAGTCTCGCCGCTCTCGCCGAAGCACTTAAATGGACATCTAATTTAACTACCGCATTTATTTATAATTTACCCCAAATAAATGCTTTAGTAGATAGAGTTTTCCCAAAAAAAAATACCGTTCCTGAAGTGTGTTATCACTTCAAAACCTCGCTTCAAAAACATATCCAGCCTATGGAAGCTACTCAATTTAAAGAATTTATCGAAGACCTTTCTAGCGCTCCTGAACAAATAAATAATTTTTTTAAACTAACTCCTACCACTATACAAAATGACTCACTAATAGATATAGAGCCACCACGGACAATGGAATCAAATTTCTCTTTATCGTAACAACAAATAAAGTGTTTCTCGGTATCTTCTTATAAAACTCAATTTAGTTTAGTAAAATTTTACTAGCTAGCATTAAAGAAACCCGCAGAATGGGAAAATAAATGTCTAAATAAACTTTAACTTTGTTATTCGTTAGCAACCGTACAACGCTCTACTCACTTGAGTAACCAAAAGCTTCGGGAAGCGGCCAAGTGGGTAGCTGATAACGAATTTAGTACATTCTGCTTAAAATATTGAACAAAGAGACTAGCTGGATGAGTTGCAAACTGTTAGAATGCAGGGCTTTTCTGGGGCATGCGCCCGTAGCTCAGCTGGATAGAGTACCAGGCTTCGAACCTGGGTGTCGGGGGTTCGAATCCCTCCGGGCGCGCCAGTAAAATCAAGCACTTACATCAATTTCGAACCAATCTAAAAAAGCTACTGCGCGACTTTTGCGCGACCTGAAAAGCTATGCGGCTCTTCTGAGCACGGTTAACACGGGTCTACGATCCCCATCCTCACAAACTTTATTCACTGCTTGGATAAGATTAATTAATTAATTCCACTTGCGAATAATGAGTCGTGATCCGCCCACTCTTATGTCCTAACAGATCTTGTCGATCTTCAAAACCCACTCCAGCAGCGCGTAATCGCCTTCCTAATGCTATTGCTAAAGAGTATCGTCTATTTTTAGAAGATCAATTAAACTATCTGAAAAAATTACAAGACCAAGTTTTAGAAACTTTATTATTACGCTTAAAAATAGCTGAGCAACAAAACCAAGTAACTTGCGATGATGTGAGCTACTTTCTGGTAAAAGAGAGTCAACGGTTAGGTTTCCCCTTTACAGCTTCATTGCCGCATTACCAAATGGCCATCGAGCCTGTGCATTTAATAAATACACCGCGCTATTGCAAAACACGGTAAGGCGAAGCAAAAAAAGCGGCTGTATCAATTAGCTTGGTATGAATATGGTGAACTTAATTCTGAAGATATCAGCATTATCAGTATATCACAGCACCGTCTGTTGGCACCTAAAGCATTACTCAATTTTTTGCCGACAAAATTCTTAGAAACACAACAAGCTTTATTAGCCCAGATTGCTTTACCCTTAGCGTTTGCTAAACTATCGCTGAAGGATTTTTATCAGCAAGTGCAAAGTCGTGAAGATTTGCTTAGCCAGGCTGCCTATCGTGAGAAAATACAGCGTATTATCCAACCTATCCACGCATTCATCGATAATGATCCTCCCGAGCATCAGAATACATTATTAACAACGATACTTGAGCGTTTGTCTGCATTGCTTCAAGAAAAAGCCGAGAAAAATAACAAGGAAACACATTTTTCTTCAGATTCTTTACCGCATAGTTTTAGACACGACTTATTGACGGCTTTAAGAGACTATATACAACATTACCATCGCCAAGGACAGACTATACCGGAAGAGCGCTACCCAGATTTTAACCATTTATGGAATCTAATTATGAGTTCCACTGACATTCTGGAATTGCGAGAGGGATTTATGCAATGTTATCGCGCTATGCAGCCTGTTTTTTTCAAATTGATTCCTGTATTAGATTTCAGCCTTTTACGTCGTCGTTTAAAAGCTGTACTTGAGAATCCGAAATACAGCATAGAACAGTTAAAATTTGCAGCGCCACCTCAAGTCGACAAAACTACGTGTCAGGAAACCAATGCTGCGCCTAGATTATCTAAAGCTAGCCAATCTTTACAAAACTCATCAGAAGAAATTGAACAGCTAGAAAAACGGATTCAGCAGTTAATAACTAACGAGTGTTCGTCTTCTTTTTTTAGCAAGTATGAAGCCAGCAACAATGATGCAAATTTATTTAAACTATTCCGCAGCACGGCATAAATAAGTTATGCAATAGAAAGACTAAACTTTTTCTAATTCCGTTAACTCTAAGTCAGGTAGTTTAGTGACTTCTTTTACCAAAGCTAAAGGCATGCCTTTAGCTAACAGATTTTTGGCGATGGCTAAGGCTCTACGCTGTTCGCCTTGTTGTAGACCTTGTTGTAGACCTCTTTCTTCACCATTTCGTTCAATGCTTGTAATATAACTCACCTTTTTTTCCTCCTCTAACTCGCGAACTTTAGACTCAAACTGTGATTCTAGCTCTTTGGGTAAGTTCAGTATCCAGTCTACCATTTTGTATAAATTAATTACATAGTCACGACTATGGCCTTTCTCGAATAAACGACGTGTTAAAGCAAATTTTATTTGGTAACGATCCTGAGCATTGCTGCGGGTATCAATAGCCGCTAAGTGGGTTAAAACGACTATTCCAAATGGATTTTCTGTCTTTGCCAACTCCTGTTCTCTGCCTCGGTAATGGAGTAGTTTTGTAGTTTCAAAATTAAAATAAACGACGGGACGCCTCCAAACAACCGTTTGATAGTTTATGGGGCACCACGATTTATTGTCATCGGTTAAGATGGCGAGTGTTAAGATAGGTTTCTTGTAGCGATCAAAGAGCCGATAGTAATATTGGAACAACCGTAAGGGAAATTCATCTTCTTTTCGGCTTTGCACCTCTATGTGTAGAAGAATGACTTGTTCATCTCCCTCTAAGGACTTAACCTTAACCAACTTATCAACAAAACGCTTACCTATCATTGCATCGGTAGTGATAGATTGTAGTTCCTTATCCCAGGTTTCGTAGCCCGCAGACCAATCGATATTTTTCGCTAAATCGGGGTAGAAAAACACCATACATTCTTTGAAATACGCATCTAAAATATCTTTCCATGCCGAGTCTTGATTAGTTTTAGATGAATCTAAGTTTTTTTCAGACATGGTTATTTCCTTTGTTCATTTTCTACATTGCAATATTAGCTATTAAACTCCTAAAAGAATATCCACTTTTCGGTTAAATTAAATAATTAAATTAATTAGTAGAAAATTAATATCAAAATTTGATAGTAGGTTTTTTTTACTTACTTCAATTAGAATTGGGCGATATTCGAAACGATTTTTAAGATTTTTAAAAAAATTATCTAAACCTATTGCAGACCCCCTATCGGGACCGCTAAGATTTGGATTGCCTACTATTGAAAAAATCTGGCGCAAGAAATAGTGGTTAAAAACAGAAGAGTTTGCTATTAATGTAGAAAAAAACTACTTCAAGCGGCTGCACGATTGACCGATTACGATTAACTTATTCATAAAAACCTTGTATTTCTAGCCACAGCAAAAGCCGTCTTATAATATTCATCTTCTTGATGTGTAAAGCAAGACTTATCTATTACCGGTGGTTTAAAAAAAGAAATCAACGGTTTAACCACCGTCGCTACGCGCGTGCTGCCTTTTGCAACCCGTTGTTTCGCTGCCTGTAATTCAAGCTTATGCTGCATTACCCGCGATTCATCCGCTGTTGGCTTACATTGTTCTAGTAGACTTTGAAAAATAAACAACTGGGTTAGTTTTTCTAATGCTTTAGAAACATAAGCGGTTACCGGTATCCCCACATGCTCCAAAAGTAAAGGTAACTGTGGTAAAAAAAACAAAGCTATTCCTAAATAATAATAGCTGGGATCATTGTTAACCATATAAAAACTGAGTGCCGCACGTAATCCCCAAGTGATTGTATCAATGAGTGGATAATTGGGAAACAACATTTCTAATAGACTTGGCATCAAAACAAAATTCAAACTACCCCATTGCAATAAATCAGCACATAGACGTATTGCCTGTTTTTTATAGCGCATTTTTGTATTAGGCCACCAAAAGGAATAACTTGTTTGTATCGTGGGATGTAAAAGGGCCGTTTCTAATAATGCCGCGGCCACTGTCAAGGTTTGATTCGTTCCACCTAGCCGCACTTGCTGAATTGCACTTAACCAACGCGCTAAAAAATAACTTGGATCGTGTTCTCGCCAATTTGGCCTAAAACCCATTGCCTGAAAATAATCACCGATAAAAGTATGAAGTAGGACTGCATTGCCGATATAATTCAAGCCTATCTGTGGCAACTGTTGCTTAAAAGTAGTTATAGCAAGTTCATCTTGCTGTAATTTATCCTGTTGATTTTTTTCATGATTCCATTGTTCTAATAACCATTGTTGTCCTTCCTCGGGTAAATAAGGAAATAGAGTTGCTACGCTTGTGTTGCTTATTTCACTCAAGTTAAGTTCTTGCGAACAGCCGTCTTTATTATAAAAATATACCTGATCGGTTTTTATAGATAAACTGATATCGAGAGTGGGCAAGTTATCACCGGTATTCGCTGGGATACCGTTAGAGACCGTGGCAAACCATGCAAGGGTTGGGATATTTGTTTCGCCCCTATTTTGAATAAACCAAGTAACACCTTGTTTAGGGTTGGCACAATAACCTAATAAACCCAAGGAAGATTGATTTTTTACGCAATCTTCTTCGGTAAAAATATTATTTTTATTACAATAAACGAGTTGGTTTTTTTCTACTTTAGCTTGCTCAGTAGAATTTTTAAATTTTTTATTAGCTACGAACCCATTACCTGCTAAATAATTTAAATTATTTATATTGTTATAAAAGCTATTCAGCATGTGACTAGCAAGCTGTAGTATTTTTAAGGGTATATACGTGAATAGGCCACAAAGGTTAGGTGTGACGCGGGATGAGCCGCTACTTATGGGCGGCATGGTCGGCATTTCACGCCGTATACGTGGCAAAGAGGGAGTAATATCAGAAAAAAACTCGGCACTTTGATTGGATAGAGCAGAGCTGTCATTAAAATAGGGTTGTATTGGCAGATCGAAATCCGTAGCGTTATTTATTTCCTGCACATATTCTCTAAGCGATAATACCTCATCTAAAAAGGTTAAATTCAGCGATAATATTTTTTCTTTAAATGAAGAGTTTT
>JAZJZD010000015.1:0-8975 GCA_040390025.1 Pseudomonadota bacterium | reverse complement strand
CTTCGGGAGTTAGGGGCCGGAGGTTCGAATCCTCTCATCCCGACCACGACTTTCAGTAAAAAACATCGGAGATACCGTTGTATCACCCTACTAAAGGCTGGTTATTACTGTTTCCGAGCAATTGTCAGTATGCGATCTGATTTACCCTCAGAAAATCTAGAACCGTCTATATTACATTGCTGCAATACCTTAAATCCATTTTTTTGCAGCATCTCCTTAAGTTGTTTTGCACTATAAACCTGTAATGTTTGAAAGGCTTTTGATATTTTTGTTTTATTAGAGCCTATTTGTTCATGATAAATATCATAAGATGCAAGAATTCCATCGCAGCTTATCGTGCTATACTGAATTTCCCGTGCTGTAGTATTTTCAGATTTTTTTTGCCAATCAATCGTTAGCTTAGTAATGTTATTATCTTTCAACAGATAGCTGAGGTTGAATATGTCAAATATATAGAGTCCGCTATCGTTAAGGTTTTTACGGATATTTTGCATAGTTCTTTTAAAATCATGCTTTGTAAGATGCCCTACTGCATTGGCAATTGTAATGACAGCATCAAATTTACCTGCCTTAGTGGTACGCATATCTCCTGGGATGAATTTTATATTTAATTTTCCTTTTTTAGCCTTACTTTTTGCAATCTTCAGCATTTTTAAATTAAAATCAGCACCAACTATCTCATACCCGCGCTTGTCAAGCCAAAATACCTGCGAACCCGTACCACAAGTCAGATCAAAAACAGTTTTTACTTTATATTTTTTAAGTATTTTTTCTATGGTCTGATTTATTAAAATAGAGTTTTTTTCATTAAAGTTATCGTAATATTTAACTTCTTTATTATAGTGTGACGGCTTAGCACTATGATGGGGTAAATTTTTCATCTAATTCGTTACCTATTTAATCTAAATATCAATTTCTTTTGGCACAATACACCCATGCATTTTCAGCAAACTCTGTATTTAAGCACAAGCTAACACCCTAAAAGCCGTATGCCCGAATTTTACCAGGCTGAAATAGAATATACGAAAATTACGTTGTTTGCAGTAGGTTATTAAAACTGAAGCCAGATTTAAAATTTAGCTTCTAAAAGATAAATTGCTCGAGTTTTCTTGGTTCATGGAAATATAGTTTGAGTTTTCGTGCACTAAAAATCCATCATTTGTTAATTCAAAAGCCCTTAGTATGTGTTTGCTAGCAATAGAACCTTTTATGTTAACCTCCTTATTGCCTAAGGCGCCAGAACGATCCCTATGAAAAATACTAGAAAAATTCAAACCACGTGCTTGGCCTGTTTTTAAAAGATCAAAACCGTCACTCCCATGATAGTTCAGAACATAAACATAACTACCTATTGGCGTAAGTGCCTGTATTTGGCCCCGTAGAATGCGTTTTAGCATAGCCTCTTTGCTATTAATGGCATAACTAACAGCAACATCGATATCTTTACTGGCGGATATCCCAACCTCGTTATAATATTTCTGATAGTCTGAGTCAAAATTTGATGAGCATTTTTCCGTAAATCCAGAACCAAAAATTAAACTAGGATGCCGTGTATCGCCACGGTAGAGAAGACCTGTATATTTTTTTACAGCTTTTGGTGTAAAACAATCCCAATCAACCTGCTTAAATGATTTTCTCAACTCATCGATAAAATAATTATTAAAAGAATGATTGTTAAAATTCGATGTTTTACTAATAAAATGATCCACAATGAGCGCGAATGCAATATCAATATTCTGCTCAATCTCGAGCGCTTTTCGTAATTTATATAATGCAGGATACTCTTTAAAAGAATGCCTAAATTTTGTAAAAAAAGTAGGTAAACAACCTGTCCTTGCGCTTCCTTTACAATAATTTTCCAGTGCTTTTTTATAGCATTGTAAGAGTTCTCTACATTGCAACGCTTGGCTTCTATTATTGGTGCACATTAGTATAAAAACTATATTAAGAGCCGTATAGAATAAACTATAAATCTTAAAATTAGATTAAGAATGATTTAAGCAAACCTTAATTTTATTGGATTATATTAATTTTCTTTATATCTAATGAAAGGTTTAATATGGCTTCTGATTTATCTAATACTCTCTCAGCTTTCTTTCAAAGCGAAACACCTAACGTTACCCCTGCTGTTTTACGCGCAGAACGTATTGCTGCGATTCGCGCAAGAAGAATTGAAATTCGAGCCGCACAAGTTCAGTTAAACCAGCAAATAGCCAACTATTTAAATCAAAATGAACATGATTCAGCGGCAAAATCGCCAGGCTTAAATCAGCGTTAAAAAAAGCGAATCTAATCAGCCTACAAATTTTTTAGACTTGTATTCTTTATTCTGAAATCACCGATATTAATTACTCTTAATGAACTATTTAATTCAATTTTTAGAAGCTTTAACCTAATTCGTCCTCAGAAAATAGAATCAGAAACTTTGAATCTATTTATCCTCACCCCTACTTTTATTATAATAACTATCAGTAAAATAAAAGGTCCTAACCATAATAAGTAAGTCGCTGGTGAGAATAACGGTTTAAATAAAATATATTCACTATAACGACTTACTAAATATTGTTTAATATGCTGTTCTGATTCCCCGCTTTTAACGCGTTGTGCTATTAACTGCCGTAAATCCTGCGCGAGCGGCGCATTCGAGTCGGCAAGGTTTTGATTCTGACAAACAAGGCATCGTAACTCTAAAATCAACCGTTGAAATTGTGCTTTTTGCGCGGCTGAATTAAAAGAATATATTTCTGTAGAGCTATAACAAGCGGAGCAAAACATAATACTAAAGAACAATAATAATCGACAGTAGTGACATAAACTTCGCGTGTTTTTATGCATACGCTTTTCCGTACTGGTTTATTAACCGCTTCACTTCCCTATTCCAAACCGCTTCACTTAAAGGACCGATGTGCTTATAGTGAATAATGCCTTTTCCATCGATCAAAAAAATTTCCGGTACCCCATAAACACCTAAATCGATTGCCAATAATCCTTTTTCATCAAAAATAACGTTCGTGTAAGGATTACCGTATTGCTTTAACCACAATTTAGCTGCACTTAAATTATCGCGATAATTTAAACCAACAATATTCAATGCCGTATTTTTTTTTAAACTCAGTAAAAAATTCTGTTCCGCAATACAACTGGCACACCAGCTTGACCAAACAATCAATAAAGATAAGTGACCAAAAAATATTTTTTCAGTTAGGCTTTGTCTAGGATTTTCTAAACTTAACGCAGCAAACGAAGGAACCGATTTACTGATCAGCGGTGAAGTAATTTGTAGTGGATTATTTGCTAAACCCTTCCATAAAAACACTAATACGAACCCCAACAATATTATAGGAATAAGATATCGCATACGCTAAAGTAGTTTTAATCTATTTTTAACGATATCAATCGTTGCTTTAGAAAGATAACTTTGTCTACTTACTATTGAGCAAATACCTCCTGCAATCATCAATAAACCACCCATCCATATCCAACGAATAAAAGGTTTCGTATAAAAACGCAAAGCCCACGCGTTATTACCCAGTGGTTCGGCTAAAGCAATATATAAATCTCGCCACACATTGGCATCAATGGCGGGCTTGCTCAAAGCCATATCAGAAAGGGGATAATAACGTAATTGAGGTTTTAAATAAGTGGCCGAATGGTTAATAAGCTGTAGGCTAGCTTCGGCACCCGTATAATTAGGACCTTGCAAACCATATACAGACTGTAGTTTAAATTGATAAGCACCCAACTGTAAGGAATCTCCAGTTATCATACGTACATCACGCTGCAAACTATAAGTACTACTCAAGATAATTCCAATAGCAGAGATTGCAACACCCAAATGCGCTAGCAACATTCCACCTCGCATCCGTAATATCTGCTTAAACTTTAATTTTCTTTGGTAACATTTCCACAATACTTGCAACGTATTCAAAATAATCCATAGTGCCAACGCAAGGCCAATAATCACCTTCCATTGCAATCCTTCAGTAAAAAAGATAATTAAAAACAGACTAATGCTTAGCGCGCCTGCCAATAAGCCAATAGTACTTATTAATGCATTCCTTCCTTCTGTTTTACTTCCATTAACACAATAAGAAATACCCATTAACAATAAAAGAAGATAGGCAAATGGCAGGAAAACAATATTAAAATAAGGTGCTCCGACGGATAATTTCCCTAAACCTAATACCTCAATAATTAGCGGATAAAGCGTCCCTAATAAAACAGTGAAAACCGAAACACTCAACAAAATGTTATTCCCTATTAATAACGTCTCTTTGGATAACAGTGACAGGGAATACGGCTTTACTTTAAAGCGCTTTATTCGAAACCCATAAAGCAATAAAGCAGCGCCTACAATAATGCCTAACAAACCTAACATGAAAACACCGCGCTTTGGGTCGACAGCAAAGGCATGAACCGAAACCAAAATACCTGAACGAACAATAAAAGTACCTATTAAACTAAGTGCAAATGTGAGTATAGCCAGCAAAATAACCCAAGTTTTTAATAATTCTTTTTTTTCTAGAACCAATAAGGAATGAATTAATGCCGTCCCTGCTAACCAAGGTAAAAGTGAGGCATTTTCAACCGGATCCCAAAACCACCAACCACCCCACCCTAATACCCGATAAGCCCACCAACTTCCAGAGACAATACCCAATGTTAAAAAACACCACGCAGCTAAAGTCCATGGCCTAACCCAACGCGCCCATAGTCCATCCAAACGATTGCTTAATAACGCCGCTATCGCAAATGCAAACGTTACTGAAAAACCGACATAACCCATATATAACAATGGCGGATGAAAAACTAAACCGGGATCTTGTAATAAGGGATTTAAATCACGACCATCCAAAATATTTTCTACACCTGTAATAAATGGATTGGAAAGCGTTATTAAGAATAGTAAAAAGCCAGCACTAATAAAACCAAGAACGGCTAACACTCGTGCTAATACCACTAAATCTAAATGTCGATTGAATACTGTAACCGCCGTTGTCCATAAATTCAAAATAAAAACCCAAAGTAATATTGAGCCTTCATGTCCACCCCATACCGCACAAAGCCGATAGATCCAAGGCAAGTGACTATTCGAATTTTCTGCAACGTAGCGCAAAGAAAAATCGTTATCAAGAAAAGCCTGCATTAAACTAAAAAATGCCAATGCAACCAATAAAAGTTGGCTCCAAGTAACGGGTATTACCCATTTTAAATCATGCAAACATTTTTGATGTAAAAAAATTAAAGGATAAAAAAATTGCATTAATGCAAAAAAAAAGGCGATTATTAGTAGATAGTAAGCAAATTCCATAAAACACATCCATTGTCTTTTTTAAACAACACTTTTTTAGATAGCCATTTAGTCACTGCAACTTATGAGAACGTGATTCTAGAGATATTAAAAGAAAATAACAATCTGTTAAAAATGGCCCAAAAAATAGAAATAAGAAAAAAGATATGTAATACGTTACTCTATCTTGTTCTGGTAAAAAAACATCATAAATTTTATAATAGCTCTTAACAAATTAATTTTAAGAATTTACAAAAAACATGGACAGGATGGACAACCAATGGATATCACAAAACCAGGAATACTAAATATTATCATACTTGCTGTGCTTAGCATCCCATTAGATGAGGAAATTTTTCATTTTTCTGCTAATTTTATTCGTGCACATCCGGTAATTAGTAAACTATTCATCCCTCAAAAAACACAACCTAACAATAATGAGCTAAACGCAACTAAAGAAGAGAGAAAAAGCAAAAATATAAGCGTTACCAAATAATACCAAAGCTGCTATCGACAGCAAACGCCAGCGAAGTTATTCGCTACAAGATAATAAAATATATTTAAGATTAGCCGATACTATAAGTTGATTTACCTTTCACAAAAAACCTGTTAAGTTACAGTCCATTTAAGGTAGGTTAAAGCTTTTTTATGGCACAGCGTTGTATCATTATTGGCATTGCTGGCGCTTCGGCGTCGGGTAAGAGTTTATTATCTACTACCATTGTTAAAGAGCTGGGCTCAGAACAAGTCGCTGTTATTTCAGAAGATTCTTATTATAAAGACAATAGTGCCCTCCCCTTAGAAAAACGTGCCCAGGTCAATTACGATCATCCAGACGCTTTTGATCATGCCTTACTAATTAAACATTTAAAGCAATTACAAACCGGTAGATCCGTAGAAATCCCTATCTATAACCACACACTTCATATTAGAGAACAACAAACCCGTCGTGTGGGACCTCACTCTATTATTGTCCTAGAAGGTATCTTACTTTTTGTTGAACCTCCATTGCGGAAGCTCATGGATATTCTAATCTATATGGATACTCCGCTAGACATCTGTTTAATTCGCCGTATTAAACGTGACGTCATTGAACGTGGAAGAGAGATGGAGGCGGTGTTAGCACAATACCAAGAAACCGTTCGACCGATGTATTCACAATTCATAGAGCCTTCTAAACATTATGCTGATATTATTGTCCCTCGCGGCGGCGAAAATAGAATCGCTATTGATATGATCAAAGCCAAAATACGAGAATTATTAACCGATTTTAGTAAAAAAAGCGAAGGGGAAACGACATATGGGTCTACTTGATAATAAACGTGCCTTAATCGTTGGATTAGCCAGCGATCGCTCGATTGCCTACGGCATCGCTGAAGCTATGCATCGCGAAGGTGCTACGTTAGCATTTGCTTATCAAGGTGAAAAACTGAAAGAACGTGTGACTAAAATGGCCAAGAACGATTTTAAATCGGATCTTGTTTTCTCTTGTGACGTTAGTAGCGACGATGAAATTGGCAATCTTTTTAAAGAATTAGGCAAGCATTGGGATAGCTTGGATATTTTAGTCCACTCAGTGGCTTATGCACCTGCCGATCAACTCCAAGGTGATTTTTTAGAAAATATCAATCGAGAAGGATTTAGAATTGCACACGATATTAGTAGCTACAGTTTAGCGGCTTTAGCGAAAGCGGCTTTTCCTTTGATGAAAGATCGACCCGACGGCGGCGCTATTCTTACCCTAAGTTATCTCGGTGCAGAAAAAGCGTTGCAAAATTACAATATTATGGGATTAGCCAAAGCTAGTTTAGAAGCCAATGTTCGTTATCTAGCGAATAGCTTAGGACCAAAGAAGATTCGAGTTAATGCTATTTCAGCCGGACCTATTCGTACATTAGCTGCTTCAGGTATTTCAGGCTTCAGAAAAATTCTAGCTTATAATGAAGCCGTTACGCCCTTACGCCAAAATACCACAACCGAACAAGTCGGCAATACCGCTGCTTTTCTCTGTTCTGATTTAGCTTCGGGTATTACTGGCGAAATCGTCCATGTCGATGGTGGTTTCCATGCCATCGTGGCTATGGGTGAAAATACAGCTTAAAGCTTTTATCCATTAAATAACTAATTTCTGGGCTTATAAACGTGTTTCGTCCTATCGCTTTATATATTGGTTTGCGTTACACCCGAGCTAAACGACGCAACCATTTTATTTCATTTATTTCACTCACATCGATGATAGGCATCGCATTAGGTGTCATGGTATTGATCACCGTCTTATCGGTGATGAATGGCTTCGATGAGGAAATTCGTAGTCGTATCTTTAGCATGGCTACACAAGTTGCGATAAGCTCTACAAATGGCCAAACACTTTCTGATACAAAATCATTAACACAAACCGTATTAAAGCAAGCGCACGTCACTGCTACTGCGCCTTTTGTGATGGGCCAAGGCATGCTGGTTAATCTAGGACAACCACATCCTATTTTATTGACCGGTGTTAACCCTGAGCAAGAAAAAAAGGTTTCTGAAATACCCCATAAAATTATTGAAGGCAATTTTAATTTAACCCCAGGACAGTATGATATTGTCTTAGGGGAAGAACTCGCCATACAGTTAGGCCTAAATATTGGTGATAAAGTAAATGTTATTACGCCACGTGTGACATTAACGCCAGTAGGTATCATGCCACGATTTAAAACATTTACCGTGTCAGGCATTTTCCGCGTAGGACGCAGCTTCGGTTTTGAAAGCAATATGGCCTATATCGCCATGCAAGATGCGCAAACACTTTTTCAATTAGGTCAGGGTGTTACTGGTTTACGACTGAAACTCGATGATCTGTATGCGGCACCAAAAGTTTCGCTGGCACTTTCGAAACAACTTCCCCCTTCTTATCAAATTACCGACTGGACGAGCACGTATGGCAGTTTGATGTATGCTATTTCCTTAGAAAAAAAGATGATGTTCTTCATTCTACTTTTACTGATCGCCATTTCAGCTTTTAATCTAGTTTCTTCTTTGATGATGGTTGTAACCGATAAACAATCAGATATTGCCATTTTACGTACCTTAGGTGCAACTCCACGTACGGTTTTAGGTATCTTTATGGTACAAGGTTGTATCATTGGTCTTGTAGGTACTTTAATCGGATTAATTGCAGGGTTACTACTGGCATTCTATGCCGGTGATATTGTTAGTTTTTTAGAACACTCTGTCTTTCATACTGAAATTCTTGCTTCTAACGTTTATTTCTTCGTCGATAAACTACCATCAAAAATAGAAGGCGCTGATATTTTACATATTTGTCTTGCCGCTTTAGGAATGAGTTTATTAGCGACTATTTATCCTGCATTAAAAGCAGCCAGAACAGCACCTGCAGAGGCTTTACGTTATGAATAATAATGAAAAGTCCGTCCTTTCCTGTAAAAATCTAAGTAAAACTTTTCATGACGGTTCACTTTATGTTGAAGTACTAAAGCCAATTAACTTTTCAATACAGCCTCGCGAACGAATTGCTATTGTCGGCCCTTCTGGTGCAGGAAAAAGCACCTTACTGCATTTATTAGGAGGACTCGATCAGCCCAGTAGCGGCCAAGTTTTTTTAGCGGGTCACAACCTTGCTACACTAAATGAAGTCAAACGCAGCCATTTACGAAATCAGTACCTTGGGTTTATCTATCAATTT
>JAZJZD010000014.1:54988-90494 GCA_040390025.1 Pseudomonadota bacterium | reverse complement strand
AAGCTTCTTTACTCTAAAAACCCCGTTTCATTATTAATGATGCGGGGTTTTTTTTTACTTTTTATTTTACTTATATTAGTAGGCTATAGTACCTATTGTTCTCTTCTTATGTTTGGAATTCATATTCTTTATTTTGACAAGGTCTTTAGTCGGTAGATAATCAAAGACCATGTTTAATTCATTCATGCCTAAAAACATTTGTTCTTTACTACTATTATTGAACACGTAATTTACAGATTCTGTAAGTGCATTATTTCTAAAAATCCCTTTCTGGATGTTAGTCCACAACTGAGTGCAAAAGCATGGAAATTCTTGTTCTAAAAAATGGTATGCAAGTGTTTTTACAGTGCTATGCCGACATATTCTTGTGAGTTTTAAATTTTTTGCGACGCAAATATCATGAAATGAATAGAGGCTTTGAAGAATTTTATGCGCGCGCATTTTTTTAACTTCTTCTTTACAGATATCCCAAAAATTAGAGCTTTCTTCATAATTATTTAAAACAGTGGGTTTATCTTTATCAGGGTTTTCTAATAAGGTTGCTTTAATTAGTATTTCAAGCGTTGCTATTTGCTCATTATGTTCGGAAATAGCTACGGCTAAATGTATAAACATAGGTAAAAAACGAGAAAATGTAATAGATGCAGATGCAGGTATTTTCCTTAAAAAAGTGTCGAGCGGTATTTCACCAAAAATATCTGTAGCATTAATGTCGGAACTTTTTTCTAAAAGTAGTTCTGCGGCTGCTTTAGATTTAGTAAGATGTAAGGGTGTCCTGCCAAAATTATCTTTTGCGTTGATGTCAGATGTATTTTCTAAAAGTAGTTCAGCTACCTGTTTAGACCATGCAAAGTGCAGTGCTATTCTACCATCATTATCTTTTGCATTAACATCTGCATTATTTTGCAGAAGCAGCGTTACTACATCGGGACAATCGTTGAAAGTTGCTCTATGCAATGGTGTAAATCCGTGTATATCTTTTTGGTTAACGTCAGCCCCTGCTTTGATTAATGAACTTATGTGTATGGTAGAGAAACTATCGATATAATTGTTATAAAATCTATTTTCATATTTAGTAACAGACTCTATCAAATCATTATTTAACTTTGCTTGTTTGCTTTCAGCGTTAGGGTAAAAAAAACTTAAAATTCCTTTTAACATATTATATTTTCAAAAATAGTAAATTAATATAAAATTTAAATAAATTATAAGCTATTTTTTCTAAAAAACTAATAAAAAAATTTGTTATTAACTTTATCTTAAGTCTTTATTTTATTTTAAAAATACTTATACTTCCGCCCGACACATATCAATTTTTTAAATAATTAAACAAGTAAGATTAAACCATGCCAATAGCAAAAGTTCAAAGTGATGACGATTCGCCGGTTGATTTATCCTCAAATAAACGTCCATCTAATGATCTATCTCAACCTTCTTCGAGTAAAAAAATTAAACCCAATACAGATGCAAGTTCAACTTATAGTTCAAGTGTGTCTGGCGTAAAAAATACATTACATGGTATTGTTTTTCAATTAAAATTATCAGCAATTTTTTTAAATCGTGCTTTAGTAGAGGGGTATGATTTCCGTATCGCTGCCGAGATGGATAGTGCAGAAAAATTTGATGACCTTTTTTTTGAAAAAAAGAATCCACAAACTCAACTCAGCGAATATCGTTTTTTCCAAGTGAAGCATCGTTTAAATGAATCAAGAAAAATTGTACTAGCCGATTTATTAGTGGAAGAATTACGAAAAAACAATGATTTTAGTTTACAAAAATACTTTACTTCATTTCGTAAGATTAAAAATAATCCAGAATTTACCGGAAATATACGCGATCTGGTTATTATTACCAATATTCAGTTAGATACTGCTCAGTTAAGTGAAATGGGTATTACCTTAGAATCTGTAGTAGCGGATAATTTTTTAAATTTAAAAATCGAAAATTCTAACAGTGCTTCTAAGTGCTTTCATTTGAAATTTGCGAGTAATCATGCGCTTTATTTACGATTAAAAGAGAGTGCAGATATTTATCAGTTGGCAAAAACGTTAGTTAGTTCTATGGATCAGACATTAAGTTTGACCAATCCGTTATTTAAACGCTATCACCGGGCACTTATTGAAGAAAAGATAATTGATGTTGTTACTAAAAAAATTCATAATCATTTTATTGATGATGATCAACTCTCCCAAACTGCAAAAAAATTTAGAGCTATTTTTCTTGAGGAATATAGTAAAAAAATACGCTTACCTTTAACCGATGTTCAGCCTATAAAAAATAAATTAAAAGCAATAAATTTAAAAATTTCTCAAGGATTTGTCGCTGATAATGCCATTCGTTATTTACCAAGTGACGACGTTATGGATAGTGAAATAAACGAGTTTTTAAGTAAGTTTATTTTTTCTGTGGATAATCCGAACGAAGAAGAATTAAGTCGACTTATAGTCAGTGAACTTAGGGATAACCGACTTAATTTTATAGATAATGATTTACTGGCGGATAATATTCAAAGAAAAATGTTGGATTGGTTAAAATTAAAGGGGCCACGAGGTCAGGAAGGTAGATTTTTATCGCAACGAGAAGGTAAGCTTTTTTTTGATGAGTTAAAACAAAAACTTGATAAGCTTATTTTAATAGCGCCTACCTTAGAATATGCCGCTAAAATTAAGAAAACAGGGCTTAAATTTAAAAAATTAGCACTTTACAAATTTAATGATTTTTTAGCGTCGGATGTACAAATATTTCATTTAATGAATGCACGTCAAACTTCACTTACCGCCGCTAAGCTTTATCAAGTCGTGTCGGAAAATTCTTTTTATTTTAATAAAGAAGATAGTTATATATTTATTCGGTTAAATAAGGCATTGGCTATTAAGGATAAATTACTTAATGCATTTCGTGCTTCTGAAAGTTATCAATTATTAATTATTGATTGTAAGCAAGCGGCAGCTTCACTGGAGGAGTTACTTCCTGAACTACAAGCTATTCTAAGCCATAATAACCGTAAAAAACTTATTTTTATTTCACAAGAATCCGATGTTATTGCCAGACAACTAGTTTTAACGTTGCCTTCTCGTGTAGAAGTTGATCACATTAGTTTTGAGCAGCTTGAAGTGCAATCTCAGGATTTAGTGTTGGCAAGAAAGGTGAGTTTTCAAAATCGTGAATTAGCCCTTAGAGATTTAATGGATGCAGAAGCAAGTATCAGCGTAGACTTAACAGATTTATTTTCGTATTTAGATCAACCGCTGTTAAAAATAGGGGAGAAATTACCCGTATCTAAGTCCTATGTAGAGAAATTTTATGTTGCACGTAAACTACAACCTATTGAGTTTAATATCCACGCTTTTAGAAATAAACCGATTCGAGATAGATTTTTTGTAACTGGCATCGATAGAAAACAAATGCTTGCTTTTGTTTATGATACACAAATTATAGCATTGGAAGATTTTATAACGGATAACACATTACCGGGTAACTTTGTGTTATCAAGTGAATCCGCTTCTCTTGATTTATTTAAGAAATTTTTAGCTAAAGTTCGAGTATTAGAGCCCGATGTGGGCGTACATTGGCTAAATTATGAGTTAGAAGAGGAGAAAGGCAATAGATTTATATGGAAGAAAACAGTAGGCAATTTAGCAAATATTCGATCGTTAATAAATTCCCAAACGACAGGTGGACTATATAGTGAATCTTTTTTTATTCACGAACCTTTTAATGAAAAAGTAATTATCTTGTCAGATATACCCGGTACTGGGAAATCATATTTTTTGACGAATTTAGCCGAACAGTTTAAGAAGTATGAACCTAATTTATGGGTTTCCAGGATTAATTTAAATGATTGTGCGGAGCAGTTATCGCTCTTAAATAACTTAGACAAATATAATTTAATTGATGCAGAAAAGAAGGTAATAAGCTTTTTACAAGAAACACTAAAGATTGAAAATAATTTTGAAAGATCATTTTTTTCTTATAGTTTCAAACGTCCAGAACGTATTTTATTATTGTTCGATGGTTTTGATGAAATGAGTAAAGTCCATCAAGCAAACTTTATCCATTGCATAAAAATATTGCGGACTACGCAAATTAAGCAAATCTGGATAACCACCAGGCCGCTTATGCAACGACAGTTAGAAGATGAACTTGGTTGCTTTGCTTTTAATTTTGAACCCTTTTCCCGGGCCGAGCAAGTGGAAGTTTTGAGTCGCATTTGGTTAACTGATATCAATCCGCTTGAGCCTAGTATGGTACTCAAAGCAAAAAATTATGCGCGCAGTTTAATTGATCGCTTAATGGCATCAACTTCAATTCATAGTAAAGCGTTGACATCGATTCCCTTAACGACCAATTTGTTAGCGTATAAATTTAAGACAGACTTTCAGCAATCTATTGAACAAGAGGTAATGCCAGTTGGTTATTCAGAAAAAGTTACCATTTTAGATTTATATGATCATTTTATAAGTTCGACCTATGAAACTTATTGTTTAGAAAAGGCGAATATGTGCTTAGAAAGTGAAGCGGCAAAGGAAATTAAAGCAGCGGCTATTGAAACTTTTGATAATCAACTTGAACTTTTTGCAATTAAGGAGCTATTTTCACCAACAATAATTAATAAGCTTAACTTTCCTTTAGATTTGCTTTCTTCCTCTTCGCGTTTAGCACAGATTGGTTTTCTTGAAGTTCGAAGTAATAAATTACGCTTCATTCATGCTAGTTTTACAGAATATTTTGCAAGCTGTTGGCTTTATAAAAACCATAACAATCCACTGCTAAAATCGCTTGTAGCTCGCCTTTTAAAAATAGAAATGAGTTTGGATATTTCACTTGTGCATCAATTTTTTGATCTGAAATTAGTTAAAGGGCTTCCTTTACATACAGAGGTAGTTTTTCATGATTCGCGAGCATTGGTTAATTGTATTGGAATGCATCCAGAAAGAGGATTTATTGATAGCGTTGATGTAATAGGGCGGACCGCGTTGCATTTAGCGGCAGCCTATGGTTATAGCGATAGTGTTTTGCAATTATTAAATCATGGTGCAAATTATAAAATACGGGATAATTTGTTAGGGTGGTCTGCGCAAGGATATGCAATGCAAGCACAACACTGGGAAGCAGTTAATGCATTGTTAGAACGTGATATTGCCTCTGGTTTAATATCGGAAAAGGTTATTGATCCAAGTCCACATCGGCAAGAAACGTTATTGCATATTGCCGCTACGCATAGTTATATTCCACTTGCAAGAGTGCTTTTAGAAAATTCAGAAAGAAACTTTGTTAATTGCGTTGATTTAAAAGGGAATACGGCACTCCACCTAGCTTCTCGATATGGATATAAAGAAATGGTAACTCTTTTATTAGAAAAAGGAGCCTCTTTTTCTGTTTATAATTTCGATGATTCCACCCCTATGGATTACGCCGTAAAAGCGGGTTGGTTTGAAATCGTGCAAATACTTAAGGGGCGCGGCGCACGTATTAAGTCCGGGCATTATCAAAAAAATGTGCCTTTTATTTTAGCGGTAAGTGAAAATCGTATTGCAATTATGCGATATTTTTTAGTAGAAGGGGTCAATGTTTTTGAACGTGATCATACGGGTAACACGGCTTTACACTACGCGTCTTTAATTGGTCATGTAGAATTAATTAAAGAATTAATTCCGCGCTATGTTCGTGAACAAAAAGTTAACTTGCAAAATAACTATGGACAAACTGCTTTACATCTTGGCGCTGAAGAAGGGCAGATCGCAATCGTAGATATTTTGCTGGCTAACGGCGCTAATCCTACTTTAAAAGCAAGTGATGGGGATACACCCATTCATTGTGCTCTTTTAAGTAAGGAGGGCGGAAATCTCAATTTTATGCGTCGATTATTAAGTTATCCCTTAGCTATTGGCATGAATGAATTTGGTATGAGTGGAAGTCACTTTATTCATTATGCAGCCAGCGAAGGTAATTTAGCGGTGGTTGAATTTATATTGAGTAAATGGCCTAGGGCTTTAACGATACAAAATGATAAGATTTTTTCACCTTTTTTGCTAGCCATAAAAAATGGCCATAAGGAAGTTGTGCGGTTTTTTATACATAAAGGTATTAATCTTTTAGAGAGTGATCATTTTGGTAATACGGCGGCACATCATGCGGCACGTAAAGGACATCGGGAAATACTCGATTTATTATTAAATAAAGAACCGAGTTTATTAGAAAAAAGGAATAAAAGTTATCATAGTCCACTGGATGTTGCCGTAGAGAAGCAAAAAAACCGGGTAGTAAGCGATCTTATTGCAAGAGGTGCATCGGTTGATGGTCAAGGAGAAAACACACCACTTTATATTGCTTGTGAGGAAAAGAATATTGCCTTGGTTCATATGTTAATAGTTGCAGGGGCAAACGTTAATAGAAAAGCATGGAACCAAAATACGCCTTTAATGGGCGCTGTTATTGCTAAAGATGCTAGCTTGGTTCGCTATTTAGTGGAAGCTGGTGCAGATATTACTTTAGTTAATACAGATGGCCAAAACGTTATGCAAATTGCTGAAGAAGAGGGAGAAAGTTATTTAGCCAGTTATTTTGAAGTTAAATTTCAGGCACTCGGAGTGAGACATGGCGCAACGGCTTCTGCAAAAAGGCCCGTTGCAGAACCGTTAAACGATTTAGAAGAATTAACCTCGCTGCGTACTCAGCTTGCATTGCAGACGCGTAAAGTAAACAGCGATTTGTGTGCAGGTACCAGTTTACGCAGAAGACGTCATATGAATGAATGTACAGAAAGTTTGCTTGACGATTTTTGGTATGAGCCATTGCTAGAAAAGGTTTCTGCCGCCCCTGCTTATCAATCGCATCTGTTTTCTATGATTAATTTAGCAGTTTTCCTGCATCACCCGTTAAATTTTATGGGTTTTGACGCTTCTTTTGAACATTGGTTGGGATATCAACAACGTATAGGTGATCTTATTCAAGAAAGTGCAGAAAATTATAGTGTTAGAGAAAGTAAGTTATTACGATCACATTACCTGGCTTCACGTTTATTTTTTAAGCGCTTTGCTAAAGCAACCTTATTAAAGGAGCAACCATTAGCTACGCTTTCTGCAACAGAACATCCCAGTATATTTTGTGATAATGGTCAAGAGCTAGTTTTCATTTTTTATCGTGATCGGAGCTATCATTTTTATAGTCCTGATATTCATTATTATCATACGTTTGATTCAACAATGGATATTAGCTTGCCAGATTTACTGCACTTTGTGGAAAAATTTTTTACTTGGCGAAGAAAGGGCGTCCCTTTTCAGACGTTTACATTACAAGAAACGCTTAGTCCCGAGGTATTTTTAGCTTTACGAAAAACGCCATTTTGGCAACCGGAGAAAATAATTTCCGATAGAGGTTTATTGAATAAAGCGGCGCAACACTTAGAAGGTATTCCTGAAGAAATAATCCAGGAATTATTGCGTGTTAATGATAAAATACCACATGTTGATGCATTACATCCCGATTTTCTTTTGCATAATAAGGGTGCGCTTAGCCTGCGCCTTGAAGCATTACATCATTATTTATCCGATTTAAATCAAGCGCAGCGCGAAGCTCTATTTCAGGCAATGCAAAAATATAATTGGTTAGCGACCCCTCTACAGCGCGATGACTTAGATGAGCAGGAACAATCCTTAATGCGGGATTATCAAAAAAAAGTATTATTAGAATTACAACATGCGCGTTCTATTACACCAGAAAGACTTTCTGAGATTTCATGGCAGGTGCTTCATGATGCGTTTGCTCACTTGATAGAAACAGAAGAGCCGGGAGTGGCAGAAAAGCTGCATGCTCATCTGAAGACAACCCATACGACCTTTACCCAATTAAAAAATCATTTAAAAATCAGTGCAGGTCAAACCTTATTTTTTCTGCCGGATATAATACGCGCTAGAAACACCGGTGATCCTAAAGCATTGTTGTCTAATATCGGTTTTTTAGCATCCGATATGGTAATTAATGACATGTATGCGCGGTTAGTCGGAAAGCTTTCGCCTTCACTTTCTGCGGGTAGAGCGCGCTTATTACGCAAATTGCCCGTAACAAGTCCCATTTTTAAAGCATTGACTGCGTACAGTATATTCGAATTGAAACAGCAATTAAAAAAATTGCCACCTGATTCTGAACAAGCACAAACTCTTAAACATAATTTAGCGGAGCAATATGCTACTGTGGGTTTAATCACCGCTGAAGCGTTAGGGTTTGAAGTAATGCCACTCTGGATATTTTTAATCGGTGAACAACTCGTTTTTTCTGCTATCCATTTTCGGCGTGACAATCAGCTCGATATTTCTTTTTGGGAAGCTTTTACGATGAGTTTAGGCTTTAAACAAAAGAAATTACAGCATATTTTTGATGAAAGGAATTTATTGGAGGAAAATTTTAAAGAGTTTGATAATTTTAGAGCAATGCCTTTTGCTTGGATAATAGTAAAAATTGCTGAATTAGAGCAAGCACGCTGGATTACGGCTTCGATGGATGAAATACCTTTCAGTATTCAACAACATCTTATAAGAAAAGCCGCTGGGTTTTATGGCTATAGTGCCAAAAAACAAATCATAGAAGATTTAGGATTTCGTCTCACAAATCACTACAAAATCACCTATAGGCAATCAACGTTGGTTAGGGGGATGGTTTCATCGCGTATTCTTCCCGCCGAAAGCCAAGAATGGGAAAAAAGGATTTATAATGTTAAACCAGCAGATACAGCGTTTAGTTTTTTCCCTATTAAAAATAGTTATCAGGAAGACAATTTTTTCTTAGAAAAGATAAATGAGAAAAACAAAACCTACCATCGCATTGTTTCTGTTATGCGAGAAAATATGTACTTACAAAGTAATTCACCACTTTCAATTCAAGGCGGATTAGCGGCAATTTATGGCGTTAATCAAACGAATAGTAATTCAAAAAATCTTTTTTTTACTTTCGATCCACGTGAAGGTAATGTAGTGCTAAATTTTACGCGTGAAGGTTTATCCGCATTAACTAACGGGCAACAAAGTGGTAATACAACGGATTCAGAACGCAATTCACCGTATCTATTGACAATTCAGATTAAAGAAAAAAACTATTTTGAACATCTTGTGTTTCCAGAAAATCAAGCGAGTCAATTGGTGGTAACAGATAGTAGCCGGCTTTTAGGGACTTCTTATTTTATAGATAGTTGTGTTTTGCTGAAGATGCTGATTGAAGATAATAGTATTTCTTCACGTGTTTATATCAATCCCTGTTTATATAATTCCGTTTCTAGAAATTTTAGTCGTACGACGACGACAGTGAGCGGGGATCGGCAATTATTAACAATTACTCAGAATTATATTACAGATAGGGATAATGCGAGTTTTATAACGCCTGTGGAATATCAGCGACTCCATTTAAAAGGACATAGGGATTATCTTGAATTGAACCTTAAAGACGTTTTTTTAGTACATAATAACTTAGCGTTATGTGCAAATCATCTTAAGGTCTTAGAAATACAAGGGGACGACGAAACCAGGAGGTTTCATATTCCTTCTTCGGTTAAGCTGGCTGAAATTACTACGCGCGGTAATTTGGTTATTGAAGATGACGAAACAGAATTACGTTTTAGAGGTCTTATCGATAAAGACGCCGCTGCAATACCTTACTTTCGCTATATCGAAGGGAATAATACGCTGGTTTATCATTTAAATGTGCAAGATTTAACAATGCTAGTGGACAGCTTAGCGTTTCGAAATAGAGGGACTTTAATTACGTTTAAGCATAATGCGCTCCAATGTTATTGGAGAAATAAACAATATTCTTCTTCGCCAATTACGCTTTATATTACCGGACAGCTGGGTGAGCACAAGGGATATTTAACTTTGGAAGAAGAGGGTTGCTGTCTAAAAGTAGTGGACGAGCAGGATAATTTGCTTCATGTAGAGAATACTTATTTTGACTACTCAGATAAAATAGGTGAAAAATCAGCTTTATTAGGTATTTTTGATCATGAAGCTACAGAATCTTCCTCTCAAAACAAGACTTTGGCGAACGACTATCGTTATACACCCGCCGTTCCAGGTCAAAATTCCAGTCATCCCATCTTTAAAGCACGGCAGTTCTATCAGAAAGAAGCGCCGGTATTTGCGTTCCAAGCAAAAGGAATTAACGTATTTCATCGGTTTTTAGCAAGCCGAAGAATTATGCTTAATAAACTGGCCTATTGTGTACGAGATGGAAAAGTTTTCGCTATCCCTGATGCGGATAACAGATTGAATGGTGGTCAATTACTTCACGCTAAATACGCTAATACAACAAGGCCTGTTGCTATTTACATAAATTCTACTTTAGACAATAGTACGATAAACAATGACTGGCGCGATGCGAGTTTGACAATTAATGGTTTTAAACTATATAACTTAGCAAATCGTACACAAATAAACTTTTCTGACTCACAGCACTATTCTGTAAAATTACTCAGAGATAGTCTGCATCCTTTTCCTCGCTTTAGTCGAGAAGGCCAAATTCCTTTTTTAAACCGTGGTAGACGTCAGCTTAGTTTTCAAACTGATTTTTTAAACGTTAATGAGAAATTATTAGACAAACCACAAATAGCCGATAAAGCGAATAGTCAATTCTCCAATTTCTCAGTAGATGTTCCTGGGAACCTGATGTTATTCCGTGTATTTAACCATTGGTTTAAATTTATTAAGCCCTTTTCCACACCGGTAGCTCGGCAAAAACAAGCCATGTCTACGAGTACGACAGTTGCAACGAACTTTTTTAATATAGCGCAGGATTTTTCTAACGCTTCTTCTATTGCTAATGAGAGTAAAGATAGAAGGCTTTTATAAACGGCAATAGCCTCTTATAATAGGAGTTATCTGATGTTGTGAGAAGAAACTATGCCTGTGAAAGAAAGTGCAAAAATCAAGGTCGCTGTCCTATATGGTGGTCGTTCAGCGGAACATGAAGTTTCGTTAAGCTCGGCGGCGTCAGTTATTAAAAACTTGGATAAAAATAAATTTGCGATTGTTCCTGTAGCAATTGATAAACAAGGGAATTGGTGGCTGAATGATTTTACTCGATTAACTATCGATGAATCTGTCCCTGTAAAAACAAGCACATCTGAAAAATTTTCTTTCGAAGCTCTACCCAATCGCTGCGATGTTGTTTTTCCCGTATTGCATGGCACTTTTGCAGAAGATGGAACAATACAGGGTCTCTTGGAACTTATCGGCGTAGCCTACGTTGGCGCGAATGTATTGGGTTCAGCGATTGGTATGGATAAGGAAATCGCTAAATGCTTAGCGCTTGCGGCTAATATTCCTGTTGTGCCGTTTATCGCTTTCAATAGCGGTCAATGGTTAGCTGACGAAGCGCTATATCAAGCTAAAATTGAAAAAGAATTAGCGTATCCACTTTTTGTTAAGCCAGTCAATGCTGGTTCAAGTTTGGGTATTACTAAAGTTAAAAAATCCAGTGATTTATTAAAGGCTATCCAGCTTGCTTTTGAATATGATACGAAGATTATTATTGAGAAAGCGATGAACGTACATGAGATTGAAGTGGCTGTTTTAGAAAACACAATCTTTGGTAAAGAGCCAGAAGTCAGTGTTGTGGGTGAAATTATTCCTAAACTATCGCAGCATGGATTTTATTCTTATGAAGCAAAATATATCGATGAGCAAGGTGCAGTGTTTGCTATTCCTGCGGTAGTGCAAGAAGGACAATCGGCCGAGATACAAAAACTGGCCAGTAAGATTTTTACGTGTTTAGCGTGTGAAGGTATGGCTAGGATTGACTTCTTTATAGAAAAAGACACGAAAAAAATTTATTTTAATGAGATAAATACCATTCCAGGTTTCACAAAAATTAGTATGTATCCTAAATTATGGCGAGCATCAGGTATTTCCTATCAACAATTATTGACCCGTCTGCTTGAATTAGCTCTGACACGTCATTGGCGAAAGACTAAGTTGCGACGTGAATACCATACTATTTAAATTCTCAAAACTAACGGCTCGCTAAACATTGAACCTCTAGAAGGTAATAGAATTTAAAATTCTATTTATTGATTTTTCTTTATAAATACCTCATTTTATTTTAAGTTAGGTCCGAGCCTAGTTAATAAATAAGTGGTAAGACACTAATTTTGCAAGGCTTATAATAGACTAAAAAAATTTAATTTAATAAATTAAGAGGCTATATAACATGAAAAAAATGCAAAAAACTGACGATAAATCTAGATTTATGCGCTTAAATCAGCAACTCCGTGATATTTTTTTACAAGAGTTATCGGTATGCTGGCTTGAAGTTGAGGATAATAATTTTGAGCAATTAAATAAACAATTAAAAAATATTTTCGACCGAGAGTTATCGATAAACTCTTGGAAAGAAACTAATGACTTCGATGAATTAAATCAACAACTCAAAGACATTTTTAATAAACAACTTTCTGTAAAATGGAAAGATATTTAATAAGAAGTAGTACAGAATAAAGCGTTAATTTTTTATTGTTTTCTGTACTTTACTTTCCTTCTGATATAAACCAGCGTGTATGGAGTGTGTCGCACCAATGTGGCACACTCTACGCACGAGTCAGATACGCTTTTTTAAATTGGACGATATCAGTCGTGGAAAAAAAAGTAAGTCATTATTCGATTTTTATTTGGTGGAATATTTCAGGTATTTTATTGTTTAAAAGATTATCAATTTCTAATGCATTGGGCTCAAATACAAAAGGGCGTCTGGGATAAATCCTATCATTAACCCAATGTGTCGACCAATTGCGGGTAGTGCTTACACAATCTGTCGCAAAATTTTTCAAATGAAATTTATTCTCTATTTCAATACATCCCGATAAAAAAATATCAACGTAAGATTCGACAATAGGATACTTTTTAGATGGCTTTGCCATAAATTCCGGCTTTATCACATAAATCCAAAATTCAGCTTCAGCTAAGTTTGAACAGTCCAGTGTATGAATGGTTTCTTTGGGAACACTGACACGACAGTAATATTTTTCTCGTTTATCATAGTTCTTGAGTGAAGCAGGCGTTGCTACAGGAAAAACAGTGCCGTTAAAATGCGCATCTAAATTTTTGATAACGCCGAGATAGGTAGTGCTTAAGCCTATGGCTTCTCCTCTGGAAAACCAGCCGCGTTGATAGTTAGTAACGCTGACAGGCCTATTTTCACCACTCGTGCTATCAGTTCCGTTTTTTGATTTTGTCTCCATAAGGGAGCCGTAAGCGATAATATATTGTGCTTTGTTGCTGTTAGGTAATGGATGGCAATGACTTACCATCCCACTGGCATAGCTGTTGGAGATAGATAATAGCATTAAGAAAAAGAGTGAAATTAAGCGAGCAATCACAGTCAACATAACAAATCCAATATGTAAATAATTGATTTTATAAGAAACTATTAACATAGAAGTTAGGTTTAAAACCAATTTTGTATTGTAAATCATTTTTAGTTTTTTAGAAGATATACCGTTCGTATCCGACTCAGTGATGTTATTTCTTCCTATGATCATTCCTCTTGAAAGCTCTTAATACTAGCGATTAAAATTACAAACTCGCAATTTCAATCGCGCTTAGTATATACTAGCCGCCAAATTAGTTCGGTTGTTAAAAGACCATGTTGCAATTTTATTTTCCTATCCTTATTTTCATTGCTTTCGGCTTATTTGTCGGGATAGCGGCTTTATCCATTGGCCGGTTTACGTCGCCTAACCGTCCGGATGCGGCTAAACTTTCCCCTTACGAATGTGGGTTTCCGGGTGTAAGTGATGCCCGTCTACCCTTTGATATCCGTTATTATCTCGTTGCAATTTTATTTATTATTTTTGACTTAGAAACCGCCTTTTTATTTCCTTGGGCGGTTTCTTTAAGGCATATTGGTATGCCGGGGTTGGCAGCTATGGGGATTTTTATCGGACTCTTATTTGTTGGTTTTATTTATGAGTGGAAAAAAGGTGCTTTAGAATGGGAATAGAACCCTTATTACAACAACAAGGTTTTGTTACAACATCATTGGATAAGTTATTAGCCTGGGCACGGAGTGGATCGCTATGGCCTATGTCATTTGGTCTGGCGTGTTGTGCGGTGGAAATGATGCATTCAGCGGCGGCACGTTACGATCTGGATCGTTTTGGTGTTGTGTTTAGGCCCAGTCCAAGACAATCGGATGTTATGATCGTCGCGGGTACCTTATGCAATAAAATGGCGCCGGCATTGCGTAAAGTCTATGATCAAATGGCGGAACCGCGTTGGGTCATTTCTATGGGATCGTGTGCGAATGGGGGAGGGTATTATCATTATTCTTACTCCGTGGTTCGCGGTTGTGACAGGATTGTTCCGGTCGATGTTTATGTCCCGGGTTGTCCACCTACCGCAGAAGCGCTGGTGTATGGCGTGATACAACTGCAAAACAAAATTAAAAAAACGCGTTTTATTGAGCGGTGCTAATGGAAATTAATCATCTTGTTCAATCGCTTACAGACCGCTTTACGGATCTGGCTCAGGATATAACGGTTGCACTGGGAGAGATAACATGGGAAGTTCCTCGAGAAAGATTATCGGAAGTTTGTCTCGTTTTGCGTGATGCAGCAGATTTTAAATTTGAATGTTTGTTGGATGTCTGTGTCGTCGATTATAAGGATTATGGGTTTAGTGAATGGCGAACAGCGCGTTCTACGTTGACTGGTTTTGAACGTGGTGTTGATCGCAGCCGTCAAGAGCATCCTGTTTCTTGGAATAAACCACGATTTGCGGTGGTTTATCATCTATTATCACTGACCCATAACCAGCGTTTACGTTTGCGTGTTTTTGCAACAGGAGAACCTCCTTTTGTTGCTTCCGTGAATGCTATTTGGCCGGCGGCAAATTGGTATGAGCGCGAAGCCTTTGATCTATATGGCGTTATGTTCGAAGGGCATCCTGATCTGCGGCGACTACTGACGGATTATGGTTTTGTCGGTCATCCCTTCCGTAAAGATTTTCCTTTAAGTGGTCATGTGGAAGTTCGCTATGATGCAGACGAAGGGCGTGTTATTTACCAGCCTGTTACTATTGTGCCACGTACTTTAGTTGCAAAAACCATTCGTAAAACACCGAATGAATTACCGCCTGTCATGCCTGAGAAATCTGATAATGCCTGAAATACGTAATTATACCTTAAATTTTGGTCCGCAGCATCCCGCCGCTCACGGCGTTTTGCGCTTGATCTTGGAATTAGATGGCGAAGTCATACAATCGGCGGATCCGCATATCGGCTTATTACATCGTGCCACTGAAAAATTAGCCGAGTCAAAACCTTATAACCAAAGTATTGGCTACATGGATCGCTTGGATTACGTTTCCATGATGTCGAATGAGCATGCCTATGTCTTAGCCATCGAAAAAATGCTGGGTGTGGTACCACCAAAACGCGCGCAATATATTCGTGTGATGTTTGATGAAATTACACGACTTCTTAATCATTTATTATGGTTGGGTGCGCACGCCTTAGATATCGGTGCGATGACGGTCTTTCTTTATTGTTTTCGCGAACGCGAAGATCTTATCGATTGCTATGAAGCGGTTTCTGGCTCACGTATGCATGCGACGTATTATCGGCCTGGCGGCGTTTACCGCGATTTACCCCATAAAATGCCGCAATATAAGTCTTCACAATGGCATAATGAAAAAGAAACGCGCGAAATGAATGCCAATCGTGAAGGCAGTTTATTAGATTTTATTGAAGATTTTACAGCGCGCTTTCCAAAATTAATCGATGATTATGAAACCTTATTAACAGACAATCGAATTTGGAAACAACGCACGGTAGGTATTGGCGTTCTTTCACCGGAAAGGGCGTTGCAATTAGGTTGTACCGGTCCTATTTTGCGTGGCTCGGGTGTGGCGTGGGATTTACGAAAAAAACAACCGTATGAAGTCTATGATGAACTTGATTTTGATATTCCGATTGGTAAAACAGGCGACTGTTATGATCGTTATCTCGTTCGCGTTGAAGAGATGCGTCAATCAACGCGACTCATAAAGCAATGTATTCAATGGTTAAGGAAAAATCCAGGACCGGTTATGATCGATGATCATAAAATTGCCCCGCCGGATCGCGTGGACATGAAAGGAGACATGGAATCGTTAATTCACCATTTTAAATTATTCAGTGAAGGCTATTGTGTACCTCCTGGCGAAGCTTATGCGGCTGTCGAACATCCAAAAGGCGAATTCGGAATTTATATGGTGTCAGATGGTGCAAATAAGCCTTATCGTGTCAAAATACGTGCCGCCGGTTTTCCGCATTTAGCGGCCTTGAATGAATTAGTTTCTGGGCATATGATAGCCGACTTAGTGGCTATACTTTCTAGTCTTGATATAGTATTTGGTGAAATTGATCGATGAATATACTCTTCGCACTTAAATTTTCGGCGATGTTCCCGCTCAATTCACAAATCTCTTCGCGGCACTTGCCGAAAATTCAATTGCTGTGAGTATAAAATGATGAGTAACGCGGTGATTTTGTCAGAAAGTTTAAAAGCAGACATTGATCAATGGACCAAAAAATATCCGCCGGAACGACGGCAATCCGCTGTTTTGCCCGCATTAACCTTAGTGCAGGACGCTAATCAGGGTTATTTATCCAACGAATTGATTGACGCTGTGGCAGATTATTTAAATATGTCGCGTGTTACGGCTTATGAAGTCGCTACTTTTTATTCTCTCTACGAACTGAAACCAGTAGGACGTCACAAAATTGGGGTTTGTACCAATATCTCTTGTATGCTAAGTGGTTGTGACAAAATTGTTAAACATTTAAAGGAACGTTTAAAGATTAATTTTGGTGAAACAACAGCAGATAATAAATTTACCTTAAAGGAAGTGGAATGTTTAGGCGCTTGCGCCAATGCGCCGGTTGTTCATATTGGACAGCGCTATTACGAAGATTTAACAACAAAAGAAATAGATAAGATATTGGATAACTTAGATGGCCAATGATATTTGTTTTCGTACTTTACATCTTGAACAGCCGTGGAGTTTAAGCAGTTACCGTAAAGTCGGTGGTTATGAGGTTTTGGAAAAAATCTTGCGTGAAAAAACACCTCCCGAGCAAATCATCGCTGAATTAAAGACATCGTGTTTACGTGGTCGTGGCGGTGCGGGATTTCCAACAGGTTTGAAATGGAGTTTTATTACGCGTAATACACCGGGGCAAAAGTACGTTTTGTGCAATTCAGATGAAGGTGAACCAGGTACCTGTAAAGATAGAGATATCATGCGTTATAACCCGCATCAATTGATTGAAGGCATGATTATTGCCGGTTATGTGATGGGTGCGACGGTAGGTTATAACTATATTCGTGGTGAGTATCATGAACCATTTGATCGTTGTGAAGTTGCTTTACAAGAAGCTTACGATGCCGGTTATTTGGGTCAAAATATCTTAAACTCGGAATTTGATTTTCAGCTTTATAATCATCTCGGCGCCGGTGCCTATATCTGTGGCGAAGAAACCGCATTAATGGAATCCCTAGAAGGAAAAAAAGGATTTCCTCGTTTTAAGCCGCCTTTCCCCGCTAATTATGGCTTATATGGTCGTCCTACGACCATCAATAACACGGAAACCTTAGCTTCTGTTCCCGTTATATTACAAAAGGGCGGGCAATGGTTTTTAGAACTTGGAAAACCTAATAACGGTGGATGTAAATTATTTAGCGTGACAGGCCATGTCAATAAGCCAGGTAATTTCGAAGTGCCTTTAGGAATGCCTTTTAAAGAACTGTTAGCCTTAGCCGGCGGTGTTAAAAATGGTCGTCAATTAAAAGCAGTGATTCCGGGCGGTTCTTCTATGCCCGTATTGCCGGCGGAAGTCATGTTAAATACAGATATGGATTATGATTCGATTAGCAAAGCCGGTTCTATGTTAGGTTCGGGTGCAGTTATTGTAATGGATGAAACGACCTGCATGGTAAAAATATTAACGCGCATTGCTCATTTTTATAAAGAAGAATCCTGTGGCCAATGTACGCCTTGTCGCGAAGGTACCGGTTGGATGTGGCGTGTATTGCATCGTATTGAGCAGGGTGAAGGTCGTTTGCAGGATCTGGATCTTTTAAACAGTGTTGCTGGTAAAATTATGGGACATACGATTTGTGCATTAGGCGAGGCGGCGGCGATGCCAGTACAAAGTTTTATTAAACATTTTAGAAATGATTTTATTGAACACATCGAACATAAACGGTGTCCGGTAGGTGATTCTCATGAGAATTAAGTGTTGCGAATGCCATACTCACAGCAATTGGGTTTTCGGCAAGTGCCTCGAAATTGCGAGCCGAGCGGCAACGCAGCTGAAAATTCAAGTACGAAGCGTATAAAAGTGAAATTATGATAGATATTGAAATAGACGGTAAACCATTACACGTTGCACAAAATACCACGATTATTGAAGCGGCCGATCAAGTCGGTATTTATATTCCGCGTTTTTGTTATCATAAAAAGCTTTCTATTGCCGCTAATTGCCGCATGTGTTTGGTGGAAGTCGAAAAATCAGGAAAACCGTTACCTGCTTGCGCAACGCCAGTAACGGCAGGTATGAAAGTTTTTACCGCATCGTCTAAAGCCAAAGAAGCACAACGTTCGGTCATGGAGTTTTTGTTAATTAACCATCCGCTTGATTGCCCTATCTGCGATCAAGGGGGTGAGTGTGAGTTACAAGACCTTTCTTTAGGGTATGGTCAGTCTATTTCGCGTTTTACAGAAGGTAAACGTTCGGTCAAAGACGATAACTTAGGTTCTTTAATTTCAACAGAAATGACGCGTTGTATTCAATGTACACGCTGTGTGCGTTTTGGCCAGGAAGTTGCGGGTGTTAAAGAATTAGGTACACTCAATCGCGGTGAAAATCTGCAGATCAGTACTTATATCGAACATAGTTTAGAATCGGAGCTTTCCGGCAATATAATTGATCTTTGTCCTGTCGGTGCGTTGACATCAAAACCGTTTCGTTTTAGTGCGCGTGCCTGGGAATTACAACAATCGGCTTCTATCGCACCGCATGATTGTTTAGGTTCGAATATTTATCTGCATTCACGTCGCGGCGAAGTTATGCGTGCCGTGCCGCGTGAAAATGAATCGATCAATGAAACCTGGTTGTCGGATAGAGATCGTTATAGTTATTTAGGTATTCATAGTAAGGATCGCATTACCAAACCGCATATTAAAGAAAATGGTCAGTGGTTTATTGTCGATTGGGAAACCGCATTAGAAAAAGTCGTACAGGGGTTTAAAAAAGTTCTAGAAAAAGAGGGTCCCCAAGCGATAGGTGCTTTGGCGTCACCGAGTAGTACTACTGAAGAACTCTATCTTTTACAAAAGTTATGGCGGGGTTTAGGCAGTCAGAATATTGATCATCGCCTTCACCAAACCGATGTTTCAGATCAAAGCAATGCAGCGCTTTATCCGCCGGGAATAGCGCTTCCGGAACTTGAAAAACAAGATTTTATTTTATTAGTGGGCTCGAATATCCGTCGTGAACAACCGTTAGCCGCAAACCGTTGTCGTAAAGCACAGTTAGCTGGGGCTAAAATTGCCAGTATTAATTGTTTGGATGTTGAGCTTCCTTTTCAGCAAACGATAAAAGTTATTACTACGCCGAATGACTTTGTTAATGTTTTAGCCGGCATCGCTAAAGCTTTAACGAATGAATCCCTTTCTTCAGCATGGACTGATATTAAAATCAGCAAACAACAGAAGGCACTTGCCAAGCAACTTAAAAGTGAAAAATCGGTAATCATTTTAGGTGCGATAGCACAGAATCATCCGCAGGCGGCGTTGATTCGACAACTTTGTCAATGGATTGCCGAGCAGAGTGGATCGCGTTGTGTTTACATGACAGAAGGTGCAAATAGTGCAGGCGCTTGGTTAGCGGGTGCGGTTCCGCATCGAGTGGCGAATGGTGTTGCGGTTTCCGAGCCCGGATTATCCACACAGGCGATGTTTAATGCGGCATTAAAAAGCTATCTTTTCGTTAATGTTGAACCACCTTTAGATTGTGCCAATCCCATGCAGGTGATGCAGGCATTAAGCCAAGCAGATTGGATTGTCGCTTTATCAACATTTAAGTCAAAAGCATTATTAGAACACGCCCATGTCGTGTTGCCGATGGCGAGCTTCGCAGAAACGAGCGGTAGCTTTATTAATTTAGCGGGCGATTGGCAGAGTTTTACACCCGCTATACCACCTTTGGGTCAAGCAAAGCCAGGTTGGGAGATTTTGCAAACACTGGGTAATTTATTTGAGTTATCTGATTTTAATCAGGCAAGCCATGATTTTATTTACGAAGAATTGCATAAAACACTGAGAGAAGATGGATCAACAGCGATTAAAACTACGTTACCTCCGCTAGCCGATTTAAAACAACCGCCACCTCAAGTGACACGATTGACTGAATGGCCGATTTATTGGAGTGATAGTTTGGTACGTCGATCCGGGGCACTACAAGGATCGGCGAGTAACGATAGGGTAGGTGTAGCGATGAATTCAACTTTAGCCAAAGATTTATCGTTACGAGAAAATCAAGTGGTGCACGTTAAGCAAGGACAGGGAAGTGCAAATCTAGCTGTGTTAATTGATGAACGTGTCCCGCCGGGTTGTGTTTGGATTCCCGCCGGGTGTGAAGAGACATCCGCTTTAGGCGAATCATTTGGAGCTGTAGAAATCCATGCTGAATGATTTACTGTTATTAATTTGGATCATTATTAAGATCATTGTTATTACTATCCCGTTATTGTTAGCCGTTGCCTATTTAACGTTTATAGAGCGTAAAGGGATTGGTTATATGCAAGCCCGTATTGGACCGAATCGGGTTGGGCCCTTAGGGTTTTTGCAGCCAATTGCCGATGTGGTTAAGTTAATAACAAAAGAAATTATTGTGCCTAGTGCCTCTAATCGTTATTTATTTGTATTAGCGCCCATTGTTACGATTGCACCGGCGTTAGCGGCATGGGCAGTCATTCCTTTTAGCGAAGGTTTAGCTTTAACACAAATTAATGCCGGTGTTCTTTATCTTTTTGCCATAACCTCTCTCGGTGTTTACGGCATACTGATTGCGGGTTGGGCGACCAATTCGAAATATGCGTTATTAGGTTCATTGCGTGCCGCTGCGCAGACTATCTCTTATGAAATTGCGATGGGTTTTACTTTCGTCGGTGTTTTATTAGCGGCGGGAAGTATGAATCTACATGATATTGTGACTAAGCAAACCGGTGGCATTTGGCATTGGTATTGGTTACCCCTTTTACCCTTATTTTTTACCTATTGGATTTCGGGTATTGCCGAAACTAATCGCGCACCGTTTGATTTGGCAGAAGGTGAATCTGAAATCGTCGCGGGTTTTCACGTTGAGTATTCCGGTATTGCATTCGCTTTATTCTTTCTCGCTGAATACATGAATATGATTTTAATTGCGGCGATTGCTTCTTTACTTTTTCTAGGGGGATGGTTATCGCCGTTCCAAGGAATTCCTGTTTTAGATAAGTTCTTTTTGTGGGTTCCTGGTATCATCTGGTTTTTTATTAAAATGGCTGGTTTTTTATGGCTATTTATTTGGTCACGAGCTACTTTTCCACGCTATCGCTATGATCAATTAATGCGTTTGGGTTGGAAAGTCTTGATTCCAGTTACTTTGTTTTGGATAGCCGTTGTTGCGTTAGCGGTACAATTTAAACTAGCGCCTTGGTTTAACACATGAACTTATTAAAAAAAATAGTACATATTTTTAAAACCTTTACGTTGTGGGAACTTTTTAAAGGACTGGGTGTAACGGGTCGTCACTTTTTTAAGAAAAAAGTAACGATTCAATTTCCTGAAGAAGAAACACCCCGTTCGGTTCGATTTCGTGGCTTACATGCTTTACGCCGTTATCCAAATGGAGAAGAACGTTGTATTGCGTGTAAACTCTGTGAGGCCGTTTGTCCTGCTTTGGCTATTACGATTGAAGCGGAACCACGTGATGATGGATCGCGACGAACAACGCTGTATGAAATTGATTTATTTAAATGTATTTATTGTGGATTTTGTGAAGAATCTTGTCCGGTTGATGCGATTGTGGAAACCAATATTCTGCATTATCACTTTGAAAATCGCGGCGAACAAATTATGACGAAAGAAAAGTTGTTAGCGATTGGTGATCGCTATGAGAAACAGGTGGCGGAAGAGAGAGAGGAAGATGCGCCGTTTCGATAAAAACCGTCGTCTTTTGTTTGATTTCGTTGTTGGATTGTCTTTTCCGATGCTCATGTACTTCGTGTACACTGTGCTTCTAAGCCAATCCGCCTAGAAATCAAACAAAATACTTGGTTTTGCTGAGTTATTAAATTTTAGAATTTTTATTATGTTAGTTCCGATTCAACAATGTGCTTTTTTTCTATTTGCGGCGGTACTCATTGGCGCAGCATTTATGACGGTGATTGCGCGTAACCCGATAAGATCGGCATTATTTTTGGTACTTGCTTTTTTTACGGCAGCGGCTTTATGGATTTTATTAGAAGCGGAATTTCTAGGTCTGGTATTAATCCTAGTCTATGTTGGGGCAGTAATGACATTGTTTTTATTTGTCATTATGACCTTGAATATCGATGTAACGGAAAAACAGCGTGGTTTTGTTTCGTATCTGCCTTATGCGGTTATCACGGTCGCCGTATTATTAGGGATTTTAATTTATGCCTTGTTTCCAAGTAAGGCGTCGTTAAGTTTAACGCCACAAGCGGCAGATTTTAGTAATACGCAAGCGTTAGGCGATATTCTTTACACGCAATATGCCTATCCTTTTGAAATCGTGGGTGTTTTATTATTGGTTGCCATTATTGCAACCATCGCTTTGAGTGTACGAAAAAAACGTTTTAACAAAGCAATCCCTCCTGAGGAGCAGTTTAGCGTAAACAGGTCGGATAGACTTCGCATTATAAAAATGGAAGCGAATAGAAAAATATGATTCCACTTAATTATTACTTAATACTAGGCGCGATTATTTTTTGCTTAGGTTTGCTCGGTCTGGTTATAAATCGAAAAAATGTTCTTATTTTATTGATGTGCGTCGAATTATTATTATTAGCCGTTAATATGAATTTTATTGCCTATTCACATTATTTGCATGACTTAGCGGGGCAGATCTTTGTATTTTTTATCCTTGCTGTTGCGGCCGTGGAAGCCGCTATTGGCCTAGCTATTTTAGTTGTGTTATTTCGTACCCGGCATAGTATTGAAGTCGATGCCTTAAATCGCCTACGGGGTTAGGTCGCATGCTTTATCAGGTGTTAAATGTAAGTCTTGTTTTATTTCCCTTATTGGGTGCACTTGTCGCTGGATTAGGGGGTAAAGCTATTAGCAACCGCTTAGCGCATCGTGTGACTATTCTTGGTGTGGGCATTTCATTTATTTTATCGCTTTACGTTGCTTATCAGCTTTTCTTTCTACATGGTGGTGTTTATGACGCCAACCTTTACCTTTGGGATTTTACCGGTAAATTTCGCTTTAACATCGGGTTTCTCATCGATCCGTTAACCGTTGTCATGTTCCTAATCGTGACCTTTGTTTCTTTAATAGTCCATATTTATAGTATTGCCTATATGGCCGGCGATCCGGGTTATAAACGCTTTTTTAGTTATATGTCAGCATTTACCTTTGCGATGTTAACTTTAGTAAGTGCCAATAACTTTCTTCAGCTTTACTTTGGTTGGGAGGCGGTTGGTTTAGTTTCCTATTTATTGATTGGTTTTTGGTTTAAGCGAGAATCGGCGACGGCGGGAAGTTTGAAGGCTTTTATCGTTAATCGCGTCGGTGACTTTGGTTTTTTACTCGGTATCGCCTTATTATTTAACTATTTTGGTAGTTTAGATTATCGCCAAGTCTTTCATTTGGTACCGCAATTACAACACGCGACATTGAGTATTTTTCCGGGTACACACTGTTCGGTCATTACACTCGTTTGTTTCTTGTTATTTATCGGTGCAATGGGTAAATCGGCACAAATGCCTTTGCATGTATGGTTACCGGAATCGATGGCAGGTCCAACACCGATTTCGGCTTTAATTCATGCCGCTACCATGGTGACTGCGGGTGTTTATTTAGTGGCACGTCTTTCCCCACTCTACGAATATTCGCCGGCCGTATTAAATGTTATTTTAATTCTAGGTGCATCAACGGCTTTATTTATGGGGCTTATTGCCATTGTGCAGAATGATATTAAGCGCGTGATTGCCTACTCGACACTTTCGCAACTGGGTTACATGATGGTTGCTTTAGGTGCATCGGCTTATGCGGCAGGTATTTTTCATTTAGTGACGCATGCCTTTTTTAAAGCCTTACTATTTTTAGCGGCCGGTTCGGTCATTCTTGCCTTGCACCATGAACAAGATATGCGAAAAATGGGTGGTTTACGACGATTTATGCCGGTCACCTACAGTACTTTTTTAATAGGCGCGCTTGCGCTAGCCGCCATACCGCCATTTTCTGGATTTTTTTCAAAGGATGCTATTATTGAAGCGGTTCATTCTTCACATTTATACGCCGCACCTTACGCCTACATCTGTGTTTTGATCGGTGCATTCGTAACAGCGTTTTATATCTTTCGTGCTTTTTTCTTAGTATTTCATAGCGATGCGCGTTTCAGTGAGGAACAAAAAAAGCATCTCAAAGAATCTCCTGGCGTTGTAAAAATAGCATTAATTGCATTAGCTATTCCTTCCTTGCTGGCAGGTTATTTACTTTCCCATTTGATTTTAAATCCGCACGGTTTTTTAAGCACAACGCTTTTTGTTTTACCGCAACATAAAGAATTAGCCGTACTTGCAACAACTTCATCAATAAAAACACTTGTTATTAATAATTTAGCACTGCTTTTTGCTTTGTCTGGTATTGCAGTAGCTTGGCTGTGTTATAGTCGTTTTCCGTTTATACCAAACGGGATGCGGGAACGTTTTTCTTTGCTCTATCGCATTTTAATTCGTAAATATGGCTTTGATGAATTTAATCAAATCGTATTTGTAGAGGGTGGTCAACGTTTAGCGCAATTATTTTTTAAAGGCGATGCTAAGGTATTGGACAAGCGACTCGTGGATGGATCTGGGCATGGTATTACTTGGTTATCGCGTATGTTGCGTCGCTTACAGTCGGGGTATCTCTATGAATATAGCTGGATTATGGTATTAGGTATCGTCATTTTTTTAATGGTTTTTTCACTATAAGCTTCATGTACGTATGTTTTTAACGTTAATCACTCACTTGTTTATTATATTAAAAGAGCATCTATTAAGTTTGCTTATTTGGCTGCCCATTGTCGGTGCAGTACTTGCGATTGCTGTGGATGGTGATAATTATCCTGATCGTGCGCGCGTGATTGCATTAATAACATCGCTACTTTCTATTGCGCTGTGCATACCACTTTATTTAGGTTTTAATCCTGAATTGAGTAGCATGCAATTTCAAGAAAATATACCTTGGATTACAGCCTACAATGTGACCTATGGATTGGGAGTGGATGGTATTTCTTTACCCCTTATCTTATTAAGTATCTTTACTACCTTACTGGTTATTTTAGCCGCTTGGCGTAGCGTTAAATTGCGTGTTGCACAATATATGGCAGCTTTTTTAGTTATGCAAGGACTGATGGTTGGCACATTTGCAGCGACAGATTCCATTTTATTTTATGTTTTTTGGGAAGCGATGTTGATACCGATGTATCTCAGTATCGGCGTTTGGGGTAGTACCAATCGTTCCTATGCGTCGATTAAGTTTTTCTTATATACATTTTTAGGTTCGGCTTTAATGTTGATTGCCTTGCTGTATTTAGGCTTGCACAACCCTGGTCATGATTTTTATATTTCAAGCTTTTATCCGTTGAAACTAACGATGAAAGAACAGATATGGATCTTTCTCGCATTTTTAATTGCCTTTGCTGTCAAAATTCCGATGTGGCCTTTGCATACTTGGCTGCCCGATGCGCATACCGAAGCGCCAGCCGGCGGTTCAGTCGTTCTAGCCGCCTTAATGTTAAAACTCGGTGGTTATGGTTTTTTGCGTTTTAGTTTACCGATTGTGCCGGATGCCAGCCGCATGTTAGATACGACGATGATAGTGCTAGCGTTAATTGCGGTTGTTTATATTGGCATTGTAGCTTTAGCGCAAGTGGATATGAAACGACTGATCGCTTATTCCTCGATAGCACATATGGGTTTTGTAGTACTCGGTTGTTTTATGTTATTCGCCATCATGAAACATAGCCATAACACGTTAATGGCTTATATGAGTTTGGAAGGGGCAATGGTGCAAATGATTTCGCATGCCTTTAGTTCAGGCGCCATGTTTTTAGCCGTGGGAATGCTGGCTTATCGTTTCCGTAGCCGTCTTATTAAAGATTATGGTGGTTTGGCACTGAAGATGCCTTTATTGGCGGCATTTTTTATGTTGTTTGCGATGTCGAATGTCGGTTTACCCGGTACTTCTGGCTTTGTTGGTGAATTTATGATTATTGTGAGTGCCATGCAAGGTAGTTTTTGGATCACCGTGATTGCAGCAAGCACCTTGATTCTCAGTGCCGCTTATACTTTATATATGTACAAACGGGTATTTTTTGGTGAAATAACCAATCCTCTCATAGAGACTAGTTCTGATATTCACGGTTTTGAGAAAGTCGTTTTTATTTTATTAACAGCAGCTATTCTCTTTTTTGGTGTTTATCCAGCGCCGTTGTTAACGGTGATGCATACTTCTATTGATTCCATTTTGCAGTTGAGCTTACAAACTAAACTATGAATATGTTGGTACAATTTTTTAAATTTCCTGCCTTTCCTGAAATTGCTTTATTAGGCATGATTTGTATCGTTTTACTCCTTGAACTTTTTGTTAAGCAAAAGCAAGGTTTAGTCACCTATATAGCCGCGCAACTTAGTTTATTGGTTACTTTCTTTTTAGTGTGTTGTCTGCATTCTGTGCCGGCGCAGGTTATTTTTAATCAACAGTTTGTTTGGGATCCGGTCGCTTTTGTTATTAAGCTTACTTTATTGAGTCTCAGTTTTTTTGCTTTTATTTATGTGCGAGATTCTATTAAAGGAAAAGCGATAAATCCGGGGGAGTTTTATTTATTAGGCTTATTTTCTATTCTCGGCATGCTGATTTTAACTTCCGCTAATAGCTTATTGTCACTTTATTTGGGTTTGGAACTTTTATCATTTCCCCTCTATGCGTTAGTTGCTTTGCATCGAGGATGCGGTAAGAGTGCAGAAGCGGCGATGAAATACTTTATTTTAGGCGCTTTAGCCTCGGGCTTATTTTTATACGGCCTTTCTTTGCTTTACGGTTCCAGCCATTCATTACTGATTCCGGCCATTAAGCAGGCTTTACTGCAGGGCGGCCAATCCTCAGTGCTGTTATCTATAAGTCTTGTTTTTATAGTCGCGGGTATTGCCTTTAAGCTCGGTGCGGCTCCTTTTCAATCATGGGTTCCTGATGTTTATGAAGGGGCTCCTACCGCAGTAACGCTATTTATCGGGGCGGCGCCGAAAGTGGCTGGATTTGCCATAGCCATACGTCTCCTCACCGATGCGCTACCTAGCCTCCATATGATTTGGCAGCCACTATTAGCTATTATTGCACTTCTCTCCTTTGGCCTAGGGAACTTGGTGGCTATTGTCCAAACTAACCTCAAACGTATGTTGGCCTATTCGGCTATCGCGCATATTGGTTATACCCTGTTAGGCTTAGTGGCGGGGACGGCATTAGGCTATGCCATGAGTCTTTTTTATGTACTTATGTACGGGCTGATGGCATTGGCCGCTTTTGGAGTGCTGATTATTGTCAGCCAAGCCGGCTATGAAATTGAAGCGATTAATGACTTACGAGGGCTCAATGCCCGAAGCCCTTGGCTGGCTTTTTTGATGCTATTAGTTATGTTTTCTATGGCTGGAATTCCGCCTACCGTAGGGTTTTTTGCTAAAATGGGGATCCTGCAAGCCTTGATCGAAGCTCACCAGCTTTGGCTGGCCACATTAGCCATTATTTTCGCTATTATTGGCTCTTATTATTACTTAAATGTAGTAAAAGTCATGTATTTTGAGGAGCCGGAGTCCACTCTCCCAACTTTACTGATAGCGCAAGATGTCTACCTTGCACTGAGTATTAATGCTATACTACTACTCGTTCTAGGCTTATTTCCGAGTCAGTTAATTTGGCTGACAAAAGCGGCTTTTTTAACGATTAGCCACCCCGTTTATTAGAGGTATTCAAGGTATAGGAATCAGAAATGAAAAAGCTTTTTCTTGTTTTAACCCTATCACTTGCTTTACAAGGTTGCCTAGCCGGCGCATTTGTAGCGGGAGGGGCAACAACCGGTGGTTTAGTGACCGATCCGCGTTCGTTAACGACGATTAAAGATGATGAGAAAATCAACTTTAAGGTAAACAGGAAATTAGCTAGTGACGAGGTGTTAGCCTCGGAGACTCATATTTCAGCGGTGAGCTATAACGGCGTGGTGCTATTAACGGGTCAAGCTTATGATGAAGAGTTACGTAGTAGGGCAGAACAATATGCCAAAGAAGTGCCAGCGGTTAAACGGGTATTTAATGAAATTACCTTAGGGATTCCTACGGCAGCGTTTAGACGGGCTAAGGATATAGGCATTACATCGACAGTTAAGACAAAAATGTTTGCTAATAGAGAATTAAGGTCGAATAATTTTAAGGTAGTAACAGAAAATGGTGTTGTATTTATCCTCGGTATTGCAACCCAAAAGCAAGCGCAACTTGCAGTCTCTATCGCCAGAAAATCGGCGGGGGTAAAAAAAGTTGTCAAATTAATAGAATATAGAGAAGAATAAAATTATTTTATAGAAACTAAATTATTATCTTCTATATTCTAGAAGTAAAAATATAAAGAGGTACCGGCATGTTATTCGGTTTATTAAATTTATCATTTTGGGGCTATGTCATAGCATTATTAGTCCTCACACACATCACAATTATTGGTGTGACAGTCTATCTGCATCGCTCGCAAGCACATCGCTCGTTGGAGCTTCATCCCGCGATTAGTCATTTTTTTCGTTTTTGGCTCTGGTTAACGACGGGTATGGAAACGAAACAATGGGTCTCTATTCACCGTAAGCATCATGCTAAATGTGAAACAGTTGATGATCCGCACAGTCCCCAAATAAAAGGGATAAGAAAAGTATTTTTTGAAGGTGCTGAACTTTACAAAGAGGCTAAAACTGTCGATACGATGGAGCGCTACGGGCAAGGGACACCCGATGATTGGATGGAACGTAATATCTATACTAAGCATAGTGTCTTAGGTATTACGCTGATGTTTATTATCGATGTGGTGTTGTTTGGTATACCGGGTGTTACGATTTGGGCGTTACAGATGCTATGGATTCCGCTGTTTGCGGCGGGCGTTGTCAATGGTATAGGTCATTATTGGGGTTATCGTAATTTTGAGTGCCCCGATGCCGCGCGTAACATTATTCCGTTTGGCGCTTTCATTGGTGGTGAAGAGCTACATAACAATCATCATACCTATCCAACCTCGGCTAAATTTTCCGTTAAGCGTTGGGAGTTTGATTTAGGATGGATTTATATCCGCCTACTTCAATTTTTAAAACTTGCTAGGATTAAGCGTGTCCCACCTAAACTTGCAGAAACACCGGGTAAATTACACGCCGATATTGATACGTTGACGGCTATTATAACCAATCGTTTTCAAGTGATGGCGCGCTATAGTAAAGAAGTGCTATTACCTGTTTTAGAAGAAGAAACAGAAAAAGCGAATACGATAATGAGTAAAGCCTTATTAAAACGCGTTAAAGTTTCGCTTATTCGTACCGAATCTTTGTTGAATGAAGAAGGTAAACGGCAGCTTGCCGATGCGATCGATAAGCATCATATGTTGGCATTGGTTTATCAATATCGGCTTAAGTTACAAGCTATTTGGAGCCGTACTACGGCAACACAACGTGAATTATTAGAAGCCTTACAGGAATGGTGTAAGCAGGCAGAAGCAACAGGGATTATTGCACTACGAAAATTTGCTGCAAGTGTGGCAGGGTTTTCAACACAGAAAAAGCTAAGTTAAAATAATAATTTTTAGGTGTTTATTATGGCTCGTACAATCACTTTTGATACGCTCCAATATGCTAAAAAGCTTAAAGAGGCTGGTATTTCAGAAAAGGCAGCGGAAATTCAAGCTGAGGCTTTAAAGGATGTTATTGAAAATAACTTGGCAACAAAACGCGATATCTGGGAATTAAAAAGAGATATCGAAGTTCTCAAAAAGGATTTAACGATTCGTTTAGGCAGTATGATAGCTGTATCTATAAGCATTTTAAGTGTTTTATTGACCTTATTAAATCGAATTCACTATTAGATAATGTTTGAAACTGCGCCTATTACTCAAAAAATAAAAGAATTAGAAAGTCGAAGTATCGAGTTACGGAGGTACCTTTGACTATCCCACCAAGCTTGAACGACTCCAAGAGTTAGAGCAGGAATTACAAAATCCAACTGTTTGGGATAATCAGGAAAAAGCGCAAACCTTAGGCAAGGAACGTGCCCAACTCCAGCAACTCATTGATACCTTTCAGTATTTAGAACATGCATTATCCGATACCGCCGAATTACTTGATTTAGCCATCAGTGAAGAAGCGGCTGATATTTTAGATACGATTACCCAAGATTTAAAAGAAATTGAATCGCGACTTGAAGCATTAGAGTTTAGGCGCATGTTCCCTCGAGAGTTAGATAGCCATTCAGCTTATTTAGAAATACAATCAGGTTCAGGTGGAACAGAAGCGCAAGATTGGGCTGAGATGCTATTGCGTCTGTATTTACGATGGGGAGAGCATAAGAAGTTTAAAGTGGATGTTATAGAAATATCACCAGGCGAAGTAGCGGGCATAAAAGGCGCAACCGTTAAGTTTGAAGGGGAGTATGCCTATGGTTGGTTACGTACTGAAACAGGCGTGCATCGTTTAGTTCGTCTTTCACCCTTTGATGCCAATAAACGACGCCATACTTCTTTTGCTTCTGTATTTGTTTCTCCAGAAGTCGATGATACCATTGATATTCAAATTAATCCGGCTGATTTACGTATTGATACGTATCGTGCGAGTGGTGCAGGGGGACAGCACGTTAATCGTACTGATTCTGCCGTGCGGATTACCCATATTCCCACGAATGTTGTGGTACAGTCGCAAAGCGACCGTTCACAACATAAAAACCGTGATCAAGCTATGAAACAATTGCGAGCAAAATTGTACGAATTAGAACAGCGTAAGCGCGAAGCAGAAAAACAATCACAAGAATCACTGAAACGGGATATTGGTTGGGGAAGTCAAATACGTAGCTATGTACTCGATGATGCCAGAGTTAAAGATCTACGTACCGGTGTTGAAACTGGAAATACCCAAGCTGTTTTAGATGGTAAGATTGATTTATTTTTAGAAGCAAGTTTAAAAGCAGGATTATAATAGTTAAGCGTTTAGTTAGCGAATAGACAAAAGACTCTTATACAAAAAATTTTATCATGAAACGCTTGTATTTATTATTTCTTCCACACTTATTAAGTGACAAATTAAAATGATAAAAGAAAACGTAACGTTTAATAATAGTTCCGATGATTTATTGGAACAACGAAAAGCAAAACTCGCTGAAATGCGTGAAAAAGGAAATGCTTATCCTAATGATTTTCGCCGTGATAGTTTAGCAGCTGAAATACTCAACGAGTATGGTAAGGATGATGCAGAAGCTTTACTTCAAAAAAATCAGCGTGTGAAGATGGCTGGCAGGATTATGTTAAAACGAGATATGGGTAAAACTATATTTATCGATATCCAGGATATGACGGGAAAGATACAGGTTTATATCAAGAAGGATAATCTGTCCGCTGGGGTATTTGATGAGATAGTAAAGGGTTTAGATCTAGGTGATATTGTCGGTATAGAAGGCATGTTATTTAGAACTAAAACTAATGAGCTATCTATCAAAGCAGAAACGATCGTTTTACTCTGTAAGTCATTAAGACCAATGCCGGATAAATTTCATGGTCTTTCTGAATCAGATAAAGAACAACGCTATCGACAACGCTATCTTGATCTTATCACCAGCGAAAAAACTCGAAAAACGTTTCACATTCGCTCTCAATTAATTAATGGTATTCGGCAGTTTTTGAACAAAGAAGGCTATGTCGAAGTTGAAACGCCAATGATGCATTTATTACCAGGAGGTGCTTTAGCACGACCCTTTGCAACGCATCATAATGCTTTGGATATGGAATTATTTCTACGCGTTGCGCCTGAATTACATTTGAAGCGCTTAGTGGTTGGTGGAATTGAAAAGGTTTACGAAATTAATCGTAATTTTCGTAATGAAGGTATTTCGACACGCCATAATCCAGAGTTTACTATGCTTGAGTTTTATCAAGCTTATGCAGATTACCGCGATCTGATGGATTTAACAGAAAGTATGTTTCGTGAACTCGCTGAAAATATTTTAGGGTGTACGGAGTTAAACTATCAAGGTGAAATTTACGATTTTTCTAAACCATTTAGGCGTTTAAGTGTGTTAGATGCGATCCTTGAATTTAATCCACAGTGGAATTTGAAAGATTTATTAGAACTTAATTCAATTAAAAAAATTGCCGAAGAATTAAAGATTCCAGTAAATGATTCGATTGGAAAATTACAATTTGCGATTTTTGAAGAGACAGTAGAACAAAAATTGAAAGAACCTACTTTTATTACAGATTATCCAATTGCCGTTTCGCCTTTAGCACGTCGGAATGATAAAAATCCTGAATTGGCAGATAGATTTGAACTCTATATCGGTGGACGTGAATTAGCGAATGGATTTTCTGAGTTAAATGATCCGGAAGATCAAGCTAACCGCTTTAAGGAACAAAGTTTAGCAAAAGCACAAGGTGATCTGGAAGCAATGCCCTATGATGAAGATTATATAATGGCTTTAGAATATGGGTTACCGCCTACGGCTGGAGAAGGTATTGGTATAGATCGTTTAACAATGTTATTTACAGATTCGCTTTCAATTCGTGATGTTATTTTGTTTCCTTTAATGCGGCCGGAAACTAATTAATGATTCGCTAATCGTCATTGCGAGCACGAAGCGCGCGCAGAAATCCAGGAAATACCATAAACTGGATTGCCACGCTCATTTACTTTTTAATAAGAGAAATTATTGACTGTTAGTTTTTAAATGTAAACTGCTCAGCCATTTGTTCACTAAAAGGTTTTTCACTTAAACCGAGTTCAGTTTGAGACATAGGTTGCCGAACCCGATTTTTTTGCATGGTGGTAAAAAATAAAGGTAATTCATCTCTTCCTGACAAAAAGCTAGTGGAGGGTAGATAAGAACGTTTATCGGCTTCATGATAATAAGCCGGTTTTCCTTGCAAAGCAGCCACTGTGAAAAGAGTAGAGGGTGGTGTCGAAGCTACACCATCTGCTATGTGGGCAACGTCATCACTATTAAACAAGCTGGAAAGTATATATTTTTCGTTACTATGTGTTAACGACAATTGAGTTATTAAACTAGGTTTAACAAATAATTTTATATGTTGGTTTATGCTGGGAAACTGGGCAATTAAGTTTAATATCCCAGTAATATAATTATTTGGATCAGTAATACCTGGATGAACACCTAAACGTAGTTCTAACTCAGGATTAGGATCTTTTTCTAATGCTTGAAAAAGTGCTTCTAATAATGCTTTATCTTTAGCAAGGTCTTTACTTCCAGAAATAAATAAAAGCGACTGTGACCCTTTAATTGCTAAACTTTCTTGCACATGAGCCTTGTTAACTTCCCCTCTTGACAAAGAAGTATCGATACTTGGATGACCTACAACTTCCACTTGTAAAGAAGGGTTTATGGCATGTATTACTTTTCGAGTTTTGGGTAAAGGTACCAGGTGGGTAACATTCTGCGACCATTTTTTAGTTCTCTCCAGAGTTTCCCAATAACAGTGGTCATTTTCTTTAAATAAATAATCATTATAAATAAAGAGATGATCATTCTTAAAGTGATGGCTTAAGTATTCTGCAATTTGAAAAGCGAGACCCGCTTTATTTTGCGAAGGCGTACCAATGAGCACATTTTCTATTTTTTCTTCTTGAATAATTGGATCAAGTACCGCTGTTTGAAATGTTTTAAATTCATCCGCTTCTAAGCTTGTTGTTTCTGCTTTATTTTTTAGCGAAGAATCGAGTGTTTTAATAAATACTGAATTTTTAAGTTCAGCATTCGATAAAAGCGCTTCATTCCATTTTTTTTCAGCTGCATTGCCGATAGCTAAGACTATAATCTTATGTTCAGAATTTTTTTTAATAAAAGATTTAGCCGTAGCAATAAGCGCTGCACTGTCACCCACACTATGCGAAACAAATAATGTACTCATTATTAATCCTTGTTTATTTAAATATAGAATTTTATTAAAACATTAAGTCTTTATAAATTCAATATTTTACTTTTAATAATTAAAAAAATAAATTAATAGATTAGTTACTTATAGTTTTTTTAAATTTTATTATTTATTGAATGATTATTTAATAAACTTGATAACAAAACCGTTGTAGATAAAAATTCACGATTATTTTCAGCGTAGAGGAAATATTAAGTTAAGATTCACTTTACCTAAATCAAACAAGAGAAATAAAAAGTGACGATCCAAATACATGATCCCCACGACCGATTATTTCGTAATTTCCTAGCTGATATAAATAAAGCAAAAGCGTTTTTAGAAATTTATTTACCAGATAATATAAAAAAACAATGCGATTTTTCTGCGCTAAGCTTTAAGCCCGGTTCATTTGTTGAAAAAGATTTGAAACACCATTTTTCGGATATCCTCTATTCTGTCAAAATAGCAGGAGCAGAAGGATATATTTATACGCTTATCGAACACGAAACGACTCCTAACAAACTGACGCCCTTTAAGCTATTGCGTTATCAAATAGCAATTATGAAGCAGCATTTAGCTCAAGGTAATAAAAACTTACCTATAGTTGTCCCCTTGCTTTTCTATCGAGGTAAAAAAAGCCCATATCCCTTTACAACAAATATCCTAGATTGCTTTGAAAATAAAGAATTGGCTCAAGAAATATTTTTAAAACCCTGTCCTCTTATTGATATCACTATCATTCCCGATGATGAGTTACGCAAGCACAAGGGCATAGCTATTTTAGAGCTTGTTCAAAAGAACATCCATCGAAAAGATGCGTTAGAATTTATAAAAGATATTGTTCTACAGATAGCTAAGAAGCTCTTAACGCATGAACAGTTCCAAAGTTTGTTGTATTATATAAGTCAAGAGGGCGAATCTAAGGATTTTAAGGGGTTTTACTCTACCTTAGCCGAAGCGCTACCAAACTACCATGGAGATATTATGACGCTAGCTCAACAATTAAAACAAGAAGGCCTTCAGCAGGGCCTTCAGCAAGGCCTTCAGCAAGGCCTTCAGCAAGG
>JAZJZD010000014.1:7592-54888 GCA_040390025.1 Pseudomonadota bacterium | reverse complement strand
GGCCTTCAGCAAGGCCTTCAGCAAGGCCTTCAGCAAGGGCGTAGAAAGGAAGATTTAGTTATTGCTAAAAAAATGTTAGCTAAAAGGCTTAGCCCCGAACTTATTAAGGAAATAACAGGTTTATCCGATCAAGACTTACTAAGTCTCGAGGATTAATATTCCCTAAAAAATAAAAGGAGTTTAGGTTATGAATTCTAACAGCAGTACTAAAACTTAGAGTTCATGTGCGGAACTATACCACGATCAATATTTGAAGTATTAAAGCTACCGCAGTTTTAGGCAGGTAGTTAATTTTGCAAAGTACTGCGAGTGCTTTATTTGTAGTTTTTTATTAAAAATAGCAGATTACGAAGCGGTACTATTTAATTTTATCTTCTTGAAATAGCTCGTGTTTACGAGTGATGGGATCGTACTTTTTAAGCTTTAACTTTTCAGGTTTTGCTTTTTTATTTTTATCGGTGGTGTAGTAATAAGCACTGGCTGTTGATTTTAATTTAATCTTGTCACGCATAATAATTGCTCCGTATTATTTAAATTTTTCGCCGCGATCACGCAATTCAGAAATGATTTTCTCGATGCCTTTTTTCTCAATAATACGTAAGCCGTGAGCACTGACTCGTAATTTTACAAAGCGCTTTTCAGAGGCTACCCAGAGGCGATGAGTCTGCAGGTTAGGTAGGAAACGACGCTTCGTTTTTCGATTAGAGTGGGATACATTATGCCCCACCATTGGGTTTTTACCCGTTATTTGACAGACTCTGGCCATATAAGCCTCCAAAAAAGGTCCACTTAGCAAACTACGCAAAAACTAATCTCTTACATAGCGCTTTTAAAACAAAGGGGGCTTTTATACCAAAAATGGGGCAAGCTGTCAAAAGGTTTAAGTTGAATTTACTGAGATAGAGCCTCGTTTAGTTATCAATTTTGTGAGGGGTGTTATTAGTAAACCCCGCCTCTTTTTCTCAGTTTACAATAAGCCTCGACTTGCAAAAGAGGTCATTTGTCCTTCACCAATAATAATATGATCCAATACACGTACGTCAATAGCTGACAAAATTGACTGTATATCTTTGGTAATACGTTTATCGGCTTCACTAGGCTCAGCTACGCCAGAGGGGTGATTATGGGCTAAAATCACAGCCGCCGCATTGGTTTGGTAAACTTGCCGAACAAGTTCACGAGGATAGACAGCTGCTTCATTGATACTGCCATGAAATAATTCTTTGAAACTAATAAATCGATGGCGGTTATCTAAAAATAAGCAGCTAAATACTTCATAGGGATAGGAACGGAGTTTTGAACTTAAATAGCGTTGTACGTCCTGAGGGCTTTCCATCGCGTCACTACGTTCTATATTCTCCTTTAGGTAACGCGAAGCAAGTTCTTTTGCCGCCTGTATCTGGACGTATTTAGTAACGCCTAAACCCAAAGTCTTCGAAAATTGCTCATAGCTGGCTGCAATAATTTGACGTAAACCACCAAACTTGCTAATTAATTCGCGGCTGATATCTAAGGCTGTTTTTCCTCGGGACCCAGTACGTATTAATATCGCTAATAATTCAGCATCAGATAAGGCAACCGCACCTTGGGCCAATAATTTTTCACGGGGACGTTCAGTTTTAGGCCAATCTAGAATACTCATCATTTCTTTTCCATAAGTTATACTCTTCGCACAGCACTTGAATTTTCGGCTGTGTTGCCGTTCAACTCACCATTTCGCGGCGCCTTACCAAAAACTCAAGCGCGAAGCGTATATTTAGATATTTTAAAGCCCCAGTATTTCTACCCGAGGGGTGATCCATTTTTGTAATTGGAATATATTATTTATGCTTTAATAAATAATTATCTTTTGTTTTGATGGTTTTTTCAATAGGACTGCATCCTACAAGAGCTTTAAAATAGCTTCCCATTCTTTGGCGGTAATCGGCATGACAGAGAGCCGGTTTCCTTTTTGTAATAAGCGCATAGCAGCAAGAGTGGACTGTTTTTTTAATGTTTTTAAAGTAATGGGTTGCTTAAATTTTTTTACAAGTTTTACATCAACACAAAACCATTGTGGTTTATCCGGTTTACTTTTAGGATCATAATGATGATCAGAAGGGTCAAATGCAGTTTTATCCGGATAAGCAATTTTGCTTATTTCTACGATCCCCATAATTCCAGGTGATGGGCAACTTGAATGATAAAAAAAAGCCTGATCGTTTTTTTTCATCGCTTGCAAAAAATTTCGAGCTTGATAATTACGTACGCCATCCCAGGGTTCTGTTTGCTGGGGTTTTTTCGCAAGATCATCAATGCTAAAACAAGTCGGTTCTGATTTCATTAACCAATAGTGCGTCATACTTTTCTAATAGGATTGTTTAATGCTTGCTGTAAAAAATCAACAATCGTAGTGATTGGAATAGGGTGTTCAGTTTCTTCATTTCTTTTTTTGTATTTAATCAGGCCGTTTTCTAACTCTGCTTCCTTGATAACTAACCGGTGAGGAATACCTATCAAATCACTATCAGCAAATAAAGAACCCGGTCTTTCATTTCTATCATCAAGTAAAATTTCAAAACCTTGATCACTGAGTTGTTTATAAAGTAAATCAGTGACCTGCTTTACTTTTTCTGAACGATGATAAGCAATAGGGATAATAGAAATTTGGAAGGGTGCCATACGCGTTGGCCAGAGAATGCCACGTTCATCGTGGTTTTGTTCAATCGCTGCAGCGACGATACGTGAGACACCGATACCATAGCAGCCCATTTCTAAAGGGGCAGAGGTTCCATCTTCAAGTGTAATACAGGCTTTCATGGCAAGACTATATTTGTCGCCAAGCTGAAAAATATGTCCTACTTCAATCCCACGTTCCATTTTTAGATGTCCTTTTCCATCTGGACTTAAATCACCTTCTACAACTTGACGTAAATCCGCTATTTTAGGAAGCGTAATATCACGCTGCCAATTGGCGTACTTAAAATGGAAGTTTTCTTCATTTGCTCCACAGACAAAATCAGAAAGTATCGCGGCTGATTTATCCACGATTAATGGGATAGATAAGCCGATTGGACCTATATAACCCAGAGGAACACCCATTAATGAAATGATTTCTGATTCTTCTGCAAATTGCAAAGGCTGTAAAACCTCTGATAGCTTCGCTATTTTAGTAGGATTTAATTCGTGATCGCCACGCAATACTAAACCGATTAAAGCTTGTTCTGTACCTTTAACAATCAACACTTTCACGCAACGAGAGGGTTCAACATTGAGATAATTGCTTAGCGCTTTGATTGTTTTTTGATTCGGCGTTTCTATTTTTTCTAAAGGTGCTGTGGGAGCAGGACGTTTTGTAGAAACAAAACTTTCTGCTAATTCGGCATTGGCGGCATAGTGGCTACTATCGCTGTAAAAAATCTTATCTTCACCTGTTTTGGCTAAGACTTGAAATTCTTGTGATTTGGAACCACCGATACTGCCTGTATCCGCAAGTACAGCCCGAAATTTTAATCCGAGTAAAGTGAAAATTTTAGTATAAGCCTCATACATTGCGTCATATGTTTTTGCCAGTGATTCTTTATCGCGATGAAAAGAATAAGCATCCTTCATTAAAAATTCTCTTGCACGCATAATGCCAAATCGCGGGCGTATTTCATCACGAAACTTGGTTTGTATTTGGTAAAAAGTCAGTGGCAGTTGTTTATAACTACGTACTTCATTGCGTAGCAATGCCGTGATCACTTCTTCATGGGTTGGTCCAAAACAGAAGAGTCGCTCGTGACGGTCAGTAATGCGTAGCAACTCAGGTCCATAGGCTTCCCAACGCTGGGATTCTTCCCATAACTCAGCCGGTTGTAGATTCGGCATTAATATTTCTTGCGCACCAATGCGATTCATCTCTTGCCGAACAATGGCTTCCACTTTACGAAGTACGCGTAACCCCAAAGGCAACCAGGTATAAATACCGGATGCCAACTTACGGATCATACCTGACCGTAGCATAAGCTGATGACTAATGACCTCAGCATCGGCAGGAGCTTCTTTGAGCGTAGGAAAATAAAGATGAGCGGCGCGCATAAATTAGTTTACTCTAAATTATAGATTTCATGGTACCTTATGGATTATCTATAGTATGAGCAGCCTGTTTTTTTATCAAGGGTAATCTCTTTATCTTAAACCTTTAAACCACTATATCCATTTCACTTAGGGGAAAAGCAACTATGAATTATCAGAATAATCGTCTGATGAATGAAAGAATTTATGAAGTCGATAAGTTACTAAGTGTCTATGAAGAATGTCTAAAAAGCAACGGTTACATCTTAGATGAAGCGATTACAATGCCGCTTCAAGAAGCGAGACAGACTTGGACTGAGTTTTGCGGTCAATTTGATACCTATAAAGCAATACCCACTCCGAATAAGATGCATAAAATGCAAGAATCCTTTGAAAAATGTGAGAAAAATTTTGAGAAAGTAAATGCCTTAATGGAAGAAATTTTATTTTCAAGTTTTAGAAGTAATCTCTATCAAAAAATTCAGACCCTATTATGTGAACTCTATAACTTTCTTTTTGCAGGTCCCCAGCATCTAAGAGGGCCGGGCTACTTTATACCCACAAATAAAGTTGTAGAGGAAAAATCTACAATTACAACTTGTAGAAACCGTTTATTCAAGAATATGGATAGAATCAAAGCGGATATTTTAATTTCGTCACCCGCTAACGAAGTGAACCCATTAGAACCTAAAGCAGGTGCGATATTTTCTCAGTTGCATCGTTGATGAACGTTGTGTTCCTATTAGAGGGTGTCTTCAATTGCACTGGCCAGCACCCTCTAAGTATGCGCATATTCACATGCTCATCCTTGGATAATGGCTTAGCTTAGCTTTGGTTCGTCATGTATTCGATATGCCGCTCGCCGTGAATTTGAAAAATTCGCATTCCCAGGTACGAGCGGTATAGGCCTTACTACTTAGTCTTAGTGCCTTTGCCTTTTCCCACGATAAAATATTAAAAATTCTATTTATAAACGGCTGGTCAAACTATAAGCGCTGGATTAAAATACCCGCCTATCGGTTCTTGCCTAAAAAGTTGAGGCAATTATACGAATAAGAAATCTTATGTTTATAGACTCACAGCCATTGAGTTTTCGGTAAGTGCCGCGAAATTGGAGTTGAGCGGGAAAAACAGCCAAAACTCAAGAGCGAAGAGTATACTTATACCAATTAGGAGATAAGGACCACTATGCCTATTTACGAGTATCAATGTACTGCCTGTGGCCATCATTTCGATACAATTCAGTCTTTTAAAGATGAAGCATTGCTGCATTGTCCCGTATGTGGGGAAGCATCCCTGCAAAAATTAATTTCAGCATCGGCCTTCCATTTAAAGGGGAATGGTTGGTATGTGACTGATTTTAAAAATCAGGCGAAACTAAGCCCAGAGAACCCGGAGAGTAAAGAAACGGAACCTAAGGAAAAAGAAAAATCGAAAAAAGAAGCAAAAGAAGTAAAAAAAGAGGCGGGTGAGTCTAAGGATACAAAACCCGCTACTACGCTAGAAACGACAAAAAAAGCAGATAAATCTGATTAATCATCACTCTTAAGAAATATTATGAAAAGAACTCATTATTGCGGCCAGTTAGATGAAAGTCTCATGGAAGAAACAGTCCAAGTTTGTGGCTGGGTTCACCATAGACGTGATCATGGCGGTATTATTTTTGTTGATTTGCGCGATCGAACGGGATTACTACAGATCGTTTTTAATCCGGAGCAAGAGGCGCTTTTTAAACAAGCGGAAAAGCTGCGTAACGAATATGTTTTGGCCGTAGAAGGTCGATTATCCTTACGGCCAAAAGGCACGGAAAATAAACAATTAAGTTCAGGAAAAGTAGAGCTTCAGGCAATTAAGTTAGCTATTTTAAATACTTCACTCGCATTGCCATTTTCTATTGATAACTATGCGCCTGTGAGTGAAGAAGTCGCACTCAAATATCGTTACTTAGATTTACGTCGACCTGATATGCAGGCACGTTTTCTTTTGCGGACAAAAGTGGTTGGTTTTATTCGATATTTTCTTGAAGAAAAGGGCTTTTTAGAACTGGAAACGCCTATTTTAACGAAAGCTACTCCAGAGGGCGCGCGTGATTATCTGGTTCCTAGCCGTGTTCATCCCGGTGAATTTTATGCCTTACCGCAATCTCCGCAACTATTTAAACAATTACTGATGATGTCGGGCTTCGATCGCTATTACCAAATTGTGCGTTGCTTCCGCGATGAAGATTTAAGGGCCGATCGTCAACCTGAATTTACTCAACTCGATATGGAATTATCGTTTTGTGATGAAGAAACGATTCAAAAAATAACTGAAACCTTAATTTCCCGTTTGTTTAAAGAACTTTTAAATATTTCATTACCCCATCCTTTCCCACGTTTAAGCTATGCACAAGCTATGCGTGATTATGGGAGTGATAAACCCGATTTACGATTTGATTTAAAGTTAGTAGATATTGCTGATTTGGTAAAAGACGTAGAATTTAAGGTTTTTTCAGATCCAGCACAGGATTCCCAAGGGCGTGTTGCAGTTTTACGTGTCCCTAAGGCGGCAGATTTATCTCGGAAAGTGATTGATGAGTATACGAAGTACGTGACTATTTTTGGTGCGCAAGGTTTGGCTTATATTAAAGTCATTAATAGGGATACCGGTATGGAAGGTTTGCAATCGCCTATACTTAAGTTTATACCTGAGTCAGTTGTTAACTGTATTTTAGAGCGAGTCGGCGCGGAAACAGGTGATATTCTCTTTTTTGGTGCGGGTAAGGCACAAAAGGTAAGCGAATCCTTAGGCGCGTTGCGTATTAAATGTGGCGAGGATTTTAATTTAGTAAAAGATGGGTTTTTTCCATTATGGGTTGTGGATTTTCCTTTATTTGAATTCGATGAAAAAGAACAACGCTTAAAAGCTTTGCACCATCCTTTTACGGCGCCTCAAGTTAATGATGCGGACGAGTTACAGGCAAAAAGTGCAACCTGTCTTTCCCGTGCTTACGATATGGTTCTCAATGGTTGTGAGATTGGTGGCGGTTCGATTCGTATTCATGATACGCATTTGCAATCAGCTATTTTTGATCTATTAGGGATTAGTGAACAAGAACAAAAAGAAAAATTTGGATTTTTACTCGAAGCGTTAAAATATGGTTGTCCTCCTCATGGTGGTATTGCCTTTGGTTTGGATCGGTTAGTGATGTTGATGACTGGCGCACAATCTATTCGCGATGTTATTGCGTTTCCAAAAACACAAACAGCCCGATGTCCTTTGACAGCAGCGCCGAGTCAAGTCAGTCTTGAGCAATTAAAAGAACTATCGATTAAAATTCAGAAAAAATAGAAGGTTAATTATGTTTTCAGCACTTCATTTAGAAAAAGTGGCAAATTACGCTATGCCTATTCGTGCTATTTTCTCTGAAGCGTGGCATCGCATAAAGGGAATGAAGAAAGCATTTTGGGGAGGATTTGCCTTACTTTTTTTAACACTGTTAGGTCTTTTTGTTATATTTCAAGCTTTATTACTGGTCTGTGACTTTCTTCAACTTTATCATCTTAGCATGGCATGTCAGTTCATTGCAGGTGGTTTTGTCGCTGTTTTTCGTTTATTGCTGAGTATCTCACTGATCTTTTTAGCTTTACAGCATGCTCGTAATCAACCGGTTAACTCAACGATGGTTTTTGAATTCCGTAAGAATTGGAAACCATTAGCGTTGATCGGTGTGATGCTTTACTTCTTTAATGTTTTGGTACTTTCAGGATCCGATTTAATTTCAGCTTCATTGCATTTAAACGGTAAAATATGGGTCATTGTGTCATTGTTAGAATCTATTTTCTTGGTTTTTTTCTTAACCTACTTAATGCTTCTTATTACCATGACCATGCTTTTGATTTTAGATAAGAAAATGGCACTAAAAGCTGGTTTTAAGCGAGCGTTTATAGCTATTAACCAACATTGGCTTAAGAATATCGCCTTATTATTGCTAGCAAGTCTTGTGTTTTTGGTTGGTGGCATTATAACCCTCGGTGTGGGTTTAATTTGGTTGCTACCTTTTATATCCTTAATTTCAGCTATTCAATACAGACAGATATTTGGCGAAAGTAATATAGAAATAGTAGAAACTATGAAAAAATAAAAGAGTATACCGCGCGCTTGAAGTTGCATTCGAACTTCAAACGCAATAGGTATATTTTAAGTTAAGGTGGTATATGGCAGGTCATAGTAAATGGGCAAACATTCAACATCGTAAAAATGCACAAGATGCTAAGCGAGGTAAGTTATTCACCAAATTAATTCGTGAAATTATGGTGGCGGCTAGAATGGGCGGGGGTGATTTCAATACAAATCCTCGTTTACGTTTAGCCGTGGATAAAGGGTTGTCTGCTAATATGACGAAGGATACGATTGAACGTGCTATTAAACGCGGTGTTGGCGGTCTGGAAGGCGCGCAAATGGAGGAGATTCGTTATGAAGGCTATGGTCCTAACGGTGTTGCTGTCATGGTCGATGCCTTAACCGATAATCGAAATCGAACCGTTGCTGAAGTGCGGCATGCATTTACGAAATGTGGTGGTAATTTAGGAACAACAGGTTCGGTGGCTTACTTATTTAATAAAAAAGGTATCATTACATTTGAACCCGGTGCTGATGAAGAACAAATTTTAGAAATAGCATTAGAAGCGGGTGCTGATGACGTTGTCACCAATCCGGATAAAAGTATTGATGTATTTACCTCAGAATCATTACTTCCTCAATTAAAAGCGATATTTGAAGAAAAAAATCTGAGCCCGGCTAACAGTGAAGTCACTTGGTTAGCCATAACACAAGTTGAGCTGGAGATGGAAGATGTTGAAAAAATGGAACGTTTAACTAATATGCTTGAAGATTTAGATGATGTACAAAATGTTTATTCTAATCAAACTTAATAGTGAGTATTATTTTAGGTATTGATCCCGGTTCTCGTTTTACCGGGTATGGCATTATCCAAAGTGAAAAATCTCAATTAAGCTATCTTGATAGTGGTTGTATTAAGCTAGGAAATAGTCCTTTCTCCGAACGCTTAGAAAAAATATTTACTAGCTTGCAAACGTTACTTACCCAATATAAACCGACTGAAGCGGCGATTGAACAAGTTTTTTTTCATGTAAACCCTAATGCAGCGCTCAAACTGGGTCAAGCCAGAGGTGCGGCTATTGTTGCAGCAGCGGTCGCTAAACTTACCGTCAGTGAATATTCCGCACGACAAGTTAAGCAATCCGTCGTTGGCTATGGCGCAGCCAATAAACAACAAGTTCAACATATGGTGCGAATGTTGCTTAATTTAACGAGTACACCGCAAGTCGATGCGGCGGATGCCTTGGCGGTTGCGTTGTGCCATGCGCAATCAAAGCCATTACAATCATCGCTTATAGTGCAACAAATGGGTTTACAGCAACGATTTCGACGTGGGAGATTACGATGATTAGCCGATTACGTGGAAAACTGGTTGAAAAACAGCCACCGTTTTTGTTATTGGAAATGGCAAATGCTTTTACCTACGAAGTACAAGCATCCATGCACACGTTTTATCAACTTCCAGAATTGGGACAAGAAGTAACGCTCTATACGCAGTTTATTGTGCGTGAAGATGGTCATTATTTGTATGGTTTTAGTCAACACCAAGAACGTTCTTTATTTTGTCAGCTTTTAAAGGTTAATGGTGTGGGCCCTAAAGTGGCATTAGGTATTTTGTCTAAAATTGAATCCTCTGAATTTATTACTTGTGTAGAACAACAAAATATTACCGCATTGCAACGTGTTCCAGGAATTGGAAAAAAAACAGCTGAACGTTTAATAATAGAAATGCGTGATCGATTAAGTGGTTTAATAAAAAATGAAACTAAAAGTGTAACCGATTCAGGCGGCGTAGTGGGAGTATCTCGTAATCACCGACAAGATGCTATTTCAGCTCTTATTGCTTTAGGCTATAAAAATCAAGAAGCTACTCGTGCCGTATTACAAATTAAAGATAATGATTCATCGGTTGAAATACTTATTCGTACGGCTTTAAAAAATATCGATAAATAATACTTATCCAACGCCAGTATGGTTTAAAATAATGGTTTCGACAACAGACTGACGTTAATTATATCAAAAATACATGATATTGATTTCCCTTGAGAAATTAGTAGCTGATAGTGAAAATAATATTTTTAGGAGAAAATCATGTTTAAAAAATATTTACTCATTACTAGCTTAGGTTTAGTCTTTAGTTCTGCTGCCTTAGCACTTACTGCACAAGTTAACTACACCGATCCTCATAATGGAAGTACTAAAAAAATAATCATTCAAAATCCCCTTAATGATATGCATATTGGTGTCTTGAAAGGGTTAATTTATGCAAAAATAGTTGAAGAAGTTAATAATAAATTTGCTCTACCAAAACAAATGATCGCTTGCGGAAGCGGAGGCGGAAGCGGAAACCGTATCCTAAGTGATTTCGATTTCACACACAGCTGCTCACAACAAAACTTCGATAATGGTAGTGGCCTCATGCAATTCGACCTAACATCTACTGACGATAAGCAGCCTAGGTAAAGTGCACGAGGTTAACAAGTAAAATAAGGGTCTCCCCCAATTGAGGGGGGAGGCAAATTAATTGTGCGTGAATTCTAATTAGAGGTGCGACAGTCTCGCGGGCAATTTCAGCCATTAAGTGCGGCCTAATTTTCAGGCAATTTCTCTTGACGTAACTGCAAATTGTAACTACAGTTAAATTAAATGTAACTATAAAGCCATTACAATAATACGCTTGCAATTTGAATGGGACGAGCAGAAAAACACATTAAATATTCAAAAGCATGGGATTGATTTTACTGACACTTATGAGCTATTTGAGCAGCCTATACTTGTCTTAAAGGATGCTAGAAAAGATTACAAGGAAAGTTGCTATATTGGTATGGTTATTTTCGCAGCGGATTATGGTAATCGTATTTACTCAACCTAAAAAAGATAGAGTACGTGTGATTTCTTTAAGGAAGGTAAATAAACGTGAACAAGAAAAATTTAAAAGTGCAATCCAAAACTAATTGGGATCCGGTTAATAAACTAAAAAATAAAGATATTAATTATTCCGATATACCCGAGTTGGATGATACCTTTTTTAAAAAAGCAAAAATAGAGATGCCTCATACGAAAGATAGTGTTACCTTGCGTATTGATCATGATGTTTTAGAATGGTTTAAACAACATGAAAATAAATACCAAAGCAGAATCAATGCTATTCTAAGAGCCTATTATAAAGCACACCATAAAGGCTGTTAGTTAAAGCAAATTTTTTATAGGTGATAAGATTAAATTTTATGCCATTATCTGATCGACTCATTGCCTCTAAAAAATTATCAGAGGATGATAAATTGGCGCCCCGTATACGTCCCTTAACGCTTACAGATTATTTAGGACAGTCTTCTGTTTCCGAGCAGATGGCACTTTTTATTCAAGCGGCACGTGCTAGAAATGAAGCGTTGGATCATGTCTTAATTGTTGGACCTCCTGGTTTAGGAAAAACTACGTTGGCGAATATCATTGCCAATGAAATGAACGTATCGTTGAAACAAACGTCTGGACCTATTTTAGAAAGAGCAGGTGACTTAGCGGCGTTACTGACGCATCTTGAAGCGCGAGAAGTTTTATTTATTGATGAAATACACAGGCTAAGCCCAGTTATTGAAGAAATACTCTATCCCGCGCTTGAGGACTACCAGCTGGATATTATGATAGGCGAAGGCCCGGCGGCGCGATCTATTAAATTAGATTTGCCTCCTTTTACATTAATAGGGGCTACGACACGGGCGGGTTTATTGACATCGCCGCTGCGCGATCGGTTTGGTATTGTGCAACGCCTTGAGTTTTATAGTGTGGATGACTTGTGTCGAATTGTTATCCGATCGGCAAATATTTTAAACGTGAGTATCGATCAACAAGGCGCGCTAGAAATTGCGAAGCGTGCACGAGGCACACCACGTATTGCGAATCGTTTATTGCGCCGCGTCCGAGATTTTGCTGAGGTAAAAGCCAGTGGGCATATTGAAGCAATCCTTGCGGCTCAGGCTTTAGACTTGTTAGAAGTCGATAGACAAGGTTTTGACCAACAGGACCGTAAATTATTATTAAGTCTTATTGAAAAATTTGATGGCGGACCTGTTGGATTAGATAGTTTAGCGGCTGCCATTGGTGAAGAACGCGATACTATTGAAGAGGTGATAGAACCTTATTTAATTCAGCAAGGCTTTATCATGCGTACATCTCGTGGCCGGATTGCTACTAAACAAACTTATTTACACTTTGGTCTTTCTTTTCCTGTACATCTTAATGGGCAGAAACAACCCATTTTTGATTTTTCTGATAAGATAAAATGAGTTGTTAGCTAATTGTCATCCTTCGGGATCAATTTCAGTCTTTAAATAATTTCCTAATTTTTCTAGTGTGAGGTTAACATGCCATCCGTCGATCCATCCTTCTGGGTTTATTTTTTGCAAGCAAGCTTTATTGTAAAGCTGGTTATGTTGCTACTCCTTTTTGCATCGATTTTATCTTGGTCGATTATTTTACAGCGTGGTTTTTTTCTAAGGCGAACGAAATCAGTTTTGCTGCAGTTCGGAGAAAAATTTTGGTCAGAATTTGATTTAAGCAAACTCTATACTGAACTAAGTCAAGAAGCAGACAAGCACGAAGGTTTGGCACACATTTTTCATGCCGGTTTTCGAGAATTTGTGCGATTACATAAGCAAGTAGGTGATAAGCCGACTATTATTATGGAGGGCGTGCAGCGTGCGATGCGTATTGCTTATGCGCAACAACACCAACAGTTGGAAAAACATTTAGATTTTTTGGCGACTTTAGGTTCTACCAGTCCTTATATCGGATTGTTTGGAACCGTGTGGGGGATTATGACCTCTTTTCAAGCTTTATCGGCTTCCCAACAAACCGCTACCATTGCCATGGTGGCACCAGGTATTTCAGAAGCGTTGATTGCCACAGCAATGGGCCTTTTTGTGGCAATTCCAGCGGTTATTTTTTATAATCGCTATTCAAGCCAAATTCAGCATTTACTCTATCAGTATCATACTTTTCAAGAAGAATTTTCAAACATTTTATATCGTAGAATTCACGGAACTAATCATGTTACATAATAAATTCCAGCATAAACGCTACAAAGGACCCTTAGCGGAAATTAATGTTGTTCCCTATATCGATGTAATGTTGGTTTTGCTGGTTATTTTTATGGTGACAACGCCTTTATTATCGCAGGGTATTAAAGTTAATTTACCTAAAGCGCAAGCACAAACAATTACCCAATCACAAGAACCACTTATTGTTTCCATTGATCATGAAGGTAAGCTGTATTTGAATACGGCGCTGCATCCAGAAATAGCTCTGGATGAATTGATATTAGACCAACAAGTCCATGAGCAATTGCAGTTAGCCGCACAAAAAAAAATGACACGTCAAGTCTTTGTTAAAGCGGATAAAGATGTCAATTATGGAAAAGTAATCAATGCCATGGTTTTATTACAAAGAGCAGGTGCTGTTAATATTGGATTGATAACGGAGTCGCCCCATTCTAGTATAATTAAAGATACCCTCTAAATATGTATACTCACAGCAATTGGGTTTTCGGCAAGTGCCGCGAAATTGTGAACCGAGCGGCAACACAGCCGAAAATTCAACTGCGAAGAGTATAACTTAATATGCTGAGTTATCTTATAAACCTTAAAGAAGATTACCGTTTTACCTTATTGCTTGCCCTATTATTTCATATTTTACTATTTTCCTTACTGTTGATTACACTTCACCATTTAGAGAAACCTTTTTTTTTGAGTACTTCGGCTCCGCCACCTATTATCCAAGCTACAGTTTTAGATAGTAGCGAATTGCCAAATCCTAATTTGGCTGAACAAGAAATAATAAAGCCACCGCCAAAAGCGAAAAAAGTGATTATAAAACCGGAGCTTATAGAGAAAAGTCCGGTATTCTTGCCTAGCAAAGAAAAAAAAACGACTAAAGCGGCAGCAGATACACGTTTAGTCCCTGCCAAACCTCATGTAAATCCTGAGCTGCACACTAAAAAACATTCAAATAAGCAAGTTCAATCTAATAAACCAGCGGCAAAGAAAAAAAATACGCATTCTGTGTTACAGACTAAATCTTTACAGATGGTACAGAAAAATGTACAAGAATTATTGCAGCAGGAAGTTAGTACGATGGTACAGGAAAAACAATTGGCTGCGCGTAATGCATCTACTATGGCAAAATATCGACATTTAATTTTGCAATCGATTGCGCAGAAATGGATAATACCTCCTGAATTGAGTAAACGTTTAGAAACAAAATTAACCGTTCGTCTTGCACCGGGTGGTATGGTATTAGAAGTTATCATTGTAAAAAGTAGTGGTAATTCTGTGTTGGATCGCTCCGCTCAAACCGCCGTATACAAAGCGTCGCCATTACCTGTTCCGAAAAATACCGCGTTATTTAATGCAGTTAGACAAATTAATCTCACTGTACGTCCGGAAGGTATTCTTAATTAATGTGAGTAGCGTCTAAACCTAGAAGCTTGGCAACTTAAATCAAATTTATTGTAAGTTTACGTCCAGGTTTATAACAATAGTGAATTGATACTTCTAATCCTTTGCTTTTCTATTACTTATTTCAATATAGTAGGATATTATATTGAAAAGTAATAGAAAATTTATGCTAAAAAATGAATTTTTTTCTTTATTTCCTGATTGCCTATTATCAAAAAAACGGTTGGCATCTGCAAATTCTAATAAGACTATGCAGAGTGAAACAGAAATTACGCAAAAGGTTATAAAAGCTATTTACAAGTATAAGGATCGTTCGCCTGTCTATTATGAATGGGATCCTTCTCCTGCTTCTTTAAATCGATTTATTGATTCAGAAAAGTTTAATTTTCTGAAATGGGAACTCGATTGTTGCATTCAATATTTAAACAATTGGGTAGCCAAAGAAAATATAAAGATTGAGAATGGGGATGGGCCTATTCCGGCTGAGTCTATTTTTAATTATTTTTTAGACTGCTTAAAAAGTGATATATTTTCAGACCATCGGACGCTTCTTTACAGTAGTGGGAAAAAAAACCTAGAAATCATTTCACTTTTAGTGAGAAAAGCAGGTATTAGTTTAGCATTTCGTAAACAAATAGTTATTACACTATTAAGTGATGAAGGGCTAACGCTTTGTGCTGGAGGATGTTTGACGCGACTTTCTGAGGCGGCAGAGAGTTTGAAAAATTATGGTGCATTTACGCCTAGCTACTTAATTAAAAATTTTATTGTAAAAATGGCTAAGGAGATTGCTTTAAGGAAAGCATGGTTTCATAAATATAATTATAGTCAGCGCATTTGTTTTCTCGCAAAAACAACGACAGAAGATTATGAAATCCATGCGGTGAATTACCTTTTTGCAAAATTAAGCGTTGATTTAGGTTTATTTTTTTCAGATATACAGCAAGATCCGCATATTGAAACACTTGGCCATTATTTAAAAGAACAGCAAAGTGAGGCTGAAGCTATTTATTGCGATTATCTTAATGAGTGTCAACGAGAGATAAACTTGACGAATTTAATTAGATTCATTAGCTATCAGTTAAATGAGCAATGTTTGTGTGTCGAAGAAAATTTTAATTCACTTGTCGACTTTATAGAAACGCGATTAGCAGAATTAGGCCAGGATTCTGTATTTAGTTTGAGTGAAGTTTTTTCAGAGGAGGGCCATTTAAATTTAAAAAATGGTGATAACTTTATGATTACCATTGCAGAACGTTTATTAGCGAGCGAATGGTTAGTGTTACCAACACCGCTAGAATACCTCACCTACCAAAGCTATTTTATACCGCCCAAGCAAACGGAAGCCACGACTATATCAAGTTCAAAGTTTAGATTTTATCCTAACAACATTGCATTAAGTTGGGTAAAAAACAAGGGTAAAAGACAAGCCATGGTTGTTGTAGTTAACGAAGGTTTTAATATGCTAAATAAAAAATTTTATTTATTTGCTAACAACTTAAAGTTTCTATTACGAAGTTTAGGGGATCTCTATTTTTTTTTAAGAATCTGTCTGCGGCACAGCATGCAAAAATATTAAAACTTATGGTTTGTGTTAACTTTGACATGCGTTCATTAGTAATGGATAAGCTAGAAACTATCTATTTCCCCTATTTTTATAACCTCATAAGGGTTTTATCAGAAGAAGGTCGACAGTCTTTTGTAGCCTATTACCCAGAGTTAGTACGTTCAGCGCTTTATCATACACTCGACAAAGTCGATTATATGGATGATACAAGGACAGCGAATCAGATCAATAATTTCATTACATTAATTATTAATGCGGGTTTTAGTGATTTTTCAGGTCTTTATTTTAAGAAAAGTAAACTTGATTTTTATTGCGGTGAGATAAGTTACCTACATCACATTGATTTTTCCAGGGCTAATCTTTTGAATACAGTTTTTGATGAGTTTGTTTTGAAATGTTGTTTCAAACAGGCCAATTTAGAAGGTGCTAGCTTTAAAAATTTAGTTTTAATATATCTTGATTTTGAAGAAGCTAATTTATTGAATAGTAATTTTGAGGGTTCAAACCTAACGCGTACTAATTTTAAAAAGGCTAATTTAACAGACGCTAAGTTTAAGAGTACAACTTTAACTGACGTTAACTTCGAAGATGTCAGTTTATTAAATGGTAATTTTGAGCGTTCTAATTTAAAAAGCATTAAGTTTATAAAAGTTAATCTAGAGAGCGCTAGTTTTCAATGTGCTGATTTAGCTGAAACAAAATTTATAAACTCTAATTTAGAAAACGTTGACTTTTTTCTTGCCGAATTAAAAGAAGTATATTTTCAGAATACTAGACTAGTTAGGAGTAACTTTGAAAAAGCTTTGCTCTATTTTATTGACTTTAGTAAAGTATTATTACAAAGCGCTAACTTTCAGGATACTGAGATTTTGCAAGGTGCGGATTTTCGCTATGCTAAGTTACAAGGCGCAAATTTTAGCAACGTTAATCTTTCGAGATCACTGTTAACAGGGGCAGCGCTGGATGAAGCAACTTTTAAAGGAGCTACGTTAACTATTCAGCAACTTTTTAAACTTTACAATCAAGGAATAAAAGCGTTCGAAGCTATTAAATTAGTGGGTATATTGTATGATACATCTACATTGCAAACGCTCGAAGGCGCCTGCTTATCGAGTCAAGCATTAAACCACCTTATAAGACAAGGATTTCAAAATTTTCAAAATAACGATCTCCACTCTAGTTTATCAGAAGTGCCGGGTAATTTTTTTATACGCAGGCTAGGAAATAATCATTAACATAATTGAAGACATCCTCTTATAGACAAAAATTTTTATCCTCCTTAATATGAGTGCAATTATTGTGCTTACTGATTTGGGATTTAAACAATGTCAAATAATCGTCTTATCAAAAATTACATGGATGCTCCTTTTTATCCCTGGTTAATATGGGGCTTGGCTGCCAGTGCATTTTTTATAGAATATTTCGCTCGTGTTGCACCGGGAGTCATGGTCGACTCGCTGATGCGAGATTTTAAAGTGCAGGCATTAACTTTAGGAAGTTTATCTGCATTTTTTTATTATGCTTATGTTGGTATGCAAATTCCGGTTGGAATTTTAATTGATCGCTTCAGTCTACGTTGGTTGCTAACAAGCATGATTTTAGTTTGCGCACTGGGTTGTCTTATTTTTGCACTTACCAGTCAATTACAGATCGCTGCCATGGCTCGTTTAATGATGGGATTTGGTGCGGCTTTCGCTTTTGTGAGTGCATTAAAAGTTGCAACAGTTTGGTTTCCATCCCATCAGTTTGGTTTACTGGCTGGTTTAACACAAGCGGTAGGTATGTTAGGCGCCGCCGTAGGGCAAATGCCAATGGCGTATTTAGTAGCCCATTTTGGTTGGCGTTCCACCTTACTTTTTATTGCAACTATTATGGCATTACTAGCGGCGGTTATTGCTATTGTTATGCGTGACCGAACTGAAGCGCATAAATCTTTGCCAATAAAAAAAAATTGGCTTCACTCACCCTGGACTGGATTAGTTGAGGTTTTTAAAAATCCGCAAAGTTGGTGGAATGCCTTGTATGCAGGGCTTCTCTATGCACCTACTGCCGCATTGGCTGAATTATGGGGTATTAAATTTTTTCGTGAAGCTTACCATTTAAGTAATGAAATTGCGGCAATGGCAATTGGTTTGATTTTTATTGGTTGGGCAATCGGCGGACCTTTAACCGGTTGGATATCTGATCGAATAAAACGGCGAAAAATAGTTCTTATTTGTTCGGCTTTTTTTAGTCTATTGTTGGCAAGTATTATTTTAATGATACCGCATTTACCTCTTATGCTTTTATTTAGCTTGCTATTTTTGTATGGTTTAGCCAACACGGGTGTTGCAACGGCTTATGCTGTCGCTTCTGAAATTAACTCGCATGCAGTTTCAGGAACCTCTGTCGCGTTCGCAAATATGGCATCGGTATTAATAGGTGCAGGCTTTCAACCGCTTATCGGATGGTTGTTAGATAAAAATTGGGATGGTTTGCTGGAAAATGGCTTGCCGGTTTATTCGGTTTCAGATTTCCATTCCGCATTAATTGTGTTGCTCAGTAGTTTAGTCGCTGCATTGCTCGTTGCTTGTGTTATTAAAGAAACGTATTGCCAAAGAAAAGAGGAGAAGATTTAAGTGTCGCAAATCTGTTTAGCCGTATTGACTTTATTGTTAAATCTCTGGATAGCACCTGTGTATGCAGCGCTTAATTTAGAATTAACACAAGGTGTTTCTAACCAATTACCGATTGCTGTTCTGGCATTTACTCGTTCCAATAGTTTAGATCAAAATAGCGATGTCAGTGCTATTGTAAAAAATGATTTAAGTCATAGCGGACAATTCAAAGTCTCTTCACCATCATTACCTACATTACCTACATTACCTCATTCTCTCAGTCATACTTCGACAACGTATTGGCGTAAACAACATATTGACGATGTGGTTATTGGCCAGGTTAAAGCTATCGATAAAGAACATTATCGTGTTGATTTTTCTTTGGTCAATGTTACGCAGAGTCAAAATCATACCTTGACTCAACAAACGTTTACGGTAAAAAAGCAGCAACTACGCCGTCTAGCACATCATATCAGTGATCTTATTTATGAAAAATTAATTGGTATTAAAGGTATTTTTTCAACACAAATTGCTTATATATTAGTGACAGATAAAAATACTCGTAATCGTCATTACAGTTTACAAGTTGCAGATATGGACGGCTATAATGCTAAATCTTTACTGACTTCGACGCAACCGATTATGTCGCCTGCTTGGTCGCGTAATGGAAAACGAATTGCCTACGTTTCATTTGAAAAGATATTGCCGCGCGTCTATATACAAAACGTTAGCACTGGCAAACGCGAACTGATTAGTAGCTATGCGGGTATTAATGGTGCGCCGGCATGGTCACCTGATGATAGAACGCTTGCTTTAGCGTTATCAAAAGATTCTGCAGCACCTAAAATTTACCTAATGGATCTTTCTAATAAAAAATTAAGGCAAATTACTTATGGCCTTTCTATCGACACTGAGCCAAGTTTTTCACAAGACGGTCGATCGCTATTATTTACATCCGATAGAGGTGGTGGTCCACAAATCTACCAGGTTAATATTCGTTCAGGACAGATTCACCGCGTTACTTATGATGGTAATTATAATGCACGGGCTTCTTTTTCTAGCGATGGAAAGATGATTGTAGTACTCAATCAAGAGCAAGGATCGTATAATATAGCAGTACAAGATGTAGACGATAATATCTTACAAATACTGACGCATTCCGGCTATGATGCATCACCCAGTTTTGCGCCGAATGGGCAAATGGTACTTTATGAGTCAAAACCCGGAAAGCAGGGTTTGTTAGGTATAGTATCGGTTGATGGTCGAATAAGTCTGCGTTTACCTACACCACAAGGCGATGTACAAGATCCGACCTGGTCACCTTATTTGTTATCATAAAAATAGTTTTATTTATATTTAAAATGAGAGAGGGCAATTTATGTTAGTTAAAAAAATCCTAAAAATCAGTGTAATTAGCGCGAGCTTTTTTATTATAGCCGCCTGTTCAACAGCAAAGGATGACTTAGGTGAAGGAGGTTTTAACAGTAACCCAACATCTGATAAGGCGATAGTAGGTGGTGCAGGTGATGTCAGTAGTTTTGATGATGGTGAAACGAATAGCCATCTTCTTCAGGTAGGAAATCAAACTTATTATTTTGACTTTGATAAAAGCGCGATTCAAAGTAGAGATATTTCTTCTCTCGAGGTTCAAGCACGTTATTTAATTAATCACCCGGAAGCAAAAATTTTGATAGCGGGTAATACCGATGAGCGTGGTAGTCGGGAATACAATATCGGTTTAGGTCAACGACGTGCATTAAGCGTTGCCCAGTATTTACAAGGTCAGGGCGTTAGCAAGAGACAAATTTTGACGGTGAGTTATGGTGCAGAAAAACCCGTTGCATTTGGCCATTCTGAAGCGGATTATTCAAAAAATCGACGAGCAGATTTAACGTATCAAAACCCAATTATTACTGATAAAGCGTAACTGGATAGGCACGAAGAGTGAATGCTTTTTTAGCAACACTTTGTAACCGTTCCAGTGATTTATTCTAGGAATTAATCAATGAAACTTATTAAAGTTAGTGTTTTGCTATTAGGTTTTGCTATCAGTGCTGTCGCTTATGCGATAGCACCTGTTGTGGATGCGTATAATGATGACGGTGATAATGATTCACCGTCATCTTCAAGGGCTAATACTGCCTCGAATAATGTTTCTACGTTTTCACAAGAACAGCGTGTCGCTATTGTAGAACGCCAGATTGCTAATTTAAATCCATTATTAGTCCAAGTTGACGATATTAATCAACGAATGCAAGAATTACGAGGAAGAATAGACGAACAAGACCATCGTTTAAAACGATTAGAAGAACAAGTACGCAGTCAATATCAAGATTTAGAAAAACGTTTCACGCAAAGACAGCTACCGCTATCTACGACTAAACCAAGTTCCATGGGAGAACAACGTTATTCGACACCTGCAACGGGCATAAAAAACGCAACACCAACGGCGCGCTCAAGTTCTACTACAAACCTGCCGACAGCGGTAGGTGAAAATGATTATCAAGCGGCTTTTCGGCTTTTAAAAAATAAGCAGTATGCACCTGCAATAATGGGGTTTGAAAATTTTATTAAAAAATATCCTCTTGACGTCAACCGCTCCAATGCGAGCTATTTTTTAGGTCAATTATATTTATTACAAGGTCAACCTGAACAATCGATTTTTCGGTTTAATGATTTTGTTAATAAGTATTCGCAGGATGTGCGGGTTCCCGATGCACTTCTACAATTAGGATTGGCTTATTTTGCGAAAGGGGATAAAGAGGTCGCTATAGATACTTTTGAAAAAATAATTAAACGATACCCTGACTCAAAAGCAGCTGATTCAGCTAAAGCAAGATTGCAGCAGTTCCAGGCCATGATCTCGGCTGCCAATCTGTCATCCCAAAATAAGGCTTAGCAAGAAAGTGTGCTTGATTTGTTAGCAGCGGTATAAAAGGGTTGTATTTCAAGGAGAATCAAGTATTTTGTCTGATTTTTAGGTGGATTGGTTTTGAGAGACGGAATGTACATGCCAGTACATGAGCATTCGAAAAGCAATCCAATAATGAACTAGACAAAATACGAAGATTATCAATGAGAATCGCGCTTGGTATTTCCTATCAGGGTACAGCTTACCATGGATGGCAAACTCAAGAAGGACTTTCAACCATCCAATCCATCTTAGAAGAAGCGATTGGAAGAGTCGCCGATCATCCTATTACACTAACCTGTGCAGGACGTACGGATAAAGGCGTACATGCTCTAGGGCAGGTTGTTCATTTTGATACAACTGCAGTTAGAGAGGATCGTGCTTGGATTTTGGGTAGTAACAGTCATTTACCCTCTGATATTCGTGTTGAGTGGGTACGTAGCGTCTCAGATGAATTTCATGCTCGATTTTCTGCACTAGCACGTCGTTATCATTATATTATTTATAATAAGCCACTCGTTAGTGCCTTGTGGAATAAACATACAACCCATTGTCATTATTCTCTAAATGAAATTGCGATGCAAATAGCGGCGGAGTATTTATTGGGCGAACACGACTTCAGTTCATTTCGCGCCATGAGCTGCCAATCTAAAACAGCGATTAGAAACATTGAGCATCTCAAGGTAATTCGTCAGCAACACTGTGTAATCATTGATATTAAGGCCAATGCTTTTTTGCACCATATGGTGCGAAATATTGCTGGGTTATTAATGCTTATCGGTTCTGGTAAGCGCGAACCTATTTGGGCGCAAGAGGTTTTATTAGCTCAAGATCGGCGAAAAGCCGCTGTTACGGCGCAGCCGAATGGATTATACCTATCAGAAGTTTTCTATGGGAACGCTTTTTCTACTCCAGTTCCTAGCATTAATTTATTCAATAATTTATTCAATTTTTTTTAATATACCGCTCGTACTTGAAGATACGAACTTATTAAAATTCACAGCGAGCGGTATACGCGATTACATGACGGGCAAAAGCTTAGCTTTTGCACCGTCATTCAAGGAGAGAATCGCGGTTCTCTCCTTGAAAATCCTCATCGCGCAAAGAAAGCACTTCAAGTTGCGTGTTCGCAACTTGAAGTGCTATGGGTATATTTTTAATTTTTCGCTCATATTAGCTTAATAATTGTTATTTAAACTCGCATTTTTTGTGGTTTTAAATAGCATGGCTAGAAAAGCTAATATAGATTTTTTTAAACTTATTTATGAAAATAATCCACCTTATGCGGACGAGGCTTTTCAAAGCGTTGCGGATAGAAATAAAGTAATTATTGTACTGCGAGAGCCCAATCTGTATTCATTTGCACTGATAGAAGAGGGGTATGAAACAAAAAGTAGAGATGTTAAAGCAAAAACAAGTAGTGAGGGTATCACCGCAGGGTTTGTTGTAAAAGAGGCTTTGTTTGGCAAAGGCGGTAGAAAGGACTTTAAAGCGCAAGAAGAACGCATCGCTAAGTCAATTGAAGCGGGTTGTGGGTTTGTTCCTTTAAATATTACCGATGAAAGAATTGATTTTCTAGAAAGGGAAAATCTTATTACTATTAAGTCAGCATTTAAAAACGCGGGTAGGCAGATTAAATCTCTAAAAGCGAGCTATGATGGAGATTCCTATAGATTTGAGCTTAAACAAAGTAAAGATGATCTTAGGTTTTGGGAAGTTTGGTATAACAATCAGCCGGTGATGGCTTTAGCGAACCCGGGGCAAACAGGAAAAAGAGCAGCCGTAGTTTCAGATTATGATTTATTTGCTATTTTTTTTCGTAAAAATCTGTCTTCGGGAACAAGAGCTGTGACTATTCCTCCAAGGCTAAGATCAGGGTCTGGGCCTTTTATAACAAAACTGTTTCATCATTATATCGATTCAATTCCTAAACCGGATAAAAGAATAATAGAGATGGATAAGGAAAAGGGTAATATTTCTTTTCAAGAGGGAAAAATCATAGAGGAGCTAAATAGGGAACTAAAGCAAGCCGGCTATAAAGGAAAGGCATTAGTATGGCATGGTACTGAAACAGCTAATCCAGATTCACCAGGGCCAGATTTTCCGCTCTTAGTTTATATTCCAAAAGCCAATCAGTCACTAAAAATTGAAAATAAAGGGCAACTCGTTCGATTTTACAAGAGTTTAGAAAGTTCTGATTATCAACGTGAAGAAAACAGAAGGTTTTCTTTGCCAACGTTTCGAACAAGAGCTAATACAATATAAGACTTTCGCTGTAATACAAAAGTAGACATACCCTCCCACACATTGCATAATCGCTCTCGATTTTAACTTTCCATCTTGAAGTGAGGTTGCCTATTTAATGAATGGGGATGTGCTTGAACTCAAAGGAGTTTACAAAAAATTTCATGATCAAGATGTCTTAGAAGATATCCACTTCGAAGTCAAACACGGTGAATTTCTAACACTACTAGGTCCAAGTGGTTGTGGAAAAACAACCTTACTTCGATTAATTTCTGGGTTTGAAGAGCCTGATGGCGGAGTTATTCAGATTAATGGTAAAGATGTTAAAGGACTATCACCACAACAACGACATGTAAACACCGTTTTTCAAAGTTATGCATTATTCCCTCATCTTAACGTATTTGACAATATTGCTTTTGGTCTACATTGCAAGGGCGGTCTTACCAAGGAGGCTATCAAGCAACAAGTAGATGATGCTCTAAAAATGGTCAAGTTAGAACATTTAAGTGAGCGCAAACCTTATCAACTCAGTGGTGGGCAGCAGCAACGTGTAGCGATTGCCCGTGCTGTGGTTAATAAACCTTCTATTCTTTTGCTCGATGAGCCGCTCAGTTCTTTGGACTATCGGCTTCGCAAAATCATGCAAATTGAGTTAAAGCAATTACAGACTCAGCTAGGCATTACTTTTATATTTGTGACACACGATCAAGAAGAAGCATTATCTATGTCTGATCGCGTGGTTGTCATGCATGAAGGACGTATCGAACAGATAGGGACGCCCCGAGAAGTGTATGAAGAACCGCACAGTTTACGTGTTGCACGCTTTATTGGTGAAGTGAATATCTTTGAAACCGAGGTTATTTCCGTAGATGAGCATGTTTTCCATGTCATCATTGAAGGGAAACAATTTACTTTAAAAAACCGCCGCCATTTTACCAGCGGTGAAAAAATATATACCTTAGTGAGGCCGGAAGATTTAGAGGTTTGGTCGCCATCTGAAGTGACTGATACGACACAAATGTTCCCGGGCGTTGTAGAACAGGTGATTTATAAAGGTTCTACTGTCGATTTAATGGTTCGCTTAGAAAGCAACACTTTGTTAGCAGCAACTCAATTTTTTAATGAAGATGATGAGAAGCTCGATTTCCATAGTGGTGAATCCGTATGGGTACATTGGATTCCAGGCTGGGAGGTAATTTTACCTGATGAAGGCTGATCGTTTATTTAAGTCGGCCAACATTACCACGATTTGGCTTTGGTTATCGCTTTTTGCTTTATTACCTATTCTTTTAGTGCTGATAACGAGTTTCTTAGAAAACGATCCAGTGCAACTGGTTAGTTGGAAGTTTACGCTACAAAACTATATTGCTTTAATCAATCCGCTTTATCTAAAAGTGTTTTTACACTCTTTTCTAATTGCGGGCTTATGCACATTAATATGTCTCTGTTTAGGCTATCCTTTTGCTTATATTTTAGCGCGGCTTAAATCTAAATATAAAAGCCTATTATTATTTTTAGTCATCATCCCTTTTTGGACAAGTTCTTTAATTCGCACCTATGCCATTATTTCAATTTTGAAGGCAAAAGGGTTGCTTAATACGGTTTTGTTAGCATTGGGTATTATTCATCAGCCGCTTTCTATTTTATATACTGGCTCAGCAGTCATGATAGGTTTAGTTTATAGTTTATTGCCGTTTATGATATTACCGCTGTATGCCAACATTGAGAAATTAGATGTTCAGCTTATTGATGCGGCGCGTGATTTAGGGGCCAATACATTAATTACTTTTTTGCGCGTGATTTTGCCATTAACGCTTTCAGGAATTGTCGGTGGAATTATTTTAGTTTTTTTACCCGCGATGAGTATGTTTTATATTCCTGACATTTTAGGGGGAGCGAAATCGTTATTGGTAGGAAATCTCATTCAAAACGAATTTTTAGCGGCCCATAATTGGCCATTGGGTTCAGCCGTTAGTATGGTTTTAACGCTGAGTATGGGGCTTCTTTTGTTGATTTATAGACGGGTAAATAAAATAGGGCAACAGTATGAATCGATTGGCGAAATTTAGCTATTTAACGGCTATTTACTGCTTTTTTTATTTTCCTATTATTATTTTGATTATTTATTCATTTAATAATTCAACGTATTCTTTATTGTGGCACGGTTTTACTTTAGATTGGTATAAGCAATTAGGCAGTGATACCGATTTGACGGTTGTCGCTTTGCATTCTCTCGAAGTCAGCGTTTTGGCTGCAACAATAGCCACCTTTATCGGAACCTTGGCAGCTACTTGCCTTTATCGTTATATATTTTTTGGCAAACAGCTATTACATGGTTTGCTGTTTGTTTTAATTGTCTCTCCAGATATTGTGATGGGAATTGCGTTACTTATTTTATTTTTTCTTATAAAAATGCAACTTGGTTTTTGGTCGCTTTTGCTTTCGCATATTACTTTTTGTATTCCTTTTGTTGCAGTCACGGTTTACAGCCGTTTAACCGGTTTAGATAAAAATATTTTTGAAGCGGCGCGTGATTTGGGTGCCAGTGACTTTATGAGCTTCCGCCGCATTATTGTTCCTATGTTATGGCCGGCTATTTTAGCAGGATGGCTTTTAAGTTTTACCTTATCTCTCGATGATGTCATTATCAGTTTCTTTGTAACGGGCCCTGATTTTCAGATTTTACCACTTTATATTTACTCGTTGGTTCGCATCGGTTTAAAGCCTGAATTAAATGCCTTATGTTCAGTAATGTTTGCAATTACATTGCTCATTGTTATTGTGTTTCAGCTAGCGTTGCGGAAAAAGGAAACAAGATGAAGTTTATTATCTATTTATTATGCTTTATCAGCTTACCGGTTTTTGCGCAAGAAAAAGTAGTTAATGTTTACAACTGGTCAAACTATATTTCTAGCGATGTATTAAAAGAATTTACACAAGAAACAGGTATTAAAGTTAATTATGCGACTTACGATAGCAATGAAACCATGTACGCTAAACTCAAAGCGAATCCTCGATCTGGCTATGATATTGTCGTACCTTCGACTTATTTTGTGGATCGTATGCGTAAAGAAGGTATGTTACAGCCTTTAGATAAAACCAGATTAACTCATTTTGGCAATTTGAACGTCGCCTTGTTAAATAAATCTTACGATCCGGGTAATCGCTATAGTATTCCTTATTTTTGGAGTACAACGGGTATTGTCGTTAATACGAATTATCATGCGCTTTCCAAGCTTCAAAACTGGGCTGATTTCTGGAAACCCGAGTACCACAATCAATTGCTTTTATTAGATGATATACACGAAGTGTTTTCAATGGCATTGTTGGTATTAGGCTATTCTCCAAACGACACAAATCCTGAACATATTAAACAAGCTTATTTAAAGTTAAAGGCATTAATGCCTAATATTCGCCTGTTTAATGCGGATGGCGTTAAATCACTTTATATTGACGGCGATCTGACATTAGGTATGGGTTGGAATGGCGATATTTATCAAGCGAAGCAAGAAAATCCAGCTATTGATTTCATCTATCCAAAAGACGGTTTTGTGATTTCTATCGATAGTATGGCTATCCCCGTGGGTGCTACGCATCTCGACAATGCTTATCGCTTCATGAATTTTATTTTGCGTCCTGATATTGCTAAAAAAATTAGCTTGGCGACAGGGTATGCCTCGCCTAATGAAGCGGCAGTCAAATTAATGCCAAAATCGATCTTAGGCAATCCTATGATTTATCCGGATAATAAGACTTTAAAACGAGGCATTGAACAAGAAGATGTAGGGGATGCAGAAATAGTATATCAAAAGTACTGGGAATTACTTAAAATAGGCAGTTAACCCTGGCTTTTGGTGTAGTACTTTGTTGCCGACTTTATCTGCGGTGCTCATTTACACAAGTAAACTCCGCTCCTCGAAAAGTCGGCGCCGCGTCCTACATCCAAAATCCAGGGTTAACCTAAGTTTGGTGAGGTATATCAAGCTTTTTCAACATTTTTCTCGTCACCTGATAAAGGCTTTGCAAGGCGTTTAATAGAGTATTATAAAGAAAGTATATATTATTCAGTTTAGGAAATATTATGAGTTGGTTTGAAAAAGTAATTGCAGGAATTCGAACGGTTGTTAGAAAAACAACGGAAGGACCTGAACTATGGATTAAATGCCAAGCCTGTGCAGCAACTTTATATCGTGCAGAATTTGAGCGTAATCTTTTGGTCTGCCCTAGCTGCGGCCATCATCATCGGGTCAAAGCAAGGCAACGCTTGCAGCAGCTGTTAGATCCTGAAACAGGAAAAGAATTAGGAAGTGAAATTGGTGCGGTTGATAGGCTTAAATTTAAAGATCAAGAGCGCTATAAAGATCGTTTGCAACGCTCTATTAAAAAAACCGGTGAACAGGAAGCGTTGATCGTCATGCAAGGGCAACTAGACGAGATTTCTTTAGTAGCTGCAGCCTTTGAATTTGACTTTATGGGCGGTTCTATGGGAACCGCGGTGGGAGAACGTTTCGTTCAGGGCGTACAAGCTGCTATAGACTTAGAACTTCCTTTTATTTGTGTTGCTGCCAGTGGTGGCGCACGTATGCAAGAAGGTCTATTTTCATTAATGCAAATGGCAAAAACCAGTGCTGTACTTGGCAAGCTTAAGCAAGCGGGATTACCTTTTATATCGATATTAACCAACCCTACGTTGGGTGGCGTAACAGCAAGTTTTGCAATGTTAGGCGACGTTATTATCGCTGAACCTAAGGCGCTCATCGGTTTGACAGGGCCTCGAGTCATTGAACAAACACTTCGTCAAGTATTACCTGAGGGGTTTCAAAGCAGTGAATTTTTATTAACGCATGGTGCTATTGATATGATAGTCGATAGACGCGATTTAAAAAATAAAATTGCGACACTATTAAATAAATTAATACATACGCATAAGAATCGCTATATATTTTCTGCGAGTGAGTAAGTGTGTCTAGCTGTATTATTCGCTCAAAAGAAGAATGGTTAAGCTATTTAGAAACCTGCCATCCCAAGTCTATCGACCTAGGGTTAGACCGTATTAACATTGTTGCAAAACGGCTTGACGTATTACATTTTGATTGCCCTGTTATTACTATTGGAGGGACCAATGGTAAGGGCTCTTGTGTTGCATTGACCCAAGCAATTTTAGCGGCAGCCGGTTATCGCGTAGGTAGTTACACATCCCCGCATCTTCTTGATTTCAATGAACGTATCCAAATAGCAAATAAGTTTGTTAGTGATGTGGCATTATGTGCCGCTTTTGAGGAAATTGAAAAAGCTCGACATGAACTTTCGTTAACATATTTTGAGTTTGCAACATTAGCGGCTTTATTCTTATTTAAACAAGCTAAACTTGATGCGATTATATTAGAAGTGGGTCTTGGAGGACGTTTAGATGCTGTCAATTGCATAGATGCAGATATCAGTGTTATCAGCACGATTGATTTAGATCATATGGAATGGTTGGGTCATACCAGAGAGCTTATTGCAAAAGAAAAAGCGGGTATTATGCGCCCGAATAGGCCTTGTGTTTTTGGTGATTTTTTACTTCCAACTTCGGTTTACCAACAGGCGACGTTGCTCAATACGCCTTTATATCTTCAAAATCAGGCATTTAAGTATAAAAAACAGCTTTCTACTTGGATTTGGGAGAGTCGACAACAAACGCTAGACAACTTACCATTACCACGAATTGATTTACAGAATGCGGCGACTGTTTTGCAAGTTATTGAATTACTTTCAGCCAAATTTTCTATTACGCGTACTTCGATAGAAGAGGGGTTAAAGCAGGCTTTTATTCCGGGTCGCTTTCAAATTATTGAAAAAAACGCAATACAATTTATTCTTGATGTAGCACATAATCCTGCCGGAGGGAGATGTTTAGCAAAAAGGTTGATTAATGAATCTTGTAAAGGTAAAACATATGCGGTCGTAGGAATGTTGGCGGATAAAGATATAACAAACACCTTGATCGCATTAGCCGATCATATTGATTATTGGTATCTAGCCGATTTAGATGTCGCTCGAGGTGCGACAGCCGAACAGTTAAGTCAATGTTTAGATTTTAATAAACCTCACTCTATTTTTAAATTTTCTTCTCCTAGGCTCGCTGTGCAACAAGCATGCAAACGAGTAAAAAAGAGTGATCGCGTGCTTGTTTTTGGTTCATTTCATACCGTAAATTTAATACTCAAGGACTTATCAGAGTTTTCATATATTTCAGAAGATATACTATATTTAAATAAATGATTATTTATAGACGTAGGTTTAGCGTTTGCGTAACAGGTTTTGTTTGGCCTATTATTTTTTTCAGTAAGGACTTTTTTTTGAGAAACTCGCTGCTTATTTTTAAATTTGATTATTTTATTTTCTAAATAAATATAGATATCTTGTTCTGTTTTTAATTTAACACGTTCAGTTTCTAGAGTTATTTGTTTAACTTCTACTTTTTTATCCATTAAACTACCTATATAGGTTAGCAGTAAGGTAATTGCTAGTAGGCCTAATCCTAATAATAATATTGGATAAAATACAAACCCAGCAACTATAATTATATTAGTGATGCAAATAGAGATGTAAATTTTTTTTGGTGATATAAAATTGTTATTGCATTCTAAGGAACTTAGGTTCTTATTTAGTTGCAGTTGTAAGTCCATTTTTTTTTCAGTTAAATCTTCTAAGATCGCCTTATGCAATTCTTTTTTAAGTAGAATATTTTTATGGCGTTCTAAAAATGATTCCATATCCTCCGGACTTAGCGTTGATAGCTTGGTTATAATTTTGAAAAAATCTTTAGGGCGCTGAATATCAACGATATAAGTATTGTGTAAGCTCTTATGCAGTTTAAGCATATAGAAGCAAATAAGTTGTTTATAAGTTAATTTAGGGCGAATAAAAAAGGCATCTTTTAGTCTATAGAGAGGTAAAAATAAAAAATTTGCTCCTAGTTTGGTAAAATCTATATCTATTAAGTAACAGTTATTAAAACTCACCTTTTTTTTATAAAAATAGTGGAAACTATTAGGACCTAATCTAAAAAAACGTTTATTTATATTGAAGCTTTCTAAGGGTAAATACGCATATAATTTTTTTTTCTCAAAGGCGGTGAGCGGGTATATTTTTTTAAAAAATGGTTTCATTTTCTTAGAAATAAAGCCATATTTACCTAAAATATCTCCTTTTATAATAGTAAATTCCCAATCGTCATCACCTATTTTAATTTCTTTAGTTTGCTTCTTTAAAACATCTTCTTTAATTAAATAATGTACGACCTCTCTTTTTAATTTAGGATCTGATTTAATAATAAAGTACATATCTTCTTCATCAATAGACTTAATGAGTCTAGAAAGCTGATGAATAGGTAAGTCGTTTAATTTTTTTTCAATTTCATAGCAGGGAATTTGTCCAGAAGAAATAACCGAGCCTAGCATCGGATGTTCGATTTGAAATTCAAAAAGACAAGTTTTAATTTCATTTTTTAATCGCTCTGTAACTGATTCAATAATTGCTTCAAAGCAATAATGCTTAGAGAAAAAATCATCAAACTCTCGTTTGGCTCTTTCGCAGAGAGGAATACAGTGTATGTCGTTAGCTAAATAAGTTTGGATAGTATAATCCTCATCAATGATATTTAAACCGACTTGTTGAGCATAATTTAAAATGGCATTAAACTTATGAACAGATTTAATCGATCGTGTATAAAAGAATTGATAAATAATAGCTAACCGAAAATCAGCCAACCAACTAAAGATATTATTTTGACTATGTAGTGTATAAACAATTTGTTGTAGTTTTAAAAAACTTCCCTCAGGACAAACATTGACCTCAAGTAATTGCAAAGCAAGCGTTTGTTTTTTCTCAGGTGGGTTAGAAGAATGTAAATAATAGGTAATGACTTCGAGTTGTTTGATGGTTTCATCGATATAGGGTTTAAATAAATCTGTTTGACAACTTTTTTCTAGTCCTTCGATAGTAGGGGTTAGCTTCTGTTTTAAACTGAGTTCTATCTCTAAATTTTCTATGGTGCTTAATAAAAAGCAAAATAATTGTTTTAGCTTGTTAGGAAGTATCTGTTTTTGATATTCATTTACCCAAAAAATGTGACTACAGATAAGGAGCTTATCCTTTTGGGGCTTTGGCTGAAAGGCTTTTTCGCCTAAAGCGTTAAATATTAACCTTGTTTTTAGCATTAGAAATCCTTTTTAATTATTTCCTGAAATGCGATTGCACTCAATCCAATTAGGGCTACGGGGTAAATTTGCAAATTTAAAACCGCAAACATTATACCCGCAATAGTTAAATATGTCCCGACAATATAAGAAAAAATATCTATAAAATTGCCACTTCATTTAGGCTAAAAGTTCATATCAGCGTAAAGAAGGCGCCCCGCATCTATCTTTCAAGCTATAAGCGATTGAAAACTCACTTTAGACTGAGATGGGTGTGCGATGCAATGGGTATATTTAAGAATAATGCTTTAGAGAGACAAACGAATGCGCTATAATTTTACAGAGTATTTTGTTAGGAAAGAAAATGATGCCATTAAGAAGCCGAACTCTTATTAGTGTTATTATACTATCGGCCTTTCTTGTTATCCTTGTATCCCTTTTTAAAAGGGCACATACAGAATGGAAACCCTTAACGGTTCCTAATAAGCCACTTTTCCCATCTGATCAGTTTAGTTTAGAATTAGGCAGTTCGAACCATCCTATCAAAAATGCTTTTAAACTACCTCTTGCTCCAACCCATGCGTGGGTATTGCAGGTCGCTGATTTTAAAGAAAACTCAGATGCCAATTCGCTGCTTCAATCTTTACAAAAAAATGGATTTAAAGCTTATTCGCGTCAAGTTAGGGTAATGGCAGGACCCATAACACGTGTTTTTGTAGGACCTGAAATCAAATCCGAACAAATTAAATTATTAGAAACGCGGCTAAACAAAGAGATGCAACTTAAATCAACGGTTACTGCCTTTGATCCTCTACTCTTGTAGTTTTTATGTTAAAAATTAAAAAATTACCGTTTGTGGATCGCATGAAATATTGTTTAAACCCCACAGCAAAACGTCTGTGTGAAATTATTTCCAATAAAAAATCTAATCTTTGTATCTCTGCTGATCTCACCGACGCTCAAGCTTTATTAAAATTGGCGGAGCAAGTAGGGCCCGAAATTTGTGTATTAAAAACACATATCGATATTCTTACACATTTTGATGATGATTTTGTCATTAAGCTTAAAGACTTAGCAATAGCACATGAGTTTTTAATTTTCGAAGATCGTAAATTTGCTGATATTGGTAATACCGTAAAGCAACAATATGGAGGCGGGTTATACCGTATCGCTAATTGGGCAGATATTACCAATGCGCACACTGTTCCCGGTCCAGGTATTATTCAAGGCCTTCGCGAAGTGGGATTAGATAAACAGCGCGGGTTATTATTACTTGCGGAAATGAGTTCTGAAGGCTCTCTAGCCCAGGGCGATTATACGAAAAAGAGTGTCAAAATGGCCCACGATAACCTTGATTTTGTGATAGGTTTTATCGCGCAGAAGCAATTGAGTGAAAATCCGGGCCTTTTGCATATGACACCGGGTGTTCAATTAGAGGCAGCTGGTGATAGTTTAGGGCAACAGTATATCTCTCCTGAACAAGCACTTATAAAGAATAGAACCGATATCATTATTGTAGGGAGAGGTATTTATCAAGCACAGGACCCCCTTGCTACAGCGCAGCAATATCGAAAATTAAGCTGGGAGACCTATGCCGCATGTTGTTAAATATCCCAGTTATTACTATCGATGGCCCCAGCGGCTCGGGAAAAGGGACTATCAGCAGCCGATTAGCCAAAGCATTAGGATGGCACTTTTTAGATAGCGGCATTATCTACCGTGCCTTTGCTTATATTGCGCAATCAACAAATACTCCGCTCGTAGAAGAAAAACTACTCCCTTTAGTTGATAAATTAGGGCTAAATTTCGTTATCGATCCCTCCAATAACAAGCTTGGCGTTCTATGGCAACAACGTGATATCACCGATACCCTTCGCACCGAAGAGTGTGGCCGTTTAGCCTCTCATATAGCTACTTTCCCTAAGCTTAGGGAAGCCTTGCTAGACTATCAGCGTGCTTTTCGTAAAGCACCGGGTTTAGTAGCGGATGGTCGAGATATGGGAACCGTTGTTTTCCCAGATGCTTTCTTGAAAATATTTCTTATCGCCACACTGGAAGAACGCACTAAACGACGCTATTTACAGTTGAAGGCAAGGGGGAAGCATGTTAGCCTTGAGCTGGTACGAACAGAGCTTGAACAACGTGATATTCAAGATAAACAGCGTTCTGCTGCCCCTTTAAAGGCGGCGGAAAAGGCCTTTATTATTGATACCACGCACTTAAGCATTCCAGACGTACTACAGCGTATTAATGAACAGCTGCAAGGCTATAAGCTGTAAAAGAGGGGGCCATTATATTCATATCTTCCTGAATAATTCGTGGGGATTGAAGAGGTATAATGGCTGAATTATTAACTGCGTAATTTTTTACGCCTTTTTAAAGTGGTTCTCTAAAAAAGAACAAGTGATATAACGATATGACAGAAGAGAGTTTTAAGCAATTACTTGAGGAAAGTTTTTCGGATCGCGTTTTTCGTCCCGGCATGATTATAACCGGTACGGTTGTACGAATTGAAAAAGACCGTGTTGTAGTAAATGCAAATTTAAAATCCGAAGGTCTCATTCCAATCGAACAATTCTATACAGATTCCGGCGAATTAGAAGTGGCGGTAGGTGATGAGGTTGATGTAAGCATTGAATCTTTAGAAGATGGTTTTGGCGAAACACGCTTATCCCGTGAAAAAGCAAAACGTGCAGAAATGTGGACTTCGTTGCAAAAAGCGCACGATGAAGGTTCGCTGATAAAAGGTTTTGTAGCTGGAAAAGTAAAGGGTGGCTTTACCGTAGAATTAGGTAATGTACGTGCTTTCTTACCAGGATCATTAGTTGATGTAAGACCTGTTAGGGATTCTAGTATAATTGAAGGTAAAGAACTTGAGTTTAAAGTTATTAAACTCGATCCTAAACGCAATAATATCGTTCTATCGCGTCGTGCTGTTCTTGAGTCAGAAGGGCAAGCGGGCCGCGAACAATTATTGACTGAGCTCGTAGAAGGTCAACGTATCAAAGGTATTGTGAAAAACTTAGCCGATTACGGTGCTTTTATTGATTTGGGTGGAATAGATGGCTTACTTCACGTTACCGATATCTCTTGGAAACGTGTTAAACATCCAAGTGAAGTATTAACGATTGGTGATGAAATTGAAGTTGTTGTTCTAAAAATTGAGAAGGAACGAGGACGTGTTTCATTGGGTCTAAAACAATTAGCCGGAGATCCTTGGCTAGACTTAGTAAAACGTTATCCTGTGGGTACCCGTTTAAAAGGTAAAGTTACTAATGTAACGGACTATGGTTGCTTTGTAGAAATTGAAGAAGGTGTAGAAGGTTTAGTTCACGTTTCTGAAATGGATTGGACTAACAAAAATATTAATCCTAATAAAATTGTTCAAGTAGGTGATGAAATTGAAGTCGTTGTCTTAGATATTGACCTCGATCGACGCCGTATTTCATTAGGTATTAAACAGTGTCAACTGAATCCATGGGAAGATTTTGCTAATAGCCATGTAAAAGGCGAACACATTACGGGGAAGATTAAGTCTATTACGGATTTTGGTCTTTTTATTGGTTTATCAGGAGGCATAGATGGATTAGTTCATCTTTCCGATATCGATTGGAACCTATCTGGAGAGGAAGCTGTTCGTAAATATAAGAAAGGCGATGAGTTAGAAACCGTCATCTTATCAATTGATCCAGAGCGTGAGCGTATTTCGCTTGGAATCAAACAATTAGAGAATGGCGAGGCTACAGCTCATCCTTTTGATAATTATGCTAAAAACCAATGGGTAAAGGGCAAAATACAAGCTATTGATGATGAAGGAATTAAAGTTGATTTGGGAAATAATGTTGAAGCTGACATTAAGACTTCAGAGTTAGGCGAAGCGCTTGAAACCCTTGAAGTTGGGCAAGAAATTGAGGCAAGGATTTTAAACATTGATCGTAAAAATCATACTATCTTTCTTTCTTTAATCCCATTAGAAGAAAAATCATCTATTTAAGCGATTAACTTAAGTTGACTTATCCCCGTGCCGAAGCACGGGGACAAGCTATGTTTAATTCGGATTCTGCTAAGGAGCAATATTTTTTGTTTAAGGGTAGTAGTTTATGCGCATCCTAACTTATTTGTTCCTTATTTTATTAGTTCTTTTTGCTCTAACCTTTGCAGGTCTCAATGCAGAGCCTGTTAATATTAATTATTATCTGGGTAAAGCTCAGCTGCCCCTTTCCTTATTAGCCATACTTAGCTTTAGTCTAGGGGGATTATTAGGACTGTTATTGGCTTTTACTATCTACATTAAATTAAAGTATGCTAATCGTCGATTGCAGCATCGCTTAAAACTTGTAGAAGAAGAATTAATTAACCTACGTGCTTTACCTCTTAAAGATCATCCGCATTAGGTATATCCAATCACACGACGGGCGATCAGCTACGCTTCCGCACCGTTGTTCAAAGGAGAAATCGCGATTCTCCTTTTGAAAATCCCCATCGCGAGATGCAACACTTGGAAATGCAAAATTGTATTTCCAAGCGCAATGGATATATTATGCTAGAACTGCTATTTCTACTTCTTCCTATTGCGGCTGCATCTGGATGGTATGCCGCTTATTATCATGTCAAACACTTATCACCGGATAAACGAAAGGATTTCAACCGTGAATATTTACTGGGTTTAAATTATTTACTCAATGAACAAGCCGATAAAGCCGTCGATACTTTTATTAAGATATTAGAAGTTGATACTGAAACGGTTGAAACACATTTAGCCTTAGGTGTTTTATTTCGGCGCCGAGGAGAAATTGATCGTGCTATTCGACTTCATCAAAATTTAATCGCTAGACCACAGTTACCTCCTTCGCAAAAAATACAAGCCTTATTAGCGTTAGGCCAAGATTATTATTATGGTGGATTATTAGATAGGGCAGAGCGATTATTTTCTGAAATAGCAAACAAAGAGGATAATGAAAATGAATATGCAAAGGTTGCTTTACGTTATTTATTAGAGATCTACCAACAACAAAAGCGCTGGGAAGTTGCTATTAAGCACGCTAAAAAAATTTCTAAATGGGAACCGCTTATCATTAAAAATATTGCACATTATTATTGTGAACTCGCACTGGGGCAATTAAAAGTACAAACCGAAAACAAGGAAGTAATAGAGTTTTTAAATCGCGCCCTAAAGTATGATCCGCATTGTGTGCGCGCTAATCTTCTTAAAGGTGAGCTTGCAATTAAAGCTGGAAAATGGGAAAAAGCGATTCAGATATATCAATCGATTAAAAAGCAAGACCCCGATTATATTGCCGAAACTTTAGAACCGTTAAGCCAATGCTATTTGCAGCGAGAATCAGGCCAAACTGATCTGCTTAATTATTTATATGCAACTTTATCTGAATATTCAAAAATCTCTATTTGTCTTGCTATTGTAAAACTGATTCAGGAAAAAGACAGGGAAAAGGCGTTAAGTTTTTTAACACAGCAATTACAAGAGAGGCCATCACTATATGGTCTCTATCATTTAGTAGATTTACATTGTGGCGAGTCACATTTCTCTAACGAAAATAATAATGAAAGCGGAAGTAATTTAACAACATTAAAAACATTAATTGCGAAGCTTATGCTAAATCGACCTGGCTACCGATGTTTGCGCTGTGGTTTTAATAGTAAAATTTTAGATTGGTTTTGTCCCGCCTGCCGTAACTGGAGTACGATTAAACCGGATAGGCTTTAATAACTTTCTTGTAAAACAATAGTACGAACAAAATCTTGTTCATACTATTGTTTTGATTAAAATTTTTAATTTATACTTTCACTTTTTCACTAGACTTCAGTTGTGTAGCTTGAAAATTCTTCGGAGTTTGATAAACCCCATTCCTTAAAGCACTAATATCGCTAGATAGCTCTACAATTTTTACACTTAAATCAGCTGCAAAGTTCCCTATAAAATCTAAAAGATATTCTGCTTTTTTTTCATTTATGAAGTTATTTACGTAATTATCCATGCCCTCATAGACTCCCCCTAGTTTCTCCTGTAGTGAAACGTCGAGGTTCAAAAGTTTGTTCTCAATATTGTCAAATAAGTCCTGTGAAGAATTATTTTCTGAACGAAGAGTTGATTTCATTTTAAATCCTTTAATTATTCAAGCCTATACTATTATAGACTTGAATATTTTATAATAGCTTTATAAGTTTCTATTTAATAATCAATATTAAGTAGATTTTAGGGTAAAAAATGGCTTTTAGAACTTTTACTAGTATAGGTAGAAAATAGTATAAAATTTCCTAAAAACATTACTTTATCGTTAAAACTTAATTTTGCTAAGGCAGTCTCTAAACGCTTCAACTAACGATTCATGATATGGAGGGAAGTGCATGGTAAAATGATCACCCGATACGGGGTATACAATAGGAATAGTTTGACAATAGATATCCCAATTATTATAGACAGATTCTAATGGTTTAAATGCATCCATGGTTTGTTTGGCTTTGAACAAAGTCAGTTGTATGTCTGACATATTAGGTAAAATATGGCGAACTAACAATTGTTGTCTATGCCAATGTAGATCTAAAAGTAAATCGGGTATACCTTCACGAGAGAAATGTTGATCCAGTGTTTTGAGCTGGTTTATTAGATTCTGGCAAAACCATTCTCGATTATCGTTTGCCTCTTTAGGGTATTTTGCCCAGCCGTCAATGAGTCCAATAAAAGCAAGCGCATCACCTTGTTCAATTAACTGCCTTGCTATTTCTACGGCAGCGTTAGCGCCAAAAGAAGAGCCGGCGATGAGGTAAGGTCCTTTAGGTTGATATTTTTTTATTACTTTAATATAAAAACTTGCCATGTCGTTTAAGCTTTCAAAGAGTGTCTCACGGCCGCGTATTCCTGGGTCTTGAATAGCGTATACCGGTCTATCATTAGCTAAGGATTTAACCAGCGGTATATAATAAAAAACGTTTCCACCTACTGGATGGATTAAAAATAACGGCGTTTTGCTACCGCCTTCTTTTAATTTTACAATTGGATCTGAAATGGATTTCACAAAGTCGATGGTTTCTTCTTTCTGGACTTCATTTCCTAAGGAATCTTTTAAAAAAAGAATTCTGTCAGATTGTTTGCTCAATACGGGGTGTTCTATAATTTCTTTAATTTCTAGCATAATAGAAAATACCTTATTAATTTCATTGACTAACCTAAGTGCTGAAAGAGAATTTCCTCCTAATTCAAAGAAGTTATCGGATAAGGAGAGACTATTAATAGAAAGTACTTTTTTCCATATACCACCTAATTTTAATTGTTCCGTTGATAATGAAATATCATTCTCAATTTGAGAAATTTCATCTATTTTAATATTCATTAACTGCCGCCGATCTAATTTCTCGTTCTGCGTTTTAGGCAATTTCTCTAAGAACACATATTTATCGGGTATACAGTAATAGGGAAGTCGCTGCGCAAGAAATTCACGAAGTTGTTTAGTGCTTACATCGATGCTTTTCTTTTTTACTAAAAATGCGACCAGAGATTGCATTCCTTCCTGCTCTTTGAGTAAAACAACACAGCTCTTTATTGCTTTATGCTGTAATAAAGCATATTCAACTTCTCCCGCTTCAACTCTAAAGCCACGGATTTTAATTTGGTTGTCGCTTCTATTGATGTAGTCTAGATAGCCATTAGGTAACCACCTGGCTAAATCACCTGTCTTATATAATGTGCTATAAATACTGTCTTGCGGAACGAACGGATTTTTGATAAATCTTTCTGCTGTTAAATCGCTACGATTTAAATAGCCTCTTGCTAATCCAGCACCTGAAATGTATAAGTCGCCTATCACTCCGAGTGGAACAGGCTGTAATTTTTTATCTAAAACATAGACTTTGGTATTTGCTAGAGGCATTCCAATAGGTGGCTGCGAGAACTTAATAGCTTCTGCACTTAATTTATAGATCGTGGACCAGATAGTTGTTTCTGTCGGTCCATAAACATTCCAAGCTAATTCCGCAAATGCAGTTAGTTGAGAAGCTATAGGATTAGGTAATGCTTCTCCACCACATAATGCGCGAATTGGACATTTTGCTTCTTGTAAACCATATTCAAAAAGTAGAGCCCATTTTGAGGCTGTGGCTTGGACGACTGTAATAGGATATTTTTTTAAGGCGTTTTTAATCCATTGCGGATCTTTACTACCAGACTGATTAGCAATCAGACAAGTACCACCGGTAATTAACGGCAGAAAAATTTCTAAAATTGAAATATCAAATGCAAAAGAAGTAAGTGCTAAGAAAATATCATTTTCAGTAAAACTGATTTTTTTTTGCATAGCGCATAGAAGATTCAAAAGCGATGTATGTTCAATCATCACGCCTTTCGGCATTCCAGTCGAGCCGGAGGTATAAATAACATAAGCTAGATTTTCTTTATCTTTAGAACTAACAGTTTTTTTTGATAAAGCTGACGATTTATTTGTGTTTAGTTCTTCCAAATAGAGTATGTCGATATCATTTGGTAATGACAAATCTTGTATTAAATCTTTTTTACTCAATAAATAATAACACTGCGCATCATTTAGAATAAACTTGACTCTTTCTTTGGGATATAACGGATCGATAGGAATATACGCTTTTCCGGATTTCCATATGGCTAACATGGCGATAATAGCTTCTAAGCTGCGATCAACATATAAACCGACTAATCTGTTTCCACGCGTCAAAGTTTTGCTATTTATATAATCTGCCAACTGGTTGGCTTTACTATTAAGTATATGGTAACTAATCGACGTTTCTTCAAAAATCAGTGCCGTTTTTTCTGGAAATTTTTTAGCAATTTCTTCAATGAGTTCATGTGTCCGCTTATTTTTTGGAAAATCCTTTTCTGTCTGATTCCAGTCTACCAGTAGGCATTGTTTTTGTTCGGTCGTGAGTAATTCAAACGTATTATGTTTAACATCAATATCTTTTACCATCGCCTTTAACAGACGATGATAATTCTCAGCTAAATCACTTATTTGTTCAGAAGAATAGTGTTGAGTTTCGTAATTGAACAATATTTCCAAGGTTTTATTAACTGGGTCAAGGGCACAGTTAACTGCAAGCGGAAAGTTAGTTCGTTCATAATGTGTTTGATTAAGTAATTTAACAGGACCGTTTGCTTTTAACTGCTTATATACGTGAAAGTGAGTGAAATAAAAAATGATATTAAATAGCGGACCAGGATGAACATTCTGGAGAATTTTCATTATGGGATAGCGTCGATGCGGATAAATCTGATGCTTTTTTTCGGAAATCAATTGGATTAACGCTCTCCATGTGCAATCCGGGATATTAATTCTGAAGGGCAGGGTATTTAAAAATAATCCGAGCGTTTTATCAATATTATCAATCGATGGTCTACCATTAAATACAACCCCCGATAGCACATCTTCTCGACCTGAGTAACTGGATAGTAATTTCAAATGGGCTGCTAGAATAATTTGATCGAGTGAGATATTAAATGATTTTGTAAGCGCTATTAATTGTACGGTAACCTGATTATCAACTTGAATACGATGATAAGAAAAATCATTTTCCGGTGATGAAAGCGTATTATTATGCGGAATTTCTGTTATTTCAAAATCAAGAAGTTCTTTTTTCCAGAACAATTGATCAGCCCTGGAAGAAAAAGTTTCTCTTTCGCGTTGTACGAATTCCTTAAAATTCCAATCTACCTGACTAACGTGCTGCGATGGATCTTTGCTATGGCTAGCTATGGGTGGAGACTTTAATTGCAGCGAATATTCTTCCAATAATTCAGTAATAAAACGAGCAAGGCTCCAACCATCAAGTATAGAATGGTGAAATGAAATACCTAATACAAATTTTTTCTTATCTAGAATATGGACCATTATCCTAAATAACGGTGCTTTTTCATAATTAAAAGGATTTAATTTTTCAATGGTTACCCATTTTTCTATTTGCTGCGCTTGTTTAGAAGGAAGTAGCAGACTTAAGTCTTTTTCAAAAAAAGGTATTTCTACGTTTTTATGCACAATTTGCACGGCTTCCTCAAATTCATTGAGTAAATAGGAGGTTCTTAGCAATGGATGAATGTTTATTAGTTTATAAACGGCGTGGGTTAGACATGCTTTATTATAAGGGCCGACAATGGTAAAACAAAATATATCTAAATAGATCGCAGATTTAAGAGAATAACTTGAGTGATAGACCATTCCTGCTTGCAAAGCAGACAATGGATAAATATCCTCAATATTTTCAGGGTTTATAAGGTATTTTTCTGAAATAACTTGTTTTTTCTTAACAACATCAAATTCTTTTAATGTTACTCTTTTTTTTCTGATTTTTTCTTTATAATATTTTGATAAAGACCGAATAGTGGGCGCGTTAAATAAGTCACTGACGGAAAAACTAAAACCTTTTTTTCTTGCTTGGGTAACAACCAGGATACTCGTTATAGAATCGCCTCCCAAGCTAAAAAAATTATCATCCTTATCAATAGACGCTATCTGTAATATAGATTGCCATATCTCGGCTAAAATACACTCAGGCTGTGTTTTTTTACATGCATTCGAAGTTAACGCTTTAGAGAAATGATCGGCAGAAGGGAGAGGTAATGCCGCATAATCAATTTTCATATTGTGCGTCAACGGCATAGTTTCTATTTTAATAAAAAAATTGGGGATAGCATAATGTGGTAATAAAGTGGATAAAAATTTCCTTAATTCAATATTAAAGGCTTTTTCATCGTAGCTTTGAATCATTCGTTTAGTCGGTATATAGTAGGCTACTAATACCGTTAAATTATTTTGTTGTAACACTTTAACTAAACATTGTTTAACCGCTTTATGTTTTTGTATTGCGCTCTCAATTTCCTCGGCTTCTAATCTAAATCCTTTAATTTTTAGCTGTTTATCGATTCTCCCTAAATATTCTAAACTTCCATCCGACAAGTAACGCACTAAGTCTCCTGTTTTATATAAACGTGAAAAAACAGAGTCTATTAAGCTATTATTTGTGTTTAGCGTTTTATTAAAATTATTTTTTATAAATTTTTCGTTGTTAAGCTGAGGGCGATTCAAGTATCCCGGCGACAACCCGAATCCGCTCAGCAATAACTCACCTGGAACGCCTATAGGAACAAGCTGATAAAAACTATCCACCACATAGGCTTTGATATCACACAATGGTTCGCCTATATTAGAAAATTCCCTTCGTTTTAGATCTTTTTTCGTTAAAAATTTAAATGTTGTATGTACCGTGGTTTCTGTAATGCCATACATATTAACGAGTGTGGGTTGGTTCTCCGAGTAACGTTTCCACCAAGGCGCTAACAAGCCAATATTTAATGCTTCTCCGCCAAAAATGACTGTCTTTAAGGTAGTAACACGCACAGGGGAAACTTGATCTACCTGCATAAAAAGCTGAAAAGCAGAGGGGGTTTGATTTAAAATAGTTACTTTAGTTTGTAAAACAAGCTGATAAAATAAGGTGGGATCCCGCGTTTCTTGGTAGGAGGGGATTACAAGAGAACTGCCAAAACGCAAAGCTCCCCACATTTCCCATACTGAAAAATCAAATGTATAGGAATGAAACAATACCCATACCTCTTCATCCTTAAATTTAAACAGTTCATTCCCTCTTTGTAATAAACGCACTACATTATAGTGTGTTTGTGGTACACCTTTGGGCACTCCTGTAGTACCCGAAGTATAAATAACATACATTAAATCTTGTGCATTACTGTTCAGCATTAAGTTCGAGCTTGGAAGTTTAGCCAACCCATGCGATTTTTCGTCAATGATGACGAGATTCTGTGTCGTGGAATCGAATTTAGTTTTGTTTAGGCTATCTATCAATACTATTGAACAATTGGCATCCTTTAAAACAGATTCCAACCTTTTCTGAGGCCAAGCGGGGTCTAATGGCACGTAAGCGGCGCCCGCTTTTAAGGTAGCCAGTAGGGCAACGATTAAATTTATGCTTCTGTCTAAACAAACGCCTAACAAAGGGTTATGGCGTGATGTAAAAACCTCACTATAGCGTTGCCTAATGTAATAAGCTAATTGATTAGACTGCTCATTTAATTCTTTATAAGTAAGCGATTGTCCCGCAAAACGTACAGCAGTTTTTCTGGGAAACCACCGTACTTGTTCCTCAAACAGCGTATGTAAGGTTGTTGGCGTTACTGTGTTCAGTTTGCATAGCGCTTGTGTTTCTAAAAATTTTTCTTTTTCTTGATGCGTAATAAATTGTAAACTAAATATATTTTTACGGGGATGCGCTAAGCTATTTACAAGTAAGTTTATAAAGTGCAAAGATAATCTTTCTATGGTACTTTTTTTATAAAGATCGGTATCATATTCAATAGAGCAATCAATTCCTAACGGTGAAGGAATAAATTCAAACGTCATATCGAATTTTGAGGTTCTGCTATCTACATGACGAGGAGTCATCGTCATGTCAGGTAAAACTAAAGGTGTATTGTCTGCACTATCTTGCCATACCAGCATTATTTGAAATAATGGATTTTTATTTTGACAGCGTAATACGTTTAATTGTTTTACTAACTGGCTAAATGGAAAATTTTGATGGGCGTAGGCATCTAATATGTCTTGTTTTACACGCTGCAAAAAAGATAAAAAATTATCTTTTTCTTGTAAATGGCTTCTTAATGCCAAAACATTGAGGAATAACCCCATGGTATGGCTAAATTCGGAAGCGCCACGACCTGAAACAGGAAACCCGATAATAACATCTTCTTGTCTGCTATAACGACCCAATAGCAAACTTAAAAGAGCCGATACTAGCATAAAAGAGGTTGTATTGTTTTTACTATTAAAATGCTTTATTTTTTCTAAAATTTCTTTATTGAGTCTAAATCGATAGCGCTTCCCTTTAAATTTTTTAATGGTAGGTCTTTTAAAATCAGCAGGGAAGGTAGTTTCTGTAAAAGCATTTAATTTTGAACACCAATAGCTTGAATCATTAGCCATTTTCTCGCTATTTAGATAGGTAGATTGCTGATAAATAAAGTCTGCGTAGCTTCGTTGCACTTCTATTAATTGCGGAAGTGTTCCATTTAAAAAAGCCGCATAGCATTTTTCTAGTTCATCTTTAAACAGCGCTGTTGACCAAGCGTCGGTAATAATATGATGTTTTGTTATAATTAAAAAATAGCTTTGTTCGGATAACCTTAGCAATTTAACCCTTAATAAGGGCGCGAAATCAAAAAATATTTGACTTTTTATTTCCAAGTAAATATTTTTTTCTAGCTCTTTTTTTTCTATATCTTCTATCACCAATGCAATCTTAAGGTTGTCCTGGTAGTATTGATCTGCCCCATTAACTGAGCTCTTGAAAGCTAAATGAAAGACATCGTGCCTACGTAGGGTAGCAGTAATAGCCTGTTCTAGCACAGTAATATTTAATTGTCCTTTTAGCTCAAATGCGAGAGGAACTTGATATGCAATCGACGCAGCATCACTTTGCTGTGCTAGAAAATAAAGTGGTAGTTGTGAGGCGGAAAGTGGAATACTCAAGCCTTTCCACACTCGCTTCTTTGCTATTTCAAGTGATGCTGGATGAGCTGTTTGTTTTTTAAGAAAACCGCTTAATTTTTCAATAGTATTGTGTTTAAAGATAACATCTAACGGTAACGAGACTATTAATAATTCATTTATTTTATGAATAATTTTAATGGCATTAAGTGAATTTCCACCTAATGAAATAAATTCATCGTGTATATTGATTTCTATTTTTAAAATTTCTTTCCATATGCTTATCAATAAGGAGTCTAATGTATTTTTATGGTTTTCTAAGTAAGGCATGGGTGTTTTATTTTTATTTTTCTACCAAAAAGGGTTGCGTTTCTACTATACTCTGGATAATTATGCAACAGCTATTTTTAGAGTATATTACTAATCTAATTGAGATAAATATTAAAATAATATTAAACTTTTTTAAAATTTTATGCAATTTAATAAAATAATATTTTTTTAATAAATTTGCTGTATATAACGTTTAGATTGGTTAACCTTTAGATATTAAGTATAATGTTTAAGAGTTGTATCGTATTAGCCAGAAGTATCAAAACTGAAACGCCTGAGAGAAAGCTAAGCAATAGGTAAATAGCTTTTGCCTATTTCACCACAAGTTCTTAAGCGATGGATAATAGACGAATAATAAAAGAACATTAAAATGAATAAGCACAAACTTACTTACTTAATGCAAGTATTCGAATTAATTTCTGGAAACGCCTATTTAAAAGATGTAAAAGGCTATTATGTAGCCTGTAATCAGAAACAGCTAAAGATTGCTCGAGTTGATACGAAAGAAGCATTGCTAGGAAAAACCGATAGAGATTTATATCCTGAAGCAATTGCAGAGAAAATTATTAAAGAGGATAAAGAAATTATCGCGACCCATCAGGAGCGTACGCTAGAAGAAATAGTAGTGGATACGGATGGAACAGAAATAGTCTGTTTAGTTCATAAAAAACCCTTCTATAACGAAAAAGGAATAGTAATTGGAATTATCGGTATTGGAAACGATGTGACTGAAATAAAAAAAGCGGAAGATAAAATCTATGAGTTAGATAACGTCATTGCGCAATTACCGGGCAATGTTTATTGGTATAGCAAAGACTTCGTCTATCTTGGATGCAATGAAAATTCAGCTAAAACATTAAGAATGGCCCGATCGGATACGGTAGGTAAAGACTTTAGAAAATTAATGGGGCGAATTAAAAACGTCGATAAAAAAGTAGTTGATATGCTTATCGATGATGGAAAACAAGTCGTAGAGACTAACGCACCAAAATTAAATATTGAAGAGCCGCCGTTTACTGGACCAGAAGGCCAACCTTTATATTGGGTAGCTAATAAAGTACCCTTACGCAATCGACAAGGTGAAACCTATGGCGTAGTGGGGATTTCTACTAATATTACCCATCAAAAAAAACTTGAACTTGAATTACGTTTAGCTAAAGAAAAAGCAGAAGCGGCAAATAAAGCCAAAACTGAATTTCTAGAAAACATGCGTCATGATATTCGTACGCCCTTGACAGGGATCGTGGGTTGTGCACAGTTGATTCAGATGCAGTCTGATAATTCCAAGAAAGTATCTGAATACGCCAATGACCTTATCCAGTCCAGTGATGCATTGTTAGATTTCCTCAATAAAATCTTAGATAGTATCCAGGTAGCAAGTGGTGAAATTCCAATCTT
>JAZJZD010000014.1:0-7582 GCA_040390025.1 Pseudomonadota bacterium | reverse complement strand
CTTAAAAAAGAAATTTGAGCTTTTCCCAATCTTAGAACAAGTGATAAGCTTGAACAAACCACAAACGATTCTAAAAAATCTTTCTTTTCAATTTAATTATGATCCGGCAATTCCAACTTACTTACTTGGCGATCCCATAAGAATACAGCGGATACTTTTAGAGTTAATTACCAATGCCCTAAAATTTACGGACAAAGGTGGTGTTGAAGTAACAGCGCGTTTGATGAAAGAAAAGACAAAATCAGGACAAGTGATTATTAAATTGTGTGTCAGTGATACCGGGATAGGTATTCTTCACGATAAACAAAATGAGGTTTATACGCGTTTTAAACGTTTAACTCCTTCCTATCAAGGGATTTATCCAGGAACTGGCTTAGGCTTATCTGTTGTCAAACAATTTATTGACGATTTAGAGGGTGAGATTCAGCTTGACAGTCAACTTAATCACGGATCGACCTTTATTTGTTTAATTCCTTTCCAAGAGCCGTTATTAATAACCGAAGAGAATGAAATAGAAAAAGACCATGCGCCTAAAATATCTAGTTCGCGATGTAGTCAACAATCCGCTAACGCCTCTTCCTTACAAGAAATGGTTGTTTCTATTGGAAACAGAGTTTTAGTGGTAGAAGACGATAAGATAGCTGCAAAGGTAGCACAAAGCATACTATTAAACCTCAATTGTCAGGTAGATATAGTGTTTAATGGAAAAATGGCTTTGAAAAACATCTCTAAAAATACTTATGATCTTATTCTAATGGATGTGGGTTTACCGGATACTGATGGTTGTGAAATTACTCATCTAATTCGTTTAAAGCTAAGAAATTCTTCATCACCGGTTATTATAGGCTTAACAGCACATACGAGTGACGAAAAGAAACAAAAGTGCCTTGCAATGGGAATGAACTCGGTCTATACAAAACCATTAACCAAGGAAAAGGCATTGAGAATATTGACTAAACTATATATATATAAGAAAATTGAATAAAAATTTGTATTCTTTGTTTTAAAAATAAATAGTAGCTATTTTCCATTCCTAGCAAATTTTATACATGAAAAAACTTACACCTGAAGAAGAAGAGGTTATTTTATCGAAAGGGACTGAGCGCCCATTCTCGGGAAAATATAATCAGTTTAATAAAGAGGGTGTTTATTTGTGTAAGCAATGCGGCGCATTATTATACCGTTCTTCCCATAAATTTGATTCTGGATGCGGTTGGCCCAGTTTTGATGATGCGATACCAGATGCTATTAAGCAATTACCCGATGCCGATGGTCGGCGTACAGAGATTATTTGTTCTAAATGCGGGGGACATCTCGGGCATGTATTTCTTCATGAAGGGCACACGCCTAAAAACGTTCGATATTGTGTTAATTCGATATCTTTAGAATTTGTACCTAAAAATAAACTAGAAAAAAAGTGACGACTGAAACTGCTATTTTTGCAGGAGGTTGTTTTTGGGGAGTAGAACATTTAATGAAGCATATACCAGGTGTCATTTCAGCTGTATCTGGATATATCGGTGGTTCTATGCTCAATCCCACTTATCAGGATGTATGTGCACATCGTACAGGCCATACTGAAGCTGTCCAAATTATTTTTGATTCCAGCAAAGTAACGTACGAAGCCTTAGCTAAACGATTCTTCGAAATTCATGATCCGGAACAGTTGAATAAGCAAGGTCCCGATGTAGGCGAGCAATACCGCTCCGAAGTTTTTTATACAACGCCTGAACAAAAAGAAATCGTTTTAAAGCTTATCCACATTTTAAAAGATAAAGGTTATCAAATTGCAACGAAGGTTACTCCTGCTACCACGTTCTGGAAAGCAGAGGATTACCATCAAAACTATTATGAAAAAACGGGGAAGCAACCTTATTGTCATCATTATGTAAAAAAATTTTAAAATGAAAAGCGTAGCGGCGATACAGCTGTGTTCAAGCCATATTTTAAAAGAAAATTTAGAAATAACTGCAAAACTCATTAAAGAGGCATCTGACAACAGCGCCACATTAGTGGTTTTACCAGAGATGTTTCCAATTTTTGGCTTAACGCAAGCAGCTAAAGTCGACTTTAAAGAAGATTTCGGCACAGGAAAAATCCAAGCATTTCTATCTGAACAAGCTAAAAAGAATAGTATATGGCTAGTAGGGGGCACAATACCGCTTAGTTGTGAAGATAAAGATAAAATAAAGGCAGCCTGTCTTGTCTACGATAACAATGGCAGGGTAGTCGCTAGATATGACAAAATACATTTATTTGATGCGGTCATCTCAAAACAAGAAGTGTACCTTGAGTCTGATACAACAAATCCCGGTAATAGTCTAGTCGTAGTTAACACACCTATAGGCAAACTTGGACTTGCCGTTTGTTACGATATTCGGTTTCCAACCATGTTTACCCATCTTTTTAATCAAGGTGCGGAAGTTATTGCGATACCTTCTGCATTCACACAAAAAACAGGAGAGGCGCATTGGGAACTATTGGCAAGAAGCCGTGCACTCGACAATTTTTGCTATGTTATAGGTGCCTGTCAAGGAGGCACGCATAGCAATGGGCGAAAAACGTATGGGCATTCCTTGATCGTTGATCCCTGGGGATCAATCGTAACAGAACGTATTAAAAAGGGACCTGGTATTATCTATGCAGAAATTAACCTCAAAAAACTGCATGAAATTAGAAACACTATACCTATTGCTAGTCATCAGAAATTATTGCTATAAATCCAAAAAAACACTACCGATAAAAAGAGGATAAAATTAATGTTGCTTATTGAATTAACATACAAAAAGTCCCTTGATGAGGCTAATAAGTTTTTCGATCAACACCGATCTTTTTTAAATAAATATTATGCAAAAAGGAATTTTTTTAGCGTCAGACCAGAAAAATCCTCATGATGGTGGAATTATTATAGCGGCCACGGATAAAGAAACGGCAATTAAAATAATACAAGAAGATTCATTAGGAATAGTAAAGTAATAAAACACTTAAAAAAACTATTAAAATTTTGTGCATATTTTAAATTATTATATTTATTTATAAAAATTATTTTATTATATTTATAAAAAGCATCCATTAACCATATAATAAAATTATGATAATATCATTATTCCTTAAAAAAATATAAAAATAAAATATGAAAAAAAATTTAATAATTCTTTTAAGCTCTTTTTTATTATCTTCCTGTTATTCTAATAATTATTGTTATGATCAAAAAAGACCTTTTGATAGCATACAAACAACTAATAAATCTTTGAGAGGTGCTCCATTAACTCCTTTTGATGACTTCCAAAGAAATAATGAACGTATGAGTATTTCTAAACAAATAATGACATTTTAAATATGAGGAAAAATTATGTCTTTAGGACAAGAAAAAAAGACACGACGGGCTGCGAAAACTATTTATGACAATGTAAAGAAAATATTCTTCATATTCTTTGAACCAATTTATTGATAATCTACAATTGAGGTTTCATTATTACCGCTTACTACGGCTGTCTCGCAGATAATACCCCTTTCTTTTTAGCTTCCACTAGCGCTTCTACAATTGGCTTTGATTTAAGATAATAAGCTTGAACTAAAATGGAATTTTTTGCTTGAAGTATCTGATCAATGATTTTATGAGTGCAATCTTGGTAAGGTGTGAAACAGGTATGGATAATAGGGCAGGTATTTGCTAGATTGGGTACCCCTTCGTCAATAAAGCTGCTTGAATATCCTATTGTCGGTATTAAGAATGAGACTGTAAGAATAAAGGCTAATTTTTTTTCACAAACAGGTCCCTCCTGTTATTTAGTTTAAGAGTTTACATTAGATAGTCATAGGCTTTTTTATAAAAATAAAATATTTAAAATGCATAATAAAAAAATTAACTCCTTTTCAAAAAAGAAAATTGCTATTATAGGGTCTGGATGGTATGGAGTGCATATTGCACTGGTATTGAAAAAAGAGTGTCCCTCCTGCAAAGTAACACTTTTTGAAAAAAATTCTGATATATTTAGTGAAACTTCGGGAAAGTTTGGTATTAGATTACACAGCGGCCTTCATTATCCCCGATCTGAAGCAACAAGAATAGCTTGCTACAAAGGTTTTAATAGTTTTTTCCATTATTATCCTGAATTGATAAGGCCACATTTGTATTCGGTTTATGGATTAGGAATCAGAGATGCAAATGGAAACCCATCTAAAGTAGATAAGGAAAAATTTGCTTCTGTTTGTAAAGAGTTTGAAAGCTCTAAAGAAATCCAGCCAGATGAATGGGGATATAATAATTTAAGTTTTGCAGTTGATGTTGGGGAGCCAAGCCTAGTACTAGGTAAGCCGCTACGCGATTTCTTTATGAAAAAATTAGAAGAAGCGGGAGTAAGATTGTTATGTGAGTTTGGTGTTGTCAAAGTAAAGAAGCGAATCGACAATAAGCTTGTTGTGTCAGGTAAATCATGGAAAATAGGTAATGATCAATTTGTTTTTAATTATGTTGTTAACACAACAAGTTATCAAACATTAGTACCTGATCCTAGAGGATTACCTTTAAAAATGGAAATTGTTTATCAGCCTTGTTTAGCTTTAATGTATGAATATACTGAACGACCTCTCCCTAATTTACCTTTTTCATTTATTGTCATGGATGGATGGTTTCCATGTTTAATGCCTTACGATGATCGTGCAAATAAACAAGAAATTTTTTCAAAGTACATAATGACTCACGGGAAATGGACAATTATGGGTTCTTATAAAACAGCTGCGGAGGCTAAGAATCATCTTCATTCAATTGATGATGACTTTATTGATCAACAAGTTAAACCTAATTGTGAAAAAGAGATGGAAAGGTTTTGGCCTGGATTTAAACAAAAGTTTATTTATATAGGGTGGATTGGGGCTTTATTGGCTAAGGTCAAGACAGATAAAGAGTTTCGTAGTGCCGTTATTTTTCAAAATAAAGAAAATAAAATGATTTATGTTGTTCCAGGGAAAGTGAGTAATATATTTGATGCTGGAGAGGAAGTATTATCTCTTGTTGGGTTAGATAAAAAAAAGGTAATTAGAGACGGTAATTATCGTTATGTAGAAGGAGGATCACTTTTTACAGCGAAATATGAGATTACTGAAAAACCAAAAGATAGCTTACAAAATACTTGTGAATTGCAGCCTTATCGAGAAAGAGAGATAGAGCAAGTTAAAAAAGCCGAGTCACCTGGGCCTGGATTTTTTAAGTCATTAGGTAAACATTTTATTTCTAGCCATCAAAATTTATCTAAAAAAATTAATTGCTATCCATGAATCTTATATTTGATGTATATTTTGTGCACAGATTGCTTTGATTTTCCTGGGAATTTTTATGCCTAGTAACCAAAAAAAAGATGCTTTTGATAGAGCGTTTATTATTGAACTTTTAAAACGATTGCCTGTCCACGTTTTCTGGAAAAATAAAGAAGGAAAATATCTAGGCTGTAATGATCTTTTTGCACATAATCTTGATTTAGCTTCTGTGGAAGCAGTGATAGGGAAAACAGATTATGATTTCCCCGTTAAGAAAGAAGATAGTGATGCCTATCGTAGAGATGATAAAGAAGTAATGGAATCTCGTACTCCTAAGCTTAATATTGAAGAAGAGCAAACTTTTCCTGATGGTAAAAAAATTTATTTATTAACGAGTAAAGTACCTGTTTTTGATAAAAATAATAAAGTCATCGGTATTTTAGGTGTTTATAATGATATAACAGAAAAGAAAAAAGCTGAACAGGCCCTAAAAAAAGCTAAAGAAAAAGCCGAAGTGGCGAATGAAGCAAAAACTGAGTTTTTGGAAAACATGCGTCATGATATTCGAACGCCTTTATCAGGAATAGTAGGTTGTGCGCAACTGATCCAGATGCAAGCGGATGATCCTAAGAAAGTGTCTGAATATGCTACTGATCTCATCCAATCCAGTGATGCTTTATTAGAGTTTCTCAATAAAATACTAGAAAGTATCCAAGTGGCGAGTGGCGAGATTCCACTCCTAAAGAAAAAATTTAATCTTTATCACGAATTAGAACAAGTAATACATTTGAACAAACCACAAGCGGCTATAAAAAAACTTTCTTTACACGTTGATTATGATAAAGCCATACCCGCTTATTTAATGGGTGATCCGGTACGCGTCCAGCGGATTCTCTTAGAGCTGGTTACTAATGCGCTCAAATTCACTGATAAAGGTGAAATTAAGATCATGGCACGGTTGATGAAAAATAAGACACGCTCAGAACAAGAGATTATTCAGTTGAGTGTAAGTGATACCGGAATAGGCATTCCTTTAGACAAACAACATGAAGTTTATACCCGTTTTAAGCGGTTAATGCCTTCCTATCAAGGTATTTATCCTGGAACAGGCTTAGGTTTATCTGTAGTTAAACAATTTATAGATGATTTAGATGGCGAGCTTCACCTCAAAAGTAAACCTGAACAAGGTTCGACTTTTACTTGTTTAATTCCTTTCCAGGAATCGTTATCAACAAAAGAAGAGGATGAGATAGAAGAAACCCCATTGTTTGCTTTGGAGGATAATCACTTACCTGGCAGTAAAGTACCGAAACTACCTTTACCAGGACTAATGACGAGTGGAAGTCGCGTTTTGGTGGTGGAAGATAATCCAATTGCTGTAAAAGTCGCCGTAGGCATCCTGTCAAACCTAAATTGTCAAACTGATAGCGTAGAGAATGGAAGAACGGCTGTAGCCTTTATTGAAAAAAATCATTACGATCTTATTTTGATGGATATTGGACTACCGGATGGTGATGGTTGTGAGGCAACACGGCGTATTCGATTAAAGCAATGGCAGAGAAATCCATCGGTACCTATTGTGGGGCTTACCGCCCACATTACTGAAGAAAAGAAACGAAATTGCCTTAAAAATGGAATGAATGCGATTTATACCAAGCCTTTAACCGTAGAGAAGGCTTCTGAAATACTCCATGCATTTCTATCACATCCGCAATCCTCTAGCCTTACGGAAGAAAAACGTGATCAATCCCTCGATAGTTTGGAATCACTGCCTATTTTCGATAAAGATCAGGCATTAAAACTACTGGGCAGTAAAGAAGTAATTAATCAGATGTTGGCTTTACTCGAAAGTGAGTTGACCAAAGAATTATCCTCTCTAAAGCAACATCATCAAGCCAATGATTGGTCGGCAATACGAATGATTGCACACAAATGGCAAGGTGGAGCCAGTTATTGTGGCACGCGGCGTTTAGAAGAAGCCTGTCGGCAGTTAGAAACTTATTTGCAAAAGGGTTCTCTCAAACAAGCTGATGCCCTTTATCAACGGCTGATTCAAGAGGCGCAAGCAGCAAAAGAAACGGCTAAAAAGTATATTTCTCAAAATTCCTGCAAGTTCTAACCGAAATACGACAAGGAGTTAAACTTATCGTATTTTGAGGGTAGAAATGGGTAAATGCTTTAAACAAATAACGGGAATGGTTTCCTAGAAATGCAATGTACCCGGCTGCACTTATTTCCGATAATAAAAATTATCGGAAATACACAAACTCTGGTACATTCTAGGGCTAAATGCGACAAGCCCTGAAAATTCTACTTAAATCAACCA
>JAZJZD010000013.1:0-46962 GCA_040390025.1 Pseudomonadota bacterium | reverse complement strand
ATAGTCTTTGAGCTGAACCTTAACACCCGAAAGTTTCTTTTTTTTAAACGAAAAATAGGGCCGCCCATTTTTTAACAACTTAACTCCTTCCTCTCCATAAAAATTGAGAGTAAATACTGAGTTATCTGATGGCACGCTCGTCCCAGGCGATTCTTTATCTGTTTTTATCAGAAAAAATTGGGACTGTTTAGGCGCAAAACTTATATTCTTTATTTCTCTGGAAGCTACATCAATAGTTTCAATTTTCGAATCATTTTTTCTTCTTACAGCTATGGGAAAAACATTTATATTTTTCAGTTTTATATTTTTTTCCGAATCAATAGTAAAATAGTCATAGTCATGCGAACTTAATAAGAAAGAGAATGCCTGAGGGGTCCTGTTTAACACACGCTGAGAAGGTACATATTCGAGTTTGCCACCCGTTTCTTTTAGTACGAAATGTACGGTTATTTTAGTTAATGAATCGGCGGAAAGTTCAAAATTAATTTTATCCGTTGGAAGTTCTCGTGTTACTATTGTTGGTTCCCCTACTCCTCTTGATCCTGGTAGTTTGTCTGTGGTTGATGAATCTAGCGTAACCCTATCCATTGCCTTCAGTGATAGAGTTTTTTTTTCTTTACTCTTGATAAGATCCGTTTGGGAACAGACTATATTTCCATCTATTGTTCTTTTTGCGAAGACCTTTATCTCAAAGTCATTGTCATTCTGAATTTCAATTTTAATGTCCCGCTCAGCAATTATATAGTCATCTGCGTCTTCACAGCCACCTGCATCGAAATAAACCCGAATGTCTGTCTTAGAGCTAAATGAATAAATGGGTCTATTGTCTTTATATATATCTATTCCTTTATCCGCATAAATTGAATATCTAATTTTAGTTTTTGTATCTAGGTTTCTACCTTGTTCTGGGTTTGTAACTTTTTGTTTACTAGCAGCTGCCTTATAAACCATAATCTTATCAGATTGATTCACTTTTATAAGTTTTCCATCTTCAGCTGCGATGAAACTCCAATAGTTAGTGCTTCCTACAGTTCTTTTCACATCTATGGCGAAGCCATTGTTATTCATAATAATAATATTATTAGTAGTAGTATCCGACTGAACACTCATATAGTCAGCATATGTTTTGAGAGAAATCCTGGCAGCGGTATTCTTATTCTCTTCAATCTCTTCAGTAAACGAAAAATATAATTTACCGTTTTTATATAACTTTGCTCCTTTATTAGCGAAAACTAAAAGGTTAATTTCAATACTTGTACGAGTTGGCATTACATCATTCCTATTAATGCATTGGATGTATTTTTCAAAACTATATTCATACTATTAAAAACTCTATGAAATTCTCTAGTTAAATCGCATATGTTCAGATTTTTTTAGTAAAAAGTTATTATAAGTCTTTTTACTAAGCTTAAAAATTACATAATAAGTTCACTAGTGAGATATTAGATCAATTAAATTCCTGCTAAGGGACCGACCTGCCTGTATATATTGATCAGGCGTTTTCGCGAATTGAATACAAGTGAATAGTGGAAATTAGTATAAAAATTACCGTCATGGCGAGCGAATGTAATGAGCGTGGTCATTCAGGAAAAAACTCGCTTTTTCACTAGGGTGTCGTCATTCAGAGGATAAAACAGAAAGCATGTTTTTTGAGTAGCTTAACGGAGCATACTCGAGGTATGTGAGTAGCGAAACACAGAAAATACCGGGGTTTATGCATCATCGTATCAAATGACCTAGACTGCTTCGTGCCTATAGCACTCGCAGCATCTATATATTGGTAGCCATTCAGACCTTAGCCCCTCGTACATTTTACACACTTTTTCTTTACTATTCTGCAAAAACCCGGAAAAACTATAAACTAACGTCAGTTTTTGGCGCAAGTTTGGCGCAAGTTTATAAATAACTTGATTCGTTGAACCCTCCATGACAACCAACTCTTTATCCACTAAATCTTTAAGATCACGCTGCAATGATCGTCTCGGTATATCCAGCAAAATTTGCTCGAGATCTTTTATAGTTAATTCCGATAGCTCAAATAAAGTATGGCTTTATAGTAATCCACACGGTTCCTATCATAATACTCACTCATGGTAAAAAGCCGTTTAAAATCATAACCTTTTATGTATAAGCACAAGGTTGAAAGTAAACGTGCCATACGGCCATTAATCTAAAAAGGGATGAATCGGGGATTTCCGAGTTATTCATACTCGTCATACTCGCTGGGGTAAAACAGGAGTTTGGGAGAGGGTTTTTAAGGTATTAGCAGAAGATGCAGATAATGAATATGCGTTACTTGATTCAACGATAGTGCGTGCCCATCAACACAGTGCTGGAGCTAAAAAAAAGAAAACCAAAACGAAGCTATCGGACGCAGTAAAGGGGGATTAAGCACTAAAATTCATGCGACTTGCGATGCACTTGGAAATGCGAAGTCGCATTTCCAATGCCTTCATCTCGCGATGGAGATTTTCAAGAGGAGAACCGCGATTCTCTTAAATAATGGCGCCCATACGAGCGATATATCGAGATTAGCAAACCAATACCTCAGTATTTTTAGTAAGTCATGAGTAAAAAATTTAATGAAGCACGTTTTTGCGCATTCGGATAGCCAAAATAAGCCAGCACTTCGATCGAGGTATAACGCTTATTGCATTTTGGACAATGTCTTCTGCGTAAAATTTTTTTTCCTTCTCCTGTTTTACGCGAGTTAATCACACGTGTTTTCGCATATTCACAAAGTGGATTTAAACACTTCATTGCTTGATTTCCTTGTATATATAACTTCCATAAAGAAAAAATTTAATGCTTTAGCACCTAATAAATTTTTAACATTTTTTAAAACGCTAAGATAAGTTTAAACAAAAACTAACAATAAGCTTAACGGCTACCTATCTGTTACAAGCGACGTATTGTGCCTGCCAGCATGACATAGCGTCTTAAACGTTTAGGCTCATCTTTTAGCCATGTACGCTGCATTTTTAATTTTTTATGTCGTGTTTTTCGGCGTAACCGATACGCCCTGACAAATGGAAAACAATTAATCAGTAATGATAAAAATCTACGAATTTTAGAACATTTAGAACATTGGTGCATAACTTCTCCTTTAAACTAAAAATGATGGTGTTAAAAAAATTGGCCGGTAAGGTAATCGTCTTTATTTCTCCTTCTTATCCGTGACTAAATGATCGCTAACATTCTGCAAATGCTTTGCACTGGTAGGTCTAGGAATATATTGCGTAAAACCATGTACTGTATTTTGATGCTCTATTTGACCCGTTAAATAACTCGGACCAACGCTTAATTCGTTAATCGAATAATAATTTTTATAACGACGTTCAAATTCTTTTTGCAAAAAAATCAATTCTCGTTCGGATTGTTGGCATAAAAAAATCCAACCACCCATATCTTCAATGACGAGATGGATCAATGGATCATTAAATATGACGCTATCATAATGGCCAATATGGCGGATTGTTTTAATGATGACTGTCCATGCCGCTAAACTTTTACTTTCAGCATCGCCATCGATGGCCTTAATCCACTCCGCCGGACTAGGAAAACCTTTTTTAGCAACGTCCGGATTTTTTACAAAACGCCACAAGGTAGTTTCAAACACAGTTAAAGAATATTTTTTTAAACACTTCCAATAAGTGTGTAATAGCAACGAAGAGAGCTTACGATTGTAAACTTCGGCTAAAATCATCAATCCTTGCGTAAATTTTTCTTGGTCCGCTGGAGTCATCGTATTTTTTTCCCTGTCAATAATTTAAACGCGCAGCGATTATCGGATTCTGTATTTGGAGTTAGCCATTTTTTAGCTATCTGTAAATTATGTTCAAAATTTACTGGAAATGCTTGGTGTGGGGATGTTCGATGTGTTTTTTGACGTTGTTCTTTCGCCAGCCAAGTATGAATATGACGTAAAATGCTTCCATGCGATTTACGTTTATCAGGATTGGCTATGTTCCACGCAATGAGTTGGCGTACTTCTTGCAGTACATCAATCTTAGGGTAAATAGCTTGCCATTTTTCATATTCTTGTTTAGTCACCTGATAAACAGAACGATTATTTAGCGGTATAGTCAGTAAACGTTCTGACTTGGATATTGAAATTAAATTTTCTGTATTAAAATTATCTTCCTTATTAAGCCCCACGTCATTGCTATTTTTATGGGTATTGTCGTCACTATTAGGGTCTACCTGAAATCCATCATCACTTTCATACTCCTGCTCCTGCTCCTGTTCCTGCTCCTGTTCCTGCTCCTGTTCCTGATTAAAACAAGACTTAGTCAATGACTTCTTAGAAGCTTTTCCTTCACGTTGGCGCAAAGTTTCTGCAAAGGCTTGTGCAAAGGCTTTGCCTAAGCCTCTAACGAACGACTCTAATTTATAATAAGCCTCATTTTTAAGTGCACATTCAGGTATTTCATCCCAGTGCACTGCCCAACTTCGCACGACATTCGGTGACTGCGGTTTATTATATTTAATGGCATTACTGATAAAAATAACCCTCGCCTTTAAATCGGCTTTAATTAAGCCTTGCGCAATCACTTCTTTCAGCGCACGACGAAATCCGGCTAAAGGCCAACCCAATTCTTCTGCCATGGCAGCAGCGCCGGCGCGATAAAGACCCGGGATCGATGTCGTATGTGGATTACTTAACAGATAGAGAAAAAGCGCTTGACCACTAGGCTTTAGCGGCGTTAATAAGCGAAATTTTTCATCACACCAAATTCTGACATCTAACATTCGATAACGCATAGTTTCCCTCATTCGATGGAACAGACTGAGAACTTGTCGGTAAATCATTCGCTTCCGGCTTTACTGGCCGTAATTTTCTTTTCAATCATTTTTTTTACTGGATAAAACCGGGCATAATTTAGTCGCTTTAGAAATACTTATTTTTTGTTGATCCACTTGATCGATCAATTCGCCGCTCGCATAAAGTTTTATTTTTTTTGCATTCTGATAGGTAAAATGACTACCAAAACCTAAGCGATCGGCGACCAATCGACGTAATGGCATTCTTTTTTCCCGTCTCACTTGTGCATCAATATTCTTAAGTGGCACTTTGCGCAGCATTTTTGTTGTTAGCTTTTTTACTTTCTCTAGCAAATCGCTGCGATAACCTTGACGACTCCCTAAAAAATTTTCTAAGGCCATGCCTATGGCAACACGTTCACTGATAAGGAAGTTTTTTACGAATAACTCACTGCTGTAATGACCATCAGTGAGATTTGCTAAAGAAATACGCCACGCTGGAATCGTTTTTTTGGCATGACATTGATATAAATAAAAAATTTTTTCGCCAAAGATCATCCTATTCTCTTCATCCAAGCAAATAGGACGTTGTTTATGCAGCGGCGTGCTTTTATCAAGCTTGTCAATAAATGTCTCTAATGAGGCGGATTTTATGCGCTCTAGCGCGACATAAATTAACTCACAGGGCGGTAAATCAACTTTAGGTAAGCGCAAGGTTAAATGCTTTAAACGTTGTGCAATATGAAATGGTACTAAATCTTTCCAGGTAATTTCACCACCCGTTAAATACTCAATTTGCAATGCATATTCCAAAGGTATTTTGCTTAATCCTTTGCTCCAGGCATAGATATGTTCACGATGAACTCCTAATTTTTTTGCCATACGCTTGACTGAGCCTAAACTATAAATGGCTTTATCTAACATTGCTTCCTGCATGAACGTACATCCTTTGTTATTCGTTCTACAAAAAGTCTATACCGTTAAAGTTAAATTTTTTTACTTTATACGTGTGTATCTTAGTGACACAAACTGAATGTTTAGTGAGAGTTAGGAAGAATTATGCAACCCCGCTTAATCCGCTTACGTGATGCACCAAAATATTTGGGTATGGATAGAAATCGGTTTAATAACGAAGTAAGACCTTTCTTAATTACGTTAAAAATTGGTAAGCAAGGAATAGCCTTTGACCGCATGGATTTAGATCAATGGGCCGATGAGTTTAAACAACATAAAGGTAAACCCGCGCAACAGCTTATGCATTGGCAGAAAAATTCTATTCGGCCATTGCTAGAAGATACCTACTCGCCAAGAATAAAGAAATCCATCGATGAAGAATTTCAACAGATCGTGGAGCAAGTCCTGGCAAAAAAATAAATTTATAAACTAATTGTATAAATAGTTATCGAGGGTTCACAAATTAGTTGCGTTAGACACTTTATAAGTGATTGCTAAGGATTTAGGTAATGGGAAAGCGTAGTCCTGGCCTTATTAAAAGAGGTTCTATATGGCATATCAATAAAAAAATTTATGGTCGACGCCTATCAGAAAGCACACACGCATCATCATTAGCAGAAGCAGAACGCTATTTAACGCATCGACTCGAAGAAATCCGTCAAGCGAGTATTTATGGAATAAGACCGACGCGCTGTTTTCGTCAAGCCGCGATTAAGTTTCTAAATGAAAATCAGCATAAGGCAAGCCTAAGTACTGATGCACGTATTCTAAAACAATTGGATCCGTTTATTGCTCATTTACCGCTGACAGCGATTCATCAAGGCAATCTACAAACGTATATTCGAGTACGTAAAACAGACAACGTTAAAAACAGGACACTAAACTATGGATTACAAGTAATACGGCGGATTTTAAATCTGGCAACACATGAATGGCGAGATGAAAATGGGCTAAGCTGGTTAGCTACTGCCCCAAAAATTTGTCTACTTCCAGAAACGGATAAACGATTACCTTATCCACTTAATAGAGAAGAAGAAACACAACTTTTTAATGAATTACCTCTCCATTTAAAACAAATGGCTACATTTGCAGTTAATACGGGTTGCAGAGATCAAGAAGTTTGTCAGTTAAGATGGAGCTGGGAGATCGCTGTACCGGAGTTTAATAGCCATGTTTTTATTATTCCCGCTAAACATGTCAAAAATCGCCAGGATCGTTTAGTGGTCTTAAATGATTTTGCTAGTCGAGTTATTGAAGCACGTCGCGGTTTACATCCTATTTTTGTATTTACGTATCAGAATAAAGCGTTAACCCGAATGTTAAATTCGGCTTGGCGCCGAGCACGCAACAAAGTAAATTTACCTCAAGTCAGGGTACATGATTTAAAACACACATTTGGCAGACGCTTACGTGCTGCTAATGTCAGTTTTGAAGACCGGCAAGACTTACTTGGCCATAAAAGCCAGCGTATTACCACACACTACTCTGCAGCAGAGATAGGTAATCTTATTCTAGCCGTCAACAAAATCTGCATCAGAGAAAATAGTACACCTATTTTAACGCTATTAAAAAGAAAGAAATCAACTATTTATAAACGCATTTAAACCTTATTAATATTATTTAATGATAATTTATTACGTCAATAAATCTTAAACGATTTTATTTTTTAATAAAAAAATAAAGTTTAAATATATTATAACAAAAGGAATTATTATAGAAAATAGTAATCACTGGTTTGCTTTATTTATAATAATTTATTCGCTTTGAGCGGTGCCGAGCAGACGATAAAACTTATTTTTTTGCTTCTCGCTCCAAGTGTCAAAATGTTTCGCCTACCATGTTTACTATGATTAAGTAGCTCAATAGAGATATAAAATATCAGTTCTATTTCATCGGTTAGAAACAAACATTTAATAATTTACTAGCAATATACTTATTAAATAGCATAAATAGCATTTTTTTATCTGATCAATCAATGATAAATTACATCTATCATAAATGGCAATATTTAATAATAAATCTATAATTGTAAGTAATTTATATTTAGCTATTTATGTTATTCATAACAAAAATAAAAAAGTGTTTACAAATCATAGGGCACTAACGCTTTCGTGAAAAAAATATTTTTATAAATTTCAAAAGGGAGAAAATTATGGGTGCAGTTATTTCTGGATTACTTATGACAGTTTTAACAACACTGAATACCGTGCTTGCTTTATTAAGCGCACTTCCAGTGGCTGGGGCCGCCGTTGCGCCAGTGCAAAGTGCAATCACTGCAGTTACTAACGCATTAAGTATATTAAACTCATTACCTGGCCTACCATAAGCCATTTAATTTGAAATATAGTTGAAGGAAGTTACGTTACTTCCTTCAACATTCAATTAGTACAAATAGATTTATAGAAATTTAAAATAAACGAATTCATTCATGACAGGATAAAGTATGTCCATCATTGTTATAACAGGATTGCTATCAAACGTATTAAATATTCTGACCACAACATTAGCGCTCGTGCAAACGATAACAGGCGCTGAAGCAGCTGCTTTAGCATTAAAAGCTGCAATTATTTCAGTGACGCAGGCCATCGGTATTTTAAACGCATTACCCCCTATCACAATTCCATAAAAAAGCATCAGTTGTCACGCAAATAACTATACTTGCGTGACATAGCTTTTGTTAACGCGCACTTTTGCATGTTTGAGTTAAACGCTATACAACGTCGTTATGCACATCGAAACTGTTTAACTCAAAAAAATAGTCTAAATTCAAAAAATTAGCCAAGCCAGTGTATGACTGTTAATCATTGGGTCGCCGGTTAGCGTCTGCGATAGCTTTAATTAAAGTTTATCTAAATAAATCTGAATGAGGCCTGCTCTTTCAAAAATAATTTCTTTATTTTTGGGTAAGTATATCAATAGCCAATCAGGCTCAATATGACATTCTTTTCTATCATTATATACCTATCAAATAATGATCCCTGTATTTGACGGGCAAAACTTCTTGACCTAAGAACAATCCTATAATGACTTTCAGTTTTTTTTATATTTTTTCCGCTTCTAATAGCTAATTTAACATCTCTCTTCGGGATATCTTTAAGTCCTTATCCACTCTTGCTCTAACCATAGCTGCTTTCATAAATCTCCCATTTCATAGTGAAAATATTTAACATTAAATACTTGCTTGTTTTCTTCTGTGTTTCGTTTTTTTTGTTGGCTATAAAAAATTCTAGCTATAATTTTTAAATTATGTGACAATATTATCTCATAAATATAATAATTATTTTTTATATTTATATTTAACAGGATGTGTTAAAAAATGGAAAATGGATTATGCCTTATCAATACGATAGTGTTATAGCTGACCCGATTTTTTCAAAAAAACTACTGGAATCTGAAGTCGCTCCAGCCTCAGAAGAACATTTAACCGCTAAAATAGAAATACTTTATTTAGCTTTAGAAAAAAAATCAGCGCAGTACTATCAAGGTAATGCAATCGGTTCGGCGTTAGATACCTTTGCTGCTTCTGAAAGTTTTCCTCATTTAATCGCACAGTTAGAGGTCTGTTTTGAGCAACTACGTCATTTTTGTGACGAGCAAAACATAACTATTCCCGGTGATCAGGGTCCTCGCTTGGCAAGTACGCTGCTACAAGAATTTCTAGATAGGTTAAAAACCGATTATTTTTCGGATCGCCGTGCTTTATTATACGGTCCTGGAAAAAAATATATCGAAATATTAAGTGTATTTATCAATGAACCTCGTATTGATTTAAATTTTCGAATATTACACATCATTAGTTTACTCAGTGATGAAGGTTTAACACAATCCTGTGCAGAAGGTTGCTTTACCCGTTTACAATACGCCGCGAATAGTCTTAAAAATTATAATATTTTCGAACTACCCGTTTTATACAAAAATTATTTGCAATTTCTCGCCGATGAAGTCATCCATCAACCTATTTTAACGGGAGGAGAGAAAACTATTACTCAAAAAATAGCCGAATGGATGCAATATGATCCAATAGCCTTTGAAATTCATATTAGAAATTTTGTGCTTAAAAGGCTCAAAAAAAAGTTTAAGCTTAAGTCGCTAGTAATAGTTGCCGATGAATATGTCAACACCATTGAATTTTTTTTTGCGCGACACCATCAACAAAGTAGCACATTAGATAGTTATTTTAGGTATCTCTTTAATAGTTTTAATAAAGAAGCTACTGCAGCCAATTTTGTGAGCTATTTAGGTGAGACCCTGTATAAGGCGTTTCCAACGCAAGCCGATTATATGGAACGTATTAAATTCCTTGAAGAAACTACCCTACCTTCATTGGGCAGCGATCCAGATTTTAGTTTAGGAGAAGTTCTATCAGAAGAATCAGGGCTGTTGAAGGAAGCACAGTGCTTGGACATTACGATCAGCGAACGCTTACTGGAGCAGGGTTGGCTGGTTTTGGATTGGCCAGAACTCACCGCGAAAAATCGTCTTTTTCGGCAGCGTAATAAGCAGTGGCAAAAAACCCATCCACCGTTCACACCCTTTACCAACGCCTATAAGCTATTCTACAGTAATTTAAACTTAAGTTGGATTAAGGTTGATGAGCAACGGAAAAAAATTATTAATGTGTTAGAACAGGAACAGGGTTTACAAAAAATTCAACGCATTCATTCAAGCCAAATTGATTTATTAAACAGTTTAATCCAAACCCCCCATGATTTAGCCACTTTTTTTAATCATCTTGCGCCATCACAACGTGAGACGGCCTTGGCATGGGTAAAATCAGCACCTGGCTTCATTCGTAGTGTACTGGGTTATTATACAAATGAAGCATCTGCAGATTTATTAGAACCCCTGTTATCTGTAAGCAGTCAAATTAACGCCCAAGACATGAAGGAATTATTTTTAGCCACGTTTGAGAAGAAATTTAACATAAAAACACTATTACAAACACGCATTCAAAAGTTGAGCAGCAATCCCAATTCTAATGCGATTACTATCTGTACTGGCTTGCTTAAAAAAGTCTGTAGCCTTGGTGTTGTTGACCTTTCAAGCTTTCTGTTTTACAGAGGCTCCGAATTTTTTAACGAGAATTCGCCCTATCTAACAGAAATTAATTTCTCCGGCATAAAGCTAGATTTCTCAAATTTTTTTGAGGATGTTTATCGATGTTCTTTTGCTTATACAAGCATGGATACTCTGTCTTTTTATAGCGGGGTATTTATTACAGATTTTACACATGTTCAGATAGAAAATACGCGATTTTATCAACCCATAGAACAATGCACCTTTAAAAATATCGAGTTATTAAAAAGTAACTTCTACGAAATCGTTAGAAGTGATTTTTTATCGGGTAACCTAAAGCTGGTTGAGTTTAAAAGAAATATTAGGCAATCTATTTTTCACAACACTAGAATTTCAACTACCCTGTTTTTAAAGCATGTTATAGAAACAGAGTTTCCTGGAGCTTTATTGGAAACCGTTGTATTTAGAGGTAGGGTTATCAAGAGTGATTTTAAATTTGCTCATTTTAATTATGTGGAGTTTTATGATTTTATAATAAATAGCAGCTTTGCATCCGCTTATCTCTATCAGGTAAAATTTTATAGTGAACTCAAGGACAATAGATTTAATTTTGCAACGTTGGATGAGGTAAAATTTCTAAAAAAAATTCATCGATCTATTTTTGCCAATACCCATTTACAAAAGGTCAAATTTGCCGAAGAAATTTTTAACTCTATTTTTGATTACGCGCTTTTTTTCGAGGTTACCTTCAGAAAAAATATAACTTCTGTCAATTTTCTGAATATAAACTTAAGGCAAAGTAAATTCGAGGGGGAAATTTATCATTGTAATTTTAGTTTTTCCAACCTGAATGGGATTAATTTTTCTAAAGAAATTATGAATACAAAGTTTAATACGGCAGATTTGAATGAGGTAGCATTTACCGGCAATATAAAAAATTGTGATTTCATCGGTAGCACGATCTATATGAGTAGTTTCAGTAGTATCGTATTAAAGGATATTAATTTTATTAATACTAATTTTATACAAGTAGACTTTTCAGATAGTTATTTAATAAAAACTGATTTTACAAAAACGTCATTAATTCACGCAAAATTTCAAGATACCCTTTTAGAGGAAGTTACTTTTAAGAGGGTTAGTCTTGAAGCCGCTGTTTTTAAAAAGGCTCAGTTTAAAATAAAAGTAGATTTTATCGAAAGTAACCTAAAAAATGCTGACTTTAGCGACTGTAATCTTTTACAAGTTAATTTTTTTGACTCAAACCTCCAGCATTTAAAACTAAAAAATAGTATTGTGACACCACGGCAATTATTTGATGTTTTTTATACAGCCGGTTTGAGAGATTTTTCTGAGGTTTATCTGAATGAGGATGATATAAATAAAAGTGATTTTTTATTGCTTTATAAAGACAAATCTCTCGAAACCGCGATTTTATCAGACTCGATTTTCAACGGGCTAATAAAATTAGGTTATAGAAATTTTTCTAAAACCGATCTCAGTAAACTTAAGCTGACTGAATTTATCCACTTCTATTATAATATTGAATATAATTTCAGTGCAGCAAAACTTCCTGAGGTTTTTTTAACCCCCAAACGTAGCTCTCTAGTAGATACAAATAGAGAACGATCGTTTAGTTTGGCTGAATGTTTACCTAAGCATCAGCGTGATAAACGCGAAGAAACTAGCTGTATCATTGGTTGGTCTGATGTTGATACATTCAATAAAAATATTGAGGAAAAAAGAGATTTTGAGAAAATTATCATTAATAGTAATGCTTTTATCGATACACTTTTTTCGACCAACGATATAAAAAAACAGGCAAAACTCATTGAATTAATCGATACAGTGGTTGTAGAAGGTAACGCCGCGTCGCCGCTGCTGAAATTACGTACGGCACAAAAATTAAAACAGCATTTTTATCGTATTGGTCAGCTATCTAGTGCCTTATCACAAGGTCTAATCTATGAAAATATACTCATGGACTTTCTGCATGGAAACTATAGCGATGTAGCCAGCAACGTTGCGCTTATCGCCGGAAGTAGTTTATCAGAAAGTTTTGCCCAGCAATTGTTAAAGCAGAGTGAAAAATCAGGTATTGCGGGGAAAGTTTTTTTGAGCAAATTTCTCAAATTAAGTGCGCCTTTTTTACGAAGAGGATTGTCAACAGGCTATATTGTTTATGATTTAATCACACAAGTCTCTGCTTTAGTAAAGGGTAATAAAGACACGCTGGCCAATGTCATGGGTGATGGTCTTTTTATCAGTACAGATGTGCTAGAAACAGGAATTGAGGTGTTGGAACTCTCTGGAGTGGGTCTGGAGATGGCTGGATTCATAACGCCTGCAGGTGCAATATTAGGTGCGTTAACGTTAGTGGGAATACAGAGTTATCACGCGGCAAGCGTGGTTGCAAGAATTAAAGCATTAATCCCTTTAACATCCTGGCAAACGTTGGTAGAAGGCGTAGATGCCTTTTTGGGCCTCAATCCCAGCGAAAACATCCAACCGCTACTGGAAGTTAACCAAGCTTACGCTATTTATAGCAAAAACATTCAAAATGTTTTAGAAAAAAATCCAACTATAAAATACTATGTAGTACCTAGCATCAACTATATTGTAGATAACATCTATAACATCTGTAAATTTAAGCCGAGTTCATATCTAGAATGTGAACCCAATATAGATAAACATATTGGACTAATAGATAATAACCTAGTCTATCTAGAAAAAGAAGCACAACCCGGTATGCTTTTTCCTCAGCTTAATCCACTGAAAAATAATTTTAACCCAGAACAGATTTTCTGTAATCCTTACAAAATCGGCTTTACTAATAAAACGGTTATTTGTAATTCAGCACTGGTTATTATCAACCTCTGGGTAAACGAAAACCAGAATCAAACTTTATTGGCGTTGGATGATGGTCGTGATACAGCCCATGGTTTTTCAGAGAGTGTTAATACTTTTATCATTAATAATGGTCACAAAGCCTATGTGGGCGGAAAGTATGACGATCGCTTCATCCTCAGTGCTTACGCTATAGAAGGATTGCTTGATGCAAATTTAGGAAGTGATTTATTAGATTTACGCCTTTATGCATTGGAAAAAGAAGTGCTTACGATTGATCTACCTAATGAAATATTAAAGCAGAATACTACTAAACCCATCACGATTAGAAATTTCGAGCGTATCTTAGGAAGAAAAAAACTAAAAGATATACTTTTAGCCGCGCGTCGTACTCAATTTGTAGATTTACAAAGTGGTTCTGAACTTGCTTTTGATGAAATCAAAATTGCAGCTCATATATATAATGCCCATTTGGAAATGATAGTACGCGATCAGACCCTTATCACTAATCTGGCAAGCAGTGGTAATTTTAAGTATATCGTCCCCTCTCATGGAAAGTCTTCTGCTCATACTAGCGTTACAAAACATTCAAACTTGATTTTCATTAAACATAGCTCTCCGGCCAATCATACTTTTTTATTTGATTACCATTTAAGCGATCTTAGTTCTGTCACAATTGATCACGGTATCGATAGCTATCATTTGTTTTTTAATTTTATCTTCGGAAGTGACAGCAAGTTCTCTAACTATAGTGTCAAACTGACGAATTTTCCGACACAAGCACACTATTTTTTTAAAGGTGATACGCAGTTAAAAATAGGCGAAAAAGATAATTTATATGCTTTTCAATCCAGTGCGTTAGCGGTACAAGCTATAATCGAACACTATGCGCCGCTAGCGCGTCGTTTAGGCATGACACTGTTTTTTCATCAGTCGGTCAGTAACGAAGCTATTATCATAGGGCACACGAAGCATCAAGTCTTAAAAAATGATTTATCGGCCAGCAAAACCCATTTGCTAGCCAATGGCGGAGAAAATATCTACGTGATTACACTCGACGTACTGAATAATACTTATCCAGTGCCGGATGTGTTTATTTACCAGCTAACTACGGACGAAATGCAACATGTATTGGATTTACGTCTGTTAAATAAAGAGATCGCTGACGGTATTCTAGCTAATCCTCGTATCAGCGTAAACGTGACGGAGATTGAGGAAGATATTCACTTATCTTTGTTATTTGCACTTTTACAACAAGATGCGGAGAGCCCGTTTAAATCACGCACGCTCATTAATATTGTTTTGAAACAAGGTATAAAATGGTATCGACAACTGAAGATTCTATTTAACCGCGTACCTTTACAGTTGCTTGAAGTGCAGCCCAAGCTATGGCAACTTCAGCCCCAGCCGTTGGAGTTTGATGCTAGCCGTAAAAACATTATCCTTACCAAAGATGATATCGAGAAAGACAATCAAATTATTTTACATCGTTCTGCGGATCGACATGTATTTCTACGCGATGGATCTGACCTGTGGTTAACCACTTTATTTGCCTCGACAAACTATCTTAATGAAAATTATACGATACTTTTTAAAGACTTTTATCTGCACGCAAAGATGTACACCATCAACCTAATCTTTTTGAATACGGAACTCCTGTTAAGAGATCAGGTCAACGATATTGCTAGTGCAGAAGATCTTCAAGCAAAATTAACTTCTTTAGAAATATTGGCTTGGGAGGCTGTATCAAAGCTGCGTGGCGCTGTGTCTGTAGAACAACAAGAAGTCCCCAAGGTGCAGGCCAGCCTATTAGCCGACACGCTGTCACACACGCACTATTTTTCAAGCAATGTGCGTTCATCCGCGCCAAGCTTGCACCACAATTGGTTTTCTCCTCTGAAAAAAAGGGTAGGGAAAACGCTGTGGCAACTATGGTCTACCGGACAACGTATAACAACCTCCTGCTGGTATTATGCTTTTCATAGAAAAACTATAGAAAGTGTAGCAGCGTATGCTGATGCTCCACCAAAGTTTTGGGTGCCCGCTATCGGTACGACTGTTAACATACCTAAAATACAGCCACAACAAAATACTGCGGTTGTTGGGCAGCGTAACACTGATTTTCAACTATCTGCCATAACCCAGTACCCAAATTTTAATGTAGGTGCTTTGCAACTACTGGATTTAGTTATAAGAAAATACACTATCAAGCATGAGGCTAAGTCCCAACGCAAGCTTGGAAAGCGCGCCTATACGCAAAAACACAGCAATACTTTCTTTTTAAAGGAGCGCTACGAAGCGACTAATGATCTTATACAAGAAACGATGGCCGAGTATCAAAAAAGAATTTAAATTAAGAGAAAAGATTAACTTACAAGTATAAACGTAATCTTGACTTGCGATATTAGTGCTATGTCGACTTTAGCAAATACGTGTATCCGGTTTTAAGCCTTCTCCTAAAATTTAACCCTAATCGGCCACCCATCGCGCCCTATTTGGCTATCATTTGGTCAATAAGCCTGATAGAATGCCCCTTTTTAGAGCTAAAGATGTTACTTGGCTCATTTTCAGCCAGGAACTCTTAGTGAACTTTACAGAATTTAAGTTAAATCCCCGTATCCTATTAGGCGTAGAAGCCTTAGGTTATAAGGCGCCAACGCCTATCCAAGAACAAGCTATTCCTATTGTCCTCGAAGGACTTGACGTTATTGGTTTGGCACAAACCGGAACCGGCAAAACAGCCGCCTTTACCCTACCCCTCCTTAATAAACTAATGGATGGGCCTAAAGGACGACTACGTGCCCTTATCATCGTCCCTACACGCGAGCTTGCAGAACAAATACAAGATGCTATCCGACAACTGGCTAAAGAAACGGGGCTACGCAGCGTTACTTTATACGGTGGCGTTAACATCATGAAGCAATTTCAAACCCTGCGTCGGGGTGTTGATATTGCCATTGCTTGCCCTGGTCGCTTACTCGATCATATTAATCGAAGAAACATTGATTTAAGCCAAGTTGAAATGCTGGTACTGGATGAAGCGGACCAAATGTTTGATTTCGGGTTTTTCCCAACTATCCGTAAAATCTTACAATACTTGCCTAAACAACGACAAAGTTTACTCTTCTCCGCAACCATGCCCAAAGCGATTAGAACACTGGCGGAAGAAATCTTACAGAACCCTGTCCCCATACAAATTGGGCACCTGGCACCGGCAAGTACGGTTACACAAAAACTCTTTCCTGTCTCAGAAGCGCTTAAAACAGAGTTACTCGTAAAACTTTTACAAATAAACCCCATTGAATCGGTTTTGATCTTTACCCGTACTAAACATCGGGCAAAACGACTTGCTGAGCATCTAGAAGCACTGGGTTATAGTGCTACTTCGTTCCAAGGCAATCTATCGCAAAGTAGACGTCAGATGGCGCTGGATAAATTTCGCAGGGGAACTTTAAAAATATTAGTGGCCACTGACATTGCTGCACGTGGTATCGATGTTGCCAACGTATCCCACGTTATAAATTTTGATATGCCTGGAACAACCGAGGCCTATACACATCGTATCGGTCGTACCGGCCGCGCCACAAAATTAGGCGCCGCTTTTACTCTCATTACCAATAGTGATAGACATGCCGTTCGCGCTATTGAACGACGTCTCAATCAATCCTTAGAGAAATGCATCTTGCCGGAATTTGATTATAAGGCAGCAGCTAGCGCAGAAACAGCACACATCACGCATGATGAACGACCAAGGCAATATATGCGTACTGCTCGCACACAGGATGGCAGGAAAAACTTTAGCTCACAACATCATAAAAAAACGTCTTCAGAAAAAAATCCACAGAGCGGCGCGCCTTTCAAAAAAAGCACTAAGCCTTTCTATTCTAAATTTAAGAGTAATTCCAGCAGAAAAAGAAGTGTATAATAGAGCACTTATAAAAATAATTGTTTTTTAATTGACCCGTTATCAAGAAAATTGGTAACGGTAAAAAACTGTATTTTCGTGGAATAAAATCGAAATACTCCTCTTTTTAAAGAATCCTCTATGAAAAAGAAATTCGTAGTCGTTTCGAAATTAATTAGGCATAGCTTCCAACGCTTTAATGATACCGGTTGCAGCTATCGTGCCGCCGCGCTAAGTTTCACGACATTGCTGTCATTAATACCATTAATGACATTGGGTTTTAGCATTCTAGCAAAATACCATCGCTTTAAGAAAATTAGTGCACAAATTCAAGACTTCATCTTTTCTAATTTTTTAGCCAGTTCTGGAAAAAGCATCCAGATTTACTTAAGCAACTTTGTAGCACAGGCAAATCAAATATCCGTCATTAGTTTAATATTTTTAATTATTACTGCCACAATGATGATGTTTACGCTAGAACAAACATTAAATAGCATATGGAAAACTGATAAACGACGACATTGGACCTTAACTGCTCTTCTTTATTGGACAGCCTTACTTTTTATTCCCATTCTTATTGGATTTACACTGTTTTTATCTTCCCACCTCATTATCCCATTAATAAAAGCAGGGGTAATTTCCAAACCCTTTTTAGTCCTATTGCCTTTTCTCCTAAGTATTTTTTCATTTACTTTTTTATATACACTTGTCCCGCATTGTACCGTCCCTTTTCGCTATGGATTTATCGGCGCGCTCATCGCTACCTTTTTATTTGAAGGCGCTAAATATTTATTTAGTCTCTATCTGCATTACTTCCCAACCTATAAAATAATCTACGGTGCCTTATCGGCATTTCCTCTCTTTTTAGTATGGATCTATATTTGCTGGGTTATTGCATTAATAGGTGCTACGGTTACCTTTGCATTGACGCATGAGTAATACTTAGGTGCATCCTACGAGCGTCGTAAGATTAACTAGAATTCCTAAAAAACTGTTGTACAATAGCCTCCTATTTATAGGTAATAGATGGAAAACCGCATGAATTTTCTCAATAATGATAAATACCGCGTAAAAATAGGGTTGGCAGAAATGCTAAAAGGTGGTGTCATTATGGATGTGACGACAGCAGAACAAGCACGCATTGCGGAAAATGCCGGTGCTTGTGCAGTAATGGCATTAGAACGCGTTCCTGCCGATATTCGCAAAATGGGTGGCATTGCGCGTATGGCTTCTCCACAAATAATCAGTGACATTATGGCGGCTGTGTCTATTCCAGTCATGGCCAAAGTACGTATCGGTCACTTTGTTGAGGCACAGATCTTAGAATCTTTAAAAGTCGATTTTATTGATGAAAGCGAAGTACTAACTCAAGCGGATGATGAATGTCATATCGATAAACAAGCTTTTGCGGTTCCTTTTGTTTGTGGATGTCGCAACCTCGGTGAAGCCCTACGACGTATTGCCGAAGGCGCTGCCATGATACGAACTAAAGGTGAAGCGGGCTCTGGTAATATCCTTGAAGCGGTTAGGCATATGCGCGCTATTATACGAGAAATGAAAGAGCTTTCTGTTTTGAAAAAAGAAGAGTTATTTTCTAAAGCAAAAGACTTAAACGCACCCTTAGAACTCGTTCAATGGGTCGCAGAACATGGCAAACTGCCTGTTCCACATTTTTCAGCAGGCGGCGTAGCAACCCCGGCGGATGCGGCGTTATTACGTCAACTCGGTGCAGAAAGTGTATTTGTAGGTTCCGGTATTTTTAAATCATCTGACCCCGAAAAGCGCGCGCGCGCTATCGTTATTGCAACAACGCACTTTGATAATCCGAGTGCTTTATTAGACGTTTCAATGGATTTGCAAGAAGCCATGTCCGGTTTTCAAGTTAACTTAGAAACTAGTACTAGTTAACATGAATATCGGGCTATTAGCACTGCAAGGTGGTTATTCAGCCCATGCAGCTGTTTTAAAAAAACTTAATGTCGAAACAACATTCGTGCGAAATCTGCAAGATTTAACTTGCACGGAAGGTTTGATTATTCCCGGCGGCGAAAGCTCTGTTTTCATAAAATTATTACAAGAAAATGGTTTGTGGGAGGCATTAACCCACTATAAAAAGCCCCTCTTTGGAACGTGTGCGGGTGCTATTTTATTGGCAAAACAGGTGTTATACCCATCTCAAACTAATTTAAAGCATATGGATATAACCATAGAAAGAAATGCCTATGGAAGACAGCTCGCCAGTCAGGTCAAAATAGGACGCTGCTTATTAAGTCAAAAAGAAATAGAAATGGTTTTTATACGTGCGCCAAAAATTACAGCCATTACAGGAAAAAACATTAAAATACTCGCTAAATATGCCGATCAACCGGTGGCTGTAGAACAAGCTAATTGCATTGCGACTACCTTTCATCCTGAATTAAGCCAAGATTACAGTCTGCATACTTACTTTATTGAAAAAATTAAAAACCAGTCTAGCTGTGCCCTCGCATAAGATTCGACCGTCTTGCAATAGCTTCTTTCTCAACTTCTTCATTTGCCTTAAAAAATAACGAGAGCGCTTCAAACTCGCTTCTTTTTTTCCAGAAGCTTTGAAAACACGCCTTTGGTTTGTCCTTATTTTCATTTAACGTTTTACTTTCATAAGCTTCTAATAAATCTAATAAAAAATTATTTTTATTTCTTTCATGATTCTTTTTATTTCTTTCATATTGGCAAGGAATATACTGCAGTAGTTCCATTGAATATTCTACTAAGCACTGGATATTTTGTATATTTTTCTCTGTTTTTAAGTTCAGAGGTTTATTTGTTTTTAATAACTCTTCCCTATCCTTTTCTAAATCGGATATGGCATGCATGATTAAATGTATTAAATCAATGTTATCTTTCCAGTCACGTTTTAAGGTCTGAGCAAGTTCACGTATTAAATAATTCTTTTTCATTACTATTTTTGACTTCTCAGAAAAAAATGGTAAAACTCCCTCTTTATTTTCTAATCTTTCAATTTTAGTTTGCAGCTCAGCTAGTTTAACCAGTGCTTCTTTTACAACAAATATCTCATTGCTGCGCAGTTTTTCGTATAATTCTTTTTGTGTATCTTCATTTTTTGGCATCTTTAAATAAATAACGCGATCTTTATTTCCGTAGTAATCGCTTACCACTGCATTCTCTAAAGAATTTTTTGGCTCCAAACCGGCAGGTTCAGAATCCGTTACTTTTGTATTATCCAAATAATCATAGCTCGATTTCCCTGCATCAAATAAATTATAAAAACCTAACAGAACAGGAACTAACCATAAGGCTGCAGCAGGAGGACAGAGAAAAGGAACAATAACCGAAGCAAGGCATAACAACCAGCAAGTAAAAACTTTTGCAAATTTTTTAATTTTGGCATCGTATTCTTTCTTTAGTTCAGTGTTTCCATTTCGAACTTTAAAACGTTGATAAAAAAGACCCGCTGAATAAACAATAGCCGCTCCTGTTACTACAGACGCGATAGTGAGCGATAGTACCATAACAGGACTTGTCCAAACGACTGCAGCAACACCTCCTGCCAAAGCAATGGCCGTGAGCAAGGTCATTGCAACGCCAATAGCTAATATACTGGTATGCTTTATTATATTATCCCAATATTGATCACGCCTCCATTTATTCTCTGGCGAATTATTAATTTTAAAATGTGCAAGAAAACTAAAAATTAAAACAGCCGCACTATCTATTAATTTTATAACGCTATAAAGAAGAAATGCCGTCGCTAATACAGCAGGTATTGGCATAAAAAAACATAAAATGAACGCGGCAATAGCAATAGCCACTTTAAATGCCGAAAATAAAAATTTTCGAGTTTCTCCTAAATTTTTATTTTGGGTATTAAGAAAATAATTACCTACCCTTAAAATTGCTCTTAAGAAATGCAATCCATAAAGAATAGGCGTAAAGATAAAAGGAAGTTTGGAAACTAGTTTGGCCACACTGAGCAGCCGCTTCGCTACCAAGGCAAATAAACGCCAAAATCCGGAAGAAGAGATATGTTTTATTGTATTTTCTAATCTCATACCGATAATGCTCCCGAATCGTTAGCGATAGCACCTCAAATTAAAGAGAGTGCGTAGGTATCGTTATTCATTCAGACAGTCATAAGATGGGTTGCATTATAGCTAAGTTTTCTTGAAGATCATTAAATAAAGCTTAAAAAAAATCGATAGTTTTGATAAAAAAATTTAGCTACACTAACGAAGTCTTTATCTTTTATAATACGGCAATATGGCTCTCATACCTCCTACGCCTCTTTTCGACAGTTTAGCGTTTTCCGATCCCAAACAAACGCAAAAAAATCTAGGGAAACATGCACGGCAACTTTCCTTTGCCAAACACGATTATCAGCATGCACTACAGTTTCTTTATAGCTATCGCGGTAGTGATGCCACGTTTAATGCTTATCGCCGTGAAATCGAACGTCTATTGCAATGGAGTTGGTTTGTAGTGGGAAAATCGATTAAAGAAATCCGACGCGATGATTTTGAAACGTTTGTTTCATTTTGCCAAAAACCACCTAAGACATGGATCGGAACAAAAACAGTAGCGCGCTATATTGACCAGCAAGGCGCAAGAAAGCCGCATCCCGAATGGCGACCTTTTGTTGCATCGGTCACTAAATTAGCGAGCCGAGCAGGCGCCGTCCCTGAAATAAAGAAATACAGCCTATCGCAAAAGGCATTACAAGCCATCTTTGCAATTTGTGGAAGCTTTTATAATTATCTGATCCAGGAAGATTATATGAGCTTTAATCCTGTCGCCCAAATTCGACAAAAAAGTAAATTTATTCGACAACAAAAAACTAAGATGATTATTCGTCGTCTCAGTGAACTACAATGGTCTTACGTCATTGAAACCGTAGAAATGCTGGCAGCACAAGCACCAGAACAACACGAAAGAAGCTTATTTATCATGAAGGCGCTTTATGGCATGTATTTGCGAATTTCTGAATTAGCGGCATCCACACGCTGGGAACCACAAATGGGCCATTTCCAAAAAGATGCGGATGGTAATTGGTGGTTTATAACGGTAGGTAAAGGTAACAAAGAGCGCTTAATCAGTGTCAGCGATGAAATGCTAAAAGCGCTAAAACGCTACAGACAAAGCTTAGGGTTAAGTAGCTTACCAAGTCGAGGTGAAACTACTCCCTTGATCAAAAAATCAACGGGTAATGGTCCTATTACCAGTACTCGCCAAATTCGCATACTTGTTCAAACTTGTTTTGATGCTGCTTTTGAACGTATGGTCAAAGATGGATTGCAAGAAGAAGCTATCGAATTAAAAACAGCCACTGTACATTGGTTACGCCATACTGGTATTTCAGAAGATGTAAAACACCGGCCACGCGAACATGTGCGTGATGATGCTGGGCATAGTTCCAGTGCGATTACCGACAAATATATCGATGTAGAAATGCGCGCGCGCCATGCCTCGGCTAAGAAGAAAAAATTAGATCCTTTAACTTAATCAAATTAAAAAAACCAGCAAAGGCTATTAAAAATGATTGACAAAAATAAAATCTTTCCATTACCCGAGACAAAGCGATTATGCTTTCTAAAAAATATCATTAACAATCCAAATATTGAGATTGGAGATTATACTTATTACGACGACCCAGATAATGTAGAAAATTTTACCAAAAACATTTTATACCATTTCGACTTTATAGGTGATAAATTAATTATTGGGAATTTTTGCCAGATTGCGAGTGGTGTTCGTTTCATTATGAATGGCGGCAACCATGATATACACGGATTTTCAACATTTCCTTTTCGCATCTTTGGTAATGAATGGAGCGATGTACCACTAAGCGCTCACTCTAAGGGTGATACTGTTATTGGTAATGATGTGTGGATTGGAAATTCAGCCACTTTTATGCCCGGTATTAAAGTCGGAGATGGTGCTATCATTGCCTCCAACTCAGTCGTCACAAAAGATATTGAACCATTTTCTATCGTGGGCGGTAATCCTGCTAAACTCATTCGCAAACGCTTTGATAATGAGATTATAGTCGCGCTATTACAATTAAAATGGTGGAATTGGCCCACAGAAAAAATCGCGCTTTATGCCAAAGATATCGTAGCAGGAAATAAAAACTTATTATTATTGAATAAAAAAAATTAATCAGTGACCCAATCTCGAATAAGCAAAAATTTTTCTGTTAATTCTGCTTCCTTAGAGCCAGGTTGCGGTTGCCAATTATAATTCCAGCTCACCTGAGGCGGCATTGATGTCAAAATTGATTCAATACGGCCACCACTTTGCAAACCAAATAAAGTCCCTCGATCATAAATAAGATTAAACTCTACATAGCGACTACGTCGATAGCGTTGAAAGTCACGTTCTCTTTTTTGGTAAATTTTAGCTTTGTGCCGCTGCACAATGGGTAGATAAGCTTTTAAAAAATGGTCGCCAATACTTTGTACAAACGCAAAACAAGTCTGGAAATCCCACTGATTTAAATCATCAAAAAAAAGACCGCCAATCCCACGTGGCTCATTGCGATGCTTTAAATAAAAATAATCATCACAATTTTTTTTGTACTGTGTATAAATCCCTTTTCCAAACGGATCACAGGCTGCTTTAGCAACCCTATGCCAATGCTGACAATCTTCTAGAAAAGGATAGTAAGGTGTTAAATCAAGCCCACCACCAAACCACCAAATTGCTACCCCTTTATCCGCCGGCTTAAGCATCATAAAACGGAGATTCATATGTACCGCTGGCACATAAGGATTACGTGGATGAATGACTAATGAAAGTCCCATTGCTTCAAAGGGCGCTTCTGTATCTCGTAGTTGAGGATGTCGCTGCGTTGCACTTAGTGGTAAATTCAAACCAAAAATATGCGAAAAGTTAACCGCGCCTCGCTCAATGACGGGACCTTCCGCCAAAACACGGGTCTTCCCACCCCCCCCTTCGGCGCGTACCCAATTATCATCTACAAACGTTTCTTTACCATCTTCTTTTTCTAAAGCTGAACAAATATCAGCTTGAAGTTTTAATAAATAATCTTTTATCAGTGAAACATTTAGGTCATAATTCATCGTAAATTTTTTATAATAATGTTAGTTATACTATTAGCAGGAGAATTTAGGATGGCCTGGATTAAAGCCTTTCATATTATCGCCATGGTAGCCTGGTTTGCCGGCTTATTCTATCTCCCTCGACTATTTGTCTACCACGCACAAGCCAACGACTCGCTTAGTATTGAACGATTTAAAATAATGGAACATCGACTCTATTATTTTATCATGACCCCCGCTGCATTGCTTACTATCCTTCTCGGTATTTTACTCATTAGCTATTCACCTAACTACTATTTACACGCTCACTGGATGCAAGCAAAACTATTTTTTGTCCTATTACTTGGTATTTTCCATCTTTATTGTGGGCAGTTATGCAAAGCATTCAAACGTGATAACAATCAACATTGTGCTTTATTTTATCGCTTTTTAAATGAATTTCCGACGCTGATGCTGATCCTCATTATTATATGTGCCGAAGTCCGACCCTTTTAAGCGAGTGTCTTCAATAGCACGATTATGGTCAAAAAGCGCCTTTTTTTCTGTATTGTGTTACTCACATACGTCCAGGCATTCATCAATGAAATCGAGTAAATTAATAACCCACCTTACGCAGAAGCGGGATCAGAAACCGCCAGGTCCTACCACTTTCGGCACCTTATTTTTAATTTTTTCAGAATTAAAAATAAGGTTAACCTACACGTCACCCGACGATAAAGCACAGCGCATGCGTAAAGTGAGTTAATAAGTTTCGAATGTCAAATCTCCACCATTTCAAAGTCTTCCTTCATAGCTCCACACTCAGGACAGCGCCACGTTAGAGGAACGTCTTCCCAACAAGTACCTGGGAGTATCCCATCTTCTGGCCAACCCTTTTCTTCGTCATAAACATAGCCACATAACAAACACATGTATTTTCTGAATGTTTTACTATTTTCTAGCATTTTTCAACTCGTTTTAATTAATGTTGCCTAATCGTTCGTACTTAACCCATGCAGAATATAATAAAATAAAGGCTGTTTGGCAAAGCTTTTAATTATTGGACTTGATTTACTGGGTTTTGCAAAAATTCGCTTGTATTGGAGCAGTCATCCCCTTCCCGTTGGGAAAGCGGAAAAAAGCAATTATAAAATAAACGCGGTATGCGCCTTATTTTACTAGAAAAAACAGTATCTTTTACTAATTTAAGTGAATTAAAAAACGATAGTTGGCGCCCTAATACCCCTTCTGCAGTATTAGTTGCAACTTTAGCTTCATTATTTTCTGCTGGGATAGCCGATTTAGCACAACAACCCATAATTGATACGCCTAACAAATAACCAGCCATCTTTACAGTGGGAGCCCATAACATCTGGATAAATAATTGGTTTAAACGATCGGTTAAGGCGGGCCAAAATTGCGGCTTATCAGCTAATTCCCATAGATTAGAAAATCCATACTCTAATTCCGCTACCAACAAAAATAAAAACAGATTAACCACATGCCTAAAACGATCATTATTTTTAGCTTTTAAGTGACTTGCTACAAAGCTTTCTAATGCACTATAAAAAAATAGAAACGGGAATTGTAAGGTGGATAAATAATTTATACTCACCAACCCTATGCGGGGCAATAGTTTTAATATTGTTTTTACTAAAGGGGATAAGGCAATGTTATCAATACATCCTTCAAATACACCGTGAAGCAAAGGAATAGTTAATAAATAATGACATTGCTTTAGATAATTACCATTATCCACTATAAAGCGAACTGTATTTACTGCATCATTGACACTCAGCACATAAGTTTCATGTGCTGAGTGTGCATAACGTATATAGTAACCCGTATTGTCTTCATTATTCAATCCAAGCGATTTATCTATAAAAACACCTGAATTTTGTTCTATTAAATTGTCGACTAATGTAGAAGTATTAATCGACAAAAGCTGCACCATACAACTTTTCTCCGCTGCCGCATTAAAAAAAATTACTGTAAAATTATAATTTTCTTCTCTATTGACTCCTAAAATTGAGCAATTAGCCAGAGATAAATTGTCTGGTAAATCAAAACTTTTACATCTTAGCTCCTCTCTCTTTGGTAAGGCTGCCGCATGACATAAAGCAGTTAGGTCTACATCTGAATTTTCAGATAGTGTATACACTACAGAGCGTCTACCTAATAAAATAGCCGTTAGTGGCTTGTTTTTTTCTTTTATATTCAGCTTAATAAAGCGATTTAGCTTAGTTACGTTATTATTCAGAACGAGGTCTAATGTAAAGTTACCCACTGCCTGACTATTCCCAGTGAGAATACAACCATTGCTTACCTGTAAATCTCCTTTAAACTGTTTAGGCTTCTCCAGATAACAATGTATTGGCGCGGGCGTTAGGCTGACTACTTTTAATTTTTTAGCCAGGTCTATCTTAAAAGTAGTATCATTAAAAATAGTTACGTTGAGATCATCTTGCGCTAAAATAGGATAGTTAAAATTTTCTGCCTTTCTAAATGCAGAAATTAAACGAGTAAATTTCTCTTCATCTGCTAGCGGTCTATACAACCCTTTAATTAAATGATAGTAAGGCACATTAAAGGTTCGCCCAAGCATACTATCCGGTGCAATTAAATAAATAGCTTGCGCAAGCGCAGAAAAATCTTGATAAGTAATTAAATGAGCGATGCCCTGATAACTAGCTAATAAATCAAAATAATCTTTTTGTAATTCAGCTGTAAATTGATAGCCAGTTAGTATTTCAGTAATTCGTGTTTCATTCAAAATAAAAAACGGATGAATAGCCATACGACTATATTGCTGTAAAGAAAATAACGAAACTGGTGTAAAATTAAAATTTTTATACGTTACAGTTTGACATTCAAATGAGTTAAGCCTCCTTAAATGAATATACTTTCTATTTTTCATGTTTTCGTTAGCCCGATTAGGATAATAAATACCATTCGTACAATTTATATTTAACGTAATGAGATCTTTTATTCCAAATAAATGGAAAATTTCGTGAAATAAAACACCTATTCCTCTCAATTGAAACACAGATGATTCTGTATCCATTTGGATAACTGAAAAAGCAGGTAATGAAGTGGGTGTAATATTTAAATAGCGTCGTATATTCGCGACATATTTTTTAATGGGGGAATTAAAACACACACTGCTCATAAAAGAGAAATATAAACCAGGTAATAAGCCAAAAACATGTTTATTGAGATACTTTTTCCTCAAGCTGATTTCATCAATAGGGCAATTAGGATTAAAAGGTATCTCGTTATAAGTAGGACTGTATACTAATCTTGCAAAACCAAAATTATTAAACTCCTCTACAGCAATTTGAATTTTTTCGAGGTAATCTTTGTTTGCGTAGGTTTCTTCATCCTTATAATCATAGGCTATTGTTAAAACTTCTTCTGGCTCGCTATAATAAACTGGAATCTTTTCTTTAATATCCACTAAAAATCTTTTCTTTCTAGTATTTTTTTTTGGCATTGCGCCCCCTTAAACTCCTGAAATATTTGAATATCCACATGTAAATAAACTTATAAACTATCTTCAATTAAAAAATTAATTTTAATAATAAAATTTCTTAAATAGAGTTTCTAGTTCGGTAAAATTTACTAAAATTCCCATGTACTTGAATATCGTTCGCTGCCTGTTGAGGGACAATCGGAGAAAATTGATTATAAAATAGACGAGGTACGCGCCTTATTTTGCTTGAAAAAACAGTATCCTTTACTGATTTAAGCGAATTAAAAAAATGGGATTGCTGGCAACGCGCCTCTCTCTCAATCGAATCGGATCTAACATCAGTAGGCGTATTATTCTCCTGCATTGCCGATTTGTTACAACAATCCATGATTGATACACCTAACAAATAACCCGCCATCTTTACAGTGGGCGCCCATAGCATCTGAACAAATAGTTGATTTAAACGATCAGTTAAAGCAGGCCAAAATTGCGGCTTATCCGCTAGTACCCATAGATTGGAGAATCCATACTCTAATTCCGCTACCAGCAAAAATAAAGACAAGCTAACCGCATATCTAAAGTGATCATTATTTTTAGCTTTTAAGTGACTTGCTACAAAGCTTTCTAATACGCTGTAAAAAAATAAAAACGGAAATTGTAAGGTAGATAAATAATTTATACTCACTAAACCTATACGGGGCAATAGTTTTAATATTGACTTCGCAACAGGAGATAAGACAATGTTGTCAATACACCCTTCAAACACGCCATGGAATAAAGGAATAGTTAACAAATAGTTAAACTGCTGTAGATAATTATCATTAGCTACAATAAAGCGAACTGTATTTGCTGCATCATTGATGCTCAACATATAATCTTCACGCGCATAGCGTGCATAGTAATTCGTAATGTTACTTTCATTGTTCAAGCTCAGCGGTTTATTTATAAAAATACTTGAATTTTGCTCTATTAAATTCTTAACTAATGCCGAATCATTCGCCGATAAAAGCTGCACGATACAATTTTTATCCGCTGCAGCATTAAAAAAAGTTACTGTGAAATTATAATCTTTTTCACTATTAATCCCTAAAATTGAGCAATTAGCTAGAGATATGTTTTCTGGCAGATCAAAACTATTACATTTTAAAGCATCTCTATCTGGTAACGATACCGCATGACACAAAGCAGCTAAGTCTAATTCTAAAGCTTCAGACAATGTATGCGCTACAGAGCGCTTACCTAATACAATGGTAGTTAGTGGCTTGTTTTTTTCTTTTATATTCAGATTAATAAAACGGCTTATCTCAGTTAAGTTATTACTCAGAACAATATCCAATGTAAAATTATCCGCTGTCTGACTGTATCCAATAAGCATACAATCCTCATTTACTTGCAAACTTCCTTTAAATTGCACCGGTTGCTGCTCCAGATAACAATGTACTGGTATAGGCGTTAAGCTTACAACTTTTAATTTTCTAGCCAGATCTATCTTAAACACAGTATCATTAAAAACCGTTAGGTTGAGATCATTTTGCGCTAAAATGGGATAGTTAAAATTTTCTGCTTGTCTAAACGCAGAAATCAAACGATTGAATTTTTCTTCATCCGCTAACGGTCTGTACATACCATTCATTAAATGATAGTAAGGCATATTAAATGTTCGCCCCATCATACTATCTGCACCAATTAAATAAATAGCTTGGGCAAGCGCAGAAAAATCTTGATAAGTAACTAAATGAGAACTGCCCTGATAGCTAGTTAATAAATCAAAATAATCTTTCTGTAATTCAGATGTAAATTGATAGCCATTTAGTATTTCAGTAATTCGTGTTTCATTTAAAATAAGAAGTGGATGAAATATTTTTTTGCTATATTGCGTTAAAGAAAATAAAGAAAATGGGGTAAAATTAACATTTTCATCAATTAGCTTTTCACATTCATAGATAGCGCTTCCATTAAGAAAGCTGAAGAGAAGGCAATTATCATCATCAGAATTATTATTACATTCATACGTCACAGTCGTGTTGGTATAAATAATATCGTTCGTGCAATTCGTATTTAAATGGATTGGAGAATTTACCCCAAATAATAAAAAAATTTGCTTCATCAAAGTCCCTACCGCTTGCAACTGATAGAGAGGCTCTTTTATGTTTGCATTGATTCCAGCAAAATTTCCTAAGGAAGTAAGCGTAAGATTCAACACTTTTACAGTCTCAATTATTTCTTCAAGCGATGAAACACCATATGAATTAGTTAAATGCTTAAACGAAAGATCATCCTCTGATAAGCCAAAAGTAAATTTATTAAGGTACTTTTTCCTTAAACTCATTTCATCAATAGGGCAACCAGGTTGAAGTGGTATATTGTCAAAACCGGGACGATAGATAAAGCGTGCTAAACCAAAATTATTAAATTGCTCTAAAGTAATCTGAACTTGTTCGACATAATCCTTATTAGCGAGTGCTTCATCACTATACTCATAAGCTAACGTTAAAACTTCTTCTGCAGCACTATAATATCGCGACAACGTTTTTACATCGTCAACTAAAAACCTTTTTTTTCTAATATTTTTTTTAAACATAAAAAATCTCCTTTTTTTCTTTTAAAACACGAGTTAAAAATTATTTTATAAATTTTTATACTGGGTAAATTTCCGTATATTTACCTGCAATCGATAAAACTATTTTTTAAAATAAATTCTTATACACCAAGATAAATTACCCTAGCATATTTTATCTTATAAAGACAAGTATTGGTTATTTTTATCTACTATTTTTAAATAAAAATCGATTGAAAAAAATCATAAATAATTTAGCAAAAGCAAATAACATTTTTTATAGAAATGTAGCTTATTAAAATCGCTGATAACTAAAAATCTTTACTTTGTTGTTCAGGATTTAAGCAAGGCATGAATAAAATCTTTTGCTGAAAAAACGCGTAAATCGTCGATGCCTTCCCCCAGCCCTATGAAACGAATAGGTAAAGCCAGCTTTTTAGCAATTGAAAAGATCATGCCTCCTTTTGCAGTTCCATCTAATTTAGTCAATACAACGCCCGTTAAGCCAATGGCCTTATGAAATATTTCTGCTTGAGCCAAGGAGTTTTGCCCAATACTTGCATCCAGGATTAATAAGATTTCATGTGGTGCTGTCGCATCTAATTTAGCAAGGACCTTTTTTACTTTTTGCAACTCTGCCATCAAATTAGCTTTTGTATGTAGGCGACCGGCTGTATCCGCGATCAATACATCCATATGACGAGCTTTAGCCGCTTGTAACGCATCATAGATAACAGAAGCACTATCCGCCCCTTGATGTTGTGCGATAAGAGGCAGGTGGTTACGTTCAGCCCATATCGCCAATTGTTCGGTTGCAGCAGCACGAAAAGTATCGCCTGCGGCTAACATAACTTGTTTTCCTTGTTTTTTTAATAAGTGCGCCAACTTTCCAATCGTAGTTGTTTTGCCGACGCCATTAACTCCAACGACCAAAATAACAAAAGGCTTACGCACGGATGTTATTTCTAAAGGTTTTTCGCAAGCATTTAACAATGCGGTTAAATGCTGTTGTAATACTTCCCAGACTGCATTTCCATCCGCTAATTGTTTACGTTGTAGTTTACTCGTTAATTCATCAATGATTTCTTCTGTTACCGCAACGCCCACATCAGAACTTAGCAATAAATTTTCTATTTCTTCAATTAAATCGGCATCGACTGTTTTTTTTCCTAAAACAAGACTCGCAAGGCCTTCAACTAATTGATGGCGTGTCTTTTGTAGACTTTCCTTTAAACGACCCAAAAAAGCAGTTTTTTTTGTCTCTGGAGCCTTCTCAGAAACTGCTTTAACCTCTTTTCTTTTTAAAAAATTAAACATCTACTATGAAACCTCTTATAGGTAATAAATAACTCTATCAACTTAAAGCAACAAACTATAATATAACGTTATGTAACTGGATGGCCACGCTCACTGCGTGAGCTCGCCATAGACACTATTAAAAATCTCAAGACGTTCAACAATGAAATCAAGCAAATTACCCAGTCTCAAAGGACAGATAAGGATCATCGGCGGTAAATGGCGCGGCCGAAAATTAAATTTTCCAGCGATACCCGGTTTACGCCCCACCCCCAACTGTATCCGAGAAACCTTATTTAATTGGCTAGATCCAATTTTAGCGGATGCCTGCTGTTTAGATTTATTTGCAGGTAGTGGCGCATTAGGCTTTGAAGCACTTTCTCGCGGCGCTAAATCCGTTACTTTTATTGAGCAATCGCTACCCCTTGTGCACTATCTAAAAACCCAGATCAAGCAATTAGCGATTGAAGATAAAACACAGGTTTATCACCAACGCTTTCCATTCAAAAATGTGCATTTCTTTACAGCACAAAATCCGGTATTTAATGTCGTATTTCTGGATCCTCCTTTCCATAAAAACCTCATTGCACCCGTTTGTGACTGGCTAATAAAAGAAAACCTACTTCTACCGAAAAGTACTATTTATATTGAAGCAGAATCCTCATTAGAAAAACTTACCTTACCTGAAAATTGGGAGGTAAGCCGTTGTAAAATAGCCGGCCAAGTTAAATATACATTGGTCAAAACCACGACTTGACTTTAGATAACCTTCTTGCTTCAATGCACGAAGGTGTAAAAAGTTTATCTAAAATAAGATAATATGAAAAAAATAATAACGGCGTTTATCTTAAGTTTATTAGCGGGCTGTGCTACCACCTCACAGAATTTACCCAACTCTATTACGCCTAACATTAATCCTAAATCCGACGATGCGGCGATTAAGCTTGCCGAAGCAGCACGCTCGGTCAGTCAATCCCTAAATGAACTTAAAACCATTGAAAAGGCATCTACTCCTCCTGTTAAACCGCTTCCTTACCCAACATCATCCGGTTTAGATAAAATAATCGCCTCGGTTGATTGGTCGGGTCCTATTGAACCATTACTCGAACGAATTGCTAAACTCGCAAATTATCGGTTATGTATCCTAGGGCGTCATCCCGCTATTCCAATATTAGTCACTATTACGTCGCAAAATACGCCACTCGCTGACATTGTACGCAATGCTGATCTTCAAGCCGGAATAAAAGCTAACATAGCGGTATATCCGGGCATTCATACCATTGAACTACGCTATGCTAAAAACTAACTTTAAAAATTTTGCTTATTTTTTTAGTTTTTCATGCTTAATTTGCCTTAGTGCTTGTAGTACGCCTGCGCCTAATTACAAAACGGTAGGCAATCTCGATAATTTAAATCAATTACAAAACCTCCATGCCAAAGCAATTCCTGCAAAAAAAGAAATGAATAAGGTACATTCACAAGCCTTACAGGATATTGCTATGAGTATTGGCGCTCAAGCAGGACTTGCTTGGCGTTCAAAAGATATCAATCAAGTATTAACAAAAAACTCAAGCTACTTAGATCATATCTTCAATTTTAATTTAATGTTACTGGATCATAATGTAGTTCCGCCTGTATTAGTTCAAGGCAATAGTTCATTAAATTTAGCGGATCCACAAACCTTACGTATCGATGATCGCGTTTACCAAATTGCTAGCCAAGCACATTTTACAACAGCCCCTCCGCAATGGCATAACTACCTGTGGATGGATTATAAAGCACCAGAAATGCCCTTACCCGCATTCTTACCGAAAACACCAGAAGAACGTATTGTTTGGCGAAAATATGCAACCATGGGCTGGCAAGACGGAATTACTCAAGCCGATAATATTTTTAGTGATAATCTAGCGCGCTTAACCCGAGATTATACCGGTATGGTGTTATACCGTTCCTTACTATTAAAAGGCATGGTCAGCAAGCCCTTTGTGGCATATACAAATCTTGGTGTTACCGGCGACAGTTCTGATATACATATCAATGATCAGATCTACCGAATCACCTCGTTACCCAAATTACAACCCAACGCCAATCGTTGGAACCCTGTTGTCACGCATGATGTCGCATCTACTACCCAATGAGCCGGTACGCTTCACACCCGCTTGCCTAGCCGAATTATTAATTCATTGCCAAAAATTATCGGCATCCGATATTACGCTACAAACCGGCGAACCTGTTTTTGCTGAAGTCTACGGTCGTTTACTTAACGTCACACGACGCAAGCTTTCCAATACAGAAATTTCTGAAATATTAAATCTTATCTATGGGCCTAATGGCAGTGCGCAAATCCTAAGTGGTGTTGATATCGATACGCATTATGAATTTCGTCCTAATCGCAATGAACGTTATCGCTTTCGAGTCAATGCCACAGGCTGTTTAGTAGAAGGTCATGATGCCATTCAAATCACCTTTCGAACAATTCCCAGTACGCCACCAAGATTATCCGAACTTAATTTAGAACCTGAGCTGGTTAATACCTTAGCACCGCCGCAAGGAATCGTTTACGTCACAGGCTCAACGGGCTCGGGAAAAAGTACGCTATTAGCCGCTATTATTCGTGATCTTGCCGAAAAAGAAGATAGCCATCGTAAGATTCTCACCTATGAAGCGCCTATCGAATTTGTTTATGACGCTATCGATATGCCAAGTGCTGTTGTCAGCCAATCTGAAATTCCAAGGCATTTACCTTCTTTTGCGGCGGGCGTACGTAATGCACTACGTCGTAAACCTCGCCTTATCTTAGTCGGTGAAGCACGTGACCCCGAAACAATAGGTGCGGCTATCGAGGCCGCATTAACGGGACATCCGGTATATACCACACTGCATAGTAATGGGGTTGCTGAAACATTACGACGATTAGTTAATTCGTTTCCTGCTGACGAAGCACATGGTCGCATGATTGATATCATCGAAACCATTCGTGTGGTTATTTGGCAGCAATTGGTTCCAACTATCGATGGAAAACGCGTCGCTTTACGTGAATTTTTAATCTTTGACGAAAAATTACGTGACCAACTACTCGACTCCAAACTTGAAAATATCAGTGCCATCACACGGCGTTTACTCAAAGACCATGGGCAACCCATGTCCTTAGATGCAAAACGCAAATTTGATGCGGGCCTTATCACTGAACGAGAATATAAACGCTTAATTATGACTGACCAACGAGCCGATGAAAATGCAGGAATTTAATAGCGCTTGGCAACCTAGCGCATCACTTGAATTATTACATTTACGTGCCAACATTTTAGCGCGTATACGCCAGTTTTTTGCAAAAAAACACATCTTAGAAGTCGAAACACCCTTACTTTCGCAAGCGACAGTAACCGACAAACATTTACATAGCTTTCAAACTGAATATTATTTTGCAAACCCTCATCATAAAAAAACACTCTATCTGCAAACCTCGCCTGAATTTGCAATGAAGCGTTTATTAGCCGCTGACAGCGGGCCTATTTATCAAATCTGTAAAGCCTTTCGTAATCAAGGTGAATCTGGTCGTGTACATAACCCAGAATTTACGATGTTAGAATGGTATCGGCCGGGTTTTAACCATCACGATCTGATGGATGAGATGGAAGAACTACTAGCGACACTACTTGATTATAAATCGGCACAACGTTTTACTTATTTTGAACTTTTTAAAAACTTTCTTAATATCGACCCGCATCATGCTTCCCTTGATGTATTAAAACTGGCTGCTCAGCGTTGTAACGTCACCACAGACCATTTATCTACCATGGAACGAGATGATTGGCTAAACCTACTGATGACACACTGTATTGAACCAAAATTACCGGACTATCCGGTATTTATTTATGATTTTCCGGCTTCACAAGCAGCTTTAGCAAAAATACGTCCAGGAAATCCGCCACTTGCTGAACGCTTTGAGGTTTATGTACAAGGACTTGAGTTAGCTAATGGTTTCCATGAGCTCAACGCTAGCCAAGAGCAGCGACAACGCTTTATGAACGACTTAACCCAGCGCGAAAAAATGGGTTATGCTGCAGTGCCTATTGACGAACACCTGTTAGCCGCATTAGCGCATGGCTTTCCTGATTGTGCCGGCGTAGCACTCGGAGTTGATCGTCTAATCATGTTAGCGGCAAAAAAAAATACGATTAATGAAGTCATTGCCTTCCCTTTAGGAAACGCTTAATTCTTATTAATTTGTGGATGTGCCATAACTAAAAACCGGGTTTCCTTGTTTTTTCTAGCAGTCTTTCTACCCGTTTATACAAACGCCCTCTTTTTTTCACTACAGGAGGGCGATATGGATTTTGTGTCTTACTTCGTATCCATACATCTAAAACAAAAAGTGTACTCGGTATATCGCTACTTGCCGTCACACACGATATTCCTGTTCTAACCGGACTATAAAAGCGGTAGTTGTCTGTTCGTGTACTATTTAGTATAGCCCTTCGTGTATCCCAGCCTAAATATTTCTTCTGCTGTCTATTCTGTACTGTTTTAAATAGTGTAGGTAAACCTACTGGCTTACTGGTTAAAGCTAAGTGTTGATTCATTTTTATATTGGCCGCTTGATTATTCACAACTTCACTTTGCTGGTAAGTGGTTAATTGCTTGGGCTTCACTGACTTAAAGTACAAACTACTTCCAGCGCTATTATAAAAACTCTGATTGCGATCTAGAGAGCCCACCTTATATGCCTCTTTGCGATTAACTTGTCTTATTTCTTCTCGAATCGGTTGTTGCTTAGTTAAACGCCGGTTTGGCCGACTTGAATGTCTAGTTGACTGATTTATCTGTGGTAAAAAATAAGAAGGAAGCCATGACTTATTTTTACGCTTATTCATACGGCGTTCTACAGGTTCATACTTACCCAGATAAGCCTGCGCTTTTTCCTCTATCTCATCCATCTCATATCTATACTCATTGTACTTGGAAATATGGCTCCGCATTTCCAAGTGCTTCATCTCACGATGGGGAGTTTGCGGTATATCTTGCTCGACTTTTACATTTACGGCACGTTTTTGACGTGAAGAGCCAGCCGGTTGGCTAGCATTTACAGGTAGCTCAACGAAGGGTGGTTCTATAAAAAATGAATTTTCTAGCGATATATTGAAGGCTTGCTCAGTAAATTCACTACTCTCAAGCAAGCTTAAAATAGATTCATGCGAAGAAGAAGCAGTAATACCGCGACTTGCTAAGGCTTGCCAAAGATCATATAAAAAACCTACTAACTCCTCTTCCGTGAAGGAACTATCCAGCTGTAAATTATAGTCTAAAGCTTCAAATCCAGCCTCAATTTCCCTAATCAGTCGAACTAAAAGAGGAGATTCATACCAAGTAACTATGTTTCTTTTCTCTGTTCTTCTACGCAACGGAAATAAACCAATTGGAGGAGCCCAACGGTGATGATTTCTATGAATAAGCGACCAATTTATGCTTTGATTAAAAAATTTGTTAAGATCATCAAACTTATCTGATAGATAAACACCGATATTCGTAAAAAATTCTTTGATTTTCTTCCAAATATACCCATTACCAATCATCAGATCTGATCGTATCCTATACATAGAATCCATAACATCCTTAATGACCAGATCTGCGTTTGAGCATTCTCCGCGAGCGATGCACTGTTTGGTTACATGCAATACTATTTCCATTTGCCTCTCACTTGCACCTCTTTCTTCACCAACTTCAAATGTAACCTTTCTAGCTAATAGGGCGAGTGCTTTCTGAGTTTCTGCATCCACATTTTTAGATTCCGAACCTCGATTAGCAAGCCATTGGCTAATAATATGTACTACACCGGCTCCAATCTCATAATGCGCACCCTGACGCACGCCTGCTCGAAAACCCTGTCCTGTCTTTAGCCTAACTTCCATACCAATACGACGCAAACGGGCACGATAGTTTTCATTTTTTAAAAGCGTAGGATTACGTGGGCTAATTTTTACATTATCTAAAATTTTGCGAAACTCTAAGTCTAAACGGAGGTGCGATTTCGTTTCTATAGATGAAACACCGTTTTTTAGGAGAATCAAACAGGCCTGATATCCTTGACAATAATAGTTCACAGTAATATCTCTAAATCCATCCATATGTAAGCTTTGACTAAATGTTGTGAGGACTGTATGGTCAGGATACCGTTGGTAAATACGATAGTTAACACTTAACCTGCTTCTTACGGAGTAGGCTACGCTTTCTCTGGTAAAAATCAGTGCGTTGGTAAGATCCGATTCCTCTGGTCGATAACCCCAATAAAAATTTACCTGAGTCACTTGTTGCTCCAATGTAAAAAGCGCTTTTGTTCCCAGAACATGCTCTCTTACTACAAACCGTCTTTGCTCTTCTGACCTAGCAATAGAATCTATTCCACCTTTCAATATGAGCCTTTTGTCTACATTTTTTTTACTTTGAAAAAGAAAATAAACAGCACAAGTTGCATCAGTATTTGTAAACCCTCTTGCTCTTTTCTGACGTAGGCCGCATCCCAAAGCAAAAGGTTTATAGAGTGCGCCTTCTAGCTTGAGATCAATTTCAGAGATAACTTGTTCTATAAGTACCTGACCCAAATAAAAGCTATTCAAATTACTGCCTCTAAAATCTCGTAGTCCTTTCCGGTAGAGATGTAGGAAAGTCTGCTTATTTAACTCCGCATCCAATACAGGAAAAGGCAGTAACTTTTTGGGAATTTCACCTTTTAAATCGTTTACACCTTTAAAATTACGATTTCCCAATTCATAAAACACAAATAATAGTGCAGAATCCATTTCTACCCGATTAAATACGATGTTTTTAAGTGATGACGCTGAAAATTCAACTTCTTCAAAAAATTTAACATTACGAAATGTAGTTTTATCAAGAGAAGATTTTTTAGCTTGAATTGAAAGATGCATTACCGACTCTTCGGTATCTGCTAAAGCAAGAGAAGCAACACTTGGACTAAAAATTGCTTCTGTTAAATCTGATTCTATAAAATTGACTTTAAATGCTGGACCGATAAAGTGTGCTTTTTTAAAACTTGTTTCATGAAAAATTATCGGATCAGGATATTTATACGTTTTACTATCAATGGCAATTTTACATCTATCAAATATTTTAATACCTTTCTCATAGAGAGCAACCAACGAAACTAAAGACAACTGGCTCCTTTTAAAATTAGTTTCAGCATTGATATCAGTTACACAAAGATCAGAACCACGTAGATTAGTGTTCGCTAAGTTAGCTCCCAATAACTTTAAATTTTTCATATCGAATTTACTGAGATCGACGCCTGCTAAATTGGCTTTAGAAAAATCGAGATCTTGCAAACGATTTTTGATATTCGGCTGTTGAAAATCTACCGCCCGTAGATCTGCCCCGGTGAAATCTAAAACATGGGCAGACCGTAAGTTATTAAAGGATTGGGTAGACAATAAAGCACCCTGTAAGGAAAGCGATGAATATTTAGCACCTACTAATGTCCAGAACATAGTGCTTCTTAAATCTGTATTTTCAAACGATACATAGCTTAAACTCCGCCAAAATTTTGTCCCTGTAAGTTCTGCCTCATCAAATAGCACAAACTTCATAGACTGAAAAAAACTAGCATCTTTTAAACTAAGTTTAGAAAAACTAATCCCATCTAAGTAAGCTAAGTGCCTGACTTCATAAAAATTAAATCCATTAAAATTTATAAACCCACTTCCAATAAGTTCTGTGATTAATGCTTTAGTAATACTTAAACCCTCCTGCCTGGCAACGAAATAAGAATTGTCTGTTACATAGTCCAGCTTTAATTCAGGAAATTGCATGGTAAAATCGGCTCTAAATATCCCTTCACTCAACCTATTATGAATAAATTGATCGCCACAGCTACGTAGAAATAATGCTTTTTCATTTTTATCGGCTAAGCTACTTAACAATTCCACAAACAGCTTTGGTGAATCACTCGTTTTAATAAGCGATACAGCATGCCCCATAGAAACCCACACTAAAAAAGATTCAAACTCTTTTTTAGGACTGTTTTTTACTACAAGTAACAAGTCTTCGGTTGATCTAATAAAAGAACTATAGGAAAAAGAGTTTGATGTGACAATACGACTATACTTTGGTTGAAAATAGTTACGTTCGTAAAAACGCTCTTCCTCAAACATAGATAAAAAAGGCTTTCTTTCCCCATCAACCAAAAACCATGTCAATTCTATTGCCGCAGAAAATCTCCGATAAGGTAAAGCCTCACTGCCTAACTTTAAGGTTTGTATACTCTCCGCATTCAATAAACCTCGCTGTATCAAACGTTCGGTAACGGTTATCTTTAAATACTCACTCGCTTTTAAACGACCCTCCTCAGAAATTATTTCGTTAAGTCCTACCTTTTTCGATGTAAACCAAGGATCTTCACCCAATATATTGAGTTTATTGACGATTTTATCCATTTTGTCGGTATAATCTAAATCACTCGACATCACATCCTGAAAATTTTCATGTAGTTTATCACTCAGAAAATTAACTAAATTTTTTGCAGTTATCTCTTTTTCAAGCTGCGTAATATAACGCGCTACGATCGTTGCTTTAATGTCTTTCGCTATTCCTCTACCCAATTCAATAGCACCTTGATCAAGCGCATTATCAATTGGGAAGCCATGCTTTTTAGCTTCTAGCGCTAAATAATTATTGGCATGTAAACCATGCTGAAGTTCAGAGCAATCAGACGCTTTACAAAGCAAACCCTGATAAGAGTCCGGCATGGCAAAAGGACGTTGGGTTGCCACTTTGCGAGCCTTATCCGTAACAAAAGATCGAATCCAATGTTGAACGTTCTGATTACCCTCTAAACTTTCTTGTAAATGAGCCGCAGCGTTTGCAATCCGTGAATAACAGCCATTAATACATTTTTCTAATTCCTTATCAGCAAGTAAGTTGGTAAGAATAGTTTTTCGGTTTTGCAAACTGATCTGTGCATCTTCCAATAATACGGCTATTGTTTCTAAAAATTTTTTCCCATCGGCGTAAAGCAAAGTAACGCTATCGGAAGGAGTTACTAATTTTTGTTTAAACGTTATTAAGGTCTCCGTCCCTTCTATATCATGGTGCTCTCCCCATGATTTAATTTTTTCAAGGGTAAGTGCTAATTCTTGCTGGAGTATCGTATATTCCGGCTTATCAATAAAAGCAATTAATTCGTATAATGCATGCGAACCTTGATAATAAACGGGATTCATATCCGCGGATAAATTTGGATACAATTTACGTTTTATCAATAAATCCAGCGTTTCTTCATTTTTTATCGCTTGGTTATTTCCTGGATCGTTTGAAAAAAATTTTTCTGCTAGGATGGGATCCTTAGCCATAAAAACTTCCTTATTTTTTTTATCTTAATTTACCTAATGTTTTACGCAAATTACTAGAAAAATTACCACCATATCAAACAAAATCAAGATTAAGTCATTTATCTATTTACTCTTGAAATTAGGAATACGAAATAAAGCGTTTAAAAGAATAGAAAAAATACTTAGGGAATGGGAGTAAAACTTCTAAAAACATCAGTACTTTGCACAATATGGGCGCCGGCTTTTTGCATGTCTTGAATAGCCATAGCACTATCTTCACTATTTAGATTAACACCTCGACAAGCATCCTGAATAAGATAAGTTTTAAAATTAGGACATGCATCCAATACCGTATATTTAACGCAATAATCGAGTGCTAACCCCATGATATACACATCACTTATCTGATGAATCGTTAAATAATCGCCCAAACCCGTTGATTTTCTATGGCCATTATCAAAAAAAGCACTATAGCTATCCATAGTAGGATCAGAACCTTTCTGAAACACCTTCGTTATACGGTTCGTCTTAAGTGTGGCTACAAACTCAGCACCTTTTGTTCCTTGCACACAATGAATTGACCATAAAATTTGCGGCAGACCCGCTAATTCAATGCATTCCCCTGGTAATTTATTCGGATGATTCGCCGCAAAACTGCCATGATTGCTAGGATGCCAATCTTGAGTAGCTATAATACATTCAAAATAATCTTGTAAGGCATTTGCTGGCGTAATCACTTCATCACCCTGCGGTACCGGTAAAGCGCCTGTCGGCATAAAATCATTTTGTAAGTCCACTAAAATCAGTGCTTTTTTCATAAAAATACCCAAATAAAATTTTTAGCCTGTAACTTATTTAAAATTATAAAAGCTTTCTAATATCAATTTCTAATATTAAGTTGAGGTAATAAAATTCAATAATTTAATCAAAAAGATAAATGTATATCTTTTTAGATAGCTAATAAGTTAGACTTACCACTATTAAGAATAACACGAAAGAAGAATAAAAATGTCTAGAAAAAAGTCGCGAAGATCAAACCAAGATTCTGCATGGAAGGACATGCTAGATGCTTATTTTCAAGCGTTTATGGAGCTTTTCTATCTTGAAATAGCAGAAAAGATTGATTGGGCTGCTGGCTATGAAACTCTTGATAAAGAACTTCAGGCTATCACCACGGATGCTATGATAGGAAAGCGATTTGTTGATAAATTATTTAAAGTTAAAACCTTAGAGGGGCAAGAAGAAGTTATATTGATCCATATCGAAATTCAAGGTAAAAAAGAAGAGGCATTCTCTAAGCGCCTATTTCAATACTACTGTAAGCTTTTCGCAAAGCGCGATCAATCTATTTTAACTTTGGCTATTTTAACGGATGATAATCGTAACTGGCATCCAAAAAATTATCAAAAAGAAGTTTTTGGTTTTTCTGTTATAAATTTTAACTTTCAAACCAACAAATTACTTGATTATCAAAATAAAAAACAGGCACTGAGCAAATCTAATAACCCCTTTGCTACAGTGGTTTTGGTCCATTTGGCCTTTATAGAAACAAAAAAGAATCTAGAAACTCGCTGTCAAATGAAGTTTAGTTTGACACGCCCACTCTATGAAAAAGGGTATGACCGAAATTATGTAATAAATTTGCTCAAAGTGATAGACTGGGCATTAGTATTACCCGAAGATTTAGAGCTAGAATATAAGTCTAAAGTCCATGAATTAGAAGAGGAAAAAAATATGAGTTACATAACGAGTTTTGAAAGGTTGGGCCGAGAAAAGGGTCTACGACAAGGCTTAGAGGAAGGCCGGGAACAAGGCCGGGAACAAGGCCGAGAACAAGGCTTTCAAAAGGCCGTAAACTCGATTGAAAAAGTTATGCGTTCTAAAGGGTTAGATCAGAAAACTATCCAAGAGATATTAAGTCTTTCTAAACAAGGACTTGAACAGGAAGAAGCTTAGCCATTTTCTTGCTCGGGCCCGTGTTTTTTAACACGCCCTTAAATATTTTTTCGAGATCTAATATTTATTTGCACTATTTTAAAAGACCTTTGGCTTTTAAAATAAGTTCCTGTTTTGATTGATAGAGATTTTTTTCTAACCCGGCTGGATAAACATGGGGGTTTAAAATTCGGCGAATACTTTCATCAAATTGTTTTAGTTCCTCTTGTGTTTTTTTCTGGATTTCTTGTAATAAAGGTCTTTTATAAAGCAATTGACCTTTCCTAAATATAGGCTGCAGTAACTCACGATAAGGCGTCCCCGGAGCAAATAGTCGACGCCTCGTCGCATCTGCCGGATCAATAATGGTACATTCTTCGGGAATACCTAACAGTTCATCGTAAATAGCATCCGCCATAGCATGCTCATAATTGCTGTCAAAATAAAAACGACGGGCAGCTAAAATTCCCGGCGTTGAGATTTTAATCGTTTGTTCCGACAGCTTTACTTTATATTCCCATTCACCCTGCAAAGATCGAATCGCACTGAGTTTATAGACTCCATCTAAAGCCGGCTGCTCAAATGCCGTAATTAACCGTGTGCCAACGCCCCACACATTTATTTTAGCTTCTTGTTCTTTTAAGCTAGTGATAACCAACGGATTAAGATCATTACTACCGACAATACAAGCATCCTTGTAACCCGCTGCATCTAAACGCTTTCGAGCTTCTTTACTTAAATACGCTAAATCACCGGAGTCTAAACGAATCCCAGCTAACTGAAATCCTTCTGGCTTTAATTCATCAGCAATCTTTATAGCATTTTCTACACCTTGTAGGGTGTTATACGTATCTACTAAAAAAATACAGCGATCAGGCATCGCTTTTGCGTAAGCGCGAAATGCATCTAATTCAGAATTAAAACATAAAACCCAACTATGCGCATGCGTACCGCGTACGGGAATACCGAATAATTTTCCGGCTAACACATTCGAGGTAGCAACACATCCGCCAATATACGCCGCACGACTTGCCATTAATCCACCATCAAATCCCTGTGCTCTACGCAAACCAAATTCAAGCACAGGTTCTTCACGCGTTGCTTGGACAATTCGTGCGGCGCTGGTTGCTATTAAGGTTTGAAAATTTATGATGTTTAGTAGGATACTCTCAAGCAACTGACATTGTAAAAGAGGTCCTTTAACACGTACTAAAGGTTCATGCGGAAAAACGACAGAACCTTCTTCTATCGCATCGATATCGCAACTAAATTTAAGGTGGCTTAAATAATCTAAAAAATCTTTATGGAATAAAACTTTACCTTGACTATCCCTTAATTCAGAAAGGTAATCAATGTCTTCTTTAGAAAACCCGAAACCCTCCAGAAATTCAATCAGCGTGCCTAATCCTGCACAAATTGCATATCCACCTTTAAAAGGAGCTTTACGAATACTATGATAAAAAACCGCTTCTCGTTCATGAATCTTATTCTTCCAATAGCCATAAGCCATTGTCAGTTGATAAAAATCAGTTAATAAAACGAGAGAAGATTTATAAAGTTGGTGTAATGAATTCGACATAGATGAAAGAGTCCCCGCCGGGCGGGTATTCTACCGCCCCTTGGGTATAAAAACTAACCGCCCATTTGCTTTTCTCTAATTTCATCCAAGGTTTTACAATCAATGCATAAGGCTGCCGTTGGTCGCGCTTCTAAGCGACGAATACCAATTTCAACGCCACAGGAATCACAGTAGCCATAATGACCTTCATCAAGCTGCTGTAATGCATGTTCAATTTTCTTGATTAATTTTCGCTCACGGTCGCGAGCTCGGAGTTCTAAGTTAAATTCCTCTTCTTGAGTCGCACGATCACTCATATCGGGCAAAGCAGTGCCCTCATCTTGCAAATGATGTACTGTTCGTCCCATATCTTCCAACAGCATGCGTTTTCGTTGCAGTAATAATCGACGAAAGTGCGATTGTTGGTCTGCACTCATGTAGTCTTCCCCAGGCCGTTCCTTATAAGGCGCTATATTTAAATCGATTTCTGTTACCGATTCTAGCCTTGTTTCTGGTAAGGAAACTTGTTTTTCTACTCGTTTTTTAGGTTTTTTTGATTCTGCCATTTTAGTTTCTAATGATGGTTGTTGTTTTATAGGTAGCGCCTGGGAATCAGACTTTACTTGCCTTTGTTTTTTTCTAGAGGTTGCTCGAATAGCTTCCGTCGCCTCTGAACTTTTGCTTATTGTGTTTTTTATAGCTCTAGGTTTTCTATTGGCTTTAACACGCGAAGGCGACGTTTTTTTCGAGGTTTTGCTTTTACTAGGCTTTTTTTTTACCGCAGCCTTTCTTCCAGGCTTTCTTCCACGTGTCGCTGTTTTCCCTTTTCCTACTTTTGCTCTTGTCTTTCTGCGCTTTATACGTTTGGGACGACGTTTAGTGGTGGTTTTTTTTGCACCTGCTTTAGTTTTAGGTTTAGGTTTTCGACCTGTCTTGGTAGCTCTTTTTGCTGTCGCTCTTTTTTTTCTTGGCTTTTTAATTTTTTTACGTGCAGTCACCACGGACTTTGCAGTAATGCGGCGTTTACGTCGCTTACCTGCAGCTGTTTTCTTCACTGCCATAAAAGTTCTCCTTGAGAATTTACAATTTTGCCGGAATTGGCACTCTTAAAAAACCAAACACATCTATACCAAAAATAATTCCGCATGGCAATCACTTCTAATTCTTAAAGCTATGCCACACATTTTCTTTTTATTAATGATTTATAGATCATTTTTTCAATTAATGCCATTTTCCACTCGTAACTCGTTTATGACCGGCTAAATCTTTATGTTGTAATAGGGTATGGTACCCATAATTTAAAAAAAATTGCTTAACAAGCGCCGCTTGTTCGTAGCCATGTTCTAAAAATAAAACCCCGCCAGCTACAAGATAACAACGCGATTGACGAATGATTGTTTCTAAGTGTTGTAAGCCATTTTCACCCGCAATTAAAGCACTTTTTGGTTCAAAAGATAAACTCAATTCTGATTGAAAATGAGGATCGCTACTAGCAAGATAAGGTGGATTACTCACGATTACATCGAAACATTCTCCTCTGTAAAAAGCATTGCACCAATCTCCCTGACGCAATTCAATATTTTTTATGTTATAGCGCTGCCTATTCCGCTCGGCTAGTTGCAACGCATCATTCGAATAGTCAGTCGCAACAAGTTGCCAAGCAGGCCTTTCAGTCGCTAACGCTAAAGCAATTGCACCCGAACCCGTTCCTAAATCAGCTACTCTTCTTTCTTCATTGCTCGTATTTGCAAGTACTTGTTCAACTAATAATTCGGTTTCCGGACGTGGAATAAGCACGCTAGGATTTACTTCCAATAATAATGACCAAAACTCTTGCTGTCCGAGCAAATAGGCTATGGGTTCTCCGGCTTTGCGGCGCTCTACCAACGCTTGTATAAACTGTTGTTGTTGGGCGGATAATGTTGCAGAACGAGGCTGACTATAAAGCTGCGCGCGCGTAAGTCCTAAATAAGTGGCTAATAAAAGTTCAGCATCTAAATTAGGTGTTGTACTAACTGGTACTAATTGTTTGACAGCCCAACGCCATAGTGATTGTAATAACATCTAAACACTACTCAGAACTAGGATTTTGCTTGCGCCTTATATACGAAACAAAAAACAAAATAAGGAACAAAAATAATGAATATTGAAGATTTAAAGAAACCTCAAACCATCGAAGAAGCAGTAGATACTCTCATCCAATCATTGGATGAGTTTGACAAAATTTGCATCATTAATGATAATTTGAATTATCATTTTGGCTCTGGGATGCTCATTCGGAACGAAT
>JAZJZD010000012.1:0-80669 GCA_040390025.1 Pseudomonadota bacterium | reverse complement strand
TCCTCTATCTTGGCTTCTTTTAATTGCCTTAAAAGCTGTGCAAGGGATTTTTCAATGGCTTTGTTTTTTTTCTTATTATTTTTGGACATACTGACATTTCCTCGGTTGATGGGAACTGGAAATTTCTTAGGCAGAGGCATTTTCAAATTCCTCTGTTATTCGTTTTTTTAATGTGGAAGGCTCCTTACTATAAGCAGGAAGATATCCAGCGCAGGTTGCTCTATAAAGCGCTTGGTTAGCGTTATTTGCGTTAAGCCTTCTGAATACCTCTTTACGTATTTCTATAACTCTATTTACAGAAATATTAAGGTGAGTAGCCGTTTCACTTACTTCTTCCCCACAGGATGCTCTATAAAGAATATCTATTTGTCGATTGGTTAGTGGCTTTTCTAAAAGAATGTATAGCCCTAAATAGGTATGATTAAGATATTTTTTACATTCTAATATTTCTTCTTTGTTGGGATTACTAACACCATTATTAAGCAAACTAAAATGAGCTGCCGTCGTGTAATAAGATTCTTCAAGATTGATGAAATTGCGCTTAACCTTTATTAAAGATATTCTTTCATTAGCCATGGTCAACCCCTTTCGTTGACAGTGGTGAGCACTTCTGAAGTAGTGTTTTTACTTTAGAAGCGCGGGGGCGTACTTTCGGGTACGCCTTTTTTTTATATAAATATCTTTCTAGGTTAAAGGAATAAGAAAACGTTATTAACCTGATATATGTTGTGAGGTTATATATAATCCCATTGTAAATTGGGGTTAATTTGAATCGATTGCATGATCGATGTAGACTGCATTCAACCATAGTCGGGCTTGTTTCCGATTTTTGGCCAGACAGCAACAGGGTGTTGAAGCACCTTTGTCGCTGTCCCCCTTTATGGGGTTTGGCGGGTTAGGATTATCACAAAGTAAAGTAAGGGAAATCTTCAAATATCCATTTATTTTTTTAGTATATGAATACCCTTTTTTGGAAAATGGATATAGACTATCCACTCTAGGAAGGATATTGGTTATAGTAGGGGTTTCGACTTAAATAACACCCTGGTTTATTGATTGTGATAGTTAATAGTTTTTGAAACTTATAACCCATTGCAAAGCTGTATAGAGTTTTCAAAAGTTTACTTGCTTAAGCTTTAACTGGATTATTTTTTTAACGCAGATTTTTCCAAAAGAAAAAAACTTATTAATTTTAGAATAGTCCAAATTAAAACAGCACAAATGCATAAACCAGTATGATAATTCGATTATTAACTTCTTTTCAGTCTCCTATCTTAAGTATAGATTCTAGTTTATCTAAACAGACATTTTATGTCAAATTTGGTAATTATTATTAATGGATAAAAAAATTAACAACACACACAAAGAAAAAAACAAAACTAAAACTTCATTAAAAGTCGAAGTTCAAGGACGCGCTCATCGCCTTAAGTTCTTACGTAAAATGGCGCGCCTTTCAATGAAAGAATTTGCAGAACACTGCAATATAGGGTTAACCACTATTAACTATTGGGAACAAGGTTATAGCAGCATCACAGAACGAGGCGCAAAAAAAGTAAGCCAAGCAATGCGGGAAGAAGGTATTGAATGCTCATCAATATGGTTGTTATCTGGATTAGGCGCACAACCTAAAATTACAAACCCAAATAAGCTTTCTAAAATCAATTATTATTCGCTTGAATCGACCCCACAACTAATTCAAGAAGAAAATCCTGTCTATTCGGATGAACAAATTAAAGAAGAACTCAACTTATTTCAAACAATCCACCCAGATAATCTTTTTTACCACATTGAAGACGAAGGTATGATCCCTATTTATTGTAAAGGAGATGTCGTTGCTGGAAAAAAACTGGCTGGTGAAAATATGCAGCTTGCGAATAGTATGGACTGTATTGTTGAAATCGAAAATAGCAAACTAATCGTTCGACGCGTTAGAATTGGTCATTCTATAAATCATTTTGATCTCTATGTTATTAATTCTGAAGCTTCTTTAGATTTTCCTCCTTTACACAATCTAAAGGTTATTAGCTTAGCTCCGATTACTCGCATTTGGAAACCCGTTAAACTTTAACTCGATTTATTTTTTTTATCTTTGTCTACAACCAAATAAAATAGCTCGTCTGGCTTTATCATATTTAAATCACTCCGTGCATGCGCCTCTAGAGCCGTTTGACCCACTTTAAGATCCTTAATTTCAGCAACTAGCGCCTCATTTCGGTGACTTAATTGCAAATTTTGTTTCGTTTGTTTCGTTATTTCTTGTTTAAGGCGCTGTACGCGCCAAAGACCGTCAGGCTCAAACCATAGCTTATACTGCAACGCTAAAAAAAGTATTGTTAATACAACAATAAACGGTTTCATGGGTTTAATGCGTTAAAAATTTAGAAAAAACTGAACGTCCGGCATAAATAGCTTTATTTTTAAGTTTGGTTTCAATACGTAATAAACGATTATATTTAGCCGTACGATCCGTACGACAAGTAGAACCCGTTTTTATCTGACCAACCCCTGTTCCAACAGCTAAATCTGCAATCGTCGTATCTTCTGTTTCTCCTGAGCGATGCGAGATGATAGCCGCATAATTATTTTCTTTTGCAATAGCGATAGTTTGCAATGTTTCCGTTAAAGTGCCAATTTGATTAAACTTAATCAGAATAGCGTTGGCCAAGTGATTTTCAATACCTTTTTTAAATAGCTCAGGATTAGTAACAAATAAATCATCGCCTACCAATTGCAGTTTTTTTCCAAGCCGCTGGGTTAGTTGTTCCCATCCTTCTTTATCATCCTCTGCCATGCCATCTTCTATGCTAACAATTGGATATTGGTTTGCTAACCCCTCTAAATAAGAAACCCATTTTTCACTATTTAATTTTTGACCTTCGAAACAATATTCTCCGTTTTTATAAAACTCTGTACTTGCCGCATCCAAACCTATATAAATATCTTTACCCGCTTTATATCCCGCTTTTTCAATTGCCACTAAAATACACTCTAGCGCTTCATTATGGGATCGTAAATTGGGGGCAAATCCACCTTCATCGCCCACATTTGTATTAAACCCTTTTTGTTTAAGATAGCTCTTTAATGTATGGAAAATTTCTACGCCAGCACGTAATGCCTCGCTAAAAGAAGAGGCGCCTATCGGTAACACCATAAACTCTTGAATAGCCAGATCATTATCGGCATGCATACCCCCATTAATAATATTCATCATGGGTACAGGCAAAATAAATTGCCCAGCCGGCTTATGTCCTATTAGTCTAGCAAAATATTCATATAAATCTTCACCTCGGTTTAAAGCAGCTGTTTTAGCAATCGCTAAAGAAACAGACAAAATTGCATTGGCCCCTAAATTTTTCTTATTAGGCGAGCCATCTAGCTGAATCATTTCTTTATCCAAACTTGCTTGATCATCGACTTCTTTTCCGACTAGGTGTTTTCGGATTGTTGTATTCACATGTTCTACCGCTCTTAATACACCTTTGCCGCCATAACGTTTCGGATCTGCATCCCGTAACTCCAATGCTTCGGCCGAACCGGTAGACGCACCGGAAGGAACACAGGCACTTGCTTTAACCCCCGTGTCCAAACTTATCTCTGCTTCAATGGTTGGATTCCCACGCGAATCTAAAATTTCATAAGCTGTGATGGATTTAATTTTTGACATATGGGTAACCTATATTTCTAAATAGTTTCTAGCAGTGTTGTTTTTTTAACAAGCTCATCTAAACCTTTCAAGGTCTTCAATAATTCTTCCATTTTGGCTAAAGGCCAGGAATTAGGCCCATCACTCAAAGCTTCTTCCGGCTTAGGATGTGTTTCCATAAAAAGTCCAGAAATCCCCACCGCGACCGCTGCACGTGCTAAAACCGGCACAAACTCCCGTTGACCACCGGATCGTCCTCCTTCTTTTCCTGGCAATTGTACGGAATGCGTCGCGTCAAAAACGACAGGGCATCCTGTTTCGCGCATTACAGCAAGCGAACGCATATCTGAAACAAGATTATTGTATCCAAAAGAAACACCGCGTTCACAAACCATGATTAATTCCTTACTGACTGCCTTCGCCTTTTCTACCACGTTTTTCATTTCCCAAGGTGAAAGAAATTGACCTTTTTTAATATTAACCGGTAAACCCTGCATTACCACTTTTTGAATAAAGTTAGTTTGTCGGCATAAAAATGCCGGTGTCTGTAAAATATCAACAACGGCAGCAACCTTATCTAAAGGCGTATCATCATGCACATCGGTAAGAATGGGCACACCCACCTCTTTTTTAACTTTTGCTAAAATACGCAATCCTTCTTCTAAACCCAAACCGCGAAAACTCTGACTTGAAGAACGATTAGCCTTATCAAAAGAGGATTTATAAATAAAAGGAATATTTAGCCGCTGCGTTATTTCCTTGAGTTCTCTCGCCGTATTCATTGCCAGCTCTTCGCTCTCAACTACACAAGGGCCTGCTATCAAAAAAAAAGGTTTATCTAAGCCCACTTCAAAATTAAGCAACTTCATAATTTAATATCGTAAAGTAAAAATCATTAGGGTATATCGTCATTCAGCGCGGATGAGGCATAAAGCGTGTTTTTTCTGTGTTTCGTTACTCGCATACGCTAAGTATGCTCCGTTACGCGACTCGAAAAAACACGCTTTATGACCATCATCGTGCCAAATGACGACACGCCCTAGTTTACCCTCAATTTTCCTTAAGTTATACCGCTCGTACTTGAAATTGCGAATCCTTCAAATTTACGACGAACGTATATCCGATCACATGACGGGTAAAAGCTAAGCTGATTTCCGTCATTCAAAGGGAGGATCGTAACTCCCTCAAAAATTTCCACCGTAAGATGACAGAGCATGGAAGTAAATGAAACTATTTTGGCCTGAGCCGATATTAAATAAATATTTTTTAAAAAAAATTATTTAATGTTAATATGTATAAAACATAAAAAAAAATAAATAAGGAATTATCAAATGAGAAAATTAAATAAATTGTTATTACATTTAAACCACGAGGATAAAGAAACAATTCCAGTTATTTTAAAAAGTAAAAAAATTATAGCGTCAGTAAAAAAAAATAAAAAAATTAAGCCTAGCTTAAGAAAAAAAATATCTTATAAACGAATAAAAAAATTTAATTCCGAACTGGAAAACACAAATCTGTTTTTTTATACAAACCCGTCATTAGCAGAAATCCAATTAAAAATGAAGCTAGCTTCATTTTTACGCATTTATTTAAAAAGCAATAAAGTTGATTTACTTTATGAAAAATTTATTGACGATGTGAGTGATGAATCTAAGTATTGCACCTATCGTGCCTATCATTTTTTTTACAATAAATTAGCTGGAAAAATACAAACTTACCAACTTATCGATACCGATCAAGGGCAAAATTTTGTGTTTTCAAAAAATAAACTTACTAAATTAGCCAGCTTATTTTCCTACTTATTTTATTTTATTCCCGTGCCTATTTTGAATGAATGTTCAGGCGGCATCACGCGCTGTGGCTTGAAATTGGCCAGTGAGCACAGAAAAATCAATAAAACAAAAAACAAATTACACCATTGCATCACTGATACCAATTTTATTAAATTACTAAGTATTTTGTTAGCAAAAACACACGCATGTGATTATGCACACCAAGAGAAACTCGAAGTATTTCTAGAAACAAGATTTAAGAATTTTTGGTCATTATTTAAGAGACAAGCAAAAGAACAACCCAACAAAAACTTAAATCAATTCTGGCTAGAAACATTTGTTCAATATTTCAAAGACTTAAAATGCTCACTACAAAAAAAGGATTTCTATGATATTGTAAAAAACATGATCCAAGAATGTCAGAAAGAAGAAAATTTGAAAGCTAGATTCATTACGCCGCAATGGCAATCAGCGAGTAATACATTCTCCTCCTTAAGCATGGCCTTTGAATTGCTTTGTAAAACTCTAGAGACTAAGTTACAACAAGAATTTTTCATTCGCTATATTAAAGACCTTATACAAATTTATGCACAAACATTTGCTCAACAGCTATTAATTAATTCCTATTTTCCCGAAACCTGGAAAGAAAAAAAAATTATATACAAACCTTTAACTGCATTAAATTATATATCCACAGGATTTTGGCAATCTAAACTACCAATTATAGATACAAATTATGATTCCATTTATGCAAACCCCGCATTTCCCGGACCAACTCCATGCCAATAAAAAAATTATTATTGAATCAAGAATACAATCTAGTCTCTTTCTCTAAAATTTCACAACGCACATGTAATAAAACAATAAGAAAATAATATGTGACAAAAGCAAATATCATTGCAAAAAGTGGATATAACATAGGCGGCGAAATCAACGAGGGTCCTAGTAAACGAATACTGGAGCCTTGATGTAAAGTATTCCACCAGTAAACAGAATAATGGATAATGGGCAGATTTACCAAACCCAACATTAATAGCACAGCACTTGCCTGCGCAGCAATCCTAGGTTCAGGAATTGCTACACGTAAAGCAATCACGCCTAAATATAAAAATAATAAAATTAATTCTGAAGTTAAACGTGCATCCCAGACCCACCAAGTTCCCCACATGGGCTTTGCCCATATACACCCCGTAACTAACGCTAAAAAGGTAAACCAAGCGCCTAGAAGTAAACTACCTGAAACAAGCATATCAAATAACTTAATACGAAAAACTAATCCTATTGCCGCTGCAATTCCTGTTAGTAAATAAATTAGCAAAGATAAAAGTGCACTTGGGACATGCACATAAATAATACGAAAGGCATCACCTTGTTGATAATCAGCCGGAGCTAAATGTAAACCACCAATACTGCCATATACAATTAAAACAATCGTAAAAGTGGCTAAAATAGGGATAAGACGCCTAGCCAAACGATCAAAATGTTTAATTGAAATAAAGCGCATCATTTTCACCTACTTTTCCTTAACACAATATTAAAATTACTATTTTCTAAAATTAGTGTGTAACTATTCCTAAACGTATTACACCACTGATCACAAAAGGAGAAAAAGTAATACTGAGTATCATCAATACGCCAAGCCATGCTAGAGATGCATTCGGCGCCAATCCAATACTTACTAATGAAACAGCACTACTGGCAAAAATCAGCACTGGAATATAAAAAGGTAACACCAATAAAATGATTAATAAGCTACTATGACGCAAGCCTAATGTTAATACACGCCCAATACCGCCTAAAAAAATAAGCGTGGGAATTCCTAACCATAAGCTCACCACTAATGTTTTTAATGCTGACAGCGGGATATATAAAGCCAAACTTAAAATCGGTGTCATAACAGTTAATGGTACCGCAACCACAAAACTAAATACTGTTAATTTAATAAATAGTGTCATTAATAGATAGTTTGGCGTTAAGCTTAACTGTTCCAACTCCCCCTCTTGCCAATCTTCACGAAACAATTGTTCTAACATTAATACCGACAAAAATAAAACAATAACCCAAAAAATACCCGCGGCTACTTTTTCCAATAACATTGGGTCTGCATTAATGCTTAAAGGAAATAAAACGGCGGCTATTATTAAAAATAATAAGGGATAAAGTATATCTTGGTAGTGGCGACAAACACTTAATAACTCGCAGCGTAAACAGCTGATTATATTTAACAAAAAAAATGTATTAAACACCACCATGTGCCAAAAAAAGAGTTTTTATATCTATATTTGATAAAGTAGAAGCTTGATGACTTGTGAAAATAACAATCCCACCCTGATATAACTGTTCTTTTATTACTAAAGAAAAAAAGTCAATGCCTTTACTATCTAAGGCAGTAAAAGGTTCATCCAATATCCAACAATCCGATTTAATCAACAAGAGTTTAGCTAATGCCAAACGTCGCTGCTGACCTATTGAAAGTGAATTCGTCAAACGCTCTGAATAAGGCGTTAAATTCAATTTTTCTAATACGTTGACTATATTTTCTTTGGCAGCTTGTTTTAGTTGATTGATTGATCGGTTACCAATCCTTAAGCCCCGCCTTACTAAAAATAAATAAAGGTTCTCAACCGGCGTAAGCACACCTTTCATACCCAACTTATGGCTAATGTATAATAAAGTCTTTTGAAACAGCTGAGAATTATGAATACAAACATCATTCCATAGGATATCTCCATGCAAAGGACGAACAAGACCTGTTAAAACCTGTAATAAACTCGTTTTTCCGGCACCATTAGGTCCAATAATATGCAATGCTTCGCCTGGACAAACCTGGAAAGCCAAATTAGTAAAAAGTAATTTTTTGTTACGCTCATAGCTGAGTCCATTCACTGCTAGTGCCATAGTTAGACTTGAATACGATGGTTCTGCAAGATAGTTGGCGTAGAATAACATGACAAATAGTGAATTTCATTAGATAATCTACGCCATCGTTTCTCACACTATTATTACACTACTAGGGTACTTACATGTCGTTTCTCCTTCACTACAGCGAATTTTTGCTGAAAATAATCACCGTGGTACTGGCTATTCTAATCCTGACGGGCGGCATATTTGCTATTGCACGCAAAGCAAAAGAACAAACTAAACTTAAACTCTGCGTTAAAAAACTCAATAAAAAATATCAAGAACTGGCAGATACACTCAATGCTGAAATACTCACGAAGCTGGAACGAAAAAAATTTGCAAAAGAAAAAAAAATCAAATCTAAAAAAGAAAGCAAGCAGCTTAAAAAACGTGTTTTTGTTTTGAACTTCCAAGGTGATATTAAAGGCTCTGCTGTCAACAGCCTTAGAGAGGAAATTACAGCCATCGCCCAAGTAGCAACCCCGCAAGATGAAGTAGTACTAAAATTAGAAAGTGGTGGCGGAATGGTTTCACCTTATGGTTTAGCTGCTTCACAGTTACAACGCCTAAAAGATAAACGTATCCCTTTAACAGTTTCTATCGATAAAATAGCGGCTAGCGGTGGATATTTAATGGCCTGTGTTGCGGATAAAATTCTTGCGGCCCCCTTTGCCATTATTGGATCTATCGGTGTAGTTGCACAATTACCTAATTTTCATCGTTTTTTAAAGAAGAAAGATATTGATTTTGAACTTTTAACGGCTGGGGAATATAAACGTACTTTGACCATGTTTGGTGAAAATACGCAAAAAGCACGTGAAAAAACCCAAGAAGACTTGGAAGAAATTCACCGCTTATTTAAAGATTTTATCGAAAAAAACAGAAAAGACGTTAATATTGACGAAGTCGCAACGGGTGCGCATTGGCTTGCTCAAGATGCGCTTTCATTAAACTTGGTTGATAAGCTGATAACGAGTGACGACTACTTAAGTAATCAAGCCAGTAGCGGACAAGCCAATATTTACGAATTGCAATATCTTGCTAAAAAATCAATGTCAGAAAAATTAAGTGAAAAACTTACACAGTTAGCAAGTAGCTTCGATTTGCTTTAATGAACCTGACTAAAAATTACAATAACGACTATTTTTCGAAACCAATATTCGATTTTTTTCGAAAAAGCTATAAAGAATGGGCTGCCCTTATTTTAGGTGGCCTGTTAGCCCTGGCTTTTGCTCCCATTGCACTCTATCCCTTAGCAATTATTTGTCCTGCCTTTTTATTATTATTGTGGTTAAACTGCTCACCGCGCCGCGCCTTTTCTATTGGCTTATTTTTTGGGATTGGTTTTTTTGCTGTCGGCGTATCTTGGGTTTTTATAAGTATCCATGTATTTGGTCATACATCGATTTTTTTATCCTTACTGATTACCGGATTATTTATTTTCATCTTAGCCTTATTTATAGCGCTACAAGGCTACGTTTTTAATCTTTTTTTTCCAGAGAACAATCGACTTAAACGTTACTTGGTGTTTCCGAGCCTGTGGGTTCTGAGTGAATGGCTTAGAAGTTGGATCTTCACTGGTTTTCCCTGGTTATTGTTGGGTACAAGCCAAGTTAACTCGCCGCTCGCAGGTTTCGCGCCACTCGTTGGAGGTTTTAGCTTAGCCTTTTTGGTAACTTTAAGCTCAGCGCTTTTACTAGATTTGCTGTGTTTTGCATTCAATCTCTCCAACTTAAATCAGCAAAAGAAGCCCTATACACATTTTTTAACTTCATTAATAACGCTCATTGCTCTCTGGACTTTAGGTTACGCACTAACCTCGATTCATTGGACCAAGACTGTAGGAAAACCCATACAAGTCAGTCTTGTTCAAGCCAATATTCCACAAGCCATAAAATGGGAACCTGAATATCTTCAGTCCTCATTAAGAGATTATACGCAATTAACACAAGCTTATTGGCATAGTCGGCTTATTATTTGGCCAGAAGCCGCCATCCCAATTTTAAAACAGGAAGCGCTTCCATTTTTAAATCAGCTTAATAAAGAAGCCATACGACATAAAGCAACACTAATTACCGGTATACCTATTCAAAAGGGCTTTCAATACTATAATGGTATGATTGCCCTCGGTGTTGACCACGCTACGTACTACAAACAACAGCTTGTAATTTTTGGGGAGTATCTTCCCTGGTGGATCGCCTGGGCTCAAGGACTTTTTAATTTACTGGATATTCCTATGTCTGGTTTTTCACCGGGACCTGCGCAGCAAGTTGCATTTAAAGTGGCCGACTTAGATCTAGGCACTTTTATTTGCTATGAAATAGCTTATCCTAATTTGGTCCGAAAAACATTGCCGAAGGCACAATTATTATTAACTATTAATGACGATGCTTGGTTTGGCCATTCATTTGCCCTAGCACAACACCTACAAATTGGACAGTTTCAAGCGTTAGTGACAGGCCGCTCTCTACTATTTTTAAGTAATACGGGAATGACGGCAATTATAACGCCAAAAGGAAAGATTCAAACACAACTCCCACCCTTTCAAATAGCTGTACTTACTGGTCTTGTCACTAAAAATAGTGGTGTAACGCCTTGGGTCTATTTCGGAGATTGTCCAGCTATTATCTTTTTAGTAGGATTAATCGTCTTATGTTACGCTTATCGACGGAGCTATTGCTAATGGAACGGGTGCTAATAATGATTTTAGCTGAAAATGCTCAGCTTGGCTTTGAGCTAACAAACAACAAGGTAACTCGCTAATTATGCAAGAAGAATATCAACCTGAAGTCATAGAAGCTGAAGTCCAAAAATTTTGGCAAGAACATGAATGTTTTAAGGTAACCGAAGATCTCAATAAAGAAAAGTTTTACTGTCTTTCCATGTTTCCTTATCCCAGTGGAACATTACACGTAGGCCATGTACGCAATTACGTATTAGGCGACGTCATTGCACGTTATCAACGTATGTTAGGTAAAAATGTCCTTCACCCTATCGGTTGGGATGCTTTTGGTTTACCGGCTGAAAATGCAGCCATTAAACAAGGGGTAGCACCTGCCGATTGGACTTACAGCAATATCGCACACATGCGTGAACAATTTAAACAATTAGGCCTAAGCTTTGACTGGAATCGAGAAATCACTACATGCAAACCTGATTATTATCGATGGGAACAGTGGTTGTTTGTTCAACTTTTCAAAAAAGGACTTGCTTATAGAAAAAATTCCTTCGTAAATTGGGATCCTATAGACCAAACTGTCTTAGCTAATGAACAAGTGATTAATGGCCGTGGCTGGCGTTCCGGCGCATTAATTGAACGCCGGGAAATCCCGCAATGGTTTTTAAAGATTACTGCTTATGCAGATGAACTTTTAAACAGCCTTGAATCGTTAGAGGGATGGCCCGAAGAAGTTAAAACAATGCAGCGTCATTGGATAGGCCGCTCACAGGGTTTAGCCATCCAATTTTTACTCAATGATCCACAACTAACTTCTATTGAAATTTTTACGACACGACCCGATACCTTATTTGGTGTTTCGTTTTTAGCTATTTCACCACAACATCCATTAGCTCGCTATGCAGCAGAACGCAATACTAATGTACAGAAGTTCCTAGATTCTTATCAACATATGCCTGTTGCCGAAGCGGCTACAGCAACGTTAGAAAAGCAAGGAATTGCTAGCGGCATAACAGCGCTTCACCCCATGACACGTGAAACACTCCCTATCTGGATCGTTAATTTTGTAAAAAATGATTATGGTTGTGGTGCCATTATGGGCGTTCCTGCCCACGATGAAAGAGATTTTGAATTTGCTCAAAAATACCAATTACCGATTCTTCCTGTTATCGAATCCTTAGACAAAAAATCACATGATTATAATCAAGGTGCTCTTCTTACACGAGGTAACCTATTAAATTCAGGTCCTTTCACAGGTTTATCCTCTGAGAAAGCATCCGCCACTATTTCTGAGTTATTAATAAACAATAAACTCGCTACACATAAAACTAACTACCGCCTACGTGATTGGGGTGTATCGCGCCAACGTTATTGGGGAACGCCGATTCCTATTATTTACTGTAATGATTGTGGTGCTGTGCCTGTTCCTGAAAAAGACTTACCCGTTATTCTTCCTGAATCAGTGCATTTAACGGGTGCTGGTTCTCCTTTAAAGGCTATGCCTGAATTTTACCAAACCACGTGTCCACAATGTGGAAATGCTGCCACGCGAGAAACCGACACCTTTGACACCTTTGTAGAATCTTCTTGGTATTATGCACGCTTTGCGTGTCCTTCCCAGAATAAAGCCATGTTAGATGATAGAGCAAAATATTGGACACCGGTCGATCACTACATTGGTGGCATTGAACATGCCGTTTTACACCTTTTATATGCTCGTTTTTTCCATAAAGTATTACGCGACTTAGAGTTGGTAAATTCAAATGAACCTTTCACACGTTTACTGACCCAAGGTATGGTCCTTAAAGACGGTGCAAAAATGTCAAAATCAAAAGGCAACACTGTCGATCCCAAGGAATTAATAAAAAAATATGGCGCCGATACCTTACGCCTCTTTGTTCTATTTGCAGCGCCACCTGAACAATCACTTGAATGGTCTGATAGTGGCGTAGAAGGTATGCATCGCTTTCTAAAACGTCTTTGGGCATTTGCTTATATCAACAACGCCTGGTTACAAGAATGCAATGAAACCCGCAAAAAAAATCTTGCTCCCCCTATAACTTGGACAAATATACCTGTTGAACAACAAACCTTACGACGGCAAATCTATGAAGTTCTGCAAGTTGCAAAGAATGATTATGAACGGCAACAATTCAACACCGTTATTGCTAGTTGCATGAAACTATTAAATCTACTACAAACAGCCAGTCAATCGCTAAATTCTCCCATGGAAGCGTCTCAACTTAGCCTGCAATGGATAATTCAACAAAGCTTAAGCATTCTACTTCGATTACTTGCACCCATCGTGCCGCATACTACGCATGTTTTATGGCTAGCGCTGAAATTTGAAGGATTCATTGCAAAAGCAAATTGGCCAAAGGTAGCCGCAGATGCCTTATCCATGGAAGAAATAGAATGGGTCGTACAAATCAATGGTAAATTACGCGCCCATTTATCTCTTGCTACGAGTTCCGATGATGAAATGATTAAAACTGCCGTACTCACCAATCCTCAAGTTAAACGTTACACAGAAAATCAATCCATTAAAAAAATTATTATTGTTCCCAAAAAGCTCGTTAATATCGTAATTTAAGACTACCTTTTATGCGTAACCGTTTTTATCCATTTTTTTGCAGTCTCTTATTAACAATGCTACTAAGCGGCTGTGGATTTCAATTACGGGGCTATAACCAAACATTACCTTTTCATACCCTCTACTTAGAATCAAATCCACCCTACACAAATTTTAGTAAAGAATTACGACAGGCCTTAAAAGCAATGAAGGTTAACGTATACTTATCACCTCCTGCACCGATAACACTACAAGTTCTTTCACAAAACTTTACACGAACTGTGACGAGTTTAGGAAATGCCGGTCAAACAACCACCTATCTACTTTCTTTTACCGTTCTTTTTCAGGTACTTGATAGGGCTAACCATATTTTATTACCGCCACAACAAGTGCGCGCTACGCGTAACTTCTCCATCACCTCAAACCAATTAAGTGGTGATCTCAACACACAAACTGATCTCGAAGAGGATATGCAGCGCGATGCCATTCAACAGCTCCTAACACGGCTAACCTCTCCGGCAATGCAACAGCAATTTTGCCAAATTTATTCCCCTTCTAGGTAGCCCTTCATGCAAGTGCGTTGTGATAAGCTGAATACACACTTAAAGAGCAGCCCTTTATCACCCATTTATTGTGTAAGCGGTGATGAGCTACTTCTCGTGCAAACGGCCTGTGACCATATTCGCAGCCATGCAAAAAAGCAAAATTTTTCTGAGCGTGAAGTGTTTTATGCCGAATCCGGCTTTAATTGGCAGATGTTACTCGCACATAGTAACAATTATGGTTTATTTGCTGAAAAACAAATTCTCGAATTACACCTTATACAAGGCATTTCTGAAGCGGCCGCACAAACCATTAAAACCTACGCCAGCAATCCGCCCACCAATAAACTCTTACTTATTGTTATAGGAAAATTGGATCGTCGCCAGCAACAAACAAGCTGGTTTAAAAGTATCGATGCAAAAGGGGTTTTTATTCCCATATGGCCCATGGAACTTTCACAGTTACCGCTTTGGATCACTGAACGTTTGGCAAGCTTTGGTTTAACGGCGGAAAAGGAAGCCGTACAATGCCTCATTTCTGCCACAGAAGGAAATCTATTAGCCACTGCACAAGAAATTGAAAAATTAAGTCTCTATTTTTCATCAGACACAAGCAAGCTAATTACCCGTGATGCACTACTACAAGCCCTCTCTGACAGTGCACGTTTTGATCCATTCAAACTCGCTGATGCGGCATTACAAGGAGAACCGAAACGCTGCTTACGAATTTTAAACCGACTCAAAGAAGAAGGTATAGAACCACTATTAATTCTGTGGGCATTAAGTCGTGAATGCCGACAATTAGCCTCACTGGCATTTCAACTTAAGCAAGGTAAAAACTTAAGAGATCTTTTCCAAACCCATCATATTTGGGAAAAACGACAAACATTATTCCAACAAGCGTTACAACGTCATTCGCTAACACATTGGCAAATGCTATTAAGGTTCGCGGCAATAAGTGACCGTATCATAAAAGGCGTTGAACCTGGCAATATCTGGCATTCCTTACAACAATTAAGCGTTAGTATGTCCGGCTCAAAAATATACTCACAGCAATGGGATTTTCGGCAAGTGCCGCAAAATTCAAGTGCGAAGAGTATAGTATGATAGGCATCTTAGGGGGTACATTCGATCCCGTCCATTGTGGACACTTACATATCGCCCAATCCTTATATGAAGTACTACATTTACAAGAGGTTCGTTTTATTCCTTGTAAAAATCCTTTACTCGGTAAAAAAGTAATCGCTACAACCAAGCAAAGAGTGGAGATGTTACAGCGCGCCCTCCTCCCTTATCCTTATTTTTCAATCGACGAGCGTGAGCTTAAGCGTGCAACACCTTCTTACATGATAGACACACTCATCTCTCTACGCCAAGAATTCCCTAAAACTCCCTTAGCTCTTATTTTAGGCGAAGATAATTTAACCCATCTAAATTATTGGCATAGATGGACATCACTCATTCAGTATGCACATTTAGTCATTGTACCTAGACTCAGACCTGACTACCCTTCATCTTATAATGACGCGGTTCAAACCTTTATTAAAAAGTTCCAAATCAAGGACTCTTCTTTATTATCACAACAGCCCGCTGGACTTTTATTGATGACCCATGTAAAACCATTAACAATTTCCGCTACAGCCATTCGAGCGGAATTGACTAACGGTTTGCAGCCTACAAACTTATTGCCTTCCTCGGTCCTCGCTTATATTCTGGAACAAAAGTTATATCTATGACACAACACACATCTTTAAATAAATCGCTAATCGAAAAAGACATCATTTCTTTGTTAGAAGATCACAAAGCAAAAGACATCATTATGCTGGACGTCAGTCGTATTACCGACATCACGAATTCCATGATTATTTGTACGGCTAATTCTAACCGCCATAGTAAAACCCTCGCAGACTATGTGGTAGCGGCTGCCAAAAAAAAAGGGATAGATATCCTGGGCGTAGAAGGTGATCAAGAAGGAGAATGGATATTGATCGACTTAGTCGACAGTATTATTCATATAATGCTGCCTAACATACGTGAATTATATAATCTCGAAAGGTTGTGGGGAGCTCCTGCGTAGTGAAGCTAAATTTGATTGCTGTTGGAATACACATGCCTACCTGGGTAGCTGAGGGTTTCGCGGAATATCAAAAACGACTAACAAAGGAATGTAAACTGAATTTAATCACCATTACACCCAGCCAACGCACTAAAAATAGTAACATTCAACAACTAGTAGCCGCAGAAGAAAAAAAAATACTTGCCGCTATTCCTAAACAATCCCAGAAAATAGCACTCGATGTGCAAGGGACAATGTGGAGCACCAAACAACTTGCTGAAAATTTACAACAATGGCAATTAAATAGTCAGAATATAAGCTTTTTGATAGGTGGACCTGATGGTCTAGGCACAGAATGTTTAAGCAGTGCAAAACATATCTGGTCACTTTCACCATTAACGCTTCCACATATGTTGGTTCGAATTATTGTTGCAGAGCAACTCTATCGCGCATGGAGTTTCTTAAAAGGCCACCCTTATCACCGAGATTAACCTACCCTTGCATTAAAACAATCACAGATTGTGCCCTTAAAAGCTAATACAGCCAACTGTTAAACTGATATAAAGAAAAAATGGTGAATTAAATGCAAACCGATCCAAGCATAAACAGCGGCCATGAGATCATCAACCATCACACCCATTCCTCCGGGCAATTTGCGATCCATCCAAGCAATAGGCCAGGGTTTCACAATATCAAAAAAGCGAAATAATAAAAAACCCGCAACAACCCATACCCACCCTTGAGGCGCTGCCCACATCGTAACACCAAAACCACAAATCTCATCCCAAACAATTCCTGAATAATCATGAATTCCAATATTCCTTTCAGTAACGTCACAAATCCAGATACCGATTAAAATAGCTAGTAGCAAAATCAAACTATAATTCAATAAAGAAAAGGATTGAATCAGATAATATAAAGGAATCGCTACTAAGGTCCCGCACGTACCAGGTGCAAAAGACGATAAACCCGATCCAAAACCAAAGGCAATAAAGTAAATAGGATTACTAAAAACCTTTCGCGCTAACGCTTTTTGCATTGCTTTTCTCTCATCATTGGTTCTATTATGCGTAAGTATAGCGGCTATTAATTCGTTATCCAAATAACTAGTTTATATCTGCCACAATAAATTGTGCACTACTTTTTCTATTTTAGAAAAAAACTAGCATTCGTTGCTGAAATATTATAATTAGAAGTCCACGCACTTTTATAAAAAAAAGATGAGCCTATGTTTGAATTATGGGTTAAATTAAAATTTTCAGCATTTAAATAATTTAATGCTTGTGTAATACCATATTTTTTTAAATTAGCTTGTATTTTTTTCTTTTCATTTACACTATCCTTTTGTTGAATTGACGGATTTGAGTTAAACATTTTAGATAAATACCTTCTTTCCGGTAAAGAACGCTTGACACGACATCCCGTACAGCCTTCCTGGAAAATAGGTATATTTTTGAGTAGGCGATCCTCTAAAATAACGGCTCGGCTCGCCTCTAATTGATAGCTTAATAGAGCAGCCTGCCTAGCCACATCACCACTTTTAGCGAGCCCATAAACAAGACGCTTATCAAGTTCATAGATAGCTTCGTTAAGTATTTTATCCGTTATTACAACAACAGCGCCTCGATTTTTAAGAGCAATATCCGCAGGAGGATCTTTAAACTCGGTTAATATTTGCACCATCTCATGAACAAGTTGACGTGTTCTTTCCACCGGTAATAATCCTTTATCCGTTAAGTAAAGGGTGTCATCATTAAAAATATAGATTTTTTTACTTAAGTCACTAATAGAATGTGCCTGCTTATTAACAGGTAATTCTGCCCGCGCCGTTGAATCACTTAACTCAAAATACCAGCGCTTTTCTAATGCTGGTAATTGGCCATACCAATGCTCAAATAAATGGTAGAAAGTATCACTTTTAATATATAAATTAACATAAAACTCAAGTAGCCAGTCCATAGTTTTCGCTGAAAAACGGGCTAGGAACCGTTCTTCAAAACTGACTTTTGTACTAACTTCTGACTTAGAAAGAAAACGTTCAGAAAACCCATTTAACTCTTGAATAGTATAGCGAGCAGATAGCTCCTCACCAAAAACCTTTTTATATTCATCTATTGGCAGCCCATTATCAATAAAATTGTCCAAATACTGATTTTCCTGTGCCACTAAAAGCTTTTCCGCCTCTCTATGTTGCTTACAGCGCAATTCAAAACCTTCTAAATCTGCATCCGAAGGAACTAAACGCCTATACATAATTCTTTGTGGAAATGCATAACCTGCTTCACTTAAAATTTTATCGGTTAAATAAACAATAGGTCCGCGATGTCGAATATCGACTATTTTTAGTGGATCTTTTTTTCCTGTCAAAGCATGAAGCATTTCATGTAGATAAACTTGCTCAGGATGGGATATTTCAAAATTATTTTTGCTGCTGAAGTAAGTCTTCGCTGCAATTTCTGCATCTGCCCCAATATGGATTACATTAGATTCAAAATCAGTACGCGTTATTGTGTTAGGCTTAATTCTGATCTCCCAGAGTTTGTCTGTATGCTCTGAGATAAAAACTTCATGAAAGCGATTAAAAATTCTCCTAAAAGTAGAGCTAGTTTGGTAAACTGACCGATAGAACTGACGTAGATCAAATACGCTAGCGCTTAAAAATTTTTTAATATAAAAGCAACGATCAAATAATGCCTTAAAATTGTATTGTATATAATCATCAGCCGTTTTAAATATTTCCTCGGTTTCTTTAACCGTGGTGCGTTGTCTTAATTCTTCTTTAGTAAATTCTACTTCGGCAGAATTTCCTCCTTTTAAACCCGCACTGCGAGAAAAATATTTTCCAGATTCTCTATCTTTAAAAATAAGGTGTTTTTTAGGATCGACTTCTAAAGTGTGCCAATTAATTTCTCGAAAAGAGCCTCCTTCTGCTTTCACAGGCACGACTCGATTTTCATCCGCTAAATAAACCAGTGGATACTCATGTAAAGTTAAATCTTGCCTCCCAGCGCGCACCAGCTCGGCATTAAATTCATATACCGCGGGTAATTCATTAATATGACTGATACTAAATGGATCCGATGTAATATATATTTTGTCTTCCAAAGGTAAATCGGCAGGCGATAGATTTAATTTCTTAAAACTAGTCTGTATGGTATTGATCGTAACACTTTCTCTTACAGGTAGCTCAATCGCTTCCGGTCTACCTTCTGCAGCTAACAAATCCAATGCATCTAATGAAAGAAAAAAAACGCCACAGAGAACTTCTACCGGATCTTTATCGCGAATACCTTCTTCTATCGTATACAGAGGCCCAACAATAGGAATAATATTTATCCATGTTTTTAAACCTCTTATCCAAGCACGATGATTTTCAGTTTCTGTCTCGTAATCTGCTACAATACGCTTCACTTCTTGCCCAACAGCCTTAGCGGTAACTTCCCTTTCGGCATGCTTTAAATTATCTATGGCCTTGTTTTGAACCCAGGGGTCTTTGTATAACTGGCTATTGAAGTATTCTTCTGCTTGCTGCAGTGCTTTTCGCGGTTCAATTTTTCTACTCTTATGGTACATGGCTTTGCCTATAACACCATCCCAATCAGCCGTTTTTAAGAATTGCTCTAAGGGTGTACCAAAATAGGTCCTGGAAAGCTTGGCATCATCGGCATCAATGACGTAATAGCGTTCTTGTTTAACTTCCTGCAAAGACATACCTTGTGTTTGGAGAATATCTATAGCCGCTTTTACACGATTAAATCGTGATGGCGGATTTAAAATTATTTTTTCAAATTCATTCGCTAGATATTTAAAAAGTTTTTTAACATTGATTTTCCAATCGATATCAAAAAACGTTACATTATTAGATTCGGCAAAATGTAATGCTAATAATAATCGTGGTTGAATGGGATAATTTTTACGCTTTACCCATTGCTCTTCGCTGTGTTTAAATAAACCCAGCAGCTGCTTTTGACTATTATGAAGAGGCAGTGCAGAAAATTGATAATAGTAAATACGCTGCAAACTAGACGCTAATGAGTGCAACAAAGAACCTATTTCATATTGTTCACTTTCACCGATTTGATGAAATTTCTCCTGAAGTAAACTACGTCGTTCTAAAGACGATAAAGCGCTATAGTCAGAAATTTCTTCTAATTCAGTGCAATTGATAAAATCATTTAATAATTTACCTTGTGCGTTTTTAAGTGCAATTCCATTAAAATAGATAGCTTTACTGTTATTATGCATTTCCTCTTGTAAAAACATTTTATCCATAATTTTTTGTCTTTGGTAAGCGGTAGAAAGTGCATGAAAGAATTGATCTTCTAATAAAGAGAACGAAAACGCTCCATTTTCTACTACGCCTTGAAACATATCTCCTTTTTGCAGCTGTTTCCATAATAAGGCGGCTTCATCTAAAAAACGAATGTTAGGAAATTGATCAATATCGAAAGGCGGCTGAAAAAATTCATTGAGGGAAGGTCGTCCATACTGCGTCATGACAGCACTTAAAATTTGATAAGGATTAAGCAATTGAATTTTCGCGCGTTGCCAATCGACCCAGCTATCCAAAATATCTTTAAGATAATACAAGCGTAATTCTACGATGGAAGGCGACGCTACTGTTTGCTGCTTTAATAAAGGTAAGCTATAGTTAAAAGCTTCCTGATAATCACTCTCCGGATTATTAGAAACATATTTCCTTATGCTGAGATCTGTAATAAGTTCTTGTTGTTGATTCAGTAACAAACTTTGCCAAATAGCAGTTAAATCCCCACCCTTATGGAATGGTAATAGTCGATGTAACACTTGTTTAATAGTTGCGAGTCTTCGAAATGCTTGTTGTATTGATATATTCTGGACTTTAACCAAACATTGCACGAATAAGCTATCGGCTTTGATAACTTCACTTAAATTAGACCAATTTTCATTAAGTGATTTTTCGGGTTGTGTAAAATTTTCTGTGGGAGCAATCGCTAAACGAGTAACATTTGTTGCTGGCCAGTCTGTTAAGAAATGTTCTAAGAAAATAGTTTGAATATTCCATTGTTTTTTTTGTAAAAAATTTTCTGCTCCCTCCATAAATTATACTCTTCCGTTTTTAGTATTTTTAAAAAAATTAATACTTAATTTTATAGTGTAATTATAAAATTAAAATAAATAACAAGAAAAAGTAATTAAACAATATTATCTACAACGTATAGGTATTTTCTTATAACATGTACCCATTGTACCCCGCACCTATCTTGATGCTAAAGTGAATTTTTAATCACTTAACTTGAAAGATAGGTGCGGGGTACCTTCTTTTCGTGATTGGGATTTACAAGCGGAGAGCCGCGCGTTGTGAATTTGAAAATTTTTTAGTTATAAAAATGCTGAAATCCTGACTCTTTTAAGCTAAACAACGACCCATCTGCACAGTATAAAGAAAGTCCCAATTCCTGTTTTATCGTACCAATATACGCATAAGGGCATGCAATGTCCTTTAAGCAACGTTGTAATTGTGATTTCTGTGATGCTGGAACTGTAAAACACAATTCATAGTCATCACCGGAACTTAAAGCGAACTGAGAGCCTTCTTCAGGCGGCAATTTCTGCAAAACATCTGAAAGGGGAAGTTTAGAGACATCGAGCTTTGCGCCGACTGCACTTGCAGATAAAATATGGCCCAAATCAGCGGCTAAGCCATCAGAAATATCAATCGCACTACTGGCAATATCACGTAATGCCAATCCGACAACCACTCGAGGCTCGGGACGGTGCAAACGTTTTTTGAGAAATTGTATTTGTTCTTCTGTAAATGGAAATGATGTTTTATTTTGCAAATAGGCTAAAGCCAAACCTGCATCACCTAGTGTACCTGTCACATAGATCTTATCGCCTACTCCTGCTCCTGAACGACGTAAGGCTTTTCCAACCGGAACAAAACCTAAAGCTTGAATGGTAATACTTAAAGGTCCTTGTGTAAGATCGCCTCCAACAAGCTGACATTGAAAGCGATCGAGTAAAGAAAAAAAATCTTGTGTAAATTTTTTTAACCAGGATTCATCCACGGTTGGGAGTGTCAGTGCAAGCAGAATCCAAGAAGGCTCGGCCCCCATAGCCGCTAAGTCACTTAAATTAACGGATAAAGCTTTATATGCAATATCTCCAGGCGGTGTATTTTCAGGGAAATGTTTTCCGGCGACTAAGGTATCCGTAGTAACTACTAATTGTTGGCCTGCTGGGCATTGTAGTAATGCTCCATCATCGCCTATTCCGCAAATAACATCCGCACGATTAGATTTTTTTCGATCAAAAAAACGCTGGATTAGATCAAATTCGCTGATTGACATCGTCACATTGCTCTAACTGAGATTTTCAATGAAATTCTAATGGACGTATCTTCTTTGCCAACTGATGTAAAACACCATTGATATATTTATAGCTATCTATTGCAGCAAAACCCTTTGCCAAAACTATGGCTTCATTTAAAACAACTTTGTACGGAAGTTCGGGCAACTTACACAGCTCATAAGCAGCTAACCTTAAGATTGCCAATTCCACAGGACCTAATTCTATTAAAGGCCGATCTAAAAAAGGTTCTACTTCTTTATCTAAAGAAGTATGTTGCTCCATCACACCTCGAACCAAGGTTTTAAAATAGTCTGTATCAACACTTACCATTTCCTCTTGCGATAAAAATTGCTTTTCAATCTCAGACAAGGAATGCTGCGCCAATTGCCATTGATAAATAGCTTGCATAGCAAAACGACGAGCTCGCGCTTTCGCTTTAAAATTGGGTTTTTTCGGTTTCGATATCATTAGATTGTTTTTTATTGGTTGAAAGATCGTGTTTTAATTGTTCAATGGTTTGGTTAAATGCCTGTATATCCTGAAAACTACGATAAACAGATGCAAATCTAACGTAAGCAACTGGATCTAAATCACACAGTTCTTCCATGACCCATTCTCCTAGTTGACGTGACGAAATCTCACGTTCACCGGATGATCGCAATTTTTTTACTAAACGAAGAATAACTGCTTCGACTTGTTCACTCGTGATTGGGCGTTTTTCTAAAGCTTTTAACATCCCTCGGCGTAATTTTTCTTGATCAAACGCACTACGTGTATTATCCCTTTTTATGATACGAGGTAACCCTAATTCAGCCGATTCAAAACTACTAAAGCGTTCCTTACAAAGCAGGCATACCCGTCGCCTTCGGACTTGCTGGCCTTCACCTATCAATCGGGAATCAATCACTTTAGTATCTGCTTCATTACAAAAAGGACAATGCATGATCCAGCCCTAAAAAAAACGGTAAATAACACATCCGTAATCATCAAAAGCTCTGCTTTTTACATTCAGTAAATAGCAGACTTGCCCCAGCCCCAACTATCGAAACAAAATAGCTTCCTATGCAACAAAAACGGATGAGCTCATGTTCAAGAGTATACTGGAAACTGCTTACAAAGTGCTATAACTTGTTGTTTGATTTTTTCAATGACAGTGGCATCCTGCAGATTAGTTAAAACCTCGCAGACCCAACTTGCTACTTCATGGACTTCTTTTTCCTGCAAACCTCGAGTAGTTAGGGCAGGGGTTCCAATTCTTATGCCACTGGTCACAAAAGGAGAACGCGGATCCTTAGGCACTGCATTCTTATTCAAGGTAATATGCGCCTTCTCTAAGGCATCCTCTGCATCTTTTCCAGTAATATCTTTATCGATCAAATCGACTAAAAACAAATGATTATCGGTTCCATCCGTAACAATTTTATAGCCTTTTTCACGCATTTTTTCAGTCATTGCCTTGGCATTATTTATCACTTGCTGCTGATATACTTTAAAATCAGGTTGCAGTGCTTCTTTAAAAGCAACTGCTTTTCCGGCAATCACATGCATTAAAGGCCCCCCTTGTAGTCCTGGAAATACAGCAGAATTTAATTTTTTCTCTATTTCCGGATTAGACTTTGCCAGAATCAAGCCACCGCGAGGGCCGCGTAAGGTCTTATGCGTAGTAGAAGTAACAACATCGGCTATAGGAATAGGTGATGGATAGAGATCAGTAGCTACTAGTCCTGCGACATGAGCCATATCAACCAGGAAATAAGCAGCAATTTCATCCGCTATATCCCGGAATTTTTGCCAATCAACAATTCGGGAATAAGCCGAAAAGCCAGCAATAATTAATTTCGGTTTGTGTTCCTTGGCCAGCCTTGCAACTTCGTCATAGTCGATTAACTGTGTTTCGGGATCAACGCCATAAGCAACCGCTTCATACATTTTTCCGGAAAAGCTTACCTTTGAACCATGTGTTAAATGCCCACCTGCGGCTAAACTCATACCCAATAATTTATCACCGGGCTTTAATAAAGCCATATAAGCCGCTGCATTCGCTTGCGAACCAGAATGTGGTTGTACATTGGCATAATCTGCTTTAAATAATTCCTTGGCACGCTCAATCGCTAATTGCTCAACCTCATCCACATATTCACATCCGCCATAATAGCGTTTGCCAGGATAACCTTCCGCATATTTATTCGTTAACACCGAGCCTTGTGCCTGTAATACATACTGACTGGCGTAATTCTCAGAAGCAATTAGCTCAAGATGGTCTTCTTGACGCGTAGCCTCTTTGCACATCGCTTGCCAAAGGTCAGTATCAAAATCAGCTATTTTTTGTTTGGTTGTGTAGACCATAGTATTTATCCCAATTCAATAAAGGAAACAAAAATTTTATTATGTACACATAAAAATCCAGTATATACCCATTGACCCCACGCACCTATCTCTCAAGCTATCAGTAATTGAAAATTCACTTTAGCACCGAGATAGGTACGGGGTGCTTCATCTCGCGACCGCTCACCGTAAGTTTGAAAGATTCGCCTCTTCAAAAAATACAAGCGGTATACTCTTCTAGTCGAATCTAGTCATGAGGGCGTATTATTGTTAGTATTCTACTAGGTGGTCAAATGACGGCACATCCTATTTTAACAATCTCTTAATTTAATCGAATGTCACAACAATATATTTATACCATGCAAGCGGTGGGAAAAATTGTCCCTCCTAAGCGCGAAATTCTTAAAGATATTTGGCTCTCTTTTTATCCAGGTGCAAAAATTGGTGTCCTGGGCCTAAATGGTGCAGGAAAGTCATCCTTGCTGCGCATTATGGCTGGCGTTGATCAGGATTTTATTGGGGAAGCACGTGCTCTGCCAGGTTGCAAAATTGGCTATTTGCCACAAGAGCCTCAGCTTGACCCGAATAAAGATGTTCGAGGTAACGTAGAAGAGGCCATCGGTGATATTAAAAAGCTTTTAGATCGTTTTAATGAGATCAGCATGAAGTTTGCTGAGCCGTTAAGCGAAATGGAAATGAATAAGCTGTTTGAAGAGCAAGGAGACTTACAAACGCAAATAGAGGCACAAGGTGGTTGGGAATTAGAACGCAAACTAGCCATTGCAGCGGATGCATTACGCCTCCCCCCTTGGGATGCCGATGTCAAACAACTTTCAGGTGGAGAACGGCGACGAGTAGCATTATGCCGGCTTTTACTATCAAATCCAGATATGTTGCTTCTTGACGAACCGACTAACCATTTAGATGCCGAAAGCGTGGCTTGGCTTGAACGTTATCTACATGACTATCCCGGGACCGTTGTAGCGGTTACCCACGATCGCTATTTTCTCGATAACGTAGCAGGTTGGATATTAGAGCTGGACCGCGGCCAAGGAATACCTTACCAAGGTAATTACTCAGCTTGGTTAGAGCAAAAACAAAAACGCTTAGCGCAAGAAGAAAGGCAGCAAGCGGCTCATGAAAAAGCTTTAAAAGTAGAATTAGAATGGGTGCGTAGCAACGCCAAAGGCCGTCAGACCAAAAGTAAAGCACGTCTAGCGCGTTACGAAGAATTGAGTTCACAAGAATTCCAAAAACGCGCAGAGACTCAATCGCTTTATATTCCACCTGGACCTCGTTTAGGCGATTTAGTTCTCGAAATCGATAAACTTTCTAAAGGTTTTAGTGGGCGCTTATTAATTAATAATCTAAGCTTTGCCGTGCCTAAAGGTAGCATTATCGGAATTATTGGCCCTAATGGTGCCGGTAAATCCACTTTATTTAAGCTCATTATGAAGCAGGAACAACCTGATCAAGGTCAAATACGCCTTGGAGAAACGGTTCAACTCGCTTATATCGATCAAAGCCGCGATACATTGAATCCTGATAATACTGTTTGGCAAGAAATATCAGAAGGTCAAGATATCATGACCATCAATCAATTCCAGATGCCATCTCGTGCCTACGTCGGACGTTTTAATTTTAAAGGGACAGAACAACAAAAATTAGTTAAGAATCTATCGGGCGGTGAGAGAAATCGAGTCCATCTTGCCAAGTTATTACGCACAGGAGGTAATTTTTTACTTCTTGATGAACCCACTAACGATTTAGATATAGAAACTTTGCGTGCTTTAGAAGAAGCACTTTTAAGTTTTCCAGGCTGCGCTTTAGTTATTTCTCATGACCGTTGGTTCTTAGATAAAATTGCTACACATATCCTTGCTTTTGAAGACGACAGTACGGTGAATTACTTTACCGGTAATTACACCGATTATGAAGCGGATCGCTTAAAACGTCTTGGTCTCGCAGGCAATCAAACTGAAAAAAAAATAAAATACAAAAAATTAGAACATTAGCCTCTCGAACAAAAAAGCTTTTAGAACTATGCCCGCTTATTTACTTAATAGCGAAATGGAAACAAAACGTCTGGCCGCAAAAATTGCGAAAGCCTGCCCTAAAAATGAACGTTTGGTTATTTTTTTACAAGGAGAGCTTGGCGCAGGAAAAACAACATTTGTACGTTTTTTTCTAGAAGCGTTGGGTTATAACGGCTTGGTAAAAAGCCCTACTTATACCCTCTTCGAAAGTTATCAATTGCTAAAATATCATATTTTTCATCTCGATCTTTACCGCTTACACACACCTTCAGAAATGCTTGAAATTGGCTTATATGATGAATTTGATGAACCCGCAATTTGGTTAATAGAATGGCCAGAGCGCGCACTCAATTTTTTACCACCACCGGATATGCTTTATACTTTCACTGATCTTGGTTCTCATCGACAAATTGAACTACAAACAGAAACGGCTCGTGGTCAGCAACTTTTGAGATTAATAGAGGACTAAGCTCGTCTCTGGTAACTAATTGGTTATTGGAGTTTCCAAGGAGGGAACCGCCATGTAATCGGATATACTGCTCGACAGTCTCTAAAAAAAATCGCGTTTTTAACGGCGAGCAGTATATAATCTAGATATGTTAACGGAAGACCATTACCCTACACTTCTTATTCCAGCTTACCAACCGAATGAAAAGCTAATAGAGCTTGTAAGAACCTTACGAAAACTTCGGCCAAATCAAAGGATCATTGTAGTCGATGATGGTTCGGACGAAGACAAGTCTTCCATTTTTTCGAAAGTTTGCAATTTTAATGTTGAGTTATTGAAACATACTAAAAACCAAGGAAAGGGCCAAGCGCTTAAAACAGGTTTTAAACATTGGCTAGCATCCAGCACTCCTACTGCATTAGGCATTGTTACTGCCGACGCCGATGGGCAACATCTTCCCAAAGACATTATTCATATTTCAGATGTTTTCATGAAAAATCCAATAGGCCTTTATTTAGGTGTACGAGAATTTAATAAAGCCTCAACGCCTTGGCGTAGTCGATTTGGGAACAAATTGACGAAATTTGTTTTGCGGCTATTTACTAGAATACCTCTACAAGATACCCAAACGGGTTTACGCGCCATACCCCGCAAATTAATCAAAAATACCTTACTTAACTCAAAAACATCAAGCTATGATTTTGAGTTAGAGATGTTACTAGCTACAGAACAACAGCAGATCGCTATTCAGCAAATCCCGATTAGTACTGTCTATCTTGATGGCAATAACTCTTCGCATTTCAATCCACTGATTGATTCGATTAAGATTTATTTTGTCTTCATACGTTTCGCGGCTATATCTCTTCTTTCAGCAATCATTGATTTCACATTTTTTTCCTTTATATATTGGATAAAAAAAAATATATTCCTTGCTGTTCTCGTTGGGCGTATTTTATCTGCCACCTTTAACTTTAAATTGAACCACCATTTGGCATTTAAAAGTCGAAATAAACTACTTCCCGCTGCTATTAAATATGCTAGCTTAGCAAGTTTTTTAGGGTTAATAGCTTATAGCTTAATAAAGTTTATTCATAGTTTTGGCATCAATGTCTACAGCAGTAAAATCATTGCCGAAATTGCTTTATTTATTCTATCCTTTACAATACAACGTTTCTTTATTTTTAATAAACCACTACTATTAAAAAATAAAGCTTAATCCGCGGAATTACTAATATTCGTTAAACCAAGTACTCGATATATTATAAATTCGTTATATTTTTATATAAAAAAATAAATAAGGATATCAATGTTTACTAATACCAATCCTAAAAAAAGATCTCATTTAACACTCAATATATCTCAGAAGCACAACGAATTATCGAAAAAAGAAGTCATTCTTACGCCGACCAACCCATTAGATAGAGCGCGAATTAAACAAGATTTCATAAATCCTGCTACTTCAAAGGAATTTATAGATTACAACGGAGATACTGGTATTGAGTATAGTAATCACTATTTATTAAAGCTCAAATACCCCATTACACCCGGTGCGCATGCAAATATCCATCAAGAACAACTGATTTCACCTGGGAGAAATTCATCGATTAAACTTGTTAGGAAGCAGGGAGGAAACTCCATTCAGTCAGAAATAAAAATTTATCAACTTATTGTATCTAATCCGAACTCTGCAGAAAAATCGATATTGCAACCTCTTTTCTATGAAAACACACTTTATGAAAACACACTTCATTTTCCACTCATGCCAGGTGGAAACCTAAAGAACCAAACAGACTATTTATTTAATTCGTTCAATGATTCTAATAAAAAAAACATTACGCTTATATGGCTTTATAAACAAATAGAAAATCTTTTAGAAGCACTTGACCATTTACACACAAAAAAATTTTACATAAAAGATCACACATATAAAGGCATTGTACATGGCGACATCAAACTTGAGAACATTTTAATAAATAATTCTGGAAATCTCATACTGGCAGATTTTGACTGTGCTTATCCTGCCTGCCAACCCGCTAAACAAATGGGCACTATCCGCTATAGTGCGCCTGAAATTTTTACAAACGAAAATTTTACGAAAAAACCTATTAAAAATATTGAAAAATCAGATATCTGGTCACTGGGAATTGCTTTACAGTATTTATTAACAAATGAATTTCCCTGTTTCTCTAACAATCTCTCTGGAACGAAAGATACTCTATCAAAATTTCCTTTTTTTAAAAATGAAGATTTTTTAGTACCTAGAAAACGCTTTAAAAAAACACAAACGCCATTTTTCAAAGAAGGAATAGAAGGTTTTTTATACCGTAAAAATTGGGGAGAAACTTTTTCTTCCTCGCCACTCGCCAAAGAAGCGAAAAAAGCCATGCGCCGACTAAATAAAAACAATTATTTTTCACCGCCCGATTTAAACCAGTGCCACTTCTCTATTTTATATGATTTAACGCTCGCTATGCTATTACCTATTGAAGAACGACCCAGCGCTGCCAAGCTACTTAAAATAGTAAAAAAATTAGCGCCTCGCCAACCTTATTCTACTGAAATTCATAACGAGTTTGTTGATGAATTATTAAAACAATCACCCTTACATCAAATTCCTGCCAACAAAATTTCCACTGATGTGTCAGATTCATTAAATAATAACAAAATAAATTTATCCTCTGTTGCTCTGAACAGCACCTTTATCAACCACTCGATTCCAACCGTCCATAAAAACGCTGCAAAACCAGATACCGGCGTTCGCCGGTATGAAGAAAATACAATTTATGCAACAACCTCACTCAATCGCGGACATTAATTCAAAAATTTGTTAGAATCTTGGCCTATAGCTTGTAATCTTAATATATGTCAACACGTATTCAACGTTTAACGCCCCAACTCGCTAATCAAATTGCCGCCGGAGAAGTCATCGAACGTCCAGCTTCTATCATAAAAGAACTTGTGGAAAATAGTTTAGATGCCGCTTGCTCGCAGATTGATATCGATATCGATAAAGGCGGCATTCAGCGCATTCGTATTCGTGATGATGGGCACGGAATCCATAAAGATGATCTACTTTTAGCTTTAGACCGTCATGCGACCAGTAAAATACGCGATTTAGACGATTTAACACAGATCAAAACATTAGGATTTCGTGGCGAAGCCCTAGCCAGTATCAGTTCTGTTTCTCGCCTTCATTTAGGCTCTTCTACCGACACCACAAATCAAGGCTGGCAAATTACTGTTGATTATCAGAATGAACCCACCCTAATGCCGATTTCTCACCTCCGAGGAACCACGGTGGAAGTTCATGAGCTTTTTTTCAATACACCCGCTAGACGAAAATTTTTACGCAAAGAACAAACTGAATTTTCACATATTGAAGAACTGGTCAAACGTCTATCTCTTAGCCATTTTTCAATTGGTTTAACGCTCAATCATAATAAACGCTTGATCCACCAACTTCGTCCCGCACTTGATAAAACAATGCAGGAAGAACGTATAAAAACCTTATGTGGCGCAACATTTGTTGAAAATGCTATTTATATAGAGTTTGAAGCCCTTGATTTACATCTATGGGGCTGGATTTCCCTGCCTACTTTTTCACGCAGCCAAACCGACCTACAATACTTTTATGTAAATAACCGCATCGTTAAAGATAGGTTAATAAACCATGCTGTAAAACAAGCCTATCATGATGTCTTATATAATGGCCGACATCCTGCTTTTGTTTTATTTCTTGATATTGACCCTCAATCTGTCGACGTCAATGCACATCCTGCAAAATACGAAGTTCGCTTCCGCGAAAGTCGATCCGTCTATGATTTTGTCAAACAATGTTTACAAAAGGCATTAGCGAAGACGTTCCCGACTTCTAACGAGCCGACCTCTGCTCCTCAACTTGATGAATCTATGTATGCGAACAAAGAAGTATTGACGCACCAAAAAGAATTTTCATCCAGTAACATAACCCAGCAAACCACTTTTCCATTGCAGGTAGAATCTCCATCGATTCCTTATTCCGCTGCATCAAAAACCACCCAGCCAAACCCTCTATCAAAAAAAACAATACACGATAACGTATTACCCTATCCGGAACCCGAGCAAATAGAACAGCTTGAAAAAAAACCACCGCTAGGTTTTGCTCTGGCACAATTACATGGTATTTACATACTCGCGCAAAATACACTCGGTTTAGTGTTAGTCGACATCCATGCGGCACATGAGCGCATACTCTATGAACGTCTCAAACAGGATGTAAAAAAAGCAGGGATTAGTACACAAACTTTATTGATTCCTATCAGCTTAAGTCTGGCTAGCAAAGAAACTGAAATATTCGAAGAATATCATTCTTTATTGAAACAATTTGGTTTTGAACTCGAAAATTTAGGTCCGAATACTATTATCGTCCGTCAGATTCCTTCCCTATTATCACACATCGATATCAAACAGTTCATACACGATATCCTAAGCGATTTAAACGAGCATGAAAGTAGTCAGCGCTTTCCAGAAAAAATTAATGAACTCTTATCTAGTGTCGCCTGCCATAGCGCCATACGTGCAAATCGAACAATGACTTTACCTGAAATGAATCAACTATTACGTGATATGGAAACAACAGAGCGCAGCAATCAATGCAATCATGGAAGGCCAACCTGGAAACAATTATCGCTTTCTGAAATTGACCGGTTATTTTTGCGTGGACGTTAAAAAACCTGTTATTTGTCTGATGGGACCTACGGCTAGCGGAAAAACCGATTTAGCCATTGAGCTCATTCAACAGTTACCCGCTGAAATTATTAGTGTCGATTCGGCGATGATATACCGGGATATGAATATTGGCACTGCAAAACCTGCGCCAGATATCTTAAAAAAAGCACCCCACCGTCTCATTGATATACGCGATCCTTCACAAGCTTATTCTGCCGGTGACTTTCGAGAAGATGCGTTACTTGCTATTGAAGCTATTTTAGAAAAAAAGCATATTCCGCTCCTAGTGGGAGGAACAATGCTTTATTTTCATGTATTACAACAAGGAATCGCGGCACTTCCCAAGGCCAACCCAGATATACGGCAACAATTACAACAAGCGCTAAAAAAACAAGGATTAGCCACACTCTATACACGTTTACAATTAATGGATCCAAAAACTGCACAACGTATCCATCCTCACGATCCACAACGTATCTTACGTGCTTTAGAAGTTGCTGAAATAACAGGGAAAACACTGACGGAGATACAACAATCTCAACCCCTTGTATTTCTCCCCTATCAATTTATTAATATTGCACTTATTCCTGATGACAAAAGTCATCACCGCCAGATTATAAAAAATCGCTTTAAAAACATGTTAGAACAGGGCTTTGTTGAAGAAGTAGAAAATTTATTTAAACGAGGTGATTTAAACAGCGATTTACCTTCTATTCGCACCGTCGGTTACCGTCAAATCTGGAGTTATTTAACTGGTGAACTTTCTTATAATGAGATGCAAGAACGAGCCATTATCGCGACCCGTCAGCTAGCCAAACGGCAAATGACTTGGTTACGTTCTTGGAAAAATCTTTATATGCTTAGTTATAATGAAAAAAATAAATGTACACACCTTGTTGAGCATATCAAACTGGCGAGTCGTTAGGGTGTGTCGTCATTTGGCACGATGATGGTCATCAAGTGTGGTTTTTCTGCGTTTCGTTAATTACCAACAAACATAGCGTGGCTAACACAGCACCCGCGGCTAAATAAAGACCCGGAATAGCTAAATGATTGGTTTTTGTAATTAAAAACATCGCCACCAGCGGCGCTGTCCCACCAAAAATAGAATAAGCAAGATTGTACCCCAATGAACCTAATGTATAGCGAATATTGATAGGGATTAAATCAATCGTCAATGCCATCAACGGTCCTTGAAATCCAGCCGCTAATAAAGTAAATAGTGTTTGACTAAAAATCAGTTCAACCACATTCCCATGTGCAATAAAATAATAAAGTGGATAACTTAATACAACAAAACCACTAGCGGCTATTAACATTAACCGCTTTCTTCCCACACTATCTGATAACCAACCAAAAAAAATATCTAAGCTCATTAATAATATGAGCATTACCGTATTAACCGCATTCGCATCGATTCTAGAATGGCCTAGTACATCGGAGAAATAGACGGGCATAAAGATAAAAGCTAAATAAGTGATTAAGGCCGATAATAAATATAACCCAACTAATTTAAGCACTAATAATTTATGCGAAATAAAAATGGTTTTTAGGGGATATTTTTCAACTAAACGATCACGCGCTAAACATTGAAAGGCTTCCGTTTCGCTCGTTTTGGAACGAATATAATAGCCAATTATTCCACTTAACGCGGCTAATAAAAACGGTAACCGCCATCCTAAAGTATAAAGTGACTTTCCTTGAAACAACAAGAAAGTAATAAATACGACTAACGAGGCTAACAACATACCAATCACTGAGCTGGCCCAAATCAAAGAAGAAAATAAGCCATTTTTTTTCGGAGGAATCGACTCGACAATAAAACAGGCGGAACCAAATGCTTCGCCACCTACCGCAATACCTTGAAGTAATCGCAAGGCCACTAATAGTAGTGGCGCTATTATTCCTAGCGTTTCGTAGCTCGGTAGTAGCCCCATAGCAAACGTTGTTATTGCCATTAACAAAATAGTCACCGTTAAGGCTTTTTTTCTTCCTTGTGTATCCCCAAAATGGCCAAACAATAATGCGCCGAGCGGACGTGCAACATAGCCTATAGCAAACACGCCATAACTCCATAGCAACGCTACGCTTGATTTTGAAGTTGGGAAAAAAAGTGTCGAAAAAATAGCCGCTAAATAGGCATAAATACTAAAGTCATACCATTCTAATACAGTTCCTATCGAAGCTGATAAAATCGTGCGCCGCTGTAACGTATTAAACGTTTGCTTCTTTACCATCTTGGGTGTTATACCAATCAATAAATTTCTTTAAAGCCTGCTGACGAAATGAATAATGAAAAAAATCAGGTGTATAACGCAATTCTGCCAATGTTTTATCCGATCCATTCGGTTTAAAAATAGCTGTAAATGGCAATTCGGGATGACTCGTTAAATCCGCTGGTTTAATAATAGTGCCTTTACAAACCCCTTCAAATAACTGTGTTTGTACTCCATCCCTATAGGCTAATTGTAAAATAAATGAAGCACGATTATCCTCTTCAACGAGTTTAAATAAACCTTTAAATCCTAAACCTTGAAAAACAAATTTTGATAAAGTACCAGGAAATTGATTATAGGCATCAAAAAAAATACCACCATCATCAAGTAATAAAGGTTTATTGACTTTAGCAAAAGCCTTTTCAACTTTATCCTGAACCACTGCTTTTTGATCTAAGCTCTGAATTTCTTCAACATCTAGTGAATAATGCTTAATAGTTATCTCAGGACAATTTTTCTTAAAAAAATCGGCAACTTCTTCAAATTTTCCTGTATTGCCTGTTACATAATAGATTTCAGTTTTTTTCATGTTATACCTATAAAAATGCAAGTAGCGTAGATAAATCGCAACAATCTTCAGCAATAAAGATAAAGTGATTCGACGACATGATCAGCATTATTTGCAATAAATCCGGTAAAATAGTCGTTCCATAAGACAGGCTTCTCGTTTGATGATAATACAGGATAACGCCAAACAAACTCTATAAAACGATCCGATACATCAATCGTCCCATCCACTAACGTTACTGATTGGGTAATCGGCGCCGTGGAACTTTGTTCAATACCGTTTTCAGCATGACCTTTAATGACTCCACCCTTTTCATTTAAAGGGATACTTAGCGTGTCACTAACAAATTGATTAAATACTTGCAAATTATTAAAGCTTTTAGATAAATGGATCGCCCAGCCGAAATGATTGACCTGACGGCCCATGACTAATACCCAAGCCAATAACTCATTACTCTGTTTTACAGTTTCAAATTCCTTTACGCTGGGTAAAGGCCAATCACGACCTTTAAGATAATCTGTAACTAACTTAACTATTTCATAAATTGCATCTTTATCTTGGTCTAAAATACGCCTCTGCAAATGACGTAATTGTTCAATATCTAAAGGCTTTGCTAAACTTGCGTAGGCATCGATAATTTTTCGGACTTCAGGAGCTAGCTCTTCACGACGAAAATCAGCTACTACGACTTGTGGCAAAGCTTTCTTTGCAGATTGAGCCTCAATCGATTTTTCAGCTAACCATACAAAGTCATTTTGTTTTTCCGGTAAGTAATCTCGACCTCGAACCTCATAGTCCAAATGGAGAAATAATTCGCTAAGCGGACCTATCCCTGTATGCGGTCCAGGTAAATCGATGAGCGCGAAATGATCCCATAACAAAACTTCGTCATATTGCTCTTGTAAAACCGTTTGAATATGTGACACCGAACGCAAGTTAGCTACATAATTACGCCATAGTTGTCTCATAACAAGTTGTTTAACCTGATTCAGCACATCGTTACTCATTTAAAAAATAATTGTTATACTAACACCCATGTACAAAATTACTGTTTATATCCCCCATCACAACCTGGAAAAAGTTAAACAAGCGATGTTTGATCGAGGCGCCGGCCAATTAGGGAATTATAAGCACTGCTGCTGGCAAGTACTTGGACAAGGTCAATTCTATTCCTTACCAAATAGTAACCCTTCAATAGGACAAAAAGGAAGACTTGAAACCGTTGATGAGTACTTGGTAGAAATGGTATGTAATGATAAGGTAATCAAATCTGTCATTAAGGCTTTAAAGCAAGCGCATCCTTATGAAGAGCCGGCATATAGTGTGTATCGATTAGAAGATATTAATATTAACTAAAATTATTGAACAACCCACTGCTTTCTAGTTTTGCGAGGAAATTAACCTTATGTCTAAAATACTTCGTGTTTTAGTAATGCTTATTGGCACATGCATTTTATTAGCGCTTGTTGCCATTATCGGCTTAGTTGTTTTTGTTAACCCCAATGACCTTAAGCCACAAATTAGTCAGGCGGTCAGTAATTACACCGGCCGTCAGCTGCAATTAGGTGGCAATATTGAATGGTCACTTTTTCCTTGGCTAGGATTGCAATTAAATGGTGCTAAACTCAGTAATACACCGGGTTTTGGTGATAAGCCCTTTGCGCAAATACAAAAACTAGATATCCAAGTTCGTTTACTACCTTTATTACATAAACAATTAGAAGTTGGTAAACTTTTTGCTAATGGTCTTACCCTTTATCTTGTTAAGGATGCACAAGGCCGAGCTAACTGGGAAGGAACTCGCACTATTGCTCAAACACCAACCACAGTCCCTGCAACTTCCGCAAGCAATATACCGAATTATTTAAAGCCTTTAAGTTTCGGTGTAGCAGGTCTTGACATACAAAATGGCCAGCTTTTTTTTGATGATCTACAAAAAAATAAACATTATGAAATATCCCAATTGCAACTTAAAAGCGCTAATTTAACGCTTAACAAAAGTTCCCCCTTTTCTGCGAAATTTAATATTAAGTCTAACTCACCGAAACTCAATGCCCTCGTCAAGCTATCTTCCGATATCACTTTAAATATCAATGGCAAAACAGTCACACTTAATAAATTAAATTTCGATACCGTTTTAAAAGACCCTACTTATCCCAAAGGCGAATTACCTATTTCACTACGCGGAAATGCTATATTTAATTTAAACGATCAAGCTTTGGCATCCGATAAATTCACAGTAACTATTGCCCAAAATCTATTTACTGGGCATATTAAAGGATTGAACTTATTTAATAGTCCAGCCATTTCTGGTGTACTAGCAACTGACCAATACAAATTTGACAAATTTACTATTCAACAAGTCCGACTTCCGTTCCAATTCAAAAATAATGCCCTTTCACTGAATCCCATCACAGGAAAACTTTATCAAGGAAATTATCAAGGGAATGCCACCATTGACCTTACAACCTCAACACCACGACTCATTACACAAGGCCAATTAACTCAACTCAATACACAGTCGCTATTTCAGGAGTTCAATAGCAAAAGCCAGATACAATTAGCTGGTTTAGCCAATGTCAATTTCAATCTTACTACACAGGGTAGTGATACAAACACATTACTAAAAAACCTACGTGGGCAAGGACAATTTAACTTAGATAATGGTGCTATCAAGGGAATTAATCTTTCTTATTGGGTAGCCATGGGCAAAGCCTTACTGAGGCACGAACCAAGCCCAACTTCCAATACACCGGATACACCTTTTAATAAATTTATGGGTAGCTTTATAATTGACAAAGGCATACTGACTAATAATGATCTTAACGTAATAAGTGGTCGTTTACGCATTAATGGTAAAGGCTCTGTCGATTTACCGCTACAGCAAATCAATTATGAATTGAACGCGCAACCAGTACTTAGCGATGGCAGTCCCGATGGTATTGCTATCCCTATTAAAATTGCGGGGCAATTCAATAATATTCACATTACTCCTATTCTTGATAAATTAAGCATTGATATTGTCAAAGAAAAATTGAGAGGTAAATTACAAGAGCAATTAAAAAAGCTCGATTTAAAAAAGATATTTCAATAAGTGGTAAAAAAAATTAGCTGTGGCTAAGCATATTTCTGCTAAGCAATTTCAACAATGCGTTCTTGATTGGTTTAAACGCTATGGTCGCAAAAATTTGCCCTGGCAACAAAACAAATTTCCGTACCAAATCTGGTTATCAGAAATTATGTTACAACAAACACAAGTTGCCACGGTTATTCCTTATTTTAATCGCTTTATTACACGATTTCCCACGCTCTCTGCACTGGCAAGCGCTAATCTTGATGAAGTGCTTAGTCTTTGGGCAGGGTTAGGTTATTACGCGCGCGGACGAAATTTACATCGTTGCGCTCAAACTATCGAGAAAGAATGCGCCGGAAAATTTCCTCAAGACTTAACACAACTGCAAAGTTTACCCGGGATTGGCCGTTCAACCGCCGGGGCAATTCTAGCACTAGGATTTGAACAAGCTGCTCCTATCTTAGATGGTAACGTGAAGCGTGTATTAAGTCGCTTTCACGCACTTGATGGTTGGCCAGGGTTAACCCGCGTCAATAAAAAATTATGGGATTTAGCGGAATATTACACACCCGTTAAGCAAATAGCAGACTATACCCAAGCCATGATGGACCTTGGCGCCTTAATCTGTACACGTACCCAACCTAAATGCAAAAAGTGTCCTCTACAAACCGATTGTTTAGCTCATAACACAGCAAATCCAACAAACTTTCCATCTCCTAAGCCACCTAAAAAAATACCTACCCGCTCGATACAAATGCTGATTTTAGTCAACCAGCAAAATCAAATTCTTTTGGAAAAACGCCCTCCTGTCGGTATTTGGGGAGGATTATGGAGCTTACCAGAATGCCCCACGAGTGAGAATGCTAAAAACTTTTCAAAAAAATACTATTTTTGCGAAACTGAAAAACCTAAGAAAAGGAATCGAATAAAACACACATTTAGTCATTTTCATCTTGAGATAGAGCCAGTGCTACTAAATGTCAAAAAATGGCATCCTCCCTTAATGGAATCTGATCGCATAGTCTGGTATAACGTCGAACAGTCAGGTGAAAAAGGCTTAGCCGCCCCTGTTAAAAAACTTATTCAACAATTAAATAAAAACTTAACCCTATGAGCCGAAGTATTTACTGCATTAAATTACATACTCAAGCAGAAGGGCTTGACTACGCCCCTTACCCCGGTGAATTAGGCCAACGGATCTATCAATCGATTAGCAAACCTGCTTGGCAGCAATGGGTCAACCATCAAACCATGTTAATCAATGAATACCGCCTCAGCAGCCTAGAACCACAAGCACGAGAATTCTTAAAAAAAGAAATGGAGAAATTTTTATTTGGTGAAGGTGAAGCTGAAATACCCGCCGGTTTCGTACCACCTTCTGAAACCAACAGTTAATGCTTATGCGCCCTAATGAACTTAGCCAACTTATTTTAGCCAAGCGTCCTGATTTTAACCCTAAAATAGGTATCGTTTTAGGATCTGGCTTAGCCGATTTTGCTGAAAAAATCCAAGATCAGTTTAGCATTCCCTATCATGAACTGCCTGGTTTTCCAGTGAGCCAAGTTGAAGGTCATCCGGGACAACTCATACTTGGATATCTTAATGAAATTCCTGTTATCTGTTGCCAAGGTCGCGTCCATGCTTATGAAGGCATGCAAGGGAAAGATTTTAAACTTTTTATCAGAACTTTAAAAACCTTAGGTTGTAATAGTATATTGATGACTAACGCAACGGGATCACTGCGAAAGGATTTTCAACCTGGTCAGCTAGTATTAATTAGTGACCATATTAACTTTCATCCGATGAATCCATTAGTTGGACCCAACGAAGACGAATTCGGTCCTCGTTTTTTTTCTATGGATGAAACCTATGATAAAAATCTTCGTCGCATTTTACAAAAAACTGCAAAGCAACTTGATCTTCCGCTACCTGAAGGTATTTATTTCAGTGTCCTAGGCCCTAGTTTTGAAACCCCCGCTGAAATCCGTGCTTTTCGCATTTTAGGTGCCGACGTCATCGGGATGTCGACTGTCCCTGAAGTCATTGTTGCACGACATTGCGGTTTAAAAGTCGCTGTGATTTCTGTAGTTACCAATCTTGCTGCAGGGCTTAGTGACGAACATATAACGCATGCAGGAACGCTACATTTTGCTGCAAAAGCGAGTAAAAATTTGGGTCATTTACTTGAATCAGCAATAAAAGAAATAGCTAACTCCAACGAGAACAACCCGGCCTAGGAGTGCCCCGCTCAGAGGTCAACTCAAATATACTCTTCGCACTTGAGTTTTCGGCTGTGTTGCCGCTCGGTTCGCAATCCTCAGGTATTCCACATACATTCCGGTTGCTCATCCTCGCGGCGCCTTGCCAAAAACTCCATTGCTGTGAGTATAGTTTCAGCAAATTTTCTGGATTCGATAACAGCGCATACCCTTTTGGAATAGCCAGTATATCTCTCGCTTTTTTATCATTTGCTTCGCCATAAACAACACAAAACACTTCCCGATCCTGCTGAGACAATGCGTTATAAATAGCTTGTATTTGTTTATATAGGTCCTTATAAAATTCGCCCACTTCCACCGCCCTAAAATCCCTTGTTGCGGAAGAAGCCACCTTTTCAAATAAAATCTCATTTATTTGCATAAAAATTTTAATGAGTTGGATTTGATCCTCATCTTTCATAGATAAATTTTCTGGAAGTTTATTAAAACTCATTCTTAAGCGATAAATTCCATCAGGTAGTTTATTAGCAAAAATCCCTAAAGTTTTACCTTTATTATTCCATTGTTCCGAGTTAAGCTTTCCCTTTATTTCTAATAAATACAGATACAAACTAGTAAATACATTGTTTGTTTCTGTACATTTTTGTAATGACAGTTCATTAAAAAAATTAATTTTTTCACATATAATCTCAAAAGATTCTCCAGAAACTTTCGTCAAAATAAAATAAAAATTTCTGTATAAAAAATAGGTAAGCTCGTCTCTCATGAGATACGAGTATTTAAGCCTTTCTGCAATAACCTGGCTACAACTGCTTAATAATTGAGGTAATTCCTCATCTTTTTTCCAATCTAAGCTGCCTAATAAATTAAGTAGTTTCCTAACCCCTGTTGGGACCGGCCAACGATTTTTTCTAGCACAACGTTCGGTAACTTCTTTTAATTCATTTAATAAATCCCTTAAAGGCGATGGTTTTAGATTTTCACCACTAAATTTTTTAGCAAGTTCCTCCAGACGGGCCTGCAATTCAGTTGAGCTTTTTTTAATAGTACTTTCTATTTCTTGCCAAATAAAATCTAAAATCTCCTTTTTAAATAACACACAAAAATCGGTAGCTAATGGATCGTTTAAACGATTAGTGTTTAGTACTTCGTCAATTACCTGACAAATCTCTACAAATTTTTTACAATCGTCTTTCCTTGAATCTTTTAGCAAAATTTGTATTTGCTTAATAAGTTTATTTGCATGGAGTTTCCAAATAGCGAGATTGGCTATTTGATTTAACGAAGCGCAAAGCCTATCCTCGCTATCTACTTTAGGTAAACGAGAAAAAGTTATAGACACTTCTTCGCTTTTTTTATTCCAAATTACAGTATCTGAAAGTGGCAAAACACGAAACTCCTTATTAGAACCACTAATTCCTTAAAAAATGCACAATTAATAGCACCTCATAACCGGAGATCGAGTAATAACCATTGTATCTCTTATTAAGCGGGAAGGTTTACTAAAAAATGGTACTCGGGGCATATGAAATACATTTCTATGTAAAGAACTCGTTTCAAATTTAGGCGATAAAATTTTAATTACACTTATTTGTAATTCATCCTTAATATTTTGCTGCAAACTCGCATTCTTTTCTAGAATTTCTAATACATCGCTCATTGCTTTTAGTCTTTTTGAAGCAACAGTATCTTGATTGTTAATCATCTCTGACATGTGTTTTTTAATATAAATTACGAAATCTCTTTTTACCTTTTCTTTAAATTGCCTTTGTTGTGGATTAAGTGTTGTTTCTGATTGAGGTAGTAAACACTTCGTTAAAATTTTCATAACATCAGAAAAAACTGGAGAAGTATTGGATTTTTCTATTTTATTCCAAGCTTTTACTATCTGATTAATTTTGTTTTCTGCCGAATCTAAATCTAATTTTCCTTTATCAAATCTATCTAAACTATGCCTAATAATTTTTTCATCCTGTTCTATAGAAATTTTAGTTACTTTGAATAAATGCGGATAACAACTTAACATATGATAAACAGGATAACGCTTCTGCAAATCAAGTAACTTAGAATAGAGTTTTTCTTCTTTACAAATTGAATCTACTATTTTTATCGCATAATCAATCGAAGGCCGCTTTTTAGGATCAACATGGCCCATTTTTTGAAGAAGATTTTTAAACCGTATTTTATTTTTCGCGCTAAACTTAACATCTTCCTCAAACAAAGCTGGATCATTTAACCCCAAACCAGCTATCCATTTAATTTCTTGCTCCGACAACCCTATATCTAAAAACTTATTGACTAAGTTTTGTAATTTAATTTCTTCCTGCTTAGAAAATGAATAATTTTCTAAAAATAACTCACATATCAGTTTACATAATGAATATACATCAAGCGCTGGAGTGCAAAGATAGTTTTCGTCCTCTAAGCCGTTATAACATTCGATTATTTCTGGAGCCATATAAACAGGTGAACCTATCAATTCATTACATTTTTTTCCTATTTCTATAGCAAAATCAAAATCGATGATATTTACTTCTGGAATAGAACTTCCATTTTTAAAATTCACCATAATATTCGCTGGCTTAATATCTCTATGTACTAGATTGTTATCAATTACTTGTCTTTTCAATGCCTGAAACAAAGCTAACACAAGTTGAAGTTTCTGTTCTGTTGTTAATTTTCTCTTTGCCAATGTGACTTTTAGATCCTCACCCGGCATACGTTTAGAAACGTTATAGACTTTATCTTTATCAAAAGTACTAGGTTTAGCATGCAGATGAGGAAGTTTATAAGAAATTTCTGCTTCTCCTTGCTCTTCTTCAAAATCTTGTGTTTTTATTACTCTTTTTTTTTGTTTATTGGTGGAATGTAAAAAGCCATTTTCCAAAAATAAAGTATCAAGTGAAGAATAAACGGTACCATAACTTCCGGCACCTACTATATTGTCGTCTTTAACTTCAAAACGAAATCCTTTCTTTCCGACTTTTCGTTCTCTGCGGATAATGTCATTTGAAATGAAAAACGTAAATTTCTCTTCAAGTCCATTGTAATATACATCATAAAATGTGTTTTTTTTAATTACGTTTAGATCCGGATTCTGGCTAATAAACTCTGACAATGCAAATTGCTCATCTTCTGTCATTTGACACGGATTAATTCGATGCATTAATAATTTCCATTCAAAAATATTTTAATAAGCTTATTTATTATAAATAATTAACACTTAAGAAATTATTAAGGAATTATTAAAAACAAGAAAAAATTATATGAAATTATGAAAAAATTACTGAATCGTATAACCACCATCAATATTTACTAAAGCACCTGTCATAAACGAAGCAGCATCGCTACATAAAAAAGCCACAACATCCGCTACTTCTTTTGGGGTTCCAACTCGTTTTAACGGTAGCCACTCCGCCACATTTGCTTTAATCGACTGTTCCGATAATTGTGTTTTTTCTTGAAATTGCTTGATTACATCTTGATACATTGGCGTATCAATTGTTCCTGGACAAACGCAATTAACCCGAATATTGTAAGCTGCATAATCTAAAGCCGTACTTTTGGCTAATTGTGCAATTGCCGCTTTACTAGCGCCATAAATCGCGCACTGTTCTTTAGCAATCAAAGCTTGATCAGATGCCATCAAAACAATGGAACCAACGTTCTGTTTTTTCATGAGCGGTAATACTTGCTGTAAACAATAAATTGTTCCAAATAGGTTACTCCCAATCACACGATTCATTGCGTCTAGACTACTTTCTTCAATCGTTGCAAATAAGTGAACACCGGCATTACAAAAGAGATAATCAATTATGGAAGTTTCTTTCTGAATTGTTTCAATGGCATTCTTAACTTGTTGTAAATCAGAAACATCGCAAGGAATATAAATGATTTTTTTAGCTTGGTAGGCTAATTGTTGCTTATCAAGTACGTACACTATGGCACCTTCTTGAGAAAATAACTGTGCCGTTGCTGCGCCAATACCCGATGATCCGCCTGTTATTATTATTGTTTTATTTTGAAATCTCATCTTGCTCTCACTTCAATCTCTCCAAAAGGTGTTGTTTGTAAAAGTTCAATCAACGTTTGGCGCCATAGCTCTAAAAGCGCTATAAAGGTGACGACAACCCCCATTCGCCCTTCACTAGCTGTAAAAAGACAGCTAAATTCAACACAAGTTTCTGAAGAAAGTCTATGCAGAATCTGGGACATCCGTTCTCGAATCGACAATGGTTCTTGGGCAATAGCGTGGTGAGTCGTCAATGCAGCGCGCGCCAAAACCGATTGTAAAGCTTCTACCAGATCATCTAAATCAAGTTGAGGTTGCACTGCGTTTATCCCCGGCATAGCAACTAACTCTGTTTTAGCCATCGCTAAAAAAACATCACGACCCTGCCTTGGCAATTGATCCAACTCATACGCAGCTTGTTTTATCTGTTCATATTCCTGCAAACGCCGAATCAATTCAGCCCGTGGATCGACCTCCTCAACAGACTGAAGTGATACCGGTTTAGGTAATAACAACCGAGATTTAATTTCAGTTAATACCGCTGCCATCACTAAATATTCAGTCGCTAATTCAATCTCTAAAACCTGCATTAGCTCGATATAGTGCATATATTGGCGCGTCACTTCGGCAACAGGTATATCCAAAATATCAAAATTTTGCTTTCTTATCAGATAGAGTAAAAGATCCAAGGGCCCACTAAAGGTCTCTAACAAAATTTCTAAGGCCTGAGGCGGAATATAAAGATCACTTGGAAGTTGGACCAAAGGCTGCCCGCGAACGGTCGCTACAGGCGCTAGTGTCGTCGCTAATGTCGTATCTTCTGTCATAAGATCTAGTGTAATACTTATAGACCAAAAATCCTAAAGAAAAACGAAAGTAACCCTTGCAGAATGGGACCCAATAGCCGTGCTAGCAGGCCACTGGCTAATAACAGCACTAAAATAAAAAACCCATAGACTTCAAGCTGATTAAATCGATAAGCCATTGCCGGAGATAAGAGGCTCGCCACGATCCGACTTCCATCTAATGGAGGAATAGGAATCAAATTTAATAGCATTAATACCAAATTAATCGATACACCAATCTGGCCCATGTAAGCAAAAGGAGCGCTATGAAAACCTATTCCTAACTTGGCAACAGCAACCCAAAGGAAAGCCATCCCTAAATTAGCCATGGGACCCGCAGCAGCGACTAATGCCATATCGCGACGAGGTTTTTTCAGATTCCGCCAAGTAACTGGAACTGGTTTAGCCCAACCAAACACAAAGCCACCGAGAAAAAAAAGAATCGCGGGAACAATAATTGTACCGATAGGATCAATATGTTTGATGGGATTTAAGGTCAAACGACCCAACAACTTAGCGGTTGGATCTCCACATTTGGAGGCGATCCAGCCATGTGCCGTTTCATGCACTGTAATAGCAAAAATCAGCGGAATAATCCAAAGAATTATTTTTTGACCTAAAGAAAAATCACCCATTATTTATAAGTGTCCAAATTATAAAGTATATACACATTGCGCGTAAAAATGCGAAATTGCATTTTTACGGTATTTTCAAAAAGTATTGATGAATTGGCTTGGCTTCTGCCACTGGAGTAGTCTTTTTTTGTTGGCTTATACCACAAAAGAAAACCTATCCCGTACCGCCCGGTATTTATTATCAATACTTGTTGAAAGTGTAATAAACTCGCCCAGATAATAAAAATCCTGTAAAATGCGCGCAGAATTTAATTATTTACTCTCAAATACCAAAGAGAACTGCCATGCCCTACCAACACATCGAAATCCCGAGTGAGGGAGAAAAAATTAGCGTCAACCCTGACCTCTCCTTACACGTTTCCAATCAACCAATTATTCCTTTTATTGAAGGTGATGGGATTGGTGTGGACATTACACCCGTAATGAAAAAAGTTGTCGACGCTGCAGTAGAAAAAGCGTATGGAAAAATACGGCACATCGTTTGGATGGAAGTCTATGCGGGAGAAAAAGCAACACGTGTGTATGGGAAAGATACTTGGCTACCTGATGAAACCTTAGAGGCAATTAACGATTATGTTGTTTCGATTAAAGGTCCACTAACAACTCCGGTAGGAGGTGGGATTCGCTCCTTAAATGTCGCTTTACGCCAAAAGCTTGATCTATATCTTTGTTTACGCCCTGTACGTTATTTTAAAGGGGTACCTAGCCCTGTGCGCGAACCTGAGAAAACTAATATGGTTATTTTCCGAGAAAATTCGGAAGATATTTATGCAGGTATCGAATGGGAAGCAGATAGCCCCGAAGCTAAAAAAGTTATTAGTTTTTTACAGAATGAAATGAATGTTAAAAAAATTCGCTTTCCTGAACATTGTGGCATTGGAATTAAACCTGTCTCCAAAGAAGGTTCACAGCGCTTAGTCAAGCGCGCTATTCAATATGCAATTGAGCAAGATCTTCCTTCTGTTACCTTGGTTCATAAAGGTAATATTATGAAATTTACCGAAGGTGCCTTCAAAGATTGGGGTTATGCCCTTGCAAAAGAACAGTTTGGTGCAGAATTATTAGATGGTGGCCCTTGGATGCGCTTAAAAAATCCAAAAACGGGCAAAGAAATTATTATAAAAGACTTTATTGCTGACGCTTTTTTACAGCAAATCTTATTACGCCCAGCTGAATATAGCGTTATTGCTACACTTAATCTCAACGGCGATTATATTTCTGATGCGTTAGCAGCCCAAGTCGGTGGTATTGGCATCGCTCCTGGCGCGAATCTCAGCGACAATGTGGCTATGTTTGAAGCAACGCATGGTACAGCACCTAAATATGCTGGCCAAGATAAGGTCAATCCCGGTTCACTTATCCTTTCTGCTGAAATGATGCTCAGGCATATAGGCTGGAATGAAGCCGCTGATTTAATCATTCGTGGCATGGAAGGCGCTATTCAAACCAAAACAGTGACTTATGATTTCGCACGTCTTATGAAAGATGCACGAGAAGTAAGTTGTTCTCATTTTGGACAATCTATGATTGAACACATGTCCTCTACGCATGCTTCTCCCATGCCAGCTTAATACCTCATTTATTTGAAACGCTGTATTCTCTACTTTAAGTATTTTCTTTGCTCGATGCACCGTTGTTTGAATGGCGGTGCATAACCTCTCCTTATGCTCGCCATGTGTTCGAATATACTACGTCAGATAGTTTAAAATTTCACATATCTATTACTCGCAGCAGTTAAGAGTAAAACTCGCAAATCCCTAAAATTCGACTAGGCTAAAAGTAAAAGGAATTTTATTTTTCTAACATGGACTACCCAACTGACTAATAACAGTGGATTCGCTTTTTAAGTGAGAAAACACGGAATATTTACATGTTTGAGATAAGGAGGGCACCATGTTTAGTAAAGAACTTGAAATGAGTTTAAATTCCATATTTAAGCAAGCCCGCGAAAAGCGTTATGAATATTTGACTGTCGAACATTTATTACTAGCGCTATTGGAAGAGCCTTCCGCGATAGCAGCACTTAAGGCTTGCGGCGCAAATTTAAATCGACTTAAAAATGAGCTAAATAATTTTATTGCAGCAACAACACCTTTATTTCCTCCCAGTGATCCTAATCTCGATATACAACCTACACTAGGTTTTCAACGTGTATTACAGCGCGCTATTTTTCAAGTTCAATCGAGTGGTAAAACTCAGGTGAATGGTGTGAATATACTTTCGGCTATCTTTGGCGAACAAGATAGTCAAGCTATTTACTTTCTACGTCGGGAAAATGTAACACGTTCGGATTTATCGAATTATATTTCGCAAGGCATCCCCAAACTTCAAGAAAATGTTGATGCCAAACTAAGTCATTTTGTAACAGAAGAGGAAATAGGTACTGAAGGTCCTGGCAATAGTCCATTAGAACTTTATACAATCAATCTCAATAGTAAAGCCCGACTTGGAAAAATCGATCCGCTTATCGGTCGCAAAGAAGAATTAGCACGTGTCATTCAAATTCTTTGCCGTCGACGCAAAAATAATCCTTTATTAGTGGGTGAAGCCGGCGTAGGAAAAACGGCTATTGTAGAAGGACTTGCACAAGCGATTGTCAAAAAAGATGTTCCTTCGGTACTTGCTCATAGTACGATTTACTCTCTCGACTTAGGTAGCCTACTGGCAGGCACTAAATATCGTGGCGATTTTGAAAAAAGATTCAAAGCTTTATTAGCGCAACTGAAGCAAGAACCTCAGTCAGTACTGTTTATAGATGAAATTCATGTTGTCATTGGTGCCGGTGCTGCATCAGGTGGCGTTATGGATGCTTCTAATTTAATTAAACCATTACTCACCACGGGTGAACTAAAATGTATTGGTGCCACAACCTATCAAGAATACCGTAGTATTTTTGAAAAGGATCGCGCTCTCGCACGACGCTTCCAAAAAATTGATGTGCCTGAGCCCAATATAGAAGAAACACTGTCTATTTTACGCGGACTACGTGAACGACTAGAAGCACATCATCATGTCAAATACCGGATGAATGCCCTACGTGCCAGTGTAGAACTCGCTGCACGCTATTTACCTGATCGTTTTTTACCTGACAAAGCCATTGATATCGTAGATGAAGCGGGTGCTTATCAAGCTTTACGCCCTACTCATAAAAAGAAAACCATTATTGGTATTCATGAAATTGAAGCAATTGTTGCTAAAATGGTTCGTATTCCTACTCGAAATGTTTCTGCTTCTGATAAAAATCGCTTACGTAACTTAGAACACAAATTAAAATGCCGTGTGTTTGGTCAAGCCCTAGCGATAGAAAACCTCTGTGCTGCAATGAAGTTAACCCGTTCAGGCTTAAGAGAAACCAATAAAACGATTGGTTCATTTCTCTTTGCAGGTCCTACTGGCGTTGGAAAAACAGAAGTAACTCGCCAATTAGCTGAACTCATGGGTATCGAATTATTACGTTTTGATATGTCGGAGTACATGGAAAGGCATAGTGTTTCCCGATTAATCGGTGCACCTCCTGGTTATGTTGGCTATGATCAAGGTGGATTATTAACTGAAGCGGTAACAAAACATCCTCATGCCGTTTTGTTATTAGATGAAATTGAGAAAGCGCATCCTGATATTTTTAATCTGTTATTGCAAGTGATGGACCACGGTAGCCTAACGGATACCAACGGCCGAAAAACAGACTTCAGGCATATTGTGTTAGTCATGACGAGTAATGCCGGCGCAGAAAACTGGAGCCGACAAACGATTGGATTTTCCCAAAACTCAACACATGGCGAGAATCCCGAAGCCATAAAACGGGTTTTTTCACCTGAATTTCGAAATCGCTTAGATGCTACGATCTACTTCAATTATCTAACTCCTACTATCGTTTCGCAAGTAGTCGATAAATACTTACTCGAGTTAAAAACTCAGTTAGAAAAAAAGCATGTCAGTCTACGTGTAGACAACGCAGCACGAGCCTGGCTTGCCAAAAATGGTTATGACAGAGCCATGGGAGCACGTCCAATGGCACGCTTAATACAAGAAAAAATTAAAAAGCCAATTGCAGATGAATTATTATTTGGACGCTTAGTTCACGGCGGGCAGCTGATATTAACAAGCACAAACGATACATTACAATTAATTATTCATGCAAAAGGTGTGGCGATTGTGGACCCTATTCCACAAAAACTATCTCAAGCACCTATTGGGCAGGCTTAGTTTTATCCGTATCTGGTCCTCCTTTACCTCGAAAGGTAATACGTCCTTTAGTCAGATCATAAGGCGTCATTTCAACCTTCACCTTATCACCTGTGAGTACCCGGATGTAACTTTTACGCATACGACCTGAAATATGCGCATTGATAATATGCCCATTTTCCAACTCTACCCGAAATAAGGTATTGGGTAAGGTTTCAATCACAGTACCTTCCATAACAATCTGCTCTTCTTTCGCCATAATTTACCTGAGATTAATCTAGAGTCTATAAAGGGCACTATGTTGCCGTAAAAAAAGCCGGTTTACAATAACATTTTCATTATATGCCGCTTACGCCATAATAGTCTGAATAAAAGGCCTTTTTAAGACAACTCACTTTATGTTGTAAGGATACTGTTATGCCCCATATTTCCCAAGTCCATGCCCTTGCTAAAGAAGTAGGCGATACACTCAAACACTACCATCTCCGGCTAGCAACAGCTGAATCCTGTACCGGTGGCCAATTAGCACAAACGATTACGGCTATACCGGGTTCTTCACAGTGGTTTGAACGAGGCTTCATCACCTATTCCAAATTATCAAAACAAGAATTGCTCAATGTTCAAGAAGCAACACTGAAAAATTACGGCACTATTAGCCGACAAACTGTAGAGGAGATGGCGAAAGGCGTTTTAAAGAACAGTCCCGTAGATATTAGCATCGCTATAACGGGTATTGCAGGACCTGAGGGTGGAACAGAAAAAACACCTGTCGGCACTGTATATTTTGCCTGGGCTTGTCGAGAACCTTCTTTTTGTGAAGCATACGTTCAACATTTTGATGATAATGAGCGTTTAACTATTCGTTATGCCGCTGTAGAATTTGCTTTACAAAAATTAATTTCTTTTGTAAAAAAAACTTTTAAAAGTTGAATCATTAGAAAAGGACTGCTAGATTTTATCTTTAATAGATAAATCAAGAGGTTAATATCTATGAATGAAATCTTCGCTAATACAGATTATTATAAAAAAACACGGTACTGGGAGAATAGCCAGCAAGCTTATTGGACAATCTCTCCATTTAGTGATGGAAACTGTGGTCTTTATGCCTTTGCCTGTGGCCTCGTTGATATAATCATCACAGATAAAATAACCTTAAGCACACAACAATTTGATGCATTTAGAAACACAATTCTAGAGCATACTCTCTGTAAAAGTATTAAAAATAAATTTCAAACTCAAACAATTTATCCAGATATTCTCAAATTCTTAACAGTTATAGAACGGCCTACTTTAACTTTTTCTGAGTTTAAAAACGTTCTCATCGAGCAAACACGTCAAGGTCTTGCTGCCATTAATTTATTATTAGCCCAGCCATTACGTACAATAGGTGTTTCTCAATATTGTAAAGCAATTAATGATCAGATAGACGGCTGTTTATTAGCAGAAGATGAAGCGCTTCTAGAAAACGGTGTTTGGGTAGGTGATGATATTCTTTCATCTTTAGCAAGGTATTTCGGCATTAACATCCGCTTAATAGGAAGCGACGATACTACCTTTGAAACTCCATTACCAGAAAACGCCACACCTTTATTTTCCTTGTTAAATCAAGCACACCACTGGCATTACTTGCTTCCTGAAGCACAAAGCGACGGCTTGGCTAAAATTCTACCTTTTGCTAAAAATAATATACACTCTCAGATTCAGCAACACACATCACAAATCTTACTTAAAAATAATCAACAGTTACTCCAAGAAATAGAAAAAGACTATTTAGAAACCAGTCTCATGACAGCGCTAACGAGATTATCCGCAAAATTAAAACAGATATTTTATTATCTCAAGGAGATTTTCGTAGAATCCTATAATGCAAATAATGAAAACGAATTAAAAATAGCATCGCTACAAGCAAATACAGCTGTCCACAACAGTACTAAAGCTTTGGATACATTGCGCCAAACCTGGAAAAAAGCCCCAAATCAGCTTGATAAAAAATTAAATTTACTCGGCTTACAGGAAATTGAAAAAGCACTGATAAAAGGTCCTTTAATTACTGATAACTCACGTGATGCTACTGTGGCGACGGTTTTGCAAAATGCTGAAATTGCCGGTTTCTTCTCACGAAATTATGCGCTACTAACCTCGGGTACTCCTATTACTATTCAAACTCCTGCTTGCAAACTTTGAACTTTCTTTTTGTTTCAATTTAAAGAGCATACTCCATGATTAAAGCGGCATGATCAGAAAACCATTGATCCTTGTAAATCTCAGCAGATTTAACCTTATTTTTTAAACCTGGAGTAATAACTTGATAGTCGATACGCCAGCCAACGTTCTTAGCCCGGGCCTGTCCGCGGTTCGACCACCAAGTATATTGATCAGGCAATTGATTGACTTGGCGAAAGGCATCGACATACCCCATCTCCCCAAAAACATGATCAAGCCAAACCCGCTCTTCCGGTAAAAAACCAGAATGTTTTTGATTTGCACGCCAATTTTTCAGATCAATCGGTTTATGAGCAATATTCCAATCGCCACAAATAATATACTCCCGTTTTTGTTTTCTTTGTTTTTTTAAAACTGCTTCATAGTCTTTGAGAAATTGAAATTTAATCGCTTGACGGATCGAACCTGTGGTTCCCGATGGCATATAAAGTGATGCAACACTTAATTTTGGAAAATCTAATTGAATATATCGCCCTTCTGTATCGGCAGATTCCCAACCTAATCCAACGATAACCTTATCGGGTTTCTTACGACTATAAATTGCAACACCACTATAACCTCTTTTTTTCGCATCAAAAAAATAGGCCTGATAGCCTGAAAGTTGGATGGTTTCTCTCACTTGATCTTCTTGTGCTTTGGTTTCCTGCAAACAAATAACATCCGCTTGTTGTGTTTGCACCCAATCAAAAAAACCTTTTCTTGCCGCCGAACGAATACCATTAAGATTTAAAGTAATAATACGCATCGCAGATCGTTAAAAAGGTAATTTAAAATGTGGATTCTGCGCAAGTAACGCTTTTCCAAACAAAGCCTGAATACGTTTTAATGCTTCTTCCGTATCTGCCTCAAATCGAAGGATCAAATAAGGACTCGTATTAGAAGCACGCACTAAACCCCAACCATCACTAAATTCGGCACGCACACCATCAATTTTACTGATCGAAGCATTGGGAAAATCAACCGCCTCTTGAAAAATTTTCATAAACTCAAACTTTTTTTCTTCTGGAATAGCTAGTTTTAATTCGGGTGTATTAATACTATTAGGTAATGCTGCAAATACTTCACTACTCGTTTGAGTTCCCTTCGCTATTATTTCTAACAACCGTGCTGCTGTATAAAGTCCATCGTCAAACCCATACCAACGTTCTTTAAAAAAGATATGCCCACTCATTTCACCCGCTAACAGGGCACCTGTTTCCTCAAGTTTGGCTTTCACAATCGAATGTCCTGTCTTCCACATTAACGACCGCCCTCCTTTTTCTGCAATAAGTTTGTCTAAATGGCGAGTAGATTTAACATCATAAATAATCAGCGCGCCCGGATTGCGCGATAAAATATCTATGGCATAGAGCATCAACTGCCTATCTGGCCAAATAATTTCTCCCTTGTCCGTTACAACACCTAATCTATCGCCATCACCATCCAACGCTAAACCAAGATCCGCCTTATGCTGTTCAACAGCAGAGATTAAATCATTGAGATTCTCAGGCACGCTCGGATCAGGATGATGATGAGGAAAACGACCATCCACCTCGCAAAATAATTCAATCACCTCGCAACCTAGCCGTCGCAAAAGCTCTGGCGCTAACACACCGGCGATACCATTTCCACAATCAACCACCACACGTAAACGTCGTTTAAGATGAACATGATCAACAATCCGCTTAAGATAAGCTTCTCGAATATCTATTTCTTCATACCCACCTTTGCCCGACTTAAAGGCACCTTCCTGAATTCGTGTATAGAGTGCAGTAATCGTATCTTCGGATAAACTTTTCCCAGCCAAAACAACCTTTAGGCCGTTGTAATCGGCAGGATTATGGCTTGCAGTTAACATCACTCCTGAACGAGCTTTTAAAGTACGGGTTGCAAAATACAAGACAGGACTAGGAACTTGACCAATATCGATGACATCACAACCCGTTTCTCGCAAACCTTGATGTAAGGCATTGATCAAAAGAGGGCCTGACAAACGTCCATCGCGTGCAGTAATGATGGTTTTTTCTCCCTGTTCTTGTGCCTCACTGCCAATGGCTCTACCCAATAAGGTAATCAGCGCTGGTGTTATTGTCTCGTTAACAATTCCTCGAATATCATAGGCACGAAAAATACTCTTTGAAACGTTGTTTAATGAAGCTTGTTGCATATCCCCTCTACAAGAGGTTGTCTTCAATTGAAGACAACCTCTACTAATTTCAGCACACCTTAATTTACCTGTGTCAGCGACAGCACTGACAATTCACTTCCATAAAGCGGCTATACTAACATGACTTTCTTAGCTAAACTCGCCGCTTATATCTATTGTATTTCTAAATGCTTCATCTCGCGATGGGGATTTATAAGGGATACCGCGCGCTGTGAATTTGAAAATTTCGCACCTTCGAGTGCGAACGGTATTAATCGCTCTATTTACTTTATATAGTGGTTGTACAGAATAGAAACCACATGATGTTGTGTTTTTCTGTACTCTAACGTATCCTTCATTAACAACCTTAATTACTCGCTTTTAGAGAACTGTTTTATATCTTTATCCTCAAAGGAGCATCCATGAGTGGACTTTCATCCGAGCAAACGGCGTCTTCCCTTTTGCTGAATGCTAATGAACCAACATTATCAAATAAAGCAACAGAACAAGAAAATAAATCCATAAACTCGTTACAGATTATCAAACGTAATGGGAAACCGGTTAGTTATGATCCGAATAAAATCAGAATCGCTATTACCAAAGCTTTTCTTGCCGTAGAAGGCGGACAAGCGGCTATTTCCACGCGTATTCATGAACGTGTTACTCAATTAACACAACAAATCACAAATATATTACAGGAAAGGTTACCACAGGGCGGCACTTTACCTATTGAAACTATCCAAGATCAAGTAGAACTGGCTTTAATGCGTGCCGAAGCCCACCCAGTTGCAAGAGCCTATGTACTCTATCGTGAAGAACGCCGAAAAATGCGTGAACAAACGGTTTCACAGTCTGATCTGCCATTACAAATTACATTAAGCGATGGGAGCCAACATCCACTCAATAGAGAGCAACTTAGCAAGCGCATTATAGAGACCTGTCAAGATTTAGCAGAAGTTAATCCAACACTTATTTTTCAAGAAACGCTTCGCAATTTATACGACGGTATGCCGTTTACAGAAATTGATAAAGCGTTAATAATCAGCACACGTGCTTTAGTTGAACAAGACCCAAATTATACTTATGCTACAGCACGATTTTTATTAAGAACACTTTATACAGAAGCCTTAACCTTTCTTGAAATAGAAACAGAAATCACCCCGACTACGCAGCACGAAGTCTATAGTCATTATTTTCAAGCCTATCTCGAAAAAGGCATTGACTTAGAATTATTAGATCCACAATTACAAACCTTTGATTTGAAAAAAATTACTGCGGCCTTACTACCGCAACGCGATCAACAATTCACTTATCTCGGTTTACAAACATTGTATGACCGTTACTTCCTACATGCCAGCGAAATCCGTTTTGAATTACCTCAAGCATTTTTTATGCGCGTTGCCATGGGTTTAGCCCTCAATGAATCAAATAAAGAAGAACGTGCGATTGAATTTTACCAACTACTTTCTTCTTTTGATTATATGGCATCCACACCCACGCTGTTTAACTCAGGAACCTTACGCCCACAACTCTCCAGTTGTTTCTTAACAACAGTAGCCGACGATCTCGATCAAATCTACAGTGCAATCAAAGACAATGCCTTACTCTCTAAATTTGCGGGTGGTTTGGGGAACGATTGGACTTCAGTGAGAGCCCTGGGAGCAAGAATCAAAGGGACTAATGGCAAGTCTTTAGGTGTTGTACCCTTTCTAAATGTTGCTAATGCATCTGCCGTTGCCGTTAATCAAGGCGGGAAACGCAAAGGGGCGGTATGCGCTTATTTAGAAACCTGGCACTTAGATATCGAAGAATTTTTAGATTTAAGAAAAAATACTGGTGATGATAGACGCCGTACGCACGATATGAACACAGCCAATTGGGTCCCTGATTTGTTTATGAAACGACTTATGCAAGGAAAACATTGGACCTTATTTTCACCCGATGAAACACCGGATTTACATGATCACTATGGATTAGCGTTTGAAAAAAAATACGAAGACTATGAAGCGAAAGCCAACCGCGGTGAAATCAAAAACTTCAAAAAGCTACCCGCTATTAACTTATGGCGCAAAATGCTTAGTCTATTATTTGAAACAGGGCATCCTTGGATTACTTTTAAAGATCCCTGTAATCTCCGTTCACCCCAACAACATGTGGGAACGATTCATAGTTCAAACTTATGTACTGAAATCACACTTAATACGTCGATTGACGAAATTGCTGTCTGTAATTTAGGGAGTATCAATCTTCCACAACATCTCGACGATTCAGGCAAAATAGATCAAGCCAAGTTACGCACTACAATTCGCACCGCGATTCGCATGCTAGATAACGTAATTGATATCAATTATTACACTGTACCCCAAGCACGCCGATCCAACTTAAAACACCGGCCTATCGGCTTAGGCCTAATGGGTTTTCAAGATGCGCTTTACCAATTACGGCTTCCCTATGCTTCAGAAGAAGCGATCGCATTTGCTGATCAATCGATGGAACTCATCAGTTATTATACCATTGAAGCTTCCAGTGATTTAGCCAAAGAACGAGGCACCTACGAGAGTTTTCCAGGTTCGTTATGGAATCAAGGTATTTTGCCTCTCGATTCTATAACACGTTTACAAGAAACCCGTGGCGAATGGCTCAATCAGAACCAGATGACGACACTAAACTGGGAGCTATTACGACAAAAAGTGATAAAAGATGGCATGCGTAATTCAAATTGCATGGCTATTGCACCGACAGCGACTATTTCAAATATTTGCGGTGTTTCGCAATCCATAGAACCAACCTATCAAAATATCTTTGTAAAATCGAACATGTCAGGTGAATTTACCGTCATTAATCCCTATTTAATCAACGATCTAAAAACGATTGGACTTTGGGACGCCGTCATGCTTAACGATATAAAATACTATGATGGCAGTTTACAAAAAATTGACCGTATTCCCGAAAAACTGAAACAACTCTATGCAACTGCATTTGAAGTTCCAGCGCACTGGTTAGTTGAAGCTGGATCGCGCCGACAGAAGTGGATTGATCAAAGCCAATCCTTAAACCTTTATATGGCCGAACCTTCAGGAAAAAAATTAGATGAACTGTACAAATTGGTCTGGCTCAAAGGTTTAAAAACCAGTTATTACTTAAGAACGTTAGGTGCAACCCATACAGAAAAAGCAACGCTCAATAAAGGACATTTAAATGCTGTGCAATCTTTACAAGATCAGCCAGCTGCACAGAGTTGCTCTATATTAGATCCGGATTGCGAATCATGCCAATAACTTTTTATAAAAAAACACATTAAAAGCTAGAGAAATTATTCTATAAAACCTAGCATTTTAATTGAGCTAGGCGGATTGGCTTTGAGAAGCGGATTATACACGCAACTACATGAGCATCGGAAAAGCCAATCCAACAGCGAAATCAATTAAAAGATGAAGGTTTTGCAACTATTGCGGAGAATTTTTAATTATGAATATCACTAATCCCATAGAAACAGCCGGTTTTACCGGTTTAGAAGCGATTGAAATGGGCGCTGCCCGAATACAAGTGGATGATAAAAAAATCATTAACTGTCGTGCCGATCTCAACCAACTTGTCCCTTTTAAATATACCTGGGCCTGGGACAAATACTTAGCCGCTTGTGCAAATCACTGGATGCCACAAGAAATTAATATGTCGGCTGATATCGCGTTATGGCGCGATCCTAAAGGTCTTACCGAAGATGAACGTATGATCATTGAACGAAGCTTGGGTTTCTTCTCAACGGCCGATTCATTAGTTGCGAATAATCTAGTCTTAGCGGTTTATCGGCATATTACCAATCCAGAGTGCCGTCAATATTTGCTACGCCAAGCCTTTGAGGAGGCCTTACATACGCATGCCTACCAATATGTCATTGAAAGTTTAGGTATGGACGAAGCACGTCTTTTCAATATGTACCGTGAACTACCCACCGTCGCTAAAAAAGCAGAATGGGCATTACCGTTTACACAAAGTTTAGCCGATCCGAACTTCCATACGGGAACACCGGAAAATGATCAACGCTTACTCCGCGATCTGATTGCGTTTTATGTCGTATTTGAAGGTATATTTTTCTACGTAGGCTTTTCACAGATACTTAGCATGGGACGACGCAACAAAATGACAGGGACAGCGGAACAATTTCAATATATTTTACGTGATGAATCGATGCATCTTAACTTTGGCATTGATGTCATTAATCAAATTAAATTTGAAAATCCGCAGTTATGGACCAGTGAATTTAAACAATTCGTTATCAATCTCATCAAAGAAGGTGTGGAACTCGAATATCAGTATGCTTTAGATACCATGCCGCGTGGCATTTTAGGATTAAATGCCAACATGATGTGGGAATATTTACGTTTTATTGGTAATCGACGCTTAATGCAAATTGGTTTACCCGAACAATACCCAGGCATCGATAATCCTTTACCCTGGATGAGCGAAATTATCGACCTCAAAAAAGAAAAGAACTTCTTTGAAACACGCGTTACCGAATACCAAACTGGCGGAAGTTTAAATTGGGAAGATTAAGCATTTACACATCCATTACACTTGGAAACGCGAAATTTCATTTCCAAGTGCTTCACCTCGCGATGGAGATTTCAAGGGGGGAATCGCGATTCTCCCCTTGAATGACGGTGCGAAAGCGTGGCGATCGCCCGTCATATGATCGGTATATCGCTTGCTCTGAACTTAAAAAGTTCGCAGCTTCAGTACGGGCGGTATATTTTAACTATTTTTTACTTTTTTCAGAGTGCTCAAAAAATAAGTAACAGCCGTTAAAGCACTGATCCAAAAAGGAATTGGCCAGTCCGTTATAAAAGCTAAAATAACCCCTAACCAGACAAGAAGAATACCTAAAAAAACTGTTAACAATATTCCGCTTGCAAAACGGCGTGTCCAGTTTAAAGCAGCTGCCGCCGGGCCTATTAACAAAGTGAATACTAAAAGCACACCGACGACTTGACTCACTACGGTAACTGCTACCGCTGCAGTAATCATAAATAAAATAGAAATAAAAGGTAAAGATACCCCTTTAGCTTCGGCTAGTTCAGGTTCTAAACTCGAAAACAATAAAGGTCTTGCCATCACACTAAGCGTTAGTAAACTTATCACACAACATAGCAACATCATTTTTATTAAATGCGCTGATACACCTAAAAGATTACCAAATAAAATAGTCATCGCTTGCGCAGCATAGTTCATGTAAAAATGTAAAAATAAAACGCCTAACCCCAAGGCAAACGCTAAAACAATCCCAATCGCCACATCGCTCTTACTTATTCTATGACCTAAACCACCCATTCCTACAGCAGCCATTACCGTTAACAATAATTGTCCTGTTAATGGAGTCAAACCTACTAACCCAGCACCCGTTGCCCCAGCAAAGCCAATGTGTCCTAAAGCATGTCCTGCAAAAGCAAGCCGGCGAATAACCATAAAATAACCTACTACACCGGCAAGAATAGCAGCAATCGTTCCGGCTACTAATGCGTTACGCAAAAAATCAAACTCAATTAGAGAAATGATCGAGATCGGGCCTACAATGGGTAGCATGTTGATGGAGTCCTGTTTCTTTATTTATCACAAAAATTTGTTGTTCGTAACGAATAACACGAATTTCTTTATTATAAAGCTCACTTAGTTTTTTACTGGTAATTATTTCATCAATTAAACCAATAACGGCTTTACCTTTTGCTAAATACAATATTCTATCCACACTGGTCAAAAGCGGATTAATATCATGCGAAGTAAATAATACAGTAATACCTAATTCCAAACGTATGCTATTGATCAAAGCCACTAAATTTTCCTGATAATAAGGATCAAGATTCATTAAAGGTTCATCTAATAACAAAATCTTAGGTTTATTTAGCAACGCCTGTGCTAATAATAAGCGCTGGCGTTCACCCCCTGATAAAGAGGTATAGGATCGCTTCATGAGCTTTTCTGCTTTTACTAAATCAACCACACGTGCTAATTCCTGCTTCTGCTGCGCAGTTAGAATGGGTAAACCCCATTTGAATCCATTTAGATTAGCCGACAACCAAGCTGTTGCATCCAAAGAGCTATTGACAAGGTGCTGGCGTACTTGCGGCATATATCCAATTAAAGAAGAACCTTGTCGCACAGATTGGTTAAATAGTAAAATTTGGCCTTGTTTTATAGGAGTTAACCCTAATATCGAACGCAATAAAGTACTTTTCCCGGCACCATTAGCCCCTAAAATAGCAATAAATTCACCACATTTAATTTCTGCGCTAAAATCACGAAAAATAGAGCGATCGCCATAAGCAAGGCTAAGTTGTTTAAATTCTATGCTGTTCATCCAATGCCTTATTCAATTGATTTAATTGATCCTCCATCCATTCATTATAATAGATTGTATTAAGCGGCTGTGTTTCTGTAACTCCGATGACGGAAATAGCATACGTTTTTGCAACCTTTAGTAACTGTTGAACCAACGGGTTAGTTACCTGTTTATTGTAAAATAAAATCCTAACTGAATGAATTTGTAACGCCTTTTGAAAATCTTGCACTTGCCGAGGACTTGGGTCAACCCCATTCATCATACTGATTTGAAAAGCCATTCCTTGCATATCAAAACCTAATGCTTGTGCCATATAACCAAACACAGGTTCTGTGGCAATGACCTTTATACCTTTAGCGTAGGGTTTTATTTGGTTAATTAACTTTGTTAAGTCATCATTTTTTTTAAGAAATCGTTGATAATTCAACTGATAATTCGCTCGATGGCTAGGATCTTTTTTATCGAAGTAATCCAGTAATGCCTTAGCATAGACAGGCATTGTTGCAGGATCGTACCAAATATGCGGATTATCCCCTTCTTTCTTATTGACTAATTTACCAACACAAATCTCTGTACGGCTAGGAAATACACCCACACTTAACAAATTTTGCATCCAAGGATCATAACCTAAACCATTGAAAACAATGAGATCCGCTTGAGCTAAGCTTTTAGCAGTACTCGGTGAAACATTAAATAAGTGCGGATCTTGATCCGGCTGTTGCAAAATACTTTCAACCCGAACATACGCCCCACCTATTTCTTTAGCCACAGAACCATAAAAATTTTCTGCCGCCACAATATGAATGGGTGCTGCCAAGGAGGATTGACAAAGAAACATCCCTAACAGCGCACCCAGGAATGAATAGGATTTAAACATTGCAAATACACTTTTAAACATAAATTCACCATCATTATAGATGTATCTTATTATCGAGTATTGACACAATTGCATCCAACAAAAGACAACGGTTATGCAGAAGTCTCATGAATCGTTATACTATAGCAAACATGTCAAGACTAATGCCGGAGCTTTATGGGCAAAATTATTGCTGTAGTGAATCAAAAAGGTGGCGTGGGGAAAACCACAACGTGTATCAACCTTGCCGCCTCTATGGCCTTACTCGAACAAAAAACACTTTTAATCGATCTCGATCCACAAGCCAATGCGACAACAGGTAGTCTTTTTCAAAAAGAACCTATTCCAGCTACCATTGCACAGGTACTCTTAGGTAAAATTCCAATTGAAGAAAGCTTAATCCTAACACCGGGCAATTACACACTCATCCCTGGTTCATGTGACCTCACCCAAACAGAAATTCAATTACTACAAAAAGAACAACGCGAATATACACTTAAAAAAGTGCTCGCCCCCCTAACCACCTCATATGACATTATTCTCTTCGACTGCCCTCCATCCCTCAATATATTAACCGTGAATGCTTTAGTAGCCGCCGATTTCGTCATTATACCGGTTCAGTGTGAATACTTTGCCTTAGAGGGGCTAAGTAACTTGATGAATACACTACAAAGCATACGTGCCACCGTCAATCCAACGTTGCAAATTCATGGAATATTACGTACTTTATTTGATAGTCGAAATGGCTTAGCCAAACAAGTCGCTGAAGAATTACTCGCACATTTTAAAGCTAAAATGTACGATACGGTTATTCCGCGCAATATTCGGCTTGCTGAAGCACCTAGTCATGGCCAACCCGCTTTGGTATATGATCCAAACTCAACCGGCAGTCAAGCCTATCTCAGTTTGGCCAAGGAGATACTTGTACGAGATGGACATCCAGCAGACTCTTTCGTAGAATCAGCTTCTTCCATGCCTTCCACTGCACTTTTAAAAAAACGATCAAAATATGAGAAATCTCCGTCTGTGAAACAGGTATTATGATGAAAAAATCACGCTTAGGCCGAAATCTCGACATGCTATTAAGCGGTCAACCCTTTGAAGACTTAGTACAAACAGCCTCTTCTAAAGAAGAGTTACGTTATTTACCTATTGAGCACTTGCAAGCAGGTCGCTACCAACCTCGACGAGAGTTTGACAAAAGCGCATTAGATGAATTAGCCAATTCAATTCGTACGCAAGGCATTATTAATCCCATTGTCATTCGCCCTATAAAGGATAAGAAAAATCCTTATGAAATTATTGCCGGAGAACGTCGCTGGCGCGCGGCACAAATTGCACAGTTAGCCGAAGTTCCTGTTTTAATCAAAACTATCTCGGATGAAACAGCACTCGCTATTTCCTTAATTGAAAATATTCAACGTGAAGATTTGAATCCCCTTGAAGAAGCTGAAGGGGTACAGCGACTTATCAATGAATTTGAGATGACGCACGAACAAATTGGTAAAACATTAGGCCGTTCCCGCACAGCGGTTACTAATTTACTACGCTTGTTAAGCTTAGCCCCAGCCGTAAAACTTTTACTTCAACAAGGTCAACTTGAAATGGGTCATGCCAGGGCGTTACTTAGTTTAGAAATAGAATTACAGATTCAAGCTGCCGAAAAAGTAGTAAGAAATAAACTTTCTGTTCGCGAAACAGAACGCCTAGTACAAAACGGATTACTTATCAGCCCAACTAATGCGGCTTCGTTAAAAATAGATACGGATGTCCAAACGTTGGAACGAAACCTATCTGACAAGTTAGGGACAAAAGTATTTTTTAAACAAGGTGCAAAAGGCAAAGGACAACTTATTATTCAATATAACAACCTTGAAGAACTCGACGGCATTCTTGCACACATTAGTTAGTGAATCTGCCTATTTTAAAATATATATAAAAAAAGTGAACCCGCTATTTTCTATCATCTTAACCACCTATAATCGTAGTCATTTTTTGCCGCGCGCTATTCGTAGCGTTTTACAACAAGCCTTTACTAACTTCGAGTTAATCATCATCGATGATTGCTCTATTGATAACACTAAACAAATCATTACAGAATTTACAGATAATAGAATAACTTATATTCAACAAACATATAATCAAGGCGTTTCTAACGCAAGAAATCTTGGCATTGAGCAAGCACATGGAGAGTATATATGTTTTCTAGATGATGATGACGAATATCATCCTAACTTTTTAAAGGAAACACATCATTTTTTAGAAAAGAAACAACAACCATTTATTGGGTTTATTCGAGTTGGTATAGCAAACGTATTCACTTTAGGGAATTTAGCTACGGGTAAAAAAAGAATAAAGACAAAAATATGGGATCTAGATAAAGAAAAAGATCTATTATTTATAACCGAGATGGTCTATGGAGAACTTATTTACCATCGGCTTTGCTTTGAACGTGTTGGTTTTTTTAATTCAAAACTCAATTTTGCAGAGGATTTAGATCTTATTTTACGTATGCTAGCGGCAGGACTAGACTATACATCCATCCCCAAAGTCTTAATCAACATCCATATACATGAACATCCTAGCTTAAGCCGTTCAATCGATAGTATTGCTAAAATTGAAAGCTTACAGCTTTTTTTATTTACACACGATAAATTTATAAATCAACATCTCTGCTTATGGTTATACTACTATACTAAACTTTGTGGCGATTACTATCGAATCGGAAAAAAGCAATTGGCTAGAAGATTAGTACGGAGTATTCTAAAAAAGTGCTGGTATCATCCTAATCTATGGAAAGTGTTTCTCAAGTTTGAATTCCGAGCACTAAAATCCACCCTATTACGATCATTTACCGCATAATCAACATCAGCTATATTAACGGCCCTTTTGTTTAAGGTAAAAAAAGACTTTTTTGCCAAATGACTGCGCATTGCTAGTGAAGTATTAGAAGCTTTGCTAATATTCGAATTTTGGAACAAAACACCCTCACTGCAATCTCGCTTCATAGCCGCCACTAAATTAAGATAACTCGAAAAGTCTATAGCAAAATATTTATTTTCTAAACAACTAGCCAAACGCTTCGCTTCAGGTAAAACCTCACTGAGATAGTATTTAAACTCAGAAAAACTTAATTTTCTCGAACTTTTCAAATCCGCTAAGGCATCTTGCAACACGTTCAAACGCCTTATTAGCCATTGAGAATCCGGTAAATCAAAAGCATGACAATGCCTCAAATTTAGCGTATTGGCTGACGAAGCTAGCATCTTTAGCAAACGTTCAATGGCAGCCAGATAATCAAGGCAATTTGAAAATCCATGATTAACCTCAATAGACATAGTGTCTAGCCTATCCATCACCTTGGTTATTGTACGCACTCTGCCTTTTTCAAAATAATGCTTAAAGCTTCTTTCAAAAACGAATAGATCGCGGATAACATCATTCCAAACAATAAAATCAGCTTCTTTTATAATAAAAACACAAGAGGTATTTGGTTTAATTAAAAAACTTAACCTATGGATAGAAGTTAGCAAATGGTTTAAAATTTTTTTCTGGTTAGTCGTTATTGCTTGATGGTAAGAAAGCTTAGTCAGCTCCTTTGCCAATATAACTAATAATTCCTCAAAACTACTTTCTAAAAAAATATTTTTTGGTTTGTTTAATTTTTTATACAATCCGATACCCCATTGTAAAAAAATAATATTTTTGGGTAATTTTTCAAAACCAAACACTATTGCTTCCTTAAAAGAGTTACTTTTTTCTCCTCTAAAACCTTGGTTAAAATATTGATTTGAATCTTTATAATTCTGCTCAAAATAATCTCTTGAAGCAGGAAGTAAATACCCATTATCATTTAAACTTTGAACGGTTGGACTTAATAAAGGCACTCCTATAGCAGCACCAATAACACCCATTTCAATTATTCCAGGCGAAGTGTTCATTCTGCGACGACAAAAAATAATAGTCTTCGTTAAAATAAAAAACGTAAATAGTGATCCAAGCACAATGAAACCTTTACTCCAGTTAGTCAATTGTGAATCACTTGTGTCCTTTGAACGTTTGCTTAAGCGTGGCAAATAGCCACTTTCATTTATTTCCTGAGTATTTACTTGTAAATTAGCTGCCCGACCTTCACTCGGCGTAAAAATGGGTAACAACCCCATATATTGTTTACCTAACTTGGTGAGTAATAACGCCGTTGTAGCAACCTCGGTAAGCAGACGATCGCCTATTTGTAACGTATTACTCGCAACTCGGACAGGTTGGTCTTCATTGCGTAAATCAATAACAATATTAGGTAATAAATTCTCAAAGCTTTCTGTATAAACAGAACTATTCGTTAAATCCCCTATAATGGCAACAAACGGATAGTCTTCATCTAATCTATATTGTATTTTTTTATAAATTATTTTTTTTTCATGGCTATTATATTCTAACTTATCGTTTAAATAACCACGTTTTGAAAAATTAAAGCTAGTATAACCTTTTTCTAACAACTCCTTAAAACTAGCAAAATTTTCTAATAGTAAATCAGTTCCATTAAGATCAAAAAAATTACACCCCATCTTTTCTGCCTTGAAACTAAACCATGCTGTACAATTTTTATCTGCTAATTGAAATCGCCCTTTAAATGTTAAATCTAAAAACTCAGAAACCTTACTTCTAACCTTTATTAATGCACAATCTATTTCACACCATGAGACATTCAACTCTGTGATGTTATAAGATAACCAAGCAAACGCATAATAATTAACAATTAAAAAATTTAGCAACTGATCAGATTCTATAAAATATGCATTATTTAATTGCTTAGTTACGTTGGTATTAACTTCGAATCGAGTGACCTGAATAATGATTTCATGACCGATCTCGATCATATCTCGTGAATAAAAAATATAGGCACCTTGTATGTTCTCTAGTAAACAGATCTGATAAGCTTCTAAGCCAAATATGGCTATTTCTTTTGATTTAACAGTAGGTGTATGCAATTTAATTATTGGAGAAATGAAATCAAAATAACCATATAAAGGATAGCCTCGTTTAAAATAAATAATTATTTCTCGCTTATTTTCAAGACCAACAAATCTAGGACCTTTTTCCCCTACTATTAACTGGGAATTAGATAGCATTGTAATAGTTTGTTCAGGATCATCTAAACTTAATGGCATGAGATAAATAGATAGGCAATCAAAATTATCTTCGATAATGCTAGGAATACTATTAAAACCAACCCAATAATGCAGTTGATTTAAATAATCAAAGCTTGTAAAGTTAAAGTCAGAAATTGATTGCATTCGATCATTTACAATAATGTCTGCTAAAACAGGATCCTGAATTAAAACAACCAGTGTTTTATTTTTCAAAAAAGATCCATCTTCTACCGTCATATTTCCGAAAAGAGGATTAAATAAAATTAAAACCTTTATCCAAACTTGATCTTGATTAAAAGCATTTGTATTCTCTAACATAGCACCTACATCACCACTGATGGTTAATGAATGCATGTTCTCAATACGACCGATACGCCGATCTGAAATCGTCGTAGATGAAGCAACTCCCCACCCTTCTGTTAATATTCGATTCGTCGTTATACACTTTTTTTCCATACAATATGAGCTTCCAAAAAAATCAAATATAGAACATTTATCACCCAAATAAAGTGGGGTGAAGGAAGACGTACATTGCTTTTCAAATTTAAAAAAAATATTATTTTCTTGTGGAAGCGAAATATTTTTTTCGGAAAAATTTATAAAAATTCCTTGAATGGATTCAATTAAAATCTGTCGTTTCAGATAGCTAACCGTAGTATAAGACTGTAGCCTACCCATACGAGTATCTACCTTATAGAGATACTTTAAACTAGTAATGTCAGTTAATGGTGATAAATAAATTTTTTTGAGAAGAAAGTCAGGTAATTCTTTTCTTTCTACTTTCTTCGCTTCAATTTCGACTACTTTAGGCCCCTTTAAAACCACGTTACTAAAATAATATTTAGCGCTCTTGCTCAAATTATTGATGCTTATTAGATTTAAACGTACAATTTCTCGACTTTCTAATATTTCGCTAACTATTCCATTAAAACCCAGTTCAAATTTAATACCTTCCCACAGTGAAACCTGTAAATGGTAATGCTGTCTTATGTAGTCAGAAGCAATTAATAATTGATGAATAGTAATTCCCAAATCTAAAATAATACCCGCAGGTCCTAAGGCCAAACCAAACGCTTCTGCAAACAGAGCTGAAAAAAGTATCGTATTATCCACCAACAAAGATTGTGCCATCTTATATTCAGGAGTATTGCTTGCTGTGTTTAACAATTGCTTGGTTAATTCATAAAAGCTAGTTAACAATAATAGCTTACATATAGGTGAGGCTAATGCATATTGACCTTTTTGCAATATAGTAGATAGCTTAGGAAAACGTCTACTAAATCCCTCGTGCTTAATTAAATTCAGATAGCTCTCATTTATTAAGTGATCTCCACCCATCATACCCGCCAAATGAATCAAATTGTCTGAATGTCCATTCAGCGCCTTTATTAAGGCTGGTGCTACTAGTATAGATAATCTACTAGGTCCCACTAAATTTTCTAATTTAACTTTTACTTGCGTATGCGACTGTACTAAACTCTCAAGCAGCCCGTTTGCCTCTTCTGAACCTAAATCCGCTTTACTTAACACTGAAAAACAGATTTCACGAGCTAATTTATTTAATTTTTTTTCACTAATAACCTCATTTTTATTTGAACAGTCTATTAATAATAATAGTAAATCCTTATGAAACTTATTAAGCTCACTCCCCATTAGCACACTTTGAGTTTCTTTCATAGGAATAGGATACTTAGACAACAATTTTCCTAAAGCAATTTGCTCTTGCTCAGAAAAGTAACTTAGCACCTCTGGCGTCTTTTCCAAAATAAAAGAAAGTTTAGCGAATTCTAATTCTAAGCCATGTTTAAATAAAAAATCTACATTGTCCTCTGTAGGCAACTTACCATTGATCAGAAAAAATTCATAAAATCCTTTTCTAGGCACTCCTTCAAAGTCATGTAGCTCAGTCTTGAGCTTTTCCAGAGAACTAAAAAAAAGCTCTTGAAAACTAGAAATCAATAAATAACCTTCCGGTTGGAAATAGCTTAAATACCGGGTTTTTATTTGATACAAAGGTACATCGGGATATAATATTTCTTTAAAGATTTCTATCGTCTCTTCTACATCTACATCTGAATTAAGCTCTAAAAATAATTCTTTATTAAAGGTTGAGCAATACACACGGTATGAACCCACACGGTGCAAGCTAGGCTTGATAGTAATATAGTATTTTTTTTCGCCGAAACTGAATTCAATGAGATTACTCTCAGTAATATCCTTACCTTCCTTCAGAAACCTTTCAGCAATAAGCCAAACTTCGCAAACCCCTTCAAGACTAGCCGATGCAAAATCATCAAATGCACGAATTGATAGATATCTATCTTTAGCCATTTTTTGCAAGATTTCAATTTTTTCCACCACAATTTTTTCTAAATCCGACTCCACTCGACCCATAAAAAAGGATAAAGCATATTCAAACTCGCGATGTAAGGCAGAAAAAGGACGGTAGCGCCTTTCTTTCTCAGCATTTTTCTTAACACAATCATTAATTGACCGTTTTAATTGTTGCTTCACGCCACTTATTTCTCCGCAATCCGAAAAAGTAGTAGCTGAAGTGGCGAACTCTAATTTTCTCAATGCATAGGCCGATTTAACGCTAGCTAGTAATTGCTCATCAATGTCTAAATCTTGGTGGCTGGCCATTAAGCGTTTAAAATCTTCAGTAACATCCCCCGATTCTAATTGATAAAGCGGTGAAAACTCCGCCAATATAGCTTCTTGCACATTAGAAGCTATATGTTTCCATATAAAAGGAATGCCTTCTTCTTTTAACAAATCATACGTTAATAATAGTCGTTCATGATCCAAGCTTATTAAATAATCAACCGCTTTTGCTTTAACTACTAAAGGAAATTTTGTCGCTGCTAATTCCGGGGTTATATTAATTACCTCGGCAAATTGATGAACGCCCACCATCTTCTCGACCAATTTATTAAAAGCGCCCGTACAGCAAATTGCTTCATCCGGTAAGCCATTATCTTGACCAAAAGCATCTATATTCCCCCCACGTTGTATTTCGTATAACCCTTCTATTATTTGTACTTTAGCATCAAGTAAGGAAGAAATTCGCTGAGAATCATCATTTATCCCCTCCCATAATAGAACCAATAATTCTCTTAAATTTAATTTAGAAATCGGTTCTATATAATCCGATTGCGAAATAATTTTTTCAAGCGCGTTGAGTGCTGCACGATTTTTAACATTATTATCACTAGCCAAGGTTTTTAGTTCATCCGTTATTTCTAAAAAATTTTTATCTAGGTTACTCGCTGTAATCTTTTCACCGTATTTTTGTAGAAAATGCTTAGCTGATTGAGAAATACTAAATTGTACGGACGACACATGGGTACTTTGTTCTCGGTTAATAGATAACCGCGGTTTATTGAGCGAAGCTCCTTCTTCGCGTTCCAGTAATTGTTCTATCTTCTCTAGCTTAGTCGTTTTATCTAAATCCTCAGCTGAAATTAAGAACACCTCCGATAATAATTCAAGTGAAATGCTTTTCATTCGACTCAGTTTTTCATAGATTAAATAGGAGGAAGCTAATACTCGGTCTAATCTTATTAGCTTTTCAAAATTCTCCTCCGTTAAACTATGTAAACGATTTAATACCCTAAGTAGTCTTAGAAAACAATTGGGCATAGTAATTTTTTTTAGCAAAGCTAAATTAGTATCTGATAAAATTCCAGCTTTGTTGAGCTCTTTAAATAAAAATACGAGCTGTAAAGGATGTTCAGAATTATACGCTTCATTTTTCCAACGAATATCATCAAGTTGATTATTTCTCAAAACAACTAATGCTTGGGAAAATTGGAAAACGATATCAGGATAATGTAGGTTTGTAGATACTAGTTTATAGTTTTCTAATGTCAAATAATTTTCATTTTTTAATAGCATGAGTGATTTTGACAGCTTCCTTAATTTTTCACTGTTTTCTACTATTAAAAGACTTAACTCGGTAGGCGACGCTACTTCGTCAGCTAATGAAACAATATGAATTAAGTATTTTAAAGTATTGTCACTCGCTCGTTTGATTGCCGTTATCTGTTCTTTTGTTACTAACGATTTTTTTTCTAAATAGTTCAAAAAACTAAGTAAAGCATGAATATTTTTAGCCGCTAGCGGTAGAAAATTATCTTGTAATGATATAGCATTACGTTCTAATATTTTTGCTACTTCCAAAAGCAAAATTAAATCTGTATTTTCTCTACAAACATTAAAATTTTGTTCGCTCAATGCATTATTTTTTTTTAATCCACTTATTAGCTCGGCTTTAATAACTGGAAAAAAAGCCTCTCTATCAAAAACAAATTCATAATAAGGATCCTGCAATAAATCATTTCGTTTTAAAATTTTCAATGCCTTTAACAAAGTCGGTGTATTTTCAACATTTCTAATTAAGTCAATATATTTTTCCTCAGCCATATCTTCATTGATCAAATCAACCAACCCGGAAAAAAAAGTAAAATCAATTTGACCATCAAGGATAGATCTTGCTTCTAATTCTCCTAGACATGCAATAACTTTATCAATATCGCTAACATCAGCAAACTGCTTAAGGGAATCTAGAAGCTCACTTGGGCTAGCATTTATTTCTTTCAACCAATTTAAAAAAATACTTAATTGATTAATGTAATGTTTATTTTCTATAATAAAATCTAAATGCTGGTCGAGTAAGTTTTTTTCATCTAAAAAACACAGAATTTTTTTAAGCGAATGTAATATTGAAACATCTTTAATCTCCCTTATTTTTCTTAAATAATCTAACCTATAGGCTGAAAGACCAGCATGTCTTTCAATAATTCGCAAAATCTCTTCAATTAAAATAGGGGCATCAACATCCATATCAATCACTCTATAATTTTTTTAAATTATTCAAACATTAAATGTTAGAATTTTAACATCTAGTAGAATAAATTTACAATTATTTATCTAAAAATTAATAAGCTAACGTATAGCTTATCTACTTAATCGATGAGTTATCTTTTTCAGAAGTTTAGTGAATTGAATGAAAGGATTAAAGATAACATCGTCATTGCCTCACTACAAACGACTTTCATAAAGACCGCCCTTCAAGTTATAATTTAACAAAGCTTTCAAATTCAGATAACGGAATTTAACATGGGGAAAAAAACGGCCTTATACAGTGTGCATCAAAAAGCAAAAGCCAAATTAGTTGATTTTGCTGGATGGGAAATGCCCCTCTATTATAGCTCGCAGATAAATGAGCATCATGCCGTAAGGCAAAATTGCGGTATCTTTGATGTTTCCCATATGCTTGCGATAGACATTTCTGGCAGCCATTCATTAGCCTATTTAAGTAATTTATTAGCAAATAATCCACAACGATTAACTCCCGGCAAGGCATTGTATAGCTGTTTATTAAACAATGACGCCGGTATTCTAGATGATTTGATCGTCTATCAATTATCTGAATACGACTACCGGATAGTCGTTAATGCTGGAAATCGGCAGCAAGATCTGGCCTGGTTACATCAACAAAGGCAGTCGTTCAATGATTTAGTTATTAAGGAACGAGATGACCTTTCCATTATTGCTATCCAAGGGCCCTATGCGCGCGAGAAATCTCACGCCACCTTTAGTGAAGCGCAACAGTCTGTCATTAAAGACCTAAAACCTTTTCATTGTGTAGAAAAGGATGGGTGGTTCATTGCACGAACAGGTTATACCGGTGAAGATGGCTATGAAGTTATGTTACCTCACAACCAAGCGGAAACCTTTTGGAATTGTTTATTAACCCGCGACATTTCAGTCTGCGGGCTTGGTGCACGTGACACACTGCGCTTAGAAGCGGGTTTTAATCTGCATGGTTCAGATATGGATGTAACAACAACTCCCTTAGAATCAAATTTAGGCTGGACCATTGCCTGGGAACCTTCAGACCGTGACTTTATAGGTCGTAAAGCGCTAACCCAACAACGTAACCAACTTAAACAAGCGCTTTATGGTTTAGTTTTGGAAGAACGCGCTATAATGCGCAAAGATTCTATATTAATAACGGAACAAGGACACGCTGGTTATATTACGAGTGCTAGCTTTTCACCCAGTTTAGACTGTTCTATCGCATTAGCACGTCTACCTCTTGCGAGCGGAGATTATTGCCAAGTAATGATTCGCGATAAAGAATATCGTGCAAAAATTATTAAACCTCCTTTTGTACGCAAAGGAATAAAAGCGTTTGAATAAATAATACATTTATAAAGAGACTTAAGTTTATGAACAAAGTAGCAAAATTAGTAAGATTTACCATCACACATGAATGGGTTGAATTGGAAGAAAACAATATTGTTCGTGTTGGCATTACAAAGCACGCACAAGCCTTACTAGGCGATATTGTATTTGTTGAGTCCAAACTGAAAAAAACAGTAAAAAAAGACGAAGAAATTTGTGTATTAGAGTCAGTCAAAGCGGCGGCTGACGTTTATTCACCACTCTCTGGTGAAATTATTGAATTCAACTCAGAGTTAAAGGATACGCCAGAATTAATCAATTCAGAACCTTATGATAAAGGCTGGTTATTTCGTATCAAAATTACAGATACCCACGAATTAGAAGATTTATTAACTGCTGAAAATTACGAAAAACAAATTTCCGCTGAGACCCATTAATATGCCATTTATTCCGCATACCGATGTCGAAGTACAAGAGATGCTCGCAACCATTGGCGTGCATGCAATTGATGATCTTTTTGATGAGATTCCTGTCTCTCTAAAAAATACAACATTAAAAGGTATTCCTTCCGGGCTAACCGAGATGGAATTGTCACGCATCATTCAAGAACGTGCACACGAAAATACAAAAGGACTTTGTTTTATTGGTGCTGGCGCCTATGAACATCATATTCCTGCCGCTGTTTGGGACCTGACGAGTCGCGGCGAATTTATGACGGCTTATACGCCCTACCAAGCCGAGGCCAGCCAAGGAACTTTACAACTCATCTACGAATACCAAACAATGATGGCTAGCCTAACGGGTATGGATTATGCCAATGCTTCACTTTACGATGGCGCGTCTGCATTAGCAGAAGCAATTTTAATGGCAGTCAGAGCTAACAAAGAAAGTCAATCGGCACGAATTTTAATTCCTAAAACACTACACCCCTTTTACCGGCAAACGATACAATCGATTGTGACGCAACAAGATATCGAACTTATTGAATTGGACTATTGCGAACAAGGTAATATTTCGCTAGCCGCTTTAGAGCCCTGGAATCAAGAAGATATTTGTGCTTTGGTTATTCCACAACCTAATTTTTTTGGGTCCTTAGAAACTGTCGATCAATTAACTAATTGGGCACATGGGCACAACCTGTTTGTTATTGCAGTAACCAATCCTATCGCCTTAGGCCTAATTAAAGAGCCAGGCCAATGGGGGGAGAAAGGTGCTGACATTGTCTGTGGTGAAGGCCAACCCCTTGGAATACCGCTGGCAGGAGGAGGACCTTACTTTGGATTTATGTGCTGCAAAAAGGAATGGGTCAGACAAATGCCAGGAAGAATTGTCGGGCGCACAGTAGATAAAAATGGAAAGGCCGGATTTACACTGACATTACAAGCGCGAGAGCAGCATATTCGGCGAGCCAAAGCCACTTCTAACATTTGTACGAATCAGGGACTACTCGTCACTGCAGCTACCATTTATATGAGTTTGCTAGGCCCTAACGGCTTAAAACAAGTAGCGCAAACCTCTCACCAGAATGCACAACAACTCGCAAAACAATTAACTTGCATTCCTGGCGTTGAATTAGTTTTCAACGCTTCTTTTTTCCATGAGTTTATTATTCGTTTACCTAAACCTATAAAACCTTTGTTAAAAGAACTTGCAAAAGCTGGAATACAAGGCGGGTTAGATCTATCTGACTTATATCCTGAATTAGGTAACACACTGTTGATCTGCGCTACTGAAACAAAAACGCAAAAAGACATCGATTTTTACCAAGAACAACTCGCACATTTATTAACATCACACCCATAAAAATTTATGCCTATTTTTGAACTTAGCCAACCAGGCCGTACCGCCAAAGCACAAATTCCAACAAATCAAGGCGTCATCCACGCTTCTTTGATTCCTGAAGACTTATTACGAAAAACAGAACCTTTGCTTCCACAACTTTCAGAATTACAAGTCGTACGCCATTTTACGCGTTTATCACAAAAAAACTTCTCTATTGACACCCATTTTTATCCATTGGGTTCCTGTACGATGAAATATAATCCGCGTGGCGTACATCGTTTAGCGTCATTACCTGAATTTCTAAACCAACACCCTTTATCACCTGAAGAAAACTGCCAGGGAACGCTACACTGTCTGTTTGAGTTTCAAGAAATCTTAAAAGAAGTGACGGGCATGAAAGGTGTCTCTTTGACACCAATGGCTGGTGCACAAGGTGAATTTGCCGGTGTTGCCATGATTAAGGCTTATCACGAATCTCGTGCCGATACAAACCGCACAGAATTTCTTATTCCCGACGCAGCCCACGGTACAAACCCTGCTTCTGCCGTTATGTGTGGCTATACTGTTCGTGAAATACCTACGAATGGCGAAGGTGATGTAAATTTAGAAAAGTTAAAAGCGGCTGTAGGGCCGCATACCGCAGGGATTATGCTAACAAATCCCTCTACTTTGGGTGTATTTGAAAGGCAAATCGAAGCAATAGCCAAAATTATTCATGATGCCGGTGGTCTACTTTACTATGATGGCGCCAATCTCAATGCCATTTTAGGTAAAGTAAAACCGGGTGATATGGGTTTTGATGTTATGCATCTCAACTTACATAAAACATTTGCAACACCTCATGGGGGAGGAGGCCCAGGCTCCGGCCCTGTTGCTGTCGGCGAACGTTTACTCCCCTTTTTACCTATTCCTACTGTAACTTATGAGAACAACCAGTATCGTTGGCTAAACAAAACAGATAGGCCACAAAGTATTGGCCGCTTATCGGCTTTTATGGGAAATACAGGTATCCTCTTACGTGCCTTTCTCTATGCTCGCTTACTCGGTTGCGAAGGATTAAGACGTGTTGCAAAATTCGCCACATTAAACGCCAATTATTTATTAGCAAGACTCAAAGCAATTGGATATATTCCTGCATTCTCACAGCGTCGCGCTAGCCATGAATTTATATTAACTGTAAAGAAACTAAAAGAAGACCATCATGTAACCGCCATGGATATAGGAAAACGTTTACTCGACTTTGGCTTTCATGCCCCGACAACCTACTTCCCGTTACTTGTTTCGGAATGTTTATTGATTGAACCTACGGAAACTGAATCAAAGCAAGAATTGGACGCGTTCATCCTCGGGATGGAGAGAATTTTGTGTGAAGCCAAAGAAAACCCAGATATATTACATAATGCACCACATTATTTACCAGTAAAACGCTTAGATGATGTTAAAGCAGTAAGAGAACTCGATCTTACTTGGTAGATATACTCTTCGCACTTGAATTTTTGTCTGCGTTGCCGCTCAACTCGCAATCCTCATGTATTTTATATACATTCCGGTTGCTTCATTTTCGCGGCGCCTTGTCAAAAATCCAATTACTGTGAGTATAAATCAAACTATAGCACCGTTCCGCCTCGATATCAGTTTGACCTGGCGAAAAGATATCATGTATTTCAGGGGGGGTTACGAATGAAATTTCATAGACTAGTGATATATAACTAGCTCAAACTTTATAAGTGATTTTCTTCCATATAACAAACGCACTTCAATGCCCTAGCACTTAATTCCACATTATGAATTCGCAAATAACTCACGCCTTGCAACGCAAGTTGATACGAAAAAAGCGCCGTCTCGAAATCTCTTTCTGAAAAAGGCATATCAGTTATTAGGTTTAAAAAAGATTTACGCGAATGTCCTACGAGCAAAGGATAACCTAAATGCTGAAACTGCTTTATATTTTTTAATAAATAGGTAGATTGTTGTGCTGTTTTACCAAAACCAATGCCTATATCAAAGATCAATTGCTTTGGCTCTACTCCTGCTAAAATCAATTCATTGAGTCGTTGTTTAGCCCAATCCAAAACTTGTTCGCAAATATTAGGGTACGAAGGTAATACCTTACACTTATTTGCTGGTATTCCTAAATTATGCATAACGACACATTGAACAGCCGTTTCTGCGACTAACTCACGCATTCTAGTATCAGAAAAACCACTGACATCATTAATCCAACCTACTCCTAGAGCAATCGCTTTTTCTGCCACCTGATAATGGCGCGTATCTACACTTAATTTGGGTTTAACCGGCCAAGTTTTCGAATGGTCCTTTATTGCACTTAAAACGGGCGCTAAACGCTGCCACTCGTTCTCGGGCAAGAGCGGCTGTGCTCCAGGGCGGGTAGATTCTGCCCCTATATCTAGGATTTCAGCCCCTTCCAGCATTAGTTTCTCGGCTTGAACAAGCGCATCAGAAACATTAATAAATTGGCCACCATCTGAAAAAGAATCAGGCGTTACATTCAAAATTCCAACCAATTGAGTCCCTAGCAAACGCTGAGACAATTGCCTAGTATTAAAAGGTGCCTGACCTGAAAAGCGCGAACCCCAATACTGAACTAAATCAGCTATTTCATAGTGCGGATGTTTCCACTTAGGTAACAAATCAAGCAGTGGCCACAAAGCAAACGGTCTTCGTCCTAATTCAGAATGTGGTATTTGCAATCTAGCTTCGTTAAGGATCAAATCATCCCAGGCCAAAATATCAATATCAATAAGTCTTGGTGCCCAGCGCTGACTTTCCTCCCGACCAATTTGTTCCTCAATCTGCTTAACGACCGTCAAAACTTCCATTGGCAGTAAATCGGTTTTACAACTTAGTGCTATATTTAAGTAAGGCTTATCCCAAGCAGTCGGTGCATAAGGCGGTAAAAGAGCGGATGAACTATATACAGGTGATATTTGAAGCAGTGTAATTACTTGCAATTTTTGTAATAACTGTACTGCAAGGCGTAAATTATTTAAACTATCGCCCACATTACTACCTAACCCGAGTATTAGCATATTTTTTTAAGATGGAGACTTGCCTTTTGTTAGCTAAAGGTTTATAGCTTTATCTTATAAGGTATAATAAAAGCATTACTTTCCCCAAGAGGTCAAGCACAGTTATGGATTTCGAACAACAACAAACTCGCTTACGAGCACTTATAGAGCATGGTAAAGAACAAGGATTTGTTACCTATGCTGAAATCAATGATTATCTCCTTGAAGACATCGTCTCTGAATCTGAGCAAGATCAGCTTCAACTCGATGAAATTATCTCAATGATTAATGCATTGGGTATCTCGGTGTGCGCCGCACCACCGGATATGGAAACTTTGCTTTCCTCCGCCACAAATTCTTCAGAAGAAGAATCAGGTTCAGAAAACACAACTATGTTAGGAAATATAGGTGCTGAATTAGGCCGTACAACCGATCCTGTTCGTATGTATATGCGTGAAATGGGTACTGTTGAATTATTGACTCGTGAAGGAGAAATCAAGCTTGCAAAACGCATTGAAGAAGGCCTACAAGCCATCCTCGTTGCCCTTGCCCAATATCCAGAAAACATTTCGAATATACTCGATGACTATGTACGTTATGAACAGCAAGAGATTCGTCTAAACGATATTATTAGTGGGTTTTTAGACCTCGAAGAGCTCTCGATCCCTTTAGAAAACTCCTCTCAAAAAAGCGATCTTGAAGTAAGTGATGAAGATGAAGGAATAGGTGAAGGTGAAAGTGAAGAAGAAGAGGAAGGTAAATTTGCTCAACCAATGACTGAAAAAGAAGATAAAGATTCAGACGATGAAAATGAAGACTTAAAATCCAAAACTACAACAGGTGACGATGAAGGATTTAGTGAGCTTGATGGAGGTCCCGATCCAGAACTTGCTCATACACGGTTTGCTGAATTAAAAGCATTGTATGAAGCTTTTTTAGTAACCCAAAACAAATATGGCCGCCATGATAAAAAAACCCGAAAACAGGCGCTATTGCTTTCCGATGCTTTTACCAAATTTAAATTGATACCGCGCCAACTCGATAAATTAACTCGAAAAATGCGTTCTTTCTTAGAAGATATTCGAGTCCAAGAGCGGGCCATCATGCGTTTATGTGTTAATAATGCCAAAATGCCACGCCAAGCTTTTATTGAGTCATTTCCAAAAAATGAAACCAATGAAAAATGGCTTAAAAAACATATTCTCTCCAAACAAAGCTATGCACAAGCACTAAAGACAGTACAACCTTCTATTGTTTCTGCACAAAATAAACTACAGGAATTAGAAAAATCAGTCGGCATAGCGATCTCGGAAATTAAAGAAATTAATCGCCAAATGTCTGCAGGAGAATCTAAAGCACGGCGTGCTAAAAAAGAAATGGTTGAAGCCAATCTTCGTCTTGTTATTTCTATTGCAAAAAAATATACAAACCGTGGTTTGCAATTTCTCGACCTAATACAGGAAGGAAACATTGGCTTAATGAAGGCTGTCGATAAATTTGAATATCGCCGTGGTTATAAATTTTCAACCTATGCAACCTGGTGGATACGCCAAGCCATTACACGTTCGATTGCCGATCAAGCACGTACTATCCGTATTCCTGTTCATATGATTGAAACTATTAATAAACTCAATCGTATTGCACGTCAAATACTACAAGGAACGGGTAAAGAACCTTCGCCAGAAGAGCTCAGTAAAAAAATGGGCTTACCTGAAGATAAAATCCGAAAAATTCTTAAAATCGCGAAAGAACCTATCTCTATGGAAACACCGATTGGAGACGATGATGGTGATTCTCATTTAGGTGACTTTATTGAAGATACCACCGCATTATCACCGATTGACGCTGCGACAATTGAAGGCCTGCGAGAAAACGTTAACGAAGTCCTTGCAACACTAACACCGCGTGAAGCCAAAGTATTACGTATGCGTTTTGGCATCGATATGAATACCGACCATACCTTAGAAGAAGTAGGTAAACAATTCGACGTAACGCGTGAACGTATCCGACAAATTGAAGCAAAGGCATTACGTAAACTCCGCCATCCTACACGCGCAGAACCTTTACGTAGTTTTCTTCCTCAAGAACAATAATAATTCAAGGCTAGCTATTTTTTATAAAATTAATGTATCATTTGCTCTACTATTTAGCTAAATAGAAATAGGCTATACACCGTTGGAAAAATGGTGTGGCATAGAGTACGAACGAAGTTAATGTAGTAAGGGCCCATAGCTCAGTTGGTTAGAGCAGAGGACTCATAATCCTTTGGTCCTAGGTTCAAGTCCTAGTGGGCCCACCAAAAACACCTTTAAAATCAAACAGTTACAATAGTGTCAAATCTCTTTATAATTGTCTTTGTCAAAACTATTTGAAATTATTTACTTTACGCCCTCTTCTGAGTAAGTGGTATAGACAGCTCTAAACCTGCTTCTACTTCTGTCCATTTATAGGCTCACGCCCTCCTTTATATTTATCCGTCATCGCTCTGGTTTTATGGTCTGCTAAGGCTTGGGCATCGATTCCACTTTTTTCACATATTGAGTAATTCCTAATGAATAAATCTCATAGAAACTAGGGCACTCATCAACAGAAATAGACTTGAACTCTGGTAATTGATCCCGAGTGGAAACAAAAGCTTTGGTGAGGTAATCAGGAATTATTTAGCTAAAATGCTGTTTACTATCCGCTTTATAATTTTGTTTGCTACATCTATCCGGTCTGCGATGGATAATATAGGAACTTACTATCAGATCACGACACCGGCTTATATTGATTCCAAGATGGACGTTATTTTTATTTTAAGATAAGCAAATTCCCCATGTTTTTCCTAGTTAGGCTATGTTTCGATACGCCAGTATCTTTTAGAAAAGCTTTAAAATTTCAAGCCGCTCAGGATGATAAGGAAATGAAAGAAGCTTTACATGAGTTAATACAAGGGTATGTAGATGGCAAATTTAAGCTTAAATAAAATTGGACTAAAAAATATTGTTAAATGGTTCGTGAAAAAATATATAAAGAAATGATAAGTTGGTATAAAACACCTTGTTAAATAAAAAGATGTTTTATACCAACTATTTTACTTAGATATATTTAGATAAGCTTCACTTATACCTAAAAAATAACAAGGAAAAAAGGAAGTGACGATCCAAATTCACAACCCTCATGATGTCATTTTTAAAAAGTTTTTTACTGATATTGAAGTTGTTAACG
>JAZJZD010000011.1:0-84952 GCA_040390025.1 Pseudomonadota bacterium | reverse complement strand
ACCTACGACCCTCGCCTTGTAAGGGCGATGCTCTACCAACTGAGCTAAGCACCCTCTCAAAAAGGTTCGATATTCTAAACTGATTTAGAATATATTACTACTCTTTTTGTCCAGCAGTTTGCACAGCGTCCTTAAGTCCTTTTCCTACTTTAAACACCACAACCTTACTTTCTGGAATATTTAAAGCGGCGCCTGTTTTAGGATTACGCCCCGTACGCGCTTTACGCTCATTAACTTTAAATGTACCCCAACCTATTAAGGCAACATCTTCTCCCTTCTCCAAAGCCTGCGTAATCGACTTTAAGAGCTTATTTAAAGTCTTTTCAGCAATAACTTTGGAAATTGCTGCTGACTCTACAATTACATCCACTAAATCTGATTTATTCATATACCCTCACATCGGTAAAAATTATGTTCATGTCTTTACAACACTTGCAGCATCTTGCCATAGATTCTAAGTGCAACGTTTATATCAATTGCAAGAATCGTCTGTCAAGAAAATCAAAACTTATTAATGAGCATTTGTTGTAGAATTAACCTTTTGAACTTTTTTGCTCACTAATTTCATAGGAATTAGCAACTTTTTTTTACGCTTCTTTTTAGAAGGGGGCTCACATGCAGTAGGTTTTAACAAAGCAACGTCGAGGACTTGGTCTATCCAGCGCACAGGACGAATATCTAATCCTTCTTTGATGTTTTTAGGAATCTCTTTAAGGTCCCGTCGATTTTCTTCTGGAATAATAACGGTACGAATACCTCCGCGGTGAGCAGCTAATAGTTTTTCTTTTAAACCACCAATAGGCAACACTTCGCCACGTAAAGTAATCTCCCCTGTCATTGCCACATCAGCACGCACAGGATTTTTTGTAATCGCAGAAACTAAGGCCGTACACATACCAATTCCTGCACTAGGACCATCCTTTGGTGTCGCACCTTCAGGCACGTGAACATGAATATCTTTTTTTTCATAAAAGTTAATAGGTATGCCCAAACCTCCTGCGCGACTACGAACAACCGTTAACGCCGCTTGAATAGATTCTTGCATCACTTCGCCTAAATGACCTGTGTAACTAGTTTTTCCCTTTCCAGGTATAACTGCCGCTTCAATGGTCAATAAATCACCGCCTACTTCTGTCCACGCTAAACCACTAACTTGACCTATCTGGTTACGTGGCTCTGGCTCAACTAAACCATAACGAAAACGTCTCACACCTAAATATTTTTCTAAGTCCTGCTCAGTCACTCTAACTGATTTTAAACTCGGTTTACGTACTATTTCAGTAACTACTTTACGACAAATTTTAGCCATTTCCCTCTCAAGACTACGAACACCCGCTTCACGTGTATAGTAACGAATAATATCGAGTATTGCTTTTTCTGTAAGAACTAATTCTTTACTTTTTCCAGTGATTTTCAATCCATTTTGTTTAAGCTGTTTAGGTAATAAATGCTTTTCAGCAATATGGACCTTTTCATCTTCGGTATAGCCGGGAATACGTATAACTTCCATACGATCTAGTAAAGCAGGCGGAATATTTAAGGTATTTGCCGTTGCAATGAATAGAACTTCGGATAAATCATAGCTCACCTCTAAGTAATGATCATCAAAAGCATAGTTTTGCTCTGGATCTAACACTTCAAGTAATGCAGCAGCTGGATCTCCGCGAAAATCCATTGCCATTTTATCGATCTCATCCAGCATAAAGAGTGGATTTTTAACACCCACCTTTGCCATTTTTTGCATGATTCGACCCGGCATCGATCCAATATACGTACGGCGATGGCCTCGAATTTCTGCCTCATCTCGTACACCCCCTAAGGACATACGACTAAACTGACGTCCTATCGCTTTTGCAATAGATTGGCCTAAAGATGTTTTTCCAACACCAGGCGGCCCAACTAAACATAAAATAGGGCCTTTTAATTTTTTTACACGCTTATGTACTGCCAAAAATTCGATAATTCGTTCTTTAACTTTTTCTAACCCATAATGCGCTTCTTGTAATACCCTTTGGGCTTTATCTAAGTCGTAAAAAACTTTACTCCGTTTACTCCAAGGAACGGATAAAACCCAATCTAAATAATTACGACTAACTGTAGCCTCAGCAGCCATAGGTGACATTGACTTTAATTTACTTAATTCAGCTAACGCTTTTTCTTTCGCTTCCTTAGGCATCTTCGCCTTTTCTATACGCTTTGCAATATCATCTAATTCATTAGCAACGCCTTGCGATTCGCCTAATTCTTTCTGGATAGCCTTAACTTGTTCATTCAAATAATATTCGCGCTGACTCTTCTCCATTTGTTTTTTGACACGTCCACGAATTCGTTTCTGCATCTGAAATAAATCGATCTCGTTCTCAAGAAGCGCCAATAGTTTTTCTAAGCGCCCTTTTATAGAAAATATTTCTAAAATTTCTTGTTTTTCTTGAATCTTAAGTGCAAGATGAGCAGCGATCATATCTGCCAAACGGCCAGGATCATCGATACTCAATAAAGTATTTAATATCTCAGGAGGGATTTTACTATTTAACTTAATATATTGTTCAAATTGAGCCAGTGCGGTACGTTTTAATCCTTCAACCTCTTTATCAATAGACAATTCAGGCGCCTCAATCGCTGCTTCAATTTCTGCACTGATATAATCCGTTTCGTCTTTACCAAAAAATTTTTTAACCCGTCCACGATGCAAGCCCTCAACAAGCACTTTGACAGTTCCATCTGGTAATTTCAGTAATTGTAAGATATTAGCTATCGTACCAACTTCATAAAAACCCTGTGCACTACTAGGATTATCTTCAGCTGGATTTTTTTGCGCAAGCAATAAGATTTTTTTATCTGCCGATTTAGAAATCATTGCAGCTTCTAAAGCTTTTATGGACTGCTTTCGTCCAACAAAAAGCGGAATCACCATATGAGGATAAACAACAACATCCCTTAACGGAAGTAATGGAAGCTTTTCTGAGGATTTATTGCTGCTCATACCATGCTATTCCCATAAATTTAACAAATTCGCCAAAAAGATTTACTCACTACTTGCGGCTAATTCATTATTATCCATACTATCTGGTCCAATTTCTTGCTCTTTTTTGTAAATCACTAAGGGCTTAGCGCCTTTACTAATAGTAGCCGATTCAATAACTACTTTATTGACATTCTGCATAGAAGGTAATGCGTACATTGTTTCTAACAGTGCAGCCTCTAAAATAGAACGTAAACCTCTTGCTCCTGTTTTTCGCTCTAACGCTTTTTTCGCAATGACTTGCAGCGCATCTTCACGAAACTCTAACTCAGCACTATCCATTCTAAAGAGCTTTAGGTATTGCTTAGTCAACGCATTTTTAGGCTCTGTTAAAATTTGTACCAACATTTTTTCATCGAGCTCTTCTAACGTTGCAATAACAGGTAAGCGGCCTATCAGCTCAGGAATAATGCCATATTTTACTAAATCCTCAGATTCAAGACGACTAAATAAAACCGCAGATTGACTTTTATCTTCTTTACTACGCACATCAGCAGCAAAACCAATACCAGTCCGTTCAGTACGTTCGCGAATGATTTTATCAAGTCCTGAAAAAGTACCACCACAAATAAATAGAATATTCGTTGTATCGATTTGTACCGTTTCTTGATTAGGGTGTTTACGTCCACCTTGTAGAGGAACCGAAGCAACCGTCCCTTCAAGTAATTTAAGTAAAGCTTGTTGCACGCCTTCACCAGAAACATCGCGTGTAATAGAAGGACTTTCAGCGCGACGACTAATTTTATCGATTTCATCGATATAAATAATGCCTAATTGTGCCCTTTCAACATTTCCATTTGCCGCTTGTAATAATTTTTGCAGAATATTTTCGACATCATCACCAACATAACCTGCCTCTGTTAATGTCGTGGCATCGGCAATGGCAAAGGGTAAATTAAATAAACGTGCCAACGTTTTTGCAAGTAAAGTTTTACCACTACCGGTAGGTCCTATCAGTAAAACATTACTTTTGCTAAGTTCCGTATCGTCCTTTACATTGAGAGGATGGAGACACGCTTTTTTAAGTAGGTCCAGGCGCTTATAATGGTTATAAGCTGCCACAGATAATATTTTCTTTGCAAAATCTTGGCCTATCACAAACTCATTGAGTACGTCATGAATTTCCTTAGGCTTAGGGATAGGCAAAGAACCTTCTTGTCGCGAAGGAATTTCTTGTTGAAGTTCTTCGCGTAGAATTTCACGGCAAAGTTCTACACATTCATTGCAAATAAAAGTAGAAGGGCCTGCAATTAATTTATGCACCTCATCTTGGCTTTTGCCACAGAATGAACAGTGAAGAGGACCCGAGGTTTTATCGTTTATCGAATTACTCATAATTTATACCTCAGTAAACTATTATTTATATTTAAGCAACGAACAAAAAAATTTCTTGGCATCAATAACATAACTAAATACTTATTCGACCGGAGAAGCTACTAAAGCTTCTTTGGTCTGATTAAGCTCCGTTCGCTTTGTTAAAGCCTCATCAATTAACCCATACTTAATAGCTTGGTCTGCGCTCATAAAGTTATCGCGCTCCGTATCTTTCAAAATTTCTTCAGCAGTTTTTCCAGTATGGTGAGCCATAATTTGGTTAAGCTTTTCCCGAACTAATTTCATTTCTTCTGCATGAATTAAAATATCTGTCGCCTGACCTTGATATCCTCCTAACGGCTGATGGATCATCATCCGCGCATGCGGTAAACAATAACGCTTACCTTTCTGTCCACCACATAGCAACAAAGCAGCTGCACTAGCTGCCTGGCCAATACACATGGTGCTTACATCCGGCTTGATAAACTGCATAGTATCGTAGATTGCTAAGCCGGCTGTAACGACGCCGCCGGGTGAATTAATATAAAGGTGAATATCTTTATCCGGATTTTCAGATTCCAGAAAAAGCATCTGCGCAATAATTAAGTTGGCCATATGGTCTTCAATAGGGCCTACAACAAAAATAATACGATCCTTGAGCAAACGAGAATAAATGTCATAAGCCCTTTCACCACGGCCTGTTTGTTCAACCACCATTGGAACCAACAATGAAGTTGATACTTCTTTAGACAAGTTAGATAAGCGCATAATTACTCTTAAAAAAATAAAAAATTAATTTCCGAAATAGTACCCAAATAATATGACAACTAAAGAATTTAGACGCTGCTTGAACTTAAGCAATTGCTTCAGCACTAACTTCATGTTTCTTTGTTGTAGAATCCATAATCTCCTTATATTCTACTGTTTTCTCAGTATATCCTGCTTCTTCTAATAATTTGTCGATCACTTGCTCTTCTATGATAGAAGAGCGAATATTCAACATCATATTTTTATCCTTATATAATCTGTCTCTCATAGTCTGTTCAAATTGAAAAGCACTTGCCACCCGTTCAATTTCTTGCTGAACACGCACTTCATCAACATGTATATGATGTTTTTCAATTAATGCGCTAAATAACAACCCTAGCGTAACGCGTCGGCTTGCTGCCTGATGCAAGTCTTCTTTTTCTTTTTCTGATAGCGTGTCCTTTGAATCTTTGCTTTGCCGTTGTTTATCAGTTTCTAAACGCTGATATTCTTGATCGAGTAGTACCTGCGGCAATTCTTCAACTGAAGAAATTTCAAGTAATTTATCAATGACTTGTGTTTTTAATTTTTCACGCAAAACACGATCAAGCTCATTCTGCATATGTTGGCATATTTGAGTACGTAAAGCTTCCAATCCACCTTCTTGAATGTCAAGGCGTTCGGCAAAAGTATCATTTAATTCTGCTAACTTAGGCTCAGCAATTTTTTGAATCTGCACGGTGGCAGAAATGGTTTGTCCCGACTTTTTATCACGGGGAAGTGAAACAGTTAAAACTTCGCCAGCACTACTGCCTAAAAGGCATGTAAACCCTTCCGGTATCTTTCCTTCCTCAATAACCCATTCTAAATCTTTACGAGGCTCCTCTTCAGCAACAATAAGATCAAAGGTAACCTTGTCGCCCTGCTGGGATTTTCGTTGTACTTCCGTCCAATCTGGATGCTGATGACGCATTTTCTCTAAAACACTATTGATGTCTGCATCAGTGATGTCCACCTTGAGTTTTTCTAAACAAACATCTTTTAATTCAGGCGCTGAAACCTGTGGGTATATTTCAAAAGTTGCAGTGTATTCAAGATCATTTCCAGGCTCTGCATTTATCGAGTCAATATGTGGCTGACTAGCTGGGTTTAACGCATTTTTCTGAAGTGCATCTGATAAGCTATTTTGTAAAGACTCCTGAATAACTTCTCCCCATATACTGTCGCCGTAGCGTTTCTCTATGACAGCAACAGGCACTTTCCCAGGACGAAATCCATCTAAACGCGTCGTCTTAGCCAGCTCGATAAGCCGATTTTTTTTATTTTGCTCTAGCTGATTAATAGGCACAATAACGCTTAAGCGTCTATTTAAACGTCCTACATTTTCTACAGAAACTTGAACTTGCATTTCACTCATAATTTTTAAGGCTCTTGTCGTTATATACCCTATTACACTTAAATTTGCGGACCAAATCTGTAAATTCAAGTATGCTTCATTGAACCACACTAGGCTGGTGCGAAAGGAGAGACTCGAACTCTCACGGGTTACCCCACTGGAACCTAAATCCAGCGCGTCTACCAATTCCGCCACATTCGCAAGGTCGTTAATTATACAACTATCTTATCATGAAAAAAATCACTCTGGTGAATTTGTCAGCCATTTAGCCACGTCCTTCGCAAAATAAGTTAAAATGGCGTCAGCGCCTGCCCGTCTTATCCCTACAAGGCCCTCCATAATGCTCTCACGCTCCTGTAAATAACCTTGAGCAATAGCCGCTTTTTGCATGGCATATTCCCCGCTGACCTGATAAACAAACGTAGGAACAGAAAACTGCTGCTTAATACGATAAACAATGTCCAAATACGGCATTCCTGGCTTTATCATGACAATATCAGCCCCTTCAGCCAGGTCAAGTGCTACTTCTTGTAAAGCCTCATCTCCATTAGCTGGGTCCATTTGATAGGTCTTCTTATCAGAACCTTTTAACTGCGCGGTAGAACCTACTGCATCACGAAAAGGGCCATAAAAATGGGAAGCATACTTGGCAGAATAAGCAATTATCTGGGTATCTAAGTAACCTTTTGACTCTAAAGCTTGCCGTATAAAGCCAATCCGACCGTCCATCATATCAGAAGGCGCAATCGCATCAACCCCCGATTCCGCATAACAAAGGGCCTGCTTAACTAAACACGCTACTGTCTCATCATTCATGACATTCCCTTGCGCATTAAGCAAGCCATCATGGCCATGCGAAGTATAAGGGTCTAAGGCTATATCAGTAATTACTCCCATTTCGGGGAAGTCCTTTTTTAATGCCCTCACTGCTCGGGGTATCAACCCTTCAGGATCATAGGCATATTCTCCAGCAAGCGTTTTTTTTTCCGGCGAAACAACCGGAAATAATGCGATAGCAGGAATTCGAAGCCCTTGCAAAATAAAAACTTCTTCTAAGAGAAAATCCAAGCTAAGCCGCTCAATTCCAGGCATACTGGCTATTGGCTGTTTTTGATTCTCGCCTGGCAGAAGAAAAAGAGGGTAAATTAAATCATTACAACTTAATTGGGTTTCGCGTACTAAGCGCCGACTAAAATTACTTTGCCTTAAGCGACGCAAGCGCGTAGCAGGAAATCGACGCATATTGACCTTCACTTTATTTATTATCTTATTTTGAGCCCTTCGAAAGCCTACTTTACCCGATATAATCGGTAATACAAGCAATACACTTGTATTACCTTCATTGTTTTTGTTAGAATCGGCCCCCTCTAAGTTAGAGAGTTATACGCAAGCGCAGTGGAGCTTCAAAGACATGAAAACTTTAATGGCCAAAACTGGCCAGATAGAACGTAAATGGTATCTCATCGACGCTTCGGGTAAAACCCTAGGTCGACTTGCTACCAAAATAGCCCATATTTTACGTGGTAAGCATAAACCAGAATTTACCCCGCATGTTGATACAGGGGATTATATCGTCATTATTAATGCTGAAAAAGTAACTGTTACTGGTAGAAAAGTAACAGACAAAAACTATGAACGCTACACAGGCTATCCTGGCGGCTTAAAAACGATTTCTTTTGACAAGTTACAAGCAAAATTTCCAGCTCGGATTATTGAGAAAGCAGTAAAAGGGATGCTTCCTAAAAATCCCTTAGGCTATGCTATGATCAACAAACTCAAAGTTTATGCCGGCACATCACATCCGCATAGCGCTCAAAACCCTGAAGCCCTCTCAGTCGATACTCAATAGGTTAATTATTATGGCAACGTCGCTAAAACAGCAACATTATGGTACCGGTCGTCGTAAAACGGCAACAGCTCGCGTCTTCCTTAAACAAGGTGGAACAGGGCTTATCCGCGTAAATGGTAGAACTTTAGAAGACTACTTTGGCCGTGAGACACAACGCATGGTCATAAGACAGCCTTTAGAGGTTGTTGACCAAATCGGTAGATTCGATATTAACGTTACTGTTAAAGGCGGCGGTAGTAATGGCCAAGCCGGTGCAGTTCGGCATGGAATAAGTCGGGCACTAATAAATTATGATGAAGGCGATGGTGCTACAGATTCTTCTCATGATCCTTCTTTTCGTCGTTTATTACGCCGTGAAGACTTAGTAACACGTGATGCAAGAACAGTTGAACGTAAAAAATTTGGTCTTAGAAAAGCACGTAAAGGAACTCAATACTCTAAACGTTAAACTTATTGAATTTTTTATCGTTTTGTCTAAGCGCACATCTACGGTAAAAATATAGCTTTGTAATAAGAGCACGTAGAGTTCAGCGAACTAGAGGATTTTTATTGAGCAAAACAAGAAGTTAAAGAGGTCTCATGGAAGAGGATCGTCGGCAATTTTTATCCATTCTAACGACACTCCTAGCTGGGCTTGGGTTGGCCGCAAGTACTATACCCTTTTTAACTGCTTGGAAACCAAATCCCAATAGACTTACAAAAGCAGCGCCTCTTGAAGTGAATATACGAGGACTTGCGGCTGGGGAGTCCATGGTTGTTGCTTGGCAAAATAAGCCAATTTGGATTATCCATCGCACACAAGCGATGCTAGATACCCTGCCTCAAATCCATTCTCTATTACGCGATCCTAATTCATTAGTTAACCAGCAACCTACTTACGCTAAAAATGAATACCGCTCCATAAACCCCGAATACCTTATTGTCATCGGTTTATGTACCCATTTAGGTTGCTCGCCGCTCTATAAGCCTCAACGAGGAGAGTTAAATAGCCAATGGCCGGGTGGTTTTTTTTGTCCTTGTCATAGCTCAACATTTGATTTAGCAGGACGCGTCATGAAAGGAGTTCCTGCTCCTATCAATTTAGAGATTCCTCCTTATCGCTTCATTAATTCACATACTATTTTGATTGGCGAAGATCCGGGTATTGTGTAAATGCGAAAAAAAGCACGACGCGCTACGCCAAAAGCCAATCTTTTGCAGTGGTTTTCCGATCGTTTGCCTATTAATAGCTTCCTTAATAAAAATTTCACGCATTATTACCTCCCAAACAATCTTAATTTTTGGTATGTCTTTGGATCGTTAAGTCTTTTCGTATTAGCACTACAAATCCTCAGCGGAATTTGGTTAACCCTATTTTATACACCCACGCCCGAAGCTGCATTTAACTCCATTGAAATGATGATGCGTGAAGTACCTTACGGCTGGTTATTACGTTATTTACATTCCACAGGCGCGTCTTTTTTTTTCATTATCATCTATTGCCACATGTTCCGCAGCCTACTATATGGCTCATATAAAAAACCTCGAGAACTGGTATGGCTAATAGGTGTAGGTCTTTATATCACTTTATTAGTTGAAGCTTTTCTCGGTTATTTACTACCTTGGGGGCAAATATCTTATTGGGCTAGCCAAGTTGCGACGTCATTATTAGCGTCCATACCCAAGGTTGGTCCTGATTTAATGCTTTGGTTTCGAGGAGATTTGGTCGTATCAGGCGAAACATTACATCGATTTTTTGCTTTGCATATTATAGGCATACCTTTGTTTTTATTACTTTTAGTATGGTTTCATTTAATAGCTTTACGCAAAGTCGGATCGAATAACCCAGATGGAATATCTCACGATTTAAAAATAGGTAAAAAGCCCCTTACTGTACTTCCTTTTCATCCCTATTATACCGTTAAAGATTTATTTGCTTTGACTATTTTTTTATTCATTTTTTGTGGTGTTGTATTTTTCGCACCGGAAATGGGAGGATATTTTATCGAAGCCAATAATTTTACACCGGCCAATCCATTGTTAACGCCTAAACACATTGCGCCTTTATGGTATTTAGCTCCTTTTTACGGCATGCTTTGTATAATACCTAACAAATTATTCGGTATTTTAACAATGCTATCGGCCATCTTTATATTATTTATTCTACCTTGGCTTGATCAAAGCCGCGTTAATTCATTACGTTATCGTGGATGGTATTCTCGTACCGCACTAGCTATTTTCACTCTGAGTTTTGGGCTATTAAGCTACTTAAGTACATCTCAATTAACCCCAGTAAAAATCACATGCATGCAAGTTTTAGCAATCAATTATTTTCTTTTTTTCTATTTAATGCCTATCTATACAAAATATGAGGGCAAGACTATTCTTAGAAAATCAAAAAAAATACATGTGTAAAATAATAATAGGGCTGTTTTTTCTATGGTATCCGCTTTTTATAAATGGGAAAGATACTGAACAAATTCATCCCTTAAAGCATACTCCCATTGACATCTCTAATATCGCTTCACTACAACGAGGTGCAAAATACTTCATGAATTTCTGCTCAGGCTGTCATTCACTTCGGTTTATGCGGTATAATCGCTTAGCGGCGGATTTAAAGATCACTGATATTAACCCAGTAGCAAGCGATCAACGGCTTAACAGTAACCTCATTTTTACTCAAGCTAATCCAAACGATTTTATAAAATCGAGCCTACATAAAGAAAATGCGTTATTATGGTTTGGAAAGTATCCACCCGATCTCTCTTTGACTACACGGGCAAGAAGCACTGATTGGGTGTATAATTATTTACTCAGCTTTTATTTAGATAAGACGAGGCCTTTTGGAGTCAATAATAGATTACTTAAAAACACGGCAATGCCGGATCCTTTAGCAATATTACGAAAAAATACTCGTAATTATCAATCAAAGATTAAAACTAATAATTTAAATCAACTATTGGTTAATACAAATCATAAAAAAACGTTTGAATTAGAAGAAGTCGTAGCTGATCTCGTTAACTTTTTAGCTTATACAGCGGAGCCTACAAAAACTAGCCGACAATCCTTAGGGTTAAAAGTATGTGGCTTTTTGCTGTTTTTTTCGTGTGTGGTTTATTTTTTAAAAAAGCAGATCTGGGCAAATACATAGTCGGCTTTGAATATACTCACAGCCATTGAGTTTTCGGCAAGTGCCGCGAAATTGCAAGTTGAACGGCAACACAGCCGAACACTCAAGTGCGAAGAGTATGCAATTGATATCTATTTACTTATGGAGAACCTTTTATATGGCACAACCTGCCGGTAAACGTTCAACGATGACTTTATATATGAGTGATGATCCTTACAGCCATAGGGTACGTATCGTATTAGCAGAAAAAGGGATTAGTGCAGATATGTTTGACATTTCTTCGCCTGAAGTCCAAGAAAAAGTCTTAGAGTATAATCCTTATGGTAGCGTACCTATTATTATTGATCGTGATTTAGTTCTTTATGAAACTAACCTTATTACTGAATACTTGGATGAACGTTTTCCACATCCTCCCTTATTGCCTGTTTATCCAGTAGCGCGCGCGCAAAGCCGTCAAATTATAGATAGAATAGAACGAGACTGGTATCCTCTTTTACAACAGATTGAAAATACAGAAAAAAATGATAAAGTAGGGGTTGATGCAGAAAGTGAAAAAGCTCGAGAAAAATTAGAAGATAGCTTAAACGGTCTTGCCCCTGTATTTGCAGGAAAGAATTATTTTATGAGTGATGAGTTTACTTTAGTTGATTGTTGTTTAGCCCCCTTATTATATCGTTTAAACAAACATAACGCTAATCTGGATAAGGCTATTCGAATATATGAAGCACGGGTCTTTGACCGCCCTTCATTTAAAGCCTCTTTAAATGAAGTTGAATTAGGAGTAAAAACTTAAATATGATTTCAAATCGTTCTTATCTATTTCGTGCTTTTTATGATTGGATTGTTGATAACAATTTAACGCCTTATATTTTAATCGATGCAGAACTTCCGCATGTAGAAGTTCCTGAACAGTATGTTCAAAATGGAAAAATAACGCTTAATATCTCACCTAATGCTGTTTTAAACTTAAAAAGGGATAATAAGTCCATTCAATTTGAAGCTAGTTTTAATGGCCAATCTATGTTGATCTATGCGCCTATTAAAGCCGTTTTAGCAATCTATGCGCGTGAAAATGGTCAAGGCATGGTCTTTTCTGAAGAAGAAGATAATCAGGGTGACAGCGGCGACGGCACGCCGCCTGAACCACCAAGAGTAAGACCGGGAAGTCGGCCTAAGTTATCTATCGTCAAATAGCATGCAAGCACCGATAATTATCGGCTGGCGGGAGCGTATATCTCTACCTAAATTAGGCATACGTCTTAAAGCAAAAGTTGATACAGGGGCACGTACTTCTGCCCTACACGCCTGTAGTGTAAAGATTATAAAGAAGCCCCGGGAAAGAAAAAAAGTTTGTTTTGAAATACGCCTTAACTCACAACGTTCTCCTGAAAAAATAATCATGTGTACGGCAAATTTAATTGGGATACGTGAGGTAACAGACTCAGGTGGTCATAAAGAGCAACGCTGCGTCATCAAAACGCCTGTTATGATTGGGAAATGTCGTCGATCTATCGAAATTACGTTAACAAGTAGAGACAACATGCGTTTTAAAATGTTATTGGGACGAACTGCCTTAAAACCAAAAAAAGGGAAGCCACCCTTTACTATTAATCCAAACGCGTCTTATCTTCTATCAAAAAAAAATCAACAATGAAAATTGCTATTCTTTCCCGTAGATCGCAACTTTATTCCACCCGCCGTATAGCGGAAGAAGCATCAAAGCGCGGACATGAAGTAAAAATAATTGACACGTTACGCTGCTATATGAATATCACCAGCAAAAATTCTTCTATCCATTATAAAGGGAAAATACTTGATAAATTTGATGCTGTTATTCCCAGGATAGGTGCATCTATCACCTTTTACGGTGCTGCATTGGTCAGACAATTTGAAATGATAGGCGTTTTTGTTACCAACGATTCAATTGCTATCACACGTGCCCAAGATAAACTCCGATCATTGCAGTTATTATCTCGTAAAGGAGTCGGCTTACCGATTACAGGATTTGCTTATTCACCAGGAGACATTAAAGACCTTATCCACATGGTAGGCGGAGCTCCTTTAGTAATTAAACTCCTAGAAGGAACACAAGGCATTGGTGTTGTCTTAGCGCCTACTCAACAAGCTGCTACAAGTGTTATTGAAGCTTTTTTAGATCTGCAAGCGCACATAATGGTTCAAGAATATATTAAAGAGGCAAATGGTGCAGATATTCGCTGTTTTGTTGTTAACGGAAAAGTTATAGCGGCGATGGAGCGTCAAGCAAAATTGGGAGAGTTCCGTTCTAATATCCATCGTGGTGGAAGCACGCAAGTTACCACACTCACTAAAGAAGAGCGTTTAGCGGCAGTTAAGGCCGCTAAAGTAATTGGTTTAAATATTGCAGGGGTAGACTTATTACGCTCGGATAGAGGACCTTTGGTCATGGAAGTAAACTCCTCCCCTGGCTTAAAAGGTATAGAAGAAGCTACAGGAGAAAACGTGGCTAAAATTATTATTAAATTTATTGAAAAAAAAGTTATGAATAAAAAGAAAAAGAGTGCAGAAAGTATCGCATAAATTAATGGCTTAGTTAAAAGTACATTTCTAGCATAACCAGCCAAATTTGACTCTACGGTTTTTGAAACGTATAAATCAAATTATGATAAACACGAGTCCACTTGCCCCATTAGCTGCCCGATTAAGGCCACAATGCATCGATGATTTCTTCGGCCAAACCCATCTACTAGGCCCTGGAAAAACTTTACGCAAGGCTATCTTACAAGGACAATTGCACTCCATGATTTTATGGGGACCGCCCGGAACAGGAAAAACGACCTTAGCAAAGCTAATGGCAAACCATGCACAGGCACGTTTCGAATCACTCTCTGCTTTATTCGTAGGTGTTAAAGAAATTCGCAATATTGCAGAACGTGCGCAATTGGCACTTGATGCAGAATCTCCACAAAACACTTTAGTATTCATTGACGAAATTCACCGTTTTAATAAGGCTCAACAAGATGCGCTCTTACCTTATATAGAATCGGGTTTATTCATATTAATTGGTGCTACCACAGAAAACCCCTCTTTTGAGCTTAACAATGCCTTACTATCACGCACCCGTGTTTACGTATTAAAAAAATTAACGCCGGAAGAAGTTATCAGCATCCTCAATCGCGCATTAACAAATACAGAATTTGGATTAGGAAAGCAAAAACTATCTATTACAGAAACGGTAAAAACACAGCTAGGAAACATTGCTGATGGCGATGCGCGTCAAGCATTAAACCTTTTAGAAATTGCCACTGATTTGGCTGAAAATAATTGTATTGATGAAAAAACATTACAACTCATTACGCAAACCAATCTACGTCGCTTTGATAAAAAAGGCGAATTTTTTTACGATCAAATTTCTGCCCTACATAAAGCCGTTCGTGGTTCTGATCCGGATGCTGCGCTTTATTGGCTAGCACGTATGCTCGATGGTGGCTGTGATCCTCTCTATATTGCAAGACGCGTTGTGCGCATGGCAAGTGAAGATATCGGAAACGCTGATCCACGCGGATTACAACTTGCACTCGATGCCTGGGAAGTACAAGAGCGTTTAGGAAGCCCTGAAGGCGAGCTTAGCTTAGCGCAAGCCATTGTCTATTTAGCTTGCACCGCAAAAAGCAATGCAGTTTATACCGCCTTTAAAGCGGCTATGGCCGATGCCAAAGAATATGGTTCACTTGAAGTTCCATTACATCTGCGTAATGCTCCGACAAAACTCATGCGAGAATTAAATTATGGCAAAGATTACCGCTATGCGCATAATGAGCCCGATGCCTATGTAAAAGGAGAGTGCTACTTTCCAGAAGAATTAACAAACAAACAATATTATTTTCCTGTTCCGCGCGGATTAGAGTTAAAAATTGCAGAGAAACTTGCACGATTAAAAACTAAAATAGAATAAATAATGCGAGTTTTTATATTTTTATCAAGTTCTAATCCACGTCAACTTAAATAATAAATAATCCATGCCTGAATTACCTGAAGTCGAAACTACCCTACGCGGGATACAACCCTTTATCGAGAACCAAACTATCCAACAGCTTACGATTCGTGTGCTGCGATTACGTTGGCCAGTTCCGAAAAAAGATCTACAGAAATTAATAGGGTGCATGGTTAACCAAGTCAAACGACGCGGGAAATATTTATTATTGTTTACCGATTTAGGTACGATCATCCTACATCTTGGCATGTCCGGACGATTGCGTATCCTTGATTCACCTGTCATGGCGAGCAAGCATGATCATATCGATATAGCCTTTAATAATCAATGCATTCTGCGTTTTACAGATCCTCGTCGTTTTGGAGCACTATTATGGACAAATGAACCTAATCCATTATCGCATCCGCTACTTAAAGATTTAGGCGTTGAACCACTAAGTCGTTACTTTACTCCCCGTTTTTTGCAAAGGCGATTGCATAACAAAAGTCTTGCAATTAAATCAGCCATTATGGATCAACATATCGTCGTGGGAGTTGGTAATATTTATATTACAGAGGCATTATTTGCGGCACGTATTCATCCAATCACTTCAGCAAAAAACTTGTCGTTAGCGCAGTTAACACAACTTGTATCCGCTATTAAAACTATTTTACGCCAGGCCATCAAAAAGGGTGGCACAACGCTAAAAGATTTTTTAAATACTCAAGGTAAACCAGGTTATTTCAACCAAACATTAAAAGTTTATGGTCGTGCTGGATTACCCTGCCTAAACTGCCAAACGACCTTACAATCTATACGGATTGGGCAGCGCGGTACCGTCTACTGCAGCTATTGCCAACTAATCACTTAACTGACTATAAAACATTTAGCATCAAAACTTAATATTTTTTTTTGGAACCCTCTGGTAACTGCAGCAGCAGTATAAAAGTCGTCAATAGCTAGTGGAAAAAGATGCCATGCTGCAGTTTCTTTTTTACTTAGTGTTGAAATTCTTAACCATTCAGCAATAGGGGATTCATTTATATCAACAGAAACACTAGAAAGCCCTGCTAAACCAAGTCCCTGTGCTTTTAAATAAGCTTCTTTGCGTACCCAACAACGATAAAAAGCTTTCACTTTTTCTTGTTGTTGCGTTAGGGACGAAAAAAAAATCTTCTCATCGACTGAAAAAATAATTTCTGCTAGGCTTTCTATAGAAATACTTTCCACATGGTATTGAACATCAATACCTACAGCATCTTTTACTGTTACCGCCATTATAATAAGTTTATGTGAATGAGAAATATTAAACTGTAGATCCAAGTGATTAAATACTTCAGAGATAGCGGGTTTGCCATGCTCTCCTGTTGTAAAATCCACATCTTTTGGATTACTCGCTAGATACTTAGCTAAAATTAATCGTTTCATACGGTGCGTAATTTCATAACGAAAACGATCTTTTTCAAATTTAAATGTCCGCAATCGCTTTAGCTCTGCATCGGAGAGAATTTCGAATTTATCTCTAGTTTCCTTGTTAATTTCACTTAAATCGATTTTCCAAACATGTAATTCGGAACGCGAAATAAGTAATTTATTGGGTGGCTTTTCCCATACAATTTTCATATTGGCTACTTTATTCGTATAAAAATAATAGCTTTCACAACAACTTCTTTCATTGCTATTCTAAAGACATTCTAAATAAAATTTTTATCCATCACTAAAAATACGAGCATTGATTCGCTGGACAGATTCCTTTGCCTCTGAAAGTAATTGCGTATTACCTATGTCCTGTCCATAAAGAATCAACGTAATTGCAATATACAAACCTAAGAAACGCGCATAGTGCCAACTATTTGGATCTACAGCTCCGTAAATTTCCAAAAATAAGGGATGATATTTTTTAGGATAAAAAGTCCAAATAACTGCTAAATCCATTGCTGGGCTGCTAATACCCACATCACCCCAATCAATAATTCCCGTTAATTGGCCTTCGTTGAAAATAAGATGCCTACAATATAAATCACCATGAACCAGACATTTAAAATTAGATAATTTTATTTCTTGTATAACTTTTATTTCTTGTTGAATTTGTTGTTCATCAATCCGATAACCTAACGCAACAAGCTGATTCACTCTCTCCTGAAAAGTAGCCATAGTTTTTCCAGAATGCGGTTTAGCACCCATTTCTAAAGCTTGTTTTTCACCAATTGAATGCAGTTTTCTCAAAAACAATGCCAACGGTTGCAGGCTAGCAAGACGTTGTTGAGATGTTAACAAAGCCTCTTCGGCAGGTAGTCCTTTGATAAGCTGATAACCATGAAAAGAATAAGGATATTCTTCGGATGACCTCCCTAAAAAAATCGGATTTGGTATTTGTAACGTGAAGTAGGATTGCAAGTGTTTTAACAGCTTATTTTCTTGTTCAATAAGTTCCACAGCTATTTTCCGCCTTGGAAAACGAAAAATAATTGTTTGGTTAACTAAAAATGCACAGTTATCCCAACCTTCGCCAATACAACTTATTTCTGTTAATTCTAAAGTAGGAAACTGAGCTCGCAAAAGCTTAACTACCAGACCTTCATTTACCACAATGTCGGCTTGCCATTTTTTATTCATATTAAACTCTTAAGTAAAAACCTATCCGCTTTTATCAAAACTGTTCTCTAACCAAGCTTTTACTTCCATATAATTTACTTTACCACTACCCAATAAAGGCATAACTTCAATAAAATATAAACGACGCGGCAAACTTAATTCAGATAATCCTTTTTCTTGAAATAACTTAAGCAACGCATTTCTCGTCGCCATTTTATAATCTGTGACTAAGATTAATTGTTCACCTTTCTTTGTATCAGGGATATTAAGCACAGCATGATGTTTGTCTGGCCATAAATCATAAATTGCATTTTCTATAGCGGTTAATGAAATCATTTCACCGCTAATTTTGGCAAAACGTTTAGCGCGATCTTTTATACTGAGATAACCGTTGGCATCAACTTCAACGATATCACCCGTATCATACCAGCCATGACTTGGGGGAATAATTTCGCCTGGTTGATCCGAATTTAAATAACCTAGCATAATGTTAGGACCTGATACTAATAAACGCCCTCCTCCTCTAATATGTGGAACAGGCTCAATTTCATAACGAATTCCAGGTAAAAGGTTTCCTACCGTCCCCGCTTTATTTTGCATAGGCGTGTTAACGCTGATAACAGGGGAAGCTTCCGTAACACCATAACCCTCAAATATACGAATTCCAAATTTTTCCATCCATAATTTTCTCGTTTTCTCTTTTAACTTCTCTGCACCGGCAAAAACATAACGAATACTATAAAAATCGTAGGGATGCGCATAACGCCCATAACCCGCTAGAAAAGTATCAGTTCCAAACGTAATGGTCGCATTACACTCATAAATCATGTTAGACACTTTACGATAGTGTAGTGGCGATGGATAAATAAACGTTTTAATTCCATGATAAATCGGCAATATAACGCAAGCAGTTAGTCCAAAGGCATGGAATAAAGGTAATGCACTAAAAAAAATATCTTTCTGATTAAAATCTATTTGAGTCGTCATTTGCGCTAAATTAGCTTGGATATTCTCATGACTTAATACAACACCTTTAGGCTCACCTTCTGAGCCAGAGGTAAATAAAATAACCGCCGGATCATTTGAATTGGTAATTTTTTTAAGTTTTTTAGCATAATAATAGTGAGGGAACCAAGTAAGCAAGCTAGCAAAAAGCTTATCTTTCCAAGAAAGTTCTGCTTTTATATCTTCTAAATAGATAAGCTGAATTCCTTTTTCGATTAAACGAGTGACTATATTGAATAGATTAGCCAATTCAATAAATTTCCTTGAAGTCCAAATACAACGAACCTTAGCAATTCGGCATGCTGCTTCTATTTGAGCTGGGCCCGCAGAGTAGTTAAGTAAAGCAGGAACGCGACCATAGGCTTGTAAAGCAAAAAAAGTAACAACTGCACCTATCATATTAGGCAACAGAAGTCCCACTGTTTCTTGATATTCAGTTAAGCGGGTAATTGCAGATCCTAAAATAAAACAGCGTATTAATAATTGATCATAATTGAGAGGTACGCGTGTAATATCTTCTAATACTTTAGTAGGTCCTTTATGTATAGATTTTGCTTCTAAGAAGGATTGAAACAAAGTCTTTTTATAATCGGTACTTCGAAATAGCATTTCAACCATAATCTCGTAAAGTTGACTACCAATAAGCTGTCGCCGCTTTCGGCTACTCATTGTTGGATCAACAATAAACCTTCTTGGCGGCAAAATTGAAATAGAAATTTTAGGAAACCAACGAATTTGCACCTTTCCACGCAATCGAGAAAAAGGAGTATATTGTGCTCCTTGCAATCGTATAGGCAACAGGTTTGCTTTTGCATGATCCGCAATTAAACCTGGGCCTTCGTAAAGTTTCATCAACGCGCCTGTTGTTGTAATACGGCCCTCAGGAAAAATAACACATTTCCCGGGTTTTTTTACTTCATGGATTAAAGTTTTAATCGCCAAAGGATTTAATGGGTCCAATTCAAATACCTTTGCGAAATATAAAAAAGGTCTTACCCACCAGATGCGCGCGGTAAATCGATTAATAGCAAATAAAAGATCATCTGGTAAAAATGCATAGAGAAGTACAACATCAAGAAAAGAAGCATGATTCGCTACAATAACAACACTATCGCCTGCGGCTTTATAATTTTCAAAACCACTTAATTTCACATCATACAAACCTTTAAGAATCCATCTTAACAGTGGCTTAGTAAATCCTTCCGGTATAACAAAAATAGTGCTGATAGCAATCGCTAAATTGATTACACCCAATAATAAAAAAATCTGAATAATTGTTAAATCAATCTTTAACAGAAGTAAAATAATTACACTGGCTACCACAATAAATAAAGAATTAATAATATTATTAGCAGCAATAGTCCTTGCACGATGTATAATTGCCGTATCAGTTTGGATGAGCGTGTATAGTGGGACAATATAAACACCACCACTTATTGAAAGTCCTAACAAATCTAGACAAATTCGCCAGTGTGCAAGCGAATGAAAAAAACTCGTCAAATTAATTAGGTTTTTTGTATCCTCTACAAGCAAATATCGAGATGCAAAATAAAGATCAATAATAAAAACGCTCATTAGCCAAAGACTAGCTGGAACCCATTGCATACTTGTCTTTTGTCTTAATAAGCGATTACAAATAAGCGATCCTAAGGCAACACCTAACGTAAAAATACCCAAAAAAAGTGTTACCACCTTCGCATTGGCTTGCAAAATATTTTTAGTAAAATTTGGTAGTTGTGTTAAAAAAGTAGCTCCAATTAACCAAAACCATGAAATCGCTAAAATGGCCCAAAACACCTTTTTTTCAGTTTTAACTTGATTAATAATTTCGAAAGTTGCTTGAATAAAACGTGGATTAATCTTTAAATCAGGCTTTGCTTTCGGTGTAGTGGGCATGTAAAAGCTTGTTAGCCATCCTATTGCCGATGACGCCAGCATAATAACTGATACCCAGGTAATACCCGCATGACTAACAATTAAGAGACCCCCCAATAAAGTTCCCAACAAAATTGCCATAAATGTACTTGCTTCAATTAATGCATTTCCACCAAGCAACTCAGTCTTTTCCAAAATATCGGGCAAAATGGCATATTTAATCGGACCAAAAAAAGTGGAATGCATACCCATAAGAAAAAGAGTCAGCATTAATAAGCCTAACGCATGGAGATAAAACCCCAATGCAGCCAACCCCATGAAAACCAATTCAAAAGATTTAATAATAATTATTAATCGTTTTTTACTTAATTTATCTGCCAATTGCCCTGCAAATGCCGAAAACAAAAAAAATGGTAAAATAAATAAACCCGCAGCAAGCGTAACTGAAAATTGCTGCCATAAAGCTGATTGCAAGAAGAACTGATAGGTAATGAGAACAATTAAGGCATTTTTAAAAACATTATCATTAAACGCGCCAAGAAATTGTATGATAAATAGAGGCAAGAACCGGCGGCTTTTCAATAGAGAAAACTGTGGAAGTGCGGGCATGAAATCCCCTATTATAGTAAATCAACACTTAAAACGCTTGCAGAACCTATATTTTCCTAATATCTAGGATAAGGGTAGCGGCAATCCCAACAAATAATAAAGATTATATATGTGTTTAGTTTTTTGTCTAAAACGTTTGAGTATAGCATATGAGAAAACTTCGTTTTTTAATAAACTGGTCCTATAAATAAAATTTTAAAGCTTTAAAACATATAAAAGATTCTTTTTGGACAATAGCACTGTTCTAAAGAAGATATAGGAATTATCAAGATTAATCGAAAAATAGTACCCTAAATTTAATGATTTCAAACCTGCGTTTATACAGACTAGCTGAATGGGTTAAAAACTGTTAGAATCTCTCGCGGTTTTTGGACAGCTTTAGGGGACATACCTTCTTCAATTAGAAGCCTTTTGGCAACCGATAAAATACCTTCATGACGGCCCTCTTCTCTAGTTCTAGTGCCTTCATAACGTTCTCTTGCAAAGGGTATCATAGTTTTTTCTTATCAGACTTTTGAATGTTTTATAAAGTCATCAATACTGCTCCAAATCCAAGCCCAATGGCTACTATAATAATTGGAAGAAATGATAAAAATGTAGTCATTATTTGCTCCTCCGAAGTAATCCCAAAGTTAATGAAAGCATACCTAGAGCAGTTATCGAAAGAGATGCCCAAAACATCTTAGAAAAATCTATTCCTACATAACGATTTATAAATACCCCCACTACTCCTGCTGTAATGAAGTTTACTCCTATTTTTCTAAAATCTTCCTTTAGAGCTTTTAAATCAATTGACGGTACAGGCACATTGGTTTCATTAACTGGTGTTACAAAAATATCGGCCGCCGCATAATGCGTTTCATCCATTTCAACCAGATCAGACACGGGTACATTCAGTGCAGTACCCCGTAAGCCATGTCGTTCTTCGATGGTATCTTTGAGTTTTGAACGGTTTTGGTATTGCAGCGTTACTTCAGTAGCAAACAGTTCACACGCCGCATCGTAATTAATTTCAGACATAAACAAACTTGATAAATAAATTAATTCAATAATTCCATCTATCAGGTTGCCCGAAAAAAATGGGGCTGATAATGCCTTGATCGACTAAAAAGGTGACCTAATGGGTTTTTTAAATCGATAAGTTAATTATAATTCCTCTATAAAATGGCGCAAACTACTTTATCTAGTGTAAATAATTTCTTAAAGTTTTATAAGTATAATATAATCCCATCTAGTTATCATATTCACTAATAAATAAAAATGTATTCAAGCCATCATTATCAATATTTAGTGTCTTGTGTTTTACTGGGGGATAAATTAGCATTAGATGAACTTATAAAGAGGCATAGAGAAAATCACAGTCTGCTAAACCCAAAAAATAGTCATGGTACTCCGTTGCTTCAAGCCCTTATTAAAGATGGTAAAACATATAGTGCTACCTTTCTTTTAGACAACTTGGACGATAAGACCGAAGTCAATAAACAAGATAAATTTGGGGATACACCATTACACGAAGCGGCTAAAAATGGAAATAAAACATTAGTAGAGCGGCTACTAGAAAAGGGCGCTAGTCCATTTACCAAAAATTTTAATAAAGTTACAGCAGGGATGTTAGCAAAACGTAGTGGTCATAAGGAAATAGCATATCGTTTACGTGCTAGTTTTATTTCAAATTACTCAAGTTTATTTTTTTCATCTAATGGCTCATTTCAAAAAAATGAAGATCAAAACAAACCGCTTGATTTAAGTAAAACAGGCCCTTACGCAACAAAAGTAATTCGCCCTGAAGAATCTGAAGAAATTGTAGTTGAAATAGACCCGCGGGATATTTTATTTAATTACGGAGCTTAGATTTTAACCCTTGCTTCACCCACTTCTTTAGCAATTAATATAACGTTTACGGTTCTTCTCAGTCGGATTTTTTTCATATTCTTTAGCCACTTTGAGCATCTCCTGTTGACCTTCGTAGGGGTCAGATAGGTTGGCCCGTTGACTACTTAAACCTGGTACTTGGCTACTGAGTAGTTGATCGCGATGTTTTAAGGCATCTGTCATGGCGTTTTCATCTCTAATTAAGGGTATTTAAAATAGTGCTGTGTAACGTTGAGGGGTAGGTTTTCGTCACATAATCTTCAATGACGTTAAACTTATCACCAAGAATCTTTTTTCTTTCTTCTAGCTGCGTTTGATAGTGTTGTTGCTGTTCCTGCATTTTGAACAGTGTTTTGTTAAATTGCTCTTGATTTAAACCAGCTGTTTTGGCTATGTTTTGTAGACCTTGTATCTCTTGTTCATGCAGTGAAAGCGATTCCGGTAAGCTATAATTTTCCGGAGCTTCAAAGCTTTTTAGTTATTCTTTTAGGGTTTTATTTTCATTAAATACGCCTGCACTGTTTTTATAAGCCTTTTCTAACTCTTCTACAGGCTTGTATTTACCGGCATAGAGTTTATGTTATCTGAAGTAGCAATTAAACGCAGCCGAAGTATGAAAGATGTGAAACTACAACTTGTCTGGTAGACCATCTCAAAAACAAAAAGTTAGCCGATATTGATCGTACTTTGCTTGATACTATTGCCAAAGAAAAAGAAAAGAAAAAGGTAGCCCCGGCTACCGTTAATCGAATGTTAGAAGTAGTTAGAGCGATACTTAATAAAGCAGCTAACGAGTGGGAATGGATTGACAAAGCTCCTAAAGTTCCACTTCGCTATGAAGGTGAAATACGTGAGCGTTGGTTAACAAAAGAGGAAGCAACTAAACTTTTGACAGAGTTACCCACTCATCTAGCTGATATAACTACCTTTTCTTTGGTAACTGGATTACGTAAAGCAAATGTTTTGGGTTTACGGTGGAAGAATGTTGATCTAGTAAATCGACATGCACAAAGTTCAGCTAGCCAATCTAAAACGAAAAAAGCAATTCCTGTTCCTTTGAATACCGACGCTGTTGCTATTAGTGGAAGAATGTTGATCTAGTAAATCGACATGCACAAAGTTCAGCTAGCCAATCTAAAACGAAAAAAGCAATTCCTGTTCCTTTGAATACCGACGCTGTTGCTATTATTCGTAGACAGATAGGTAAACATATTGAATTTGTGTTTACTTATAGGGGAAAGCCTATAGAAAGATGTAATACACATGCCTGGAAAAAAGCATTGAAGCGGGCGGGAATATAAAATTTTCGCTGGCACGATTTACGTCATACATGGGCTTCATGGCATGTACAAAATGGAACTTCATTGCAGGAGTTACAACAGTTAGGAGGATGGTCTTCCTTTAATATGGTATTGCGTTACGCTCATTTAAATAGTAACCATCTTCAAAAGGCAACAGAACGAATCTACGTTACAAATTCCCTACACTTGGACCAAGTAACGAAATTAGGAACTAGCTGAATGGATCAAAAACTGTTAGACTCTCCCGCGGTTTTTGGCAGTTTGTTGTCAGCATCGGGGTATAGCGCAGTCTGGTAGCGCGCCTGCTTTGGGAGCAGGATGTCGGGGGTTCGAATCCCTCTACCCCGACCAAATTTTAGGTGTATTCGCTTTTAGAACTTAAATCCTCAAACTAAAATATTGGTTGTCTATATAAGGTTTTTTCATTGGGAAACTGCCTAGCGGAAAAGCGCCTGTAGCTCATCTGGATAGAGCATCGGCCTTCTAAGCCGAGGGTAGCAGGTTCGAATCCTGCCAGGCGCGCCAATTCCACAGTAGGATATAGAGATTTAGCTTAATGGTGGACGTAGCTCAGTTGGTAGAGCCCTGGATTGTGATTCCAGTTGTCGCGGGTTCGATCCCCGTCGTTCACCCCAATTCAAAAGGTTAGTCACTCTTAATCTGAGATTAGATGCATTACCATCCTCTAAGCTTCTAAGAAGCTTAGAGGTTATGCCTTGTTTTTACCTAAATTAACTTATCAACAACCTTGTATCTTTTCTGAAGCGATGGGCTACAGCTCTAAATCTAGTGATTCATTTCCTTGTAACCAATCTATCATGCAGCATATAAGCTTCATACGAATATTTGCTAAAGCTTTGCAAAACAATTTGCCAATTGTCCTGAAATTGACTAGAATTTCCCTTCTAGCTTATCTTAGGGCCGTTAGCTCAGCTGGTAGAGCAGTTGACTCTTAATTAATTGGTCATAGGTTCGAACCCTATACGGCCCACCAGTAATCTATTTTAAAATCAAAGACTTATGAACATTTTAAATGTTTCTTCAAAGTATCTTTATCAAAACTATTAAAAAAATACTTTAAGCTTACTTCTCAGTAGAAGATGTAATCTGGAATAGTTTTAAATTCAGTAACTGATCTCACACGAAAAATCGGTGCATTCAAATCATCTGCAACATCTCAAGTAAAATCATTAAATATTAAGAAATATACTTTTTAGCCGCATCTTTTGCTGCTTCCGCCTCTTGAATCAATTGTTGATAAAGGTCTTCAGCTTGGTCGTGATAGCCCGTTTGCAAGTAAGTTTCTAACTGCCGACAGGCTTCTTCCAATCGGCACGTACCACAATAACCTGCTCCACCCCTCCATTTATGTGTTAGGTCTTTAATAGCTTGCCAATCATTCGCTTGATGTCGCTGCTTTATGAATTCTAACTCTTCTGTAAGGCCACTCACCAATAAAGCTAACCCTTCTTTAACCAATTCTTTACTTCCCATGAACTGAACAGCCCTATTGATATCTAACACGGGGATAGCTTTAAAAGAATCAATATCTGCATAAATAACAGCTGGCGATAGCATTTTTTGATGATGTGGAATAAAGGCATTGACTATCTCTACTGCCTTTTCGGGTGTTAGCGGTTTTATATAAATGGCATTCATTCCGGCGTCAATACAACGACGTTTATTTTCTGCATTGATATGCGCTGTTAAACCCACTATAGGTACCGATAGGTTGCGTTTCCATTGTCTCAAACGAATTCGACGTGTTACTTCTCCACCATCATTATCGGGTAATCCAATATCCATTAAAATAAGATCATAGTGATGCTTTTCTATTTGTGATAAAGCCATTTTCCCGCTTTCTGCAATATCTACTTGATAATACAGTTTTGACAAAATATGCTGTGCTATCTTTGCCGCTATCACATTGTCTTCAACTACCAGTACTCGGCTTCCTGAAAAACTGGATAACGCTGTTAGCACCTTCTTTGAACCTTTACTTTCAATAGGCGGTAGCTCTTCAACCCCCTCGCTACCCATTAATAAGGGTTCTTGTAAAGGTATTACACAAGTAAACGTTGAACCTTGACTGGGCCGACTTCTCAAAGAAAGCTCACCGTCCAAATCATCCATAAACTGCTTAATAACCGATAAACCTAGTCCAGTGCCTGAATAGATACCTTGATAAGAAGGTATTAAACGTTTAAAACGTGTATAAACCTCGTTTTGTTTATCGAGAGGAATACCCATACCCGTATCACTTACACTTATCTTAACAAGCACTTGTCCTACTACAGTTTCGTCCTTCACGAAATGGGCTGCGACTTTAACCTGGCCTTTTTCGGTAAATTTTAAAGCATTAGTAACTAGCTCTAATACAATTCGTTGTATACGAATAGGATCACCGATAACATACGCGGGAATAGAATCATCGTATGCTAGATTTAATTCTAAACTTTTGCTAACCGCATAGGATTTATTTAAGTGAATGATTTGCTTGAGCACTTTATGAAGATCAAATTTCTTTTTTAAAAGTGGAATTTCACCACTAGACACTTTAATACTTTCTAATACTTTGTTGAGAAATTCCAACAAAGCATCACTAGACTCGACAAGATCGGTTGCAAATTCCATGACTTTTTCTGCGTTGCTTGCTTGAGATTGGATTAACTGAGCACAACCCACCATACCCGCTACAGGCGTCCTAATATCGTGACGCATATTTTCTAGAAATTCAGTCTTTGCTTGACTGGCCACCTCAGCCGCTTCTTTGGCTAATATAAGTGCTTGTTCTGCTTTTTTCTTTTCAGTTATATCGATATAAATACCTAAAACACCCACGATATGATGCTCCTCATCATAAAGTGGTGCTTTACTAACAGATAAGAATTTTTCTTCTTCTAACAGAATCATTGAAACTTCTTGGTTTAAAATAGATTTTCCCGTACTAAGGACATGTTGATCTTCTTCCTGATAAAGCTTTGCTGAACTTTTATCCCACGGTAATTCATAGTCACTTTTACCAATAGGGCTATTTCCACCCGCAGCTAAGGCAAAATTATGATTACATAGTTTATATACAAGGTCAGAATCTTTTACAAAAATATAATTCGGCAAATTCTTAATAATACGTTCCAACAATTGGATATCTATTTGCATATATTTTTATTATCCCCTTGAAAAGTATTTACTTATTAATTGAAGCCCAGGTAAACGCCTGCTAACAGGCTTCGCAAAAAAACTGAATACATGATAGTTTCTTGTAATTGGTTTACAAATCACACTCTGAGTTATTTTTCGACTGATGCACTGAGAAACTCGATTAGCTTGATTTGTTACACTCGCCATATCGGTTGTTGCTAAAGCTCTTCCTCTGGTTAGTTCGCCTATCGCAAACAACTTACTGCTAAATTGTCTCTGAGGAGTTAAAACCTGTAAGGTTTGTGGATAAACATCGAGTCCTCCGAGCGGATGCTGGCATATAAGGCCTTGATGCAACATTTTACTATAGAGAGGCTGGTAAGCTACATTGTAACCCGGGCCTGTTGCATTAAAAAGATAGTTTGTTTTGGCTACTCCATTTCCTCCTTGCAAGATATATTTCCCTTCTTGTTGCTTTATCGCTTGTAATCCCCCTAATATTTTCAATTGACCCGATTCTAGTAACCCCTTTATTCTATAAGCATTATCCAGCGGAAAAGCAGCTAAGTAGGTCATAAAAGTAGAGTTATACTCCAACAAAAACTTCTTCTGATCCAGCAAACTTAGTCTGGACCATATCGTAGGCAACGTCGGGTAAATAGAGAACAGGATTTGTTGCCAAAGTTTTAGTCCTTTTTCTGATTGGTTAATTTCCCTGGTTAACCACTCTAATGGCGTGATGTCTTTATATGATTTTGCGATTGAGCTAAAACTACATAGCTTGCCTTGCGCAACGCTAATTTCCTTAAAAAGGAGATTAATGAAAACCGATAGTTCTATCGAAACTGGAATAGAATCTAATTTTAAATATTGCAATGGATAGGGAGGAATTTTTTTAGCTAACACCGTAGGTAATAACCCACTCCGTGAAGCCATGATGATTTGACCACGATGCTTTTGATTTAAAAGTCTAACCGCTATATCAATGGCTGTTAACCGAGTTCCTATAATACCAACGGTTTCATTACACCCTAAACTCGAAAAAGCCTCATTATCCCATGGACTGTGCCAATATCCAGGTTTGCCTATATATTCATGGCATATTTCAGAAGGCATGTGCCCTGTACATAATACGACATAATCTGCTTTCCGTTCGCCTTTGCTACTCTGAATAAGGAATCTGTCATCTAATTGGCTGATGTTCAGCACCGTAGTACGTGTCAAATACTTAACACTAATATCATAGTTTCCGGCTTCCTCTTGAATTTTTTTAGAGAGATATTCCAAATACTGTCCAAAAGTATAACGTGGAGGAAACAAAGTATCGTCTAAATAATTAGTTTTTAACCACGCAGAAAATTCTCCAGTTTTACCTGGGATAGCCTCCATCTGATCTTTAGGCAAATTTAGGATATAGGATGCTTCTTTTTCTTTATAAGGTAAGCCGGAGCCGATAACGTCATTTTTTTCAAAAACTACAATTTCTATGCAGCTTTCTACGCCGGAATTTTTAATTTGCTCTACTAGTTGTCCACACAAGGAAACTGCTGCGGGCCCCCCTCCAATAATTGCAATACGGTGAACAGTTTTTTGTTTTCTTGAGTCAATAGATAACCCCTTACTTAAAGACTGAATGGTATCCGATAATTCTTTTATCGTTTTTATAGAAAGTGCGGAGGGTAAAGAAAGATCAAAACGTTGATTAACTCTTTCTAGCATCTGCACAAAAAGCAAAGAGGAACCCCCTAAATCATAAAAATTAGTGTGAAGCCCAATGGCTTCTGTTGATAAAATTTCTTGCCATAAATTAATTAGTTCAGACTGCAATGCTGTATTTGGCGGCGTCAGGTCAGGTTTTATCTCCCTTACAACTACTTGTGAAGTAGCTTTTCTATCTAACTTGCCATTCGCTGTTAGAGCCATTTGCTTTACGACATAGAATTTTGTAGGTATCGTAAAATGCGATAAGGAATCCCTTAAATATTCCCTTAATGTACTATAGTTAATTGCGGCATCGTTTAAGTCTATAAAGCAGTCCAAACTAACTTTATTAGGTTGACTTATCTCAGAAGTAACTAACACATGATTGATCCCTGGATGTTGATTGAGTAAAAATTCAATGGTGGAAAGTTCTATCTTTTTGCCATAATAGTTAACATGTCGCTTATTTCGACCTAAAAACCCTAAATTTCCATTGGGTAGAAACTGGCCTGTATCACCAGTCTTATACATTTTTTGAGCGGGATAATGAGGATCGGGGAAAAAACGCTCCATCGTAATTTGCGGTTGACCTAGATAGGAGGCTACCCCACTTCCCCCAATGTAGATCTCTCCTTCTTCACCGCAAGGCACAGGCTGACCTTGTTCATCTAACAAATAAATTCTTACATGAGGAAAGGGTTTGCCTGCAGGAACTAAAGAGGTTGCTGGCAAGACTGGAGCAGTATCATCTGTTTCTTCAAAGTAAGTGCTATCGATAGTTGCTTCACTTAAACCATAAGAATTGATGACGCGTGCTTTAGAAAGACAACGCCGTTTAATTCGACGGTATTCATCCATAGACCATTGGTCTGAACCGCAAATCATCAGACGAAATTGTTCTAATCGCAACGCTTTTTGTTCCAGAAAATTTAATAACCCTCTCAACGTAGCAGGAACAAACTCAGCGCAAGTAATTTCATGCGTAACGATCAAATCATACAACACCTTTGGTTGTAATAGGGTTTCTTTAGGACAAAGCACCAATTGAGCCCCAGAGCACAGAGCACGAACCCAATCACCTATAAAGACATCAAATCCAATAGCTGCCATCTGTAAGTGAACATCTGTTGATGATAAATGATAGACAGAACCCCATGAATAATAAGTATCTAATAGATTTTGATGTGTAACTACCACATATTTTGGATTTCCTGTTGTTCCTGACGTTAATATGCCGTAGGCATACTCATTGTTATTTTTTTCTATAATAGGTGCTTTTTCCTTAGGGAAGGCCGATACGGTTTCTAGTAAATTAGTTAAATTAATTATAGAACCTGAATAACTTGTAAAGTGATTTAATAGGGAGGATTGACTAATCAGATGTCTCGCGCTAATAGTTTCTAGAATTGGATAAATTGGCTTTTCAAGCCGCTCAGGATTAAATAGAAAAAACGCAGCTCCAGTCTTTAATGTAGCTAATATAGCAATAAGAGTTTCTATTTTCTTATCTGCAAATAAAGGTATCAAATCTCCTGGCTTTACACCTGCATGAACCATAAAATGAGCAAGCTGATTAGCTGTTTCATTTAACCTAGAATAAGTTATTTTATTACCTGAATAGATAATAGCAACCTTGTCAGGAAAAAGTAGCGCTTGTTTTTCAAATAATTCTTGTATTTTTGTTATTTTAGACATAGTTAATTTAAGTTCACTTATTTTTTTAAAAAAATCAAATAAACTTTAACATAAATTAAAATTAATACGCCAATTTTTATATTTTTTTAGCTAACTCACCCCCCCTAGTATTTTTTGATAAGGCCGAACATTCACTGAAAAATTTTATTTACCCAATAAACAAAGCAGCATTGAATTTAAAAAAAAAGCAAATCCAAAAATTATTCGTCGAGCATTTATTAATTGTCCAATTTTATATTTTCATCATTAAAGTAATAATAGAAAACACTATCATGGCCAGGGATACGCATGCTAAAGCCAATAAGCTGCGTTTAAAGTAATGAACTACCCAATAGGAAGCGAAGTAACTTTTTCAAAACTGCTGATCAATTATGCTTCATGAGCATCGACTCAATTCTGAAACAAAAAATGTTATTCAGTATAACGAAAAAAATTCCTGGAAGTTGATTAATTGGGATTAAAATCTATTCTTACTCCCAAGGCGAGCTAATTTCAGAAGTTAGTGAATTACCGAAATGGTTAAAAGCTTAACACTTAATTTTTAGGCTCGAAAAGTCCAACACCGGTGAATTAAAAAATTCCAGCTTAAAATTATAATTGAGGTCAACACTTGGCTTAATAAATAAGGATAATAATTCAAAAAAACATACATCATCGAAAAATTAATAAAAAATCCAAAAAGAGAGTTAATCGAAAAACGGAATAAAGCTTGTCGATGAGGTAATGTACTTTTAAAGGTAAAATAATGATTAAGAAGATAATTAATAAATGCCCCTGCTAAATAACCCAGCGTAGAAGCAAAAATAGGTCTGACAGAAAAGTGCTCGACTAAACTTATTAAAACAGAAAACTGAACCACAGCTGATGAAGCGCCTGCAATAAAGAAACGTGAAAATTGACCGAGAAGTGCTTTCATAAGAATATTTGATAACTTAATTGAGCTTATACGTTTTGAGGTATTTATAATAGTGTTAGTGAAATCAAGGAGCATAATCTCTGCGTTAATTAACCGTAATTTTAGTACTTATTCCGCCCGCATTACAACTCTATTATACAAATCGCTTCATTTATAGCAGCCTGCTAAAACAGCCAAAAGAAAGTAAAAGCAACCGATAACCATAAAGCTTACCATAAAATGCCCTCCTGCTTGTACCAACGCTCCAGCGATAATACCGAGAAGATTGCCTAACTTTAAAGCGGTATTTCCTAAACCTACTGCATTCGCCCTTGTACTATCGTTAGCATCTTTCAATAAAAAAGTAAACAATACTAGAGAAATAATGCCTAAACCAACTCCCCAAAATATACTTAAAATAAAGGCAAAATAAGAACGTGTAATAAAAGCAAATCCCAATTGCACTATCCCACTTAACAATAAAGCAAACACTAAACATAATTTTGTCCAAACATAAGTTGGCTGGCGATCAATTACTCGGCCAAAACTAGGCGTTGTCAAAGAAATAGCTAAAGCAATACTGGCATAAATAAATCCTAAAGTTAAATTACCAGCATGTAATTGTTGTATAACATACAAAGCAAAAAAAGGTGTAGGCATCCATCGGGCCGCTTGTGTACTACAAATTAAAAAAAGTAATAAATTTTTACGCCGCTCCCCCCAAAAAAAATTTTTTTGTTTTTTATTCTTTGAGAGACTTGGATTTTTAGGGTTTTCCTGAAGATATATTGCTAGAATACTGCTAATCAGTAAACAAATACATCCTGATAAAATAAAAATTGATACGTAGCCATAGTAATGCGACATCATTCCACCACATACTGGTCCCACAATGCTTCCCATAGCCGTAGCTGCTTGTAAACGACCTAGTACCTGACTATGTACATTAATAGGCGTCATAGCCAATGACCAGGCCTGTGCAGCTGCGGTAAATCCTGCTAAAGCGCCTTGCAATAATCTAATACTAAAAATTAACCACGGATTATTTAAAAAAATCAAAGACCATTGGGTTGCGGCTAAAGCAAATCCCGCACGCAATACCATTTTTTTGTAGCCTATTCGCTCCCCCATCCGTGTCCATAATAAAGTCGTAAAAATTGTTGTCAAAAACGGTGCCACATAAATAGCTCCGCTCCAATATAATAAAGCATGAGGGTTTAATGAGTGCAAGGAAGATAAAATAAGCGGCCAATAAGGACCGCTCATATCAAGCACTAAAATAATGATAAATTGTGAAAACACAACCAAACGCGCCTGCTGACGCCAAGCAATATCCGATGTTATTATCTTCATAATTCAAGCAACCAAAAATTTAAAAATTGATTATGCGTTATCTTCCTATTATCCAGACAAATCATTGCTTTCATTCAAAACTAATATTTTTTTATATAATTGAAAAAAATAAATACGAATGTGAATAATAAACTTTCACAAGTATTATAGGAAAAGCAATCTTGCTAGTTAATAAATTTAACTCCTAATAAAACTGACTTTTTAAATCATTTTAATCGATTACCTTACATAATTGCTTTTGTAAGGTAATTCAACTAAATAAATAATTATCCATTTGCATATAAGTTTGAAAACTTGTAACGTCAAATACTTCTATTCGCGAAAGAGAACCAAGTAAAAAATCACATTTACTCACTTGAGGACAGCATAAGTCCATAAGCTTTGTTTTTGCACCACCATGTAATCGGTTATACTAATGTAAGCATTTTAAAAAGTATTTGCCGAGGGTATAAACTTGCAATCGTTATTATTCATGCTTTTAGATTTGAGTCAAGAATTGATGAAATAAGCTTGTTTTATTAATAATCTAATATATCATTTAATAATCTTTAGTTATTAAGCATAAAAATTAATGACAACGCTATTTATTTTTCTTTTTTTGATACTTGCACTCATTTTAGGATTATTTAGATATAAAAAACTATGCTTTTTAGCAAGTTTTTTCACTTTAATTAGTTTCGTAGTCATAGGAAATGGATTTTTTCCTTCCTTTTTATTTTATTTCCTACAAACCTATGAGAAACCCCATACTATCGAGTGGAAAAAAAGTAACACAATTGTGGTATTAGGGGCAGGTACAAGCAAAGTGCAAAATACTAGTATAGTAATACCTAGTTTAATTTCCTTTTCACGGATCATAACCGCAGCGGAGTTGTATAAAAAATGTAAAAGTCATTCAGCGATTTGTTACATTTTAGTTAGCGGAGGTGATCCATTACATAATGGCAAAACAGAAGCCGCAACGTATCGAGATACATTAGTATCATTAGGCATTAATCGAGCAGATATCCAATTAGAACCTCGCAGTCAAAATACCTTTCAAAATGCAGAATTTACAAGTGCTATGCTAAGGCAATACCCCTTTGAACAAATATTCCTTGTCAGCTCAAACCTAACTTTAAAACGAGCTTTATTATATTTTTCGTTTTTTCATATTTATCCTACGCCTATACCAGCAGACTTCATTACTGTCCCTTTTTCTAAATTTCCATTAGGCTATAATCTAGCAATGAGCGATTTCGCAACTCATGAAATTGCAGGAATTGCGCGATTTTATATTTATAAATTTTTTGGGTGGAATAAGAGCAACTAAGAGAGTGTCTCAGATAAGTGTTGCTGTTGCGAAGCCTTAAGCTTTTATTTTTTACTATATTCAAAGGCTTTTTTTAAGCCAAGTAAAGCTAGATCGGGGACGAGGAAGTCAAATAAACCTTTCCCTTCATAAAGTTGTGCAAAACCACCTGTACCGATTACCTTTATAGTCTTTTGCTCAAAAACTTCCTTTTTAAAACCAGAAATAATTTCTTTTAACGCGCCAAAATGTCCATAATAAAGTCCGCTTTGTATGCTCTCTCGCGTAGTTTTACCCATATAACAAGTAGGTACTTCTATATCGACAGCCATTAATTTAGCAGTGTTATTTTTTAAAGCTTCCATACAAAGCCGCATACCTGGCAAAATAGCTCCTCCTAAATAATCACGTTTTTCTGTAATAGCACACAAGGTTGTTGCTGTTCCCATATCCACGACAATAAGCGGTTCATTAGGAAATTTTGAGACTGCGGCAATTGCGTTAGCAATACGATCGGCCCCAACTTCACTAGGGTTTTTACAGCGAATATTTAATCCGGTTTTAACGCCTGACTGCAATAAAAAATAAACGGCTGTTTTAAAATACTGACCAAAACAATGTTTTAACGTATAATCATAATTTGGCACGACAGAAGACAAGGCCACCGCTTTAATTTTAGAAAGGTTAAGATTGTGATACTGAAGAATATTAACTAAAAAAATACCCAATTGGTCGGCAGTCCCTAATAAAGAAGTTGCATAACGAAATCGCAAAATAAGTTTATCTTTATCAAATACGCCGCCTAACAGATGGGTATTGCCTACGTCTAAACACAATAGCATATTGACCTCTAAAAAAATGACTTCTTGAAATAACTGAAAGTACCGAAACCACGTATTTTAGCAGAAAATAACGCCATGGCAGAATAAAGACCGCTTTCTACTATACTTAGAATACCCTCACGATGACAACTTTTATAGATAAAAATAGCCTGATTCAAACAGACAAAATTTTAGAACCTATCAAACTAAAGCACAACGAAAATCCTCTAGGACCTAGTCTGGCAGCAATAAAAGCTGCTAAGCAAGCATTATTAGAATGTCACCGCTATCCATGTAGTGAAGGGTTAACGCTAAAAACTCGTTTAGCCGCACATTTAGAAATATCTCCTCAAACTATTACACTAGGAAATGGCTCAGAAGGGTTATTAGAATTGCTAGCAAAAACCTATATAAATTCAAAAGCTTCAGTTGTAATTCCCAACTATTCTTTTTTGGGTATCGTAAAAATTATTGAAAAAACAGGCGCAGAACTTAGAATTGCAGCCAATACAGATAAAGACATCAAAGCATCTCAAATTTTAGAGGCTATTCATTTCTCTACAAAAATAATTTTTATTGTGAACCCCAACAATCCCACTGGGACATATATCAACGCTATTGAGTTAACCTATTTATTGGATAACCTTCCTGCCCACATTCTTATCGTTATTGATGAAGCTTATGCTGAATATGTTGAGGCCTGTGATTATCCCGGTACAATAAAATTAATTGAAAAATACCCTAATTTGATTGTCAGTAGAACTTTTTCTAAGTTTTATGGTTTAGCCGGATTACGCTTAGGCTATATGATAAGTCATCCTAAAATTTCAAGTAATTTAAACCAACATTGTTTACCTTTTACCGTTAATTCTATTGCTTTAGCTGCAGCTGAAGCAGCACTTTGCGATCACGAACATGCAAAATCAACTTACTTACTCAATCAACAAGGTCGTAATCAGCTTATCCATGGGCTAGAATACTTATCGCTTACGGTTAACCCTTCCCATACTAATTTTGTCTGTGTAGACCTAAAACAAGATAGTCAGACTCTTTGTAAGCAATTATTGAGTTATGGAATACATGTACGACCTTTGCATGATTATGGATTACCTCGCCACTTACGCATCTCTATCGGCTTAAGAAAAGACAATCAATATCTTCTAGAGGTATTATGCAATATTCTCTATAACCGGCCCTAAACGCCCTTACTAATTATCGAATTAAGCTTTAACATCTCTTTGAAAGCTATCTAGCTCCCCCTTTTTCCTTTAAACTAACGCTAAAGTTAAAAAAATTTATAGGAAAACAATAATGACGGGGCTCGCTCTATTTGTCCGTGAAGCAATTACACATCCCAGCGCCATGGGTGCAATCTTCCCTAGCTCCAAAAGGCTAGCAAATGCTTTAGCCCGACAAATTTGTACTATCAAGTCGGGTCCCATTATTGAACTAGGTGCTGGAACTGGCGCTATTACAGCCGCTTTGTTACAGAAAATCCCAGAACATGAGCTTATTGTTATTGAACGATCGGCAAAATTGGCTGAACATCTTAATCAACGGTTTCCAAATATAAGCGTAATTCAAGGCGATGCAGGCCATTTACACCAACTGCTCGATAATATTTCAACCCCTATACAAGCTATTGTATCGAGCTTACCTTTACGCTCCTTGTCATTGGATAGCATTGAGAAAATAGGCCGAGAAGTTAATCAGGTCTTGCAAAAAGATGGCTTATTTATACAATATACCTATAGCTTATGGGGAAAACCTTTAGCTCCTTCTCCTTATCTAAAACTTATCCATCATCAATGGGTATGGCGAAACCTACCTCCTGCCCGTATTGATGTATTTTGCCGCGAATGAGCCACCTATCTACTAGTATCCTTTCTCAACCTAATATATCTGAGGTCGAAAAACAGCTTGGGAAACGATCCGCTGCTATTACAGCCACTGAGCCGTGTTTACGGCTCGCCGCACAGCGCTTAGCGAGTCAATATCTTCTTCCCCTTATAAAAATCTCTGAGCAAGAAAGTTTTGAATTTATTTTAATACTAAATGAACAAGGATTATCCTTGCAACACACACGTGAAAAAGACTCAAGTAACTTACAAATTAATTTCTTAAAAGGGGAAATAGCTTATCGATTAAGGCATATTCAAGATCAAAAACAACTACTTGCCAAAGCACTTGGCCGTAAAATACATCCAAATGCTACTGTTTTAGACCTGACTGCCGGATTGGGTAATGATGGATTTGTCTTAGCACAACTTGGGTTCTCAGTAACATTATTGGAACGTTCATCTATCATTGCGGCTTTACTCAGCGATGGGCTTCAGCGAGCTTTGCATCATGAAAAATATTCGCATATCAACATCCAGCTTATTCATGTAGATGCTACTTTATTTTTAAAGAAAATATTACAAACTAAACAGTTTCCTGAGGTTATCTATTTAGATCCCATGTATCCACATTCAAATAAGTCAGCATTAGTAAAAAAAGAAATGCGTTTACTACGAGAAATTGTCGGAAATGATGACGATGCAGAAACTTTACTACCACTCGCGTTAACTTGCGCACAGCGAGTTGTCGTAAAAAGACCACGTTTAGCGCCTTTCTTAGCAAAATTAAAACCCCACCACAGCATTGCGGGGAAACAACATCGTTTCGATATTTATTTAAATCGCTAGTCAACTAAACACATCTATTTATTTGAATTTATAGAGTACTACGCTATCTTTTCTTTAACAGACCTCGCCTATTCAGCTTTTAATATTAAGTTGGCTTGAAACATAGGGTAAAGATACTATAGGTTCCGACTCAGCGGTTTGTTTTTTCCAAACATAACCGTCAATGTTGAGTGGTAGTGTGTTACTCCTTTTTCTAACCAAAACTTGCAATCCTGTTATATTATTTGTTTCGGCGGTTACTTTATCTACTAAGCAAGCCTCTGAACTAGATATTTTTCTTAAATATTTTCTTTCATTTGGAAATGCTATTTGACTTTGATGCATAGGAAAGTGCCCATTTCCATAAAAAAGCAAATTGAACGCACGTTCATTCCCATGTAATTCATCAGGTGTATGGGGAGGGGACTTTCCAGGCTCATTAGCATTCTCACTTACAATAGATGGCCAATCAGATTCTAAACTATAGGGGCGATTGAGGAGAAAATCCATAATTCTTCCTGTTTGATCTTCTTTCCTTTCACAGTTATATTGCCATATATGCCAACATGCAAAAAGTAATCCTCCCGCAAACATGATAGCGAGTGTAGATACAACAGGAACACTAACTATTATACCGAGACCACCCAATACAGCCATTGTTGTTCCTAATGGTAAGAGCTTGAGAAGTAATATACCTGTCCCAAATCGAATAAACCCAGTCCACAGTCTTTTACAAACCTGTTTCATTCCACTCCATGCTGATGGATTAGTTATACCACGTCGAAAAAGCCGATCACACTCTCGTAAGGAAATATCGGGGATGTCAATATTACCGTAGCTTTCTTCTAGCTTTGCAAATTTTGCTTCTGTATATAAGATTGTCTCCATATCATTCTTGCAATATCTTATAGCTGAATAGATACCATAAGCTAAACCTAAACCCAAGGTAAGCAAAGCTACCGCAATTGAATTTAAAGTTACTACAAGTGCTAATGCAGCTGTCAGCAACCAAAAGCTAAAAAATATTGTAAAACACCCCATTACAAATCCATTAAAAAAAGCCCGAGCTTCTCTAAAATCTTTTTTTCTTTGGAGAACTGCACCTATTTCTTTAAATAGTTTTGATTCTTGTCTCCCCGATTGACCTTCTGATCGTTCCCGAAATTTTACTTTTTTATATTTTAAAGTACCTGATGTTACTTCTTGTTTAAGCAAAGCATCTAATTGCAACTGATGCTTAACCGCTTCAGTAAGAAACTCAACAGCTACCTGTTTTTTACTTTCTTTACCATCAATAAGATTAGCTTTTTTAGCTGCACGAGCCTTATAACCTTTTGTTACCCAGAGACTTACAAGAAAAAGAGCAGCAATTAAAACAGGAGGCCACACAACAACACCCATTATAGCTACGCCAGGAAGAAAATAAAAAATAAAAACTCCTATCCAATAGACAAAACTAGCCTTACCTAATTCCCCTAATCGAGCTTCAATAAAACAAAAAATACGTGAAAAAACCGTTTCTTTATTTAAATCTATTCTAGTTGAACTAGCGCTTTTTCTTTTTAGCGCGCTCCTTCTTTTTTGCCAAGATTCAAAATAATCTTCAGAAGGCTTGATAAGCCATTTCCTATTTTGGCTCTGTTCGCTATACCACTCCCCATATTTTTTCTGCTTTGTTATAAACAATGCCAGCTTTTCATTAATTTTTTTATAAATTTCTTCAAGTAATTCTTCTTTCGTTTTATTTAGTTGCTTCCCTTCACTTTGTAAATATTTTTCTAAATTCTTAAAAGCACTTTGTTTCGTTAAAACTGCCAACCTTCGACGGGCCCAGAGAACAATGGAGGGAACATCAGGATTATAAAAATAAGCAGCTGCGCGTAAATAACCGTAAGGGATTGAACATTTGCCCAAGGTTTCTTCAAGTTTATTTTTTTCAATAAGGTGAAATAAGCACTCGAAAAAGAAATAATGGCTAGATCCTTCTTCTCTTCGTAACTTTTGATAGCAAGCTATAACAACAGAAAAAAAAACACCGAGTGCAGCAATTACAACAACTGATCCTTTGTATAACATTGCGTTTGGAGAAGCATTAACATTAGGATAAGGGTGTTCAACCTCCGGAGAAGTTTTATGGTTTTCAATGCTCCAAATAAACTCCCAGTTATTAAAAGGGGTTGCCACTACATTATCTATTGCACTTAATACTTTATTCTGTAGAGTATCATACCAATATACGAAAGCAGTTTTAGGCATAAAGCTAACCTTTATAATAGAAAATAAAATCTAATTACTAATAGAGCATTCTTAACCTGCCAATCAATAAGCCATTTATAAGTATATATTAATTTTTAAAAAAAATAATTGAAAATAATTACAATAGAAAACCTACCTTGCTAATTAAATTTAGAAAAGAATTAATTACCTATGAAATCCTTCCTAAAGTGGGCTGGAAACAAACATCGAATTATTGAGCAAATAAAGGCTTGTTTACCATCGGCAACACGTTTAATTGAGCCGTTTATAGGTTCTGCAACCGTATTTCTTAACACACCCTACCCTTCTTATTTATTAGCGGATAGCAACCGCGACCTTATTCAACTTTATCAATACCTCCAACAAGAGGGGCAATGCTTTATCAATTATTGTCGAGTATTCTTTGATCCTTTTTTTAATAGTCCAGAGGAATTTTATCGTTTACGGCGTTTATTTAATGAGAGTAAAGAGAACCGTATCCGAGCTGCCTTACTTCTCTATTTAAATAAACACTGTTTTAATGGGTTAGCACGTTTTAATCAAAAAGGTCAATTTAATACGCCGTTTAGCCATTATAAGTTTCCTTATTTTCCTGAAAAAGAAATGATCTTTTTTCATGAACAATCAAAAAAAGCACAAATTATTCATGCAGATTTTAGTAGTACTTTAACATTAGCTAAATATGGAGATGTTGTTTACTGTGATCCACCTTATGTAGGATTATCGAAAACGGCTAACTTTACACACTATACAGCAGATGGTTTTAATCAAACACAGCAAATTAATCTCGCAAATACGGCAAAAACTTTGGCCACAAAAGGAATTACTGTAGTAATCTCTAACCATGATACAGAATTTACGCGTGATATTTATCAAGCCGCTAAGCTTATTCCATTGTCTGTACAGAGAAACATCAGCAGTAAAGGAGCTAAACGGGGAAAAGCAGCAGAAATATTAGCTATTTTCCAATAACAAAGCCATCATTCTTTCCAAAAAAACAAAGGATGATAACCATGGAACTATTTGTCTCTGAATTCGATCTTTATCGGACTCCCTACAATACGTAAGCGCGCACGAAAAAAATTTTCGAGATAGCGTCGATACGATTCAGGTAAAGAACGCATGTGCTGTCCATGAATAAGAATAATCGGAGGATTATAACCTCCCGGATGTGCATAACGTAATTTAACCGCGCGACCTCGACTCAAAGGAGGTTGATGTGTAGTTACTGCTTCCTCTAATAATCGGGTTAAGCGTGACGTCGATAAAGGATGAGTCGCGGATCGATAGGCCTGTTGAATTAAAGTAAATAAATTACCAACGCCTGTCCCATGCAAAGCAGAAATAAAAATAAGCTTTGCAAAACTAACAAATTGTAGACGTCGGTCCAATTCTTTTTTAACCTGAGTACGTTGCTCTGAAGACAACCCGTCCCATTTATTAACTGCAATAATCAGCGCTTTACCTGTTTCAAGGATAAATCCTAATAAATGTAAATCTTGCTCACTGATACCTTCTTTTGCATCGATTAACATTAAAACCACATGGCACGTTTCAATCGCTTGTAAACTTTTTATGACAGAAAACTTTTCAACTCCTTCACCAGTTTTAGACTTACGCCGAATACCTGCGGTATCAATCAAGATATAGTCTTTATTTCGATAACTAAAATCATGCGCTGTACTATCGCGCGTAGTTCCCGGCTGATCAAAGACAACGACGCGCTCTTCACCTAAAATACGGTTGAGAAGTGTTGACTTGCCCACATTCGGTTTACCAATAATCGCTACTTTAATTCGTGGAGTTACCGTCTGTTTTTCTTCCTCATCTTGGACCTGGACAGTGGGCTCTATAGGAAGGGGAAAATGTGTTAATACTTTTTCCATTAAGGCTTCAACACCCTGTCCATGCGCTGCAGAAATAACAAAAGGCGTAGCAAAGCCTAATAAAGAAAATTCACTCTGTAATAATCCAGGATCTAAGCCTTCACCTTTATTAATAACCAAATTAATATGTTTATTTAGTTCCCTTAATTTTTGCGCCAATAATTCATCGAGCGAAGTTAAACCCGTACGTCCATCCACTAAAAATAAAACATAATCCGCATCACTAATGGCACGTTGTGTTTGTTGTTCCATTAAGGCATCAATACCTTCTTTTTTTCCAGTATTTAATCCCCCTGTATCAATAACAATATAAGGACGCGATCCAACTGCACCTAGACCATATAAACGATCGCGCGTTAATCCCGGAAAATCTGCCACTAAAGCTTGGCGTGTTTTAGTCAAGCAATTAAATAAGCTCGATTTGCCTACATTAGGCCGGCCAACAATAACAATACTAGGAAGAGGCGTAATCATACATGCAATACGGTTTGAGTCCATACAGATAAGCCGCCTTGCTGCGTCAGTACACAAACAAGAGGATAGGCTACACTCGGCGCAGCCGAAATACTTGCACCGTCATGCACTAAAATACGTGCTAAAGGACGGCCATCTGCTTGCGCAAACCAATGTAAGTATCCTTCCCGATCACCTAACACTAAACTATCACCCATAATAACAGGCGCTGTTAAACCTCGGTTCTCTAATAAACGAGTATGCCAAAGCACTTGACCTCTAGAGCGATTAAAAGCCCATAACCCGCCTTCGCTATCAGTTACATATAAATTCTTTCCTAAAGCAAGTCCTGAATAACTTGAGAAAGGTCGTTGCCATCGCGTTTGGCCTGTTTGTAGAGAAATAGCCGCCAATTCACCTTGATAAGTTGCCACATAGATAACTTGATTACTTAATTCGGGATCGGCTGCAATATCAACAAGTTGATCCGCTTCTGTTATGCCTTTAGGAAAAGCAATGGTACGCTCCCATAAAAGTCTACCGTCCATTAAACTTAATGCACTAAGCGTTCCGTCAGAAAAGCCAATTAATACCTTGTTACCTATAATTTTTGGTGCACTACTAGGACGAAGAATTAAAGTGGGAGCGCCATGATCGTAAGTCCACAGAACCTGTCCCGTTTTTAAATCAAAAGCTAAAACCTGGCCAGCAACTGTTTTTACCACGACGCGATCTTGGCTGATGACGGGTGGCGCCAAAACCTGATTAGGTAATTTTGCACGCCATACTAAATCACCACTTTCAGCTTTTAATGCAATCAACTGTGGTTGCATACTGGCTAGAATGACAATGTCCTGCCCAACCGCAGGTGCACTACTTACTCGATGTTTGAGATTAATCTGCCATAACTTATGGCCATTTCTAAGCGTTACCGACGTCACATAGCCAGATTTATTCGTTACAAAAACTTGATCATCCTGTATCACTGGGCCTAATCGTAAAAAATCCTTATCCATGCCGCTACCCGTAGAAATAGACCACAGCTCTGCAGGTTGAAACTGAAAAGGATAGGAAGTTAGCGCCGCTGAAGGAGGCGCATTGTCATCCCCTAAACCAGCACAGGCAGTTAATAAAAAACATAAAAAACAAATAAATAAATTGTTACGTTGCATGGAGTATCTCTTTGCTTCAAACGGATCCAGTCAGATTATTTATTTTCATTGACAGCAGTGGCTGCTCAATCGCGCTTTTAGAAAAAAATTTCTCAGCGGCTAAATAATTTTGTAAGGCCTCGGAGGGATGTCCTAAATATAAATAAATATCGCCTTTTTCCTCAAGCGTAAGGGGATGATAGGCCGTATTATCATTCTCATCTAGAACTTTTAAAGCACGTTCGGGTTGGTTCTCTGCAAGTAAAACACGTGCTAAACGTGTACGCGCTACTGCACGGAGTGTTCCACTTTTTCCATGCTGGATAATCCAAACTAACTGTTTTTCTGCTGCTACTAATTTATTTTGATTAACTGCTTGCTTGGCTAACTGTAAAGCCGCTAATAGCGCATAGGGCGTTTTTGAATAGTTTTGTATAATAGTATTGGCCATCGTATCAAAAGCAGTATGATTTTCTTGATTTGAAGCATCTAATAAATTTTGATACTCCATGGAAGCTAATATCAAATTATTTTCTTGTCTTTGCTGCCAATAACGCCAACCCATACTCACTATAATCGCAAAAATAACACCCGCTATAATACCAACCCCATATTCACGACACCATTTTTTTACGCGCTCTGCTTGATCAATTTCAGCCAACTCATTCACGGATCACCTCTGTTATTTTCTCGACCAATTCAGATTGCAGCAGAATTTTCTGCGGTTTTTCTTCCCTTAAATACTTGATAGCAATTGTACCGGACTTTACTTCATCATCGCCTAAAATCAAAGCAAAACGCGCCTGACTATTATCCGCCCTTTTAAACTGTGATTTAATCCCAGCTCCACTACAATCTAATATCAGACTAGTATCAGTTAGTTGCTTACGTAAATACTCTGCCACAATTAAACCTTGCTGCCTTGCCAACTCACCTACACAAATAAAATAAATGCCCGGAGTTTGTGCTTCCATGGGATTTAATGTGGCTAATAAATTAATAAGCCGTTCTAAACCAAGGGCAAATCCTACAGCAAGAGTCGGCTTGCCGCCAAGTTGTTCAACTAAACCGTCATAACGTCCTCCGGCACATATGGTATTTTGCGCACCCTGTGCTTCCGTCATGACCCATTCAAATACCGTTTTATTATAGTAATCTAAACCTCGAACTAAACGAGGATTAACTGTAAAACAAATATTGGCATTCTTTAAGAAAGTTTGTAACGTAGTAAAATGCTGATCAGACTCTTCGTCGAGAAAGTCTAACAACTGTGGCGCTTGCTTGATTAAGTCTTGCATCTCTGGGTTTTTACTATCCAGAATCCGTAAAGGGTTAGTTTGTAAGCGACGTTGAGAATCTTCATCCAGCTGATCGTAATATTGTTTGAAATAGTCTATCAACTTTTCTTTATAGTTTTTCCGCACTTCGGCAGAACCTAAAGAATTAATTTGTAAGCTTAAACGGTCTTGTAACCCTAACTCAGACCATAAATGTGCAGTCATTAGGATAAGTTCAGCATCGACATCGGGTTGCGATAACCCAAATACCTCAACACCAAATTGATGGAATTGGCGGTAACGCCCCTTTTGTGGCCTTTCATGCCGAAACATAGAACCGAGATACCACCATCGTTGTATTTGATTATAAAACAATCCATGCTCTATACCCGCACGAACACAACCTGCTGTTCCTTCGGGCCGCAAAGCTAAACTCTCTGCATTACGATCCAAGAAAGTATACATTTCTTTTTCGACGATATCAGTTACATCCCCGATACTGCGTTTAAATAATTCCGTTTTTTCGAGAATTGGTAACCGAATCTCTTGATAACCATATTGTCTGGCAAGTCTGCGTAATAGAGCTTCTAACTTCTGCCAAGCAAAAATTTGCTCAGGCAGGATATCATTCATACCACGAATTGCCTGGATTTTATCAACCATAATCAATAATAAAGTTGTTTCTTTTGCTGTTTATTCTTAAGTTTAGGTGTTCTCATTAAGGTTTTATAAGCCTCAGAACTAGGAAATCTTGTTTGTAGCATGAGAGTATAACGTCCTGCGGCGTTCTCATCCCCTAAAGCACGTGCTAAAACAGCAGCCAACCATAAAGCATTAGCTGTAGGCTCCTTTGTTAACTGCATATAACGATCTAAATACTGTTGTGCTTGCAGATAATTTTTTTGTTGGTAGCTTATTCGACCTAATTCTAACCAAGCTGTAGCCCTTTTAGGATCTTGCATAATCGCTTGCGTAAAATAACCCATAGCTTTATTGGCATCACGGCCCTGTAGTGCACATAAACCTGCATTTTCGTAGACTTTTGCTGTATTAAGGTAATTAGGGTCTTGTAAAGCAAGTAAAAAATGCTGATCCGCCTCGCTATAGCGACCTCTACGACATAAAAAAGTACCAAAATTATTTTGTGCAGCGCCTGATTTTGGGTTAAGGGTGACAGCCCTACGATAATAAGCTTCTGCTTGAGAAAGATTACCGGTAGACTCTAAAAAATAACCCATTGCGCCTTGGCTTTCTGTCGATGCCGGCGCTTGCTGCTCAGCTAACAATAATTTTTGCTTAGCACGCTGTACATCACCCGTTTGTAAATAAGCCAAACCAAGTTGTACATTCGTATCCGCTGCTTGGGAACCAGAAGTAGGAATTTTCGGCCTAGAAAAAATACTACACGCAGTGAGATTTAAAATGAGGGTCATTATAATGACTTTCTTTAGCATTGAAATGTTATCTCCCATAAATTGCCAGATGAGAAAAAAGGCTCAACAAGCTGCTGGTAATTCCACGATTGCAGGAATTATTCTATGTTGTCGACTTCGGTGGCTTCTATCCTGCACACGGCCTATTAATTGACCACAAGCGGCATCAATATCCTCACCACGTGTTTTTCGTGTAATCGTATTAATACCTGCTTTAAGTAAATAATCTCTAAATTTATCGATGGTTGCCTGAGAGGAACGGCGATAAATAGTATTTGGAAAAGGGTTAAATGGAATCAAATTAACTTTAACAGGAATCCCTTGCAAAATCTTAATTAATTGATGTGCATGTTCAAGCTGATCGTTAATACCGTCTAACATAACATATTCCATCGTAATACGACGACGACTGTCATCTTTAAAATAATTACGACACACACTTAATAATTCTTTTAATGGGTATTTTTTATTAATTGGGACTAAAAGGTTTCTCAATTCATCATTAGGCGCATGTAAAGAAACAGCCAATGCAACTTCACTTACCTCAGATAATTTTTGTAATGCTGGCACAATACCAGAAGTACTTAACGTCACACGGCGCTTAGAAAATCCATAAGCAAAGTCATCCATCATAACATCCATTGCTTTAACAACGTTTTCAAAATTTAATAACGGCTCTCCCATTCCCATCATGACAATATTACTCACTGTACGATCATGACATAATGATTTACCAGCCAAATAACGTACTGCAATCCATACTTGACCAATAATTTCTGCTACCGTTAAGTTTCGACTAAACCCTTGCTGTGCCGTCGAACAAAAACTACAATTCAGTGCGCAGCCTACCTGAGAAGAAACACATAATGTCCCACGATTTGCTTCAGGAATAAAAACTGTTTCAATACAATTACCGTCTTTTAATCGTAATAACCACTTGCGAGTTCCATCTTCAGAAAGCTGGTCAAAAACAATTTCGGGCAGTTCAATTGTGGAGATGGTTTTTAAACGCTCACGCAAAGCCATACTGAGATTACTCATCGCATCAATATCCTTTACACCACGCTGATGAATCCATTGCATAAGCTGTTGAGCTCGATAGGGCTTTTCTCCTATGTCAGCAAAAAACAGTTGCATCGCTTCGCGATTAAAATCCAACAGATTTTTGACTAAGACTTCCATAAACTAGGAATCTCGACTAAAACACTGTTCTTCTGTAAAGAAAAAAGCTATTTCCTGTTTAGCCGTCTCAGTACTGTCTGAACCATGGACTGCATTTTTATCGATGCTTTCTGCAAAATCTGCTCGAATAGTGTCAGCTGCAGCATGTTTGGGGTCGGTAGCACCCATCAGCTCACGATTTTTTTGAATCGCATCAGAGCCTTCCAAAACCTGAATCATAACCGGGCCAGAGCAAATAAAATTAACTAGATCCTTGAAAAAAGGCCTATCTTTATGAATAGCATAAAATTCCCCCGCCTGCGTCTGAGTCAGTTTCTCCATTTTTGCCGCAATAATCTGCAACCCTGCCTCTTCAAAACGCTGGATGATAGCGCCAATATGATTTTTTCTAACCGCATCAGGTTTGATGATAGAAAGTGTTCTTTGATTTGTCATAGTCTTTGCCCTATTGTTTTATACTCTTCGCACTTGGGTTTTTGTCTGCGTTGCCGCCTTAACTCGCAACCCTCATGTATTTTACATATACTCCGGTTGCTCTGTTTTCGCAGCGCCTTGCCAAAAACCCAATTACTGTGAGTATATATGTCCAAATTAATACCCACCCTAAGTTAAGTTGCGCGCTCGCAATTTTCATAACGGATACTATACAGAGCATTATACAGACTTAGTGGCACGACACTAGCGCTGATGGAAGGAGATGGCAGAAGCCATTAAACCCTAAAGAGTTAGAGAATTTAAGGAGAATTACTCGCTTTCAACAAATTAAGCAGCCTATCCGGAAAGTCCGTTAAAATGCCATCGGCTCCCCAGGCTAACAAGCGCTCCATATCTTCAACTTCATTAACCGTCCAAACGTCAACACGCTTATTTTTCTTATGGGCGGCCTTTATAAAAAGTGGGGTCACTTTATCTAAAGGAACTTCAAAAGCACTCGCCTTTACAGAAAAAGCTCTAGCTAAATACATTCTACTTAGCTTTGAGAAGCGCTGGACTTCGGAATCAGAAGCTGCATTGGCAATTTTAGGGCAAAGTCTTCGAAAGACTTTCATCGTGCGCGCATTAAAAGCAGAAACTAAAACTTGTTTTTCCTTACCATAGCGATTAATGGATTCTCGAAGGGCGGCAGCAATAGGCGGATCATCTTGTTTTATCTCTAAACTAATAACTTGCCTTGGAAACGCAGAAAAAATCTCACTTAGGGAAGGAATTGTGATACCACGCCCTCTAAAGGGGAAAGTCTGACCTTCGTCATTAGTCCATTGATATCCTGCATCTAACTTTTTCAATTCCGCTAATGTTAACTCTTTAACCAAACCCTTGCCGTTTGTTGTGCGATCTACACTTTCATCATGAATAGCTATTAAGGCGCCATCGCGGCTCATATGAATATCGATTTCGCTTAAATCTGCTCCTAATTTTGCAGCTTCCTGTAATGCAAATAAAGTATTTTCGGGCCACAAACCTGCCCCGCCTCGATGAGCAATGACAAGCGGCTTACTATTGGCTTGATAATCTGGAAACATAGGGCTATATCCAAACAGATAGAACTATCTGTTAATATAATAGTATAATAAAATAATAAATTTCAGGGTTTATAGCATGTAAATACTAAAAATACTAACTTTTACTCCTGCTCTCCCTTCAAAGAAACTTAAAAAATTAAATATCTAACGCACAAACATAACCCTAGCAATAAACTATTATGCACCAATATCACTACACGCCCATCATTACGGTCTCAACAAGAGCTATCTTCCTTGATTACATCAATGCCTTTAAGCTTGGCTCCATTGATTACTTTGCCGTAGGCTTAGGAAGTACTACTGCAAAAAAATTAACCTCTATCTCATCACTTCCAGAATGGCAAGATCATCTTTATAAAAAACAATTAGCTAAAAGTGATCCTGTCATCATAGCTAAAATATTTTCTCAACGAAACATAGTCCCTTTTTCAGAACTTGATTATATCAATTCCCGTGGAAATGAAGTCATGCAACAACGACGTTTATTTGGTATACAAAACGGCCTGCTCCTCATTCATCAAAAAAGGCATTTAAGATATATGGTCATGCTTGCCACGGGGTACTCCAAATTTGATCATTATGCTTTTCTAAAAAAATATTATGCCAAACTTGGTAGACTTAAGCATGACCTCATTAAAATTATCGAAAAAGATACCAAGCAATTTTTTCTAAATTAAATACTTTCGATTAGCTTTTTTTGATTTACATCTTTTCGCGAAGCACGTCTCGTTTCCGAATCCAGATCACTTGTGCTAATCCTTTAATATCTGGCGCATACATAACGGGTTGATCCGCAGCTACAGTAGGATTTACACAAGCGATGTTATAGCGGCCTAAAGAATCTTGATAAACACGTCTAAAATACTGACCTCCATCTTTTAAATGAATAATACAATCCTTACCAACAAGCTTCTCCCAGTCTTTGGCATCTTCTTTTAATATTCCGCCCACATAACTACCCGATTCATAGTAAGGACTCATTTCATTATTTGTAACCATCATAATCACTGCATTGGAATAAAGATCTCTAAACTTCTTAGCATCGCTTATCATAGCAAGATCTTCATCTTCTTCTACCGGTAATTCTGCATCACTCGGCATAGAAAAATAGTGCTCTAAAGAACGTCTAACGGTGGGATCCAGCCCTTCTCCGTCAGTTATCCAACGCTCATCAACAATTAAACCTTTACTTTGATAAACCGCAATACAACGCTTAAGACCATTTTTAGTAAGCTTATTCGTCCCATTCTCCCAAGACTTTAAAGTAATCTCTGGCAACTTATATTTTTCTTCTATTTCGGCTCGAGTAAGCTGTAGTATTGAACGAAGATATTTAAGCCTTGCTCCGGGTGTATCCAAGTTACGCTGAAGTAATGTCTGGCACATAATCGTAAGTCTCCTTGTGAACAGATATTTATTAATGATAAAAAACTATTTTAACTCATATAGTTAACTAAAAATAGATAAGAAATTTGCCCTAACACTATTACTCTAAAAACCCCTATGTGCTTTCAGCACTAGACTTTAGGGAGCGCAATAAGGTACCTTTTAGCAAATTTTAATCGACACTAAATTGTATGAAAATGATTCAAGAAGGGTTAACCTTTGATGATGTATTGTTACTTCCCGATCATTCGGAAGTATTACCTAAGGACGTCACGCTAACTACACAGCTGACTGCCAACATTCTTCTAAACAGTCCTTTAATTTCTGCGGCCATGGATACTGTGACGGAAGCAAAGCTCGCTATTGCTTTAGCGCAAGAAGGAGGGCTGGGAATCATACATAAAAACATGTCTCCAGAAGCACAAGCAGGCGAAGTCAAAAAAGTAAAAAACTTCGAAAGTGGTATCGTCAAAAATCCCATCACTATTGAACCCGAAGCAACATTACGGGAACTATTAGAGATAATGTCAGCCAACTTTATCTCAGGCGTCCCTGTTATTAAAAACAAACAACTGGTAGGAATTGTTACACACCGCGATAGTCAGTTTGAAAAAGACTTAGCGCGTCCTGTTTCTGAGATTATGACCCCTAAAGAACGATTAATCACTGTAAAAGAAGAAGCGTCTCCTGAAGAAATTATAAATTTATTACGCCAACATCGTTTAGAAAAAATTCTAATTGTTGATAAAGACTTTCATTGCTGTGGGCTTATCACGGCAAAAGATCTACAAAAAGCCAAAGAAAAACCTCTAGCAACTAAAGATAAGCAAGGTCAACTACGTGTCGGTGCAGCCATAGGCGTTGGCCCTGGCTCAAAAGAACGTGCCGCTATTTTAATAAACGCAGGGGTTGATATTCTTTGTGTTGATACTGCACATGGGCATTCACAAAGCGTTATTAATATAGTTCGTGACATAAAAAAAGAATATCCTGAGATACCTATTATTGCCGGCAATATTGCAACAGCAGCGGCAGCAAAAGCTTTAGCAGATGTCGGTGCAAATGCTGTAAAAGTAGGGGTAGGTCCTGGCTCTATTTGTACCACACGTATCGTAACCGGGGTTGGTACGCCCCAGATTACCGCCATTATGGAGGTTGCTACTGCTCTAAAAGGAAAATCTGTTTCCATTATTGCCGATGGTGGGATTCGTTATTCGGGCGACCTCTGTAAAGCGCTAGCCGCTGGTGCACATGCTGTAATGATTGGTAGCCTCTTTGCAGGTACTGAAGAAGCTCCGGGAGAAATAGAACTATACCAAGGGCAGCCTTATAAAACCTATCGCGGCATGGGCTCTTTAGGAGCAATGCAACAAGGTTCATCGGACCGTTATTTTCAAGACAGCATCGAATTAAGTAAATTAGTTCCTGAGGGAATAGAAGGCCGTATTCCCTATAAGGGATCTTTACAAACAGTCATTCATCATTTATTAGGAGGAGTACGTGCAGGTATGGGATATACTGGAAGCAGAAATATCGATGAGCTGCATAAAAAAGCTCAGTTCATAAAAGTAACTACTGCAGGGATGCGTGAAAGTCATGTACATGATGTAAGCATTACGAAAGAGGCGCCTAACTATTTTAGAGAAAGTTAAAAAATGCATTGTTAGACCCTATCATTAGACTTCTTGCAATTAAACCTTAAATAAAAAGCGGAGCATAGATTACCCATGACTATCCCTCAAGAACGCATTCTAATTTTAGATTTTGGCTCGCAATACACGCCACTTATTGCGCGACGTATTCGTGACCTGCATGTCTATTGTGAAGTCCACCCCTTTGATATGATTGAATCTGAAATTCAGTCCTTCGCTCCTAAAGGCATTATCTTATCTGGCGGGCCTGAAACGGTTACGTTAGATACAACGCCGCGCGCGCCTGAAATAGTTTTTAAGTTAGGCTGTCCCGTTTTAGGTATTTGTTATGGAATGCAAACCATGGCCGAGCAACTTGGAGGCAAAGTAGCTCCGTGCTCCCACCGTGAATTTGGCCATGCCAAAGCTAAAATCACTAAAGTAACTGAATCACCTATTAAATTGTTAGAGAATATTACTGACAAAGAAGGAAATGCTTGTCTTGATGTTTGGATGAGTCATGGCGATCACGTTGAACAAGTCCCTCCAAATTTTGAAACTATACTCAAAACATCTAATACACCTATCGCAGGCATGGCGGATCCAAAACGACATTTCTATGGTTTACAATTTCATCCGGAAGTCACACATACACAACAAGGTGAAAAAATATTGCAGCGCTTTGTTAAAGACATCTGCTATTGTCAATCCACGTGGACAGCACATTACATTCTTGAGCATGAGATAGCGGAAATAAAACAAAAAGTAGGGGAAGAAAAAGTATTATTAGCATTATCGGGCGGTGTAGATTCTACCGTGCTTGCAGCCCTATTACACAAAGCGATTGGCAAACAATTACTTTGTGTCTTTGTTAATACAGGCTTATTACGAACAACTGATAAGGACTCAGCGATTCAGGCACTCGCTGATGATATGGGAATTTCAGTTGTAAAAATAGATGCGTCTGATCGTTTTTTGAAAGCATTGATTGGCATCACCGAACCTGAAGAAAAACGTAAAATCATCGGCAATCTTTTTGTAAAAATTTTCGAAGAAGAGGCTAGTAAATATCCGGATATCGCATGGCTAGCTCAAGGAACTATTTACTCCGATGTTATTGAATCCGCAGGCACTACGACACAAAAAGCCGCCCATGCTATAAAATCCCACCATAATGTTGGTGGACTTCCAGATACACTTAAACTGAAACTATTAGAACCTTTACGAGAATTATTCAAAGATGAAGTTTGCGAGTTGGGATTGGAATTAGGCTTACCGCCGGATTTAGTCTATAAGCATCCTTTTCCTGGCCCTGGCTTAGCGATACGTGTTTTAGGTGAAGTTACACCAAAAAATATCGATTTAGTCCGCAAAGCCGATGTTATTCTTCAAGAAGAGTTACGTAAACATAATCACTATGACAAGGTAAACCAAGCTTTTTGTGTATTTCTACCTGTTAATTCAGTCGGAGTTATTGGAGATGCACGCCAATACGCTCCGATCATTGCCATACGCGCAATAGAAACTATCGACTTTATGACAGCTCGCTGGGCGCATCTGCCTTATTCTTTGTTAGAAACAATCTCTAACCGGATTATTAATGAAGTACGTGGTATTTCGCGCGTTGTTTATGATGTGTCAGGGAAGCCACCGGCAACTATTGAATGGGAGTAAAATTTTTGTACTTCTATGAATGGAATAAAGCTTATAGCGGTCTTTGACTTTAACCCCATGGTTCAATAGACTCCAGAGTTCCTATACATAATAGTGATTTGGTCGTTTATGCTGCAACTTGTTAAAAATTGGCTGTCGCGATACGTTCTTGATCCGGAATTAGCCATTTTATGGCTTTTTTTACTATTCATTATTATCGTCTTTGCGTTTCTTGGAAAAATTTTAGCGCCTGTATTCGTCAGCATTGTCATCGCTTACCTCTTACAATGGCCTATTAGCTACTTAGAAAAGCTACATTTACCAAGACTCCCTGCCGTTTTAGGCGTTTATATTAGCTTTCTCGGCTTAGTTGTCTTAGGGATAATCGGGTTATTACCTTTACTTTTTCGACAGCTTAGTAACTTAGTTTCAGAATTGCCTAATATGGCGGCGCGAGGTCAAGAGATTTTGTTATTTCTACCCACACGCTATCCTGACTATCTTTCAGCAACGCAAATCCAAGACTGGATTATTCAGTTTAAATCGGGCTTAACTCATTTTGGACAATGGATACTTTCCGCATCTCTAATTTACATTCCTAATATCATAGCTTTTGCTATTTATTTTGTATTGGTTCCTTTATTAGTTTACTTTTTTTTATTAGATAAAAATAAAATCATAGGGTGGCTTACCCAGTATTTACCTGAAAAGCGCCGCTTAATTTCACAAGTTTGGACAGAAGTGTATGAACAGACCGGAAATTATGTGCGAGGAAAAGCGTTAGAAATGCTTATTGTTTGGATTGTCACTTATCTATCATTTGCATTGCTGGGACTGCAGTATGCTATGTTGCTCAGCGTTTTGGTAGCCATTTCCGTCATAATCCCTTATATCGGCGCGGTTATGGTCACTATTCCCGTCTTGATTATTGGCTTTTTACAATGGGGCTGGAGTGCGCATTTCGCTTATCTTATCGCTATCTACACAATCATTATCACTTTAGATGGGAATGTACTTGTGCCCTTTTTATTTTCTGAAGCCGTTGATTTACACCCCGTTACAATCATTATTGCTGTACTAATTTTCGGGGGATTATTGGGATTTTGGGGAGTATTTTTTGCTATTCCTTTAGCGAGTGTTATAAAGGCAATTCTAAGTGCAATTTCTCATAAAAAGCCTTCGACCAAACAACTCAATTATTAAAATAACTTATTACTTTCTTAATTTAGAATAAATAACAATACATTTTGCGCTAGTCTAATTCTCCTACTGCTTTCAAAACTTCTTGCACATGGCCAGGCACTTGAACCTTTCGCCATTCGTGACGTAATATACCTTTTTTATCAATTAAAAAAGTGCTGCGTTCTATACCCCGAGTTTTTTTCCCATACATGGTTTTTTCTTTTAAAACGCCATAAAGTTCACATATCTTTTGATCCACGTCGGATAACAGTTCAAAGGGGAATCCCTGTTCTGACTTAAACTTCATATGGAGTTTTAAAGTATCGCGAGAAATGCCTAAGATAACTGTATTGAGTGAAGCAAACTTCTTATAATGTTCAGCAAAATCTTTGCCTTCTTGTGTACATCCGGACGTGCAATCTTTAGGGTAAAAATACAAAACAACATTTTTACCAACAAAATCCTTCAAACAAAACGTCTGGCTATTTGTTGCAGGCAACGTAAAGTTAGATGCAGGTTTATTAATAACTAACATATTAAATTAACTTTTAAAATTAAGAAAATTTATAAAATAAAATTAATTTTTCTGGGGCTCCATAGCCACATCAAAATTATTTTCATCACAAAATACAATAAAGTGCTCTCGGAAATCCGCCACTATTTGATCCGCATGCAAAACAAAAGATAATGAAATACCTAACATTGCGGCTTCTGTTAGGGGCGCTTTGTAAGACTCTACATGGATATTATAAAGTATTAATTCATGATCCGACAAAAACTGGGTAAGCTTAGCTAGAGCGTCTGAAGTATCTGGGGCTACAATATAGGAAGAATAAGGAAAATAATCTGGCTGAGCAGAACGAAATTGTGTACGGGAAACCATTACCTGTCCCGCATATTTTTTTATAACTGACTCAAATTTTGCAACGGTATTCCAAGCCCCACCAATCAATAAAGTCATGGTAACGTGTGTAGCTGTCATATTGACGCGCGCATCAACTACGTTGCATCCGCTGTGAGCAACTAGCTTAAAAACTTCATCAGTAATTTGTGATTCAATAAGGCCTAGGATAACAACAACCAGGTTTTCCATAAGTATTAATCATGTTTTTCTAACGAGCCGGTAGTCTATTCTTTTTTAATGACCTTGTCACTAGGGGTAGAATTGCCAAAAACAGATTCTACCTAAAGGCCTGATTCGCACTTCTTTCCAAGCCGCTCTACTCAATAAAAAAGTCCTTATCCACAAGGGGTTTTAGACTGTTTTGGAAGTATTGAAATAAAAGGCGGTGGGAATCACATTAAGTAATAAATGCCTTGTGATGTAAAGGCCTAACAAATATGACTTTTAAATATACCCCAAAAATACCCCCATCCTCATAATGCTTCTGGTAATATTTCTGGTTTCTTTAAAGCCTTTTTACCTTCTGAGACCAAACGACGCTCAACTTTTTTGACGTCCTCAACAGGAGTAAGTATTTCCGGCCGAATGCCGCGTTCCAAGAGCGTTTTACGTACGGCTTCATTATTAGTGATATGCTCCGTAGAAATCGCTGTCTCGGTTTTCATGCTATGTTCTTTTGCATTGAAAATTGTAATTTCCGCGGCGAAGTCTTTGGCCTTCAAAATAATTGTTGGGGCAAAATCGGCTAATGGACGATTGTCTGGTACTTTCCAGCGGGCTTTCATAGATTGAGTTGATTTATTAAAAAGCGCCTGGTCTCCTTTGCTTCGAATAAGCGCAAAGTCTTGATTCCCCCCTGTTTGTTCATAGATTACTTGAGAAAGCTCTTTTTCAGTTTCCGATAATTTTTTGCGCGCAGAAATTCTTTCTGCTTCAAGCAGTCGCTGTTCAATTAACTCTGCTCTCCGTGTCTGCATCGCAAAATAAGTCTGAGCAAAAGCTATCTCCGTTTTTTTAGGATCGCCATTCTGTGCAATTAGATAACAGGCATATCGAGTAAGCATAATGTCATCAACTTTGCGTTGACTACCTGAACCTAATTCAACCATTTTCCCGACATCGGCAAAATGGTCTGCTACCTTATGGCCGGAAACTTCACAAGAAGCTCTAGCTTTCGAGACGACATTTAGAAAATTATCCCATTTGGTATAGCCTAGTAGATATTGAATATCGCGAGCCAACCAGAATTCTATACCGTCATCAGTCTGTTGTGCATGTGCTTCAAAGTTATTGGTTAATGCACAAATTAATTTTTCATAACAAACACTCCTGTTGGGAAGTTATTTATTGTCCTTTTAGAGCTAGAAAGATGCGCTAATGTATTTTGGGCTGCTTTATGTGCCTCTTTTAAAAATTGCATCGCCTTCTTATTTAGATTCAATAACAAGCCTCTGCAAGCATCTCTAATTCTCGTTCCTCGTGGGCAGGAAAGCATTAAGCTTAGATTACCCAAAGAAGTAGACACTTGAAATTTGTATAAATGCCAGCAATAAACTGATATTTATACTGCGCGCGCGTTGCTTCGAAAAATTCTGACTAAGATTTTCCTTAAATAGGTAGGTTTCTTCCTCTTTTATATGGCTTGATAGCTTTGGCTTTCATCCAAACCCATAGTAAACGTTAATTATATGGTCTTGACTCATACAAGTGTTTCTGAAAACCGGTAAAGAGTGTCTGAATATCATCAAGACTACCCAATAATTCTGAAGCGGCTTTTATTGTATGGTATTTTATTTCTAGAAGTTTTGGTAGTTTTTCTCTATTTAATTCTTCTACACCTGCTTCAATATATTTATCTAAAACAAACTTCAAGAATTCTTTTTGTTCATCATCTAGTCCAGCAAAAATTTTAGCTTCTGAATTAGCAACTCGGGCGGCCCGTGTGATGGGCTTTACCGCAAAAGCAATCCAGTAAAGCACATCAAATAGATCACTTTTTTCCGCATCAATATAATATTGTAATTTTACTAGATCTTCTTTGCCGTAACCTTGCCCAGCTAACGTTTCTAGTAAAGCTTGCCGAGTAGTCGGCTTCGACCAAATTTTACGTAACTCATTTTCACTCCGAAAAAAATCAGGTAATGTACCATATAAATTCTCTATCATTTCTTCTACTGAAATAGGCAGCCCATCTGGCCCCAAAAATGAAGTTGCAATCATAGATTGAATTTCACCTTCTTTTCCTTCCCGAAGCTTAATCTTTACTTTTATTCCTTTTTTATTTTTCTCAGGGTCTGTCGTTTTTTCTGATAGATAAGAAGGCGCTGTCGCTTCCTTTACGACAAAAGAAACTTCGATTTTTTCAGCAGTTTTATCAATAGGCTCGCCATCCCATTCTGGATCAGAAAAAAGCTGATAGGCACCAACAAAATCATAGAGTGTAAAATACGCTTTTCCTTCAAATAAACGTGTACCACGACCAATGATTTGCTTAAATTCAATCATCGATTTAACTTTACGCATCAAAACGATATTACGAATATTACGCGCATCTACACCGGTAGATAATTTCCTTGAAGTCGTAAGAATAGTTGGAATTAAATTTTCGTTATCCTGGAATTCTCGCAGCCATTGCTCGCCACGTTCACCGTCATCTGCCGTAACACGCACGCAATAATTGCTATCCTTACTATCGCTATATTGATTAATTAATTCCTGGATCATCCTTGCATGCGCTTGATGAGCACAAAACACCAGAGTTTTCTCATTTTGATTGATCTCCCGAAGAAACAACTGCACGCGCGCCACTTCACGTTCCCTAATCTCTATATTGTTATTGAAATCTTCTTCTGTATACTTCTTCCCCCTCACTACCTCACCTTCAATAACATCATCGTCATCCGTATAAATGTATTCATCAATAGAAGTTGTAATCTGTTTTATTTTGACTGGCGTTAAAAAACCATCGTCAATACCTTCTTTAAGTGAGTAGGTATAAACGGGCTCACCAAAATAGTGATACGTATCGACATTATCCTTACGTTTCGGTGTAGCGGTTAATCCAAGTTGCACAGCTTCTGAAAAATGCTCCAAAATTCTATGCCAGCTTCCTTCGTCATTAGCTCCTCCTCGGTGACATTCGTCTACGATAATAAAATCAAAATAATCCTGCTCATATTGACCAAAATAAGGCTGATTATCGCGCCCGCTCATAAATGTTTGAAAGATAGCAAAGAAAAAATTACCATTCGTAGGCACTCTACCTTGTTTCCGAATTTCTTTTGGATCGATACGCACTAATGCATCGTCAGGTAATGCAGAGGCAGAAAAAGTATTAAATGCCTGATCCGCTAAAATATTCCTATCTGCCAAAAATAATATGCGTGGCCGGCGTGATACATCGAAACCCAAATTCCAGCGTGTTTTAAATAATTTCCAAGCAATTTGGAGCGCAATAAATGTTTTTCCAGTACCGGTTGCTAGCGTCAGTAAGATACGCTGTTTCTTTTGCGCAATCGCATCCAAACAACGATTCACTGCTATTTCTTGGTAATAACGAATTTTTTTGCTGCCACCCATTTCCTCAAAAGGCTCTCGATTAAACTTATCTCGCCATTCATTTTGATTAGGAAACGCTTTTTGCCAAAGTTCATCTGGTGTAGGAAAAGCTGTGATGAAACCTTCTGTAGCAGTCTTCAGGCAAATTTGATAAATTTTCTTTCCATTGCTAGCAAAAGCGGTTTCCAATTGCATTTTTTCAGCATATTCTCTGGCTTCTTTCACACCGTCGGCATCTTTTTTAATTTTTTCCTTAGTCCTTTTGGCTTCTAAAGCCGCTAATTTTCTTCCTCGATAAGCCAATACATAGTCGGGAATAAGAACCTTACCATGCGTACCGTTTATACAGATTTTCCCGTTATTGATATGATATTCACGAAAAATTTTTGTCCCTACCCTAACCCCCCAACCATTTTTCGCTAACTGCGGATCTATCAGCTCTGCTCGTGTCTCCGCTTCATTCATATCCACATCATCGTTCATAGAAGCAACTCCATATTTTTATTAACCGCAGTATCTGTAAGCTCGCCAGTAAAGGCTTTTTGTAATAAAGATTTTTTTAACTCCTCTAAATTAGCTATTTTTTTTTGGTAAATGTCTATGAGCTTTTTGGTTTGTGCCGATAAAGCATCGAGTTTGGTAGCTATTTGTTGCTGTTCACGAAGTGGAAAAGTAAATATTTCTAGATTTTTTATAAAAGATAACTTTACTCCTTGCACTGTCGCACCAGTACCACTTTCTACAATAATTTTAGATATGCTTTTCAACCACCAAAACAAATATTTAAATGAAAAATTCATTGTATTTTTTGGTATTATACCCCGCAAATCCTGATTAATAGCCGTATCATTTTTTAACAAACAAATCTTCCCAAGTCCTACTCGTGTTGCAATAACTATATTATTTTTTGGAATAATGTTAGTGGAAGATTTTTTTACTGCCTCTAGCGTTATTTTATATTTTGTATCAAAAATAACTTCGTTTTTCATATCACATACAGTTGCCCATAAAATATTGCCATTATAAAAATCAGCATTAGACTTTGATGGCGTACCTCCTCCAATAATAGTACAAACATCACCAAGCTTTTTAACCTGCCAATTTTTTTTTGGATTAGAAAATACACTTTTCAGGTAGGATTCAAATAAATCATTCACATTTTGCAGATTTTTTTCAGTATTTTCTTTTGCTTTATCAATATTGGCAAACGCTTTGTCTAAAATGGTAACAATGCGTTTTTGCTCAGTAAGTGATTCAGGATAAGTGATAGTAAAATCATTTCTTAACGTATCTCTCGCTAATTCTATCTGCCCACCACACCCAGCTCCTTTTTTAGAAATTTCTGTTTCAATAAAAATCAAAGCATAACCAAAAAATTCATTATAAAACACATTTTTTATAGGCCTTATAATAGTAACGTGAGAATCGACTATTGCTTCAAATAGCATATTTTTTACCTGGGCAACTCGTCCAAGCGTACCTGTTCCAGTTGAATTAACTAAAACATCACCAATCCTTATAAGCTTTTCGTTGTTAATTTTCTTATTTTTCACATCATGGATACGCGACAAAGAAAAATCAATTTTATGATCTCTAATGCATTTTTGATTCAAGACACAAAGCCCTTGTGAATTCGTATATTTAGGCGAAACACCTCTATTTATCATTTCACAAACTTCTCCCAGTTTTTTAACTTGCCAATTATTTTTCATAATTTTTAATCACATTTAATAAATAACTTTGATCATGTAAAACTTTATTTTCCTCAACAATACCCGCAACCAGTTCAAGCAAAAAAATACCCTAAACAGAAATAGTATTTTTCAATCCTGAGTGCACCGTTTATTCTTTTTCTTCGATTGACAACTCTAAGCTTTTTATCTGCGGCAAAGGAACAAAGCCACTCAAATCACCATGCATTCCTGCCATATTGATCATTACCTTTTTAATCTGCTTTTCTCTCTTTGCCCAAATTTTCTCATACGCTATGCGTTCTTTTTTTAAATCCGCATCTAAACTAGAAAATACTTCAAGCATAGCTTCTACACGTTGTTTAAATTCAACGCCGGTTAGATAGCCGTATAATATTTCCAGTTTCTCATTCTTACCCACTGACAGTGCTTTTTCTCGCGTAATCGATTCTAAATTCATTCGCAGTGCAGTTGCCAAAGCAACAATTACTTTGATATTGCAAATCCAAACACCATCACGAAATATAAATCCTTTTACATTTTCCGGAAGCGCTGCCGAAACAATGACCGCTAAATCTGCTTTAATCGCACGTTGATCATCTTTAAGCTTTTGTATCCAATTTTCATTCCAGGATTTAGTTTTTTTTGTTTCCCAAGCGATTTGGCCACATAAACGTCCCGCACGATCGAACACTTTTTGAATAATGTCCGCGCCGGCAACACCCGGAGGCACCGCCAACACTTCATCGTGTGGAAATTCTGCTTTTAAAAGATCCTCCAATTCAAGTTCTAAAACTTCACCCTGTGTCTTCTGCGAGCCTTGCTCTAATTGGCGTGTTAAATCTTTGATTGTTTTAGTAGCATCGCTTACTTGCTTCTGTAATTGCGCATTGACGTAATGTTGTTCCTCCGCCGCCTTTTTTCTAGCCTCTTCCATAAGACCTTTTTTCATTTCCTCTAATTGATGAATTTTCTCTAATTCAAAATTTTGTTTTTCTTCTTCCAGTCTAATTTTTTCTTTACGTAATTCGATTTCATTTTTTTTCGCTTGAACTAATTTTTCATCTTTATTTTTTAACTGCTCTTCTAGAAATGCCGTTTTTGAACTCTGTTCTTGTTCTGCCTCTGCTCTAACTTCTTTAAATAGCTTATTTTTTTCAATTTTTAATTGATCATTAAGTCTTTCTACAATAATGGAATTAATATTTTTATTTTTTTCCTCCACTTCAGCTACTTGTCTATTTACTGCGTCTAATTTATTAGCTAAGGCTTGTTCATTGGCTTTTTGCGTTATCTCATACTTTTTCTTAATTTGCTCTTCTATTGGACGCGTTAAAACATCGTCAATAGAAATTAACTCTCCACAGCTTGGACATTGAATTTCTTGTTTATTAATTGCCATACCGACCCCCTAGTTTCCTGTAGTTTGATATTTTTTTGACAACAGATAATTATCCGTGCTAACAACTTTCTTCCCGTCTTATTTTCAAGTTCCAAACGAGTTCGTTTAGCAATTGCGCCACCGCTCTTACCCGCAATTTTGTTTCTTTCATCCCCTCTGCAAGCATTGTTTCAGCTATTTGACGAGTAGAGAATTCCGCTAACGCTGTAAAGATTAACTCTGCTTCGCTCATATGATCGCGTAGAGTTTCAGATTTTAACCTTTTAGCTTTTTTGTGATCTTTAACGCTAATATTAGCCCATTCTTGATGGATAATATTAGTGAGAATAGCAAATTCATCCGGTTTTTTTATGCCATGTTCTTTCCAATAATCGGTGAGTTTGTTGCGGGTTTCTTGACCCATCATCCGTTGCTGAATCCATTTTTCACTATAGCCATGCTTTTGCCAGGTTTCTCTGGCTCTATCTAGCAATCGAGAAGGATCAGCCATTTCTTGCATGCGTTCATAGCCAACTTTTGCCAGCCATAATTTAATAGGCTCTGCTTTGGGGCTAGGCACAGATTGAATTAAGCGCAATAAGGTTTCAGCATTGGCTGCATCTGTAAGGCGTAATTTGCCGTCCTCTGCGACCATCTTTAACTGGTTACATTTTGTAACCGTTTCACTACCTTCTTTTTTTAATCTATTTTTTAAGACTTTCCAATAATTTCTAGCGGCTTGGTAAGCTACCTGCTGAGTTAACGCTTGTATAATATCAACAACAGAGAAAAGCCAAGTTTCAGTTTTTTCATCATATACGCGACGAATTTTAAAATCTTCAAAAACAGCTGCATCGTTCTTCATATTATTCCCTCAATAACTTTCATAATTTCTGCACTTTCTTTGTCCAAAAATTTTATCTCTTTAAGTATTTCTTGTGGACTACGCAGTATGGTGTCATCCTTTTTATGCGGATTTTTTACTGATAGTTCATAATTGGTTGTATTGATATCCGTGATATTGATTGACCAAGAATTATCTGAATCAATTTTTTTCTTTTGTAACTTACTAAACTCGACTAAATCATTCTCGTTGAGTGGATTAGTTTTACCCAGGTTTCTATCAAGATTGAGCTGATAAAACCAAATATTTTTCGTGGGCTGACCTTTTGTAAAAAATAGCACTACCGTTTTAACACCTGCTCCAGTGAAAGTACCACCTGGTAGATCCAATACCGTATGCAAATTACACTTCTCTAGTAGTAATTTACGCAAAGCTATCGAAGCATTGTCGGTATTAGAAAGAAAGGTATTTTTAATTACGATACCCGCACGACCACCCGCTTTCAAAACCTTGATAAAGTGTTGGAGAAACAAAAAAGCAGTTTCGCCGGTTTTAATTGGAAAATTTTGTTGTACTTCACTGCGTTCTTTGCCGCCAAAAGGTGGATTTGCAAGAACAATATCATATCTATCTTTTTCCTGAATATCGGAAATATTCTCCGCTAAAGTGTTGGTATGGATAATATTAGGCGCTTCAATACCATGTAAAATCATATTCATGATGCCGATGACATAAGCAAGTGATTTTTTTTCCTTACCGTAAAAGGTTTTTTTCTGTAATGTCCCTAGATCGCGAGTCAACAGATTATTATTGGTTTTTAAATATTCATAGGCTTCCACCAAAAAACCTGCAGAGCCTACCGCACCATCGTAGATCTTGTTACCGATAACCGGCGCAACGACTTTTATAATGGTTTTAATAAGAGGGCGCGGGGTGTAATATTCACCACCATTTCTACCGGCATTACCCATATTTTTTATTTTACTTTCATACAAGTGTGACATTTCATGCTTTTCCTTATGAGAACGGAAATGCATTTCGTCAACTCTGTTCAGAACTTCGCGTAAGTTGTAGCCACTTTGTATTTTATTTTTCAGTTCGCTAAATATCTCACCGATTTTGTATTCAATAGTGTCAGCACCCGTTGCATCGACTTTGAATTTTTTTAGATAAGGAAATAACTCCCGATCAACAAAATCTTTCAGATCATCGCCAGTAAGGGCTTTGTGATGGTCAATTTTTCCATCTTTTTTAGGCGCTGCCCAAGCTTCCCAGCAATACTCATCGCTAAGTATGCGTGTATAACTTTTTCCAGCTAGCTCAGTTTTTTTTTGCTTTTCCTCTTCAAAATCAGCGAGATATTTTAGAAAGAGAATCCAAGAGGTTTGTTCCACATAATCCAGCTCGCTACCACAGCCAGCGTCTTTGTGGAGGATATCATCGATATTTTTAAACGTTTGCTCAAACAAGAGGAGTTCTCCTATAGAATTTTTTTAAGTGATGAAAAATATTGATGTACAAGTGGAAATAAGTCGCGACGAAATTATTGTTTTTGCGACATGGCATAAAAGCAGGATTATGTAGAGCTCGGAAAATGAGCAAGCTTGTTCTAATAAGGAATAAATTTGTTGAAGGGCCAATACTTGCTGTGTAGGGAATAGACAGGGCTTATAGCTATCATTCAATAGCATCTTTCACCCCCTTTCTTATCCTTTTCATCAATATATTGTACTTCTTTTAGCTTCTTGGATAAAGCCTGTACCAAATTGAAAAAAGTACAAAATTTACTCAATCTGAACGCTACTTTCTAGGATTAACTTAGGGCATTATCACAAGAAAAAAACGCTTGTATTTATGGGAAGAAATAATAAAAAACCCCTTATTTACAAGGGGTTTTAGACTGTTTTGGATGTATTAAGATAAGAATTTGGTGGAGGCGGTGGGAATCGAACCCACGTCCGCCAATACGCTGCCCTTGGCACTACATGCTTAGTGCAATCTTTAAATTTAGTCAGTAAATCTCCGATTGACAGGGAACTTACCAACGAGTCTGTTTGGTTTTAGTAGTCTTCGCCTCAGACAGACTAGACTACGAGCTTGTCAAATATGACCAATCCTCCCACATACAAGCCTATGGGGCTCATGGCGCTTGCCGTTGTTTAAGACGGCGCAAACGTTACAGGATTACTGCGAATTAGGCAGCAATAGCAACGTTTTCAGCGGAGATATAGTCGTCGTTTGCAACTATAAGTTTGCAACATGATTAACGAGGCAAAGTTGCGTCCTCGACATGCACCTTGGGGTTTGTAACCGACGTCGAAGCCGATCGCCCCCGAACCTCCATTATACTCTACTTTTGGAGATGAATTCCCTTTTCTTGTTTAAAATCTTTAATATATAAATGTAGGAAAAAAGCTTACCTTGAATAACGCTGCAAACGCATCTTGTCCCGCTGCCAATCTCTTTCCTTTATACTCGCTCGCTTATCATGCTCTTGCTTACCTCGAGCCAACCCAACTTCCAATTTGACACGGTTTTTCTTCCAGTAAAGTTTTAAGGCAATTAATGTATATCCTTTGCGCATGATATTACCTGCCAACTTACTCAACTCACGCTCATTGAGCAAAAGTTTACGGGTTCGCGTAGGATCAGGACGGGTATGTTGAGTAGAAATAGTAGATAATGGCGTAATATGACACCCTAAAAGCCATGCCTCACCATTCTTTAAGATAACGTAACTCTCACTTAATTGGGCACGGCCACTACGTAAACTTTTGACTTCCCAACCTTGTAAAACAAGCCCCGCCTCTAAAGACTGTTCAATAAAATAATCATGGCGCGCACGCCTATTTAAGGCAATTGTATTGCTCTGCGATGCTTTCTTAGGTTTCATACGATATACTCGCCTGTTTTGGGCTTTATTATACAGACCTATATAGGCATTGCACTTGAATCTGCGATTTTCGGCTCTGTGAAAAATTACAATACGGTATAAACTCGCAAATATGCTGAATAGGGTCTATGAAATGATTATGCCAATTATTCAAGAAAGTTTAGAAGTGCCTTACACCGTGGAAAAAATGTACGATCTCGTCAATGATATCGAAGCCTACTCTGAATTTCTCCCTGGATGTACTGAAAGTAAAATAGTGCGGCAGGAGGAGGATAGCATTCAAGCAAAACTTACCCTCAGTGGTGGGGGGTTTTCTAAATCATTTACGACCTCTAATCGTTTACAAAAAAACAAGATGATTGAAATTAGTCTTGTCAATGGACCCTTTCGCCAGTTAGAAGGTTTCTGGGCTTTCGAGCCTACTAAAAAAGGTTGTAAGGTACACTTGAGTTTAGAATTTGAGTTTGCAAGCAATTTATTAGCTTTTGCTTTTTCACCTGTTTTCGAGCAAGTTGCCCATAAACTCATTCACGCTTTTTCGGAAAGAGCTAAACAACAATATGGGAAACACCTAAATTAATGTTGACCATTCAAATTGAAGTGGCATATGCCGACCAACAAAACCAAATCGTAATCCCTTTAATAGTATCCGAATCCTGCTGTATAGAAGCAGCCATACAGAAATCAGGTATTTTAATACAATTTCCCAACATTAATTTGGCAGTAAATAAAGTAGGCATTTTTAGCAAGATTCGTCCACTTAATACAATACTACAGTCAGGCGATAGAATAGAAATATACCGCACCCTAGCTATTGACCCGAAAAAAAATAGAAGAACCCGTGCTGAAAAACAAAAAACCAAGCTGTCAAAACAATCTGAGTCTGTGCAACATCATAAACTAGCGACTGATGTTAACTAATCGACCGCCGGAGAAGGTCAGCGTTACATGCCGTTGTGTAGATTGCGCATGCCCAGGGTGATAAAAATAAACATAATCGCTACGATTAGCTTGAAACGGTGTCTGTAAGACACAACTACCTAAAAGGTAACGAACTTGCTCCTCTGTCATACCGAGTTTTAATTGCTCTATGGTAGACTGCGTTAGTATATTTCCTTGCTGAATATCAGGACGGTAGATAATGCCACAACCTGAAAGTAGGCAGAGTAAAAAAAAGCTAATAACCCATTTTATCATAAAAGATAATCATTGTAATAAAGCAAATACTTCCAACACTATACTTTAAATAACGCAGAGAAGTTTAGTCAGTAAATATAATACAAAAACAAATTAACCACTGCTGAAGGAGTTTAGAGATAATCTAATGGATAATCAACAACTACGCCAAGCCGGATTGAAAATTACGGCCCCAAGACAAAAAATCTTACAGTTACTAGAACAAGCTAAAACCCGTCATTTAAGCGCAGAAGAAATTTATAAAGCGCTCTCAGAGTCAGGAGAAGATATCGGGCTAGCAACGGTTTATCGGGTATTAACACAATTCGAAGGAGCCGGATTAGTTAAACGGCGAAATTTCGAAGAAAACTGTTCTGTCTTTGAACGTAATCAAGGGCCCCACCATGATCACATCGTCTGTACAAAATGCGGCAAAGTGGATGAGTTTGTCGATGAAACAATTGAGCAACGCCAAAAAACCGTAGCAAAAAACAAAGGCTATAAAATGACAGACCATAGTTTAATTATTTACGGGATCTGCAGCACTTGCCCTAAAAAGCGTCCAGCTAATAAACGTTAGCTTAAAAAAATCGCCGTCATGCGAGCGAATATAATGAGCGCGGCAATCCAATTTACATATTTCCTGGATTGCCGCGCGCTCCGCGCGCGCAATGACGGATAAGCCATTATACCCAGAGTTAAATCTCCCTAAGCGCTCAGCCTAAGTCAAGTTAGGGGACTTCTAAAATCTTGAGCGTATTTGTTCCGCCAGTTGTCTTCAAAAGATCGCCGTAGGTAATAAGGATACAATCACCCTTACGTAAGACCCCATGTTTTTTTAACTCAGTAAAAGCAAAGTCATTGACATGCCGTTTATCTAATTTATCGATATTAAAATAGAGAGGATAAACGCCACGGTAAAGCGCTAATCGACGCGTTGTTTCAACACTATGTGCCAAAGCGTAAATAGGAATTCCTGAGCGAATACGAGACATCCATAACGGCGTAGCGCCAGACTCTGTTAAAGCAATAATAGCTTTAATATTATAATGATTTGCTGTATACATCGCCGCCATGGCAATAGCTTCATCGCGCCGTTGAAAGTGACATTCCACGCGATGTCTCGATACCTGGGTTTTGACTTGTTTTTCTGCGCCTAAACAAATACGTGCCATCGCAGCAACTACTAACGCAGGATGCTCACCTGTCGCTGTTTCTGCCGACAACATAACTGCATCGGTTCCATCTAATACCGCGTTTGCCACATCAAATACTTCTGCTCGGGTAGGAATAGAATTATGGATCATGGATTCCATCATCTGTGTAGCGGTTATAACTACCTTATCCAGTGAACGTGCCCGTTGAATAATATGTTTTTGTACGGCCGGTAACTCTGCATCACCAATTTCTACCCCTAAATCGCCACGTGCTACCATCACCGCATCTGATGCTTTAATAATTTCATCGATAAGCGGAACTGCGTCGCTACGTTCTATTTTCGCAATTAGCCCGGCGTTCCCTTTCGCTTTTTTTAATAAAGTCCGAGCTTTTTTCATATCTGCTGCATTGCGTGGAAATGAAATAGCAATATAGTCTGCGTTTAACTTAACAGCCGTCTTCAAATCCTTTTTATCTTTAGCCGTTAAAGCCTCTGCAGAAAGCCCACCACCTTTACGGTTTATCCCTTTATTATTCGATAATTCACCGCCTACTTCTACCTTACAAATAATCTTATTTTTTTGAACTTTATTAACTTTTAATACTAAACGTCCATCGTCGAGTAACAAAAAATCACCACGCTGCACATCTTTCGGTAATCCCTTATAGTCAATACCTACCGCTTTCTCATCACCCGCTTCTTTGGATAAATCGGCATCTAAAACAAACTGCGCTCCTTCTTTTAAAAAAATCTTACCTTGTTTGAAGCGTGCAATACGAATCTTTGGTCCTTGTAAATCTGCCATAATCGCAATTTCTCGACCTGCTGCTTGAGCACATTTACGAACTAACTCTGCACGCTTAATATGGTCTTCTGCTTTACCATGCGAAAAATTCAATCGGACAACATCTAAACCGGCATTTATCATCGCCTGTAAAACGCCTTCTTCATCGGTAGCAGGCCCGAGCGTAGCCACAATTTTGGTTCTTTTAAATCGTTTCATTATTAAGCCTCTTGTGACCTTTTTTTAATACACTTAATGCGGGAAGATTTTCATCTTCAATAAATTCGAGAAAAGCACCACCACCCGTGGAAATATAAGATATTTTATTAGTAATTCCATACTTTTCAATGGCGGCCAGGGTATCCCCCCCGCCAGCAATAGAAAAAGCTTTACTCCTGGCAATAGCTAGACTTAAAGCGCGGGTTCCCTCCTCAAATGGAGACATTTCGAAAACTCCCACAGGCCCATTCCACAAAATAGTTGCTGCGGATGAAATAGATTGTATATATAGCTTAATAGATTCTGGACCAATATCTAACACCATTTCATCGTCTTCTATTTCCGTTAATTTTTTAATAGTCGTTTTTGCCGTTACAGAAATTTCTTTAGCCACTACTACATCAACCGGCAGAATAATTTCAACTTGCTTTTGCTGTGCTAAAACAATTAAATGTTTTGCCTCAGCAATTAAATCACTTTCAACTAAGGATCGCCCCAGTCTATATCCCTGTGCAACTAAAAAAGTATTAGCGATTCCCCCACCCAAAATTAACTTATCCACTTTTTGGATCAGCGCTGCTAATACTTGTAATTTACTCGAAACTTTAGAACCACCCACAATCGCAAGCAGGGGCCGCGCTGGATTTTTTAAAGCCTGTGTTAGCACTTCTAATTCAGCCATCAATAATAACCCTGCACAGGCCTGCTCTGAAAACTGTGCCACTCCAACAGTCGATGCTTCACTGCGATGTGCCGTAGCAAAGGCATCCATAACAAAAATATCACCTAATTTCGCTATTTTTTTAGCAAGAATAGAGTCGTTGTTTTTCTCCCCTTTTTGAAAACGTACATTCTCACAAAGCACAACCTCTCCTGGCTCAATTTCAAATCCGTCTAACCAATGGGAAATAAATTTTACGGGGCGCCCTAATAATGTTTGTAGACGTTCAGCAATAGGTGCTAAAGAAAACTTGGGCGTAATATGACCTTCTTCAGGCCTACCGAGATGAGACAGTAGAATAACAGCGGCTCCCTGCTCTAAAGCATATTGAATGGTTGGCAAAGCAGCCTGAATACGTGCATCACTGGTAATTCGTCCCTTTTCCATGGGAACATTGAGATCTTCGCGAATAATGAGGCGCTTATGATGTAAATTCAAACCTTTTAAGCTTATTAACGGCGACATAAGGATAACTTTATAAAATTAATCTGTAATTAGTCTAACCGAAAATCACTCTAAGGAATATCGTTGAGTTGCTATTTTACAATGGTCTCTCTATCAATTCGCTTATGCAGCTTCAGCTTTACTCATCATTATTCCTAGCGTTTCTCCTTTTCAAAAGTGCTTCTACTAATTCTTCCATATATGCCGTTTTGGATTTTGTCTTATCAGATTTATCACTTCCATTACTTCTTTGAGTATTTTGTTTTTTTTGCCCCTTAGATGCTTTTTGTGGAGGAGGAGGAGGAGGAGGTGGTGGTGGTGGTGGAGGTGGTGGTGGTGGAATTGAATTTTTACTACTTAAAGACTTTACTTCCTCGCGGAGATCTTGGTTTTCTTTATTTAGCCTTAAAATTTCTTGCTTTAGCTCCGATATTTCCTGTTGTAAATCAGTCTGGAATTTATGAGGTATCGTGGAAAACTCACTAGTTAAAGAGGAGTCTGACGAAGTATCGCTTTCTGCCCGAAAAGCTGTATTTTCCATAAAGTTAGGCCCCGTATCTAAAGCTATATTAGATTTAGATTTTTTATATTTTTTTTTAAAAATACCCCTGAAATTCATAGTGGTGCCTAAGATTTTTTTATAAAAATCCATTTAAATAATATTAACTCAACTAAATGATTGATTATAACTAAATTGAACTAATGTTTTTTGAATCGCATATGTCGTGTACTTTCCATTTAAATATTCCAATGTATCTAGAACGTGTAAAGTATTAGGCTATTCACGAGAAGGTGTTGATGTAACCCTGTCATGCTACATGTACTTCATCACATAACCGCGTTCGCGCGCGAAACTTTTGCGCGCGCTGCATTAACTTGTTTTAATTTTTTCGAGCTCAACAATAAGTTGGTTAGCTGAATTAGCTGCTTCAGCCCCACATCGTTTTGATCCAAACCCCAACCCATACTTAATTTTATTTAAAAAACCACTATTTTTTTCGGAGGCCATTATCGGCTCTGTACCTTTCGGGATGATAAGACCACGTTGTTTTGATTTAAGCCCCAACCCATACCTAATTTTATCTAAAAACCCACTATTTCCTTCATGAGCTCTTATCGGACCCTCATGAGATGCTAATAAAGGTAAATTATCACTCGAACTTTCTTGGGAAGGAGATATTGGTTTTGAATTAGGAACCTCATAAATTGGATTTTCTACTATCGAACCCAGAGGTCCTCCGAACGGACCCGAAAATGAAACATTATCGAGAGAATCATTAGATTGATTAGAATTATTCTCTATAACAAAACCTTTACTAGATTTACCCTTAAGGTGGCGCTTAATTTTTCTCAAAAACTCAGCCATTTACTCTCATACCTCTACGCTTAAATAAATTTTATTGGCTAATAATTATTATAAATCAAGCAAACAAACTATTTCATTGATTTCTATATTTTGCTCATAGAAAGCAAACACTTGATCGTAAGCTAAATTAACCCTATTTTATCCTTATGAACTCGCTTAATAACCTAACTATCCTCATTACACGCCCTACCCACCAAGCAAAAAATCTTGTTGCGAAAATCCAGGCGGAGAATGGTAAACCTATTTCTTTCCCAACATTAGAAATCATAGCGATAAATAAAAAAATTGCTTTAAAACAAATTAGAAAAATGGCGGAGTATGATTTTGTTATCTTTATAAGTCCGAACACTGTATTTAAAATAGCGAATTATATCCATAGTGCTTATCCTGTTTGGCCTAAACAAACCAAAATAATCGCAATTGGGCCCGGCACTGTAAAAGCATTAAAACTACACAATTTACCCGCAGATTATTATCCCGAAAAAAATTTTAGCAGCGAAGGGGTACTGATGCTCCTGCCGTTACAACAACCACATCAAAAAAATATTTTAATCATAAAAGGGCAAGGTGGTCGTTTAGCGCTATCAAAAACATTAAAAAAACGCGGTGCACAAATAACAATGTTAGAGGTTTATAAGCGCTCCCTACCCCTTGCCAAAACGATTCCTAATATAAAAATTATCGATATCATTATTTGCACCAGTAATGATGGATTAACAAATTTACTTAGTTTATTACACCCTGTCTGGGGAGATGACCTATTTGATAAACAACTCCTAGTTATCAGTGCACGCATCGCTGATTATGCAAAAACGCTAGGCTTTGTAAAACCTCCCTTAATATCGGATAATGCAAGCGACGAAACCATTTTACAAACCCTTCGGACTTACACTAAGCCAAGATAAGTCCGGACACAGCTTTCCCGGAGAATAGTTATGGAGTCGCAAGCGATTGAATCCACCGACGAGCTAAGCGATAACACAACAAGTCCTAAACCCCAGCATTGTATTATTGCGTGGTTCACTATCGCTCTACTACTTGCAACTTGGCTCTCTCTCTTCCTAGCCATCTCTTTTTTTTGGAAAAAAAATAATGATATCCTTGCAAGATATGAAACCCGTTTTACACAAACCCAAGAACAACTTTCTCAAAATCAAACTAAATATCAGGAATTACAAAAAAGTGTAATCCAAATACAAAACTTTATTCAAAAAAAATTGTCTTCTAATGCTGCGCAAACACAAATAAGCAACATACATCAGCTTATTCAACAAGCACAGGACGACCTTCTTTATCTTCACGATTTAAATAGTGCTTTAGCTGCGTTAACATTAGCCAATAAACGCTTAACCGAATTCCCTGATCTTTCCATCCCGGAATCACTACATAGTTTATTAACACAAAATATAACCAGCCTAAAAGCTTTACCGCAGCTGGATCTAAGTAATACTTTAACGCAGTTAAATGTTTTGCAAGCCCAGGTAATACAATTGCCTTTAACTAACACCATTCCTATTGCTAATAAAGAAACCACAAATAATACAACCCCTGCAACCGATCTTGGAAAAAAATGGCTTAGCGCGCTTCAATCGAGTTTACACAGTCTTCAACAATTAATTGTTATTCGACATTTAGATAAACCGATTGAACCTTTATTACCCCAAGCGCAACAACAATACTTACAACACAATCTACAACTATTGTTACAACAAGCACAATGGGCCCTACTCCAGCGTCAACAAACAATTTATCAAAATAGCTTGCAACAAACTAAAGAAGCAATACAACAGCACTTTTTAGCCCGCTCATCACTGGCTCAAACGGTAATTCAAACTATAAATGAACTTGAAAAAATAAATTTACAACCAAGCTTACCGGATTTAACTCCTACATTAGCCGCAATTGCTTCTTTCGAAAAAACTATACCTAACACGGCTATTGATCAAAAGGAACTCCCTTAATGAAGCGGTTTTTTATATTCTTACTTGTCCTTATATTCTCCGTCTGGATAGGAGTCGAAATAGCTAACGATCCCGGCTATGTACTTATTACAAGACACAAGCTTGCTTTAGAAATGCCTTTATGGCTAGCTTTGGTTGGATTGTTAGTCAGTTTCCTTGTCATCTACCTTTTCCTTCGCATACTCCACTATTTTTCTGTGTTACCAAAACGTTGGGATGTCTGGCTACATAATAGACAACGGCTAAAACGAGCATCTATAGAAGATCAAACCTTGTTTGCAACGCTTTATCAAGAACCTAAAGATTGGAACGTTATTTTAAAAACATTACCGGAGTTAGAAAAAAAAAGTTGGTTATCCCCCTTACAGGTTCAAGCATTAGAACGTGAAAGTTATGAAGGTTTGTTAAAAGAGGCGATACGCACAAATTTAGTAAAATTCGAAGAAAAGTGGCAACAGACGCCACCGCAATTAAAAAAAGACCCTTACTTTCTTAATTACTATATCCAAGGCCTTATCCAATACCATGAAACTGAAAAAGCTGAAGCTTTAACACGTAAATTATTGAAAAAGTATTGGCTCGCTCCTCTTGTACAAACTTATGGCCTTATTAAAAGTATTCACCCTGAACGCCAATTAGTACATGCTGAAAAATGGCTTAAAAATCGCCCTAAAGACCCCTACCTTTTATTAACTTTAGGCCGTCTTTGTAAACAGCTACAATTATGGGGTAAAGCACAAGATTATCTAGAGAGCAGCTTAACTCACGATCCGAATCCTGAAACATATCAAGAGTTAGGCCAGCTATTTGAAACTTTGGGGGAAGCACCGCAAGCACTACAGGCTTTTAAAAATGCACTAAAATGTGTAAATAATACTTAGCCGTCTAAAAATCAGGAATTGTATTAGCATTTAAAAAGCCTGGTAAAGCGGCAGCAAACGAAATTTATTTTTTTGTTGTAGCTGCGTAAAAAATTTAATTCCTTGTGGTTCATTACCATTACCATGCACTAGGATAATACTACCTAACTTAACCTTTTGCTTTTTAGCCAACCAAGCATCGCTCGCTATTGGAATTAAGCCAAATTGACGAAGTTTTAAAATCAAAGCTTTACTTGAAACAAGGCCTGGGAAACGAAAGAATACGGAAGGAGTTTGACCATTCATGATTAATAATTTTTCGGTATCAAGAATTTCATGTGAAATGGTAGAGGATGGTGTTAATAAAAAATTCTCTCTTAAGGGAACACCAACATAGTAAGGGTGATGAAAAGAATGATTAATCCAAGTAATTTTTAGGGCATTGGATTTTTCTTGTTGCATAAGCCAGGCAAATTCTTGTGGGTGGTGAATCGCCCATAAACCTGTTATCGAAATTGCAATAGAAACAGGCTTACCTGTTTGCTTAGCCTGTGCTATGAGCCGGCTAAAAAATTGTTTCTCAAATGGTTTTTTTGATGGACACATATCTACAGTAAGGAAAACACCATTTACTGGAGTATCTGCCTGAGCAATACCATAATTTTGTAATAAATAGGGCGGGGATGTATAGCGTAGCAATGCCTTAGCATAAGGTGTTGCTTTTATCTTGCTTGTTGCGGCATCTGTGCAATAACTAGGATGGCAAACTTTTTGCAAATGCACAGAAGCTGCAGAGACAATCTCGGTAGCAAAAGTATATGGGTTAACTAATAAAAGATAGGGAATTTTTTCTCGAAAATACATCCGAGTGGCAATACGCAAGCTCCCGCTTTTAGTATAATAGGGAACAAAAATACTATGATAATTAGTAATTAATGTATTTTGTTGGACGGATGCGTCAGCAGAAAAACTAACGGCTATTATACTAATAAAAAAACAAATATTTAAAAAAATATTTTTTAATGTATACTTTTTTTTCATAAATAAACTATAACAAAAAAAACAGAATATGCAAGAAGTGTTTGGCATAGTATAGTTTTTATGTCTTGGATGGTAAAATAAGCTATTATAAAGCCACTAAAAAATAGCCGCTTTCTTGAAAAGCAAAACATATTTTTATAACCTAGATAAGTCGTAGCAATAACTATTTAATATCGTGTAAACAGGCCAGCCGCTTAGACTACATCCAGCAAAAGGTGACCATTGGCATTTAGTTTTGAGATTGGTCTCTTTAACAACTCGTACCTCTTGCAAATCGACTAGCACGTAATCAGTAAAAGTTGCTAAGCTAAAAATCTCTTTTGCACGATGGTAAGTTAGATCTATTATTTTTTCGAGCGATAATAAACCCTGATGGTAAGCTTCTAATAATAGCGGTAATGTCGTCTCAATACCGGGCACTCCCGAAGGACAAGCACCATAAGGTCGCGCTTTTTCTTCCAATGTATGCGGCGCATGATCCGATCCGATGGTATCTATAACACCATCATTAATCGCTTGAAATAAAGCTTTTTGATGCGCTAAAGCACGTAATGGCGGATTCATCACTGCTTTACCCTGGAGATGATCATAATCATTTATACTCAAAAACAAATGATGCGGTGTCGTTTCTGCAAAAACTGGAAGACCTTCTGCTTTAGCTTGCGCAATTAATTCAACTTCTTGGCAAGTGCTAGTATGTAAAATATATAAACGCGTTCCATATAAACGCACTAAATCAATTGCTTTTTTAACAGCGATACTCGCAGCAATCTCATCACGTATCTGTGAATGAATTGCATAAGGTTGCGGTAAATTAAATTTTTTGATGTTTTCTTGCAATCGATGTTCATCTTCGGCATGCACCGCCACTAACATATTCTCTGTTGCTGCTAATTTAAAAATAGCATGTAAACTTTCATCATCATCAATGACCAATCCGCCGGTACTACAGCCCATAAATACTTTAATTCCAATCACTTTCGCTTTCACTTTTTTTATCTCATTGAGATGATGTTTATCTGCGCCAAAAAACAAGTGATAGTGTAGAGGTATTTTGACGTCTTTTAATTGACTATCGATAAGGGCTATTTTTTTCTCGAGCTCAATTTCAGTTACTGTAGGTGGAATTGTATTAGGCATATCAAAAACAGTCGTATAACCACCTTTAATGCTCGCTTTAGCCGCTGTTCGCCAATCTTCTTTATATTCCAGACCCGGTGTTCTGAAATGCACATGGGGATCGATCAACCCCGGCAATAATAATAAGTTTGTAGCATCAATAACTATTTCTTGCTGACTTTGAATATTTAAAGTTTGACGAACTCCGTTAGGAGTTTGAGCATTTTTTATTTGGATCATAGATTTATTTCTTCAAGCTGATCGCGTTTAAATTGCTTTTCGCAATAAAAGCAATAAAGACTTACCTCTTTACCTGAACCTTCTAGTCTAAAATAAGATTTAGATTCTGTTCGGCTAATACAATTTAGGTTAGGACAAATCAAAATGCCTCGAATTGTTTCGGGTAATCGACATTTTATTTTTCTACAAATAGAAAAATTTTCAACGATGTTAATTGTAGCTGAAGGTGCAAAAATACTAATTTGCTCTATCGCCTCCGGGCTCAAGTTTCGATTTTCAATCTTGATTAAATCTTTAAGTTTTAATCGTTTACTCGTCAAATTTAAGCCTAAGGTAACACGTTGTTTATTATTCACACCAGATAACAAACGCATAATTTTAAGTGCCTGTCCAACCGAAATGTGATCAATCACAATGCCATTATTAATGGCAGAGACTGAACGAGTTTTTACCATACCTATTGCCCCAATACTTTTTTTAGTTTATTTCAATACTTTTATTCAGCATCAATGCTAAAAATGCTTGCCTCACGTAAACAGCATTTTCTACTTGTTGAAAATAGGCTGCATACGGTGTTTCATCAATAGCTTTATCAATTTCGCCTGCGCGCGGCAAAGGATGTAAAATTTTCAGATTAGGTTTAGCCTTTTTTAATTTTTCAGGCTTTAATACAAATTGATTTTCAAGTAATTCATGTTCCGTTTTAATAAATCGTTCTTGCTGAAGCCGTGTCATATAAAGGATATCTACCTTAGCAAGGATATCATCTAAGCTAGGATGGGAAGAAAAACGTATACCTTGATGTTTTATCTCATCACTATGCGATTCTGGCAATGTTAATAAAGGCGCTGCAACTAAATATAAACGGCTATTAAATAACGCACAAGCTTGTATTAAAGAATGAACTGCCCTTCCATATTTTAAATCGCCAACAAATGCGATAGACAAGCCTTCTAAAGTTCCTTGTGTTTCTTCTATGGTCATGAGATCAGCTAATGCCTGTGTGGGATGTTGATTAGCCCCATCGCCTGCATTAATAACTGGTTTATCTGATATTTCAGCCGCTAAACGCGCGGCACCCTCTTGTGAATGACGAAGTACAATAAGATCGGCATAATAAGAAATTGTCTTAATCGTATCACTTAAATCTTCGCCTTTGCTGACAGAAAGACTTGCCGCACTAGAAAAACCGATTACTTTTGCACCTAAACGCAATGAGGCGGTCTCAAAAGATAAACGTGTACGCGTAGATGCTTCAAAAAAACAATGCGCAATAATTTTATCCAGTAAATAGTTTTTAGGCTTCTTCTGTTTAAATTTTTTTGCTAATTTTAACACCGAAGTAATTTGCTCTAAAGACAAATCCCGCATAGAAATAACGTCAGTATGATAAAAATAGTTATTCATCGATATTCTCTATATAATCAACCAAAATCTTCAGCCTCAATGTTAAAATTAACTCTTTTTTTCTACCAAACTTTGCCACGATTCCACAACTAACTCCTTACCCCACAACGTCACTAACCCTTGCAGAAAAATCTGCGCAATTTGGGCATTTGTAACTAAAGGAATATGATGATCAATCGCTAAGCGCCGAATTAAAAAACCATCCGTTCGCTCTAAACCTGTAGCAGAACTTGGTATATTGATAATCACCGCTACTTTTCGTTGACCAATTAAATTTTTAATATTAGGCTTTCTTGCATCGCTAGTTTTATTAACAAAATAAGAAGCAATACCCTGTTCGCTTAAAAACTGATGCGTTCCTGCCGTACTATAAATCGACCACCCTTGCTCATCTAACTGTTTTATCCACGGTAGTAATTTAACTTTGTAACTATCCGCAATGCTGAGAAGTATTTTCTTTTCCGTAATTGTTTGATCGGTGGCTAACCAAGCTTTATAAAAAGCCTCTACTAAATCGTCCGCTATACAAGCTACTTCGCCAGTAGAAGCCATTTCAACTTGTGCCACAGGATTGGCGCCTTTTAAACGACTATAAGAAAATTGGGCTGATTTTACGCCTACATAATCTAATTCTAAGGTCTCATAGTGTTTTGGCTGATGTTTATCGAGCATAACTTCTGTGGCTATTTGAATCAGATTATGGCCTGTTACCTTGGAAACAAAAGGAAATGAACGTGAAGCACGTAAGTTACATTCTATAACCTGAATATCGTTATTTTTTGCAATAAATTGAATATTGAAAGGACCGGTGATATTTAACACTTTAACAATTTTTCGTGCGATTTTTTTGGTGCGACGTATCGTTTCTAAATATAATTTTTGTGGCGGCAATACAACGGTAGCATCGCCAGAATGTACGCCTGCATTTTCGATATGTTCTGAGATCGCTTCAATAACCATATCACCGCGTTGCGCCACACCATCGACTTCTAACTCTTTGGCTTCTTCGACAAATTTAGAGATGACAACGGGATGATCTTGAGAAACACGTGCAGCTGCCTGTAAATGCTGCTCTAATGACTCAGAATCATAGACAACATTCATCGCTGAACCCGACAAAATATAAGAAGGCCTGATTAACACAGGGTAACCAACCTCAGACGCAAACTTTTTTGCTTTATTCAAGCTAGTAATGCGCTGCCAAGCGGGCTGATCGATTGTAAGTTTATTTAATAGATCTGAGAATTTCTCACGGTTTTCTGCCTGGTCTATCGACTTTGGATCTGTACCTAATAAAGGATAACCGGCAGTTGCTAAGGGCAATGCTAAATTATTGGCAATCTGACCACCCACGGAAACGATAATACCTTTAGGCTGCTCAAACTCAATAATATCTTGAACACGCTCGAAGGTAAGCTGTTCAAAATAAAGTCGATCCGATTCATCATAATCGGTTGAAACCGTTTCCGGATTAGAATTAATAATAATGGCTGTTTCTTTTAAACGACGTAAAGTCTGAGCAGTATTCACCGCGCACCAGTCAAATTCAACTGAAGATCCAATCGCATAAGGACCTGAACCTAATACAATAATAGGTCGCAAAGAAGCAGGCGCTATATCGTGCTCTACGGCGTGGTAGCTTAAATAAAGGTAGTTGGTTTGCGCGGCAAATTCGCCGGCCAAGGTATCAATCTGCTTAACATAGGGAGTTATGTTATGCTTTAAACGTAAGGAACGAACTTGACTGACCGATTTATTTTTTAACTTAGCAATAGCCTGATCTGAAAACCCAAATTGCTTTAATTGGCGTAAAAGTTTTTGATTTAAATTTTCTTGAATTAATTGATTTTCTAACTCTGCTATCGAATGAATATGAGCTAAAAACCAGGAATCAATCTGCGATAATTGATGCGCCTGTGTTACAGAACCACCTTTTCTAAAAAACTCATATAAAGCAAATAAACGCCTATCGGTTGCATTTTTTATTTCTTTTTTTGGATCTTCTATTGTTTCGGAATAATCGCTTAAGCAGGAAGCACCAATATTTAACATACCTACCGCTTTTTGTAATGCTTCTGGGAAAGAGCGCCCAATCGCCATTACTTCGCCAACACTTTTCATTTCGGTGCCGATCGTTCTTTCTGCTGCTTTTAATTTTTGGATATCCCAGCGTGGGATTTTAACAACAATATAGTCCAAAGCAGGTTCAAAGTAGGCGCAGGTCACTTGCGTCACTGTATTTTTAATTTCGTGTAAACAGTATCCCAACGCTAATTTAGTCGCAATAAATGCTAAAGGATAACCGGTTGCTTTCGATGCTAATGCACTAGAACGAGACAACCGCGCATTCATTTCAATGACACGGTAATCTCCATTTTCTGGATTAATAGCAAACTGTATATTGCATTCTCCTACAATATTAAAATAATCTGCTACTTTTAAAGCGATATTACGTAAAAATTGATGTTGTGTATTACTCAAAGTTTGCGCCGGCGCAACCACAATACTTTCGCCGGTATGAATTCCCATGGCATCCATATTTTCCATATTACAGATCGTTAAACCATTGCCCGCCATATCACGTACGATCTCATATTCGAATTCCTTCCATCCAAATAAATATTCTTCAATCAATATCTGAGGAGCTGCAGCTAAGCTTTCGTGCGCGCGCTGCTCAAGCACTTCTTTATTAGGGATTTTTCCAGAACCCAATCCCCCTAAAGAAAAACCAGAACGCAACATAACGGGATAGCCAATTTTTTCAGCTGCATTTAAAGCTTGCTTAACCGTTTTTGCAGCAATACTTAAGGGAGTTTTTACGCCAATTTTTTCTAACGACTCTTTAAAAATATCTCTATCTTCGGTTTGACGAATTGATTGAACCGAGGAGCCTAACACCTTCACGTTATATTTTTTTAATACACCTTTTTCTTCTAATTCCAAACCCAAATTCAAAGCCGTTTGACCGCCAAATCCGAGTAAAATTCCATCGGGTCGTTCTTTTGCAATGATTCGCTTAACAGTATTAAAATTTAAAGGTTGTAAATAAACTTCATCCGCTAAATTAGCATCGGTTTGAACAGTAGCAATATTGGGGTTAATCAAGACTGTTTTAATGTTCTCTTGTTTTAACGCCTTGATAGCTTGTGAGCCTGAATAATCAAATTCACCCGCTTGGCCAATACGTAAACCACCGGAGCCTAAAATTAAAATCTTTTTGCCTTTAAATCGTTGTGTTTTCATAATTTTTTACAGAGAGCGATAAAAGCGTTCAAATAACCATTGTGTATCCATCGGCCCTGGAGCTGCTTCTGGATGAAATTGAACTGAAAAAAAAGGATGTTCTTTATGCACAATACCCGCTACCGACTGATCATTGAGATTACGGAATAATATCTGCCAATCCTTAGGTAAAGATTTTTCTTCCACCGCATAACCATGATTTTGCGATGTCAAATAACAACGTTGCGTGGGTAAATAAAGACAGGGTTGATTTTGCGAACGATGGCCAAAGACTAATTTATAGGTCTTTGCACCTACTGCTAAAGCCATTAATTGGGTACCCAAACAAATACCAAAACACGGCTTTTTCTTAGCCAATACTTTTTTTAGAATAGCAACGGTTTTTTTACACAAAACGGGATCACCCGGACCATTTGAAATAAAAACACCATCATAATCTTCTTGACTATAATCATAATCATAAGGAACGCGCTTTATCTGCAATGGAAATTGCAACAAACAACGTAGTATGTTTTCTTTTAAGCCACAATCCACCACGATAATCTTCTTTTTGCCTTTTCCATAATAAATAGGCTCATTGATCGTGACTTGTTTAACCCAATCAATATCATCAAATTCAATAAACTTAGTTGGTTTCTTTGCGGAATGTGTAATGATTCCAGGTATTACACCACGTTCGCGTAGACAATGTGTTAATGCGCGTGTATCAACACCCGTAATATAAGGGATAGCTTGCTTTTCTAACCAATCTAAAAGCGAACATTCTGCTGAATAATTTGAATAAAAAGGTGCAAGCTCTGACATAACAACGCCCTTTACCTGTATCTTTTTAGACTCCCAAGTATTCTGTACAGAAACGCCGTAATTTCCTACCAACGGATAAGTAAAGCAGAGTATCTGGCCTGCATAGGAAGGATCTGTTAAAGATTCGACATAGCCTACCATCCCTGTATTAAATATAACTTCCCCTGTTTGATTATTAATTTGAGCTTGAGGTGAAAGCCCAGCAAAACTTTCACCTGTTTTTAAGAGTAATCGTGTCGGTATTATTGATTTCATGGTTGCATTTGTTGATGGTACTGAAAAGCAAGGTAAGGGTTCCACATCATTCCCGTGGCAACGAGTGCGACATCCGCCCCTGCATTGAAAAACTCATTAAAATGCTCGGGAAGCGTAACACCACCCATTCCTAAAATAGCTAGATCTAATTTTTGTTCGTGATTTAAGTGAGCTATTTTTGTAATAAATTGCAGCGCTAATGGATGAATAGGATAACCCGAAACGCCACTAAAAATTCGTTTTCCAAACGCAGGTTGTTGCGCCCTATCGATAACACGCATACTGATCGAATTAATTGCACTGACGCCTCTTCCCCCTGCTCGAGCTACCGCTGCTAAAATTTTACCCGCAGCATCAGCTTCCGGTAATAAACCTAGTTTGACTACTACGGGAGAATCGCCAATACGTTTTACAACCTGAGAAGTAATCTTAAGAACTGCATTTGCATCCCAATAAATGGGCTCGCTTTTTTTTAATAAGTTTGGGCAGGAAAGATTAAGTTCGATGACATCAGCACCGGCTTGCTGAGCAAACAGCGCCGTTTCAGCAAACTCTGTAGCAATTGCTTCGAGCGTTTCTCCCTCGCCATAAACCGATACTATTAAAATTTGCCCTTCCAACAATGCACTTTTGGCAAAGGCTATATCTTGACTAACAACATCAGGCTCTAAACAACCATTACCAAAGGAATTGCTAATCGCGATTTTTTCTACGGGTATTGGTTTATCTCTTGTATAAATAGGCTTATCTAAATCTGATTTGTTTAGTACGGTAGCTCTGTCGAGATAAACAATATTCGGCAATGGATGGCTACGATAGGCACGGCGCCGAATAGTTTTATAGGTTAATACATCGAAGCCCAAACGCGCTAATAAAGCGATCCCTTTTCCTGTTGTTACTGCGCACGGCGCCGCGCCAATACTCGAAGCTAATGAATAGCCTAAAAAAGGAGTTCTGTTGTTAGAAAAACATTGTCGAGAAGGTGGAATTATTGCAGAAAAAGGGGGACTACTGAAGTTTTCTTCGAAAGTTTTGTGAATGTCATAAAGAGGCGACGAAACGCTACTCATGCAATTAGGCTAGAAATAATTTCGCCTATTTAAACCGATTTTAAAAAAAATACCAAGCTTTTTATATATTCACAGTAATTGAATTTTCGGTAAGTGCTGCGAAATTGCGAACCCGAGCGGCAATACATCTAAGAATTCAAGTGCGAAGAGTTACTGGTGCCGAGAAGAGGACTCGAACCTCCACGGGTTGCCCCACAAGTACCTGAAACTTGCGTGTCTACCAGTTTCACCATCTCGGCGGAGAAAATTTACTTGGAAGGAAGATCAAGCGGATAACCTGCTTCCAACCAGGCTCGAAAACCTCCTATCAAAGAAGCCACATGACGATAACCCATTTTTTGCAGGTTATCCGCTACTAAGCAAGATCGAAAACCTCCACTACAATAAACAACGATGTCTACTACATAATCAGGGACCTGCTTTTCAATATCACGCTCAATAATACCCTTTTTAGAAACGCGCATTCTGCCCAATGGATCCCGTTCGAAAATATCGGTACCCGCGTTATAGATAATTAAATCTGGGTGTACTTGTTCAATGGCCTTTGGTAACTCTTTAGAGCTCTCACAATATGCCCCACCATCTCGGAT
>JAZJZD010000010.1:0-6339 GCA_040390025.1 Pseudomonadota bacterium | reverse complement strand
ATAGATAATATTCATAGGATGCTCATCCAAAATAATATCTAAATCTTGATACCAATAATTATTTTGTATATTTTTAAATAATATTTTAAGTATTGGATACGAATATAGTGAGAGCAGAGTACAACCCGCCGACGCTGAAAAATAGTAATTCGCATATAAAGTAAGGATTAAATCATCCTTATCTTCTTCGATGGCAGGCAAAATACTTTGCGCGCTACATTGGTCCCGTGCTTTTTCTAGCACTTTACGCAAATCTAATGTATTTATCGTAGTTGTCGCTAAGATATTGTTCTCTAGGTTATAAAGTGAAATATCATTTAATGGAAAGGGGTTCGTGCTATTTCTAGGGGGTTGGATAACATACACCGTATCGGCATTGCCAACAAGGTGATTGAGCATTACGCCATCCGTACTTAAAATTTCCTGCTGTCTGCCACCGATGGCAATCGTTTCATTTTGAGAGGTTTGGACAAGCATGACTTTATCGATGCGATGCGCCATAGGTGCAACAGCCTGAATGATTTCGTCAACGCTACCATTGCCATGCCATTGGGTGTACAACATTTTTTCGCTTACTAATTTTATCTCTAAGTTTTTATTAAAAATGTAAGATGCATTTGGGATAAAAAAAGCTTTCGCAAAACTTGCATTGTTAATAGGGCGCCACGTTTCTGTATTTTGAATAGTGAGATTGAAATATCCATCTGGATAGCTAAGTAAAAAAGAAATAATATTATTTTTGACGTTTAACTTCTCAAAGTCATCTACAGACGACTCAAAATAAAACCGATGGCTAGTTTCGTCATTAAAAGGTAGCTGTACGTAAGCGTTGCCAATTTGACTAACTGGAATTTTATAACTAACTAGATTATCCGTAGTATTTTTAGGTAGAAAATGCACAACGGTATTTGGTCTTAGGACAACGTTAAGATTTTTAGAAGATCTTTCAGTGATATAAATATAATCAGGTTTTACCTCATTTTCTCCCCCATAAGTATCCACAACTGTGATCGTTTCTGTCAGAAAAAGCTTATCTTGTTTTTTCTTTCTGCCATGAAGTTGTGTGATATTACTTAGCTGTAATCCCTCAATGCAAAACTCTTCAAAAGGTGGTTGGACGTAAGTACTCTCGAATTGATCCATAGGAACTTTATAAATGATTAAGTCATCCGCCGTGGTATTTTTTTGTAGCAAATACACAGTAGAATTTGGTGCGATCGTAAGGCTGTTAGATGCTATTCCAGTGATGGGAATATAACAAAGTTTCACCACATTTTTTTCCGCATAAGTATCCACCGTGATTTCTACAATCAAAAATCTGTCACTAGGTTGTATGAAATTACTTGGCTGTAGGGAATTAACAAAAAAATTTTCCCTATTAGTTGTCATGTTTTTACCACAGAGAAAACCGAACGAGTCCAGCAGCACGCTCCCACCACTGGGTTGATAGTCTGAAAATTTGACGATATTAGCCCCCACCCCCCCTTGCAGTCTGCCGGTAATGTGCGTGCCTTGTAAAATAAATAAATTGTCGGCATCACCGGCGCGATAATCTTGATTACCATTATTAATCATAAATATGGTATCGGAATGTGAACCGATGACGGTCGCATTGCCCTGTAATGCGATTAATGTGGTATTGCCAGTTCGATTAGCAGCATATTCCACACCGATTGTGTTGATGCAAAGATATGAAGTTCTTTCTTCAAGCCCTAACAAACCTTCTAATGCAAAGTCGACAAGGGCTTCAAACTCTTTCTCAATCCACGGCACAGCACTTGAATGAGACGGGGATCGGGTGCCCGCTAAACAAAAGATATGAGCCCCTCGGGGTTCCTCCGGAATCTCCTCGCTTAATACAGTTAGGTTTCTTTTGTGATCGAGAAAAACGAAATTTTTTTTAGCTTCCTCTGTAGCAGGCAGCCATGCAGAAAAAACGTAACGTTGAATGTCTGGGTGTAACTTTAGAAAATCTATCGCTTTGTTAGCCAATTGATGATTATTGGCCTTGGCTTCCAGGTATTCAGACGGTTGAAAATTAAAGAAGGCGCGTATGCCTTCCGCAAATCTTTCACGGTTACTTAAATGTACCCATTTCTCGACCGCTTTCAGTTCTTTCTCAACATGATGAAGCTGCATACCACCGATAATCAAGAAACCTAATCCCTCACCAATAGGCCCAGTGAATTCTGAAACTCCAGCAAGATAACCTAGATATTCAGCGGCCTCAACGCCCGCTTCTCCTAGGTCTAAAGCCACAATAGACCCATTAGAAAGGTTATCTAATAAATCTGTTTGATTACTGCTAAGGCCCTTTACAAAATTATAAGCAAAAAAGATAGCAGTGCCTTTAGCAACAAACGGTGCCGCTGTTTTCATTGCATTGCCTAAAAAACGCTGTTTTCCGGCCAGCAGGATTTCTTTGTCCGTAAAAAGACTGGCAGCTACCTTACCATCGTAATCCAGTTCTTTTTGCAATAATAATTTTTCAGCGCCCAATGCCAGTTGCTCGCCTCCTTTAATTAAGAGATTATTTGATATTTTACCGAGAACACGGCTACTACTTAAGAGTGCAAAATTGATAGCGACCGATTCAAAATCACCTTGAATTAAGGCGGTTAGGGTATCCTTGGTTAACAACCCAAAATTGGCTAAATTAGCCACTAAACGTACTTTTTTAATATGCGCTTTGATTTTCGAAGCGCTTATCGGACGTTCAAGCAAACGTTCGTCAGCAAAAGAACACAACGTATTGATACTCCTTTTTCTATCGCGACGACAGATGCGTGTCGGATCGTTTGAAAAGTGCTTCTTCTCAAAATCCACTATGAAGCCGATAGCTCTATATTGTGCCTCTCTTCTGATTGGATCAGAAGCCATCTGCAGATCGCTGTATTTCGATGCTATTGAAAATGAAAATTGAAAATCCAGAATAAATTTTGTTTCTTCTAAAGAAATTAGACCTTGGTTTATTTTTTGATCTAGATAATTTAGGAGATTACACAGTGAAATAATAAATGGTTGACGCCTATGAGCAACAAGCGCTTCACCAATAAATTCGAGATAATTTTTTCTTGATAAGGTGGTATAGGCAAAATCAAATAAATTATCTAATAAATCTTTGTCCTCAAAATAGGCCAGACTTGAAAGTATTGCGCGACGTGATACACTCAATTTGAAAGCTTGTGCAATACTCGTATGTTGTAGCATATGCAAAAGAAAACTGAAATAATGCGACATGGATTCCTTATTTCGCATAAAGTCTGAGGTTATATAGATAATTTTTCGGATAGTTTTTTCAAATTCATCGCGATTGCTTTCTAACTTAATACGCAAAACCTTTTGCAATAAACGATGGATGGTGGATATATGCGGTTCGCTACCTTCATTAATCAGAGAATACGCTCTTAAAAGGTAAATAGCTGCCGATAAGCTTTCAGATTTTGCCAATGGATTAAAAACTTGATTATTGATATTATCAGGATATAAATAGGCCATAATCTGTAAGGTTTCGATGGCTTTTGCGCCAATAACCTTTTCTTGTTTTATTTTCTCTAGTGTGATTTCCCAGGTAGTCAATACCGTTTTCGAATAAGGATCATTGCTGTACTGCGAAAGATCGAAATTTAATAATTCCTGACTACTTTGCTTTGCCTTAAAACGCTCAATATAGTTTTGGATACTAAATGTGCTGTCTAAGGTTTTTTCACTATTAATATAAGCCACCGTTTGTTGTAGCGCTAAAGGCAGCGACTGCAGTAAACTATTTAATTCGAATATTTGAGCATTTTCGGCGTTACCGATGATAGAAAGTTCAGTTTTTATAAAGGCGGCGGCTTCTGTTTCGCTAAAAACACCTAACTGTAAGGGCGTGGCTATATTTTTCCAATTGCTATAACGTGAGGTAATTAGGACAGTCGGTTTATTCCCACTCGATGCTTTGGGAAGAATAGCTTCTATTTCCTGCGCATTTTCCACATTGTCAAAGATAAATAAGCTTTTTGTCGTACCAAAATAGTCATAAACATCTTCTATTAACTGATCACTTTCTTTTTCAATGCCGTAAGCATCATTCAAATCGATGGCTAGTTTTATCGCCAATTTTTTAAAAGATTCGATAATATCTATTTTTTTCTCAGAATCAATCCATAACACATTATGATCATAGTCAGCAGCATGTTGCTTTGCATATTGTAAGGCCAGTTGTGTTTTGCCAATGCCTCCTAAGCCACTGACCGCTGCTTGAATACCTTCTTGCAGTGACTGCTCCGGTCTATCGGCTGGATCTAACGAAAGTTCCGCCATTTTATGGGTAACAACAGCCGCTTTACTGGCAGAACCCAGTAATTGATGTAAATCAATTAAGGCTTGGCTACGCCCTGAAAAGTTTTTTAGTGGATGCCTTAAATTAAATAGAACGTCTTTTGGAGATGGTACTACTTGAAAAGGAACAAGATTACTACCCTGACTCATTTTTTCGAGTATTTGTGCGGCTTTTTGCTGGATGGAACTAGGATCTAATTGATATTCATACGCAATTAAATCACTTGGATTGTCTAAAATATACTTGCTTTGTTCACTCGCTTTAAGTCCTCCCGCTGAATCTATTTCCCAACTTAACGGGCGACGATAGCCATAAAGTGTGCTTTGCGATATATTTTTTTTATAAAATGTATCAGGACTGCCGTTCTTGCTTTTAATAATTACACCGACTTTCTCAAATAAGCTGGCTGTACTGAAACTATGTCCTTCCGCATCTTGTATATGTTTGCCGATAAATCTAACTCGCGCTTTTTTAAAACTGGGATCAAAATAGGTTTCCGATTTACCAAAGATTATGCCGAAAGCAATGGTTTTGCTTGAAATAGCGGTAGTGGGCGTTAATATTTCGTACAGGCAATTTAATGCCCTTCCTGCCGCATCTGCCGCAACCTTATCAATCGCCGTTTGATACCCCGCTTTATCCGATATCTGCATAAATTGTTGTTCATAGCTTTGAAAAACTTCAATACCGGCTTCCGCTAAAAATTTACTTAAGTCACCGTTTTTTATTTCGGAAAAAGCTTTAGTAAGCTTTTGCGCCTTTTTTTTTGGAGTAAAATATCTCCCACTTACATTCCTCACCGTGGCTACCATAGAAGGAACAGAACCAACGAGACTCTGCGCTATGGTTGTACCCCATAATGCACCCACAAATCCAGTTTTTAGCTCTGCTTTAAGGGCATCGTCAGTCAATTCAACTCCCTCTCCCTTCGCGATTAGGCTATAGTCTGCTAAACGTTTAGCACAGTTTTGCATAAAGAATTTTACAAATAGATCGAGTTTTTCATTTAGCTCTTCTTCTTCAGTAACTAATTTCTTTTTTTTGACTGGGGGTTCATCGTTCGTTTTACTGACAGGTGGTAAACGATCATCCATTTCTTGAACGGGTAAAGGCTGGCTAGGACGCTGTTGACGAACGGAATCAGCGCTTAATTCATTGGAAAGAAATTGGCGACGTTGACTAAAATACCCGGAATCACGCGAACGCTGTAACTGAAAAATTAACCACTGGAAGCTTTTACTTTCATCGGCCATACGCGTTAGCGTTTCGGCATTTTCTAAGGCCCATAAACCACAGTTAAAGTCATCGGTTTGTTGTGAAAAATATCCGCTTAAACTAAAAAAATCCATGTCAATATTATTTAAGCTTTCTTGATAATTTTCTGGAAGCCATCCTCCGCGTGAGTCTATGTAATAGCCTTCATAGTTTTTATTATCGCAGGTAATTAAAAGGGTAACCCAATGTTGTTGACCTAAATTCACGATCAAGGTTAATCGTGCCTTGTTGAGGTGATCGGCTCTTACTTTGAAAGATTGCAGCTGCGTACGCAGCTGCTCGGGTGAACCGATAATGTCGAACGCTCTAAATGAATCTTCTTCATTTCCTTGCCTAAAGCTCTGGTACTCAAGGCACGCTATATCAGCGATGTCTTCTTGGCTTAACCAATATTCATAATCTCCTATTGCAGTGGCTGTTTCGAGTCGATTGCTAGCGACATTGGAGCGTGGCATAAATTAAATTTCCTTTTAGGTATATCAAACGCCTTAAAGAGAAGAAAAGCATGATAATTTTTTCGCACACAAAATTTATTTAGAAAAATATTTAAAAGACGAGTGTAAATAAAATAAATTTATTTTTATATAAATACACTATATTTAGATATACCGCGCTAGAACCTGCGAAATTATTCCAGTTCCTAGCGCGCGGTATAGCTAATCTAACAGACGATAGGAGCTTACGCACCATACTTTAAGGGGAAAGAGAATTATAATTTTATTCATAAAAACCTTGTATTT
>JAZJZD010000009.1:187581-236161 GCA_040390025.1 Pseudomonadota bacterium | reverse complement strand
GGGCCGAAAAGAGGGTCGGCATGAAGAGGCTATTGCTATTGCCCAAAACATGCTAGCTAAAGGGACTGATCGTGAATATATTAAAGACGTTACAGGTTTGTCCGAACAAGACCTACTCAATCTAGTCAGAGGCTAAATTAAAAAGAGTCTCTTAAATGGGTTTCCCCCAACAAAGGGGCAAAGTAATCGCGTAAACTTACCTTAAGTAATTGATTTAGCTGGTGGAGCTAAGCGGGATCGAACCCCTGACCTCTTACATGCCATGCCAACACTTATATCGTAACTCATTGAAAAAACAACATTTTTATAAGCGCTCAATTCTATTTTTTATGCAGTCAATTTTAGCTTAGTAAAACTCATGTACATTGCTTTTATGTGTGCTTTTCTCCATCTATAGCAAAGCGAAATTTTACATTTCCAAATTGGCGAATTGCTTCAATATCTTATGGATCAGAGATCCGGGTACTTAGCAGTGTTTCACTATTAAGGGTTCATAAAGGGTCTCATTAGCTTCATTAAACGGTTAAATACTTCTTGCTACATGTATACTCTTATTTAAATCTAAGGTTTCATTTTTTTAGACTGATTGTGTGTAGCTGATGCTTCTTCTTCAAAAAGGCCTCTCTTATTACTAGCCTCATTCATAAATCTATCATAGTGTTTTTTTAACCCAGTAAGTTCTGGATGACTTTGCATAAACTTCCCAAAGTCGTTTAAAACTATGCTTAGCTGTTCTTTTTCACCGTAATACTTAAATAAAATACAGAGGTATTTAAAGCTATCAGGGCCGCCAGCACCAGCGCTTGTTCTTGAAAACCAAAGTTTTTTTAATTGTTCATCAGTAATATATTTATCAATTTCTGGGATCCCAAATGCAACAATCAGTTGTTTAAGCTCGTTAAATAATTGATCAACATCCGTTGTGTCATCATATTCCCACCATTTATCACCAATTTTTTGCCAAAATTCATCCTTTTGCCTAGCAGGGTGTTCCCTAGGGACTAAAGAGCCAATTCTTGTGTCCCAATGGTAATCGCCAAGCAAAGGATATTCTTTTACTTTTTTTTGATTAAATTCAGCCAACAAATATCTTTCCAATACTACTGAGTAAATACCCAAATTAATTGTAAATTTTGGTAACCCCTCTCTATTTCTTTGAAAATTAATGATACCGATATTGCCTTCTGGATGCCTTTTATAAAAATTATTACCTCTTGAGGTAAAACCATGTTGTTTCATGAACGGCCTCATTAGCTTCATTAAACGGCTAAATACTTCTTGATACATATTATTCTCCGAAATAAATTAAATTATTACTGTACGCGACAATTCGTATACTCACTCAAATTAACAGGGCATCCTGGATAACGTACCAACTCTGTTGGGCATTTATTTTCGTTTATCCAACTATCTACTCTTGCCTGCCTAGGATTAACAGGCGCACTGCCTGTTTTTACTTCAGAACATTGTTTGGCTTCCCCCTTAAACAAAAGAGTTACGTCGGGGTAACGAGGCGCAATAGGGTTTTTAAAAAACCGATCTATTTTTACTTCATATTCAGGACCTGGATATCGCTGTTGTACTAACGTGGCATGATAACGGTTGGCTGCATCGCCCCAAACCTTATTCTGCCACAACCGCTGTCCTGCTTGGCGTGTCTGGTTCGCTAAAATATTCATCTGTGCCGGACTAATATGCCTGGCAATTCCTAAAATATGTACGCCACCATAAACTGTCCGCGAATGGCCTTTTTCAACCTCATGCCGAAAACTAGCCGGAACCCATAAACATGCCTCTTTTAGATCAATTTCCTCTGCATTCGCTGCAAAACCCAAATCAACAAACGATTTTTCCAGCTTTTCTCGCTCGCCCAATCGGATTTTCAATTGTTGTTTATGTTGCTCTAGCGCCTTTTCCGTTTCGCGATCAACAATTTCATCCAAATTAAATAATGAATTGTTTAATGCCCAATCTAAGCTTTCTTCCGTATGTTCGGGATAGACTTTTTTAATTTTCTTAGCCACTTGCTTGCGATCATGTTCTACTAACTGATCGAGTAAGGGTTTGTCATCGTCATCTAAAAATTTATCGATTAATTGACTAGGGTACCAGCTGGATAATCCCGCTAATTCACTCTTAAATAGCGCCAATAGTTGCTGACGACACGACGTTTTTTTTTGCGTTTGCAATTCTAGAATAAAGCCGGGTATTTTTGGTTCAATCACTTCTTCTCGAACCTTATGCGCTACGCTGTCCCAACCCGAATAACCATGTTCAGCAATAACTTTACGTTTCATCTCCTCATAATAGTTGTCACAAATGGCTTGAATTTCCGGTGAAAATTCACTGAATTTTAAAGTACCGATTTGCCCTCTTAAATCATGAAGTGTTTTTTGTCGTTCTTCCTTAATTTTTTCTTTGGAGAGCTGACGACGCCATGCATCAAACTGTTTTGTAATGTCCTCTCTGACAAGTTTTTTCAGCTCCTGCTCGGTTGTTTGCCAATAAAGCTGTTCTTCAGCGTGCCAATGGTGTTTATCTTGTAAACGTTTTTCACTGAGTTGAATTTCTTCTTGGTTGGCCGCACGTTGTCCCGCCATGACATTGACCAAGGTTGCTGCTTTACTTAATTCGCGTAAACGGCCAAATTCAGGAAAGTAAATGGCAAATTCGTTGTAATATTTAGTGAATTCTTGTGCGAAAATAAACTCGGGTAAATAACGGTGCGGTATTCCGGTTTTTTTAGCGGCTTTTAGAACAATACGATAGATCTGACGTAAAGATTCAGAGTTGTCTATTTTAACTTTTTCTTGCGCATCACGTGCTTGTTTACTCAAGCGAATTAAATGATGTCTATCTTTTTCTAAGGTACAATGTTGTGTTGCCTGGTTGTTTTCCCAGAAAACAAGCTCCCAGGTATCTTTTATAATCAGTAAGGCGGAATCGGGAATAATTCGCTTTCCTCGTTCTAATTCTCGTTGTTGTTCGGGTGTCAATACGTAGCAATCCCAACCTTCATCTTCGCCTTCTTTATCAACAAGATTTCCCTCCGCATCACGTTTAAGTGTATGGTGCTTAATCACCATTTTGATATCACCCAACGCAAACAAAACATTGCCATCCTTGTTAAGCTCTGCATCATCAATAGCAAGATCCACTTCTTCCGATTCAATCCAAAAACGATGCAGCGATTCCTGGTGATTGCTGGCATGAAAATCATCAATCACTTTTTTGAGATAGTCTGGCAGATGCTGGGTAATGTTATCGAGCGGTCTTAATTCATAGGGATCACGCCGCTGCACTTCTTGTCCTACGGTTAAAAACTTCAATACGTAATCCGTCAAAAGCATGGTATGTAGTAGTTGCGAGTGATGCAACGTAGACGGTAGAAAACGCATTTGGTTGAAGGGATGGTAAGGCATGTCGGGATCGACGGGATCTAAACTGAAAATAGCCGAGGTCAAGCGACGCTGAAAAAGCTCGTTTAAATCGAAGAGCGTTAATAGGCGATTATAATCCTTTTCATGCTCTTGGCAATAATCGAGAATAAACGCCATTTTTCCGGTTTTATAATTCAGCTCAACACCATGAATTGTTTTATACGTTGGAATGTTGGCTTTTTTAGCTAATGGTAGGACAGACTTAGGACACGTCCAACCGGCCTCGTCTAAATGGTTAAGAGGCCAGGGTGCATTAAGATTGTAATCGAGATCGTCTCTCGTCCATTGCTTACTTTCAAGTAACTCGTGCATTAAACGCTGGCGAAATTTTTTCTCTATCTCAGGATTATAGTTTTTCTGGTACCATTTTTTCAAACACGCTTCATACGCTTGATAGAAAACGCGTACATAACTATGATCAATAATAGCTTTTTCTGTTTTAGCTTTTTTATTATCAATTTTATTGATTAAAGCATGTAATAATTGACGCATTAAGACCAAGGCTTGATCTTCTTGTGCAAGCAAATTGCTATTCGATTGTGGCGCTTGGAAAAAAGGAAATAAATCGGCTAACCAAAGCGCGCGATGTTGTAAGGCTTCCAGTGTTTCCTTAAGCTCAGAATCACTATAACGACAAGCCATTAGCGCTTTTACACTGTGTAAGCAGGCATACAGCTCCACATCTGGCGTTGCATGATGGCCAATACCTACAGCGACCAAATAAACTTTGGTGGCGAGTTTTTCATCGGCTATGCGTAATGTGGGTTTTATTTCTTGTGCAGCGGCTTTCTGAAAGTTAATGCCGATTTGGAGTAAGGTATTCACCATCACAAAATGGCCGACTGTACCCAGCAAAGCCGGTAGCCAATCGAGTAAATGAAAGGCTTTTTCTCGATAAAACACTGCACGATTTTCCGTAGTAACATGCGCACGTTTATTGAGATCTTTTTCTAACTTAAACAATAGGCGTGCATAGCGAAGTAACCTGGCCGATTGATCATTAGATTTGCGCGCGCTTCGATTTTCAGATAATTGTGATTTTAAACGTTCGATTAAACGTTCAGCCGCCGATTGTCCATCAAAGGCTTTTAAAAACGATTCCTCTAATATTTTTTCTTCGGATAACCAATACAAATGTAGTGCTTGTGAAAACAAGTTGCGAAAATATTTACTTTGTAATAAAGGGGCCATAAAGGCCATAGATTGATCCGCCGTTAGTTTGGCGTAATCTGTTATTTTCTGTAATGAAAATAACAGTTTTTCAGTCGGTTCAGTTTCTTTAACAGACAATAATAAAATTTCATAAATACCTTGGTATAGCTGAAACTCATAACTGGCTTGTTGCCCTAATAGGTTTAATTGCTGGATTTTTTGAGCAAATTCTTTGCTTAAGTCCTGGGCATCTTTTATAGAGTAATTGCCTACTAAAAAACTAAGAAAATACTCAACGGCTTTTTCAGGTGTTAGAAATCTTATATTTAAGTTAATTTCTAAGTTCTCTTTTGCTCGAATAAAAGAAAACAGATCGCCGTGATTTTTCTCTGTGGCATTTGGATATGAGTAAAGATCGGAATGAAACGGCTGTAAATACTGTGAAGGCTGATTTTTCTTCAGTGGGTTCTGTTGGTACTGATTAATAAACTGCACATGCTCCTTTCTAAAACTCATCGAGAAAGGAATACCTGCTGTGGATAAATAACCCGAAGAGGTTAATACCAACTCAGTATCGTTAGACGCATTATAAATTTCCCATTCTTGATCAAACTGTTTTCGTTTAAGCGGATCACTTAAAGTTTGATAAGCGGTTGTCAATAACGCCATTCTTTGTGCATCTCCACCCTTATCAGGGTGTTCGGACAATGCCTTATCTCGATAAGCTTTTTTAATGACATGAAGTGACGCATTGGTATTCACTTCTAATATCTGATACAAATTATGCATTTCCATGCTCCATAAATTGTGAAGTTATTATTTTTTATGTTGGGCACTCATTCCTTCATTCTCACTATATTTAACGCTACACTTTCTATTTTAATAAGTTAAATAAAGAACGTGATGTTAATATCGGCTCATGAGCAAGTTTTTGAGAAAATAATTTTAAATTTTTAAATGAAATACTTTTTTTCGTATCCTCTATAAGTTTTATTAGTGCTTCATCAGATACTAATGACGAATTTACATCGCTAGCTATAATCGCTTGTCGACTCCAATAGAGTGCTTTGTATTTGTTATTAAATGGCGGGTCTCGGTACAAATTAGCCAATTGTAATTGTCTATTGGGATCCAACTCCGCGGCTAATCTCTCTAAAAGCTGGACGGCTTCTGTATGACCCCATTGCGCTGCTTTTACAAAATAATCAAAGGCGTTTTCTTCATTATCAAATTGATTTAACTGACCTAAACAAAACGCCGTCTCATTATCTTTTTCTACCATGGCTTTTTCATAAAAATACAACGCTTTATCTTTATTCTTACTGACTTTTTCTCCTTCCTCATAGCTTTTTGCCAAACCTAAGTAATGTTGGCTAGGGAAATCCATATTATTAATGTAATCAGTTGCTTTACTATGTTGCTGCTCTGCTGCTAGCAAACACCAGCGTATGGCTTCTGTAAAACGTCGCTGTGGGTGATAATAGAGGTAGCCTAATGTATATTGTGCTTCAGCATCGCCTGATTCTGCCAAACAGGTTAAATCGTCACTCGCGCCGCTATGATCATTTTGCATAGCTAATATGTAATAGTGAAAGGCTTTTTCCTTGTTAGCATCCGTTTCATAAGTTTTTGCTAATTTATAAGCGCAATTAGCATCCGTTTTCGCTAAAGCAGTCATCCTAGCCGATGCGGCCTTATTGCCTTGATCGGCTAAAATTTTAAAATATTTTAGGGCTAATTCTTTTTTATTAAAATTGTTCTCATACACGTCAGCTAATTGGAATTGCAATGCTGAATCATCTAGCTTAGAAATAGCGCTTTCTAAACCGGCTAAGGCTTTTTCATCTCGTTTCTTTGCCGCTATTAAATAGTAAGTAAACGCCTTACAGTAGTGATGGCTTAATTCATAAGCTCTTCCTAATTCATAAGCACAACTCACATAGCGATTAGCCAGTAAATTCATTCGCTCTAAAGCTACTTGATTTCCTTTATCCGCTAATTCTTTAAAAGATTTTAAGGCTAATTCTTTTTTGTGAAAAGGATTTTCATAGAGTTCAGCCAGTTGTAATTGTAAGTTTGAATCATTTAGCTTTTTAACAACCCTTTCTAAGCCTTCTAGCGCTTTTTTATCTTGCTTTTTTGCGGCCACTAGATAATGAGTAAACGCCTTGCGTCGATTCCTTTTGAATGTTTCTTCACCTAATTCATATAACTGACCTAATCGATAAGCCGCGATGGAATCGCCCATTTTACTGGCTTTTTTATAATAATCGACCGCTGTAGAAAGGAGTTTTTTATTACCTATTTCACCCTTTTCATACATTTGCGCCAGATGTAATGCGGCTTTAGATTCTTTCGCACTTAAGATCAGTAATGCATTTAAGCCATGTTTTGAATAGGCCGCTGCAGCCTTTCTATACCAAGCTAATTCTGCTACTAAGTCCTTTTTTATCGTCTGTGAAGGAGTAGAGACCCTATTTCGTTTAAAAAGTAAACCTGCGCGATAAAAAGCAAACACGTAACCTTCGTCGCCAGCACGCTTATAGGCTGTTAAGGCCTCTTGCCATTGTGTTAAACATTCATGCTTTCTGCCTAAATAATAGTCAGCTTCACTAGCGCGACCCTCTTCTTTAGCCAAAACATAGAGTTGATAAAAAGCATCCGCGCTGCCTTGCTGAGTCGCTTTTAAATAAAACGATCGGGCGAGCTTTAAATTTTTCTTAACGTGCTGTCCATAATGAAAACACTTTCCCAAACTCAAATTATCTCTATAGCCAAGTAGGTATAAATAACTGTTTTGTAAAATATTTTTTGGCATCTACAACTTTTATATCCTTATTATACTTTTTAAATCTACACTCTAATATTCGCCAATCATTTAAAAAGTATAAGGTATCTAAGCTGTACTGACCAGACATAAAATTAATAATATTTTTAATAAAAACCCAATATTTATATTTATTTTTTAATTTTACGGGTAATAAAAAATAATTTATTGTTACATGAAATTGACTTGATAATTTCTTGATCAGCTTAATTGCCTGCTCTTTCCAACTTTATTAGTAATTTGTTTAAAGTTTAAAATAGGAAATCATTTGGCTCTCCCCCATTTAAGGGGGCAAATTAACCGCGTAAACTTATCTTAAGTAATTGATTTAGCTGGTGGAGCTAAGCGGGATCGAACCGCTGACCTCTTACATGCCATGCAAGCGCTCTACCAGCTGAGCTATAGCCCCAAAGTCCGTCATTCTAAGCGCTAAGGTCAAATTGTGTCAACTCCATAAGCCCCTTTGCGCGATCTAGCTTTCTAATTGCTAAGCTGCCCTCCTTAGAACCATTAAATGTGCCCATCTATACTCTCTTACTTTGTCACGGTTCCTATTATTTTTATAGCGCCTCTGATGGGTATGTATGATCAATAATTTGAAAAGTTTTTTTCATTGATTTTTATTATTCGAAATAATAAAAAATAATTATTTTCTTCAACAGATTTATTTATAAAGTGATTTAATAAGATTTTAAGCGATTTTTATTTAAATAATAACTAAATATAGTGTCCTTCTATTCAAATAAATCTATTTTATTTAAACTAATTTATTTATTTAATTAATATTAATAACCTACTATTTATAAAAATGCGATGTTTTTTAATAAGCCCTGTACACATAAAAAACTATCACACTTTCTTGTCTAAAAGGTACCTGGATTAATTTATGTTAAAAAATTCTAATTTTGCAGATAACCGACTTGAAACAGCGACTAAAAAAGGAGATTATGAATATTGGCTAACCCAAGAAGACATCGCTGATATAGCCCGGCTTGAGTACCTGGACTTTAGGCAAGGAAATGAAGAAGATTCGTTTAGAGCGTTTGAGATTATCGGTTCCCCCGAGCAGTTGCGTACGCAGCTCCTCACTTTTATAACAAGAGCCGAGCATGTTAACAACGCACGATTAACCTTGATTATAAATTTAGCGCAACAACATTGGGTTACTCTTGTAATTACCTGCCATAATAAAAATTATGCAGGTCACTATATAGACACACTCGGAGAATGGCTTCCCGAAAATTATCAAGCAAGTTTAGAAAATATCCTCATTCCCTTTGTTAACTTAAGCGGTTATTTTCCAAGACAAATCGATGGTTTTAATTGCGGTTTATGGGCCTTAGAAAACGCTGAAGATCTAACGCGTATGGTCGATGAACGCAAAGGACCGCATTGGATAGTGCATCAGTTGCAACGTTACCGTAGTCCCGCGCATTTTAGTGAACGTCGTCGATTACTTTCCAGCAAATTAAGCAGCGATCCCATTCGCCAACAACGCTTAAGCCAAACTGATCAGCCTATACCCATTAAAGAAACCGATAATCAGTTACCACGCCCTATATCGCCTAGTACAACAGTGGATGAGCCTAACCCCAAAAAAATAAAATTAGTCACTGAAACAGAAAAAGTAAAAGAAAAGCAGGATCTCTTTGTAAAATTTTTTATCCAAGCCTTTGCTACGCGATTAGGTACTTATAATTTGATCGCTAAAGGCGATCGTTTAACCACCGAAGCTTTAAAAACAGAGCTGAAAACTGGATTTGTAGGTGCATTATGGGGTGTAACCATAATGCAAAACCTCGTGGGCTCTATCCCCTCAGTGGTAGCCTCGCTGAGGAACGTAAGTGCTAAATATTTTACTCCAAAGAAAAAGGCCCAAAAGCTGACTAAAGCCTTTTCAGAAATAAAGAGCAGTGACTTAAGTGAATTCTTAGCGGAAGCTGCCATTGAAATTTTCCAAAGCTATGAACAACAATTTATGCGGATATCGGATAAAGCGGGGCATCACACAGCGCTTGATAAACTAGCGGATGATGCTGCAGGAAGGACATTAAATTATCTGGATGAAAATTTAACGCCCACCACGGCTATTTCTAGCGAAATCATTGCTTTTGGCATTCTCTGGGGAAAATCGGAAATCTATTTTGATCCCAGCTTAAAAAAAACCAGACTTAGATTCACCGGCAATCATATACAAGATGAAGAAGGACATAGTTTCAGTACGGCCAGCCTATTTGAGAAAGTAGGCGTGATTATCAAAAGCAAGAGCCCTGATACATTTTATAAAAAAAATATACCGCAAAGCACACATTATGGCTATCGTCGTCCACTTAGCTGGGAAACCGATGCGCAAGGAGCGCTTAAAGCGAGTGAGCAAAGCAAGTATATTCCAGAAAATCCAAGCGATTTAATACCGTATGACTATCAATTAAATTCTATCAACGTTCAGCAAGAAGCCATACAAGTCCTAGAAAGGATTAGTATTTCTAAAGTTATTACTAGCAAAACACCACCCAAAAATATTATATTTAATTTAAGGCACCCACTAAAAAACTTTTCCGGACGTAGTCAACCCTTAAATGCTTTGCATCAATTACTGGGTTCTGGCAGTAAACCCACTGTCGTGACCCAAATGGCACAGCTTTCGCTAAATCCAGCCGATGGGCTAGGACAGCCACTACAAGAAGAAGCTCAAGCCGCTGTCAGTGGCTTGGGAGGTATTGGCAAAACACAACTAGCGCTACAATATGCAAAACAACATGCCGCCAATTACGATTATAATGTGTTATGGATTGATTCTGAGAAAAAAATAGACATTATAAATTCTTTTAAAAAATTGGCGATAAAATTATCCATCGACCTCAATGATGCCTACAGCAGTGAAAAAGAAAGTGGTCAATTAATAGAAGAGGTTTATGACTATTTCGCCAGGGCTAAAAGTTTATTTATCTTTGACAATGTGGAGAATGCAAAAGAAATAAAAGATATTCTTCCCAAAGCATCCAGTGGAAATAAACCGACTGTTTTAATCACATCTCGCTATAGCAACTGGAAAAATATAGCCACGCCCTTACACTTAGGTGTTTTTACCGAAATAGAAGCCCGCGTTTTTATAAAAACCGAACTCTCTATAATGGGTAATGCCGAAAATGCCCAAATAACTGAATTAGCTAACTTGCTCCAGTCGCTGCCTTTAGCACTACAGCAAGCGTTAGCTTATATTAATAGTGAGAAAATCTTAGATAGTAACTTTAGTATCCAAAACTATATTGAACGCTTTAAGCAAAAGCAAAGAAGCCAAGAATTATTAGACTTCGATCTTTCGCAGCACAGCAATGATCCTTATTCGAAAACGATACTGACTACCTGGGAAATTACACTAGAGAAAATAAAACAAGACAAAATTATTGGCGCAAAAGCTATCGAAACCATACAAATCATGGCTTATTTATATCCTGACAATATTCTTAATAGCATGTTTTTTCAATTGCCAAACAATGTGCGCTTAAGTCCAGCCATCCATCTTTTAAAAGCTTATTCTCTGATTAACGAAGGTAGCGAACCACATATATCCACTATTCATCGTTTAGTACAAAAGGTTTTGCGTATTAAATTAGAAAGCAATCACAGTGAATTTGAAAAAATTGTCCAAAACATCATCTATTTAACCGGAGATTTTACGCAAAATAAGGAAGTTATGTCACATTATTTCACTTTTCTTTTGCATATGTTGGAACATAAGGAGTTAACACAAACTTTAGACCTACAGGTAAACCATCGAAAAATACTTGAAAGTCTGACCTATTATGAAAAGGACAAAAACTTATTAAATGATTTATTTGACTTTGCCTATACCACCTTATCACGGGAAAATTATCTGCAGTTTATTGGTGAAGCACTCGTTATTTATATGCGTTATCCATTTATTATAGCGCTGAGTAATATCCTTGATTATGTGGATGAAAAAATAAACCAAGGACTGATTTCTCTAGACGAAGTAAAAACCATTCTAGATTTTAAATATACAATAACGCGTGAGAACTACAAAGAGGTGCGGTTTTCTTCTGTTCCATTCAAAAGAGCCGTACAATTTAATGCTATCATCCTCGTATTCGCCTTTGAACATAAGCACTTTTCGAAAGATCCTACTCGCATCTGCCAAGTTAAAAAAAAGAGAAGTATAAATACGTTTTGTGCTCTTAGCGAAGACGAACGTTTGATTGAACGTCCCCTAGATTCTCAGCAAATCAAAGTGCATATTGAAAAAGTACGTCTAGTAGCTAATTTAGCCAACTTAGCCTTGTTAAGCAAAGATACTCTATCAGCCTTGATTCAAGGTGATTTTGAATCAGTAGCTATCAATTTTGCATTATTAAGCAGTAGCCGTGTTCTCGGTAAAATATCGAATAATCTCTTAATTAAAGGAGGAGAGCAACTTGCTTATGCTGATGAAATACTACAAAAAGAATTAGATTACGATGCGAAGTTAGCGGCCAGTCTTTTTACTGACAAAGAAATCTTACTCGCCGGAAAACGCCGTTTTTTAGGTAGCGCAATGAAAGCGGCAGCACCGTTTGTAGCGCGAAGCACTACGCTGTTTTTTATTTATAACTTGGGAAAAGGACTTAGTAGTAACCAAACAGATTTTTTAGATAACCTTTCTAATGCGGCTATCGTCGGTTTAGATGTAGGAGAAGCTGGGATTGAAGCCATTGAATATCTAGGTTACATGGCTGGAATTTCAGAATTCACTGGACCCATTGGTGAAGGGTTAGGTTTTTTGATAATCGCTGGTATTCAACTTTATCATGTAGAAAAAGAGCTGAAAGCGATCGAAAAATGGGTACATTTAAGTAACCGTGAAAAATTTGTTGAAGGCATACGCGCATTCTTTAATTTTCAACCGTCTGAATACCTTGAAGCCAAAGCTAATAATGATCAACTGGTTAACAAAGCCATTGCTTTTTTAAAATTACACCCAGAAATTCAACGTTACGTTTTTTCTGCATGGCTTCCCGCTGCAACGTTAGCTAAAAAAAATTTCGTTTTTCTAGACCGTAAAAGAAATCTTACGCTATTAACCGATGACATTCCGCAGGAACCCCAGGAAGGTCATCTTTTTTGCTTAGCGGGTGCTCGATCTCCATCCCATTCTAAGGATGGGCCGTGGATTGAGAAACAACTAGAATCCTTTATCGAGACTGAGTTAGAGAGTTTGTTAGGGCTTGAAGAAAGGACCTTATATCTTTGTATTAATACAATTGGTGTGGAATATAACGTTAATCGAACCGGCAATGCCACATTAATCGCATTACAAGGAGATGCTACTGTCATTGGCGCGCATTCCGATACCCTATTTCTGATTAATAATGGCAATCAAAACTATTGGGCCGGCGATGCTGACGATTTATTTATTTTACAAGGCACGCATATTACCGGCAAACTTCAAGGTGGTTTAGGCGTCAACGTTGTCAAATTTTCAGACTATCAACCCAATGCCGAAAGTGTGCTGCTGGACTCTCAAGGTTTTCTCTGTGGAAAAAATACAACGGCTAATAGCAGGGAAGATTTTTTTGTTAGGAGCTTACAGCTAAGTAATAGCACACAACTTGATGATAGGTTTTCGATGGTAGGGATCACGGTGGATACTTCTGCGGGAAAAAATGTGGTGAAACTTGACTATATTTCTATCCCTGAAAAATCTTCTAAAAACCTTAACATTACAGTAAAACCAAATACCGTGGTGTATTTGCTACCAGGAAATAGCACGGATAACATCGTCATTTATAAAGTTCCTGCGGATCAAATCGGCAGCGCTTATATGCAGTCACCTTTTAATGACGAAACCATCTATCAGTTTGAAGAATTCTGTATTGAGGGCTTACGGCTAAGTAATATCACACAACTTCATGGCCGGAAAAACAAGCAAGATACGATTTTTACGATTGAAGGGATCACAGTTGTGGATACTTATGCAGGAGAAAATGCGGATAAACCTGATACTATCTATATCACTGAAAAATCTTCTAAAAACCTTAACATTGTACTAAGACCAAACACCATTGTGCATTCGTTACCAAGAAATACCACGGATAATCGAGTTATCTATAAAATTCCTGTGGATCAAATCGGCAACGCTTACGTGCAACTCCCTTTTAACGACGAAACCATCCATCAATTTTATTTTGAGTCTCCTTTAGATGACCTCGAGGCATTAAGCATAAAAAACAATACTATTTCTTTGCTGCTTAACTATCCCGATGGATGTTTCAACCTAACTATTCAAAATACAGACGCTTTGCCCCCCACTAGTAATGCAGCCATTGCGAAACCTTTTTTTATCCTAAGTGCATCTTACCTTTTTAATAAAAACTTAGAAGTGAAATTAGTAAACGAAAAAACCCTGTACAGCCAATGGCATGGCAATCACAGCGTTGACGAAATCATTCAGGTTGTTGCACCTATAGCACATCGCATCGATAAAGCCATGCTCATCCAAACCCCGCAAAATCAAACAATTACCATGGGTAGCAGACAGCAGGAAATTTTAAGTACGGATGGCTTAGTGGTCAACCACTTAGTCGGCAATGGCGAAGATACGGTGTATGTTATCCAAATCCCTAAAAATAGGACGGATCCCTTTCCATTAAATGATATTTCGCTTTATAACCTAGAAAACAATACCTTAGTAACAACGACGACAGAGACATTGGACTTGCGTGAAGTGCTAAAGAAAGCACAAGACCTATGCAGCGCACAGAGTATTTTACCCACCATCGAAGAAAACAAGGAAGACTTAATCCTTACCTTGTATACGAATTACTATTTTTCAGTGTCGACAGGTTGTAGTCCGCTCGCACTAAGTTCATATCCACTACTTAAAATACTATTAAAAAATGCACTGAATAATTATTGGTATCAAGATCTGGATATTATTTTGCATGATCATCCTATGAATATTATCTATGATGAAGATAACTGGAAGTTAGCGCCTATCCCTTTAGCCTTTACAGGAAATAAAAATATTATTGTTATTACGGACATGGACATAAAAAAACATTTTGAATTTTTCATACTAAAAAATGCAGGGCAATATGATTTTATACGTCATAACGACACAGATCTGCTTTTAACCAATATGTTTTATAATGCCACGGAAGCAGAGCTTTATACCGTTCTATTCAGTAAGTTTTTTCAAGATTCCTTATTCAAGGAAAAAGTATTATCCCTCAGTGTAACTTTTCTCGATGCATCCTTAACGCTGAACGAACATACTCAGGAAATAAATAATGCGATGGATTTCTACCCGCTTATAAAAGCATATTTTAATACAAGCCAGGTTTTTTTAAATCAAAGCGGCCTCTTCTTTACTGACGTCACTAGACAACCAACATCACGCCAGCGGCGTGATGTTGCAACGCCGGCTCCTATAAGCAGCGCTAGCTCCAAAATTACACCTGACATTTATAACCTATTTACTTATTTACCCTTTAAGATGCTAGAACTCGCTAGCTTCACGCTAACTCGTTTTAACTTTGCTAACGTAAATCAGCTAGAAGAAAAATCAGTAGCGCGTAAAAAAACGAAACGTTCTATTACGCTGGCCAAAGAAAAACTAAACCCACCCGTTTACTGTAATAAAAATAATATTTTCACCAAAGAAAACTGCTGGAAAAATGAATCCCCTTTAGGTTTATTAGGCTATTGTTCCAATCCTAAACAGGGAATTGCCTGGTTTATTAAAACTACGGGTGAAACAACTACCCCAAAACTTTCATGGTTTGCGATTACTAATAACGGCATTACTACAAACACAAGCACTCATTACTTAAATACCCAAGCAAGCCGTTTATCCCTACAAGCCGATCATTTACATTTTTCTCCTCAGGATGGCTGCCATCAAGTCATTAACCTCGATAAAATGAGTAATACCACGCTAACAACCCTATTTCCTTATTTACCTCTAGAAGGTAAACAATGGTTATTAGCCGAGTGGCGTCACGAAAAAAATCGGCAAGATAAATTGCTACAAGATGAGATCGCCCTAAGTCTTTTTAAGCAACAATCTCTACAAGTAGGTTTGAATTATCTCGGAAATGCAGGCCTACTCCATACCTTTATCGGTGATTATTTCCAGACATTTCATTTAAAGCCAGATTGGCGTGAACACGACCCAAGTTATTTTTTAGCGCGTTGGTTAAGTGCAATCCAACAACTGCGGCTAGGCGGAACAAAGCAAACCTCAACTGTAGCCGCTGCATTATTAGAAACCGCGCTTTTACATCCCAAAATACAAGCAGGCTATTCCTTTTTGTGGCCTAACACAAAAATTCGCTATAAAAAACAAGCGCTACGCTTTTGCGCTGATTTATTACAATGGGGCAACTTAAATTTTGCTTTGCTGCCTAGTCTATTGGAACTATTATTTGCAGATTATCTCCCCATCGAATCCATTACCTGGGGATTACGTGCCGCACTTAGTTTTTATAGCATCAATAATGATCCCAGCTATTATTATTTAGGAATAGCCTTGTTTTTATTACCGCAATTGCCATTACTTTTGGAACATCTGGGAATACCAGTAACCGCTTATGCTTCCAAAACATTAGAAAAACTAACCCAGTTGCTTATTTTTCAAAGTCTACTAGAGCAACTTAAGCCAACACCCGATCCATCCCGTTTAGCACAGCGTAGCATTGAATTACAGGCGGCTGAACAACGGGTTGCCAAAGGTAGCGCGCGAGCAGCGATTGCGATTAAACCACTGGTTTCTTTCTTTAAACCACCCTCTGTCAATAAACAGGACATACATCATCCAGAAAATGAAAAACATGCTTCAAAGTCAACTTATGCAAGCTAATCAAACAACTTAATATTTCCTATCTTACGGACATGTTAGACTATAGTGTAAATAACTCTCAAGACGAGAATGAACCACAAGCCGGAGAAAAGAATGAAAGTACAACACCCTCATAGCATTAACGAACTGTTAGATTCATCGTTAATCACTCTTGAGATTCAAACGCAGGAGCTTTTAAAATGCGCAGCTTATGCTGAAGGGGGAATAGGATTTTATATCCTGCTAAACAATGCGGACAAGGTTAGAAAAGAATTACTGAAAATTAAAGAAATGTCTATTTCGGTTGACGACTTAAATTCGGTAAAATCATTGGTTAAGTTGCATCAGTTTATTGAAAAAACACACCAGAATCTGCATTTTTCTTCCTATGAGCGCTTTATCAAGCCTAAAATTTTAGCGCATGCTAAAATTGAAGTACAACTCGATATATTAAAAGAAAAAGCGCAAAGCTTAACTGAACGTAACTGTCCATCGGCTGCCTCAGCAGCACAACAAATTATTACTGATTTACATACATTAAATAATCGCTATTTTATAAAAGAAGAAATTAAGGATGCTGAATATAAAGTTAAAGCTTTAGAAATTATCGGTAAAAATAAATCTATATTAGAAGAACATCGTGATTATAATTACATTATTGCTAATATTATTCTAGCAATCTTGACCGTCGGAACGGCTCCGCTTATCCATAAAGTTAAATATGGTAATTTTTTATTTTTCACTCAGACAGACAGCATACAAAAAATTGCACCACTCAAACAATTAATTACTGAACAGGATGGAATGCAATCCAGTTTATGCATTAAGAAAGTGTCTTCGATTGCATAATGATAGTCAAGAGGCGTTGTTTTTCTGTGTTGCATTACTCACATACGCTTAAGTAGCTCCATGCTACTCGAAAAACAACGCTTCTCGATCCATCCTAGATGTGCTACTTTTTAAGTAGTCGGACCCCGTTTATTTTCAATATAGCGCTAACTTCAATGCGTACTTATTCGAAGTCCTTTTTCCATTCGATCTAATACTTCCTTCTTACCCAACAAACGTAAAGTCAAATTCATCGGCGGAGAAACATTGGTTCCTGTTATGATCAGACGTAAAGGCTGGGCTAGTTTCCCAAGTTTTAAAGAAAATTGTTCCGCCGTCTCCAAGAGCATGCGATGTAAAGCTTCATCTGTCCAATCTTCAAGCTGGCTAAAATTAACGTGCAAAGCTTTTAATGCCAACAAAATTTCCTCGGGAAATACTTTTTCCTGAGGATAAGCTTCATAAAAAAAACGACTTTTTTCAGCCATTTCATTCACGGTTTTAACACGATCACGCTGCAGAATAACAACATCCTTTAAATCCGGACCTTCTACCGTATTAACCCCTAATCGTTGCAGCGCTTTCCCTAATAATACAGCTATCTTTTCTGGTTCATCCGTTTTCAAATAATGCTGATTTAGCCAATCCAATTTCTCAGGATTAATCGCTGCCGGGGAATTATTTAAATCTGCACTATCAAAATACTGAATCATTTCTTGGCGAGAAAATATTTCTTGATCACCATGCGACCAACCTAATCTTACTAAATAATTTAATAAGGCATCGGGTAGATAACCTTCATCTCGATATTGCAGTACATTGGCGGCACCGTGACGTTTAGAAAGTTTTTTTCCATCAGAACCGAGTATCATCGGTACATGTGCATAAATCGGCAAAGGCGCGCCTAACGCTAACAACAAATTAATTTGACGCGGTGTATTATTCAGATGATCATCGCCACGAATAACATGCGTAATTTTCATATCCCAATCATCAACAACCACGGTAAAATTATAGGTAGGCGATCCATCACTACGAGCAATAATTAAATCATCAAGCTCTTCATTTTTAAAAGTCACTTCTCCGTGAACCTGATCCTCAAAAACGACTTTCCCCGTTAATGGATTACGAAACCGGATAACATAAGGTTGATTAGGAATAATGGCCTTGCGATCTCTACAATGACCGTCATAACGCGGTTTTTCTTTCCGCTGTTCTTGTTCTGTACGCAACGTTGCTAAACGCTCCTTTGTGCAATAACAACGATACGCTTTACCTTCTGCCAACAACTTTTCTAATATTTCTTTATAGCGTGCCAATCGGGCACTTTGATAATAAGGCCCTTCATCATAATCTAGGCCTAACCACTGTAAACCTTCCAAAATAATATCTACCGCTTCAGAGGTTGAACGTTCTAAATCGGTGTCCTCGATACGTAAAATAAACTGTCCCTGTTTTTTTCTCGCGTATAACCAAGCATATAAGGCTGTCCTGACACCACCGATATGTAAATAGCCTGTAGGGCTTGGAGCGAAACGTGTACGAACTTCTTTCATAAATCACTCTTAATTTTTATTAATTAAAGTCAATAAATTAGATAGTTTTCTCGTCTTACTCGCTTACAGTTGAAAAGGAGTAATATCTCCCTTCCCTTTCCTGACGATCTTAGGCAAACTTCCCACTAAATCGACCACAGTACTGGGCTCTATACCACACGCCCCACCATCAATAATTAAATCAATACGTTTGCCTAGCATATCACGCATCGCTTCGGGTTCTAACAAAGGAAGCTCCGATCCAGGCAAGATTAAAGTACTACTTACTAAAGGTTCCTCTAACATCTCTAAGAGTGCGTGCACAATTTTGTTATCAGGAATACGTACCCCTATGGTTTTACGTTTAACGTTCACGATAGATCGCGGCACCTCACTTGTTGCAGGCAATAAAAAAGTATAAGGACCTGGCGTATTAGCTTTTAATAACCTAAAAATTGGATTTTCAAGCTGAGCATACGTTGCAATCTCAGAAATATCGCGACATAAAAGCGTTAAGCAGTGTTTGTCATCTAATTCACGAATACGTCGAAGGCGCTGAATACCACCTTTATTACTCATTTGACAGCCCAAGGCATAAGCCGAATCCGTCGGATAAACAATAAGGCCCCCTGCTATTAATAGCAGGGCAGCTTGGCGAATTAAATGAAGCTGTGGATTTTCAGGATGAATTTTAAAAAATTGGCTCACGGGATCTCTTTCCTAAACCAAGAACACTGTTATATACTAGAGGCCATTTAGCCTAGCATTCCAATCCAGATGCGATTACTTTTTGATTTTTTACCTATTGTCGCTTTTTTTCTTGTTTACAAGTTTTTTGGCATTTATATTGCTACCGTAGCCGCTATTTTTATCAGTCTTTTTCAAGTAATAGGCTACTGGTTGAAACATCGATCGCTGCCTAGTATACAACTTATTAGTCTTGTCCTCATCCTATTATTTGGCGGTAGTACCTTATTGTTCCATAACGAACTATTCATAAAATGGAAGCCGACCGCACTTTATTGGTTATTAGCTTGTGCAGCCCTTATTTCGCAGTATTTTGGTAAAAAGCCACTTATACAACGCCTTCTAGAAACCAATATCACCCTGCCTTCGCAAATATGGTCGGCCCTCAATAGAAATTGGATTATTTTTTTCACACTGATGGGCGGCATTAACCTATGGGTTGCTTATTCGTTTGATACGAATACCTGGGTTAATTTTAAATTATTTGGACTTTTGGGAATAACTTTCTTATTTATTTTAATCCAAGCCATTTACCTTGGCCGCTATATCCAATCGGATGAAAAAACATGAAAACTACTAATAACACCGATCCCCGTGCATCTATCCTGCATAAAAAATTGTTCCAAGCACTTGTCCCTACCTTTCTAGAGATTATCGACGAGGGCGCTCAACATATTGGACACGCTGAACAGGGTGCTGGTCATTTTGCAGTGCGAATAGCCTCTCCTCTCTTTGCAAATAAACCGCTTGTAGAATGTCATAAACTTGTCTATGCGGCGCTTGGAAATATAGTAGGTACAGAAATCCATGCATTACGGATTGAAATAATTACTCCATAATGACTCATTAGCTTTAGCTTTTATTATAACCAAACATTTTCATAGCGGCCACATAAGCTAGCTCTTGAGTTTTTTCTTTAAAAAAACCTTGTTCTAGGTTCTGCGAAATAAAATATTTTTTAGAATTTTTTTTAAAATAATAGCTAAATAATTCCTCAAAGTCATTGCTAGCCTGTTTACCGGATGAAGAAACAATGTCCCGAATAAAACTTAAACCCTCGTTTTTAGACAGAAGATCGAGTAATGCACTTGCTTTTTTATAAGCTTTTTGAATTACAATAAAATTCTCATTAGAAATAGTATTCCAAATATTATCGTAATAACCTGCAAAGGGAAGTTTTTTTAAACCCACATATAAAGCATCATAAGCTGATTCTTCCGGATTTTTAAAAAAAAAATCGCCACCAGATGCACTATAATTTTTTTTACTAGCCACAGAATCGTGAACACCACCATATTGATCACTCTTGCCGGGTGCCGATTGCTCAATACCTAACAGCAAACCGGCATATTCTCCATTTCCGGAATCATAACAAAGATAGAGATGACCATGTTCTCCATTATTACTAATCGTTTTATTTGAAAAAAAATTTTTTTTCCCTACGCCGCCTAAAGCAAGATTAATTCCATAATGTTGCGCAATGTTGTTAGCTTCTAGACAAGCAATTTCCGATGCACTGACTTCTGTACTCTCGGTTGATACAGATGAAAATATACAACGCGCCGTAGTACCAAACAAACTTATTAAAGCATTCATAGGTTTGGCAACCGTACTAATCGCTGTGCTCAATAAACTCACTTTCACTTCTTTTAAATGTTTAATAAGACCACTTTCTAATTTTTCCGTCTCATTATCCTTAAGCTCAATAATTCCGTGGGTTGCCATATAGCGCCAACTCGATTTATCAGTAATAAGCCAATCGATGAGGCGGTAACTTATTTCAGAAGGAAATTCGATGAGCGCCCTACTGCCATGCAGTAAAACAGAAGCAATTGGAAAAGAGTCTAGATTAGAATAAGCGTTTAACTTATTCCAAGAATAAAACTTGTTATCGCGAAAATCACGATAACAAATATCACCAAAATAAAGCAATAAAATGCATTTTAAAAGAGTACGCGCTTTAACTTTATCCGATTCTAGAGAACCGTAATAAACAATAGCTTGAGCAAGCATCTCGATATCACGCTTAAGCTGAAGGTTAATATCGCTATTACCCTTTCTAAACTCCTTTAATTCCTCTTGGGTAAGCGCCTGTACTTCATCTTGATTGTGGGAAATAAAAACAAAGGGATCTCTATCTTCTTTTAATTTAAAATTATCATCCATGGGTTTAAAATTATTAATATTAATGAATAATGTTTTATTTGTCTTAATATATCTACCGCGAATTAAAAAAATTTTCCTACTACCAATGGCTATTTCTATCCACATTTAGTACAGACAAAACTCTTTCCAGAACTAAGCTAATAGATAATAATAAAAAGAATAACTATTCTACTTAAATGGAAATTATATGAAAATAAGAAAATTAACTATAAAAAAGTATATTAGTCCCTAAATCGGTAGGGACTGGAGATCTGGATTCTTAGTATAAGCTTCGACTATCTCTTCAGCAATTTGGTCAACCAGTCCCAAACGTGAATCCTCCGTAATCAATCCTTGCTCCTCTTTCAAATTAGCCAACCTTTTTTCTACCAGTTTTTTAATACTACCGTTAGGAAATAAGCGCGCCAATACACGCCGTGTTTCTACAGGTCCTAAGTGATGGTAAAGTCTATTACGTAAATTAGCATCTTCCACGGTTGTGCTAAACGCCCATAACTCAATAGGTCCTAACGTTAAAGTAAGCAATTGGGTATTCATCCCCTCCTTTGTTGCAAACTGAGCTAAAAAAGTCGCTCCGCCTTCTCTCGGTCCATGCACACGCGTTCGCAAAGCAATAGTCGCCGTCGGCGATAAACCAAATATCTTGGCTGATTTTTCCACAGACTGTGCAGGCCCTGCATCCATAATATAAATAGAGGTAGCAAACTCTATCATTACTTCATCAAAATCATCTAAAGACTGCGATAACAAAGCAATTTGAATATTCCATTTACGGCCTTCACGCATATCAACAACGACTTGATCGCGTACTGCTTTTGCTTTTGAAGTCCTATGAAATTCATCAAAAACAATACGTTTTGGATCTTCTCGTAATTCAGCAATACGCTGTTTATGATAATCACGATACTGACTTGAGATATCGCTAATATTTTCTTCACTTAAATAATAATGGCGTACCAATATATAGCGCGCCAACATATACATTACCGCTGTCTGTCTATCCGCCGCATCACCGCCACTTTTCGCTACTTCATCAAGATCTAACGAAACAATACGTGCTTCCCCTAAATCAAAACGTGTTACACGGGATAAAATAGGATATTCGCGAATCGCACTGGAAATCATACGTGCAAACGCATTAATTAAAGATTCACCCGTAGGCGCTGTAATTTTTCCGTAGAGATCTTCAATAATAGGTGTACGACAAATCGATGCTGCATCGGCTAATAAAGGCATGGCATAACGTTGCGCCAGCATCGCTTCATGCGGAAAACCTGAAATAAATAAAGCGTCCGTAACTTCCCACCAGGTAGTCAGTTGATCGGGAATAAAACCCATTTCTTCTAAAATTCCATCGACTAACGGCTCAATCCCTGCGGTATAAGGATAAGGTTTTTCGTCATCTGCCAGATTTTTGTAAAGTTCATCAATAACAAGTCCTGCCATATCAGAAATCGCATCATACGGTTTAGATGCACCCAAAGGCGTTGTTAATAAAGTTAAAAAATTAACTAAAAAACTCCGCTCTTGTGGCGTTGGAAAACGACAGCCTAATTGCGTATCAAACGGGTTGATAGAATAGTCCGCCGTCATGCGTAGACGATGATAAGCAACCCAATGACGATGTTCTAATGGAAGTGCTTCACGCAACAATGAAATAAGCCCGCTACTCGAAGGACCAATATCGATAATGGCAATTCGGGGTAATCGTTGCAATCCACCGGCTAAGCAAAGTGCTAAATTTAAGGTATTGGAAAGTACCGATTTACCAGAACCTGGCCGTGCATAAATTAAATCAATCCAGGTTGTTTGTTCACTGGAACCCGGTTGGAAAGGCCAGGGTTTCCCATCTGGACTTCGAAATAACTGGGCACCTGTTTTCCACGGTGACGCAGGACGTGTAATCGGCAACATATAAACGACTTGAGAAAAAGGGATAATCGTCGGTGTCGCAACACTGTGGGCAGATATCCCTAACATCGTTGAAGCCAATCCGCCAAAAGGATCACCCGATACTTCCGATACATCGCAAGAACCCCATCCCTCAATGGCTTTTGCTAATTCCGCCGCACGCGTTCGTAATAAAGGAAGTTGACCCTCGGGAGCCCAAGTACACGCGGCTACACGTAAACGTACAACGGCATCGTCGGTATTAATCGCCACATATTGTAATAGATTATTGGCGTCACTGAGCAAACGGTTTTGTGCCGATGAAAAGCTTAATACCGATGCCAATACCGACTTTAGTTTTATAGTCCGTAAAGCATCACTTTCAATAAAAAATGAAATTCGCCAAGGAATTCTTGCCGCTAAGGTACGTTGTAATAAGGCATTAAAGGGCTTTATTTCCTTGGGTAACAAATCAATAAAAATGCAAGAATAGATTTTATCACCCAGCCGTACCGTTCTTAAATCAAGATTCTCAGCATCTCTCGGCAATACTTGGCGTGCTAATGAGGGCCAAAGGAGATCCGAAATCGTATTTTGCGATCGGTCGTATTCTTTAACGGATACTTTATCGCCTGGTAATGAAGGGCGCCAATTTTTATCCGTAAAACCCGGATCAGTCACCGATCGAATCGCATGAATAGCGTCATGCACTTCTAAAAGATTAGCCGCAATATGCAAAGTGGCAAGATCATGAAGAACGGAACGGATAAATGCATCATGCGTATCGCGTAAATCTGGGATAGCCGCAATCACATTTTGTGTAATCTGAAAAGGAGGGACTTTCTTATCCCGAATAAACTTAAGTTTGTCCTTGGAAGCACGTTGATATTGCTCCGCTGTCAAACTCATAGGACGGGTCCATAAAACAAAATAAACACTTTCATAAGCACAGTGTTTAGAAAGAAAGGAAATCCGTTCTTTAAATAAATCGGCTAGATTTAAACCTAAGCGTTCACTCGTTTGCTGTCCAGGCTCTAGGGTATCTTTAATTAAGTCAGAAACAACCTGCCGATCATAATGAAATAACACCTGAAGCGCGTGTCCAGAGCGTGATAATGCGGTTTGCAAACTCAGCGTTAAGCCTTCATGTAAACGCTCAAATTCACTGGTTCCAATGAGCTGTGTAACACCCGAAATTTTGATTAAAGAGATCAACGAACCATCATGCGCTACAATAACTGTAGGGCTATCTGCTGTTTCTAGATCACAATAAGATTCTGTTGTTTGTTTAAGCGAAGTGCTAAGCCAAGCAAGAAAAGTATCGATGCCATCCAAAAAAGAATTGAAAAATTTAGCCATAACCTTACTCTAAGATTCCAGGAGTGGCATCCAATTCATTTCCAATGCCCATTTTAAATCCCGCGCGCGAAGGAAGTAAACGAATCGGCGCAAAAACTTCTTTGGCAAGTACACCCCTTTCACCCGATTCAATTAAAGACTGTCCAAATTGAGCAGGCTCATGCATTGACTCGCCTAACTCGGCTTCTATAATTTGCGAACGTGACTTAAGATCACGATAAGCATTTTGAGCCGATTCTTTATATTCTGTATTATTATTCATTGCCATAAATAGAATATGACACAAAGCATTAAGATGGTTTTGTGATATCTCAGGTAAATAAATTAATACGCCGCCGCCATATCCACCGGCTCCTGCTGTTTCTATAAAAAAACATTGTGTGCAAAAACCACAAGCCGTTACTAAATTTGAAGCTTTATTATTAAAATAATTCTGATCAATATTAATAATTTCCTGATGCTTTTCCGACTTAAATCCACAAAACCGACAGGCATACTGATCACGGCGAAAGACCTTTTGGCTAAAATCAGTAAAACGCTGATCTAGCTTGCGACGCATAAAAAGCCGCCAACCTTCGGGGTTCACATTTAATTTAAGTGATGGATACACGTTTTTCTTTTAATTAATAGCTAAACCAGTTGTACCATAAATACCTGCTGCCCCGCTGGTATCCCCAAAAACAGTCTCGCCCGCAATAATAAAAATATGCGGTAAAAAAATCAGTGCAGACCCTACAAACAAAAGTGCAATAGGCGTACCAATGGGGATTTGTGTTGGATTATCTTTATGCGCTTTAAACTTGAGCATAGAAGCCATCACAAAACCCATACCGGCCATATAAGCACCCGCAGTAATTAACTTAGATAAGCCATAAAATGAATAAGTTATTGTTAAGGCCATATCACCTAAGGTCTTTACCCCATCGGCATAGACAATCGCCGTATAGCTTCCTGTAATTAAAGCGGCGATAATTGCAAACAATACCCGCTGAAATTTAAAAAAATTTGCTTTGTAACCATTTTTTGTTTCGTGCATGAAAATACAGCTACCCTTAGTATTTTTTCTTAGAAATCAACCTTTTTCTAAGAGGGAGTCTTCAGTTGCACGATGATGGCCAAAAAGCGCCGTTTTTCTATGTTGCGTTACTCACATACGCTTAAGTATTCCGTCACGCTCTCGAAAAACAACACTTTTTGACTCATCCTAGCACAATTGAAGACCCCCTCTAATAGCACACTTTTTAAGCAAAGGGTTTTAATTTAGAAAACCCTTTACACATAAAAGTAAACAATTGCTTAAGGAGCCCCAGCTAAACCAGTAACCCCGTAAACACCACCGGCTCCGCCAGTTCCACCAAATATGGTGTTTCCAGCAATACCAAAAATATTGGGTAAAAATATCAATGCCGCGCCAATGAATAAAAGCGCAATCGGTGTACCAATGGGAATCTGTGTTGGATTATCTTTATGTGCCTTAAATTTCAACATCGATGCCATGGCAAATCCGATACCCGCCATATAAGCACCTGCCGTAATCAACTTAGCCAAATTTGAAAAAGAACTTGTCAATGTACTTGCTACCGACCCTAAACTAGTCGCTTCTGTACCTGCACTTGCGAACGAGCTATAAAAAAGGGTTGTGGCAAACATTGTCAGCTGAGTTCCACCCGCTAAAATTTGGTGTACTAGCTTCTTTTTGAAGCATTTATTTTTCATTATTATTCTTCTCCAAAGATATTAACCCAATGACATACAATCTATTATCGAAACTACAAAAATGCATCTATTACCCCTTTCTTACGGGGCTTGATAAGGGTAACGTCGTCATTTGGCACGATGATGATCATATACTCTTCGCACTTGGATTTTTGGCTGTGTTGCCGCTCAACTCGCAATCCTCATGTATGTTTTATACACTGCGGTTGCTTCGTTTTCGCGACACCTTACCAAAAACTCAATTGCTGTGAGTATAAACTGCGGTATTTTCTGTGTCTCGTTACTCACATACATGCAAGTATGCTCCGTTACGATACTCAAAAAATCACGCTTTTTGACTCATCCTCACTAAATGAGGGCACACCCTAATTAAAAACTCCTTTAAAATAAAAAAAACTATTACGGCGATCCAGATAAACCAGTAACACCATATACACCACCGGCTCCGCCAGTTCCACCAAATATGGTGTTTCCAGCAATACCAAAAATATTGGGTAAAAATATCAATGCCGCGCCAATGAATAAAAGCGCTATAGGCGTACCAATGGGAATTTGTGTCGGATTATCTTTATGCGCTTTAAATTTCAACATCGATGCCATAGCAAACCCTATACCCGCCATATAAGCACCTGCCGTAATCAACTTAGCCAAATTTGAAAAGGAACTTGTCAATGTACTTGCTACCGATCCCAAGTCGGTGACAGGCGTCGTTGCATTAGCCAGTTCTACATACATAAAAGGGACCGTAAACATGGCTAATTTTGCTTGCCAAATTAAAAGACGATTGGCTAACTTCTTTATGAAGTATTTATTATTCATGCAAATCTCCCAACTAATAACCAATAATACACCTAAGTATACTCTTCGCACTTGAGTTTTTGGCGGCAACGCCGCTCAACTCTCATATATTTTACATAAAGGAAGGTTGCTTTGTTTTCGCAACGCCTTTCCCCAAAATCCAATTACTGTAAGTATATACCCATTGCACTTGGAAATGCGATTTCGCATTTCCAAGATGCTTCATCTCGCGATGGATATCTTCAAGAGGAAAACTGCGATTCTCCTCTTGAATAACGGTGCACCCCGCACTTATCTGTTGAATTAGCATTTCACTTTGTGGTGAATTACTAAAGATAGGTGCGAGATGCCCGTTATGTGATCGGGATACCGCTCGCTTTCAACTTAAAAAGCTCGCCGCTTCTGGTACGAGCGGTACTAATAAATACCAAAACTTGCTTGTAACATCTCGCGTGTCCCTTCAATATTAATAGCTAATAAACCTGCAACAATATGTGTCGCTGCCTTCCCAAATGAACTGCGACCGTTAGGATTAGACGTATGCGTCAAATAAACCCAACCCCGAATAAAAGAAATAGTACCTATTAATTGAATAAAGCGCAAAATAGCTTGTGAGGCAGCAGGACTCCAAATACCCTTAGATGAATGATAACTCATGGGATCGGTAATACTGGTTGTTGCAAAGGTTGTTAGCATCATGCTTTTAAATGCCGTCGGTGTATATAAAAGCGCAGCGCCTGCAAAAAATACCATCATGGTCGCTTTAAAATTAGTTTGTACAGACATCATCGTGCGTAGATCACCGTATACCTTGAGTTGATAAACCCCACGAAAAATAAAAGCAATACCCATTACATAAGCCGTAGCCGTGATTAAATGATAAATATTAGGAAACTCATTTGTCACAGTGACTAACATAGTTTCCAGACGAGGAAAGTGCACATTAGAGCACCCTCCCAGCAGAAGGCAGACAAACAATAGACTAAAGTTTCTAATAAGTTTTCTACGCTTCGCCCTTGAGTTTTTGGCTGTGATATTGCTCAATTCGCAACTTCGCGGCACTTGCCGAAAAATCAATTGCTGTGAGTATAGTTTTATGTACATAGTTATTTATCATCCGGACTATAGCCTATAACAGCACCCGAATTTAAAGTCACCGTTCCTTGCTCTGGGTTAATAGAGTCGACAAGCCCATAACCCGGCAATTTGTCACCGGTTCCCAAAGTAAGTGTTGAACCTTCTTGAGTAGTTAACCAAACTCGACCAGGAATAATCGCACGAACATAATAAATAGCTTTAGGGGCTTCTTTTTTCTTTTCTGCTACTTTTTTTACAGGCTTTACCTGATTTTGAATTAACGTTTCCTGCGCCGCATGAAGACTTTGGATCTCATCATTTACTTGTGTAAGCTGAGAACCTAAATTAGCCAGCGTCGTTTGCATGCCTGATAATTGTGAATCCAACGCTTGCAACGCTGACTGAATTCCTAACTGCCCCTGTGCTAGACTATCTAAACGACTACTCGTTATATCGGATTTACTATTTAAATTAGGCTGGGTATCTTCAATTTTAGGAACTACCTTTTGAACTTTTGTAGCCATTTGCTGTCTGCTAATTACGTGAAAAAAACCATTAAGTAATTTATAGGCTCCAAAAATAAGAAAAACAAAAATAAAACCTAAAATAATATGTTGGCGCTTTATGCGTTCAAAAAAATTTGTCCCCTCACTCGGTACACTATTTGCTGTCGAAAAATGCGTTCCAGACTCAGGTTCTTGAAATTGGTATTCTTCTTCATCGTTTAGATTATAAGTTTTTTTATCCATCATAGCCTCATATTAAAAAACATTTGCAAACTATTTAGTCAACTCAGGTATTGCTGGTAAATCAGAAAGAAATAATATACCCATCGGTGTACCTGAATAGACATGCACCGTAGGCGGCGTACTGAAAACACTTCCTAGAGCAGATGCATATTGAACACCCACTTGGCCTAAACCAACAAACACTCTCGCTTTAGGACTTAATGGTGGAACTACGGGAGTTGGGCCAATAATAATAGACCCTGCATAAGGAGAACCTGTATTTAAAAAGGATTGTCCATAACCTTGAATAAAAGCGGAAGCAAATAAAGTGCCATACCGCAACCAATAATGGTTATTTGTATAACTTGATAAAGCAGTTCGTGCAGTACTCTCATCGATAGCCACCGTATTAATAGTAATACTCTGTGGAAGTTTAGGTAAGGTTAAGGTATTGAATGAAAGTAAAACTTTTTTTCCTTGGTTGCTTAAGGTACCAATTATCCGCGCACCTTTAAATTTACCTTGCACAATTTCTGCTAATACAGGACCTGGTTCATCGCTATTTACGGCTGTTAATAACACCGCATACATGATCGTCCCCGCTTTGACCGCAGGTGGCGCGCCTGCTATGCCAGAAGTAGAATCTGTCATAGTACCTGCCGACATTTGACCAGAAATAGTAGGAGGAGTACCTACAACATATTGCTGTGTTGGAGAGCCCCATGCTACAAATAATTGAGAAGCTTGTGTAGACATTGACGACTGCATTTGTTGTTGTAACTGTTCGGCTTTCTGTGCCGAGATTTGCTGCGCTTGTCTATCTAAAATAGCTTGTAATTCCGGATTTGGATTATCCGATGCATTTGGCAATAAACTCACAGCGGCTTGTGATGTATTGCCTAAGGCAGGATTAGTAATATTACCTGTACTAGATTGAGAAGTAGTAGGCGGTGTCGTACTTCCTAAAGGATTACCCAGTGCATCACGCGCAATACCATCTGCGCCGATAGTTGCAATTGCTTTTCCTTGACTATCCCTGACAATTCCATCACTGCCAACAGTACCCACTAAATGGCCTTGACTATCATAAATAGGTGTTCCAGGCGAAGTAGCACCGACTTTTCCAAGTATCTTTCCATTAGCACCACGTAAAGTTCCATCTTGATCCAATGTACCTAATACTTTCCCATGAGAATCACGCACACGCCCATCTGCACTTACAGTCCCAATTAATTTACCTTGATTATCATAAACTGGCATTCCAGGAATAATAGCTGGCCTATTAGTAACGCCTTTCACATAAGCGCGTCCTATTGTTTTACCTTCCGCATCACGCACGATACCATCTGCACCGACTTCGCCAATGACATTGCCTTTAGCATCTCGCACTTTACCATCCGCTCCAACTGTCCCTAGCAAATGACCTTGCGCATCATAAACCGATGCACCTACGCTATTAACACCTGTTTTTCCTATAACTTTTCCACTGGCATCGCGCACAATGCCATCTGCTCCGACTTCACCAATGACATTGCCTTTGCTATCTCGTACTTTGCCATCCGCTCCGACTGTTCCTAAGAAATGACCTTGCGCATCATAAACCGGCGCACCTACAGTATTAACACCTGTCTTCCCTATAATTTTTCCAGTTGCATCTCGCACGATACCATCTGCACCAAGTTCGCCGATGACATTGCCTTTGGCGTCTCGCACTTTGCCATCCGCTCCGACTGTCCCTAATAAATGACCTTGTGCATCATAAACACGTACGCCCGTGCCAGAATTTGTTAATTTAGGATTAACAGCACGCCCAATAACAGCACCTTTAAGATCACGAACAGTTCCATCCGCAGCTGCCAACCCAATAATTCGCCCTTGCCCATCACGTACCTTCCCATCTATCCCAACATGACCGATCAAATGGCCTGTTGCATCATAAACAGGATCGCCTGCAGCAGAAACAGCAGCACTACCAATGACAGAGCCATCGGCTGCACGAACTAAGCCATCAGGGCCAACTTGCCCTATAATTTCACCATTTTTATTACGTACCTTTCCATCAGGTCCTAAACGACCTATCACATTACCATGCGTACCATAAACTAACGTTCCAGATCGCAGCTGACTAGGTTGTAACAATGCCGCGCCACGCTGAGCAGTTTGACTTCCACAAGCTGAATTTGTCCCACAGCAAGAACAAGGGGAACAGCAGCCATTTGCACCTTGATTTCGTTGAAGCTGATTAAACTGAGAACTATCCAACAAAGTCGGAATGGCGCTAGCACCTGTTTTTGCAGCAATGTCTGCTTGTTGAAGATTCTGTTGTTGCTGAAGATGTTGATAATCTGCAGAGGGTGGTTTATCAAGTCCACCCGGAACAGATTGTATGTTTGGCGTATCTTTTAATTGAATAGAAGAATCAGCGGGTGCTGTTCTATTCATTAAACGACCTAAGCCTAATAAAAGCCCGGCTAACAGGATCAATACGGTAACTATAATAATAGTTCGCGTGCGTACATTTTTAAATAATGCGGTAACATTTTGTAATTTAAGATTCATAGGAATACTTAAAACCCTTCGACTTTTAATTGTATAGATTGACCATCTTGAAAACCTAAAATAAGCGGCGTTTTCGGCATTTCATAAGCTTTCATTCCATCAGGGCTGGACATTGTCGCAATCCATGCGGGTGAAATTAGTGTTAAGCGGGTTCGTAAATAAAGATGATTACTGCCATACCATGCTTGTGCAGGACCACCAGAAATCTTGAGCGCTGAACTTCCTTTTGGCGCAACCCCCTCTAAAATATTTAATAAAGTAGGATCAGCACTTTCAGGCAAGCTTCGTCCTAGAAGTGCTTTAGCGTTTGGACCATTACCAGGGATACGTAAATCAATACGATAATCTACCGCCTTTTGGCCGGAGACTAAAGTCACCATCACAGGCGTAGGTAAACCTCGTAGCTGTACCGCAAGATTACCTACACTATACAAAGCAGTGGCTTGTATCATTAATAAATTACTTTTTTTATCCCACTGAATATTAAACGACTGCGGATTGCCGATATCATAATTATCTACCGGCCATGGTTGGCCTGTCGCATCCAGAAATGCCACTGTTGTCACATAACCTTGCGCTAAACGAATAACAGTGGGTGTAGCACCGGGTTCAAGCTTTACATATTGCGAAGAAATTGTTGGACGCGGCGGCGTACCGGGTGTTGTTACAGCCGCTGCTTGTGTCTGGTTGAACAATTGCCTTAATCGTTGAATCTGCAGAGGGGTCATAGGCAGCATGGTTTGTGTCATAGAGCCAAACGCTGCCTTATTAAGCGCCTGTACCGACACCGACTCGTTATTCGCATCGCCGCTCGACTCTGAAGAAGTAGTCCCCGTAGAAGCCACTTGATTTTGTGTATTCGGATTCGCTGCAGCTTTTGCAGTAGCGCAGAGTAATCCACTTAACACTAATATCCCTACAAGAAAATAAATACAATGAAGTCCATGATGCCATTTAAAAAGAGGTCTATTCATGGTTTTAACCGGTAATACCGCCGCCTCCTGATACAATGAATTGAGCAATGCCGATACCACGTGGCGATTCTAAAGGTGAAACACGTACAATAACCATTGTCACCGTAACGGACTGTTGGGAAAATTGACTGGCACTTTGGAAAGTAATTAACATCGGAATTTGCACTTTCCATGTATAACGACCTAACATAACACCTTGCTCTAATACGACAGGAACCCCGGTTGCTACAGTAGATACAATTAATTTCTTTGCTATCACCGCAGTCAAGTTATTTGAGCTTTTTATAGCATTAAAAAACATTTGCTTACCTTCGGGGGTAAAATAATCAGCCGCTTGTTGTAAAGCTTGCCGATAATTAACAAAATTATAACTATAAGTAGCTGCCGCCGCTGTGTTGGCCCACTCTAAAACAGCTGAATTGGATAGATTAGGACGATCGAAAGGAATAAGTGGCACAATACGACCATCATTTGTGGTCGCGAAGTAACGAGGCGCAGGAGGATTCGTCACAATATAAAAAAGCGCGCCGGCTAGAATTAAGATAATAAAAAAACTAACGAGTAAGGCAGCTACAACTTTCCGATAATTATCACGATAGAATTCATTTCGTAACGTAACGACTTGAAGTGCATCTTCTTTCATTATTATCTCTCTTAAATTATTTTTATTAACTAAGCACTCGCTCGCATAGGCGAATCTAGAGAGACTAAGCGAGTTATCTTTCCATCCATAGAAGTGGCATAAAAATCTGAAACCGGACGAAAAATAGTAAGATACACCACTAAACCAGTAAGTAAAAAGATAATCACCAAAGCAATTAACAGCCCGATACAAACTCGATTATAATTACCCCGATAAAATCCTTTACGTGATCGAACTAAGTCAATTCGGCTGGCCACCTTACCCCTCGTCATTTAGCATTTATTTGAATGAACTATAACCCAGTCTTATTAGAAAAAGCTAGTTTTAAATGTATTATTTAATTATTCGTCTACAATCATTTTATACACTATAAGGAATTGTTTTAGCACCATTTCATCTTCTTCAAGTACAAGCGTATATACCCATTGCACTTCAAGTTGCGAACACGCAACTTGAAGTGATTTCTTTGCGCGATGAGGATTTTCAAGGAGAGAACCGCGATTCTCTCCTTGAATGACGGTGCAAAAGCTTAGCTTTTGCCCGTCATGTAATCGGGTATACCGCTCGCTGTGAATTTTAATACGTTCGCGTCTTCAAGTACGAGCGGTATATAAAGATCAAGATTTTGTTTATCATTGACTATCCTCCGGCTGTAAAAGCCTAGTTCTAATTTCAACGGAAAAAATACCGGGCGAGTCATCACTAAAGCTTCCTGTCCCTTGTTTTTGTCTATCACTCGTTCCTTTCCAAGCACTCGCCAGGATAAGGCGCGTATTTAACCCTTGCTGTAAAAAGTAATTCACCACAACTTGGGCTTGTTGCTGAGCCAAACTTGTATTAGGTGTAAAATCCTCCAAAGAAGGGGTATAGGCTAATACATTAATACCTAAGTTCTTCGTCTGATTAAGCAACGCGACAATTTCATTCAAAACTGGATAAGAACTCACTTGCAAAGTGGCTGTATTTTTAACAAAAAATCGAGAGTTTGGCAGGATTAGCCGCAACTCATCCCCTACTTTTATTACTTGGACCCCGCTTTTTCTTAAGTTATCGCTTTGATATCTCATTTGACAACCCAAAGAAGACGGAACAGCAGGTAGAGATATTGACGGCGAACGCTGACTCGCACATCCAGAAATAAATAAAAAAAGTAAACTAAAAAAACAATAAAATAGTTTCATGATTAAACATACCTTCGTATTGAGCTAAAGAATTAAGCATAACAACACATCGTCATTGCCTACCGCGTAACATGAGCATGAAGTAAGGCTATCAACTATCAGATTTCTCTTTCTGGCCTTCTTCCCGCGCTTTCCCTATACATTGAATCAATTCATCAACAACATTTTTCACTTCCTCAGCCGGTAAAATGTTCTGTATAACAGGAGGATAATGGGTTGCTAATGCCATATCTTTCACGATTTCACTGGCAATATTAACGGCATGTTTTTCAAATTTACCCGATACTTTTTCTATGACAGCCAACTGTCCCTGTGTAAAACTACGGTTTAGGAAAGGTTCAGCAAACGGCTCTAAATTGTCAACCAAAAGCACCGACTGTAATTTGGCAGAAACATTAAGTTTGGTAAATAAATTTAACTCGCCCGTCTCTAAAATTTCTTCTTCTATAATAATTTCTGCCACATCACTTTCTTTTGCCTTATGAATCGTTAACAAGGCAGAAAGTGCGGCATCAATCGGTTGCAGATCGCTTTCTGCATTCAAAATATCCGCCAATTTCGAAACTAAAGAAGCCTCATCTAATTTTTCCAAAGAAAATGCTTCTTTTTCTATAATCTTATTAAAATCATATAAACGACGTTGTAAATCAACCATAACACGATTAACAGGTAGTCCTACCTTTAAAAATTGATTCAAACGCATACGCTGCACCGGTTCCGGATTTGCGTAAAACAAGCGCGCGCGTATAATTTTTGATTTAAATAAAATATGCGCTTCCCCTTCACGCTGCTCTTTAAGATCTAACAAATCAATCCGTGCACGTTTTTCACTGGATGCACTACGCGTATCGGCATAATTATTGAGAACGCTTTCAGGGCGTGTCTGAAAAGCATCTACCTTCGTAACCCATGCTTCCCCCGCACTTTTTGAGAAAAAGTCCCAAGTTTCTAAGGGATCTTCTAATTTCATACAGAGCTTAATATTACAGTTTGCACCAATAGAAGCGGCTTCTTCTTTTGATGCTTTTTGGAAGGCTGGTAAATCTTGTCCTGCAAAAACAATCGAAAAACCTAACGATCGCGCCTGTGCCGGAACAACGGCGAATCCAGGAACCGCATAATAACCATATTCATCGAGTACGCATAAATAAGGCGTCAATGCATTGGTGGGTTTACGTTCAATAATATCGCGATAATCACCTTCTACTTCTTCGCCTAAACCCGCTGCGAGCATGGCTTTCAGCGAAGCAATGATAACCTTGCCTAAATTAGATAATTCGTCGGGCGACTTTTCAAAAGCAGGCAATAAAACCAGCAGAATTCGACGATTTAGCACAACATCTTTTAGATCGACTTCCGCTAAATTCGTTCGTAAAATATGGCCATAAGTATCGGCCAAGGAGCCAAACACACGCGTTAACTGCATGGTAATAAAGCCATGCTGTTCTAATACTTGAGAAACTTGTTTCCCTTTCTTTGATTTATCATAACCTGGCAAGTTAATCAGATAGTTAGTAATAGGTTCTAAAACAACGTCAGGAACTTCATTTAAACTCATGGGTTCCTGACCATCACGCGGAAAAATTTTGTCTAAAACAATATTTTCTACGCGCGATAACTCAAAATAATTCCGGACAACATTAACATCTAATAAAATAGCCCCCTGATCACGCATATAAACCAGCAACTTCATCAAGGCTTCAACGAAAACAATCGCCCGTCCCTTCCACATGTCTCCATCAGGCGTATTACTGCTCGCATCCATTAAACTCACTACGAGCTGCGATAACATACTTGATGAACCGTTTGCAAAAGGATTCATGGTATTCGATAAACGTTTTTCTTGCGGCCCAACAATATCTCGCGCGCCCGTCATAAAGTTGACAACAAGAATATCGTCCTCGCGTCCCATTGAGCGCGCCATAGAAAAGATTTTAGCAAATAAACTATTATCTCCCTTTCCATCCACATAAATAAAACCACTGCCCTGCACTAAGGCATTAAAAGCTAAAGAGATTAAAGCTTCTGTTTTACCACTACCTGTAGAACCAAAGATCAAACAGTGCGTGCGCATATCATCGTTGCTAAACCAAAGCTCTTCTCCGGAAGAAATTTCATTACCAAACAAACAAATACCGCGCGCCTTTCTTGGTTTATTACTTCCCGGCAACAAATCATTATAATCAAGTTTTTGTGCACGTTGTGGCATACGAAACGGTAGTGCTGTCTTACGGGTATAGGCATAAAAAAAAGAAAAAATGCCTAATAAAAAAACAATATCAGCAATACCTGGGATAAAGAAAGAACCTGAAGCAAAGCCTACTAACAAAATAGTAACGCCCTGAGGATTTTTAAAAAAATCGAAAAAACGCTGTCCGAGCGTACGTGTATCCCGTAACAGTTTGCGTGGATCTTGCTCGTGTTTTTGTTCTAAACCGCGTGCTATGGCAACCATATAAAGATAAACCCTAAGATTATTTTTAAAATACTATTCATTAGAAGCTTCGCGAATAGAGCTACGGTCATTTTTTTTTATTCTAATTTCCACTACCCGCTTATAATTCAATTCACTATATACCGCTCGTACTTGAAGCTGCGAATTTTTTAATTTCGAGCGCGCGGTATCCCGATCACCTAACGCGTACCCCGCACCTATCTTTAGTCATTCACCACAAAGTGAAATGCTAATTCAACAGATAGGTGCGGGGCACGCCGTTATTCAAGAGGAGAATCGCGGTTCTCCTCTTGAAAATCTCCATCGCGAGATGAAAACTTGGAAATGCAATTTCGCATTTCCAAGTGCAATGGGTATATACCCATTGCACTTGAAGTTAAGACATCCCTACCCTTTTTCTGAATCGGGTATGTATAAAATTTCTTTAATAGCCGCATCCAAACCATTAACCGCTTCTTCAACCATGGGCAACAATAACCGTCTTCCCATAGCGCGCTCAATATTCCAATGCGCAAAAGGCCCCGCCACTTCAGGGAAAACCGTTTGCCGTCCTACAGAATTAAGCATAAACCACAATAATCTATCCGTAGGCTTTAACCATAAAAAATCAGCTGAAGCTAATACACCATCCTTTCTTGCTAATTCTAACATCGAAGCCATTACTGTAAGAACATACGCATGACTATGCATAATTTGATTGACGGCTTTATTATTTTTATGTTTTTCCCATAGCTCATCAACACCTGCAAAGTTAAGTCGTCCCGTTTCTGTCGATTTAGCTATCTGTAACAACAATTTATGTGCACCCTCTCGATCGCGATTAGCACGCGCCGCAAAAATAGCAAACAAAGCCTTATTACTCGACGATAAATGTTGGATACCTTGCCAATAATCACCTAATTGCAAAACAAAAATATGATAGGCCGCATCCCTCTTTATTTGCACAGTCGTTTGGTTACGCTGCGTAGAAGCCATCGTCATGGTGGGGATGGTTTTTTCTTCTTGAAGCAAGGCATGCTTTTTTGCAAATTGCATAGGCGATAAGGCCATTGCCCAGGGGCCTTTATCAATATCTTCTTTGACTAAATTAAGCTTGATCACAGGAGAAATCTGTGGCCAATTTTTTCGTTCTGCCTCCGTTAACGACTTCATGTTATATGTTTTTTTAAACTGTAAATTAATATGACTGGAATAAATAATGCATGCCAAAATAATAAGGATAATAATAATGGGATATCGTAAATAACTACCAACTTCTCGACTAATATCTAAAAGCTGCGAAAACGCTACTTGATCGGGTGGCAAATGCTTTATTTCATCCGGCAAATACGCAAGATGGGGTAGAAAAAATGCAACGAGATGCGCTTCCCACGCTTTAACCGTCAGAGTGAAGCCTACGATTTGTATATGAAAAAATGACCACAACAACCACCCTAAAACAAAAAGGCCAACGATAATCCATAAAGGAGCCAGTGAATTATCACCTGATTGTTGTTGCGAACCGGAAGAAGGTGGCATAAGTAATTGTTATTTTTTTATTGAAATAATACGCTTCACACTTGGATTTTCGGCGGCGTTTCCGCTTAACTCGCAATTTCGCGACACTTGCTGAAAATCCCATTGCCGTGAGTATAACTTACATTCAAATAGCAAAGCGACCTTCAAGTTTGTTTAACCAAAAAATTTCCAATAAATTTATATTGGCCTGTGGTATGCACCAAACGAACAATATTATGCAGCGCAATAGCACCTTCACGCAACATAATCAACTTACGGCCTTCTCGATCAAGGCGCGGCTGCTCCATTAAATCTAGTAAAATTGCATCTGAATTTACTTTAACAACGACATAAGCATTATTAGGATTTCTGTCGGTTAAGTGAGTCGCTGCTTTCACATCGTTCTCATCTTTGTAGATAGGGCGCCCCATGGAATAGCGGACTAAAGAAGCAAGAACCTCCTGCCACTTATGTAGATTACTTCCTTGCGATTGATAAAGCGAAATATAAACTTCAATTACACTATCGTTGGCATTAGCAGAAGGTAAATAATTCAATTGATCATTTTTAATTTGATCTAATCCTACCCCTAATTCAAACTGGTCACGCAATTCTTCTAATTTTTTTTTTATACCCTTTAAAAACAAATTGGCTTGCCAGGGGCCCTCCTTAATTCCTTCATCGAGTATTCTCTTGACTTCTAAAGCAACTTTTATCTCTTGCTCTGAATGAAGCATAAATAAGGCCTAATTATTAGCTACCATATCTTATGGTAGGTTTTGAACCCAAGGTATTAATTTCGTTAACCATCCCTTTTAAAATTGCTAGACAATCTTGTAATTCAACGTTTTTTTCTGCCGATTTGTTTTTCAAATTATTTAAATTATCAGTACAATATATTAAATCACTCAACTTCTTAACGACAACATCTACATTATCTTTTAAAGCCGTTATTTTTCTAGGGATAGAAAAAACTGTATTAACTGACATAAACTTCTTCCTTATTTTTCTTTTTATAGGATAGTCTAATTACCTTACAACGCTTATTTATTCCCATTAAAATAAATTTATAAACGTGTCCGCTTATCGTATTGTGTAAACCCTTGTATCCTTGGCGACTCATATTCACGAGTTAGTCCTATTACTTTTATTAACTCTCCCATCTCATTCGGTGAAGTTAAACAATAAACCTGTCGATTTATATCCGCCGATGGCGCCCTATTATAACATTCTTCCATACGCTGTAACAAACCGTTGTTAATCAAAAAGGCCGCTTGCGAAGTAAAGCCAGCTAGTTTTAATCCGGAGTCTAATGCGCATTGAGTAAGTAAGCTAAAATCAACCGAAGCGGTTATGTCCTGCAACCCAACCAAACGAAAGGGATCCGCATGACCTCGATGCTGATAGTAACACATCAACGTTCCTTGACTGCGATCCGGATGGTAATACTCACGCGCCGAAAACCCATAATCAGCAATAACTATTAAACCCTGCTTTAACACCAAACTCAGTTTATTTATCCAATCGGCCAAACCTAAACAAACCTCAGACTCATAGCGTCTTGTTTCATTAAAATAGGTTAATTTTAATTGACTCAGTTTTTTTCCAAGCTCATAGGGTGGTGATTGCAAATGCCATAAAAAAATACCTTTATCGTAGCTTACTCGCATTTCTTGTACGCTGTTAGCACGCCATAAAAATTTATGTACAGGTAATGCATCTACCACTTCATTGGCAATAATGACCCCTTTTATCGGGACTTCAGGCCAATCGGCTAGCCACTCAAGCAAAGGAAATAAATGAGGAATCTGTGCTTTTAGCATTTCCTGTTGGCGTTGTTTTAAATTCGGACTAATTTCTAAAATTTTATAGGAAACGGGTAATGTTCCTTTTTTTTCTAAAAATAACAGCAAATCTTTTGCCATTTTTCCCGTCCCTGCGCCTATTTCCAATATCTCACTATTACCTAATTCCGAAAAAATTTGCTGACATTGATTACCCATACACTGAGCAAACAAAGGTGAAATTTCAGGGGCGGTTACAAAGTCTCCTTTTTCACCCAATTTATGTAAACCCGCTGTATAATAGCCCAAGTGCGGTTCATACAAAGCTAACTCCATAAATCGTGCAAAGCTTATCGAGTTTGTTTTATCCTGCCGGATCTCTTTTACAATACAACGAATCAGCGCTTCGCTGTTCGTCTGCAGCGTGGGATCAAAACAAGGTAAATCGGTGGTACCTATTCGCATCATTATTCGTTATAGATAAAAGGTAAAGACAATATGTCCGATTCTAAAGCAAATTCGAAAGTAGTTCTAATAACAGGTGCTGGAAAACGCGTAGGCGCGGCTATTGCACAACATTGCCATCACCAAGGAATGCGCATAGCTATTCATTATCGAAACTCAGCCATAGAAGCAGAAGCACTCTGCCAGGTATTTAATCAAGATAGAAAAGATAGTGCCATTACCTTACAGGCTGATCTAAAAGAGGACAACAACTATAGCGCTTTAATCGACAAAGTTGTGGAAAAATGGGGGCAATTAGACGTTTTGATTAATAATGCATCGAGTTTTTATGAAACGCATCTCGGAAAAATTACGGGTGCGCAGTGGGATGATTTAGTCAGTAGTAATCTCAAAGCACCCTTTTTTCTATCGCAAACGGCGGCACCTTATTTAGAAAAACAAAAAGGCTGTATCATCAATATGGTAGACATTCAGGCACAGCGACCCATGAAGAAATATTCTGTTTACTGCATTGCTAAAGCCGGATTAGTCATGCTAACCAAAAGCCTAGCCAAAGAATTAGGCCCTTCTGTTAGAGTCAATGGTATTGCTCCAGGTATTGCCCTTTGGCCCGATAACGAGACTGACTTTAATCCTGCCCTACGTGACAGAATCATTGCTCGTACCGCTTTAAAACGCGCCGGCACACCCGCCGATATCGCCGATACCGTCCTTTTTCTAATCAATACAAATTATATTACAGGCCAAATTATTGCGGTAGATGGCGGACTATCACTTGACTATTAGAGGGTGCCTGCAGGCGCGATGATGGCCAACAAGCCAGAAAGAAACGTAAAGAAGTAAAAGTTCCGCTGGTGTCTTAATTTACTTGAATGCGACATTACCAAAGTGGCGATATGTGATGCACTTTAGGCTTCTTACTTAATGTAAGCTTGCACACCATGCCTCAAGACAATCCCCAACCTTTTAGGATCAAACTTCAAGCGCTATCCAGCGGAGCTTTGTTAAAGTTTAGCTTTAACCGCGCATAATGCAAGTTATACAATACATCCGCTTTTTACTTGCCCCTACCTAAAAATAGGACTAAAATAGCCCTATTTCAGATAAAGGCCCTATGTTACGACTCAGCAAACTAGCCGATTATGCGACGGTGATTATAGCCTATTTAGCCCAGCATCCCGGGGAAGCTAGCGCCAAAAATATAGCTGAAAAAACGGGTATCGCTTTGCCCACAGCCAGTAAGTTACTGAAACGCTTAACCCAACAACAATTACTACTTGCGCGTAGAGGCGTTAAAGGCGGTTACCAACTTGCATTATCTGCTTCTGATATTTCATTAGGTGAAGTTATCCAAAGTCTCGAAGGCCCCATCGCTTTAACCGAGTGTAGTTATTCAAATCGGCGCTGCAACGTAGAAAAACATTGTATGATTCGTGATAATTGGCGTAGGATTAGCGCGCTTATTCAGGATACCTTAATGCATATTAGTGTGGCAGACCTGATACAGCCCTTAAAATTAGAAGCTTTGCTAAAACCCAGTTTAGCGATACGCGAGAAACACTAATGACCAATACCGCCTTAGACAAACTATTACAACAAGATTATCAACATGGATTTGTCAGTGAGATTGAGGCCGATACCCTGCCCTGCGGATTAAATGAATCGGTAATACGCACTATCTCCGTTAAAAAACAAGAACCAGAATTTCTTTTAGCGTGGCGTTTAAAGGCTTATCAGCATTGGCTAACCCTTTCTGAGCCACATTGGGCAGATTATATGGAATATCCACCCATCGATTATCAAGCAATTAGCTATTATTCAGCCCCTAAAGTGAAAAAACAGCTAAAGAGTTTAGATGAAGTGGATCCAGAATTGCTTCGTGTCTATAACAAATTGGGTATTCCATTAAAGGAACAAGAATTATTAGCCGGTGTCGCCGTAGATGCCGTATTTGATAGTATTTCTGTTGCGACGACATTTAAAGAAAAACTTCGCGGCATGGGTATTTTATTTTGCTCATTTTCCGAAGCCGTACAAGAATATCCTGAACTCGTTAAAAAATACCTCGGTACGGTCGTCCCACCCTCTGATAATTTTTTCGCCTGTTTAAATGCAGCGGTATTTACCGATGGTTCCTTTTGTTATATCCCGAAAGGTGTCCGTTGCCCCATGGAATTGTCCACTTATTTCCGGATTAATGCGGCCAACACAGGTCAATTTGAAAGAACACTTATCATTGCTGATGAAGGTAGTACAGTGAGTTATTTGGAAGGCTGTACCGCACCGCAACGTGATGAAAATCAACTACACGCTGCTGTTGTCGAACTTGTTGCCTTAGATAATGCACAAATTAAGTATTCAACCGTACAAAACTGGTATCCAGGCGATAAAAATGGCAAAGGCGGTATTTATAACTTCGTCACAAAACGGGGTGACTGTCGCGGCATTAATTCAAAAATTTCCTGGACCCAAGTCGAAACCGGCTCGGCTATTACATGGAAATATCCGAGTGTTATCTTGCGAGGCAATAATTCGATCGGCGAATTTTATTCTGTCGCCCTAACTAATAATAAACAGCAAGCGGACACTGGAACAAAAATGATTCATATTGGAAAAAATACTAAAAGTACCATTTTATCGAAAGGAATCAGCGCCGGGAAAGGACAAAATAGCTATCGTGGTTTGGTTAGGATCGCGCCAACCGCCGAAAATGCACGCAATTATACGCAATGTGATTCCTTACTCATTGGCGAGCACTGTACAGCCCATACGTTTCCTTCTATTGAAGTGAAAAACAAAACAGCGCAAGTAGAACATGAAGCTTCAGCGTCAAAAATTAGCGACGATCAGCTTTTTTACTGCCAACAACGTGGTTTAGAAATAGAAGAAGCACTCTCACTGATCGTCAACGGTTTTTGTAAAGCAGTCTTCAAAGAACTACCGATGGAATTTGCCGTTGAAGCACAAAAATTATTAGGCGTAAGCCTCGAAGGGTCTATCGGTTAGAATCATTAAACAGCAAAGAAAAATATGTTAACCATTAAAAATTGTCACGCAGAAATCGATAACAAAACTATTTTAAAAGGCATTGACCTCCGCATAAAACCGGGAGAAATCCACGCGATCATGGGTCCTAACGGTTCCGGTAAAAGTACGCTGGCTAATGTTTTAGCAGGGCGTGGCAACTATGCCCTTACCCAAGGCAGTATTGATTATCTTGATCATAATCTAGCTGAGCTATCGCCTGAACAACGTGCTCAAGCCGGTTTATTTTTAGCATTCCAATATCCTGTTGAAATTCCAGGTGTTAGTAATGTTTATTTACTCAAAGCCTCTTTAAACGCCATTCGTAAAGCACGCGGTGAAAAAGAGCTCGATGCCATGGACTTTTTAACCTTGGTAAAAGAAAAGTTAAAAATCGTGGAAATGGATCAAGACTTTCTTTATCGTTCCGTCAATGAAGGTTTTTCCGGCGGTGAGAAAAAACGTAATGAAATTCTACAAATGGCACTTTTAGAGCCCAAGTTAGCCATTCTCGATGAAACTGACTCTGGACTCGATATTGATGCCTTAAAACTCGTTGCTAACGGCGTTAATAGTTTACGCTCGGCCGAACGTTCCATGATCCTAATTACCCATTACCAGCGTTTATTAGATTATATCAAACCCGATTATGTGCACATTCTTGCGGGAGGAAAAATCATTCGCTCGGGTGACTTTACCTTGGCACAAACGCTAGAAAAAGAAGGTTATTCCACCATTCTGCAAGAAGAATCGGTGGCTGAAAAACAATGATGCACTCCAAGACAACGCCTCATTCTTCCGCACGTTCTCATTACCTGAGTGAATATTGGCGCGTAGAAAAAAATTTAATAGACAGTGTAGAAAAACACTTGTTGCCAAAACGCCAAACAGCCATACAGCAATTTTCGGAACTAGGGTTTCCTACAATAAAACATCCTGATTGGAAGCACACATCACTGATTCCTTTCCTACAAACCCCTTTTTCTATTGCATCACCAGATATTAACACGGAATTAGCTAAAAACATTGAGGTTCCAACCAATCCTTATCGCTTAGTATTCATAAATGGCTTGTTTTTTCAGTCTTTATCCCAAATAACAAATCTCGCAAACAATGTCATTATTAGCCACCTAGCAAACATTATTCAGAATAACCCTGATCACTTATTTAAACACTGGAAAACAACAACGGTACAGAAAAAAAATAGTTTTATTAATTTGAATACGGCTTTCATGCAGGATGGTGCCTATATCTATTTGCCGGCAGATAAGCAGCTTGAGTCACCGATCGAACTGCTTTTTATTACTACAGAAGAAAATAGCTTTATTCCGATTCGGAACATTATTATTGCTGAAAAAAACAGTCATGCTGTAATTATCGAAAAATATATTTCTCTAAAACAAACAGTAACACCTTATTTTACCAATGTCGTCACTGAATGTTTTCTCGCTGAGCAAAGCCGTATTGAACATTACAAACTGTTAGAAGAAAGAGAAGCTAGTACGCATATTGGTAATATCCTTGTTGAACAACAAGCAAAAAGTGAATTTTCTGCTTATTCTATCGCTCTACAAGGCACACTATTACGTAGTGATGTCACCGTTAAACTTTGTCAACCCGATGCCGAGTGCCATTTAAAAGGCCTTTACTACGCCCAAAACAAGCAACACATCGCCCAACAAACCATTATTGAACATGCGAGTCCGCAAACAGTCAGTAGCGAATTTTACAAAGGGATTATTGATGGGGATGCACGTGCTGTATTTGACGGTAAACTTATTGTTCGTGAAAAAGCCATTAAAAGCTGTGCACAGCAACTCAATAAAAATTTACTCTTATCCGCTGCAGCAGAAGTGATTACCAAACCGCAACTCGAAATATTTGTTGACGATATTCAATGCACACACGGCGCCAGTATTGGTCAACTTGACGAAACTGCCCTTTTTTACCTGCGTGCACGCGGTTTAACTGCATCAGAAGCACGTACCATTTTAATTAAGGCATTTATTCGGGATATTATTCAACAAATGCCTCTATTAAATACCTATCCTTTTTTATCTCACTCATTAAAAAATTTAGTAGCTATTGATTATGAAACCGTTTGATGTCACTAAAATAAGAGAAAATTTCCCTATTTTTAAGGAAAAAACCCAAGGTAAACCGCTAATTTACCTCGATAGTGCGGCTAGTATGCAAAAGCCAAACGTCGTTATCCAACGACTGCATGATTTTTACAGCCAGGAATATAGTAACGTCCATCGTGGCATCCATAGTTTAAGTGAACGTGCTACCGATGAATTTGAACAAAGTCGTGTAAAAATTCAAAAATTTATTAATGCCGAAAAATTTTCCGAAATTATCTTTGTCCGTGGCACTACAGAAGCCATTAATCTCGTGGCGCAAACCCACGGTCGCCAACATATAAAAGCCGGTGATGAAATTATCATTTCGCATATGGAGCACCACGCAAATATTGTGCCTTGGCAACTTTTATGTCAGCAAACAGGCGCACAACTCAAAGTTATTCCGATTAATGACGCTGGCGAACTCATTCTTGAAGAATATAAAAAACTGCTGAATGCAAAAACAAAACTCGTCGCTATTTGTCATATTTCTAATACCTTGGGAACAATTAACCCAATAAAAGAAATTATTGATTGTGCGCATGCTAACAACAGTCATACAAAGGTATTAATCGACGGTGCACAAGGGATTGTTCACTCAAACGTCGATGTTCAAACGTTAGATTGTGACTTTTACTGTTTTTCTGGACATAAACTATTTGGCCCCACAGGGATTGGTGTTCTCTATGGTAAACAGTCTTTATTAGAAAACATGCCGCCTTACGAAGGTGGTGGCAGTATGATTACTGAAGTAAACCTTGAAAAAAGCAGTTATCGTGAACCGCCTTATAAATTTGAAGCAGGAACACCGCATATTGCCGGTGCTATCGGCTTAGGTGCGGCTATTGATTATTTGAGTGATTTAGATTTTGCCGCGATACAAGCCTACGAAAAAGAGTTATTAGATTACGCAACTGAACAATTGAAATGTATTCCAGGATTACGATTAATAGGAACAGCGCAAGAAAAAGCACCTATTTTAAATTTTACTATCAGCGATAATCTAGGCCAATGCATTCACGGCCACGATGTCAGCGATATTCTCAATTCAGAAGGTATCGCTGTACGTGCCGGACAACACTGTACCATGCCCTTGATGAAACGCTTCGCTGTTGATTCGACAGTACGCGCATCATTGGCTTTTTATAATACCAAAGAAGACATTGATGCTTTAATAAAAGGTTTAGAAATAACGCAAGCGATGTTTAAACTACAAATCTGCCCTAGTTCCAGCTCTTAGCCATGTCTGATTTACGCGAACTTTATCAAGAAATGATCTTAGACCACGGTCGCAGCCCGCGTAATTATGCTGTTATGCCACATGCCAATCGACAAGCCGAAGGCTTTAATCAATTGTGCGGCGATCGTTTAACCCTTTATTTAAACATTGAAAATAATATAATTAAAGATATCAGCTTTACCGGATCTGGCTGTGCCATTTCCATGGCATCCGCATCTTTAATGGCAGAAGCATTAAAAGGAAAAACCGAATCAGAAGCTAGCGTTTTTTTTCAAAATTTCCATGAATTATTGACTACGGAAAACAAACTGACGCTAGCTAACCTAGATTTTAAAAAATTAACTGTTTTTTCCGGCGTTAAAGCCTATCCTGCCCGTGTAAAGTGTGCCACATTAGCATGGCATACTTTACTTGCGGCTTTTGCTCAGAAAAAAGAATCCGTTTCTACAGAAAAGTAAAGGATTCTTTATATTTATTTTCCACCTCTTATTTAAAGATGAAACAGTTAGTTTTTACAAGTGCGCATACGCATTAATTCATTACCAAGCTTAAACTACGCTGTTTCACTTAAAACATTTACACATTATCTCTTCTTATTTTTATCGTCTTAAAAATACTTTAAGAGGGAAGAATCGCGATTTCTCCCCTTGAATGACGGTGCGCAAGTTTGACTTGCGCCGCCATATGACCGCTCGCCATGAATTTGAAAGATTCGCATTTTCAGGTACGAGCGCTATAGTTCTCCTTTACATCTCTGTTAATCCAACAATGGAGTGCTCAGAGTCAGTATTGTCTCCTCCTCCACCCCCTTTCCTAAATCTTTCAAAGCGTCAGCTAAACGGTTAAATCTAGTGCTTAATTGAGTATTTAACTTTGCAAACCTCGCATCTATAGCGCTGAATTTTTCATCAACTCCTACAAATTTAGCATTGCAATCATCATGTGTTTCTGTTTTCATTTGATTATTATTACCCATTATTTACTCCTCTTTTAATAGTATTAATCACTCGCTTATCGTAATTATTTAGACATCCTTCCACTCTACACTCAATTCTTTAGCTAAAATGACTTTTAACTGATCATTTAACTTCGTGAAATCTCCTCCCATTTTGTCTACTTTACTTAACTTCTCCTCAAGTCCTTCAAGTGGTTTCAACTTCTCCTCAAGTCCTTCAAGTGGTTTCAACTTCCCTTCAAGCTCAGCCTTGTTATCGGCAACTTTTTGATCAATTCCATCTACTTTATCTTTAAGTCCATCTAGTGTGTCTAATTTCGCTAACTTATCTTCAAGGGTATCTAGTATGTTTAGTTTAGCTTTCAAAGCGGCAAGTTTTTCTACTTTCTCTTTAAGTTCATCAATACCATCTACTTTGCCTTTTAGCTGATCAATTTCTTTTACTTTCTCTTTAAGTTCGTCAATACCATCTACTTTGCCTTCAACGGCTGTTACCTTATCTTCTAACGGTTTTAACTTGCCTTCAAGCTCAATCTTGTTAGCGTCAACTTTGCCTTCAACTTCAGTTACTTTGCCTT
>JAZJZD010000009.1:184721-187481 GCA_040390025.1 Pseudomonadota bacterium | reverse complement strand
TCAAGCTCAATCTTGTTAGCGTCAACTTTGCCTTCAACTTCAGTTACTTTGCCTTCAACTTCCGTTACTTTACCTTCAACTTCAGTTACTTTGCCTTTTAGCTCATCAATTTCTTTTACTTTCTCTTTAAGTTCGTCAATACCATCTACTTTGCCTTCAACTTCAGTTATTTTGCCTTCAACTTCAGTTACTTTACCTTCAACTTCATCTACTTTGCCTTTTAGCCCATCAAGCTCAGTCTTGGTAGCTTCAACTTTACCTTCAACGTCTTTTACCTTACCTTCAACTGCTGTTACTTTTTTATCAAATATTTTTATCTTTTCATCAACTTCAGAATTGATTTCTTCTTTTAGAGTCGATATTTTTTCATTAAGTTGCTCACTCTGTTCCTCACATCCTTTTTTGACACCTTCTATTTCGGTTTGTAGCTCTTTTTTATTAAGTGCTAGCTTTTGATTCAGCTGCTCTGAATTTTTTTGACAATTTGTTTTTAATTTTTTTATTTCATCTTCTAAGTTATTTTTTGCACGTCTAACCTCTTCGGTTACCATTTCCTCCAATTTTTCAATTTTAGATAAAAACTCACTTCTTCCCTCTTCGCAGTCATTTTTAACTTTACGAATTTCATCCTCAAGATACATTCTTTCTTTGTGAATTTTAGTCTTAAGATATTCAGAAGTTTCGACACAGCTGTTTTTTACTTTTTTTATATCTTCATCAAAGTTATTTTTAGCCCTTCTAATGTCTTCAGTTAATCTTTCTTCTACTGCTATAATCATTTTGTTTAAATTACTATTATCGTTGCTTGCTTCATTTTTAGCAGATCGTACTTTTTCATCTACAGAATTTTTGATAACATCAAACTCAGCTTTTGATGTCTCTAAGTCTTTTTTTAGAACTCCCATTTTTTCTAAAAATTCATCTACAACTTTTTTAATTGTCTTTCCTATTTCACCTTTCTTACCAATATCCTCTGTTGATATTCCAAGCCCTCCGGGTGTATCAGTCTCAGTCGACATTTGAATATTAAAAGTATCGGGTATATATGTATAATACTTTTCTCTATCATTTTCTTCTATTGATTTCATAATTAATCCTTTTAAAATACTAATAAAAAAATTTATATCGCTACGTTTACGTTTAATTAAAAATTATAAATACATATTAATCTTTTTTTTTAACTTTACAAAAAAAATCAATACCTTGAGTAACACCCCTTATAAAATATCTCATATTGAAATATATCGCTCGTACTCTGGAGTGTAACGTAACACAGTAGTTTTACAGAAAAAATTATTAAATGAAGTATTTATTGACTTTGAGTCTTTTCTTTAGCTTTTCTATATTGATCTTCTCGCTACTTTATAGCCTATAAATTTCAGCTATTTTTTCTTTATTAGCTATTGTTTACACGTTGCGTATCAGCATTCGAAGTCTGAAAGTTCTCAATTTTAAAAGAAGTGAGTAAGTGTAGTTTTATAAATTATAGAAAACCGCATGTTTACAGTATAATTTTCACATCCTTCTGTAAATCAACAAAAAATATTCATAGTTATGTGGGAAATACAGCGTAGCTGGTATTTAGTTAAATTATTAAAAAATATCTACTTCTGTAATCAAGAATTTTTCGAAATTATCCATTCTCACAAGTGTTAGGGCCTATCCAGTACATGTAAAGTATGCCGCGCTTAGCGTGGCATACTTTATAGCGACTTCTGTCCAGAATAAGAATACGTTTCTATAGAAAAGTAAATGATTATTAAATTTATTTTCTATGTATTGTTTAAAGGTGAAACAGCATATTTTGATATTTCCTCAAAAACTCTCCTTTACATCTTATTTTTATTACGAATTAGCGGCTCTGATATTTCGATTTCTGGAGCTACCAGCTATTTTTTTAATTTATTCTAAATTACAAGCTCCTTGTCAATTATAGGCTTCTCTACTTCTTTATCCTTGTCTAAATCTATTAAGCTCTTCAAAGCTTTAAATAATATACTAAATTTACCGGTCAATTGAAGATTTAAATTTTCAAATCTGTTATCTATAGAGTTAAGTTTATTTTCGATTATTTCTATTTTACTCTTCCCACCATCTAGATCTGTTTTCATTTCACTTTTATCCATTATTTACTCCCATTTCTTTATAGCACTGTGTTACACATTTTAATTATTTAAATAAAATTATTTTTAACTAAATGGTTAACTTACATAACTCTGTAATATTTTATCAAACTCAAGGAGTTTAATTACTAGAATTAAGCTAGTTACCAACTTACTCACTTAAAAAAAACCATTTATAATCAAAGAATAATACTAGCATTAATTTTTATTTGCATCGTGTTTTATCCACATATAGTTATATTTTAGAATTTATTGCTAAATATAAAATTAGCTTTACTTATATTTTAGTTCATTTAATATAGAATTAATAAAAAAAGTATAAAAAATAATTAGTGTTTCTTAATAACAAGTTAGTAATCATTTGATTAAATACAAGAAATATAATATATAGCTTATACAATTTTAATATTAAAAATAATGTTTTAAAATAAGGATTATAATATGTGTAAAATGTGTAACTGTAAGAAAAATAATTTACATGATTTACTTGGTAAGTATTTTTCTTGTAAATGTAAAAACTTAGATGATCCAAAGGAAAAAGTCGGTGACTTAAAAGATCTAAAGAAAAAGATTAATGACTTGGAAAATGTAAAGGGTAAAATTGACGAGCTTGATGATAAGTTAAAACAACTCGATA
>JAZJZD010000009.1:181346-184621 GCA_040390025.1 Pseudomonadota bacterium | reverse complement strand
AACTTGAAGGACTCGAGGATAAGTTAAAACAACTCGATAAACTTGAAGGACTCGAGGATAAGTTAAAACAACTCGATAAACTTGAAGGACTCGATGATAAGATAAAACAACTCGATAAACTTGAAGGACTCGATGAGAAAATAAAGCAACTCGATAAACTTGAAGGACTCGATGATAAGTTAAAACCACTTGAAGAGCTTGGAAAACTAAAAGATAAAGTTGAGGATTTGACATCACAAGAAGAGAGAATAAAAAGCATAGTGGACAGATTAAATAAACGATTAAAAGAAATTTTTAAGGACCAAATTGGAGCAGAATGGGTAGATATTTAACTTATTGCATACACTATATTAAAGTTATATACAGGATTTTAAACTATGAACGACATATGCAAATGTGAATACTGCTGTATAGAAGCCCGTCAAGTTATTTCAAGCGGTCAATTTGCTAACAACAACCTTAAGGATATAATTATACGTGTCATTGAAGATTATGAACGGTTAAACTTGAAATATAAAATACTGGAAGACAATAACGACAAATCAAGAAGTTAAAAAAATAAATTATAAAAAAAGAAAAAGGCAAAAACTCTGAAATTGAAAAATTAAAAAAATAAATTAATACTTTACAAAGTACAATTAAAAAAAATGAAAATTATAAAGATAAAAAATGAAATATTACACATAAAACTATAACCCAATATCACGAAAACGGTATGGTTAAAACAAAAGAAATTATATATATAAAGATGGGAAAATATCTCATATAGAAACCGAATATTATGACGAAAATGGAAATTTAAAAAAATAAACCGCAATAGTATAGAAAATAAATCCACTATGACTATAAAGAAAACTCGATGGATGGTTTAATAAACAAGTTAGTAAAGAACTACAAAGAATATATTGGCATGGGGGGAAGGTACTAGAAAGTGGCTGAACTCAGACTAATGCAAAAATAATTAAAAATAAAGTAGGGTTGATCAATTTAGCAGAAGAGATCCAAAACACCTCTAAAGCTTGCAAAGTTATGAGTTTACCCCAAGAAACCTTTTATCGGTATAAATAGGCAATTGATAAGGTATTGAGTCACTGATAGATAAAACCCATCGGATAAACTCCCAACCTGTTTAATCGAGTGGATGACAGAGCTGAAAAAGCTGTTTTAGAGCATGCTATTGAGTTTCCGGTTGCAAGTTATACACAAAAAAACTCCTATTACAGTAGCAAAAGCATTATCTGGGTGTGTATTACTCTTTCCTGAATTAAATAAAATGGGGATATTACGCATACTGACCGATAGCGCCACTGGGTTGTTTTGACAGAATTTATGAACTCTTCCATAAAACGATTCTTCAAGAATTTTATCAAGTTACATTTCGTAAAAAAATTTATGCTTCTCTTGACGAATTGTAAAAAGACTTGGATGATTGGAACGCTTATTACAATAACGAACGAACTCATCAAGGAAAAATATGCTGTGGACGTACGCCGCTAGGAAGATTTGAGGGAAAAAAACTGGAAGGAAAAGTTGACAGTCTTAACTTCAACTGACAGTAAGCGCGACTGAAAAATCGGGTAACTGTCACATTAAGTTTGAACCACTACAGATTAAGTTTGATCTATTACATATAAAGACAGTACTTTGTTATCCAGTGATTCGTTTAAAACCGTCTGGCGTTTTTTGACAATCTGCGGGTCAAAAGTTCCTGCTCGGTCTCGGGGCGTTTCTAGCTCAAAGCTTTCTGCTCCGGTTTTAATAACTTACTGGTTTTTCCGTTACGGCGATTGGCAATTTTAGAGTAGATTGGTTCAACTAAGTGCGCCTCTAATTCTCCTTCTAGAGACGCTTCGATTATTTGCTTTATTAAGGGCGTTAATATTCCATCCCTTCCTATTAACGCCCCCCCCTGATTTCAAACGGGCTATCGCTTCTGCTTCGAATTCTTTACTTAATATGGCTCGTGTCATTGTTAGCTCCTAAATTGATTTTAGTTTAACTTTGACACAGTTTCTTGAATACTCCCGTTTATTCAGTAAATTTGAACTCACAGTCACTTGGTAAAAATCGGTAACTGTCCGATCACATCTAAGCTAGTACAATTTAAACCCTGTGAGGGAAGTGTGTCACACCTCCCTCACTAACAGCCTTGAATCAGAATAAAAATATTTTTCTAAAGAAAATCAAGAAAAAACCTACCCTACTTATATTCTAACCTCATAACCTCTTCGCAACTAACAATCTAAGCTTTTTCCTCTATCCCAAGCATTAGAGAAGCTCAGCTGTTAAGAACATTTTCAACATTAATTTTCCCTCCTTCATCTTGAGAAAATGCATTAATAAATAGGCTTAAATCATCAAATCTACACTTTAATTGTTTGTTTAGATTGTTAAACCTTTCATCTATCTTATCAATTTTTTCATTAATATTAGGCTCTGTATTCATGTTCGGAGCAACAAGCTTTTTATCATCGAAAATGGAGCTCTCTATTTTTATAATTCGATTCTCTATATTTTTTAACATTAACTGTATTTCATCTAAATCAATCATTTTTTATTTCCTTAATAGTTAATTATTTAAATATCTTTTCTATGTTATCCTAAGCTACTTTTTAATCACCTTAGTTATTTGCACATTTAATCTAGCAAATATATCGCCTAATTTAGGTTCTACTTTTTATTGAATAAGTTATGCAAAAAAAATTATTTTATATACTTTAAATGTCTTTCCATTCTGCACCAATTGAATTACTCAAAATATCTTTCATTTGTTTATTTAATTTATTAATAAAATCTTGTATAGTTTTCTGCTGAGCATCCAATCCTTCTAATTTGTTCAATTTATCTTGTATAGAATCAAGAACTTCCAGCTTTTCTTTTACAGAATCTAAAATATCAAATTTATCCTTTAGATCTACTAGCTCATTAAGTGGCTTTAACTTATCGTCAAGCCCTTCAAGTTGTTTTAACTTATCACTAATGCCATCCTTAGCTTTATTTTTACAACATTTTTTTATGTCTTCTTCTAAATTATTTTTTAGTCTACGAATATCCTCAGTTAATCTTTCCTCTAAATTATTAATATTTTTTTCTAAAGCACTAGATGTATCTGCACAACCATTTTTAACATTACGGATTTCATCTTCCAAACCTTTTTTTAAAGATTCATATTCTTTCTTATCATTTTTGCCGCCAGTTCCTGTACCACCATCTTTATCGCCATTATTTCCGCCATCTTTACCACCATCTTTACCGTCATTATTTCCGCCATCTTT
>JAZJZD010000009.1:130035-181133 GCA_040390025.1 Pseudomonadota bacterium | reverse complement strand
CTTTACCGTCATTATTTCCGCCATCTTTACCGTCATTATTTCCGCCATCTTTACCGTCATTATTTCCGCCATCTTTACCACCATCTTTACCGTCATTATTTCCGCCATCTTTACCGTCATTATTTCTGCTATCTTCACCGCCTGTTTCTGTATCATCATCATTATCATCGCGAGAAGGAATATCTATGTCTTCATTCGGTCGGTTAGCTCTACCAATATTTTTCTCTTTTGTTTTCATAACAATCCTTTAGTTCATTTATAATAAAATTAATTAAAAATATTATATTTTATATATTAAAACACTTATTAAATTATTATAAAAGAAATCAACATAAAGATTCATTTATTAAGAATTAATCCATATCAGTTCATAAATTAAAGCTTAGGAATGAGCTAGAGTAAGTTTAAGATTTATAATAAATGACTTAATGGTATTCTAATAGATAAAATAAACCTTATATTTTAGGTTTGTTGCAGTAAATTAATCACTATAGGATGTTTTTTATTAACATACCTAGTAACCCTAAATTTTTAATTTTAATCGCGCAATAATTTTATGAACTCTCTGAAGTGGGAATAGGATAGTGATTCTTAAAAGACTTCAATATACTCAAAAATACTTTATTTGGGCACTTATTTACTCGATTGATCTGCTATGATTTTTTTGATACATCGATTTTGGAATAGGCGACTATAGCGTTAATAGCTTGCCCCACGATAACGCTTTAGAGGTTTCACTTGATAGTATTTTTTTTACTAATTCTCTGAGTTCATTTATCTTGAAACTTAACAAATTAAAGCACAGGAATATAATTCAATGACAACTCTCTATAAAATTAATCTATTTGTGTGAAAATATAGCGGATATCGTCGATCTCTTTTTGATTAGAGTAGTCTGCTATAAAATGTGACAGGTATCTAATAATATAGATTATTAGATACCTGTCAATACATAAGTCTACAACACTTATCTTAGATTATCTTAAATATACTAAGCTTAGTCGTTTTCGTTTTCGTTTTCATTTTCGCTTCTTCACCAAGATAATGATCATCTCCCTTATTAAATAAAACTAAATAGATATCTTTTCCTATACATACCGCTTTTGCTGAAGTAAAAAATAAATCTTCTGGCTTAAACCCTTCAGGCAACAAAAACTCCCAGTCTCCTGCACCGCCGCCTGAACTTCTACCACTAGCAAAATCGAATTTGAAATACAATCCATTGTCTTTGTCAAAAAGTTGATTGGAAAAAATAAAAATACAATTATTAGAAATACAGGAGGCAGGTTTGGGATCATCTGTTCTTATTAAACAGTTATATTTTTTATAAGCAATAATCGATCTTTCCGTCGTATACGTATAAGTATACGGATCTTCTCTACAAGTACTATACTTAGCTATATAATAATAGTAAGGTCTTGCTTGAAAAAATTCAAAAATACATTCTGGGGATTTTTCATTACCTCCAATACAAATAAATTTACCATCATAAAAGTGTACTAAAGGTGAGACTCTTGGATGAATTAAAAAATTATTTACATAAGTCCCTTCATACTCTCCTCCTGTAGCTGTTGCCGGAGAACCAGCACCATAGTAATGCTCCGCCCAACGCTTCCCTCCCATAATTCTAGCACGTGTATCAATTTCTCCTGAATTATCATTGATAATTTTCCCCCCAATTATAAAAGGCGTTTGATCAAACGCCACTAAAGTAGAACCATCAAAAATTCTCTCTCTATGCTTCTCTGCCAAAGGAAGTCCTAGATATTTTCTTAATTCACCTTTACCCAATTGTAAGCTAGGTTTCATTAATTCTAATTCCCAAACGTTATTTTTTCCTAGTAAATACCAAGAAGAAGAAATTTCATTTTCTTTATAAACACAAGCACTATAGATAACTTCAGGAGCAGTACATAATGGCTGAAATTTAGATAAATCTTTTTTTATGACATTGTAAACAGCAATAAATAACTGTTTTTTTTTCTCAGAATAAGATAATAAATAAACAGTTTGCAAAGCATTAAAGAATAAACCAATTAAATCTAAATCATTAGCACCTTTTTGCATAACGCTAATTTCTTTTGACCAGGTATGATATTTTACATTTGAATCCATCTTGTATTCCTTATATCAAATTAAATTTGTAATAATAGTAAAAAAATATTTTTTAGTGCTAAAAAGGTGAAATCCTAAAAAGACTAATTATAGTCTGATCTTCTCCTTCAGGCACATTAAATAAAAACAAATAGATAAAATTACCAATAGTCGTAGCCTTAATAGAAGTAAACTTTAAGGAGGCACTAGATATATTCTTTAATAATGATTTAAATTGCCAACTCTGATTTCCTCCACTAGTTGTTCCGCGATTTAAAAAATTATATTTAAAGTATAAAGGCTTTTCGCCAGTAAAGAGACTATCTGAAAATATAAATATAGCGTTTTCAGCGATGCAGCCTGCTGCGCCAGGAAAGTCCGTATTTATATTACAATTTATTCCGCTGTATCTAAGAGGAAAATAATCCACATATTGATTACAAATTATATTTTTTTTATAATTTTTTGAATTAAATTCTGTATCAAAAAAATTTTCCAGATTAAAAAATTCAGTATACCCTAAAAGATCAGGCTCAGAAGATAGCTGAACTCCCTCTCCTCCTATACAAATTAACGTTTGACCATAAAAAAAAACGAGGGGAGCCTTTCTACTTGTAATTAAAAAATCTAATATGGCTTTACTGCCCTCCACCATCTTCAATGAACTATTTGATATTTCCGAATTGGCAGCGATCAGTAATCTGCGCGATGTGCTTTTAGTTGTGTCTTGTTTATTTATTCCACCGATAACCCAAGGCGATTGATTAACCACTATTAGCCTTCCACCTTCATATTCGCTCATTAAGTCAGTAGATTCTGTAACAATACTACTAAAAGGAAGTAGTCGTAACCCACCATTTGCATTATCGAAGTTTTTTCTGTTAATTTTTAAACTCCATATGTTTTTTTTTCCTAATAAATACCAACATATAAAATCATCATTTTCTTTATAAATAACAGCTTCATAAATAGTATCATCAAAGGAAGCTACCATTTTAAAATGGCTGAATTCAAAACTTACAAAATTATAACGTGCAATATAGACATGTTTTTCTTCTTCCTTTATAGATAATAAATAAATGTCATCATAACCATTAAAGGAAATTCCTATCAATTTAAATTTTCCTTTTTCTATATTAACTAGTTGGTTATCGCAATCTTGAATGGAAGATACTGGTGGCGAAAGAAAAATTTGGCATCTATCCTCAACATTGTCAGAAGCTTCTTCTTCCCCTGTTAAACTTATAACTATTTTTTCTTCCTCCGGCTTATTTGCTATCTCTTTCAATTTTTCATCCGGCTTCATCGGCATATCTTTATATTTTTTATCATCATCATCATCATCATCGTCATCGTCATCGTCATCGTCATCGTCATCGTCATCGCCTAGACTAATATCATCTGAAACTCGACCTTGTCCTCTAAATAACTCTCCTTTTTCTAAATAAGTAGTTTTACGTAATTTTTCTTCTATATCTTCTTTTTCTATATCATCTTTTTCTATAGCTTCTTTGTTATCCATTGCTTAATTTCCTTAAAATATGTTTTATTTTTTAAATAATTAATTTTTATTAATTAATTCTGTTTAAACCAGACTATATTTTTACAAAAAAACTCTATCGAACCTTTTCCATCTTGACTTACTTTACCATTGTTTTTATCTTTTTTATTATTTTCTGTTTTCTCGTCATTTTCAGCATCATAACCATTGTCCAAGCTAATGTTTTCATTAGGACGATCTGAAGCTTTATAATCAGTTTCGTCGAATGTTGGTTCATCACTATTCATTTCACTCATGACATTTTCCTCTGTATATTTTTAACATCTAATTCTATTTATTCTATACTAGTATTAATTATTAAATTAGATAATTTATATTAAAAATTAACCAATAAAATAGGCTAAAACTAAATTATACTACTAAATAATAAATAAATTACACGAGTTACAGTATAATGATTTCAAACCAATATTAAGATTTCCTATTAATAGAAAATATGGAATTCGAATGAACCCTGCTTAAATTAAAAGTAACGTAATAAAGAATCAAATACTTATATATTTATTATAATTGGCTACGATGATGGCTCTAAAGCCTGGTTTTTCTACATTTTCGTTACTCACATACTACAAGTAGACTTTATTAGGATATTTGAAAAGCAAAGCTTTACGCCCCATCCTCGCTGAATAACAACACACCCTAGTTGTACTAACTATAGCTACCCTCTGTTAATTAGAAATTATTCGTATAATTTCAATTATAAATAAAAAAATTGTTTATCTAAATAAATTATTAATAATCTGAATTAGATATAAATAAAACTTATCCAAAAAACTATTACATATTTTTTAAATTTACTATAGTTAATTTAGTGCTTCTTTAACTATAGGGAAAAAGATATGTTATCTGCAAAAGATGATTTTAGTCTATTTGATGCTTATCAAAATGATACACTTGATTTATCTTCATTGATAAACTTTAAAGATATCCTTAAACCTATTATTTTACATCCTAGCATTAGATCTATATGTGAAATTGACACCGAAGGTTCTGAAAGATCGCAATTAACACTTTGGCTTGCTTTATTATCTAGAATAAAAAGCTTTCACTATTGCAGTGTAAATATACAATTAAACACCATTCCAAAATTTCAAGGCCAATCTAAATTATTTAAAGAAAATTCGCTAAATTACCTTAGCAAATCAGAAGCCGATCATGATGTATTTTTAATAAATACTAAGCGCGACTATAATTTTTTAAAGAATGCATTAAAAAGCATTTTTTTAAATGACAAACAGCTGCAGTCTATCTGTTTTCTTTATAATATATTTATAAATTATGAAAAAGAAACGTTTTATGAAAGTTCAAACTTAGCATTAACCAAACCTTACGCTCCTACTTTAAACAACACTGAAAGTGCCGAAATTCAAGCAGACAATCATCTAAGCTCAAATAAATATAGTCTTTCTGCCGATACAAATAATAGGTATAGAGCAGATACTGCTATAAAAGATTTCCTAATTCAAAACCGGACAAACTTAGATTTAGATTTTATTTCTATCCCATTATTTTATGGTTTAGGTATATTATATTCTAAAAAAATAATTAAAGCAGAAATTAAAGAACTATTATCCCCTAATAAAATATATAGTTTCATAGCCAATGAAAAATTTTTTTACCACATAGAAAGTAACCGTACTAGGTTACAGATGGAACTAAACGCTATAAAGAAAAAACTTGGAGCTAAAGAGGAAAAAAATAACAAAAAAATCAAAGCCCAACATAAAGATTTTTTTTTAAAAAAAAATTACTACAAAAAACTAATAGAATATTATTTTAAATTAAACAACTACAAACATAAAATAAATTATTTCAAGGAAGTTCTAAATCATGCGTCTGATAAAAAAGTTATTTTTTTCGATTTTTTCGAAACACTAGTCCACAGATTAACTAATCCTGCAAAAGATATACGCTTTAAAACTGCAGAATATGCTCGTTTAAAACTGATGCATATGGGGTTTGCTATTGATATAGATAAATTTAATAAAATAAGAAACCGCGAAGAAGAAAAGGTACATGAGTTTAATCTACCCAGCAAAAATAATGATAGTTATTTTTTTTTAATTATAAAAAACGTTATTTTTTCTATAACAAAAAAAACAATAGTAGAATTAGTTAATGATATAATATATTATGAAATAAAAAGCCTTATAAACACCCTATTCGTTGAAAAAGAAACTGTCGAAACGTTAAAATCATTAAAAAAAAAGGACCTGTTAATCGCCGTGTGCATTGATAATTTTTTCTCTGAAGAAAATATTAGATATATAGCCTCCCATTTTAATATAAATCAGCATATTGATTTATGTCATATATTTTATCAAAATAAATCAAGAAAATTTAACGATAACCTTTACCAACTAACCCTAAAAAAAATACAACTTGATACTAATCAAGTGCTACATGTTAGTAATAAATACCTATTTAATCACTTTTCACCCAAGAAAACTAAAATAAAATACCTAACCTACACTAGAGACAACTTAGAAAAATATAAAAAATTAAACTTCCGTGCCTGTAATGTATATAATAGAAAATAAAAAATTAAAAAAAACTATATAAAGAAAACTATCCACAAGCTAGCCTGGACAGAAAATAATTTAAACGACTTCATGCATTTAAACAAAAAAATACTGGACATAAGTAATGCGCTGTATCCAATTATTGCCATCTTTGCTTATCAGGTTATTTCTGACCTCTCTATATTACATATTAAAAAAGTCTTTTTTCTATCTAAAGATTGCGATTTTATAAAAGATGTATTTGATATAATTTTAGACAACGTAAGTCTATTTAGAGGAATAAAAGATAACCTTCAACTTAAAATTATCGACATAACCCAAATATCTAGCGCTTGTTTAACTTATACAAATCTAGAAAATATTGAAAACTTTTTAAACCAAATAGTCTTACTAAAAGGTTCTCTATCGCTAAAAAATCTTTTAGCTAATATTGACATAGCGTTATCTGATTTTTCAGATACGTCCTTGAATATTATTAAACGCCACTACAATACTATAGACTCTCAATTTCTGATTACCCTGATTAAAGCAACGGAATTTGGTACTGAATTAAATACACTTATAAATGCCAAAAAAAAATCGCTTAAGCACACTTTATCCGCACAAGGATTATTAACTGAGGAAAAAATTGCTTTCATTGACTTTTTAGACTACAACGGCAGCATACAAAAAAATCTAAGCCATCTACTACATGACTATAAGAACACTGAGTTTTTTGGTTTTTATTTCGGTACGAATAACTTAAGCTACGGAAAAAGCCATTTTTCTTACAATAGGTCTACATTGTTTCCTGGTGTTATATTTTCTAATAATTACCCACATACTGCCAGTAAATTTAATGAAATATTTAGTCATCTTAATAAATTATTTGGCTGCATAGAGTCAAAGCTATTTAGTGAGAATAAAGTACCTAAGCATAAAATAATTACCGGCATAACACATACCTGCTTAAAAAAACAGGATCCCTATACAGCCTTACAAATTAATCTAAAAAAAACAATCATTTCTGACACATTAAAAATTTTAAATCTTTTTAACATAGCTAATTTTTCTTCAGAAATAGCTAAAAAATATTTTATCAAAAATTTTTTAAATTTTATAAAAAAAGAAAAAATATAAATATTTAAACCTATTCTTTACATCTTAAAATACTAAGACATTTATGTAAAAAAAATAAAATTAAATGAAAGCGCTTTTTATTTTAAGAAACAATGCTAGTTAAATTTTTTATCTAACTAACGTATAACTACTTGACTCTTATAGCAATACCTATTTCAATAGCCTTATTTATAATTATTTTATTTCAAATGGCTTTTCTTTACCCTCTATCCTTACCCTTACTCAATCAATTAAAACTTAATATTATCGAAGCCCTTAAGGGGGTCTATGATCCTGAAATCCCTGTTAATATTTACGATTTAGGTTTAATTTACAACATTGATATCAATCCGCAAGGAGTGGTAAAAATTGAAATGACCTTGACCACACCCGGTTGTCCGGTTGCACAAACCTTCCCTAGTATGGTCGAAAACGTTGTCAATAATGTTCCTGGCGTTGTCTCTGCTAGTGTTGAATTGGTTTGGGATCCGCCCTGGACTACTGAAAAAATGTCTGAAGCGGCAAAATTACAATTAAATATGCTCTAAATTTCAAGGAAAGGCACTGGGTTAATTCCTTGTGCATCAGGGGTTTTTACTACAATCCTTCCAAGGCATCCATTAATAAAGAAGCTATATTTAAATTGAACTGCTGATCAAGCTCGCGGATACCGGTAGGACTGGTAATATTAATTTCTGTTAAATAATCGCCTATTACATCAAGACCCACAAAATACAAACCTTTTTCTTTTAAAAGAGGTCCCACTTGTCGACAAATCCAACGATCACGCTCATTGAGTTCCTGTCCAATTCCCTTGCCCCCTACCGCTAAATTAGCACGCGTTTCTCCTGCTGGCGCGATACGTGCCAAAGCATAAGGCACAGGCTCTCCATCAATCATTAAAATACGTTTATCCCCTGCTGTAATTTCTGGAATATAGCGCTGGATTAACATATAACGTTGATTATTGGCGCTCAAGGTTTCAAAAATTACATTGGTGTTTGCATCATTTTTTTGTAAACGAAACACTGAAAACCCACCCATACCATCTAAAGGCTTAGCGATAATATCCTTATGTTCCTCTAAAAAAAGTTTTGCATCTGCAATAGAATGCGTAATTAAGCTAGGTGGGCAACATTGCGGAAACTGTAACGTAAACAATTTTTCATTATAATCGCGCAAGCTCTGTGGTTTATTAACCACCCTCACACCTTGGCTTTCTGCTATATCTAATAGCTGAGTGGTATAAATATATTGCATATCTACTGGAGGGTCTTTGCGCATCAGGATTACAGTGAGCTGATTTAAACTTTCTACTTTTTCTTTACCTAACTCAAACCAATTTTTAGTATTATCCTGTACTTTCAAGCGACGCATTCGTGCATAAGGAATATCTTGTTTTAAAAAAAGATCAGTCTGCTCCATATAAAAAATCGGCCACTCGCGCCGCTGCGCCTCTAACAACATAGCAAACGTCGTGTCTTTTTTAGTGTTAATTTGTGAAATAGGGTCCATAATCACACCCAATGAAATGTTTTTCATGATGCTAACCCTCTTTTTTCAAAACAGCCGCTTGTTCACGCGCGGCAGCAAGCAAAGCGAGACGCGCTATTACGCCATAAACGTAAAAACGATTCGCACATTTACCTTTTTGTTTCGTCGTTACTTCAGGAATATTACACGCTTTTACAAAAGGAAGCGGTTCAAATTGCATACCCGGTGAATTGAGATTATCGCTAATGCCGCGACCGGTATGTACTCGATAAAATCCGCCAATCACATATTGTCCTATCATATAAACAACCGGTTCTGCGACAGCATTATTCCAAGTTTCAAACGTGTAAACCCCTTCTTGAATAATCACTTGTTCTATAGGACGATTGCCTTTTGCAACCATCATATCACTGCGTTTTTTACGATTTAATTGCCGAATTTCTGCCGGATCATGGATTGATAAGACACCCATACCATAAGTTCCAGCATCGGCTTTAATAACTACGTAGGGTTTTTCCTTTATATGGTACTCATCATATTTTTTTTGAATTTTATCTAATAGATGATGACTTTTTTCTACCATACAGTCTTCGCCTTCACGCTTCATAAAATCAACACCTTCACAGCGAGCAAATAAAGGGTTAATTAACCACGGATCTAATTTAATTAACTGTGCCAGTTCCTCACATACCTGACCATACTCCCTAAAGTGATCAGATTTTAAACGGCTATGCCAACCTAATTCGGCAACCGGTAAAATCTTTTGTTTAATTCCTTGAAGAATTTTGGGTATACCATTGGCTAAATCGTTATTTAATACCAGTAAACAAGGTAAAAAATCATTTACCTTTATTTGATCTCCTTCCCTTTTTACCTTTTCAAGTAAAAGCGATCGGCCAAAAGGCAACAAAATTTCCTTACTATTCTCAATATCTTCAAGCAAAGATCCTATTCTCACTTCAAAGCCAGCCTGAATAAGGATGTCATGTAAAGCCAGAAGATTTTTAAAATAATACTGATTACGCGTATGGTTTTCTGGAATGAGTAAAAGTCGGCGACAGGCTGGTGCTAATCTATCCAAAGTCTCTTGAGCCGCTTGCACAGCTAAAGGAATAAAGTCCTCTTTTAAGTTATTAAATCCAGCGGGAAACAGATTTGTATCGACAGGTGCTAGCTTAAACCCTGCATTGCGTAAATCAACCGAAGCATAAAAAGGAGGAAGCGTCTTACGCCATTGCTCACGCAACCAGGCTTCGATTACCGATTGAGAAGCTAATAATTGCTCCTCGAGATGGTGCAAAGGATCTAAACAATGCGAAGCTAAACAAGGAATTTCTTCACGCTTATCCGATGTTTTTTTCATCAATTGCCTCTTTAAGCAGGGGGTCAAACTACCCTTATATAGTTGTGTCTACGCTTATCCTACCTAAATGTCTTAAAAAAGTCTCAGATTTATCCTGGTCTTTCCACGAAAAAGTAGACACTAAATTATTAAACTTTATTTAAAGAATGAAGAGGTGTTGAATATCTCCAGGGAATGTAACCCCTGGGAACATATTTTTAAATTTTAACTATTTTTTCGTTTAAATTGCTTATATACCTCGTTATCGTTACGTTTTCCTATAAAAGCGATAATTAAAATACTTCCTTCTACATCTATTCGGTAAATAACTCTATATTCTCCTATATCAACTCGATAATAGTCAGAAGTACCTTTTAATTTTTTTGAATCTTGTGGAAATGAACTTTCCCTCAAAGACTCTAGAGTCATTGCTATCTGTCTTCCATGTTTAGTGGGTACCTGCTTTAAAAACTTTAAAGAATTTTTAGAAAGACTAATTTTTAGCATTGCGTAGCGACTTTAAAAAATCTTCGCTTTCTTCTTCACTTACAAGTCCTTCTATTTCTGAAGTCTTTGCTAACATTTCCCATAGTTTATCTTGAGCGTCTTCCAATAATTGATACTCTTTTATGGATAAAACGACAGCAACAGGCCGCCCTTTTTTTTCAATAAGTACGCTTTCGCTTTGAGCCGTGTCGAGCAGACGACCAAACTCATTTTTTGCCTCTCTAGCACCTAGTGTTACCATAAATCACCTCTAATGTCTTTTAAGCTCATTGTAGCTCTAATAGCTAATACAAGCAAATATTTTACAGCTAATAAATTTCTTCCTGTTAACAACATTTTCTTAGTAGTATTTAGATTATCCAAGGGGGGGCCCATCAAAGGGAGCTTCAAAAAGAAAGCGTAAACCGCTATAGTAGTCCCAATTTCTTATTGTCTTCAATAGAATGACCTTTTTTCAACGCCTCACTCGATTTTTACTTGGAAAACCTCGTAATCCACTCAATCCAAATGCGCAAAAACATATCGCATTAGTTGCCTTTTTGGCCTGGGTTGGCTTAGGGGCTGATGGACTCTCCTCTTCTTGTTATGGTCCTGAGGAAGCATTTATTGCTTTAGGCCCCCATTACACCTCTTTAGCCCTTTACATCGCTATTGCTACTATTCTGACCGTCTTTGTCATCGCGTTGGCTTATAATCAAGTCATTACCCTATTTCCTAGCGGTGGCGGTGGTTACAAAGTAGCCACTCAATTATTAGGTCCACATGCTGGACTTGTTTCAGGCGCCGCATTGATTGTCGACTACGTACTTACTATTACAATTTCTGTCGCCAGTGGTACCGATGCTTTATTTAGTTTACTTCCATCGTATGTCTTGAGTTATAAGCTATTTGCTGAAGCCGGCATCATTGTTCTGTTAATTACACTCAACTTACGTGGCATGAAAGAATCAATAAAAGTCTTGATGCCTATTTTTATAGGATTTGTTGTCACACACTTTTTCCTCATTATTTATGGTGTTGTTTCCCATAAAAGTGGTTTACCGGTTGTCGTTGCAAATACCTTTAATGACACTTTTCACTTATCTCAACAAACCGGTTGGTTATTTATTACCGCCTTACTCTTACGTGCTTATTCGTTGGGAAGTGGAACGTATACCGGAATCGAAGCTGTTTCAAACAATGTAAATCGTCTAGCCGAACCACGTGTGCAAACCGGAAAGTGGACCATGCTTTATATGGCACTTTCGCTAAGCTTTACTGCAGGCGGTATTATTTTACTTTATTTACTTTGGCATGCGCACCCTGTCTATGGACAAACCTTAAATGCGGTTGTTTTCCATAAAATTTTGGGTGATTCTAGTGCAGGGCAAGTTATGCTGACTATTACTCTACTGCTAGAAGCGGGGCTTTTGTTAGTCGGCGCTAATACGGGTTTTCTAGCAGGACCGGGTGTTTTAGCTAACATGTCTATTGACAGCTGGTTACCCAATCGCTTTCGTCACCTTTCCAGCCGTTTAGTGACTCAAAATGGTGTCATTGTCTTTGGTATAGCTGCATTGCTTATTCTTTGGTTAAGCGGTGGTCGTGTTTCTTGGTTAGTCATTCTTTATAGTATGAATGTGTTTTTGACATTTTCATTATCGATTTTAGGGCTATGTGTCTATTGGTTAAAGCAAAGAAGTGCCGCATCACCGCGCTGGTTAGTACGTTTGAGTTTCTCTGCCTTTGCTTTTTTTATCACTTCTAGTATTTTAATTGTTACCTTAATCTCCAAATTTACCTTTGGCGGTTGGGTTACTGTTGTCATTACTAGTCTTGTCATCGCCCTTTGCCTACTTATAAAAAAACATTACACCCACGTCTATAAAAAATTACATGACATCGATTTATTGATGACAAGCACACCACTAGCAACACCCAAAGTAGTTACACCGTTACAGCCTTCAGAAGCAACTGCCGTCATTATGGTAGGAAAACATCGCGGAATTGGTTTGCATAACCTATTATGGATATTACGCATGTTTCCTCACCATTTTAAAAATTTTATTTTTTTAAACGTAGGAATCGTCGATGTTGAAAGTTTTAGCGCCAAAAAAGAATTGACAGCGATGCAAGAATCTTCAAACAAAATGTTGGATTACTTTGTGACGTATTGTCAACAACAAGGTTTAGCTGCAAAAGGAGTGGCTGCTTACGGTACTGATCCCGCTGAAAAATTAACGATTCTGTCTAAAAAAGTTATGAAAGAGTTTCCTAATGCTATCTTTTTTGCCAGTAAACTTATTTTTAAAAAGGATAACTGGATAACACGCTTTCTACATAATGAAACGGCTGTAACACTGCAGCGTCGTTTAAATTTACTGGGCGCACAACTGGTTATTTTACCGATGAAAATAGATTAAAATGAAATCACTTAGCTCAAAAACTATCGATAGCTTTTTACATCAGGATCCGCAAGGTATATTGGGCTTTATTCAAAAAAAAGTGAGTGAATTAAAAAAAATTAATCAGCTATGGCAAACGGAAATTTCAGCTGATCTTGTTCAGCATAGCCGCGTAGCTAATTTCCGTGAGGGTTGTTTAGTCATTGAAGTAGATTCTGCCGCCTGGGCTACTCGTTTGCGTTATCTTATTCCTGATCTCAACAAAAATTTAGTAAAAAACCCTCTACTCAATACCCTAAAACACATTGAATGGTATATTCAACCCAATTTTTATCCTTGTGCTGAAAAAAAACCTCTCATGCCTGCTTTAACGACGGCTAGCTCACAGCTATTACAAATAGCGGCTGAAAATATAAAAATTAAATCGTTACAAACCGCTTTAACTCGATTATCTAGAAATACTTAAAATCAATAAATTTTTTCTACACAGATAAATTTATACACTAACGTCTATGCAAATAACTAGAAGAGTTTATTTTTTTGCTTTATAACTATTCAGGAGATTTTCATAGGAAACTAGATGTTCTTTAAGCAGGTTACTTAACCCTTCTGCATCATTACGCCAATCACGTTGCAGTTCAGAAGCCAAAGAAAACCAGTTAATAAGAACTGCACCAACATTTGCCATACGAACAAGTGCCGCATCGCGTACTGATTTATTCAAAGTACCTGAAGCATCGACAACTACATAGACATCATAACCTTCATTCAAAGCAGATAGTGTTGGAAAGGCAACACACACATCCGTAACAATGCCCGCAATTATCAGCTTTTTTCGACCTGTTTTTTTAATTGCACTGACAAAGTCTTCATTATCCCAGGCATTGATTTGGCCCGGTCTTGCAATATAAGGTGCTTTTGGAAATTTTTCTTTGAGTTCAGGCAATAAAGGGCCATTAGGACCTTGTTCAAAACTAGTCGTTAAAATCGTTGGCAAGTTAAACAATTTAGCAATATCGGCTAATGCCAATATATTATTTTTGAATTCATCGATACCATAATCCCTTACTAATTGCATTAAACCGGTTTGGTGATCGACGAACAATATAACTGCATTATCTTTAGAGAGTCGGTTATCGCCTGCTTGTTGGACCAAATGGGAACTATGCATATATCATCCTGATATTCAACTGATAAAAATATCCTTTCCTAAGGATAATAGGTTTTTCTGTTTATTACAAACCAGGCTCTTCCGACCAACCTGCTTTTACCTTGACCCATAGATTTAAAAATACTTTTTTGCCAAAACATTGTTCCATGTCGAATCGTGCTTGAGTTCCAACTTTTTTGAGTAACTCACCTTTTTTTCCAATAATAATCGCTTTTTGGCCTGGGCGTTCTGTCAAAATAACGGCACTTATTTTAATAAGTTTTTCCCCTTCTTCAAATTTCTCAATAATAACAGTAAGCCAAAAGGGAAGTTCTTTATACAAAGAACGCATCAGTTTTTCACGAATAAACTCAGCGGCTAAAAAGCGTTGATTACAATTTGTGAATTGATCCGACGGATAACTAAATTCCGCACTCGGCAATTGTTTAGCGATGGCTTCTTCCAAGGCGGTAATGTTATAACCTTTTTGTGCAGAAACGGGGATTAATGCTAAAAATGGCATTTTTTCATTACATTCTTCCAGAAAAGGAAGCAAACGTGTTTTATCTTTAATTTTATCGACTTTATTTATAATTAAAATAACGGGATGCTCTTGTTGCTTTAAACGTTGCAAAATGGCTTGATCTTCAGAAGTCCAACGACCTGCCTCAATAACAAAGCCAATAACGTCGACATTGACTAAGGCATTAATCGCCTCCCTAACCATTTCTCGATTCAAACGACGCTGTGTTTGTTGATGTAGTCCCGGCGTGTCAATATATATCCATTGCGTGTTTTCTTCCGTTTTAATGCCAAGAATTTGCTGACGAGTCGTTTGCGGTTTCGCTGAGGTAATACTCAGCTTCTCCCCTAAAATTTTATTAAGTAGCGTCGATTTACCGACATTTGGCCGGCCTATAATGGCGATAGTTCCGCAACGTGTTTTTTGATTATTTGGCATGGTCTTTAGGTTCTGATCTGAATTCTAATTCGGCTAAAATTTTTTCTGCGGCCTTTTGCTCAGCATAGCGACGATTACTACCAGTCCCTATCGCCTTATTGGATAATCCAAAGAGTTGGCATTCGACTGTAAATATTTGCTGATGCGCAGGACCCTCTATCTTCAATACCGTATAATCTGGCAAATGAAATTTACGGGCCTGGAGATACTCTTGGAGACGAGTTTTTGGATCCTTCAAATCAGGCAGTGTTTCAACATTTTCAAGCCGTGATTCATACCAACGCAAAATACATTCTTCACAAGCTTGTAATCCTCCATCAAGATAAATTGCACCAATAACCGCTTCCATTGCATCCGCTAAAATAGATTTACGTTGTGCGCCGCCCGTTTTTAATTCGCCAGCACCTAAACGTAAATATTTTCCCAATTCAAATTCTTTCGCTAAATCCGTTAAGGTTTCTCCTCTCACCAAATTCGCCCGTAACCGACTCAGTTCCCCTTCGCGCGCCTTGATGTTTTGCTGAAATAGTGCAGAGGCAATCACAAAATTAAGTGCAGAATCTCCTAAATATTCAAGCCGTTCATTATTTTTATTGCCACGAAAACTACGGTGGCTCAACGCATCTTCTAATAGTTCGGGATTCTTAAAGTGATAACCTAGTTTTTTACATAAGATTCCTATGTCTGATTTCACTATTACCCCTTCATGGCTAGAAACATTTTTGAAAGATTATCCTATTTAAAAACATCTTAAATAAATCACTAGCAAAATCGAGTATTTTATTTGAGTTCTAGGCGGGTTGTCTTTGAGAAGCGTAGTGTACACGAAGTACATGAGCATCGGAGAAGACAACCCAACAACGAAATCAAACAAAATACGATGATTATGCGGCTAATGAATTCGTGATCCGATTCTATGCCAGCGCACCCTATTATGCATACCATCCCAGCTAAAAAATATCCAAAATGCTTTACCGATAAGATCTTTTTCCGGAACAAAACCCCAATAACGGCTATCATAGCTATAATCACGATTATCGCCCATCATAAAATAGTTACCCGGAGGCACTGTTACTGAAAAATCATCCATGGATTGATCAGGCTGAAGGTAAATAAGGTGCTTAATACCTAATAAATTCTCTTCGTTAAGTAAGACAGACACATTTTTTCCCCCTTCTTGATCGATACGCTCACCGAGCAACTTTTGCGAAGCGGGACATCCATTGATAGTCAATATCTTATTTTTATAGGTAATTACATCGCCGGGTAAACCAATTAGACGCTTAATAAAATAGGTAGAAGTATCGCGCGGCCACAAAAATACAACAACGTCACCTCGTTTCGGTTCGCCCACGGAAATTACCTTGTTATGAAAAACCGGTAAACGAATTCCATAGGCAAATTTGTTGGCTACGATAAAATCGCCTATGAGTAAATCAGGTTTTTCTGAGCCAGAGGGAATGCGAAAAGGCTCGGCCAAAAAAGAACGTAGGAGTAATACCAGCAATAAAATGGGAAAAAAAGAACGCGCATATTCAATTATCTGCGTGGGTTTATCCACATTTTTCTTTTTTCGTCGGGGTGCCCAGATTAAAACATCCACTAAAGCAATGACGCCTGTTACTAATACGGCAACACTTAATATAAGTTCAAAATTCATAATACTCTCTTAGTGTTTATTTTTTCTCTCGTTGCAGAACAGCTAAAAAGGCCTGTTGCGGAATATCGACACGACCTACTTTCTTCATCCGCTTTTTACCAACTTTCTGTTTAGCTAATAATTTCATCTTACGCGATACATCGCCACCATAACATTTAGCCAATACATTTTTACGCAACGCTTTTACGGATTCTCTTGCAATAATATGACCGCCAATTGCCGCTTGTAAAGCGACATCAAACATCTGTCTAGGAATTAGTTCTCTGAGTCGTTCTACTAACTGACGGCCCCGGTATTGAACCTGGCTACGATGAACAACCAAGGCTAGGGCGTCGACTTTATCACCATTGATTAGAATATCCAACTTCACCAAGTCGGCCTCTTGAAAACGGATAAAGTGGTAATCCAACGAAGCATAGCCACGACTTAAGGACTTTAAGCGATCAAAGAAGTCGAGTACGACTTCGCTCATGGGCAACTCATAGGATACAGAAACTTGATTACCGGTATACTGTAATTTAGCTTGTACGCCACGCCGTTCATTACACAGGGTTATTACTGCGCCGAGATAGGCTTGAGGTACTAATATATTTGCCAAGACAATCGGTTCGCGCATCGTTTGAATTAGGTTAGCAACTGGTAAGTCTGCAGGGTTATCAATTCGTAGCGTTTCACCACGCGTGTTGACGACTTCATAAACAACGGTTGGTGCTGTAGTAATTAAGTCGAGGTCATATTCCCGCTCTAAACGTTCTTGGACAATCTCCATATGGAGCAATCCTAGAAAACCGCACCTAAAACCAAAACCTAAGGCTTCAGATGTTTCGGGCTCATAAAATAATGAAGAATCATTCAAGCTTAGTTTTTCAAGTGCTTCACGAAATTCGCTAAAATCTTCTGCATTCACCGGAAATAAACCTGCAAATACCTGTGGATGAACCCGTTTAAAGCCCGGCAATACGGTTGTCGCCGGTTTTGTGGTATGCGTTAGTGTATCTCCTACTGGCGCACCATGAATATCTTTAACACCCGCAATAATAAATCCAACTTCACCCGCGCTAAGCTGCCCACGTTCCTCACGTTTAGGTGTAAAAATACCTAATTTATCCGCCATATAGGAACGTCCAGTAGACATGACTTGAATTTTTTCACCTACTTTTAGACAACCATTTTTAATCCGCACTAATGATACAACACCTAAATAGGTATCAAACCAGGAGTCAATAATAAGTGCTTGTAGGGGTGCTAAGGGATCGCCTTGTGGTGGCGGTATCACCTGAATTAACCGTTCCAAGAGTTCAGAAATACCGAGACCCGTCTTTGCACTGACTCTAACTGCATCTAGCGCTGAAATACCGATAATATCTTCAATTTCTTGAATAACACGCTCGGGATCAGCTTGGGGGAGATCGATTTTATTTAAAACCGGTAACACTTCTAACCCTTGTTCAAGTGCGGTATAACAAACTGCGACGGTTTGCGCTTCTACGCCTTGCGCCGCATCCACGACAAGCAGTGCACCTTCACAGGCGGCTAAAGAACGTGATACTTCATAAGAGAAATCCACATGACCGGGTGTGTCAATAAAATTTAATTGATAAACTTGATCATCTTTTGCACTGTATGAAAGGGTAACGCTTTGCGCTTTGATAGTGATTCCTCGCTCTCGTTCTAAATCCATAGTGTCTAAGACTTGAGCTGACATTTCCCGTTCAGTCAAACCTCCGCAAACCTGTATTAACCTATCCGATAAAGTTGATTTTCCATGGTCAATATGAGCAATAATAGAAAAATTACGAATGTTCTGCATGAAGTAAAAATCTGCCGTCTTTTTGATTAAAAGTGAATCTAAAGCACTTAACAATTAGGCGAAGTATATACCGCTCGAAGCGGAAGATGCGAACTTTTTAAGTTCAGAGCAAGCGGTATACCCGATCACATAGCGGCCACAAGCAAAGCTTGTGCACCGCTATTTAAGGGGAGAATCGCGATTCTCCCCTTAAAAATCCCCATCGCGCAAGGAGGCGAAAGTATATACTGCTCGAAGCGGAAGATGCGAACTTTTTAAGTTCAGAGCAAACGGTATGCTATCTTTATTTTTGTAAGCGCTCTTGTAGCCATTTTGCAATATCCTCCAGCTCTTTAGGACAAACACTATGGCCAATAGGATAACGATTGAACTGCACAGGATAAGCTAGTTTTTTTAAGCAATCATAAGAAAACTCACCTAAGGCTGGCACTACAACATCATCTTCGTCGCCATGCGCCATAAAGATAGGTGTTGTTTTATTTGCTGGGCTTGCTTCGTCCGCTAAAAAACGGTGTAAAGGTAAATAAGTGGATAGCGCTAGAACACCGGCTAATGTTTTACCATAACGCAAGGCAGTATGCAGTGCCATTGCCCCTCCCTGAGAAAACCCCGCCAAAACGATACGATTGGATGGAATACCACGCTGAATCTCTTTTTCCACTAGTTCAAAAAGGCTTATTGCTGCTTCTCGAATTCCAGCTTCGTCTTCTGTTGAATCAAACGTCAAGCCATGGATATCATACCAGGCTCGCATTGGCGTACCCCCATTCAATGTAATAGGCCGTACTGGCGCATGTGGAAACACAAAACGCACGCCGGTACCAATAGCAACGGCTCTTGCCATGGTAGCAGAATCGTGACCATCTGCACCAAGTCCGTGTAAACAAATAATACTGGCGGAAGGCTTTGTTAAGGGATTGACCTCTAGATAGGATAATGAATTAGTATTTTTCATCTCTCGATCCTGCTTAAAATAAAAACACCCAATGGCGGTCTATTTATTGATTAGTTAAAAACAGTTTATAGTATGAGTATATACTAGGATCTGTATAGTTTCCCCATCCAATGCATTGGAAATTTTGTATGAAAAAAACCAGTTTTAACCTCGTCTATTTTTTAGCTGCTCTTTCTTTAAACGCCTGCGGACAAATGGGGCCTCTGTATTTACCTGACCAAAAACCACCGGTGTATGTCTCTCATTCTTCACACAAATCTGTAAATTAAAAATGTCTTTTCAATATGTTAATAATTGTTTACAGATAGAAGATATTCCTCTATCTAATATTGTGAATCAATATGGCACACCTTGTTATATTTATTCTACGGCTGAATTAATAAAAAAGTGGAAAACTTTTTCGGATGGACTGCGTTCTTATCCCCATCAAATTTGCTATGCTGTTAAAGCGAATTCGAATCTTACTATTTTATCGCTTCTCACAAAACAAGGCGCTGGTTTTGATATTGTTTCCGGCGGAGAACTGGCTAGGGTAATTGCAGCAAACGGCAATCCACAAAAAAGTATCTTTTCAGGCGTAGGAAAAACTACGGAAGAAATTAGGCAGGCATTACAAGCGAATATTGGCTGTTTTAATATTGAATCCCATCAAGAATTACTGCGGATAGAGACAGAAGCTAAAAACTTAAACAAAATCGCGCCAATTGCACTGCGCATTAACCCCAATATCAACGCAAACACGCATCCTTACATTACCACGGGTATCAAAGAAAGCAAATTCGGTATCCACGAACAAGAGGCACTAACACTTTATCGACTGGCACAAAAATCAAAATATTTCAGCATTCAAGGTGTTGCTTGTCACCTCGGTTCTCAATTAACCTCATTACAGCCTTTTTTACAGGCTATTGATCGCCTTCTAGAACTTTCAGAACAATTAGCTAAAGAGCAAATTAAGCTAAAGCACATTAATATTGGTGGTGGTTTAGGCATTTCGTATAGAGGGGAAACCGTTCCTTCACCTCAAGAATATTGTAGCCAAGTTTTAGCAAAGCTCCATCAAAGCAAAATTAAACCACAGCTCATTCTAGAACCAGGACGCGCCATTGTTGCCAATGCCGGCATACTCGTCACACGTATTGAATATCTCAAACACAATAGTGACAAAAGCTTTGCTATTGTCGATGCCGGCATGAACGATTTATTACGCCCGGCACTCTATCATGCCGAACAGGCTATTCAAGCTGTTGCCTTACGCCCGGAACTAGCTGAAACAACTTACGATATTGTCGGGCCTATCTGCGAAAGTAGTGATTTCTTAGCTAAAAGTAGAAAACTGCGTATTCAAGCAGGCGATTATTTAGCCGTTATGGACTGTGGTGCCTATGGTTTTTCTATGAGTTCCAACTATAATTCGAGGCCGCGTAGTGCAGAAATATTAGTTAATAAAGATAAAGCGAGTTTAATTCGCTCACGTGAAACGATAGAACAGTTATTGATGGATGAGAAATTATTGTTATAGCTTTTACATAGGAACCTTCATTCGGTAACTAAAAATGAAAATTTTATTTACAAAAATGCATGTACTCAATAATGAATTTATTGTAATAAATGGCGTAAAACAAGCTTTTACGCCAAATGCAAGGTTAATACGGCAATGGGCGGATCGACATAGCGGCATTGGTTTCGATCAATTATTGTTAATAGAAAAACCACACGATAAACAAGCACATTTCTACTATCGTATTTTCAATGCCAATGGTAATGAAGTGGCACAATGTGGCAACGGCGCACTTTGTGTCGCTCAATTTTTATCTAATGAAAAACTATCGACAGAAAATCCTATACGGCTTGCAACAAAGACAAGTTTTATAGAGTTGCAATTAGGAAAAAATCATGAAGTCATTGCCAATCTTGGCGCTCCTATTTTTTCCCCTGAGAAAATACCATTTATCAGCGCCTCAGAAAAGATTATTTATCCACTCGATACGCCTTTTGGACGCTTTGATTGCTGCGTACTCTCATTAGGAAATCCGCACTGTATCCTTCAAGTTGATGATCTAGAAAATACCTCTGTTAAAGAATTAGGTGCTTATCTCAATCAATCGCCTCATACCTACTTTCCACAAGGAATTAATGTCGAATTTATAACCATAAAAAATCCTAAACACATCGGTGTACGCGTTTATGAACGCGACGTTGGAGAAACACAAGCCTGTGGTAGCGGCGCCTGTGCAGCTGTTATTGCAGGTCGTATACTGAACCGGCTTAAAAAAAATGTGAAAGTCCAGTTACCGGGTGGTCAACTGAATGTGCATTGGCAAGGATTAGGATCACCGGTCCTACTAATTGGGAAAGGAGAAACGATTTTTCAAGGGGAAATTGAGATTAAAACATTAACTGATTCATAACCGCTATAATTCCAACATTTAACACTTTCATTTTTGTTACTTAGAATTAGCAGTTAGTTTTTACAAGTCTCAGTCTTTTGCCACGCGATGAGGCCACCAAGAAGAAACTTTATACGAGAAAATCCTGCACGTATAAGTATTCTAACGGCTTCTTGGCTACGAAAACTTGAGTGACAGTAAACAACTATACTTTTATTAGTATCTAAGTGTGGTAAACGACTAGCCAGTGACGCAAGCGGGATCAGCTGGCCACCTAATGGATTATTGATACTCCGTTCTTCAGGACTCCTTACATCAATAAGTATTATATTTTTTTGTTTTTGTAATTTTTCCCTCAATCTGCTTGCAGAAATTCCATGAGGTATTTTTACAGGCGCTGATTTTAATAACTCTTTAATTGGTTTTCGATAGACACAAAGCTTACATTCTGGATTTCTTTTTAAAAAGAATTGTCTAAATTGCATGGTTAACATATCAACCATAAGCAACTTACCTTGTAAAGATTGACCTTGCTGAAGAATCCATTTGATAATTTCTGTGGCTTGTAACGTTCCAAGTAGACCAGGCACAACACCCACTATCCCTGATTCGCCACAATTCGGTATCGCCCCTACTTTGGGTGGAACTGGGAATAAACAACGTAAACAAGGACCTGAGCTCCCCAAAAACAAGGAACATTGTCCTTGGAATTGCTGAACACTGGCAAATAGATAAGGTTTATTTAAATAATAACAAACATCATTTATTAAATAACGCGTAGCAAAATTATCTGTACAATCTGCAATAATATGATAGCGCTGGATAATTTTTCTTGCGTTAATAGGCGTAAGGTTATCCTGGTATAAATTAATTTTGATATAGGGATTTAAAGCAAGTAATTGTTCTTTAGCCATAGCTGTTTTAGGTCGGCCTAGGTGCGTATGACGATACACTACTTGGCGGTGTAAATTACTCATTTCAACTTCATCGGCGTCAATAATACCAATAGTCCCAATACCTGCTGCGGCTAAATAAAGCAACAAAGGCGCAGAAAGTCCGCCCGCACCGACACACAATACATGGGCATTTTTTAATCTCTCTTGCCCTTGTAAGCCAACCTCATTAAGCTTTATTTGTTGGCTATAATATTCAATTTCTATTTTTGTTAGCGGCATATTGATCTATTTTATTGATGAGAGTATAGGCTGCTGCAACAGGTTCACTTGCTTGACTAATGGCTGATATCACTGCAATTCCATCAACTCCACAGGCTAAAATTTCAGGCAATTGATTTAAACCAATACCACCGATTGCAATCAATGGGCAATTTACCCTTTTTCGCACCTCTTTAAGCTTATCAATACCCTGAGGAGAAAAAGACATCACTTTGCTGGTGGTGGGAAAAATAGGACCATAAGCAATATAAGAAGGTTTTAACGCATACGCACGCATCAATTCCGTATGACAATGGGTACTTAATCCTAATCGTAAACCAAGGTTACGAAGTCTATCAACTGGAGCCGTATCTAAATCGCTCTGCCCTAAATGAACACCGTACGCTGAATAGCGTATGGCAAGCGCCCAATAATCATTAATAAAAAGCTTGGTACCATAGTAGCTAGCCAGCCGAATACTCTTCTGAATTTGTTCTTCCAGTATTGCACCTTGTTTATCTTTTATACGCAATTGTATAATTTTTATTCCCAAAGGTAATAATTGCTTTAATTGACTATATTCATTAACGATAGGATAAAGCCCTAAAAATTCGGATCCTAGTGTAGGAAATGCTAAGTTTGTTTTGTTTAACATATTCTTTACCTAATCAAATACTTTTTTAGATGCTTAACTTAAGTGTTGCCAGAAGGGAGTGTCAATAAGCGATGTACTGGGTTGTGCCGTATTTCTTTCCAGTATAGTCACTGCTTCAAATGCTGCTCGCCCTGCTATAATGGCATCCCGAAACGCACTAGCCATTTGTACAGGGTTTCCTGCTAAAGCAATGGCTGTATTTAATAAAACACCATCGAACCCTAGTTCCATAACCTGTACAGCATGAGAAGGTTTACCAATACCTGCATCAACCAACAAAGTTATATTTGGCAAGCGCGCGCGTAGTAAAGCAAGATTATAGGGATTCAGTAAGCCTTTTCCTGACCCTATGGGTGCTGCGCCTGGCATAAGAATACGACAACCACAATCCACTAAACGTTGACATAGTATCAAATCATCGGTGCAATAAGGGAATACTTCAAAACCCTTTTGAATTAGCACTTTACTCGCTTCTACCAATCCAAATGAGTCAGGTTGTAGTGTATAATCATCTCCAATAACTTCGAGTTTTATCCAATTTGTTTGAAAAATCTGTCTAGCCATTTCAGCCATCGCTATAGCCTCACTTGCTAAACGACAACCTGCTGTATTTGGCAATATATGGCAATTCAACGTTTTGACAAATTCAAAGAAACTATTTTCACCTTTTGTCACACTTGTTTCACGTCGTAAAGAAACAGTAACTACCTCTGCTTTGGACGCAATAACAGCATCCTTTAGAATAGCTATTGAAGGATAATGCACGCTTCCTAAACATAAACGACTTGTTAATTGTCTGCCGGCTAAACTCCATGACATACTATCCCCCCTGCATTGCTGTGATAATTTCTACCTGATCATGTTCCTGTATCTGGACGCTTCGATAATTTGGCTTAGGAATAAAATGCCGATTTAAGGCAACCGCAAAATAATCCCCACTATAGCCCTGTTGTACAAGCAATTGCTCTAAGGAAATATGCTTTTTGCATTTAACGCTTTGCTGATTAAATTGGATAGAAATCATAAGCTCTCCCATAAATGAGGATAGTGAACAGAAGCTATTCCCTTATCAATAAAACGCATAACATCCTCGGCAAGACTCGGTGCAACAAGAAAACCATGCCGATAAAGTCCATTAATTATAAAAATACCTTTAGAATAGCTAATTTTAGGTAAATGGTTATTAAATGCCGGCCGACAAGCCGTCGCCGTTTTAACAAGCCGTGCTTCGGAAAATTTAGGTTGTAGTGAATAGGCGGCCGTTAATAACTCTAAAGTCGTACGCACTGAAATAGCAGAATTATCTTCTGATTCAATTTCAGTACTGCCCAATAAATAAATATGCTGTGGTCTAGGCACAATATATAAGCGGTAACGGGGATGTAGTAAGCGAATAGGTCGAGTAATGGTAATTTCCGGTGCATGAAGCCAAAGCAATTCACCTCTTACACCGCGTAAATTAGAAAGCATTGATCTTGCCCCAAGTCCACGGCAATCAAAAATTCTATCGAACGAATAAACCGTTTTACTCGTTATAATTTTTTCAGGTTTAATAGCCTCTACAAATTGGTTATCTATCCATTTTATTTTTGTCAAAAGATTTTTTTTTAGCACATCCATTATCCGTTGACTATCGAGTTGGCCTTCGTCAGGAAAATAATAGCCATTATGTTTCAATGATAATTCAGGCTCCAATGTACTTATTGCGTTGGGCGTTAAATACTTAAAAAAAGTAGTCGAATTCAGTTTATTTGAAATAAGTCGAATATAAGAAGCAAGTTCGGCTTGATCCTGAGCATGTGCTACTACGAGACTACCTTGACGTTGAAAGTAAACAGGCTCATCCAATTGCGCTAGGATGGTTGGCCAATGTCCTTTTAGTGCTTCCATTCCAAGCTGAAAAATGCTGATCTCACTTTTTTCCAACTCACTAATGGGTGTTAACAATCCTGCTGCCACGCTGCTACAATTGTTTTTATTTTGATCAAATAACGTCACTTGCCATTGTTTTTGGTAGAGTAAAAATGCGATTAACCGCCCTATAATACCTCCACCCACGATACCCGCTTTCACTTATATAAACTCTAGTTTAAGCCACTAAAAAATTAGATTTAAAAGTAAAATTTAAAAAAAGGAACAATACACGTCCTAACTATTCCACCATATTAATCTATTTAATACTATTTTTTGTTAGCCTGTGTACTTCTCACAAAAAAATCGCATCGATACATGCATTTTTATGTGTAATTATTCTATAAATTAATCACTATCTATATAGTAGGTCCTAACATCTTTTCCGGGTCAACCACTTTATCAAATTCTTCAGCAGTCAAATAACCCAACGCCAGACAAGCTTCGCGTAAACTGGTTTCTTCTTCTAATGCTTTTTTAGCAATCTTAGCCGCTTTGTCATAACCTATCACAGGATTCAAGGCGGTTACCAACATCAAGGAATTATCAAGAAAACGTTTAATTCGAGTTTTGTTTGCTTTTAATCCTTTGACACAATGCAAATTAAATAAATGGCAAGCATCGCTTAATAAATCTACAGAATGCAGAAAATTATAGATCATCACCGGTTTAAATACGTTTAATTCAAAATTACCTTGACTGCCTGCAACGGTAATTGCTGTATCGTTTCCCATTACTTGCACACATACCATAGTCATTGCTTCGCACTGTGTTGGATTAACTTTACCTGGCATAATTGAAGAACCCGGTTCATTTTCTGGTAAAATTAATTCGCCTAAACCAGAACGCGGACCCGAACCTAACCAGCGAATATCATTCGCAATTTTCATTAATGCACAGGCTAACGTTTTTAAAGCACCACTTGCAAACACGAGTGCATCGTGTGAAGCTAAAGCCGAAAATTTATTCTCAGCTGAAATAAATGGTAATTTTGTTTCCTCAACAATGTATTTTACGGTTAATTGTGCGAACTTTGGATGTGTATTAAGCCCAGTACCTACGGCAGTTCCACCAATAGCCAAGGAATAAAGACCTGATAAAGTCTGTTCAATTGCCTGCGTTGCCGCATCAAGTTGAGCAACATAAGCCGAAAACTCTTGTCCTAAGGTTAAAGGAACCGCATCTTGTAAATGCGTACGGCCTATCTTGATAATGTCGTTAAATTCTTTGGCTTTTACTGCTAAACCTGCTCGCAACTCACTCAAACTAGGTAGTAATTTTTTTTCAACTTCTAATACAGCAGCAATATATATTGCTGTCGGAAAGGTATCATTCGAGGATTGCGATTTATTGACATCATCATTGGGATGAATCAAGTTTTTGCTGCCACGCTCTCCACCTGCTAATTCAATCGCTCGATTGGCAATGACTTCATTAACATTCATGTTACTTTGCGTACCACTGCCCGTTTGCCAAACATGCAATGGAAATTCCTTATTATGCTTTCCAGATTGAACTTCTTTAGCGGCAGAAATAATGAACTTTGCTTTCTCTTTAGGTAATAAACCTAGGTCCTGGTTAGCTTTGGCCGTAGCTTCTTTGAGTATACCGAAGGCATGGATAACCGCTAACGGCATTTTGTCATGGCCGATAGCAAAATGATGCAGACTGCGCTGTGTTTGCGCGCCCCAATAGTGTTCGGCTGGGACTTCGATAGCACCCATACTATCAGTTTCAGTTCGCATCACCTTGTAATTTTCTGACATAAAACACCTAATTAAATAGCATCACGCAAAATTTTATAGAGACATTGTATGCTATTTAATCAGTGAAGTGTAAGTGTTTTTTATGCAATAATGAGTAAAGAACGTAACTTAAGGTTAAGGCTGAAACACACTTTGTGCGATAGAAGCAACTTCATTAGCTTCCTCGGGCTTTAAATCTAAAAAAGTACTTACTCGAGTAAAGCGAAAATAAGTTGCATTTGAAGAATTATAAGGCGTAACTTTTGGAACACTATCAATCCCTGCTGCTTCCAAAATATGTTTTTGCACAATTTGTATTAGTTTAGGACTATCGATAAGCCGTATATCAGAAATTTCTGCAGAGTTATTTTTTTCTTGGCCATACGCAAGGAAAAGATTGACGATATACGCATAAGGATCAGGATTTCTATCCTTATTTTGCAAAGCGATGGAATATATTTCTTGCAAAGAATTGTTTAAGCTACTCGCAAAGTTTTTACCGCTTGATAATTGGCGAGCTGCTTCCGCTAATTGCTCAAGCTCTTTACTAGCCATTATTACTTTGGCTTTTAAGTTAGTGAAAGCTTTATCCTTTTTTTCATCTTGAAACATAACTATAAAAAGTTTCAACTTACACATAAACTTTAACTTCGACACGCTTTCTTCAACCAAATTTCTATCCGCTAAACTTACATTTGAATTTGAATATTGTTCCTTAAGTTTGACGTTTAACTTTTGGGCCAACTCTTGTTCTAGTATATTATTTGCTAAAAAAAAGTATGAACTTTCTTCTATTTCTTTAGATTTTATCGATTTAATAAAAAAATTACTAATTTCTTTATACTGTTCTCGCAGTTTAGAAGCATGTTTTTCCTGATGCTTCTTAGTTTTTGCTTCTACAATAAAATCTATTCTACGTAAAGATGCAGCAATTTTATCTGTTGCATCATTCTCTATTTTTGAGGAAAGTATTTTAATTATAGTGGTATATTCCTTACATAAACTCAGATAGTCAGGGTCCTTACCACTATTTTTTAAGTTTTGTATTTTCTCGCGTAATATTTCTATAAAAGTTTCACTTTTTTTCATAATAAAAATTATTTCTATATTAATTAAAATTTAAGTTTTAACTATAGAGAATATTTATTAAGAAAAAATTAACAACTTCTAGCAACTAGAAGCCTATTTAGCTTTAGTGCTGCCTTTCAGCGGATTTATTCTTGGATCGAGTTTGGCTTTTTTTCCTTTGCAACGCGTCGCCATCGAAAGCTGTAGCGAACCAATGGGTGCTCGCATGGCAATTCTTGGGACCATTATGAGTTTATTTGCTGTTACGGGGAGTATTATAGTCAGCCACGCTTTTAATGGCACGCTGATTTGGCTTGCCGGTTTGTTACTCTTAGTATCGTTCGCTACGATTTTTAGCTATGTAGCCCAATGTTTAAAAAAGTCTCGATAAACTTCCATCCCACTTTAACTGTGTTATGAATTCTAGGATTTACAGTGATTAGCAATCAATTCAACCAATTTTTTATAGACAGATACAGGCAAGCCATGACCCATTTTTTTAATAATTTCCAAACGAGCCTGGGGTATTAATTTGGCTAACTGCTTACCATGTTCAAGAGAGAAAGCCGGATCATAATCACCATGAATAATAAGAGTAGGTAGTTTAAGCTGTTTTAATCGTTCAAGACGTGGTTCTGCAAAAATTATAGCCAGTAATTGTCGCGTAAAACCTTCTGGGTTATCGGCGCGTTGATAAGAAATTATAAAATGTTCACGTGCTTTGCGCACATTAACATCATCGGGATGATTATAGACCTTATAAATTTGCATTCTGTGATTAACAACAGACTCCATATTTTCTACAGGCCCTCTCCCCGCAAAGAATAGTGCTAAAACTTCAGATTTTGCGGGCGGTAAATGAGGATCACCGCTGGTACTGGCGATGCATGTTAAACTCAAAATACGTTCAGGATATTGCAAAGCGAGTATTTGACCGATCATTCCACCCATGGAAACACCTACAATATGCGCCTTTTTAATTTCCAGACCATCCATAAGCATTATTACATCTGCGGCCATCGCATCTAATGTATAAGGAGGATCAATAGTCCTTCCTTGTTCTTTTGCAATAAGCGCTTCTAATAATTCAGGAGTTTGCAGGTTATCATAATAACGTGATAACCCAGCGTCGCGATTATCAAACACAATGACATAAAATCCGTTATTCGCTAAGCCTTGTAGAATTGGCGTTGGCCAGTCAATCAATTGACCTCCTAATCCCATAATTAAAATAATGCACGGGTTCGTAGGTATCCCAAAGGTTTTATAACAAATTGAAATGCCATTGCGTTCAAGCAAAGTTTCGACATTTGTATTCCCATTACTGTGGTTTTTCATAATAAATTCCAACCTAAACGGCTAAAAAAGGGGTAGTTTATATTTTTCGCCGGCTTGCTCTTTGACTAAACGAGGAACCAAATAACCCGCTAATTTTTCTCGCACAGCCACAATAAGCACCTTCGCGCGATCTACATCCACTTCAAAATGCGCAGCGCCTTGTACCTTATCTAATAGGTGTAAATAATAAGGTAAAATTCCATACTCGAATAGACGTTGACTTAAGGTAACTAAAGCTTCTACCGAATCATTAACCCCTTTCAACAATACGGATTGATTTAACACGGTTATTTTTGCATCTCGTAATTGATCGATAGCATTAGCTACCGAACTATCCAATTCATTAGCATGATTACAGTGCGTAACCATCACAACCTGTAGAGAGGTCGAAATCAACGCAGCGATAAGCTCAGGTGTTATTCTTTGTGGCAATACAATCGGCAACCGTGAATGAATCCGTAAAATTTTAAGATGTGAAATAGCCGCAAGGTCGTTAATGCATTTCGATAAATAGCTATCATTCGCAAGCAGAGGGTCTCCGCCACTTAAAATAACTTCATAAATTGTTGAATCCGCGGCAATATAATCTAAGATATTTTTCCATGCTTTTCCGCCTGGAATATTTTCCTGATAGGGAAAATGGCGACGAAAACAATAGCGACAATTAACGGCACAAGCCCCTGCTAGGGTTAATAATACCCTACCCTGATATTTGTGTAATAGCCCTGGCAAGGGATTAGCCGACTTTTCATTGAGCGGGTCCAGCGTAAACCCAGGCCTTACTACTTCCTCCTCTGCAATAGGTAGTATCTGCTGTAATAAGGGATCATGAGGGTTGCCCTTTTGCATACGGGAAACAAAACCCCGAGGTACACGTAAAGGAAATAATTTTGCACTTTGCTCAGCCTGAAAGAGTAAATCCGGACTTAATGCCAGCGCCTCTAACAATTCTGCGGGAGCGGTAATGACTTCTTTAAGGAGCGATTGCCAGTTTTCTTGCATAAGTTTTTAACGTACACACGCTTTTTAGGGAAACAGCAGATAAAGCAACTCCCTTTGCCCAACTGACTTTTTACTTTTAAGCTAGCATCATGACGAATGAGCACATGTTTAGCAATAGCCAGCCCTAAACCCGTACCGCCACTGCTACGCGAGCGCGCCTTATCGACCCGATAAAAACGCTCGGTCAAACGTGGAATATGTTTGCTAGCAATACCAATCCCATTATCCTCAACACTAAAATAAGCTAATTCCTGAGTTTGATACCAGCGAATTCTTATATTTCCACCGGCAGGTGTATATTTAACAGCATTAAAGATAAGATTAGAAAATAAACTACGTACTTCTCCTTCCATTCCACGCAAATATAAAGCAGGGTCCAATTGACAATCAATCGTATGGTTCAATGCACCACTTAAGCATTTTGCTTCTTGCATAATATGGGTAATAAGCTTAACAACCGCAATCTGCTTTTGGTACTTGTTAGAAAGATAACGATCTTCTAAACGCGATAACAGAAGCAAATCTTCAACTAAATTTCCCATACGCATCGTTTGTTGTTGCATTTGTATTAATATTTTTTTTCCTAGCTCTTCAAGTGGCATTTGTTCAAGTAAAATTTCCAAGTAACCTTGTACCACTGTTAATGGCGTACGCAGTTCATGGGAAACATTCGCAACAAAATCCTGGCGCATACGCTCTAAATGCTGAATATGCGTTACGATGGGTTTTGGCAGCGAAGCTAATAAGGTTTGTAAATTCTGTTTCATCTGTTTCATTTATTAGCTTATTTAACTAAAAACCTAAAAAACAACAGAACTAAGTATGTTGCTTGATTTCTAGGCGATTGACTTTGAGAAGCGAATATACACGTCAGTACATGAGCATCGGAAAAAGCAACAACGAAATCAAGCAAAAGACGAAAGCTCTGCCGATTGATCCCATTGGTAGCCTAACCCACGGATAGTCTTAAGGTAAATATCATAGCCATATTCTACTAATTGTTTACGGAGCCTTTTAATCTGACTATCAATGCTACGTTCATTAATATTAGATGCGCCACCCCAAATATATTCGAGTAATTCATCCCGCGAGTACACTTTATTAGGATGTTTCATAAAAAAATAAAGTAAACGATATTCTAAAGAAGTTAATCTCACTAGTTGATTTGTAATTTTAACTTGACACTGATAGCTATCTAATTGCAGTTCTTTAAATTCAAGCAAACCTTCAGGTGATTGCAGAGGTCCTCGACGAATAACACTTTGTATACGCGCTATCAGTTCGCGCGGTGAAAAAGGCTTGGTAATATAATCATCGGCACCCATTTGTAGTCCTTTAACCTTATGATCTTCTTCTGCGCGCGCTGTTAATAAAATAATAGGGATATCACGCGTTTTCGTTTTTTGGCGCACCTGTTTAATAAAATCAATACCACTGATACCAGGAAGCATCCAATCCAAAAGAATTAAATCCGGTGTTTGCAGTGCCATTTGCTGACGCGCCATTTGTACATTTTCTGCTTCTAAAATCTGAAAAGGTGATGTTTTAAAAACAAGCTGCAACATATCACGTATGGCTAGCTCATCTTCAACAATGAGAATGTGTTGTTGTTTCATCATTTAAATTAATCGACCATCCCCTTTGGCGGCAATTTTATATTAGGGAGAGTTTGGTTTAAGCTAGCTAAATCATCGGGCGGAATATTAAGTAAATGCAAGGTATTACGCATGACATGCGAAAAAATGGGCCCTGCCGTATACCCGCCATAATAAAGACGACCTTTTGGATCATGCAGTACAACTGCAACAACCAAACGAGGCCGGCTCGCCGGCGCAATACCAATAAAAATACTATTATAGTGATGCTTTTCATAACCCTGAGCACCTACAATACGCACTGTTCCAGTCTTTCCCGTTACGCGATAACCCGGTACTCGCGCTAAAGGGGCTGTGCCCCCTTTTGTTAATACAGATTCCAACATATCCAGCACTTCCTTACTAACTTTTTGATCAATGACTTGTTGTCCTACAGGTGGACTCTCTTTAATTTTGAGAAAGGTAACTGGAATTTTAATTCCATCATGCGCCAATACAGAATAAGCCTGCGCTAATTGTAACGCAGTTACTGATAGCCCATAACCAAAAGACATCGTCGCTAATACAAAAGGATTCCAAACTCTAAAATGCGGCAAACTACCTGTACGTTCGCCTGGAAAACCACTTTGACTAATCTGACCAAAGCCCACTGCGTGCAACATATTCCAAAGGTTATCGGCAGGCAGTGATAAAACCAGTTTTGACATACCCATATTACTGGATATTTGGAGTATTTTTGTTAAATCCATGACACCATTATTATGTTCATCCATAATGCGCTTACCCGCAACAAACATCCAACCCGGTGAGGTGTTAATCTGGCTGCTGGGAGTAAACTGCCCACTTGATAACACACTAGCCATGCTGAAACTTTTAATTGTCGAACCTGGTTCAAATAAATCGGTTAAAGCACGATTACGAGAACGGCCATCTTTTACAGTTAATCGATCATTAGGATTATAAGTCGGCCAATTAACCATGGCTAAAATTTCACCTGTTTTCACATCAAGAACGACTACAGAACCCGAATCTGCCTTATATTTTTCTATACCCGTCTTAAGCTCTCTATAAGCAATGTATTGGATGCGTCTATCAATACTCAATTGCAAGTCATGTCCTGGCCTAGGAGAACGAATAGAACGAATATCACCCACAATACGTCCTAATCTATCTTTAATAACTTTTCTGAGCCCTGAACGACCTTCTAACCAATTATTATAAGCCAGTTCTAAACCTTCTTGACCTTTATCATCGACATTGGTTAAACCAACAACATGTGCCATTACGGGCCCTTCTGGATAATAACGATGATATTCGTCCTGTAAAAACACACCGGGAATTTTAAGTGATTTAATTTGTACGCCAAGACCGGGATTAATCCCTCGCTTTAAATAAACAAATTCTTTATCTTGGCTATGAAGCCATAGTTCTTGAATCGTAGACACTGGAATCTGTAATAATTGACTTAATAAACGCAGCTGAAAAACCTTGGGTTTAAAAGAAGTTGGATCTATCCAAACCGCATTAACCGGTGTACTAATGGCTAATGGCTCGCCATTACGATCCAAAATCATGCCACGGTGTGCGGGAATAATTAAATTACGAACAGTTCTCGCATTTCCTTGCGTCTGTAAAAATTGACGATCAATTATCGTCAGATCAACAAGTCTACTAATCAAACCCAAAGCAATCGTTATTAAAATAAATACAACAACCCATAACCGCCGGCTTGTCAAAACAGAAGAAGTACGCTTTGCTTGATTTAAGTTTCGTACTCCCATGAAATTTGCATTATTCCTAAGTAGGCTGTGTGAGTAATACCGTTGCCTTTGTCTGCGGGATCTCCATTCCTAATCCTTGCTGCGCTAAAGTTTGTATACGAACTGGCGCTGCCCAAGTATTTTCTTCAAGTAATAACTGACTCCATGCCGTTTTTAAACTATCACGTTCTTGCTGGCTGGCTTGTAATTCACTATATAAATTACGTTGTAAAGCCTTAACATAAATGACTGACAAGGCAGAAGCAGACACAGCCAACATTAAGAAAATAACGCCTAGCATCTGTAAAGAAATTTTCCATTTCCATCCTTGCGCTCGTTCCCACGTTATAGGTCCTCGCGCTAACGCACGTGCTGCCACATTCATAGTAATTTCTCCGCAATTCGTAATATAGCGCTACGCGATCGTGGATTCTCGGCAATCGCCTGCGCATTAGGTTTAATTCCTCGACCGAGACTTTTAAGCCTAGGTCTCCATTCGTTAAACATGATGGGTAGTCTTTTCAACTCGACTGGCTCATGCGCATGTTTACGAATAAAACGTTTGACTATTCGATCTTCTAAAGAATGAAAGCTAATCACTAACAAACGTCCACCTATAGCAAGCACCTCTAAGCTTTGCTTTAAACACGCTTGTAAATCTTCCAATTCGTTATTGATCTTAATTCGTATTGCTTGAAAGGTCTGGGTAGCGGGATGCTTATGTCGCTCCCAACGAGGATGCGCTTCCTTCACAATAGCCGCCAATTGAATAGTCGTATCTATCGGCGCCTGTTTACGCGCACCCGCTATCGCCTTTGCAATACGTTTTGCATATCGTTCTTCGCCATATTCCTTTAGTACCTGTACAATTTCTCTTTCTGTTGCACAAGCCAGCCATTCTGCTGCACTAATCCCATTTTTCGGATCCATACGCATATCTAATGGCCCCTCCCGCAAAAAACTAAATCCCCTGATCGCTTGTTCTAATTGAGGTGAAGAGACTCCCAAATCAAATAAAATTCCATTCACTTGTCCGCAAATTCCATTTGCTTTTGTTATTTCTTCAACCGCTGTAAATGAACCTTCATAAACCTGTAAACGTTTATCAAAACCCCAGTGCTGCTTCGCATAAGCCACTGCTGATGGATCTTTATCAATAACCAATAAGCGCCCTTTTTCGCCCAAATTTCGTAGTATTTCTTGACTATGCCCACCGCGCCCAAAGGTAGCGTCGATATAGATTCCATCCGGCTTAATCGCTAAATACTCGATAACCTCTTCAAGTAATACTGGCTGATGATGTTCTTCTTTTTGCATTTGAACCTATTTATAAAGCCAATGACTGTAACTCATCGGGTAAATCCCCCGGTTTAATCTCCTCCATAATCCATCGAGTACGATATTCATCCCACTCACTAGCACTCCATAATTCAATTTTCCTACCTTGTCCTACGACCCTTAGGTCCTTCTCAATCTTGGCGTACTCCCTCAAGAGAGAAGGCAACAAAATCCGTCCATTGCTATCTAACTCAAGATCGGTTGCATGTCCAATTAATAAACGTTGAATACGCCTTGCGGCTGGATTAAAACTCGGTAAGGCTTGCAATTTTTCCTCTATCAATTCCCATTCTTGAAGTGGATAGAGTAATAAACAGGGAGATTCTGTATCTATTGTGACAACAACTTCAATTTTTTTATCTGTAGGTAATAATTGTCGATAGCGTGCCGGTAACTTAATCCGACTTTTTGCATCGAGCACAACTGAACTTATACCCCGAAACATAATTTAACCCACTTTAGCCCACTTTAACCCACTTTTTACCATCTAATTACACTATAGGAAGTAGAAAGTCCTCTTGTCAAGACTTAGTCGATCGCGACTAAATATTGTTTATCTGTAAAAAAAATTGATACGGCATTCATGCTCAAACAGTCGAATAAATTAAAAAATTCTGAAGGTATAGAGAAGATTTGGTTAGCTTTAGATCAAAAAAAGGACACTGAAGCCCTTTTTTATAAAAAATGTTGAAAGTCAGCCGATAAGCCGGGTTCTGTCGTGGACAGTCATTCATCTAGGATATACGTCACCCTATACCTCAAGCGACCTACCCGAACCTGGCGCGGGCCACGCCTAGTAGGTTCCTATTTGGTCTTGCTCCAAGTGGGGTTTGCCCTGCCATCACTGTTGCCAATGATGCGGTGCGCTCTTACCGCACCTTTTCACCCTTACCTACTATACTCTTCGCACTTGAACTTTTATCTACGTTGCCGCTCAAATCGCAATCCTCATGTATTTTTACACTCCGGTTGCTTCATTTTCGCAGCGCCTTGCCAAAAGTCCAATTGCTGTGAGTATACATACATAGGCGGTATATTCTCTGTGGCACTTTCCGTAGGCTTACACCTCCCAGGGATTACCTGGCACTTTGCCCTGTGGAGCCCGGACTTTCCTCTGCATATACTCTTCGCACTTGAATTTCTGGCAGCAACGCCGCTCAACTCATCATTTCGCGGCACTTGCCAAAAATCCAATTGCTGTGAGTAAAACTTTCTACAAAGCCTTAATACAGCGACTGTCTAGCTAACTTTCGGCTCCAATGTACTATTTTTCTGGTAGTAATTGCAATAAATTATTGCTAGATTAAGCCACTTTCTTTGACTTATATAATACGTTCATGAAAAAACTCTATATTGGACTTATGTCAGGTACAAGTATGGATGCTGTTGATGCGGCATTGGTAGATTTTTCACATCGAACTCCACAACTTTTGGCCACACATAAATCTAACTTATCGGATGAGCTAAGAAACGAGTTAAATAACTTATGCCAGGCAGAATCGCTAAAAATTAAGCAATTTGCGGAACTTGATGCAAAACTAGCACATACTTTTGCAGATACTGTAGTAGCGCTATTAAAAGAAAATCCTACTTTTTCGAAAAGCGATATTCTTGCTATCGGCAGTCATGGCCAAACGGTTTTTCATTATCCTCAACATCACTACCCTTTTACCCTGCAAATTGGCGATCCTAATATTATTGCAGAAAAAACAGGCATCACGACCGTTGCAGATTTTCGCCGTCGCGATATAGCGGCTGGCGGACAAGGTGCGCCTTTAACTCCCGCTTTTCATAATTTTATTTTTCGAAGCGAACAAGAAGATAGAATTGTGCTTAATCTTGGCGGCATTGCTAACATTACTTATTTACCGGCAAATGCAAAATCCTCTATTATTGGCTTTGATACAGGCCCTGCCAATTTGCTTTTAGATAAATGGATACAAAAAAATACTGAGTATAAACAATGGTATGATAAAGACGGAATTTGGGCATCAAGTGCTATTTTTGATAATGACTTATTAAAACAGTTTTTATCAGACCCTTATTTTGATTTACCCCCCCCGAAAAGCACTGGACATGATTATTTTAATCTTGACTGGTTGGAAAAACATCTCAACTTATTAAAAAAAGAATTATTCCCCGCTATTACTCAAGCTACTCTATGCGAGCTTACAGCGGTTAGTATTTCCCGAGCAATTCAACAGTTTAGTAGTAGCAAGAATGGTTCCATTATACTTTGTGGCGGTGGTAGTAAAAATCCTTATTTAAAAGCACGTCTTGCTGAGCACTGTCATACCCATCAGATTCAGCTTAGTGATGAACTAAATGTTCCTTCAGAATGGATAGAAGCCATGGCATTTGCCTGGTTTGCCAAACAGACATTAGAAGGGAAAACAAGTAATTTAATTGAAGTAACTGGCGCTAGAAACTCTACTGTTCTAGGCGGGATTTACTTAAAAGTTAAGTGATTTATTGAAATGGCAATTTCAGCCAGGACGACACAGTAATAGTTGGAAATACACTATAAAAGAACAGCGACTACAATTGCTTGAATTCCTGGAAGAAAGTCCCAGCCTAAAACATGATTTAGAAACTAAAGTTAAGTCTATTTACGAACATGCGCGAACCATAGCACTTCGTGATACAGGACTAGATGAAACTAGCTTACCTGCCAATTGCCCTTTTAGTGTAGAACAAACACTCGATCTAATGTTTCTACCCAATAAAAATGAATAAATAGTATTTTTAAAGCAAAGATGATGAGATATTTTTTAGCTATTTTCAAACCAACTAGACTAAACCCACATGTGCTAAAACTTGGCTTTTGAATGTAGAGCACGGCGCCGGCTTTTCGAAGAGCAGAGTTTACGCGTGTAAATGAGCACCGCAGATAAAGCCGGCAACAAAGCTCTACGTCAAAAGCCAAGTTTTAGCATCTAAGCGGCAAATGAAGAACCACAACCACAGGTCGTCTTAGCATTTGGGTTACGGATAATAAACTGTTCGCCATTTAGATCGGATTTATAATCGATTTCAGCACCTACTAGATAAACCAAGCTCATCGGGTCAATTAGAAGCTGTACTGTTGTGCTACCTTCCCTTTCATCATCACAACCCTCATTTGTCTTTTTAGTTAGCTTGGTAACCACCGTATCATCAGAATTGACAACTTCATCGAAAGTAAAACCATACTGAAAGCCAGAACAGCCTCCTCCGGTAATAAATACGCGTAGCTTTAGCTTAAAATTAGCTTCTTCCTGGATAAGCTGCCATACCTTGTTCGCCGCACTTTCAGTCATAGTAATTGACTGAGGAAAGGGCTGCGCTTCTTCTACCTGACTAATAGGATGCTGTAATACCACTTCTGCCATAAAATTAAAATCTGGTTAGCCCTGAGTATAAAAAGTATACATTATTTTAAACAATATACCCAAGTATGCTCCGTTACGCTACTCGAGAAACAATGCTTTTGGCTCATCCTAGCACAATTGAAGACACCCTCTTAATAAAGCCTATAACTTAGTCATTTCAGATTCAGCCGCAGGAACATAAAAATGTAAATTTAATTTTGGCGGCCTAACATTCAGTTCTTTATACATAGCTACTACTTTTGCATGAAAACCCCTTGCGGAAGTTTCATCTTTTTCAGCCTCTTTAGCAATGGGGTCGACATAATAAGTAATATAATAGTTTGCGAGTTGCTTAGCCACCTCTTTTCTAGCGTTAAACTCGGGTCGGCTTTCATAGTAAATAGTCAGATCCTTATGCATTTGGATCACGATACTTCTGACGGCCAACGCTACAAAATCATAGCTAAACTCTCCTTTCGGATCAAGATAAGTTCTACCTATTTCGCCTTGAAAATAACCATGATTAGGATTAAACATTGGCTTATTACTCGGTTTATTACTCCCTCTAAAAGCTTTCTTTACTTTTCTTATAAAATCGAAACTAGCTGCCATAAAATTTTACTCATTTAACAATACTATCAAGTTTATAAGAGATATAAAATCAAGACCATTGCTAAATATAGAGCTAACGTTAATTTGTACTTTGCAATTGACGCCGTAGTCGTCTAAAGTCTTGATCAGTGAGGCTATCGGGCAGCACCAAAACGCTGATGCGAGAATGCCGTTTCTTCCGACAATGAAAATTCAATAAAACAAAGTAACGCGTACAAATACTATTATCTGCCAACTTTACTGTTTTTATCTCTGCTAAATTATCTCTCACTTGCCAAAATCCGTTTTGTTGCCAAAATTCCACAACAGAACGTGCGTTACTTAATAAAACATACTGACGAAAAAGCGCTATAAAACTCATCAAACAAGCAAGCGCTAAAAGCAATTTAGTCCACCAAGGCCAAACTAAAATCCACAAACAAGCCAGCGCACCACCATGAAGTATAAATAATAAAACAGCTAAATAATAAGAGGATCTTAAACGAAAAATGTTAATGGTCACGGATAATATTCTCTACCATTAAGCGCAACCTAGGATCGTCAATAGATGTATTTTGTTTCAGCAAAATCTGATAAAGATCTTGATCTTGATAGCTTAAAAGTTGCTCAAATAAAACCTGCTCGGATGGTCTTAAGCCCAAATAATACTTATCAAAAAAAGGCAATAATAAAAGGTCCAGCTCGAGCATACCTCTACGGCATTGCCAACGTAAACGATTAACCTTTGCTTGCATAGTGCGCTCGTATTTGAAGATGAATTATTTTACTAGAATATCATGGATTAAACGTTGGCTACCATCCGCCATTACGGTATAACCTGCAGCGTGGGGTAGTTTATCTTGGTATAACTCGGAAAACTGCGCCAAGTAATCGGAATTAAAAAAAATTGATTTTATCCCTAAACTGGATAAGGTGACATAGTTTGCACGTAATCCTACCAAGGTATTTTTTAAAAATAAAATTTCTAACTCAGGATAGAGATCATCGCCTGTTTGAATGGTATTTTTATTCGTTTTGGCCAATAAAGCAAAAAAATCGCGAGTTTCAAGGATATCTTCACGATGATCTTCTGGCGATTTACTCGGATGCAACACTAAAAAACCGGAGTTTTCTGGTAAAAATGTAGAGAAATCTTTGTTACTTTTTATTTTGAGATCGACTACTAATGCGCGCGTTAATGGTCTTGAGCCCATAAAAAATACTTCTTCACTCGGAAAATAGCGAGTCAATAAAATATAGGCCAAACTAGCTATTGCAATGGATACAATAACAGCAATTACTTTTAATCCTGGCATTATGTTATCGGGTGTACTGCCCGCTCCTTCAATAAAAAAACTGTATTTTCAAACGCAGCCAAAAGTTCAAGCGCGAAAAGTATATGTTTATTTTTTTAAAGAGGCAGGCTTATATCGCTCATCATGTTTTGCTAATACCCTTCTCGCTTGCATAATTCCCGCTTGATCTAAAGTACCTTCTATAACAACAGACTGTCCTTCACGAAATAAATCAGGTAATACACCCTCATATTCAACCAATACATTATGAAAAGGATCGCTTACAACAAAAGAAACTTGTAGATTATGTGCATCCTGCTTAACCGTACCTTTTTTTACTTGCCCTCCTAAACGGAATAATTGACCTATCTTTATACCCCCTTTAGCAATCTGAGTGGGAGTATAAAATAGATTAATATTCTGGTTTAGTGCATAAAGTGATAAAGCGACAACCGCTACCATCACAGCCAGAGCTAATATAATAAAATATAAACGTTTTTTTTGGACGGCATTCATTGCTTTTGTCCATCGTGCAATTTTAAGACATCCTCTTAGTTATCATTCACTAATTCATTCACCTGTAATGCTGCAAAAACTTCATTAAGTTGCTGTGTCACACGTAAAAAAGTGGTACGTTTTGAAAGCTCTTTTAAACGCTGTGCGCCCACATAGGTACAGGTAGAACGAAGCCCTCCTAAAATATCAAGGATCGTTTTTTCAACCTTGCCACGATAAGGAACATTCACTGAACGGCCTTCACTGGCACGATAAGAATTAATCCTTCCATGATGTTTATGCATCGCTTCGCTGGAACTCATCCCATAAAATCGCATAAACCATTTGCCATCTTCCTGTATCTTTTCTCCCGCGCATTCTTCATGACCAGCTAACATGCCGCCTAGCATAACAAAATCTGCACCGGCGGCAAATGCCTTCGCTACATCGCCTGGCGAAACACAACCTCCATCGGCACACAAATGCCCACCTAAACCATGCGCCGCATCAGCACAATCAATAATGGCGGATAGCTGCGGAAAACCCACACCAGTTTTAAAGCGCGTCGTACAAACCGATCCTGGCCCTATTCCTACTTTAATGATATCCGCTCCTGCCAAAATTAATTCTTCGGTCATTTCAGCGGTTACCACATTTCCTGCCATTATAGTTTTCTCAGGATATTTTTTACGTAAAGCTTTTACGCAATCAACAAAGCGTTGCGTGTAACCATTCGCGACATCGATACAAATAAAAGGGGTCGGTGCTACTTTCAGAATGTTCTCTAGAAGTTCACCATCCTCTTTTTTTATACCGGTTGTTGCAAAGCAATACTTATGTACCTTGGCATGCTTAGCATGAAACTGCTCCCATTCTTCTAGATCAGCAAATTTATCAATGGCAGTCAGCAGCGTATGTTTTGCTAAACTTTCGGCCATCTCAAATGTACCCGTATGATCCATATTCGATGCAATAATAGGGATACCCTGCCAAGTAAATTGCGAGTGTTTAAAAGTATAATCTCGACTTAAATCTACATCAGCACGTGTCTGCAGCGTACTGCGTTTAGGACGAATTAATACATCTTTAAAATCTAATTTTATTTCTTGATCAATACGCATGAAATGACCTCATTAACTAAACCACATGCTACACTCTTTGCCAAACCAGCTTTAGAGGGTATCTTCAATTGTACTAGGATGAAGCAATAAACGTTGTTTTTCGAGCAGCGTAACGGAACATACTAGGCGGTATGTGAGTAACGCAACACAGCAAAACGGCGTTTGTTGGTCAGCATCGTGCAATTGAAGACACCCTCTTTAGGCAAATCCAGTCTAGCCGGGCGTATGTTATCATACTCTCTCATGATATAGCCTAGTTAGGGGCATATTAATTACCCTATGAAAAAACCACTTATATTAGTCGATGGCACTTCCTATCTCTATCGTGCCTACCATGCGCTTCCTCCTTTAAACAACAGCCAAGGTCAGCCTACAGGGGCTATTTATGGGGTTATCAGCATGCTACGCAAACTTATTAAAGACTATAACCCTGATCATATTGGCGTCGTATTTGATGCGAAGGGTAAAACCTTTCGCGAAGATCTCTACGCCGCCTATAAAGCGAATCGTCCTGCAATGCCCGATGAGCTACAACAGCAAATAGAGCCTCTTTATGCCATTATTGATTGTATGGGCCTACCGCGATTAGTCCAGATAGGTGTCGAAGCCGATGATGTTATCGCTAGTCTCGCAGAAAAAGCTATTCAAAAGGATTTTCCTGTTTTAATTTCGACAGGAGATAAAGATTTCGCGCAATTAGTTGATAAACATATTACGTTAGTTAATACGATGACTAATACTCAACTTGATCGCCAAGGTGTCATAGAAAAATTTGGCGTAACTCCCGAACAAATAACGGATTATTTAAGTTTAGTCGGGGACGTAGTAGACAACGTGCCAGGCGTCCCTAATGTAGGCCCTAAAACAGCAGCCAAATGGCTTAATCACTATGGGAATTTAGCGTCACTTATAAAAAATGCAGCCGAGATCAAAGGTAAAGTCGGTGAAAATCTCCGCGCACACCTTAGCCAACTGCCACTTTCTCATCAATTAGTTACCATTAAAAAAGATGTAGAACTCAATTTTGAATTAAATGACTTGTGCCCTAAAAATCCTGATTTACCGCAACTAATGCAATGGTATAAAAAATTAGAATTCAAAGGCTGGTTCAATGAGTTAGAAAAAATGATTTCCATTGAAACACCGATCATTTCTGAAAAAAATATTACTAACGCTAAATATCCGATTATTCTTGACGAAGTCTCTTTAAATAAATGGATTAAACAATTAGAAAATAAAAAACAATGGGCATTAGACACAGAAACAACCAGTTTAGATGCGATGAAAGCAGAACTAGTGGGTTTGTCCTTCGCAATTGAACCAGGAAAAGCTGTCTATATTCCCGTGGCGCACGATTATAGCGATGCACCTAAACAATTAGATAGAAATTTTGTTTTAAAAAAATTAAAACCACTGTTAGAAAACCCAAGCTACTTAAAAATCGGACATAACCTAAAATACGATATGAGCGTATTAGCTAATTATGGTATCAAACTTCAAGGAATTGCTTTTGATACCATGTTAGAATCTTATTTACTGGATAGTGCGAGTAATCAGCACAATTTAGATAGCACAGCGTTAAAGTACCTTGATTATAAAACCACTCATTTTGTTGATATTGCCGGCAAAGGCGTAAAACAAAAAACTTTTAACCAAATTGATCTTAACGTAGCTGGAGAGTATGCAGCGGAAGATGCTGATGTTGCTTTACAACTACACCAAACACTTTGGCCGCAATTAAACGAATCGTCTGATCTAGCCACTATTTTCACCACGCTTGAAATGCCGCTTGTCCCTGTATTATCACGTATTGAACGCTATGGTGTACTAATCGATGCAAAATTACTCCAAATGCAAAGTATTTCTCTTGCAGAACGTCTTTTGACACTTGAAAAACAAGCCTATGAATTAGCCGGTAAAACCTTTAATCTTAGTTCACCAAAGCAATTGCAAACTATCTTATTTACTGAACAAAACTTACCTATTGTAGAAAAAACACCGACAGGACAAGCCTCTACCTCTGAAAGTGTTTTACAAACCTTGGCGATAAAATACCCTTTAGCCAACGTTATTTTAGAACATCGCAGTTTAAACAAGCTAAAATCAACTTACACCGATAAACTCCCTCTACAAATTAATCCAAAAACAGGGCGAGTACATACCTCTTATCATCAAGCCGCTGTTGTAACGGGTCGACTCTCCTCATCCGATCCAAATCTACAAAATATTCCCGTACGTACAGAAGAAGGACGAAAAATCCGTCAAGCTTTTATTGCAGCACCCGGTTATCGCATTATTTCAGCCGATTATTCGCAAATTGAATTACGCATCATCGCCCACTTTTCACAAGACAAAGGCTTATTAGATGCCTTTGCAAAAGGACTTGATATTCATCAAGCCACGGCAGCTGAAGTTCTCAAAATTCCGCTTGAAAAAGTAACTTCAGAGCAGCGACGTAGTGCTAAAGCCGTTAATTTTGGGCTTGTTTATGGTATGTCCGCCTTTGGCTTAGCGCGACAATTAGGCATTGAACGCGAAGAAGCCAAACGTTATATTGATCGCTATTTTGACCGTTATCCAGGCGTTAGAGATTATATGGAACGCACGCGTCAACAAGCACGAGAACAAGGCTATATCACAACACTTTTGGGAAGACGTTTACATTTACCTCGCATTAACGCCCGCGATCCCTTACAACGAAAAGCCAGTGAACGCGCTGCAATTAACGCACCTTTACAAGGAAGTGCCGCTGATATTATAAAAAAAGCCATGATAAATATTGATCATGCACTTTCATTGCAACGTCTTAATGCGCACATGATTATGCAAGTCCACGACGAATTAGTGGTTGAAGCTTCAGAAACTTGTCAAGATCAGGTAAAAGAATTAATAACAACGCTTATGACTAACGCTGTAAATCTAAGCGTCCCTCTCATTGTCGATATTAACGTCGGCAATAATTGGGAACAAGCCCATTAGCGTGCGCTAACATTAAAGTATTTCGCTATTATCAACAAACACCTCATTTTCTCGACACCTAAACGCACTCATAACTCCTCTTTCTTCTTGTTTATCATGATAAGATAATATTATCTTGGATATACAGGCTTTCTGGGACTATGCCCTATCCATTTCCCATGCTAAACTTACAAGACTTGGTTATAAGCTAAATAAATTTAAGGCCAAGGCTTTTTGAGATTATATTTATATTTAAAACTTGCATGGAGAAGCTAACTATGTCTAAAGGGCAACTACAAGATCCTTTTCTAAACGCACTGCGTAAAGAGAAAGTCCCGGTTTCAATTTATCTCGTTAATGGAATTAAACTGCAGGGCTTAGTAGAATCTTTTGATCAATTTGTAGTGTTATTAAAAAACTCAGTAAGCCAAATGGTCTACAAACACGCTATTTCAACAGTCGTTCCTGCACGAAATGTTACATTAGCCAAAACAGAAGAAAGTAATGACACCCAAAGTTGTGATGAGGAATTAGAAACAATTAATGCTTGAGCGTCCAGAAAGCGGTGAGCTAGCGATATTAGTACATATTCACCTTGAGAAGATTGTAGTTAAGGAAATTGTCGATGAGTTTCAGGAGCTAGCTCTAGCGGCGGGTGCAAAACCACTGCACTTCATTACAAAAAAACAACAAAAGCCTTGCGCAAAGTATTTTATAGGACTTGGCAAGGTTGAAGAAATACGGGCCGCGCTCCTAACGTATCAAGCCGAGTTAGTTATATTCAACCATAACTTATCACCTGCCCAAGAACGCAACTTAGAAAAACAATTACAGTGTCGCGTTTTGGGTCGTATTGGGCTGATTCTTGATATTTTTGCACAGCGTGCCCGAACTTTTGAAGGGAAGCTACAAGTCAAACTGGCTCAGTTGCACCATATGTCGACGCGTCTTATCCGCGGGTGGACACATTTAGAAAGGCAGCGAGGCGGTATTGGCTTGCGCGGTCCTGGAGAAACACAGTTAGAGTCAGATAAACGTTTAATTCGACAGCAAATAAAAGTTATTAAAAAACGTTTAGAAAAAGTCAAAAAACAACGCGCACAAAGCCAACGGGCTAGACGAAAGTCTCAGTTATCCCATATATCACTCATAGGTTATACCAATACCGGCAAATCAACACTTTTCAACAAGTTAACGGGTGCCTCTGTTTTCGCCGCAAATCAACCTTTTGCAACACTGGATCCCAGTATACGTCGGTTACAAACGTTAAATGGCGAGACCGCTATTTTAGCGGATACTGTAGGGTTTATTCGCCAACTCCCGCATGATTTAATAGAAGCTTTTAGTGCAACATTGGAAGAAACACGCGAAGCCAACTTATTGTTACATGTCGTTGATGTCACGAGTACGGATAAACAAGAGCGCTGCAAAGAAGTTCACAAGGTTTTAAAGCAAATTCAAGCGGATAAAATCCCCCAGCTTTTAGTTTATAATAAAATTGATTTACTCACTCATATCTCGCCACACTTAGAACGCAATAGTGCTGGATTGCCTAGCAAAATATGGCTTTCTGCTAATACAGGAGTAGGTCTCGATCTACTACAACAAGCACTGTTTGAATTACTCGCAACAGTAGAAAACACAGCCATCTTGTAGGTTTTTCTTTTGCAAATCAGCCACTCTGGATGTTTCCAGGTAATGCCCAGATAAATTAGTAGTTGCGAGAACTGCCCAGCATGCCTAAAATGCCTATACCGCTCGTACTGAAGATGCGAACTTTTTAAGTTCACAGCGAGCGATATACCGATTACCTAACGGGCACCCCGCACCTATCTTTAGTAATTCACCACAAAGTGAAATGCTAATTCAACAGATAGGTGCGGGGCGCACCGTTATCCAAGAGGAGAATCGCGGTTCTCCTCTTGGAAATCTCCATCGCGAGATGAACACTTTAAAATGCTAAATCGCATTTTAAAGTGCAATGGGTATAATTATTCATTTTACGGGAAGTCTTCGCAGAAGCTAATGGTTGCCCCTGCTTTTGCGGGAATGACACGCTTTAAAGACACCCTATTAAAAACAACTGGAGCCACTTATGCCGTGGAAAGAACCGGGTAATTCGAGCAACAACAAAGATCCGTGGACCGGTCGACCCAAACAGACCCCCCCTGATCTAGAAGCATTTTTACGCGAATTACGTAAAAAAATTACAGCTTTATTTAAATTAAAATCATTGAATAAAAACTCAGCTAGCATTACAAAAACTCTTTTACCGATCCAGCTGAATACAAAAACCGTGGGATTAGTTTTTAGCTTTCTCTTACTGGCTTGGTTATCTTCTGGTTTTTTTACTGTCGATACCTCAGAACAAGCCGTTATTACTCGGTTTGGAAAATATAGCGCAACTCTCCCTGCAGGACACCACTGGATATTTAGACCCATAGAAACGCGTTATATTATTTCAGAAAACAATATCCCTTACTCTTCTCAAATTAATTTAATAACACGCGATGAAAACAAAGTATCTGTTGTAACAACGCTACATTATACGGTTGTAAATGCACGCCAGTTTCTTTTTTCTACACAGCCCTTACAAAGCTTACGAGAAGCGATTGCAAGCGCCGTGAACCAAACACTCAGTCAATTATCTTTAGAACAGCTTTTAAACGTTAATTTTTCCTCTTCACAGCAAATCTTACAAACTAAAATCAATAAATTGCTTGCTAACTATGCGACTGGCTTAGCGATAAGTGACATCGAACTACAACCCATTCAAGTTCCAGAAGAACTAAAAGCTTCATTTGAAGATGTTACTCGCGCAGAAGCAGAAAAAAAGCAGCTTGAAAATCAAGCGGATGTCTATGCGATGCAAATCGAACCTAAAACCAAAAGCCAAGCTAAACTTCTAATAGCCGATGCAAAAAGTTATCAACAACAGGTCATACTCAATGCAAAAGCAGAAACTGCACGCTTTTTAGCTTTGTTACCTACTTACGAAGCATCTCCTGAATTAACACGAAAACGACTTTACCTAGAAGCGATGCAAGCAATGATGACACATAGCAACAAAATGCTGGTCGATAATTCGGCTAATACTTCACTTTATTTAAACATTGACAAACCAGCTATACAGAATCCGGAGAAAATAACGAATCAAAGTTCTATAAAAACTTCTCCTACCGAGACAAATTCACCCTCGCCGGGTATAACAACTTCAGCAAAAACTGACAATAAAGTATCTAGTAGTTATGGTATTAGCGGGGGCTATGAATGAGTTTTAGTAAAAATAAAATAATTATTATCGGTTTTTTGCTTTGCGCTTTATTTATTGTATATAACGGCATGTATACCGTATCTGAAGGTCAGGTAGCCTTATTAGTACATTCTAGTGGCTTAGAGAAAACAAACTCACAAAGTCCTTATCTACTGCAAGGACCTGGTTTACATTTTAAAATGCCTTTTTTTGTTCAGTCCATACCCATTAACAGGCAGATACAAACCTTCTCTGCAAAAAAATTAAATATTTTAACCGCTGATGGGCATCAGCTTATTGTAGATTATTATGTAAAGTGGCAAGTTACTAATCCACTATTATATTATTCACAGACTAATAACGATGTAGCACGAACCCAGCAACAGTTCGCGCAAGAAATCAATACCTTTTTGCAAAACGAATACACACATAACACTTTAAACAACATCATCAACAACAAACAACCCTCTACTCTTAACTCATTATTAATGCAAATAAATACTCAAAGCAAAGCGCTCGGTATAACACTTGTTGATATAGGTATTCAATCCATGGATTTTCCGACTGAAACCGATACAGCCCTATTAAAAAGTAAGCGTGCTGAACAGGCACTCATTGCCTTACAACAACGTGCTATCGGCAAGGCCAATGCGGAAAATATCCGTGCCAACGCAGATAATCAAGCTTCCCTTTTCCTTGCAAAAACAAAAGAAGAAGCCGCTATTATACGCGGTGAAGGTGATGCTATCGCTGCTAAAATTTATAATGATGCCTATCACAAAAATCTTCAATTTGCTGCCTTCTATCTTAATTTAGAAACCTATCGAAAAGGGTTTATGCAATCATCGCCAAGCAATAATTTTCTGGTATTAAATACGCAAGATGGTTTTTTTAGTCCAACAAAAGGATTTCCAACAAAGTATCCTAAAGACTTAGGTTAAAACGAAAAGTTTGAAAAAAATTCTACTGAGATTTAAATCATGACAAAAACAGTAATTATTATTGGTTGCCAATGGGGTGACGAAGGCAAAGGAAAGATTGTTGATTTATTAACAACACAGCATGTAAAAGCCGTAGTGCGCTTTCAAGGTGGTCACAATGCAGGTCATACTTTAGTTATCCAAGGAAAAAAAACTATCTTGCGTTTAATCCCCTCAGGGATTTTAAATGAAGGGATAGAATGCTTAATTGGAAATGGCGTTGTTATTTCACCCGAAGCATTACTTAACGAAATAGCTGAATTAGAAAATAAAGGTATTCCTGCCCGTGAACGGCTACGCATTAGCGCTACTTGTCCTATTATTTTACCTTCCCACATTGCGCTTGATGAAGCACGCGAAAAAACAGCTAAAAATGCGATTGGAACAACGAAGCGCGGTATAGGGCCGGCCTATGAAGATAAAGTTGCACGACGTGGTTTACGCATCTGTGATTTTTTCAATCCTGAACAGTTTGCCAAAAAGTTGAAAACGCTGCTAGATTATCACAATTTTCTACTACAACATTATTATCAGGCAGACACGATAGATTATGAACAAACGCTCGCCTCACTACTTAAAATAACTGAAAATCTCATTCCATTAATTACTGATATCCCTGCCCTTTTGGCAAAATATAATCGCGAAAAGAAACCGCTGTTGTTCGAAGGTGCACAAGGCACATTCTTAGATATAGACCAAGGCACTTATCCTTTTGTAACCTCCTCTAATACTATCGCCGGCGCCGCTGCAACTGGCAGTGGACTGGGTATACGCCACTTTAATTATGTCTTAGGGATTAGCAAAGCGTACAGCACACGTGTTGGTAGTGGCGTCTTTCCAACCGAGCTACTTGATAAAGATGGAGAAATGTTACGAACACTTGGCAATGAATACGGCAGTGTTACGAAGCGTCCACGCCGTTGTGGTTGGCTCGATAGTGTCTTATTGCGTCGTTCAGTACAACTTAATACCGTTTCTAGCTTATGTATTACCAAATTAGATGTCTTAGATGAAATGGAAAACATTAAGATTTGTACCGCTTATAAATTGGGAGAACAAATACTAAATGATTTGCCCTTAAATCCTGAGGATTTAGAAAACTGTGTTCCGGTGTATGAAGAGCATCCGGGCTGGAAAACGTCAACAACGCCTATTAAAGAATTTTCGCAATTGCCAAGCAATGCACAACGCTATTTGCGTCGTATTGAGGAACTAGCTGGCGTTCCTATCAGTATTATTTCCACAGGAGCAGATAGAGAAGAGACGATTGTTTTAGAAAAAATATTTTAATCAATTTCTATAAACCACTTGGGTTTAATATAAAAAATAATTTTTTTTAAAATAAAGAGTATTTTTTCCTTCCATGTTGATTTTTTGCGTAAAAAATCAGAGATTTTCTTGGTTAAACTTATTTTAGCTAATGGCTTATCCTCTAAATCAAGTAGCGGAAAAATATTTTCTTGCATATCGTTTTCCTTAGCATAATTCAACAATAATTCTTTTTGCTGATGATATTCCTCATTTGAGGAGAAAGGAAAGCATTGCAAATCTTTCTGGCACA
>JAZJZD010000009.1:13420-130025 GCA_040390025.1 Pseudomonadota bacterium | reverse complement strand
AAGCGGATAAAGTTTTCCTTATTAATTTCATAGTCGACTACTTTTAAACGATTTAAAATCGTATAATCAGCCACACAAAAGTTATGCAAAGAACTATAAAGTTGAGGAATCGGTAAATTACTTAAACTATTTAACGTAGGGTCATAGCTTTTTACAAAATTCAAAGCATGTCCTTTTTTATTTTGTGATAAAAACCCATTTCCTGAAAAATTATTGATAGAATAGAGTAATATTTTTTTTAAAAAAATTGCCCTACTCGCATAAGCTAATGCCAAAACACAAGAAGTATAATCACAAGAAGTCGGAAAAAACATACGGCCATGCAAAGACTTTATTTTGTTAATTAAGCGATTGCTATAAAAACCAAAACATATTTTACCTAATACATAGGCATCTCCTTCTTCCCGGATACTTGTCTTTAAACTAAACCGTCTTTCTAATTCTTTTTTTGGATAAAAATAGTGGCTAGCATTTTTATCCCTCACTACGGGACCTTGAAATTTATATTGAAATAATTTTCCTGGATAATACTCAATTCCACCATTTAAATAATTTACAATATCGATAGAAAGATCTTGATTTAATAAATAGAAAACTTCCTTAAGAGCAGCTTTACGAAACATTGTTTTGTCGATTAAAAACCCTACGTATAATCCGGTTGCATGCGTTAAAGCAAACTCCCAATTGTCATGCATAGTCAAAATTTCATTCGGCTTTATATAGGTTAAATTTTTTAGGTTTAAACGTTCTATGTAGCTAAAATTAATCGCTTGCTGCTTATTATCACTATTGTCGGAGACAATAATCTCAAAATTCTTAAATTTTTGTTTAATAAGGCTAGAAATAGCAAGTCGTAACATATCGCAGCGGTTTCTAGTCGGAATAACAACAGAAAAAAAGGGACGACTCGACATAGGAAATCCTTTTACAAAAAACGTTACAGCATGTATGTCATTTTAGGTTGTAATAACTTCTTTAAAATTTCTGTAATATATAAAATTTCACTTTGTTTTAAATTCATACTACTCGGTAAATTAATAGCTTTTTTTGCAATATGATAAGCATTTTTATTACTTATACTCGCACGCCTTTGGTCAAAACTATTTTTATACGATTTTAATGCACTTAAGGGCTCAAAAAAAGGGCGTGAAGAAATTTTATTTTTTCGTAAGTTTTCTATAATCTGAACTTTTGAATTTGAAACGTTATGATCGAAAACTGCAGTTGTCATCCAATAGCTATTTTTTATAGCACTATGTTGAGGGTTTAAAGTAACTCCATTTATTTTTTCTAAAGCGGTACTATATCCATGAAAGATCTCTCTTTTTTTATTGATTAATTCATCAATTCTCTCTAATTGCGCTAACCCTAAAGCCGCTTGCAACGAAGACATCTTGTATTTATGTCCCACTTCAATATTTTGGAATAAGGTATCGCCAGGCAATCGCCCATGATCACGTAAAATCATACATCTATCATATATTTTCTTATCATTAGTCACTAACATACCTCCTTCTCCTGTGACCAATGTTTTAGAACCATGAAAGCTAAAGCAACTCGTGATACCAAAACTTCCTGCTAAAAGCCCCTTATAAGAAGACCCAATAGACTGAGCCGCATCTTCAATAAGTGGAATATGCTGGGCTGTTGCTAATTCTAGTAAAGAATCATAGTCAGGCATATGCCCATACAGATTAACAGCAATAATAGCTTTTGTGTTTTTTGTAATATAGGGTACTACCGTTTCTGCTGACAAACACCAGGTTTTTGGGTCGATATCAACAAAAACAGGGGTTGCGCCTACGTAGCTAATAGGAGCAGCCGAAGCAATCCAAGTTGCATCCGGTACAATTATTTCATCGCCAACACCTACACCTAAAGCTAATAGGCTTAAATGCAAGGCTGAAGTACAACTAGGTAAACTGATTGCGTATTTTCGCTCAAGATAGCTTTTAAAAGCATTTTCAAACCGATCGATATACTCATTAGCCCTATCATACCAAGCATGTGTCACCGCATCGGTAACATAAGCAATTTCTTTCTCGGTTATCCAAGGGCCCGCTACAGGAATCATTTTTATTTAACACACTTTAAATAACCATCTTCTGCGACAGTTATTAATAGCTTGTTAGGAATAGTTTCATCAATAACAAAACGGCTATTGGTTTTAATAAAATCGTGTACAGCACACATGGGATTATTTCCCTTTCCCCAAGGCCGATTGGGAAAATAATCGTTTGGCATGTATTCAATGACAGTGTCCATAACTAGCATGTATTTTCCTACACTAACAAAAGGACTGTAGAGTTCTAATTCTTTGAATACATGGGAATAGGTATGGTTAGAATCTAAAATAACCATCACCGTATCCATCGGGTGAATAAAAGAAACTAATTTATTAATAGTAGCTTCTTCTATAGAAGAACCTTCTATTAAATGGATCCTAAAAGCTAAAGGATGATTTTCAATAGCTTTTCTATTATGTTCTCTTATATCAATATCAATACCAATAACTTTTCCAGAACCATTTAAAAGATGCAATATAGAAGCACTTAAAAGTAAAGATCCACCTCGTGCTACGCCGGTTTCAATAATAATGTCAGGCTTAGTCCGCCATATAATCTCTTGAATCGCAACGATATCTTGCGGAAATTGAATAATAGGAAGTCCTAACCAATCAAAATTATAGGAGTAATTTACATACCCTGCATCCCTAACAAAGCTAATACCTGACTTAAATAAATCTGAATGCTCTTTTATAAAGTTTAATTTTTTTTTTCTTTCTTCTATAAAATCAATGTCTTCTTTCATTAAGAAAATCTCTCCAATCAACTAGGTTAGAAAGCATGTGGTTATTGACATTTTTACCTCTATGAGAAATAGCATCTATAATACTTACATATTCTAAAAAGCTACCAAAGTTTTGCTTATAAGCTAAAATTTTATAATCAATATATTTAACTGATATTTTTTCCTTCTCCAGTAAAACATAATCTAAATAATGCCTTGCTCCATGACCAGTAATATAGCAATCGCCTCTAAGTAACTTTAAAATAGATAAAATTTTTTCACTCGACTTTTTATTTATGTTAAGTTGTGATGCTAAAATAAATTTACACTCCAAACCTAAATATTTAGCTATTTTTTCAATTCCATAAATATTTAATTCAGATAATTTACTCGTTTTAAAAAAAATAATACTTTTTACTAAGCTGAGCATCTCTGCAAAATAATCGGAGGAATTTAAACTACAAATTATCTTATTAAAATGTGATTCACGCCAATTTTTACTATCATCAATTAGAACGTCACAAATTTTATTTCTTGACGAGCGAACTACGGGGACAGTTAACCAATGTAAACTATTTTTTCCCTTAAGCTGCACTCTTGTTATAAAAGAACGACCTTGTGGGATATTAACATCATCGAGATGAACAAATACCTGAGCATGTTTTAACTGATTAAATAGACCAATCCAGGGTAAATACATTGGTTGACTAATGACAATTCTCATCTATTAGCTTCTCGCCAAAATTTTAGTCGCATACCTCATCTCAATTTCTCTAAAAAAAGACTCTGCTTCATAACTAAGCTTAAAGCTTGCATTAATATAATACGTTGTTAAATCCAGAGGTTTTTTTAATTTTTCTGGATAATAAATGTAAGCATCTATAACAGCTAGAGCAAGATAAACTTTTTGCATAAAAGAAATAAACTCTATTTTATCCTTTGTAAACGAGTTCATAATTTGAGCAAAGATAGGGCCTTTATCTAAATTTTCATTTACTCTATGAACTGAAGCACCCAATAATTTCACATCCGAATTTGAAACTTTTTTAAGCGCCCCAAAACCAGCAAACAAAGGCAAAAAAGAAGGATGTATGTTGAAAGTAAAAAAGTTCCCATAAATTTCTTCAGCAATTAACCTTGTAAAAAAAAGTAATACTAATCGCATTACCCCCTTACTCTTAAAGAATAAATTAGCTTCTTTAGAAAATAAATTTTTATCTTTATATACTATTCTGTTAAATTCAATATTCTCCATAATGCATTTAGATTCAATTTCACATGATCTATCAGTAATTATTTTTAAATCTATTTTCTTTCTTCTAAGAAATGGAAGAATCTCAAAAATAACGCCTCCACCGGAACTTGCAATAACTCCGAGTATATTACTATCCATAAATTATCATTTATATAAATAAACTGAATATTCATATAAACCATACGAATGATCTATTCTAACCTTACTAGTTATTTCAGATAAACAATAAAACAACATCTCGGATGGACTTTTATAATATAAGTTAGGTGAAAAAAAATTAACATGTGTACTCATTACATTAAAACAAATTCCAATAGTCGATAAATTAAACATGCGTCTAATGATTTTTTTTAAAAAAAAATTCATATCATTTAATCGTACATCAAGTTTTTGAGTTAAAATTCCGTTACACACAATATAATCAAATTTTTTATTTAAAGGCATATCGAATATATCAATACATTTAAATTCTTTTTCACTATATTTTTTCTTAGCATAATCAATCATCTGAGCTACTACATCAATTCCAAAATAATTAAATTTTATTTTTTTAATCTTTAAAAATTCAAGAAAAGCACCATAACCACAACCTAAATCTAAAACTTCAATTTTCGTATGAGTATTTAAAAATAATTTGAACATTTGATTATATCTAATCAAAGACGTTTCATAATCTTTCCAATCTACACCTTTTGGAGTTGGCCCATGCTCATAAAAAGTTTTTCTATAATGATTTGCTAATTGATTTGTAATAAATGACATAAATTATGGATCAATATAAATAAAATGTAGGTTTTCATGAAAGGCTAAACTCGATTTCTCTATAGATGATTTAGCATTAACAGGATTTAAGCCTACAAAGATAGTCTCGATAGTTTCTGGCATGTCTTTAGGAGAAATAATTGGAATATCAAACAAACATTTTCCTTGTCGACTTGGATTTTGATCTAAAAAATATCTAGGTTTTTTTTGAAGAAATAAGCTTAAATAGGCCCCATAAAAACCTGAGCCATAAATAGCAGTCTTTTCTGCATCATAAAAATCACTTACAGATATTATTTTTTTATTGAAATTTTTCCAAAAATCTACAATTTCAATAATTTCTTTTTTTAATTCAAAAACAGTAGTAGACTGTTTTAAAGATATTCTTGGCTTTTTCCTTGCTGTAATAACCAAAGCAGAATTATATATAGAGGAGTCATAATCTAAAATCTCAAAACCTTCTAAATAAAAAAGGTAGCTTAATGATAGTGAAGTAAAATGACTAATGTGATCAATAACTAATAAATCAGCAAAATTTTTAAAAATATTTGGGACAACACACAAAAAAATCCCATCATTATCTAACAACCGATAAACATCTCGAATAAATTGTCTAGGGACGTCAGTATGTTCTAACGAGAAGAATGAAGTAACATAATGAAAAGAACCATTAAGATAGCTAGGTATATTTCCTATAAAACAATTTTTTTCTTGAATCGAGCCTTTCCAAAAGGCTTGATAAGCATAACTTAGATCATAACAAAACGGAATAATATCGTTTCTAATCCTTACAATTTTCTTTAAAGTAGCTGCCTTAGCGCAACCATAATCTAATAGCCTTGTATTTTTTTTAGGCTTTATTTTTTCTAAAAAAATATCGGCCTGATAAGCTAAGCGAAAGCTTGTAGTGCCATCCTTGGCAACATAAAGTTGATCTTCTTCGTCACTGTCAATTAAAATATTATAACTATGCTTATAATATTCCTCTAAATTATTTACTTTCTTAGTTTGCAGATGACCACAAAAATCGCAAAAATATACCTCTAGTTTTGCTTCAAAAAAATTAGTTAAAGAAGAAATGGCCATATTATATTCACTCTCATATATAAGGCCATTATTTAAAGACGAATAACAAATAATACAACTCATTTTATACTACTATTAGTTCAGGAATAATTTCTTCATAACTTTTTCCGCATGTAATTGATCCGGGCCAACCCATATTAATTCCCCATTCATCTTCAAAAGAGAAATATCTCGCTTGAATGCTCCATCTACATCTGGAGCTACGATTATAGCCGGAACGATGAACCGTCATATAATCAAAAATAACTAGATCCCGCTGGCTAGCCTCTATCAAAATGACCTTACTTTTTTCTAGGATTTTATCAATTTTCTCTATTTTTATACTATTTGCTTTTTTTGTATACTCAGTTTTATCTAAAGCAATGTCAATTAATTTCCTTACTTTTCTTGGGCCATGAATATGGCTACTTTTAAGTATTTTTAACATGCCAATATCGGGAGAATACGCACTTATTGGAACCCAAAAAACAAGCCCTTTTTTAGCCCGCGCATGAGAATGAAAGTCTTGATGCCAGTCGGTCATAAAAATATTATCGAATGGTTTATCAATACGAATCCCATAGCTTCTATGTGCAATACCAATATGAGGTGTCTCAAGTAAATAAGTCGCTAAACTAATGCTCTTTCCTGAAGATATTATAGATATAAGCCCTGGTAAATTTTTTACAGCATCATAAATTATACGATGAAATTTTTCATTAGTAGTTATTAAATCCATATAAGCGGAATCAAAAATCTCCATTGAGTACCTATTTCTATTAATATGGAGTTTATTACTTAAAATAATATACCCAATTAATTGATATATTAAATAGCATATATCATTAATCTCTTTTTTTGAAAAAAAATTTTTTAAATGTATATATCCTTCATTTTTTAACCTATGCTTTAATTCTGGTTTCCATGAATACTTCTCTGTGTTCATAAAGACAGTAAAAATTTGTTTGAAATACTTCTTTTAAGCTCTAAATAATAAAATTCATCCATCATATAAAATACTTCCGAATTATCTTCTAAAGTCCTATAGCCGTGTGCAAATCCCTTCGGCACATAAAAAGCTTTCTTGTTTTCTTCGTTTAATTCAGCTGCATAATGTTGCTGATAAGTGGGAGAATCAGCTCGAATGTCTATTATTACATCATAAATAGCGCCGCGGATACAACATACTAATTTTGTTTCCTCACAAGGCGGTGCTTGGTAATGCATACCACGTATTTGCCCTTTCTTATGATTAAACGAAGTGCTCATTTGTACAAAGTCACTTACTAATCCTCTTTCGCTAAATTCTTTCTTGCAAAAAAAACGAGCAAAATAACCACGTTCATCGATATGAGGTTCTATTTCAATTAAATAGGCTCCTTTTAACGGTAACGCTATAAACTTCATGCAACCGCTCTAACATTAGGCAAGGGAATAATAAACTGGCCTCCAATATCTCTAAATTTTTTTTGCTGGTGTAAAATTTCATCCATAAAATTCCAAGTTAATAATAACGCATAATCTATTTTTTGCTCCAGCAAAGCTTCAGGGAATTTAATTTCTAACGACGTTCCAGGGGTAAATAGTCCTTGTTTTTCTGGATTTCTATCTACTATAAAATCCAGTGTATTTTCTCCTATTCCAAAACAATTCAATAAAGTCGTACCTTTTGCAGAGGCACCATAGGCAGCAATACGCTTTTGTTTTTCTTTTAAATCATTAAGAAAATTGATTAAATTTAGTTTTAGAACATTCACATTTTCCATAAATGTCTGATATGTGCTTGCTTCATATAAACCAAACTGTGTTTCTTTCTGAGCTAAGTCATTAACAACTTCTTTAACAATTTTTTTTCCCTTATGTCCCACAAAAATTCGCAGACTTCCCCCATGAATCGATATTCTTTCTATATCAAATATTTCTAAATTATAGTTTGTAAATAACTGTTTTAAAGGTCTTACTGAAAAGTAATAGACATGCTCATGATAAATAGTATCAAATTGTAAATTTTTAACTAAATCATATAAATATGGAACTTCAATGATTGCATATCCCGTATTTTTTAATAACAATTTTAATCCGGCAACAAAACTATTAATGTCCGGAACATGTGCCATAACATTGTTTGCATGGATAATATCTGCCTGCATTTTTTTATTTTTCAAATCTTCAGCTAACGTTTCATTAAAAAAATTACATAAAGTGGGAATACCTATAGCGCAGGATTTTTTTGTAATATTTCTAGCCGGATCAATTCCTAATACATGAATACCGTAACGTTTGTAATTTTTTAATAAATAACCATCATTACTGCCTACCTCAATAACAAAAGCATTTTTCAAAAGACTAGGCGCAAACCGATCAACCAATATTTTAGCCGATAAAAGCATCGTATCGGAATAAGAAGAAAAATAAATATAGTGAGAAAATAGATCTTTTGGATCAAGGACATTACGTAGTTGCGCCACTCCACAATCTTTACATAGCATCACTTCTAAATTATATTTTTCCTCATCAGTCGTAATTTTTTTAGATGAAAAAGCATTAGCTAAAGGTACTCGACCTAATGGGATAATGGAGATAAGATCACTCTGTGTACATAAGCGACAGTTCATTCTGTTCATTCCCTAAACAGTTTTTATACCAAGTAATAGTTCTTTCTAATCCTTCTTCTAAGGTAAAACGAGGCCACCAACCTAAGTCCTTATGTGCCTTAGACGAATCTAAATATTGGGCCAAAATCTCTCCTTTGTTTTTCCCTAAAATAATAGGCTTGAGATTCGAATGCATTAAATCCAAAATTGTACTTATTAAATTTAAGACAGTGTATTGTGTACCATTTGAAAAATTAAAAACCTCACCCGCTAAAGCGCTATTTTTTCTTAACGCTTCACATAGACTCATATATGCATTTACAGCATCTTCTACATAAATATAATCACGTATTAAATTCCCATCAGATCGAACAATAGGCGGCTGAGTACGCAAAATAGAGCGAATTGTACCAGGAATAATACGATTCCAATTAAGATCCCCTCCACCAAAAAAATTTCCACATCGCGTAATAGCAATAGGTAAATTAAACGTTTTAGCATAACTTACACTAATTCTATCTGCACACGCCTTACTAACATCATAAGGATAAATAGCATTGAGTGGCATCGCTTCGTGATAGGGTAAATTAAGTGTGTCCCCATACACCTTATCTGAAGAAGCTATAATAATAGAATCTATATCTTTCTTCAAGCGACAAGCTTCTAATAAATTCCACGTTCCTGCAATGTTAGATTCAAACGTTGATAAAGGATTTTTATTGGCTATCGGGACAATAGTTTGCGCAGCTAAATGAAAAACAGATTGAATTTCATATTCTGCTAAAATACGTTCTAATTTATTTACATTTTTCAAACTGCCTCGCACAATCGTTACTTTTTTATGAAATCCTGATTGAAATAACAGTGCTTTAGGGTTCCAATCACGTAACAGAACTATAATATCAGCGCCTGCTTTTAATAAAGCGTGTACTAACCAACCTCCTACTAAACCGCTAGCTCCTGTTATAAAAACACGTCTATCTAACCAAAAATTATCTTGCATCACCAAACCTTCCAAGGTGCTGTACCAGAACTCCAAAGCGATTCTAAATACCTTAAATCACGTAAAGTATCCATGCATTGCCAAAAACCATCGTGACAAAAAGCAGCTAACTCCCCTTGTTTAGCAAGCTCTTCCAATAACTGCGATTCAAGGCTACTTGAAGTATCCTTGATCATATCTAAGACTTCGGGTTGAAAAACTAAAAAGCCACCATTAATCCAGCCTTCGCCAGCTTGAGGCTTTTCCGTAAAACGAGTAATGGTATTCGATTCGTCAATAAATAAACCGCCAAAACGTGCTGGTGGCCGTACGGCAGTCAAAGTCGCTAATTTACCATGCGATTTATGAAATGCTTGCAATTGATTAATTGGAATATTAGCTAAGCCATCACCGTAGGTCACCATAAATGCCTCATTTTTTACCCACTGCGAAAGTTTTTTTACCCTACCTCCGGTAAACGTATCTAAGCCCGTTTCTTCAAGGTGAATGATCCATTCAGAAGGTTCGCGTTTAACAATACGACTTTTACCGGATTTTATCTCAACCGTTAAATTACCACTTAAATCGGCATATTCTAAAAAATACTTTTTTATTACATCCGCTTTATATCCTAAAGCAATTATAAATTCTTGAAATCCATAATGTGCATATATTTTCATAATATGCCACAAAATAGGCCTTCCTCCGATATCTACCATAGGCTTAGGTTTATTTGCTGTTTCTTCACTTAAACGCGTTCCAAACCCTCCTGCTAATATAATGATTTTCATAAAGTTTACATTAATTTTCAATAAAAATATTAAATTCTAAGCAACATTATTTTATAAATTTAAATCTATGAAAGATGTAAAATAAATAGCGCTTAATTCCTTGATAAAGAACATGAAATTTAGCTATACCCCTATACTGTGGATCAAAAATAAAAATTAAAAAGTTATGTAAAATAAACTTATATTCTGAAAGTAATAAATAAATATAATTTTTCAATAAATTCCTAGATTTAATGCTATTTAATTTAGCAATAATAGAATTATTAGAAATATAGTTGGCGGTGCAACCTATTTCACTTAGTAAGTGTAAAATCTCTTTTTCAACAAGCTTAGAAAGTCGTCTGGCATTATATTTATCAGACAAAATAATATCTTGATAAGTTCTATTAGTTAGATCAGTTAAATACTTTATATTATTTAATTTATTAACCACTTCTTTAAAATTAGAAAAATCTTTATTTAAACAAATATAGTGTTCATCTTTTTTTAAAATATCACTATAGTTTCCAGGAAAAAGGATCATCGCTGTACGTAATGAAGCCGCTTCGAAAAAACGGGGAGAAATAGTTGCATAATGAACTTTGTTTTCATATTGAGACAAAAATAGCCTAGAAGCTGTTGCAAATTTGACATCAGGATATTTACCTAGCAACTTTTTAGTTTTTTTTTCTATATCACCTGTAAAGTCCCAAATACTCGCCCCGCTTTCGGTGCCTAAAACGGCGCGACTGGATTGCATTTTAGAAACCCAAGTTTGGCCATAAACTCTATCACTTTCTTTTAGACTAATATCACATTTTAAATTATGTTGACTCGCCCGCGATTTTACCCCTTCTGCAATAGTAACTCTCTCTTGTGCTAAAGCACCTAAAGAAAATGGATATCTTCTCGATCGATAAAAAATATCAATGGGTCTTTCTGCAAAAGGGCGCGGTAAAATAGCCTTTATAGAATCGGGAACATAACTTGTTAAAACAGTTATTTTTTTAATTTTTTTTAATTCAAGATAAGGATAGGCTTGAGCCATATTCGCTTGACCGACCAGTGTAAACAATAGTTGGACGTCCAACTCAACTAAAATAGTGCTGATTCTATCAGCAAATAAATATTCATCCTGCAAAAAAACAAATTTTATTCCAGAATAGTTTTTCACTTTTTTTCTAAATTTATCCGCTAAGTAATAGTCTTTATAAATTTTTATTGAATAATGTATACCTATTGCATCAAAATAATTAAGATCAAGCTTATAAAGCACTTTACAAGTTAAAGGATTCTCTATAAACCAATGTAAATTAGAATAAGCAGTTATCGCCTTAATATGGTCCTGAACAGCTGTGGCAGGATGCCCAGTATCTGCTAAAAGTAACACTTTTCTCATACGTTTTTTTTATCTAAAAAATAAAAATATAAAGAACGAATAAATCGTTTTAATATATCTGGAATGAATTTAAACACCCCTCTTCTATAGATTTTTATTTTTTTACGTAAAAGTTCAATTTTATTAAATTTCCTAATATCTTGCAAAAAATTAGTATTGCTATAGCACAGATTTATCTTACCTTTTTCTCTGGCAATAAATTCATTTTCAATAACTGTATCAAAGCTTCGAATAAATTTTTTATAGGAATACTCAGAATTTAGTGCGATTTCCTGATACGCGCAGTCAGCTATTTCCTGCAATTTATTTAACGATTTTATAACACTAACCACTTTTTTTATATTACTAAAATCTTTTTTAAGTGGAATATAATGTTGCCATGGTTTTAATATGCCAGAGTATTTTCCCTCATAAAGTATCAATACTGTTTTCAAGGAAATTGCCTCAAAACAACGCGGTGATATTTGATTCAACATTATTTTACCTTCATGATTTTTTAGAAATAAAGAATGAATTTTTTCAAAAGATACAAGAGGATGATATATCCGATATTTTTCTACTTTTTTCTCTATTTCACCGGTAAAATCAAAAATACTAGAACCACTTTCTACACCTAACATCGTCCGACAGGAAGCAATGAAATTAATCCAGCGCTTTCCATAATAACGATCCTTCTCTTTATAAGAGATATCCATTTTTAATTGATAAAATTTTCCATAGTCATAAAATTTATCAGCAATTTGCGTCTTTTCTGCCCCTAATGGCCCTAACCAAAACGGCACTTTACGCGCTTTATAACCCACTTCAACGGGTCTGTCCTTTAATACACAAGTATTTTGTGAGGTAAGATTTTCTGGAATATAACCGGTCAAGGTGTTTACTTTTCTAAGGGACGTGAACAATGAGTCAGGATATACCTTTTCTATCTCGGAATTAGGTACACAAGTATACAAAACATCAAATCCTAACTTGTTAATTTCTTCATGTATCGCATTGACTCTACGATATTCATCTTGAATAAAAACAACTTTTAATCCTTTAAACTGGCTAATATTTTTTTTAGCGTTAACTGACAGATAAAAATTTCCTAACAAAGATAAAGAGTAATGCACAACTAATACATCAAATTTATTTAAATTTAATTGTTCAGGGTAATTCAGAATATTTGAAAGCAAGTAAATAGAATGTTGAGAATATTTAACAAATGCATCAATATGATCGATAATAGTCGCCGCATCTTTTTTTGAATGCGGTCTATTGCACATTAACAGTATCTGTAAGCGTTGATCCATTTGCTTTAATATTATCTAAAGTTTTGCATCTATAAATTTTACAAACCATAATTCTAAACAGAGCGCGCCCCAAATAGAACGCGTAATAGGCGTCTTATGCTTAAACACTTTTTTTAACTTATTAATATCAACAATACCTCGCTCAGTAGATTTTTTTGAAAAAAGGGTATCATGGACAAAACTTTTTTGCTTTCCATAGAACCAATCAGATAAAGGCACAGGAAAACCCATTTTATCTTTTCGGCTTAAAATCTTGTTTGGAATTGTATTTTTTACGGCACGACGAAAGATATGTTTGGTTTTTCCTGCAGAAAATTTAACTCGATCCGGTATAGCCGCTGAAAACTCTACTATGTGATGGTCAAGAAGTGGAACCCGTGACTCTAAAGAAACGGCCATACTCATACGATCTTCAACTTGTAATAAAGCCGGTAAAGATCCTTTCAAATCAAAATATAACATTTTATTAAGCAAAGAATTGTTTTCTGTATGATGAAATATGCTTTGAAATCTTAAAAAGCTACGCTTATTGTTTGAATGGTGTGGAATATAAATTTCGTCTTCACATTGCTTGCGATTAACTAAATGAAAGTAATTATAATCTTCTTCTCCAAAAAACCTTTTTTCAAAAAATGGCTTTAACATGGGTTTATAATTCTTCAGCAATGCTAAATTTTTAGAGATAGCGCTTAATGAAAACCCGCGAGGAGAAGTTCTTCCGGAAATAGCATTAGACAAACATTTCTCTAAATAGGCGATCAAATATCTGGCATAACCAATAAATAATTCATCTCCGCCTTGCCCACCTAAGACCACTTTCACATGTTCCGCAGCATATTTAGAAACATAATATTGAGGAATTAAACCTGGACCTGCCGCGGGTTCATCCATAAAGTAAATCAATTCCGGAAGAATTGATGCCAGATTAATATCGGAAACACTAATCTCATGATGATTCGACCCGACATGCTTTGCTACTACACTGGCATAGCTACTTTCATCATAAGCTATGCCTGAAAACTTCCCTGTAAATGTTTTAAAACTATTTTCTTCTTTAACTTGTCGCTTGGATAAGCAAACAACTGAACTCGAATCTAATCCACCGGATAGGTGCGCGCCTAACGGTACATCTGATTGTAAATGTAATTGGATAGATTCCTTTAACAATTCTCTTAATCTATCGCTATAGTAAGGCTCTGAAAAACTATCCTGCGCTGTGTAATTAATTTCCCAATACTGATTATGTGTTTTAATCAATTTATCTTCTTTTAAACTAACAATTAAGAAATAGCCAGGTTCTAATTTTTTTATTTCTTTAAATAAAGTTTGTTCGCCTAAACAAAATTGAAAAGTAAGATAATCTTCAAATCCTACTGGATCAAGTGCAGCGTCTACGCGCCCCGAAGCTAAAATTGACTTAATTTCTGAAGCGAAAATAAATTTTTCTTGACTAAAAAAAAAGTAAAAAGGCTTAATACCTAGCCTATCACGTGCACAAAATACTATTTTTTTTTCTTTATCCCATAAGGCAAACGCAAACATGCCGCGTAAATGGCTAAGACAATCTACACCCCATTTTTTATAAGCATAAATAATAGTTTCAGTATCCGAATTGCTCACAAAAGAGTAGTTTTCTTTAGTAAGTTCACTGCGTAAGGTTAAATAGTTATAGATTTCACCATTAAAGACTAAAGCAATTAAACCATCTATGCTGACAAAAGGTTGTTTTCCTCCTTTCATATCAAGAATACTTAAACGCTGATGGCCCAATGCTACTCCTAAATTTTCATCCAGAAAGGTTCCATGTTCATCAGGACCCCGATGCTGTATAGCAGACTTCATAAGCTCTATACTAGATTTTAAATTTGTTTTTTCCTGTAAATCAATGATCCCAGCTATGCCACACATAAAATAATAATTTTCTCGTCTATATGTATCAATTCAAATGATAGGCATGTCTAGCAATGCATTGTTTTATTATATCCATGTTATTCTTCGTCCAATGAATAGTATTTTTAATACCTGTTTCAACGTCTACCTGTGCTTTAAAACTCAACTCTTTTTCCGCTTTCGCCGTACAACCATAACGCTTCCCTGAACGATCCCACGCTCTGCTAGGAGAAAATTGGCTAGGTGTTGTATTTTCAGTGAACTGATTGATTATTTCCGCAAGCTTCCTAATCTCAGTTTCTTTACCTGACGCTAAATTATAACTTTCTCCGGGTTTTCCTGTACTTGCACAAAGTATTAATCCATTAACAATATCATCCACATAAATAAAATCTCTTGTTGTTAATCCTTCATTTTCTAACGTTAATGCTTCTTTGTTAAGTGCTTTAAACATAAAACTAGGAATAACGTTTCGCCAAATAGTGTGCGGAGTACCACGCCATTGGCCAGCACCTAAAATTTCACCAGGTCCATAGACATTTTGAAAACGCGCTTTTATAAATGGCAATTTATACTGAGAAAAAAAATAATTTCCATAAAATTCGCCAAATATTTTTGACATTTGATAAGGACTATCTAAATAGAGTGACACTTTTTCTTCTTCAATCGTTGCCTGCGTGTTATCAAAAGTTTTTTTAGCAATCGAACAACCCGCTGAAGCATAAACTATTTTTTCTAAGTTTTTAAAGTTTTTTATATGATTAAGTAGCTTTAATGAGGTTAAAGTATTATTTTCATGATCGGCTAAAGGATCATGAATAGAACTTTGATTGCCGTGGTAAGTGGCTAAATGAAACACATAAGAAATATCATGTGGAATACAATTTAACACGGAATCCTTATTGATTGATCCGAAATAAAAATTAAGTCTCGTGTGTTTTGGTAACTGGGACAATTCTGATGAAAGTAGATTATCCACTACAAAAAGCTCTGCTAAGTCTGTTTCCAGTAATTTTTTACAAAGATTACTGCCTACAAAACCAGCGCCACCTACAACAAGCACTTTTTTATTTTTGAAGCAAAGCGACATGGTAACTCCCTATTTTATACATTGCACGTAAAGATCGGTTCCTACTATTTTTCCTAAGTTATTTATAAAATGTTTTCTTATTGGCCCACCGATATTTTCTTTGCTAATTTCACAAGAATAAAACTTTTCACATAATTTAGCTAATTTACTTTTTCCAAATAATTCAGTAAAAATAGCCGCTTCTCCTTCAAGATTATGATCATAATGCATTCTTTCGTTTCTGTTCAAAATACGCGACTCTTTAAAAAAAGAAATAAAGCTGCTTAATGGACGATATAAAAACTCTCTATAAGAATATTGGTTATAACACATAAATAACAGATGTCCGCCAGGCCTAAGAACACGGTATGCTTCGTCGATACACTTTTTTATATTACCCGTATGATGAAAACAACCAATGGATACAATAAAATCAAAGTAATTAGCTTGAAAATCTAATCTATGTGCAGACATAATACGTGCACTAGGCGGTTTCTCCATAAAAGCTAAGCGATGATTAAGAAAATTGACAGGTCCCTCTGCAATATCAACACCGAAAAAAGAACTGGCATGTTTGGCAAGAAATTGCGAAACCGTCCCATAACCTAAACCTATCTCTAAAACCGTTTTGTTTTTAATTTTTTCTAAACTTAAGTAATCTTCTTTCAAATAGGGATAAAATGAAAAATACCAATCATCAAATTTTTTAATTGATTCTCTTGAAGAATCAGTAATTCTTAATCTTCTTGCTGCATTACTACCACACAACTCATTCCAAAACTCTGAATTCTTCCTATCAATTTCAGCTTGTAGCAATGGCATCTAGCTTTCTACTCCTTGTAAATGCGTATAGGTTTCTTCTATGCCATATTCCTGATAATAATTAATCGTTTCCTTAATACCTTTTGACAATGAGGTGCTTGTTTGCCAGTGTAAATCTTTTTGTGTACGGCTAGGATCGAGAAGAATGGTAAACGCATCATCCGGATTTCGTGGGCGCACTTCTACGGGCTGCTCCAATTGAATAGAAAGTGCTTCTAAGGTCGCATCAAATAACTCCTTGATGGAATAATCACTTCCTGAAGCAATGTGATAGATGCCATGCGAATCACTATTGATGGCCTTTATAACGCAGTCTACAAGATCATCGATATAAATAAAATCACGTCTTGTATCCATAACAAAACACGGCTTGTCTGTGGCTAAGCGTTGATAGAAAGTGGGTAAGGGACCACTAATATTACGTGGCCCATAAGCATTTGCCAAACGAAACGAAATAGTGTTTAAACCTGATAATTGAATAAACTGCTCTGCCGTTGTTTTAGTTATGGCGTAACTACTATTTGCTGGATTAAGTGGATGATCCAGCGTAATAGGCTGTTGTTCTGGCTTTAAACCATAACATAAGGCCGTTTGAAAATAGATAATACGACCGCAATGATTTTTTTGAGCGGCTTGAACAACGTTTACTGTGCCTAATACGTTGGTTTTTGTGTCTTCTTGCCAATCATCTGGATTTTTATACGAAGCCGCTGCGTGAATAATAAGTTCGGGTTTAAAATCTGCTACCCGTGCTTGCACTAATAATTCATCCGCAATAGATCCTTCAATTACTTGCAGACGAGGATTTTTTTTAAGATTATCCCGTCGGCCTGTTGCATAATTGTCTATCACAAGTACTTCATCACCGCGCTTTAATAAATGATCCGCTAAGTGAGAACCAATAAACCCCGCACCACCGGTAATAAAAATTTTCATTGCTTCATCCTCATTGAAATGATCAAATATTAGTGCACGTAACTAGGGTGTGTCGTCATTTGGCACGATGATGGTCAGAAACCGCGGTATTTTCTGCGTTTCGTTACTCACATACGCTTAAGTATGCTCCGTTACGATACTCGAAAAACCACGCTTTCTGACTAATCCTCGCTAAATGACAATACACCCTAAAGAAAATTCTTTTATAGCATCCGCCACTAAACAAATTTCTGGCTTTTCTAAATAGGCGTGCATGGGTAAGCTCAATACGTGATTCACGGCATATTCAGTGTTCTTCATATTCCCAACTATCCGACAACGGCTTTGAAAAGCTGGCTGTAAATACAAAGGCTTCGAGTAATGTATCGCTGTAGGAATTCCCTGCTTATGTAAGTAGTTTTTTAACTCCTCGCGTTGCGTAGTTTCAATCGTATACTGCGCATAAACAGAAGTATTATCGGAATGAATAACCGGTGTTTTTATTTCATATCCTAATAGTTTCTGGTAATAATGCGCTATGCGTCGTCGCGAAGCAATTTCTTCCGGAAAAATAGCTAATTTTTCTAATAACACCGCTGCTTGTAATGTATCTAAACGGCTATTAACGCCCAATAATGTATGTTGGTAACGAGCAGATTGGCCATGAACCCGAATTTGTTTTAACTTAGCCGCTATTTCATCGTCATTCGTAAAACAAGCCCCGCCATCGCCATAACAGGCTAAAGGTTTTGACGGGAAAAAACTTGTACAGGCTAAAGCAGATAAGCTACAAGAACGTCGGTTTTGGTAGGTAGCACCAAAACTCTGCGCGGCATCTTCAATCACTGGAATATTTTTTATACCAAGTGAATCATTAATTTCATTAAAGTCGACACATTGCCCAAATAAACTAACCGCTAAAATAGCTTTTGTTTTTTCTGTTATGGCAGCCGCTATTTTACTAGGATCGATTAAATAAGTGTTTGGATCAATATCAACAAATACGGGTGTTGCGCCCAATAAACAAATTGCTTCAGTGGTTGCTGCAAAACTAAAAGGTGTTGTAATAACTTCATCACCACGTTGTATTCCGATTGCCATTAAAGCAATGGTTAGTGCGTCTGTTCCATTACCCACAGTAATACAATGCTTTACCCCGACAAATAAAGCGAGTTGTTTTTCCAATTCAATAACTTCAGGGCCTAAGATAAACTGCCCTTCCTTAAGCACTTTTTGTAATCGCTGATCTACTTTTTCTTTAATTTTTTGATATTGTTTATTTAAGTCAAGAAATAACATAATACACCTCAACTCGATAGCCGCTCTTCTGCTAAACGAAACAGTTTCCTGTCGATTAACTGATAATGTTGATGCGTATGAGGACATACCGTGACAGCATGCCCCATCAAAGGTAAATCAAGCCGTTCGCCATATTCGCTCATCCACCCTATTTGGCGTGCTGGAATATCCACGACTAAGGCATAATCAAACACATTGCGATTAACAACACTTCCTGCGCCAATAAAGGCATAAGAACCAATCTCAACGCCACAAACAATAGTACAGTTCGCTCCCAAGGTAGCCCCTTTTTTTACCCTGGTTTTTTTATATTCTTGTTTACGATTGATTGTTGCACGTGGATTATAAACATTGGTAAAAACCATACTTGGCCCGCAAAATACGCCGTCTTCTAAAATAACACCTTCATAGACAGAAACATTATTTTGAATTTTAACTTTATTACCAATAACCACGTTATTTCCTATAAACACATTTTGGCCTATTGAACAATCACTACCAATTGTGGCATTAGCTGATATGTGCGTCCAATGCCAAACAGAAGAATTCGGACCAATTTGTGCGCCTTCATCGATAATGGCTGTTTCGTGTTTAAAATAATTCATTTTACCTTAGCTTTTTTATCTATAGCATTTAACATAAAGGTGTAACCACATGCTCGGGATCTATATGTTAAATGCGATACTTAACGCCTAAGCTATTAACGAAGTTTCTTTTGCTAACGGCAGATTCACAGTAATTTGCTGTTCTGCAGCACGCTGGGCCGCTACTAAAATTTCTAATGTTTTTACGCCTTCTGCAGCATCGGGTAAAAATATAGCTGTGTCATTTTCTAACTCCTTGATCAAGTTAGCATAATAATAATAATGACTTTGTGTTAAAAACTGAGACGCGTCGTTATTTATTTTGAAAATTTTTTCTTTTTCATCGGGTATTTCATCTGCAAATTCCCAATGTACAATCTCATTGTTGGCCGAACCCATTAACTTAACAATGCCCTTTTCACCAAGAACTGTAATAGAAGCCTCAAAATTTTTTTGATAAGCCAAGGTACTTAGATTTAAGGAGCCTAAAGTTCCACTCTGCCAACGTAGATTCAATACACAACTATCTTCCGTTTCTATTTGCCGTGCTTGAGTTGCAGACATCGCCTGTATCGACTGTATAGGTCCAAATAACCAATGGAGGAAATCAACAGCATGGCTAGCCTGATTCATTAGTGCACCGCCATCTAATTGACGAGTACCACGCCAGAGAGCAGCATCATAGTAAGTTTGTGGCCGTGTCCAAAAAACATTGATATTGATTTGAAAAATTTTCCCGAAACGTTGTCTATCGATCGCTTGCTTTAAAAATTGTAAGGCCGGATTAACGCGATGCTGATGAACGATTCGCAACTGCACCTTAGCTTTAGACGCCGACGCTTGCATCGCTAAACCTTCACTCCAGGAAAGTGCCATTGGCTTTTCTACAATCACATGCCTGGAATATTCTGCACATATAATTGCTTGTTGTGCATGCAATCCACTCGGTGTACAAAGTACGATGAATTTTGCATCGGTTTTTTCAAGCATTTCTTCTATATTATTAAATCCCGTAACCTTCAGTTCATTTTCATTTTTTTCAATAATATCAAGCTCTGAATCTACCACGGCAACGAGTTGAAAGTAATTTGATAACGCTAAAATAGCGTTAATATGTTTTTTGGCTACCGCACCCAATCCCACAACAGCAATTTTAACTGGTTTATCCATAGACCGCTCAAATGAAAAAATTAAACTACGCTTTAATAATGTTATCCATATTAATTTCGTGAAATTTACCACGCGTATCTATAATCATTTGTGCGTGCTCACGAATCATCTCATAATCAAAAGCAGTATGGCAGGTGGCTAATATTAACGCGTCATATTGCTTTATATTTTCTTGTGACAATTCGAGACTCTTCATGTCATAGATTTTTTTGTGGTAATTATAAAACTGGGGTACAAACGGATCGGAGTAATCCACTTTTGCACCTGATTTTAAAAGTAAATCAATTAAATTGATTGATGGCGATTGACGAATATCGTCGATGTCTACTTTATAAGCGAGTCCTAATAACAAAATTTTACTATTTTGAATAGGTTTCCCCTGCTGATTTAAAGCTGCGACTAAACGACGTATAACCCATGCCGGCATACTGCTATTGATTTGGCCTGCAAGCTCTATAAAACGCGTATGGATACCAAATTCACGCGCTTTCCAAGTTAAATAAAAAGGATCCACGGGAATACAATGACCACCAATTCCCGGGCCGGGATAGTAAGGGACGAAACCAAAAGGTTTAGTAGCCGCCGCATGAATAACTTCAAAAATATCGATATCCATCTCATAAGCAAGATGCTTCAGTTCATTCATTAAACCAATATTGACTGCACGGTGAATATTTTCTAGCAATTTTGTAATTTCGGCCGTACGCGTAGAGCTTACTCTAACAACACGTGAAACCACCTGTTCATAAAGAGCCTCACCTATATCCAAACAATGTGCAGTAATCCCACCGCAAACTTTGGGAATAGTTGCCGTATGAAAATTTTGGTTAGTTGGATCTTCTCGCTCCGGAGAAAAAACAAGGAAAAAATCATCACCCAGTTTAAAACCACATTTTTCAATACGTGGTTTTAACTCTTCTTCAGTTGTTCCCGGATAGGTAGTGCTTTCTAAAGAAAGAATTTGGCCTTTATGTAAAAAAGGAAGTAAAGCCTCTACACTGCTTAATACACAACTTAAATCAGGTTCTCGATATTTATTAAGCGGCGTTGGCAAACATAAAATCAGCGCATCAACCTTTTTCGCTGCTTCATAGTTTGAAGTTACGGTAAATCCATTCTGATGTGCTATCGTTAATTTATCTTTAGATATATGGCGGATATAACTCTCACCACGATTTAGCAAAGCGACGCGGTCAGCATCAGTATCAAATCCTATTACTGTATAACCAACCTCAGAAAAACGAAGCGCTAAGGGTAAACCCACATAGCCCATTCCAACAATGCCAAGAATAGCTTTACGTTCCTTTAGTTTTTTAGTCAATTCCGTTTTAAACATGCACTACTTCTTGCAAACCATTAAATAAACTAGATAATAATATGCTTAATAGATATCATGTTCAAGAAAAGTTGTAAAGATATTTCGCTATTTTAGCCGCTGCATTACCGTCCCCATATAGTTCTGAATAATTGCTCTGTTTATCAATACAGTTATCTACCAGTGTTGGCAGGACAGAAAAATTTTTGCTAACACATAAAGTATTGCAACCCGCCTCTAACAATTCAGTCCATTCTGTTTCATCACGGACTGTAATACATGGCGTTTGATAAAAATAGGCTTCTTTTTGTATTCCACCCGAATCAGTAATAATTAGACGCGCGTATCTTTCCAGTGTACACATGGCTAAATAACTCACAGGCGCAATTAATTTAAATGAAGAAGGCACTGTATCCAACAATCCATTTTTTTCAATAGCCATTCTAGTGCGGGGATGTACAGGAAAAATCAGCGTGTATTTTTTTGTCAGTTTTAACAAGCTCTCTAGTAAAATTTTTAATCTTATTGGATCATCAGTATTTTCTGCACGATGAATCGTTACGAGAAGATAAGCTTTTTTTTCTACATTCAATTTGTCAAGTAAATTACTTTTTAACTTTAAGTTTTCAGCATACAATGCAGCATCATACATAACATCGCCGACTAAAAATAATTTATCTTTACTTATTCCTTCTCTTAAAGCATTCTCAACGGCGGTTTGTGTAGGACAAAACAATAGCGTTGACAAATGATCCGTTATTTTACGGTTTATTTCTTCGGGCATTTTAACATTAAATGAACGTAAACCTGACTCAATATGCGCAATAGGGATATGAAGTTTTGCTGCGGCTAATGCGCCAGCCAACGTAGAGTTGGTGTCTCCGTAAACTAGTAGATAATCAGGTCGTTCTCGCATAAGAATTTTTTCGATTTTCTCCAACATTAAGGCTGTTTGCTCTCCGTGATCTTTAGAGCCTACCTGTAAAAAAAAATTAGGTTGTGGAATAGGCAAATCTTGAAAAAAAATATCAGACATATTAGCGTCATAATGCTGGCCTGTATGTAACACGAGTTCCTTATATTTTTGGTTTTTTCTTAATTCCTGACTAATCATAGCCGCTTTAATAAACTGAGGACGCGCTCCCACAACTGATATAATTTTTTTCATTATCTATTCCCTTAAGAGTTGAATTCTAAAACGCACTAAAATCTATAGATACCGCTCGTAAGATACCACTCGTATTTGGGACTGTGCAATTTTCCTAAATTTGAAAACGACACTTAAAGATAGGTAATTAAGGTTTTTTGAATACCCGATACAAAAGATTCACTAGGCTTCCAATCTAATTCCAGCGTTATTTTTTCTGCATTAATTGCATAACGCCAATCATGCCCCAGCCTATCTTCTTGAAAGCTAATTAATTTAGCATAATTACACCGAACTAGGCTGAGTTGGTTCAAAGTATCACAAATAACTTCAATAACTTCAAGATTAGATAATTCTGTATTGCCACCGATATTATACGTCTCGCCTACTTTGCCTTTACGAATAATACTATCTATTCCACTACAATGATCTTCTACATGTAACCAATCACGAATATTAGAACCATCACCATATACCGGTATAGGTTGTTGCGCTAAACAATGACGAATAACGGTAGGGATGAATTTTTCCTTGTGTTGAAATGGGCCGTAGTTATTGGAGCAATGACTCATAGTAATAGGTAGGCCATAGGTACGATAATAACAATGTATTAAGTGATCCGAAGCGGCTTTACTTGCCGAATAAGGAGAACTAGGCGCATAGGCCGTCATTTCTGTAAAAGCGGGTTCATTTTCCTTTAGATTTCCATACACTTCATCCGTTGAAATATGATGAAAACGAAAAGTACGACTATCCAATTTTTTTTCTATATAATAATTTAGGCTTTCTTGCAATAACACATGTGTACCTAATACATTGGTATTAATAAAGCTATTCGGATTAGCAATAGAACGATCAACATGTGTTTCTGCGGCAAAATGCACAATCGTATCGATGCAAAACTCCCTAAGTAAACGCCCTGTTAATTGCTTATCACAAATATCGCCCTGAAAAAAACAGTGTCTATGTGGATGAGGTAAGCTAACTAAATTTTCTAAGCTTCCTGCATAAGTCAATTTATCAAGATTAGCAATAAACATATCCGGGTATTTTTTTTGATAATATTGTATAAAATGACTACCAATAAAGCCCGCCCCGCCCGTTACTAAAATATTTCTAGGAGAATAGTCCATACCACTTAATAACCTTCGTTAAACCAAATAACCAATTTTTCTGCGTAATATTAAATACTCTGTTAATTTTGCTACACTCTAATTGTGAATTAGAAGGTCTAAAAACCGAAGTAGGATATTCATTGGAGTAAATGGGCCGTATATCACTAGTCAATAAATTTTGGCTAGTACTTGCATGTTTAATTATTAAACGCGCAAATTGATACCAATTTGTTGCCGGCGTACCTGTAAAATGGTATGTTCCCCAATTCGTAAATCCTTGTTGTATAGCGTCGATTATGTTTAACAAGGTATTTGCGATATCTCCCGCATAACTAGGCGAGCCTACTTGGTCACAAACAATATTTAATTCAGATTTTACTGTTGCTAAATGCAAAATATTTTTTACAAAATTATTTCCATGACAACCAAAAACCCAGCTAACACGTAAAATAATATGCTTATACCAAATGTCACGAATAAAATTTTCTCCTGCCCATTTACTCCTACCATAAACAGAAAGAGGATTAGGTAAATCTTCTTCAACATAGGGAGTTTTTTTTCTACCATCAAACACATAATCCGTTGAAATATGCAGTAACGGGATATTAAATCGCTTGGCTGCTTCTGCTAAATACCTTACTCCGACTGCATTAACTAAATAAGCAGCTTTTTCTTCTACTTCAGCCTTAGCAACAGACGTATAAGCAGCGGTATTAATAATATAATGCGGTCTAATAGCTGCAAAAGAACTTTCAATACAGCTAAGCTGTGTAATATCAAGTTCCTGACGCGTATACGCATATAGTTTAACCTTATTTTTTGCCAACTCCTGAATTTCTCGTCCTATTTGACCATTAGCACCGAGTAATAATACTTTCATGGCTTTTTTAATCTAATTCCATCCTTTAAACTATGCCAAACTGCATAGCAGGTCGATAATGGCTGAGGTAAAAAGGGTATTTTAATTATTTGCAATAGATTTCTAACTAAAATATAGAGACGGGATGATAAAGGAATCCATTTTTCTTTAAAAATAAAAAAACTATTTCGAATAGAATAATAATAACGATTAGGTTTATGATATTGCAAACACCATTTCCCCAAGTATTTAATTTCTCCTATTGCATGTTTCATTTGTACCTCCACAACCTGGATAAGATAATAATTTTTACTTAGCGCTCGAAAACACCATTCGGTATCGACGTGATCAATAAAATATTCTTTTTTAGGGTATCCAATATCTTGTAAAGCAGAAACCAAAACTAATATACCTGAACTAATAAGCATAGTGACTGGTTGGCTTGCTAAATTATTTTTTTTCTTTTTTTTCAGAAGACGATAATCACTCCAACTTGGGCCTATAGCGGCTAAACGCGGATAGGTTTTTTTAAAATGATGAAAATAAAAAAGCATACTCGAAATAAAATCCATGGGTAAAAGACTATCTTGATCGAGAAATAAAATAAAATCGAATTTTTTTCTTACTGCCATTTGTGAAGCATAGTAATGTGCTCCGCCAGTACCCACATTTTTTTTACTTTTAAAATAAATAATTTTACTAGAAAATTTTATATTTAATGGATAATACCCGCATGTATTATCGAAAAGTAAAATTTTCAGATATGTATACTGACTACAAATATTAATTAACTCTAAAAGTTGATTTTCTGTGGGATAGTACAGTACGATAACGACAAGAAGCTTAGTTTTTTCCATTTAACTTAAGTTCGAAACAAAGTGAAAGAACATATTCTCACAATACTAAAAACTCAGCAAATTAATAAAATAAAATTATAAAAAATAAAGTTTATTTTATCTTATTAAGATAAAATAAACTTTTCAAAATTAAGTATAGCAAATTATTTTTAGTTTAAATAACTGCAACAACTCAAGGAAGTTAATCCAATTGAAAGGCATCATCCTATCTGGTGGTTCAGGAACTCGGTTACATCCCCTCACTAATGGTGTAAGTAAACAACTTTTACCCATTTACAATAAACCGATGATCTATTATCCCTTGAGTACACTCATGTTAGCGAATATTCAAGAAATATTACTTATTACAACATCCCAAGACTTACCGCAATATCAGCGCTTATTAGGCACAGGAGAGCAATGGGGCATACATTTAAGTTATATCGTGCAAGCCCACCCTAATGGCTTAGCAGAAGCCTTTATCCTTGGCAGAGATTTTATTGGCAATAATCATGTAGCACTCATTTTAGGTGATAACTTATTTTATGGTGAAAAATTTTCTGACCTATTAAGTAAATCTTCAATTAAGCACCAAGGTGCCAGCATTTTGTGTTATTTAGTTAACGATCCAGAACGTTATGGCGTAGCCGTTTTTAATGAAGCACATTGCTTAATCGATATTGAAGAAAAACCACAAATTCCTAAATCGCATTGGGCCGTTACCGGTCTTTATTTTTATGACAATAAAGTGGTTGATATTGCAAAAACACTTAAACCTTCTGCACGCGGCGAATTAGAGATTACAGATATCAACCGCTATTATTTAGAAAATAGCCAACTGCATTATGAATTAATGAATCGTGGTAATACCTGGCTCGATACCGGAACCCACGACGCCTTATTAGAAGCTTCACATTTTGTGCAAGTGTTAGAAAAGCGTCAAGGGCTAAAAATAGCGTGTTTAGAAGAAATTGCCTGGCGAAAAGGGTTTATTAGCAATGAGCAATTAGAAGCCTCTGCTTTTAATATAAAAAATAGTTATGGGCAATATTTACTGGATATTCTCAAAAGAGAAATATGAAACTTATTAAAACACCCTTAGAAGGCCTAGTTATTCTAGAACCTAAGCGATTCATAGATAAACGTGGCTGTTTTTTAGAAAGCTTCCAAGAAAAACGTTACCAAAAAATACTTAATACTAAAGTTTCTTTTGTACAAGATAATCTATCACATTCGAAACAGTATGTATTAAGAGGATTACACTATCAATTACAAAAACCACAAGATAAGTTAGTAACAGTAATAAAAGGATCTGTTTTTGATGTAGCCGTTGACATCAGAAAAAGCTCCCCTACGTTTGGACGATGGTTTGGAACTATTTTAAATGATGAAAATCATCACCAGCTTTTTATACCTAAAGGTTTTGCACATGGTTTTTATGTATTAAGTGAATCCGCTGATTTCCATTATAAATGTAGTGATTATTATACCCCTGCTACAGAACTCGGGATTTTATGGTCAGATACTGATTTAGCCATTACTTGGCCTTCAAAAGGAAAAATTTTATTATCAGAAAAAGATAAACTCTATCCTTCTTTAAAAAATATATCTCAAGAATGCTTATTTAACGATTAAACCTATACCCATTGCATTTTTACCAGCGCCATTTCCAAGCATAATATAAAGCCGATTTGATAGCGATCCAAGCCATTCGTTTATCGTGATACGCGGCTCGCTTCCATACGTGCTTTATTTTAACAGAAGGTACATAAGCAATTTGCGAAACTTTAGCCAAGCGCCGTCCTATATCGGAATCTTCATAATACATAAAAAATCGCTCGTCAAACCCTTTTATAGCCTTTAACACAGATAAACGACAAAGCATAAAACAGCCGCTAGGATTTGTTAAATTAAAAATAGAATTATCATAATTCTTATCTTGCATCTCAAATTTTTTCAATTGTTTCTCAAACATCTTTTTAAGCCAAGAAGGGGAAAAACGCCGTAAAAAACCGATCCAAAGGCTAGGATTATACCGACAAATGTAAACACGATTTCCTGCCATATCATAAATGTCAGGAACTAACATACCAACAGTAGGGTTCTCATCCATAAAAGCCAGTGCATTTTTTAAAGCATTGGGCATAATATAAATATCACTGTTAATTATCAGATGATAATCAGCGACACTCTTAACAATAGCTTGATTGTGTCCATAACCATAACCACCATTTTTAGGTGATAAAATGTAATGGATCGGTACATCTGGGAAATAGTACAGACAATTCGTTTTAATATCAGAAACCTTGCTTAATTCCAGCGCACCATTATCAACGAGAGTAATTTCATAGTTAAGTAACTCAGGAATAGCAACAATAAGACTTTCTAAGCAGTCTTTTATAGCAGAAAAATTTTCATTATAAACCACGATGCCAATAGAAAGTTTAACATTGCGCATTACCTTTTCCATTTTTATTCAAACTCGCCATTTATTTATCTAAAATCTTTTCATACAGTGCTCGCATTCGCGTAATCATTAACTGATTCGTAAATTTTTCCTTAACGTAGTGATATGCAGCTTCACCAAAAATTTGGCATAAACGCGGTTCTCGGTAAAAACGCGCTATTGCTTTTGCGAGCAAGGATGACGATCGAGGGGGCACCACAAAACCTGTTATGCCATCCTGATTGATATCACTACCAGCCCTGGCTAAATCGCAACAAACAACGGGTTTAGCACAAGCCATCGCCTCTAATTGCACAATTCCAAAAGCCTCACTTTGCTCAATCGACGGCAAGCAAAAGACATCACACGCATAATAGTAAACAGGCAGCTCCTTTTTCTCAATCTCGCCTAGAAAATAAACTTGATTTTCCAATTTTAATTTTTTAACCTGTCTCTTCAACACTGGCGTTAATGGACCCTCGCCTCCTAATAACAAAATAAGATTAGCAGGGAGATAAATCATCGCTTCAATCAAATAATAAAACCCTTTATAGGCTACATGCCGCCCTAATGCAAACACGATAAAACAATTGATAAACTGCTGACGAAAACATTTAACTTTTTCTGTATAGGAATTTGCTAAAAAGCAATTAAACGTTATTCCATAAGGTATCGTTTCTATAATATTGCGTTGTCTTGCTACAGCAAGTTGTACTGATTTCTCTGCTAAATAAGAGGTAGATACGACTAATGCACTTGTTTGTTTCAGTAAATGATTAACAAAAGGTTGGTAAATTTTTAATAAACGTTTTTGTTGAATAACATCACTATGCCAGCTAATAATCCTTTTTACTGATTGTGGTAAAACTTGTGATGCAAAATGTGCCATTGGATTTGGCAAATGCAAATGGACTATAGAAAATTGATAACGCTGATGTAGTTTTTTTACACAATAAGGCAATGTAGGGCAAAACGGTGTCCGCGCTAACAACCCCACTAAGGGGACACTGACTTCTATATAATTCGATTTCTCTCTAGTTTCCATCTTAAAACTATTATTAGCCGCTACCTTTAACAATTGAAAAAATGGACTCAACCCTTGTAATAAATTATCAACCGCCGTTTCTATCCCCCCCACTTGCCAATAAGAAAATTTACCTAGGTGTAAAATACGTTCCATAAACTCTAATTATCCAAACAAAGATAATTCTATACTATTGATATAGTAAAAACTCTGTGTTTCAATTCATATCAAGTAAAATAATATCGAAACTTGCTAGGTATAAGCACAACATTTTTAATACTTAAAAATAAGTCTATTTTTAAAACATGGATCAAACAGCCAATTTTCGCAAGAAAAGAGGCTATGAAATTTAAGGATGAAGTAAAATGCTGGTCCCTGTCATACTCTCTGGAGGAAATGGCTGTCGATTATGGCCTATTTCACGAACAACATACCCCAAGCCTTTTATCCGGTTCAATGACTCACTTTCACTATTGCAAACAACTTATCAACGCGCACTGAATCTTCCGAATGTAACACAAATCGTTACCGTAACAAATTCGGACTACTATTATCAAAGCAAAATAGAGCTTAATAGCCTTCCAGAATTATCTCCAAACAAACAGTTTAGCTTTTTACTGGAACCCATTGCACGAAACACAGCCCCAGCCATTGCTTTAAGTGCTTTATTTGTCCAAAAGTTAATTAATTCAGATACAATTTTACTTATTTTACCGGTTGATCATGCTATTACCAACCAAAAAAAATTCAACGCCTGTGTAGAAAAAGCAATTCATTTAGCCAAACAAGACCTATTAGTTACCTTTGGTATTATTCCCAATAAAGTGGAAACAGGTTATGGATATATTCAATATGCTAATAATTATGCTTCTAAAACCTATCAAGTAAAACAGTTCCACGAAAAGCCTTCACATAAAGAGGCAGAATTTTTTATAGAACAAGGCGATTATTTATGGAATTCAGGAATCTTTTGCTTTTCTGCAAAAACCTTAATTCAATCTTTAGAAAAATGTAATATTGAGCTTTATCTAAAACTTTTATATTGCTGGAAATCAACTAAAAAAAATATTTTTTTTCAAGAAAAATCTATAGATAAGCTAAGCATAGACAAAAAAAGCTTTCATCCATTAGAGGGTATCTCCATTGATTATGCTCTCATGGAGAAAGCAAAAAATATAGCGGTAATACCCGCTGATTTTGGTTGGTCAGAAATTGGATCCTGGGATAGTCTAAATAATTTACTAAAACCAGATAAAGAAGATAATCGGATTACTGGTAATGCGATTATCCAAAAGAGTACAAGTACCACTATTTATAATAAAAATACTACAAAAAATCGCATAATCGCGGCACTAGGACTAAAAAATTTAATTATTGTTGATACGCCTGATGCATTACTTATAGCAGATAAAGCCCATACCCAAAATATTAAGGAACTTGTAGAAGAATTAAAGGAAAATGGCCATGAAACTTATCAATACCACCAAACCGTATATCGCCCCTGGGGTTATTATACTGTTTTAGAGCACGAAAAAAACTACAAACTTAAACGGATTACCGTCAAGGCTGGTCATAGCCTATCCCTACAAATGCATAAACATCGTAGCGAACATTGGATAGTTATTCAAGGAATCGCTACCGTACGAAATAACGATGCTCACTTTACTTTAAAAGAACAAGAGTCAACTTTTATTCCTGTAGGCCATAAACATTGTCTCAGTAATCTAACAACTAAAGAACTTATCGTTATTGAGGTACAATTAGGACTCTATTTAGGTGAAGATGATATCGTAAGATTTAAAATTCAGGAGCATGAATTTAGCACATGCTGATAAACTCCTACTGTCTGATTAATACATTTCTGCCAAGAAAACTGAGTAGCCCGAAGAGCTCCTTTGTTTTTTAATTTAGCGCGTAAAAAATTATCATTTAATAAGCCGTTTAAACTATCGGCAATGCCAGCTATATCCCACGGATCTACCAATAACGCTGCATCACCAACCACCTCCGGCATACTCGATATATTTGACGTTAAGGTGGGTATTCCACTCGCTAACGCTTCTAGCAGAGGAAGTCCAAAGCCTTCATAAAGCGATAAATAGACAAAAGCGTAGGCCCCTGAATATAAATAAGGTAAATCATTACTTGCAACATACCCCAAACAATATACTTCTTCTTTGCTAACCATTTGTTTAATTAACTTACCTAATTTACCTATATCCCATCCTGGTGTTCCCACTAACACTAATGGAAATTGTTTACGCTGTCGTTCAGGCAAACCATTAAAAGCCCGAATTAAACGTACTAAATTTTTTCGTGGTTCTAAAGTGCCCACACTTAAGACATAGGGTTTTCCTAATAAGCCATATCGAACTAGTACCGGATTTATTTCAATACACTGGCGCACTTTAAAAACAGTAGAAACACCATGATAAATTACCGTTATTTTTTCAGAAGGTATTTTAAAATAATTAATGATTTGATCTCGAATAGCATAAGAACCCGTAATAACATGATCAGCCTCGTTTATACTACGAGGCAAATAATGTAATAAAAAATTTACTCTCGCTCTAGGATGAAATTCAGGATGATAAATATGCGATAAATCATGTACAGAGCAAATTTTCAGTCCGGAATAAGGCCGTAAAATATAACAAGGTTCATGATAGATAATTTCTTTTAAGGGGAACTGCCTACTCCTCTTTAAAAAACTAGTATTATAATAAGCATGTAAAAAACTATAACTACCAGGACAAAATTGAATTAATTTTTTTATTATCGACTGAAAAGAATTTTTTTTATAAGCTGCATCGTAATGGCCGTGCAAAGTTGAGGTAGTTATAAGTTGTTCAATTGCATTATGTTCTTTTAATCCCCTTATTAAATGATGCGTATACCAACCAATTCCAGTAAGAGGATATTTTAACCCGTATGTACTTAAAAATAATTTCACCTTCATATCCAAATATAAGAATTATATATCTATGCCAGGCATTAATATCTAATCTTAGTAGAATTTAGCTAAAAATTTTGTTACTATTTTCCCTTTCAAAGGATTGAAGATGGCTAACAAAGCATTTATCACAGGGATCACTGGTCAAGATGGCTCCTACCTCGCTCAGTTTTTACTTAAAAAGAATTATGAAGTTTATGGATTAGTCGCACGGCGCACCAGTGACAGTCTATGGCGTTTACGAGAATTAAACATTGATGAAGCTGTCACATTAATTAATGGTGATATGATGGATCCTGCTTCTTTAGTACGCGCTATGGAACAATCAGAAGCAGATGAAGTTTATAATCTTGCTGCACAAAGCTTTGTTGGAACTTCTTGGGAACAACCTAGCTTAACAGGACAAGTTACTGCTCTAGGTGTTACTAACCTTTTAGAAGCTATTCGCCTAACCCATCCCAAAGCAAAATTTTATCAAGCTTCCAGCAGTGAAATCTTTGGCTTAGTCCAAGCTCAAGAACAAAATGAAAAAACACCCTTTTATCCACGTAGCCCTTATGCTGTCGCTAAAGTATATGGACACTGGATGACAGTAAATTACCGCGAAAGCTTTTCTATGCACGCTTCAAACGGAATTTTATTCAATCATGAATCTCCGTTGCGAGGAATTGAATTTGTTAGTCGAAAAATTAGCCATGCGGTAGCACGTATTAAACAAGGAAAATTAAAAAAGTTACATTTAGGCAATATTGATGCGAAACGTGACTGGGGATTCGCAGGCGATTACGTTGAAGCCATGTGGCTAATTCTACAACAGAAAATTCCTGATGATTATGTTATTGCTACAGGTTACAGCACTACAGTAAGAGATTTATGTGAATTAGCCTTTAACTATGTAGGTTTAGACTATAAAAATTACATCGTCATTGACCCAAAATTTATCCGCCCAGCTGAAGTCGATCTTCTATTAGGTGATCCTAACAAAGCCAAACAGAAATTTGGTTGGCAAGCAAAAACAAGCATAAAAGAATTAATGACTATGATGGTAGATGCGGATATAAATAGAATTTAACAGGAAATTTATTAGAAATAATAAATACATTAAATATTTTTTATTTTATTTTTTAAAGGAAAATACCCATGTATTTTACAATACACAAAAAAATAATAAATATTAAAAAAAATATTTTTTCTAAAAAATTTATATATTATCTCTATATAAGCATAAAAGATACAATTAGATTACTTCTAACTATAAAAAAATATTTTTTAAAAAAAATATTATACCACTTAATTTCTCTAGCAAGAAAATACACCCCAATTTGGCTAAAAATAAGAATAAAATATAAAATTTTACTCTATCCTAGAATTATTAAATTTTTAAAATATATTCGTGTATGGCTAAATAGCTCTTCTAAACATGACAAAATAATTTTTATCGACTATCTTTTGATTTCACTCATTCGCTGGGTTTTCTTACCCATTCTAAATTCCATTTTAGATAACAAAACGTGGAAAATTGCTACCTTACAACAATTAAAAGACTTTCCACAACTTAAAGCGAAAGTAAAAAAAATTTTAAATTTAAACGTAAGCCCCAATAAAATTCATAAAGAAATTCCTCTATTAGTCATAGAAAAAGATAAAGCACTAACTTGTACAACAGAACAGATCTATAGAGACTTAAAATTACACTTACCCTCCCGCAAGTTAATAATTGATTAAATCATATGCGAATTATTATAGACTTACAAAGCGCACAAGGCATCAGTCGAAACCGTGGAATTGCCCGTTATAGCCTTGAATTAAGTAAAGCGCTAATTCGTCAAGCAAGCATGCATGAATTTTATCTTCTATTAAACGCTAATTGTTCGAATACAATTGAATCGGTACGCAATATTTTTAAAAATTTAATACCACAGAAACAAATCAAAGTTTTTGAAACTCCAAAAAAAATTTCAGGTCATGATCATAAGAATTACTGGCGTATACAAGCCTCAGAAAAAATCAGGGAACACTTTTTAGACAGTTTAGCACCTGATATTGTCTATATTTCTAGTCCATTTGAAGGATGGATTGATGATGCCCCTATTTCCATAGGACACCTTAATCATAATTATCTCACTGTCTCTACTTTATACGATCTAATCCCTTTCATATATCCAGACTTTTATATAAAAAACTCTGGGGCACCGCATTTTTTTGTGAAAAAAATGCAGTTTTTAAAACAACTGGATTTTTTATTAACTATATCAGATTCTACTTCAAGGGAAGCAATAGAGCTTCTTTCATTTCCTAGTGACCGAATTGCCAACTGCTCAGTGGGTGTAGACAATAAATTTATGTCCTGTGCTAAAAGCGGAGAGAAGTTGCATGAGTTAAGGGAATATGGAATTAAACGCGAGTTTATATTTTATATCGGAGGATTTGATTTCCGAAAAAATGTCCGAAGTCTTGTAGAAGCTTTTTCACTTTTACCGGCCGAATTAAGAAAAAAATACCAATTAGTTATTATAGTAACTAGCGCTGAATCTACTATAGCACATTTTGCCTATGCTTTTTGTACCCATTTTAAACTTAGTAGTGACGAAGTTATCTTTATAAACTACGTACCCGAAGATAAGCTTATTATTCTGTATAGCCTGTGTAGCTTATTTGTATTTCCTTCACTCCACGAAGGTTTTGGCTTACCTATCATAGAAGCCATGGCCTGTGGCGCTCCAGTTATTAGCTCTAACGTCAGCAGCATGCCAGAAGCAACTGGCTGTCCAGAAGCTTTATTCGATCCAAAAACTCCCCAAACAATAGCAAAAAAAATCACTGAAGTTTTAACGAACAAAGATTTTCAAAATTTTCTTAAAGAACATGGAGAAAAACACGCAAAAAAATTTACCTGGGAAAATACTGCAAAGAAAGCACTACAAGTGTTGGAAAGATTATATGAAACTAAAACTACACTTAAAAAAACACAACCTTCCTACCATAAAAAAAAATTAGCTTACATTTCCCCTTTACCTGCAGAAAAAACTGGAATTTCTGACTATAGTGCCCAAGTTATACCTGAGTTAGCCTGTTTTTATGAAATAATATTAATTACTAATCAAACCACTATTGAAGATGATTGGCTAAAAGCAAATTTCCCAATAAAAAATGTAACTTGGTTCATTAATCACGCTGATTTATTTGATATCGTTTTATACCAATTTGGTAACTCCTATTTTCATCACTACATGCTAGACCTATTAAATGTGTATCCGGGTATTGTGGTATTACATGATTTTTTCCTAAGTGGACTCTTTCATTGGGTAGACGTTAGCCTCCCTAGTAAAAAACACATTTTCTATCGCGCATTATATGACTCACATGGTTTTTCAGGACTCGCCCATCATCAAATAAAAGGGAGGGCAGAAACCATGAAACTGTACCCCTGTAATATTTCAGTACTAAAACGAGCATTAGGCATAATCACTCATTCTAAACATGCGATTAGTTTAGCAGAAAAGTGGTACGGACCCTTGATTGCTCCAAGATGTATAGCCGTATCACCACCGCACTTAGCTCAAACTATTTTAAATAGTGATCAGAAAAAAGCTAGAACTAATTTGGGCTTCTCCCAAAATGACTTTTTAATCTGTTCTTTTGGCTACCTCCATCCAAATAAACTCAATCATCGCTTAATTTCAGCCTGTTTGACCTCCCTATTAATTAATAAAAATAATCTGCATTTAATTTTCATTGGAGAAAGATATAGTGGTGATTATGATGAAAAGCTATTAAATTTAATAACATTAAATAATCTACAAAAACGAGTTCATTTTGCAAACTTTGTAAAAGAAGACTTCATGAAGAACTACTTATTAGCCACTGACATCGCGGTGCAATTGCGCACTGACTCTCGAGGTGAAACCTCGGCAAGTATATTAAATTGTTTGTCTCATGGAATTCCAACTATAGCAAACAATCACGGTAGTATCAGAGAAATAAGTGATCAAGCTATGCTTAAACTAAATGATAAATTTACTGACGAAGAATTAAGTAAAGCCATTCATAATCTTTACAAAAACATAAATTTATGCAAAAAACTATCTGCAAATGCTTTAGATTATATAAGAAAATATCACCATCCTGCTGAAACAGGAAAACAGTACTACAATGCTATTGAATATAGTTACCAGAATAATGAAAATTTCAAAGAAAAACATCTTATTCAGAATTTATCAAAAAATATTATTCAACAACCCAATGAAGAAGATTTATTAGCTGTAGCCAACGCTATCTCAGCAAATCGTAGTGCAATAGGATCTCCTCGATTACTTATAGACATTTCAGTATTAAAAGAAAGCATTAATCACACCAATGAAGTTCATATAAATCTTTTACTAGAGCTTATAACTTCATCCATACCTGACTTACGCATTGAAGCTATCTACTATAATGTTATAAATGATCAGTACTATCACGCTACTGATTTTTTTGCACAGCGACTTCATTTTTCTGAAAAAACTCTTCAAGACACTCCACTAGAAATTTCACCTAAAGATATGTTATTAATCTTCAATCTTTCTAGTAAAACAATAATGCAGTCTACGCTGAATATAGAAAACTGGCATGCAAAAGGTATAAAAGTATATTTTTTATTTTCAATAGAAAATATGAATGAAAAAATAATTTTTTCCAAACCACAAAATTTAGAAATTCAAACAAATTTAAAAAAACTAGCTACGCTAGCTGATGGTTTTGTTGGCCTAGAAAAAGAGGTTTTACCCATGCTTAGACTGTGGTTAAATTCCATCTCGATTAAAAGGAGTAATCCTCCAAAAATAGGATGTTTAGATATAAAAAACAACAAAGAAATACTTTCAGGACTGTTAAAACTACTTATAAAACAACAGTGGTCCACTAAATGGAAAGAACATACTCCTGCGTTAGATCCCTATTTATCTCAATTAAAAATAATCAATAGAAAAATTCAAATTGTAAATAATGAATATTACATTGAAGGTGAAGAACGCTATTTAGACTATGCAGGAAACCCTTTTGACCCCTCCCTCGTTTCAATTTTTAATATTTTCTGTAAAGATGATTATCAGGTATTAGATTTAGGTGCCAATATCGGCCTCACGGCAATAGCTTTAGCCAATATTTGTAAAAAAGGAAAAATAATTGCCATTGAGCCTATGTCATATACCTTTAATCTTTTAAAAAATAATATTAAAAACTCGCGTATAAAAAACATCTTTGCACATAATTTTGGTGTAGGAAATAAAGAATGCCAGGTTATGATGCAATCACATGGAGATTTCCTAGCAGGCGCTTTTATTGTAGATTCTTATCAACAGGCCAATAAAAAATGTATTTCCTCGAAAGAAGTTCCCATCAAACCACTTGATAGTATATTTGAAAAACTAGAAATTGAACGTGTAGATTTTATAAAAATGGATTTAGAAGGCTACGAATTATTTGCACTTGAGGGTGCAAAGAAGCTTCTAAAACAATTCAAGCCTATTGTATATCTAGAAATGAATCATTGGTGCCTTAACATTTTCTACCGTATTACTTTAGCAGAGTTTAAAGAAAGACTATCCGCCATATTTCCCTATATATTTGCTATTGAGCCGACGAGGCAAGATTTTTATTTAGATTTTAATGCTACTGATAATTTTCTATATATAGCCCATGAGCATTTAATAAAGTTTAAATACTGCAATATTATTGCGGGATTTGATAAAAATGAATTATTAAAAAAATTTAATAGTGTCACTTTAAAAAATAAGGTATCTGCTTAATTTATTCCAGGAACAGACAACATGTCATTTTCATCTCCTTTTTTTATTTTCTGCTTTTTCCCGTTATTTTTATTATTATTTTTTTACTTTAAAAAAAATAGTGATTCTATTTTACTAACAGGCAGTCTGGGCTTTTATTTATGGAGCGAACCTATTTTTTGCATTATTGCTATTCTTTCTTCCCTTATCGATCATTTCATATGTAGATTAATTTATGCAAACGACAGAGAAAATATAAAAACTAAGTTTTATATGGCAATAGGAATAGTCATTAATTTAGCTATTTTAATTTATTATAAATATTCTATTTTCTTTATTAGCAATATAATTCATTGGATTCCAAAAATCCAACACTCTACAGAGTTTGTTAATATTATTTTACCTATTGGGGTTTCTTTTATTACTTTTGAGAAAATAACTTATCTTGTTGATACTTACCGAGGCAAAGGAAAACCTGCAAAAAATACCATGAAATATTTAACCTATGTGTTTTTATTTCCAAAACTCTTGGCAGGCCCTATTGTTAAATATCATGAAATTGAAAAACAGTTACATGAACGATTATACTTACTGGCAGATATTACGGAAGGTTTTAAGCGCTTTATCGTTGGCCTAATAAAAAAGGTATTAATTGCCGATACCTGCTCAGAAATTGCCAATCAAGCTTTTTCACTTTCTTCCACTCAACTTGGATTTAGCTACGCCTGGCTAGGAATTTTTTGTTTTACTTTACAAGTTTATTTTGACTTTTCTGCCTATTCAGATATGGCATTAGGTATCGCCAGGATGCTTGGATTTTATCTGAAAGAGAATTTTAATATGCCTTATATATCCCGTAGTTTTACAGAATTTTGGCAGCGTTGGCATATCTCTCTATCTACTTGGATTCGGGAATATCTCTATATCCCATTAGGAGGAAATCGAACGAGCCCAAAACGTAGATATTTTAACTTATGGATATGTTTTTTACTTGTGGGCTTATGGCATGGTGCAAATTGGACATTTGTCGCTTGGGGCATTTACAATGGTCTATTTTTAATTTTAGATAAATTATTTTGGATAAAATTAAGCAATAAATTGCCTGCCCTCATTGCGGCTCCCATCACGTTATTGTTTCTCATGATAGGCCTTGTTATCTTTCGCTCACATAATTTTATACAAGTACATTATTATCTAAAAGCACTCATTGGTTTAGGCAGTCAAACTTTTTCTTACATTGAAGTAACACCGAATATTCTTACTGCAATTATAGTCGGATCCCTACTTTCATTTTCACCATTACTCCCTGGTTACACTGGGTTAAGTCAGCGCTACTTAAACTGGAAATGGTATCCATCCATTAATAATCTACTATTTAGCATTTTTGGATTTTTTTCTTTATTAAAGATTACAGCGATTGGATTCAATCCATTCCTTTATTTTAAATTTTGATTTCTGGAATTTACTAAATGCGAAAAGTACTTTTTTATTATAACTTTATAATTTTTATATTTCTTTTAATATTTTTACCTGGAACAGCATTTCTGTTAAATAAATTATTCGATTTTAACTTAAATGATTATTACAACAAACAGCTTTGGGGGATTGTTGAAAACCTACATAAACCTCAGATAAATATTAAAAATTTCATTTCACATGACATACAAAAATATTATGAACAGTTGTTTACAAATAATCTACCTTTACGCACCTTAACGATTCGTTTGAGCAATCAAATTTACTATTCACTTTTTAAAAAGTCTTATTCGTATAATAACCAAATCGTTATAGGAAAAAATAAGCAGCTCTATGAATTTGCCTATATCAATAACTATTGCTGGCTAAATGGCCCTCCATTTGACCAAGCCTATCTATTAAACTGGGCGAACAAACTTAAAGAATTAAATGAGTTTTTCATACGAAAGGGTAAAAAATTTATTTATGTTATTACCCCCTCAAAAGCTGAATACTTACCTAGCGATATCCCTAATCGCTTTCATTGCAATAAACATGGAATAAGCCCTCATGTTAAAACTTTAGAAGCTCTCTTATCTGAGAGAGGAATACACTATATAAGTGGTCCACATTTAATGATACAAGCAACAAAGGAATATAAAACCAGCATGTTTCCTAGAGGTGGAACACACTGGAATTATTTAGCCGGAGGAGTAGCGGCTAATGCAATTATACAAACCATTAATCAATTAGGTATCCCTACGCTTGAACCATTAACATTTAATTATAAACTAAAAAACCCAGAAGGAACTGATGTTGATCTAACAGAATTACTTAATCTATTCAAAGCTAATAAAAATTATTTGGTACCAAAACTCGATTTTAAATTGTCCTCTATCAGTCCCGTTTCTTTAGCCATTGTAGGTGATAGTTTTTCGGATCAATTTCTTGATGCTTTTTTAAAAAGTGATGTTTTTTCAAAAATAGACTTTTACCGATATTTTAAATTCAGTAAAACTGAATATAAGAAAAATAGCGATCCACTTGTAGAAGATGTTAATATTAATTCCACACATGTCTTAGATTCAATTCTCGCTGCGGATGTAGTTATTTTAGAGGAAAACACCTTAAATACTATGTCAGAACATGGACTATTATTCTATAGTTTAATGAGCAAATTGGCACTTAATACTAAAAACACAGATAGTGTATGAGAACTACTTATTTAAAAATAATTAACTCTAATTACAGTCTAATTTATTAAAAGGAAATTAATTTGATTGAAGTCAACGAATCCAGCCCTTTTATGGCCTATTCAACCTGTAATGCAACGGATTTTTTTCATCCAAGCTACAAAAAAATATGTGAAAATATTATTCAAGCGCCCAGATTCCATCGGAAACAATGGGAGTTCGTTTACATTATACATCACCTGTATCAGCAGAAAATTTTGCTTCCAGGCGCTAAAGGTCTTGGTTTTGGTGTTGGCTCAGAACCCTTATCATCTTTTTTTGCCTCATTAGACTGCCAGATTTTAGCAACCGATGCACCATCCGAAATTGCATATAGAGATGGTTGGAATCTACATCAGCAATTTTCAGAATCTTTAGATAAAATACATAAGCCCGAAATTTTATCCAAAAAACAGTTTAAAGAACGCGTCGCCTATAAAACTTGCGATATGAATAATATCGATCGACAACTCAATGAATTTGATTTTTGTTGGTCTTCTTGCTGTTTTGAACATTTAGGATCACTACAATCAGGCATAGATTTTGTTATAAATAGCGTTGAAAAAACATTGCGTGTCGGTGGAATTGCTTGCCATACCACAGAATATAATTTGTCTTCTAACGAGCAGACCTTGGATCAAGGGGTTACTGTTATTTATAGAAAACAAGATATTGAAAAACTAATTCGCCTTCTACGCGAACGCGGGCATTATGTCTCTGAATTAGTCATTGCGCCCAATACACATGCTCTTGATTCACATATCGATATCCCACCTTACAAGCAAGATATGCATATTAAATTGAAATTAGCTGACTATATTTGCACGTCCATAGGAATTGTTGTTAAACGGGGTGTATAACGCCACGTTTGCATCCATTGCTATACCGCTCGTTCTGAACTTAAAAAAATTTCATTTTAAATAATTAGTAGTAAATAAGAAAAAATAAATTTTTCTATACATGAACTTTTAATTTATTTTCCTGATAAATTAATATTTTTTTACTTCCGCAATATACAGTTTTTTCAGGTCGTCCATTTATACTTTCAATTAACGTTTGATCAAGAAGCCAATCGCCTGTAAGGCTTGTGTCAATAATTGCAAAAGCATAAGTGCTTCTATATCTTTTTCTATTTATAGCAAAGGGAAAGTTTACTAAGTTTGAAAGAACTGGCATAACTTGCAATTTTTCTCTACTTAGCATAGAAATAAGTCTTGCATCCCAATATTGAGCAATTCCATTCGGATCATGCCCATGTAATGTCTGGTCAATGCAGGTAATATAGCTTGGATAATAACTTAGCTTAATTTTAAATCCAGGTTGGTGAGGTAATGTGATGATATAAAATAAGACAACTAATATTACTAAACCTGCTAGTCCTAATACACTGTTATAAATAAACCTAAAATTCACTAACTTAGTGTTTAAATAAAAAAACAGCAATACTGGAAAAAAAAATAGCGGGAATAAATATTTATCCTGTACATAATTTTCTTGAGCTAATAGAAAGATAGAAATTATAGATAAACTACTACTGAAAATTATAAAGCCGCTTAAAAAGCGTAATTTTATATCTAATGAACTAACAGTTTTTTTTGTTTTAATATGAATAAAAAATAGAAAAAAAACACCACTATAAAATAAAATGGATTGAATACCTGTAAACCAATTCAAATCCATTTTAAATAGATTAATTAACATTAAAAATTGGTTATGAATTGTATCTATTGATATTTTCTCAAGTGATGGATGTGACAAATATCCTGACAAAATGTCCGCTGGAACAACATGTTTTGTAAAAAAAACGCCTGCTATAGAGGCCATAAAAGGTAAAAGAGCATAGTGACGTACAACTTTAAATTTAATACTTCGATTTATATATAAAAATAAATATATAAAAAAAATTGCCGCCGAGAATTGTATAAAAAACAACCAATCTGATAGGCTACAAAGAAAACTCAGCGCTGTTCCAAGCAAAAGTAAATTGTTTTTATGCTCTAAATTATCGCTATAATTAATAATTTTCAGCTGCATACCAACAACAAAAATACCCACTATAAATTCACCCATATGCCCGGCAGGAATTAATGGTCCAGCCGCAAGCAAAATAGAAGCAGGTTTTTTAAACGTCAACAAGTAAAAAATACTTGCTGAAGCTAAAGAAAATACTATTGCGCTTGTTTTTGAGAAAAATTGGCTATATAAATATTTTACTGCTAAGTACAAAAACACTAGTTGCAAACATAAAGTTATTAGAAACTGAAAATAGATATCTTTAGTCAAAAGAAATGCGGGAGAAAAAGTAAATATATCAGGAAAAAAATGAGGTGCTGGAGACAAACTCCAATCCTTATAATGGCCTTGATTTAAAAATAAATCTTTAAAAACAGAAGGAAACATCAGATGATCGGAATTAAAAAATAGTCCAATATACTTCTGATTTAAATAAATCAAACTAGCGAAAATGATAAGAGAAAATAGCCAAAAAATTTCTATAAAATAAATTGACTTATTTTGACGAAACATTTAAATTAACTCCTATAATTTAAACGTAATTTTCATAGCATTTAAGCAAGAATAGTTTGTTTTTCCATTGCTTTACTAATAACAGAATGAAAATATTGAATTTCTTTTGTTATATCATAAGGATGATTACCGACAAAAAATCCTTGCTCATGTATCACATCTGCATTTTTTATAGTACCAACAGCTTCATGGTCAATGTACTTAATAACATCGTGCCTCAGAAAATTACCTCCAGTAATAATTCGGTATTCAATCTCTGATTGTTTTAACTGTTCTAAAAGCTTAGATCGAACGATATTGAATTTGGGATTGAGAACCAATGTAAAACAAAACCAAGAGCTTAACCCATTTTCGCGTTGTAGAATAAACCGTTCATCTCCAGCAAAACAATTAATAAAAAACACAGCATTCTTTCTTCTTTCTTCAACCATATGATCAAGTTTTTGTAATTGTTTGATACCAATAGCACCTGCCATCTCAATAGGACGAACATTATAACCGGGCAAAATAAATCGATAGGCTTCAAATAAATCATTATCCTTTTTTTGATAAATGTTGGCTTTATTTGGAATAGATCGAGTCCAACCATGAGAACGTAGCGATAAACATAGCTCGTATAATTCTTCATTATTGGTAACAATGAGCCCACCCTCCATTGTTGTGATATGGTGGGAAAAGAAAGTGCTAAACGTTCCAATCTGACCAAAAGTTCCACAATACTGGCCATCCAGCTGCGCTCCCATTGATTCGCAATTATCTTCAAATAAAATAAGATGATGCTTTTCACAAAATGCTTTAATTCTTGTTAATTCACAAGGATTACCCAAAATATTAACTGCAATTACCATTTTTGTTTTAGGTGTTAATGCGGCCTCTAATAAATCGGCATCCATATTTAAAGTATGCAGGTCCACATCTATAAATTTCAGCTTTAAACCATATTGATGCAAAGGATAATACGTTGTCGCCCAGGAAATAGCCGGTACAATGACTTCATCACCCGGACATAAAGGGTTATCTTTACAATAAAATAAAGCAGCCACTGCAACCAGATTCGCTGATGAACCTGAATTTACCATAACCGAAAAATTTGCTTTAACTTTTTTTGAAAAAGCTGCTTCAAACTGCTTTACTTGCTCACCCATTGTATAACGTCCACTTTCAATGACGTTAAGAATGGCTTGTCGTTCTTCAGAACAGAAGTTATTAGTCGCTAATTTGTAATGCATTTACTTCCCTTCAGAAAAAGTAGTTCATTTTCAAACTTAATAAACGCAGCTTATTTATTGGAGTACACCGCTCGTACCTGTAGTTACGAACTTTTTAAGCTCAGAACGAGCGGCATCCTGATTATGTAGCGGGTATACTGCCTTAAAAGTTCGCGTTTTCATGCGCTCGCAGTAGACTCCTTTTAAAAAAATTTATATTGACGCTAAAACCTTATATTTTTCAAATCCTTCCTCTAGTGGCCCAAAATATTTAACGGTCCCTTTCTCCAATAAAACCACTTTATTACAAAATCTCCGAATGGTTTCACTGGAATGCGAGGCTAACACTAAAATACTTGATTTATCAATAAATTCGCTTAAACGACTTTTTGCTTTTTTTAAAAAATCTGCATCACCCACTTCTATCATTTCATCCATGAGTAAGATATCGGGTTTAATACATGTTGCAACGGCAAAAGCTAAACGTAACTGCATACCAGAAGAATAAGTACGCACGGGCGCAAATAAATAGTCGCCTAATTCAGTAAACTCAGCAATCTGAACTAATTTATCTCGAATTTGCTTACGTGTTAAACCTAATAATAATCCCCTTACCATAATATTCTCATAACCTGTCGATTCGTGGTTAATACCTAACATGACATTTAATAAAGGGGAAACTTTACCTTCATTATAAACCCGTCCTTGGATAGGCTCATAAATTTTAGCTAATACGCGTAATAGTGTACTTTTTCCTGCTCCATTATGACCAATGAGTCCAACACGATCACCATGATTTATTTTTAGTGTCACCTTATCTAAGGCTTTTACTACAACAATATTTTCTTTACTATTTAAAGCTCCTCCCGTCGTTAGACGCAAAAACTGTTTTTTTAAAGAACGAGCACTTAAATTATAGATGGGAAAATCAACAGAAACTGAATCCAGATGTATTGAGGCCATTATTGATCCTTACAGCCAATAAGCAATTCTAACGCGATAGCGCGAAAATATTATAAAAGAAACAAAAAATCCCAGTAACGTTACAATCGTAATAAAAAAAATATTATAATTTGAAGGAAGCGTTCCTAATAAAGGGCTTCTTAGTAGCTCCATAAATTGCGCGAATGGATTAAGATTAACGATATACTGGTAACGTTCAGGTAATACGCTGGGCGACCATATAATAGGCGTTAAAAAAAATATGACTTGTACAAGACTAATAATTAATTGCACTATATCCCTAAATCGAGTGCCTAAAATAGCTAATATAACCCCATAAGAAATTCCATTTAACCAAATAACCATTAAACTTAATAAAGCAAACAGCGAATAAAAATTAACTTTAACATTAAAAAAAAGAATAATGGGGACAAGCACTAAAATATGATGTAAAAAAATAATAAAGCATTTTGTAACTGTCTTAAAAACAAATACCGAATACGGTTGTTTCATTTGCTTGATAAATTGTTCTGAATCAACAAAAATACTTGCCCCTTCCGTTAATAGCGATGAAATAAGGCTCCAGCCCAAAATGCCAGTAGCGAGGAAAGGATAGTATTGAGCTAAATCCATTTTAAACAATCGCCCATATAACAATCCCATCGTATAGATTGTCACCGCCATACTTAGAGTAATCCAAAAAGGACCCAAGGTTGACCTGCGATAACGAAGTTTAATATCTTGCCAGGCTAATAAAAGCCAAATACGCCATTGCTTAAGCCCATCATAAATATCTCTTAAAGCAAGACGATAGTTTGTATCTAGCGATACCGTAGGAACAACATAGTCATTATTTAGAAGTATGTCGTGTTTTGAAAATATCTCTTCTTTTACTCCATCCATCACGTTAACCGTCCATGATATTTATAAGTTTTTTACATACCGCTCGTACTTGAAAATGCAAAATTTTTAACTGTGCAACACTCCACTTACGAATTTACGCAATCATGCATAGCGCATAAACAAGTCTAGGTCGAAATCACTTTAGCTATTTTTAAACTATTAGCATGTTGCAATCGCGCTGCCTCAACAAAACTAACAAACAAAGGATGTCCATCGCGCGGATTCGATGTAAATTCCGGATGAAATTGACAACCAATAAACCAAGGGTGGTTTTTCAACTCAATCATTTCAACTAAATTTCCATCTTCCGAACGACCAGAAATGATTAACCCTTGCTCTTCAAGCTTAGGTAATAGTAGATCATTAATTTCATAGCGATGGCGATGACGTTCAACAATAGTATCCTGACCATATAAAATTCTTGCTTTACTTCCCTCTTTAAGACGACATGTCTGCCCTCCTAAACGCATCGTACCACCTAAGTCAGAATCTTTATCACGCTTTTCACGTCTACCTTCACGCGTAACCCATTCAGTAACTAAAGCAACTACAGGATAAGGTGTTTCTGGATCAAATTCGGTACTGTGGGCATTCTCTAATCCTACATGACGCGCAAATTCTATAAGTGCTGTTTGCATGCCTAAACATATCCCGAGATAAGGTATATTGTTTTCACGTGCATATTGCGCCGCCATTATCTTCCCATCAATACCTCGCTTACCAAATCCACCAGGGACCACGATAGCCGCCAAGGGTTCTAATAGTTTAGTACCTTGTTGCTCTAAAGCTTCCGCATCAATATAAACTATATTAACTTCGGTATGCGTTTTAATACCTGCATGCATTAACGCTTCACTTAAGGATTTATACGAATCGGCTAAACCCATATATTTCCCTACCATACCAATTTTCACTACTGCCGTTGGGGCTTTTTTCGCTGCAACTACTTCTTCCCATGACTTTAAATCAGCGGCTGGATAATCCTTTAAAGCAAATCGCTGCAGCACCATTTCGTCAAGCCCTTGCTCGTGCAACAATAAGGGTACAAGATAAATATCATCTACGTCCGGCAGTGAAATAACACCCGCTCGCTTTACATTCGTATATAAAGCAATTTTTTCTCGCGCCTGCTCTGGAATTTCTTTTTCTGATCGACAAATCAATATATCCGCTTGAATACCAAAAGAACCTAATTCTTTTGTCGAATGCTGTGTAGGTTTGGTTTTAATTTCACCCGCGGTTGCAATATAAGGCACTAAGGTTGTATGGATAAATAAAGTTTGCCAACTTTCTAATTCGATACGTAATTGGCGTATTGCTTCTAAAAAGGGAAGTGACTCGATATCGCCTACAGTACCACCAATCTCAACTAAAGCAATATCTGCATCCTTAGCACCCTTAATAATCGCATGCTTGATTTCATCAGTGACATGAGGAACAACTTGCACAGTACCGCCTAAGTAATCACCACGACGTTCTTTACGCAATACACGCGCATAAATTTGACCTGCCGTAAAATTATTATCTCGCGTCATTTTAGCGCGGACGAAACGCTCATAATGTCCCAGATCAAGGTCTGTTTCAGCACCATCTTCTGTTACAAAAACTTCGCCATGTTGATAAGGGCTCATGGTCCCCGGATCGACATTTAAATAAGGGTCTAGTTTAAGTAGGCTAATCTTAAGACCTCGCGATTCTAGAATAGCGCCTAAAGAAGCCGCCGCAATGCCTTTCCCTAAGGAAGAAACAACGCCACCTGTGATAAAAATATATCGTGTTGCCATTTAAGGGATATAAACCTCCGAAAACAAATGATCATTTAGCCAGCGTGTCAAACAATTAGCCACTAATGTGGCCGCTTCAGTTTCGCTACTTAAGCCGCTTTTATAAAGGGTTTCGCACGCATCCGCAAAACAAGCGCCTGATTGCAAGGCTTGGAAAGCGATAGCCTCTGGCTCCGTCAAACTATTAGCATAAGACTGTAATTGCTTACGCCAGACAATGCAATACGAATTTTTTTGATGCATACTCTTCGCACTTGAGCTTTCGGCTGCGTTGCCGCTAGGTTCACAATCCTCATGTATTTCACATACATTCCGGTTGCTCACCTCCGCAGCGCCTTGCCGAAAACCCAATTGCTGTGAGTATAATCTAGGAGGCGCTGTTTTTTGCACCAAGGATTTCCAAAGCTCAAAAGTATTCCATTGAAATGTCAAATATTGAACGGAAGGATGGTATTTAAAACAAAGAGAAGGCCAGTTTTGCATAGGCACTTCAGCTAAAGCATTAACGCTAAGAAGAGCCGCATCGCTAGACTCCAAACTAAGACTTAAGGCCCTAATAAGCGCCGCTAATTCGCTCAGGTAAGGTTGCTCTGGCTCATAAGTGAACAAAAACTGAGGTAATTGTTTAGTAAAATCAGAAATAGAATAAAAATGTGAAGGATATTCATCGATATAGACCTCAGATAGCTCTGTAAATCGCTCATCGCCCAGATGGGTATGTAACAACCTATATTCTTTCTGTAATGCATCAATAAGCCGCAAGCGATAGGCGTTTGCATAAACAGCTAAGCGGTCAGCTAGCAGTCCGTTAACTGGCCGAGTTAATTGCTGCGTAATAGACTCATCCTCATTTAATAAATGATTTTGTAATGCCTCTTGTAGATTAGCTAATGGTTGCATTTTCCTCTTTCCATACCGTTTCTGCTATCTGTTTTGCCTGTTGTAATTCGGTTAATAATTCTGGTAATTCTGGGATATTATCATCACGTTCTATCATCGTCGAAACTTTACCAAAGCGACGCACAGCCGCTGCATAAAGCGACCACACAGAATCGATAATGGGTGCATCGTGTGTATCGATAATATAATCTTCACAGTTTTTATGACCGGCTAAGTGAAATTGCCGTACGCGATGGGTTGGAATATTATTTAAATACTCTAAGGGATCAAATTGATGATTCACGGCACTCACATAGATATTATTAATATCTAACAAAATAAAACAGTCCGCTTGTTCGGCAATAGCCGTTAAAAAATCCCATTCTTTCATCGTCGAAGTTTGATATTCAATATAGCTTGATACGTTTTCTAATAAAATTTGTCGCCCTAGAAAATCTTGTACTTGCTTAACACGCTCCACGACGTGTTTTAAAGCTTCTTCCGTAAGGGGAAGCGGCAAAAGATCATGGGCATTTAAACCATTAATGCCTGTCCAACATAAATGATCAGATATCCACGCCGGCTGTACCGAAGTAGCTAACACTTTAACCTTTTTTAAATATTCAAAATTAATAGGATCGCAACTCCCTATCGACAAGGACACACCATGCATGACTAAAGGATAATGTTCACGAATGCGATTAAGATAATAAAGTGGTCTACCGCCTTCTACTAAATAATCTTCAGTAATCGCTTCAAACCAATCAACTTTAGGGCGCTCTTCTAAAATAGCTGGGTAATGTTGCGCACGTAAACCAAGACCAAACCCGAGAAAATTCATTAGAAAAATAACCTATCTATAAAATTTTTTAATACTTTAAAAATTTTAGGAGTTTCTCACCTAGCGTTAACGAGCGATAAAAAAAGCCGCGTAATTATACGCGGCTTTATTCTACACACACCGTTTATTAATGGAAAGCCATTTAAACAGCAGTAAATTAATTTTTATGCATTCATTTGTGCTTGTGCATTTTCTGCTCTACAGCGACGGTGACGATGTTTTTTATGTTTTTTGGTTGGGCATACTTGTTTACAAGCACTCATGCATTTACATTGGTTGCATGGGGCTGCGCAAGGTGTTTCACAAATCGGCGTATTTTCAGGTATGTTACGCGCGCCCGTGGCACAACCTGAAAGTATGATGGCAGCAGCAGCGGCAGCAATAACGAGACCAGTCTTTTTCATGATCATGATCATCTATCCCCTGTAATAAAAATGGATTAAGAAAAATTTTTCTGTTACTAAACTTATAGTTTATTAAGGGCACTATACAATTTCTAGTAACAACTTAGTTTTTATACATAATTATAAAAGAATGCAAGTATTTTTTAGTTTTTACTCAATAAATGAACAAAATATAAGCTATTTCTCTTTCTATAAAGCCATAGTCGTAAATAAGTTACACTTATAAAATAAAGCACAAAAAGTATTAAAAAACTAATAAACAATATTCCTTCTGCTAATTGGTAATAAAATCCTAACAAACCAATAACCGCTAGTACTAAATTTATACTCCCTAGAATAAGACTAATTTGCGCAGCCGATAAATTCAAACCCGTTAATAAATGATGCAAATGTTGTCGGTCAGAAGAAAAAATTGATTTCCTTTTACTCGCTCTGTAAAGCATCACCGCGGTTGTGTCAAACAAAGGCAATGACATAATCCACAACATCGTAACAGGAGTCACTGCATGCGATCCTGTCTGAGAAAGTTCAATTAAAAACCAAACTAAAATAAAACCTAAAAGCATACTCCCTGCATCACCCATAAAAACTTGTGCATGTACACAACCAGGCCATCTAAAATTAAGACATAAAAATGCCAATACTGTGGCAATAATTAATAGTAAAATATGAGCAGCTATAAATTGATGATTAAATATTGCACACTGAATTAATATTATTAACTCGGTAAGCACTAACGTTCCAGCCAATCCATCAATACCGTCAGTCATATTAATAGCGTTAATAATCCCTAATCCGGCTATCACAGTAACGGGAAGACTATAAATATTTAACCCTATCTCTCTATAAAAAATTAAATTTCCAAGATGGGTTAACTTTATTCCACCCCAAAAAAACATCAATAATAATGCAATAATCTGCGCTAAAAATCGGCTCTTAGGAGAAAGCTCATGAAAGTCATCGAGTAACCCAACAAAAACTAGTAATGCTGATCCTGCGATAAAACTACGATAATCCCGTAAAGAAATCGGCAAGGTTAATAGTGCTGCTAAAAAGCCGATAAACATCGCTAAACCACCTATTAATGGAATCTCGCCCTGATGATGTTTCCGACTACTTGGCGCATCGACTAAACCAAGACGCACCGCTAAAGGTTTTAGTAAGATAATACACAATAACGTAATAAAGAAAGCTACAAATGCTGAAAATAAGTGCGTCATCCTTAACTTCTATTCTAAAAGAACTATCTAATTACTAAAACTAGTATACAACACGCCTTTTTTATATAACTAAAAAAGATAAAGTGTTCTTGAAAATCTGTAATTTTTAGCGAAATACTGATCAGCTAAGCTAAATTAAATTTCTTGGCTAGTGATAAATTTAGGTATTTTCTCCTTATTAAACTAATAGAAAATACGGCTACTAGCACAAACCAAGCTAATCCACTAACCCAATTAGCCCAAACAAGACCTGCAAATGTAATTGTCACTACATGTGTTCCTGCGCTCAAAGGCAGCTTAACTAACCAATAATTTTCGGTTCTAGAAGGCATATAATCAATTTTTTTCTGGCCATCTACAACGACATTGAGCAAATCGGGATAATAAAGGAAAGGGAATTCAAATAAACTTGGATTAGATACAGATAAACGACAACGTAGTTTTTGTCCTAATTTTACACAATTTTTTTGCATTTCTTTAAAGTTTAAAGTGGGTAAAACAGAAGAATAATGCGGGTTTAACTTTTCAGTAGTAGTTAATTTCTGGTTATTTGAAAAATTAGCATTAAAAACAAATGATTCTTTTAACAAATAATCCGTCTGCGCCCAACCAGCAACGGCCATTTGTTTTATTCCATCGACAGTTACAGGTGCCGTATGGTAGGTCATCAACCAACCCGTACTGCTCAAAGAAATGATTAATATTCCTAAACACAAGGTTTGCATTGGGCGTGTAGAATTTATTAACGATGCGATTGCCATAGAAACTAGCAAAGCACCCGCCCACATTAATTGGGCTAAAAAACGATACGCAAACTGCGTTATAGCAACGACATGGGGAAGAAATTTCCAGAAATCAATGGGCGACCAAACTAAAAATAAGGTCAATAAAAAAATCCACAAAAGTGCTTTATCGATATTCATAGATTTTTTTAAATTTTTAAATTTATCAACACGAAGATAAACTCTATAAAAAGATAAACCTGCCGCCAATATCATAATCCAACCCACGCCTGGATAAAATGATGGTGACATTACCTGATTACTTAGGGAGTTATCGCTAGTTGGAAACCACATAAAACTGGCTGAAGTAATAGCAAGCAATCTGGGTAACGATGTTAAAAAGTTAGTTGCAGCAGGATTGATTAACAGATTATCTATATTAAGCAATGAGGCATAATGTAAAATAGGTGCAAAAAACCAAAGCGCTAATATAAATCCATATAAATAAGCTAACCCTACCCAAAATAGACTCTTAAAACGGTTAGTTTTTTTCAAAAAAATAAAAAATAAGCCCATCACCATAGAGGCATTCACAAAAGTAACTAAATGGGTCATAGCAAGTAATGCCCACGTTAAACCAGTTATGCAAAGCTCTTTAATAGAATAGTTTTCAGAAAAATAAGTCTTATACGTATAGTATAAAACGATGGGTAATATTCCTTGACCAACAACTTCCGTAAAATCTCCTCGGGCATTAATATTAATTAACAAGTAAGGTGCAGACATATAGGCTATCCCAGCTAATAGGGCACTTATTTCTTGCTTATTTATTTCTCTAGCCAAACGATAAATATAAAGCCCTCCTATTATAATCGATAGCCAAAGAGTAATTTTTAAGGAAATAAAAGGATTAGAGGGAGAAAAAAACCTATAAATATAGCCGGCAACGGTAAAAACAAAAGGTGAATAAAATTGAAAAGCAGGATAACCTAAAGCATTATGGGCTAAAGGTTCCACGCGAATGGGAAATTGTCCTTCTTGTAAAGCAGCTGCTGCCTGAATAATTTTAATAGTATGGGGAATAAAATCTGGTGCCCCACTTGGTATAACCTCATTACCTGAAATCGGCGCGAGTAACGCTAAACTAAAAACTGAATACAGTAAAATTACCCCAAAAAAACGCCGAAAAGAATAAGTCATGTTCAACGTCATCATCCTTTTAAAAATTTCCATCTAAATAAATAATTTATTAATTTTATAACACAAAACCTGATTTTATGGCATCCTCACTAAACATCTTTACGGTAGATAACGACACTTCATTTAAATCCTTACCAATCCAGCTTATTTTTTTTAAAATATCGCTGGTAACCGTAATAATTGGACATGCTATCGCTGCGGCTTGAAAAATATTCAGTACTTCTCGAGTACTTGCCCAGATAAGCTTTTGATTGCCACGGTCTTTTATCATTTCTACTGCATTACCCATTAATGGAACGGGATCAATGCCGGTATCAGCGATTCTTCCGGCAAAAACAGATATAAAAGCAGAAGTTTTTTTACCTAATGCGTCACTTACCGCTAAAACTTGCTCTAGTGTTGTAATCGCAGTAATATTTTGTTTGACGCCCCTGTTAGATAATTCTTCAATTAATCCAAATGTCGATTCTGCATAGATATTACTTATTGGAATTTTAACGTAAACGTTTTCTGCCCATTGACTAATTTTTAACGCTTGACATTTCATTTCCTGCAAATCGTCTGAAAAAACTTCGAATGAAATAGGACGATCAGGAATTGCCTGCAAAACTTCTAAACAGAATGAGCCATAATCAAAAATTCCTGCTTTACGCATTAAACTAGGATTAGTTGTAAAGCCTTTAATAAGAGGATTTTGGTAAAGAGCTAACATTTCTGCCTTATCTGCCCCATCGGCAAACAATTTGATAGGCAATTTTTCCAATCTCATTTAATTTTCTCCATAAAATTTCAATGTTCTACAAACCTTAACAGCTATCTATTTCCATTAAGCTTTTAACTTCATTCAAAGACTCCCATTTAGTTTCAGTTCTTTTTAACTTAGGGTGAGAAACTAATAAGTGCCAAACCACAGCCTGAAAAGCCTCTGCGTGAGGCGTAACATGCAGAGCGTTGACTAAAGGAATACGTATACAAACATCCGCAACTTGCGCTGTATATCCCCCGTCAGGACCAACAATACCTACAATTTTTGATCCTATTTTTTTTCCATATTGCAAAGCCATCACTAAATTAGAACTAATATTTTTAGCTAAATTACCTCCTCCCACAGAAAAAATAAATAACATGTCATTTGCGGACAAACAACTTACTGCTAACCAATGACTAAAAATAGATGACCATCCTTCATCATTAGCCCGTGCCGTTAATTCTGCAACATTGTCGGTTGGCGCATAAGCTTCTATACCGGTAATTTTTCTAAAATCATTGACTGCATGGGAAGCATTTGCTGCACTACCCCCCACACCTAAAATAAACAAACGTCCTTTTCTACAACGCATTTCAGATAGTAAATCGATAACTAAGCGGATAGGCTGATTATCCAGCTGATCGGCAATTTGTTTGATTTCGGCTAAAAATTGCTTTACGAACATAAAAATTCCTTTTCCAAATATTGAAGCATTCTAGTTCAGTGTTTTATTAAGTAGATTTTTATTTTTAAGATAATTATTAAAAGAAAATAGTCCCGCTAGTGAACCAATCTCGTAAAAAAGTTGGTATACTTGGAAAGCAGCTAATTGTTTATTAATTAATAATTTCTTATACAAAAATACAAGATCATAAAAATTGCTTTCCAGAATATTCAGAAAAGTAGATTTATTAAAAATACTTATTCCGTAATCAATATATTGCATATTTGAATTGCTTTTCTCTTTATCGTATTCAATAATTTTTCCATTTTTAAATATAATATTGCTTTTATCACCTTGATTATTATTTTTAAATACTGTCATTAAACTTAGCTTATTGGCTTTCTTAAATGCTCGTTGGATCCTTTCATAGTCACAGTCTAAATAGCTATCACCATAAATAATAAAAAAATTATCTTCTAATAGAGGTAAAGCTTTTTTAATAGCCCCTGCGGTTCCTAATAAAACTTCCCCATCCTGCGAATAAGTAACCGACAAACCAAATCGCTCTCCGTTCTGCACATGATTTTGTATTAAATAACCTAAATGGCCTATACATAAAACAACTTTTTTAAACCCTTTTTTTTTAACAAGCGTAATTGGTGGGAAATAAAGGGTTCTCCGTGGATAAGAACCATAGACTTAGGAATTTTATCAGTGATGGGGCGCAACCGTGTTGCTAATCCACCTGCTAAAATAACAACAGTGAATAAACTTTCCATAGTATCAACTAACCCATAAAAAAATTTAAGATTGGGTAATTAATTTTGTTCCTTCAAAATCGAATCGAAATCGCACTTCTTCTAGACCCACTTTACGCATTGCACGGCGCAATTGTACCTTATCTCGTGCATAAAACATAAGAAAGCCACCTCCCCCTGCACCGATCAATTTCCCACCTAGCGCGCCATTTTCTATGGCTAATTCATACCATTGATTAATTTCTTCATTACTCATTTTTTTCGAACAAGTTTTTTTATAATGCCAATGCTCATCCATGACTTCAGCAAATGTTATTAAATTTCCAGATTCTAAGGCTTTTTTACTTTCCCATCCTAATTTTTTAATAAAGTGAAGATACTCAATCATCGCCGGATCCTTATCTTTTGTCTTATCATCTTGCTCTTTAAGCAGACTCGATGCTGAACGCGAATATCCTGTAAAAAATAAAAGCAGATTATCTTCTAAACTATAAAGTGTTTCTTTATCTATTTTCAAAGGAAAAGCATTCACGGAACCATCCGGCAGAAATTCAAAACAAGTTAAACCACCGTAAGCCGCAATATATTGATCTTGTTTGCCAATAGGCTCAGCTAATCTTTCTAATTCTATATAGCAAGCTTGCTCAGCTAATTCTTTAGGATGAATCAAGTTTTTTTTAAACATATGCAGATTTTTTAAAAGTGCGGTAGTAAAGCTGCCTGATGAACCCAATCCTGTACCCGCAGGAATATCAGCCATACTTGATATTTCCAAGTGTGGTGCCTCAATTTCAATATATTTTAATGACTCGCGAATAATAGGGTGTTGAATAGCCTCTATATCTTTCACTTTTTCCAAACTAGAATATTTAATAATCAATTCGTCAACAAACGTTTGATGTAATGTAATGTAAACATATTTATCAATAGCCGCTGCTATGAGAAATCCCCCATAACTTGAATAATAAGAAGGAAGATCGGTTCCTCCTCCCCCTAACGAAATACGTAAAGGACTACGGGTAATAATCATAACCAGATCCTTGCGCTATTTTTTTTACAATATTGAGTGCCGCATAAGCATCGTTTAAATCCGGACCCGAAGAGCGATTTTTTTTAATGTCTTCTACAAAACATTTAAATTCTACTTCCCATGAATCATCCTGCATTGGAAACTCCCAAATTTCTGTTTCTGGCGGCCCCATTTCAGGTAAATTTTTATAAGATATAAGACGCTCAATCCCATAACTTCCTCCTAGTCCCTGAATTTCGAGTTTTGCCTTCTTTCCATATATTTCAAATGAAAATAAATTTTTCCATTCCGTGCAACTTACCTGTAAAAAAGCAGATTTTTTAGCCGAGGTTTTCAATAACATGAAACCATTATCATCTACTGGCATATCCCAATAATAGGTATGCGCAAAACCATCCACTTCAGTAAATTCACCTAAAAACCATCGTGAAAGATCAATTAAATGCATACCTTGATCAATCAGCTCACCTCCTCCTGATATAAGTGGGTCAGCTCGCCATTCTTTAGAATAATTGATTCTCCCACCATGTCCATAACGACCTCTAATAAACATAAGTTCACCTAACTGACCCGATTGATATAAGTCATAAGCTTTACGAAACGCTTTATGGTAACGATGGTTAAAACCTACTCTCACTAATGTACTAAATTCTCCCACCGCTTTAATAACAGGTTCTAATTCATCACTAAAACGCGCCGCTGGCTTTTCAACTAATACATGTTTGCCCGATCTAACTGCCGCTAAGGTAATTTCTGCCAACATATCATGTGTCGTTGCTATAATAATAATCTCAACTTCTGGTTTTAATAAAATCTCATACCAATCCCGAACGGCTAAACAACCATTATTCCAAGCCGCTAAAGCTTTTGCTCGCTCAAAATTTTTATCTGCACAAAACAGCAAAGAGCAATTTTTTAAATTCTTTGCTCTTTTATTGCCAATCAAACCACAACCAATGATAGCCACCTTCATTGAGAAGGCTCCCAATTAATACCTCGATCTGCTGGTACAATTCTACGTAGAGTATAGATATCGGTATTTATTATTTCCTCATAGTATTCCTGTAAATTTTTCCAAGGATCCCAAATAGCACTGATTAATTTACCGGTAATACCATTAGTTTCCGATGCAAGGTAAACACAGAGTCCCGCCGCTAACTCTAAAGAATCTCCACCATTTTTCTTTTGTTGAATCGCTTCTTGATAAATTTTTTCACCGACAATTTCTGGCCCAATATTTAATATTTCATCTAACATGCGTGTATTTAATGCGCCTGGAGATATAGCCGTCACATTAATGTTAAAAGAAGAAAGTTCCTGGGCCAATGTTTCAGAAAAACGGATAACTCCAGCTTTGGAAGCCGCATAGGCACTGAAATTTGGCATAGGTTTTGTTGCACCACCACCAGAAATTAAAATTATTTTTCCTTGTTTTTGCTTTTTAAATAAAGGAATGACAGCACGACATTGCAGAACAGTTCCCTTTAAATTAATATCGATAGTCCGACTCCATTCCTCCCAATCATTGGTTTCAAAACAACCTTTTGGTCCATAAATACCTGCATTTGCTACTAAAATATCTAAACCACCTAACTCCATTTCTGCTGCTTCAAGCAGTTGCTTAACTTCTTTAGGAGAAGAAACATCCGCAACCACTGCAACAACTTTCACTGCATTAGGCGCTATAGCTTGTAATTTATCCTTCTTTTCAAAAAGTAATTTTTTATCTCGAGCGCAAATAACAACACTAGCACCTTCTTTAACAAAGAAATCGGCTATCGTTGCGCCTAAACCTTGGCTGGCACCACTAATAATTGCTTTTTTATTCAGTAATTTCATTAGCTAGATATTCCTACTCTATAGTAATCAATACATTTTTCGCCTTCTAATTGTTTACTTAAAAAGCCATTGCTATCCAACACGTAAGCTTGTTGTATTTCCTTTATTAACTGTTTTGCATTGCTATTAATAAGCTCTGGCCAAGCGGCGCCTATCACTATAGCGTCAGCTCCATCCAGTGCAGAAGTCAGATTTTTTTGTAAATCAATAATAAGCTCTAAATCGGCATCTAAATTTTTTATCGCCGGATCATAGGCCCGAATAATGGCACCACTTTGATGTAGCCATTTACTCATATTAACCATTAAAGAATCCTCCAAACAATTTATACCGGGCTTGTACCCTAAGCCTAAAATAGCAATCTTTTTTCCGGCTAATTGCTTCAATTTTTCATTTAGTTTTTGCCGAATCCAGCTAATGTGATTTTGATTACTCAATAAAACAGCTTTTATTAAGTCCATAGGTAATTGACAATCTTGGCTTAATTTAAGTAAGTAATTAATATCTCTACCTAATGTGACTCCGGAAAACGCATTGCCAGATGACAAATACGCCTTTGTCCCTATGCGCATATCAGTTTTTAATCCTACTTCCACTGCTTTCACATCTACATTTAATTGTTCACACAATAACGCCAATTCATTAATGAAAACAATGGAAGTTGCTAAAAAAGTGTTGATAGCATGCTTAGTCATTTCAGCTGACTCAATTGTCATCCAAATTAATTTATCGCGCATCGATTGTAATAACGCTTCTATAGACTTTTTAACTTTTTCAGAAGAAATGCCCATAATAATACGATCAGGCTGAATAAATAACTCTACTGCCTGTCCTAGGCGTAGATTTTCTGGTGAGTAAACAAACTCTACTTCTTTTCCTGGGTAAATCTCATTAAAAATAGTAATTATTGCTTGGGTTGTACCTACAGGAATTTGCGAAGAAATAATTACTAGTGCATTCTGCTTAAAATAAGGAAACAATTGAATTAATCGGCTTTTAATCGCTTCTATATCAGCACGTCCCCTATCATCAATATGCGTGTCATAAGTAACCCAAATAATCTCTACATCACTTATATCGGCCGGATCATTAGTAAAACATAATCTATTAGTCTGTTTTCCTACATTTATGTATTCAACAAGATTAGGTTCATCGATAGGAATCCTATAATTATTTAAATCGACGATGCGAGAAATAGCTTCATCATAGGCAACTACCGAATGACCTAACTTGGCTAAACAAGCCGCTGTAACACAACCAAGATGCCATAAACCTATCACAGCAACTTTCATACTCTAATTCCTACAATCCAAGGGTTTTGTTTTAAATAATTCACGGTCCTAACCACACTCTCTAGAATATTTAATTTCGGCTCCCAACCTAATTCAGAAATTTTACTAATATCTAAGTAAATAAAAGGATTGTCACCAATCCAACCTCGCCGCCCCCCGGAATAGTGCAAAGCAGGTGATAACCCCAAGGTCTCAGCAATACATTGGATTGAATCATTGACTTGACAGGTATTATCCGTTCCTAAATTAAAGATATTAATTTTTTCATTCGCTTTTTCTAAAGCAAGTAAAATTCCGTCGATACAATCTTGCACATATAAATAAGATTTACACTGCTTACCATCGCCTAAAACCTGCAATTTTTTAGGATCCTTTAATAACTGTTTATAAAAATCAAATACATGACCATGACTATACCGTTCGCCTAAAATGGATACAAAGCGAAAAATAGTGGCTTGTATATTAAATGCCTCCGCATAAGCCTGAATTAAAGCCTCCGCCGCTAATTTTGAAGCCGCATAAAGAGAAGTTTGAATAGGAAAAATAGCGGTTTCAGGCGTGGGAATCTGCTTAGCTTCGCCATAAACAGAACCTGTAGAGGCAAAAATGATACGTTTTATTTTTTTTTGACGCATCGCTTCTAAAATATTAAACGTTGCCAACGTATTCTGTTTTAAATCTTTATCTGGATGTTTAGTCCCTAACTTTATATCGGCATTAGCCGCAAAATGAAATACTGCCTGACAATTAGGTTGTAAATTTTTTATTAAACTTTCTCTATCTAACAAATCCCCTTTAATTAGCGTAAAGCTTGGATTTTTTTTTGCTTGTTCTAAAAACTCTAAAAAACCTGTAGAAAAATTATCGTAACCAATAACTTCATGGCCTAACTCTAATAACCTATCGACTAAGTGACTAGCAATAAACCCTGCACATCCCGTTACAAAATAACGCACAAAGAAATCCTTTAAAAAATAATTCTTTTAACTAACTATTAGTTTTTTCTAGCAAGCGTTCACAATTTATAACCTTATTATTTTCTATAATTTTATCAATAATATAAAGTGGACGATTTTTTACTTGGTCATAGATACGACTGATATATTCACCCATTAAACCTAAAGATAGCAATTGAATACCAGAAAAAAAAGTTATAACTAATATTGTCGTTGATAAACCCGGAGTCAAGTCAACATGAAATAACTTTTGAAATACATACCATGCGCCTAGCAAAAAACTCAATACAGCCATAAAAGCTCCGATAAAAGACATCCACTGTAAAGGACGACCACTAAAACTAATTAAACCATTTAAGCCTATTTTAATTGAACCTGTGAATCGATTATAATTTCCTCTTCCAGAAAAACGAGATTCTCTCTCATAAATAATAAAAGTCTGGCGAAAACCAATATAAGCAACTAATCCTCGTAAAAATCCATGTGCTTCGTTTAAACATCTTAATTCTTCAATAACGCGGCGCGTCATAATGCGAAAGTCACCCGTGTTAGCAGGTATTTCTACTTCACTTAGCTTGTTAATCAACTTATAGCCAATATAGCTGATCAATTTTTTAATTTTTGTTTCCCCTCTACGAGAACGTCGGGTCGCATAAACAACGTCATATCCTTCTTGCAGTTTATTATATAAAGTTTCAATTACTTCAGGAGGATCCTGAAGATCCACATCTATAACAACACAAGTTGCACCTCTACAATGTAAAATACCAGCCATAGTGGCCGCTGGTTGCCCAAATTTTCTAGAAAACAGTAATAATTTAATATTAGGATTACGCTCAATTTGTTTCCGAATCACTTGCTCACTATTATCAGATGGAGGGTCTAGACAAAAAATAATTTCATAACTCAGTCCTTTATTCTTTAAAACAAACTCAATACGCTGTAAAAAAGGAATAATATTATTTTCTTCGTTATAAACAGGTACTATCACTGATAATTGTAGTGGCAACTCATTTTTTCCTAAATAGCAATCCCAATTGGATGATGACTGAGTTTAAATTTCTTATCAATTAATCTAGAAATTAAAGACCAAGGAAGAACGTCAAATAATTTTGATTTTGAGCGATAGCGTAAATTTTTTAATACTTTAAATTTAATAACATCGGAAAATCCTGGTATAAATCCTTGAAATTCTGTCTTAAAACCACTTTTCTCCAATGCTAACGCTAATGTACTAGGCTCAAAAAAACTAATATGAACTTCTGGAATAGAAGCATAAGACCAATTTAGTATCTTTTCTCTCCAAGGCCTAGCATTCCCCGTTGTAAAAAAGAAAACTCCTTTAGGTTTTAATAAAGATCGAATTTCTTTCAAAAAAGATAAAGGGTCTACGCTATGTTCAATCACTTCAATAGCGGTAATTATGTCAAAAGTATTTTTTTGCGCTTCTAAATCTACTTTGCTTAATAGACGAATATCGCTAAGATTTGAAGTTATACCTCCTTCTTCAAATCCAAAACATTGATAACAAAAATTATTAGATAAGTACCTAACTAAACCACCGCTGCCACAACCATAGTCTAAATATTGCGCATGTTTACTCGGTACAAAACGATTTATCACCTTAGCTAAACCTTGCCACTCATATTTCCTAATTGTAGATTCTGAATGGTTTAGTTCAAAGAAATAATCAACTAAAGGATCGGCTCCTTTTCCATGATAATAAGCATGAGAATAGATTTTATCAAATTCCAGCCAAGGATTACCGACAAAAGAAAAATAACAATTTGGACAGGAATAATAGTGAAACGTTGTATCTTTTTTATAGTTTCCTCTACGAGAACCCACAAAATAAGCAGAACTATTACAAATCTTACAATCTTTTTTGTCTAACATTGAATTATTTCCTTATATTCAATGAAAACTATTTAGCGAAGTGATTAATAAAACATTAATCGTTAAATAGCAAACTGCATACTATACAGCTTGGCATAATAACCATTTTTTTGGAGTAATTCTTGATGTGTTCCTGTTTCCACAATACAACCTGCATCTAAGACTAAAATTTTACTGGCTTTTTCTACAGTAGAAAGTCGGTGAGCAATAACTAAAGTCGTGCGATTATGCATAAGTTCCTCTAATGCAGCTTGTATGTGTCGCTCTGCTTCGGTATCTAAGGCGGAAGTTGCTTCGTCTAAAATTAAAAAAGGTGCATTTTTTAGTAAAGCGCGTGCAATTGCAATCCGTTGCCGTTGACCACCTGATAGTAACACACCATTTTCACCGATCAAAGTGTTAAGTCCATCTGGTAATTGTTGAATAAACTCCATCGCGTGCGCTGCTTTTGCCGCACGAACAATCATAGACTCGCTTACGTTACTTAATTGACCATAAGCAATATTATGCGCGATGGTATCATTAAATAGCGTAACGTGCTGTGAAACTAATGCAAATTGACTACGCAGATCATGTAGTTTTAATTCACGAATATCAATACCATCAATAAGGATTTTACCCGTGTAATTATCGTAAAAACGAGGTAATAGATTAACTAAAGTAGATTTTCCACTTCCAGAACGTCCTACTAAGGCAACTGTTTCACCTGGATTAACTTGGAAATTAATTCCTTGCAGAACAACTTGATTTGGAACGTAGGCAAAACTAACATCTCTATATTCTAACGCACCTTTTACAGCAGCTAAAGTATGCACTCCATCATCACGTTCTGACTTCTCATCTAATAAACCGAAAATACTATTTGCTGCAGCAAGTCCACGTTGAATAATACTATTAACTGCCGCTAAATTGCGCATGGGTTTTAATAAAAACAACATAGCACTGACCATAGAGGCAAAACCACCGGCAGTAATATGCGTTAAATGAGCTGTCGCAAGATAAATTGTAATCACAACAATTCCTCCGGCAATTAATTGAACAGCTGTACTTGCCAAAGAATTAGTTACTACTACTTTTAATTCGCGAAAACGATTTCTTCCTAGTAAGGCCGCAAATTTTTGAGTTTCATATTTTTCTCCACCAAAGGTGCGAATAACTTTATAACCATCTATTACTTCCTCGGCCACTTGTGTTAGTTCACTCATGGAGTCTTGGACGGCTTTATTTAAACCACGCATACGTCGGCTGGAATAGCGTGCAATCCAAACCATAGTAGGAACAGCAATAAAAAAAAGTAAACTCAACTGCCAACTTGCCATTAACATAATGACAACTAAACCAATAATAAAAGCACTTTCTTGTACAAGGGTAATTAATGAATTAGTACTTGCATTTGCTATTTGTTCGACATTATAAATTATCATGGATAACAATTGGCCGGAAGTTGTACTATCATAAAAAGTAGCGGGTAAGCGTAACAACTTATCCAAAACTTCTTGTCGGATCTCCATCACCGTACTTCTAGCAACACGCGCTAAGCAATACCCGGAAGAAAAGTTGGAAAGGCCCCGCACAACGAAAGCAATGACTAAAATTAAAGGTAAATAACGGATAAAATGCATATCCTTATCGACAAAGCCTTTATTGAGTAAAGGTTTTAAAAACCAAATAAGTCCCGCATCGGTAGCCGCTAAAAAAACAGTCCCTAATATACCTAACAAAAACCAACCCCAATTGCGCTGCACGTAAGCTAATAAACGGCGATAGGTATAGAGGTGGGATGTAGATTCTGTCGTCATAAATTATAAGATTAGTTGAGTCATCGTTATAGTACTACTTGTACACGCCAAGGGTAGAAATAATTATTAACGTAAATTTTTTGGCCGATTGAGACTCATAAAGTAATGATTAGCGTTGCCAACAAGAAAAAAATAATGAGAAAAGCGGAGTTGACGCGGAGTCAATGAGCATTTTCGATTTATTTTTAACGCCGTTGACGACATCAAGGATGCTTTAGGGCTCAATCTAAGAGGTACCTTCTAAATAGCTGTGCCACCTACTGTCAATGTATCTATCTTTAAAGTAGGCTGCCCTACGCCTACCGGAACACTTTGCCCCTCTTTCCCACAACTCCCGATTCCACTATCGAGTTTAAGATCATTGCCTATCATGGAAACCTGGTTTAACACTTCTGGACCATTTCCAATTAAAGTAGCTCCTTTAACGGGTCGGGTTATTTGACCATTCTCAATTAAATAGGCTTCACAGGCGGAAAATACAAACTTACCCGAGGTAATATCAACCTGCCCACCGGAAAAATTAACGGCATAAAGTCCCTTATCCACAGAAGCAATAATTTCTTCCGGCGCATAAGGACCAGGCAACATATAAGTATTAGTCATTCGCGGCATCGGTAAGTGGGCATAAGATTCACGGCGCCCATTGCCTGTTGATTGTGTACCCATTAAACGTGCATTAAGCTTATCTTGCATATAGCCTTTTAGAATACCCTTTTCAATCAATACGGTTCGTTGGCTAGGTGTCCCTTCGTCATCAATAGTAAGTGACCCACGCCGATTGGGTAAAGTACCGTCATCAACTACCGTACAACCTGGGGATGCCACACGCTCTCCAATACGTCCCGTAAAAGCAGAACTACCTTTCCGATTAAAGTCACCTTCTAGGCCATGACCCACAGCTTCATGCAACAATACGCCTGGCCAGCCTGGACCCAAGATCACAGGCATCATACCCGCCGGCGCAGGTACGGCATCTAAATTTAAAATGGCTTGTCGCACCGCTTCTTTGGCCAAGTTAACGGCTACGTTATCTTGTATAAAGTAATGGTAGTCAGTACGCCCTCCACCACCGGCGAAACCTTGTTCCCTATGCCCTTTTTCTTCGGCAATAACGCTGACGTTTAAACGAATTAAAGGGCGAATATCAGCCGACATAGACCCATCGCTATTCAACACCAAAATGGTTTCTTGCACCCCCATTAAGCTTACATTTACTTGTTGGATACGCTTATCGGCGGCACGTGCGGCTGCATCTACTTCACGCAATAACTTTAATTTATCGGCTTCATTTAATGATAAAAGAGGATCAATAGGTCGATATAAGGGCGTTAAAAGCGATTTTTTTTGCCATGCATTAATCCGTCCCAGATGGCCACTTTTGGCAATGCTCGAGGCCATTTTAGCGGCTGATTCAAGTGCAGGTAATACTATGTCATCCGAATAAGCAAACCCTGTTTTCTCACCACTAATGGCGCGCACACCTACGCCACGCTCAATATTAAAGCTACCGTCTTTAATAATGCCATCTTCTAATAACCAACTCTCAGAGTGAGTCGCTTGAAAGTAAAGATCAGCCATATCTACCGCAGGGCTCAATAACTCATTAAGAACCCTTTGTAATTGGTTTTCCGTCAGACCCGCAGGGTCTAATAGGGCTTCGCGAGCAAGTGTAAGATTGTTTTTTATCATAATTATAATCCTATCGTAGCTAAGGATAGGATGCAATTTTGTTAATACGCATTAGAGTAACACTAAAAAAGTTATTGAGCTGCTATAACCATATACTGTTCTATTTTTATAGCTTAGACTCTCGTATAAAATTTTTTATTTTAACCATCCTAAAAGCGGTCTAACGATTAGGTAATTTTTAATTTATGTGGGTGAGAAGAAGCTAAAGACTTTAGTTCGGATTTGTCATCTTGCTTACAATTATTTAAAAATACCCCAGCAGTGATGCGATCTTGAGTCTGCTCTTGTAATGATAAGCTTCTTGGGCTGTAAAACCTTACCAAAGCGTTACTGCGATATCCTAGATTGATTCCTTTACGATATATGTAAGCCATTTTCTTTAAAAGCGCTTCGTGAAATAGCTCATGAATTTGCGCCAACCGCTGCTCAAGTTGATCATAGCCAATTATCATCCGAATAAAAATATCCGGCGTATCTAAAAAACAAAAATTATTGAATAAATAACTCATTACTTTATCTGGTGTTAACTTTTTTTTATTAAGGAAAGGTAGAAATGCATGTAGTAATTTACTGAGTGGCCAGTCATCACCATCTTTATCATATTCCGTTTTACAAAAAAATTCTTTTAATTCACTTTTTTTTAATTTCGGCAAAAGCGTCTCAGGAGATTTCACTAACCAAATTGACAAGAAATCGACTGCATCAGAAAAAGAACGATTAATGTAAAAACATTTTTTTAAAAGCGTTCCAACAATCGATTCAAATTCAGAAGGTGAAATTCCTTCTAAAAATGGAATTAGATAATTTATTCCTTCACACGATAATTTATCTAACCTACAAATTTTAGAGAGAAGAGGATTAACAGAAGATTTACGATTTCTAACTGAATTACTATAGAAAAAACACCGGTTAGTTAATCTGGGCATACTTCCCTCCTTATATTATTTTTTAATTAGGGTGCGAAAGCTTAGCTTTCGCCTGTCATGTAATCGGGTACCGCTCGCCGTGAATTTGAAAGATTCGCAGCTTCAGATACGAGCGGTATATAATAGCAAAGATATTTCGTAAACATTTTTTATAAGTACCTAACTTCTAAGTCGATGTTTTTACAACTTCCGGCTTACCCCACGATCCTGTTATATGATAACTGGTTTCAGCAATTTTTTGCACAGTAGAACCTAATACCGCATTCGCCACCCACGTGATAGCACCTGCAATAGGACCCCCAGCTAAACCAACAATCACCGGTAAACTGGATGTAAAATGAGGAACCACTTTAATAGTAAGATCGTAATCTTTGGCCTGTAACCCAATTCGACCAGTAATCGCAATGGCCGCTACAGGTCCTTCAATCTCAACATCTCGTGTAAATGCATTGCCATCTCTCAAACTAAAATGCCCCTGTAAGCTTGTAAAATCAAATCCTTTTGCCTTTAAATCACTAAAGTCTAACTGCAAACGTCGACCTAGACTTTGTAAACTTAAGAAAGTGAGTAATCGGCCAAAACTAAGTTTTGCTTCTGCGCTAGACCCAATATCAACAATCTGGCCATTGGTCGCGGTAAACGAAAAATTACCACGTAGTTTTGCAAGATTAACGTCATAAGGTGCACCGGACCATTGCAAATTAAATCGTATATGTGCCTGCTCTGCAGTAATACTTGCTGGTAGTCCCCAACTTTGTAAAAAACCACTCAAGTTAGGACTATCTAGCTGGCCTATAAATTCAGTTAATTTTTTCTCTTGTCTATGCCAAGCGCCGCTGGCAATTAAATGGTAACTGCTATTACCAGCCTGAAATTCTTTAATTGAAACGCCCGCTAATATTGGACGCAATTGTAATTGCACCGTACCAAAGTCCATCTCGTTATAACGAACATCCTTGGCTCGCAGATTAATCTTTGGAATTTGTTTTAAACTCCATTCACTCTGCGCTGAAGAAGTAGAAGTTAAATAAATAGAATCAAAATTTGCCTCTATTGCTTGACCCTTACCATTAGGAACTAACACGCTGCCTTGGGCCGTTTTATTATTAATTAAAAAACGCCAGCCATTTTTTTCAGGATTCAATAAAGTTTGTATGCCATCATAATTGATAGCTAATTGCGTGCTTGGCGCTGAACGAATACCAATAGTAATCGGTTTATTCCATAATAAACCTATCAAATTTTTCCCTTCTACGCCCGCTTGCGACAAAGAAAACTGACCTTTTAAATTGTCTATTTGAATATTATGCGAAGGGATCAAAGCTTTAGCATTTTCTGTTGTACCAAGTCCTACAATTTTTAATTTTTCCTTCCCCGATTCAAGAGGGATTATCAACTGTAGCGCTAACTTTAAAGGGCCATTTAATGTTACACCTGCCAACCCACCCATTTCTTTAGCTAAAGGGGTTGCTTGCAAAAAAGCTAAGCCATTTTCTAATCGAGTGGTAATATCCTCTGCAGCGATGTGTAATACCGCTTGTACATGTGTCTTAATCAGTGGGATATTTGCACGAATATTTTTTAAAGCGGTACCAAAAATTTGCGCAGAATTCACTAACATCTGCATTTGACGACCTGAAAAAAGAAGGTCGCCATTGATTTGCTGTAGGTTAGGCCATGCTGATTCATAATGCAATTCTGCATTTTTTATCTGTGTATCAATTAAAAAAGTACCGTCATTTTTATCATAAGGAAATTCAGAAAGTGAACCTTGCAACAGAACACTAGCATCACCCGAACCTTTTACAATAGCACCGTTTAACCAATGAACTAGCTCAGGTCCGGTAAATGGCAAGGGTAAATAGTATGCAATACGTGAAGGATTTTCCGTTTTAACATGCGCTAATAAACTAATCTCTGGATTTTTATGATTAGCTGACATTAATAAGCCCATTTGTCCATTAACCGACACATCCTCATTAGATGCATCAAATTTCGGCACTTGTATCAAAACTCCATTGTTTGTTTGCTGCCAGCGTAACTCACTCGATAATGAATCAAGCTGAATGGGCGCCTTAAATAACTTCATAAAATCTAACACTACATTTTTTGAACGCGTAATAAGCTTTCCTGATGTCGGTGTAATATGAACATAAGCGTTTAGACCTTTAATCCCCGGTATTTTTTCCCAAGCCAAAAAACTCAAGTTTTGTACGGTAGCATTAACATCCCAATTTTTATTAACATCAGATTGCCATACAAAATTGGTTGAAAACGGCAGTAATGTAAATACAGGCTGTTTTTCTATTTGCAGCTTACTAGTTTCAGTATTAGCCATTAAAATATGCATTTGAGTCATGTTATTTTGTTGCCAATCTGTCCAAACCGCAAAATTAGCAATACCATTTTGAATGGAAAAATTTTTTTTTAATAAGGCCAACCATCTATCGAGTAAAATGGATTGTCCTTGTACATAAACACGACCTTTTAAATTCGCCAAGGATTGTTGTTGTGAAAACGGACCGGTTGCATCTGCAATCAAAATTAATGTTGAAGGTTTTTCTTCTAAAAACTGTAATTGAGCGCTTAATTGGTGACGGTTCTTTTTATTCTCTAGTAGCACATTCAGCCGCATATTTGGCCATTTTGGCCCAATTAGAGGATCATAAATTAAATTTATTGCTTGCAAACTTAATTTTTGCTCTGCCAACAACCACTCAATTGCTTCTTTAATACCATTGCCAGTATCATTCGGATCTTGCTTAAATAATGTACTTAGGCCGTTAAATGTGAATTGATTATTTTTAATTTGACGAATAAGCAAATCCATCCCGTGTACTTTTACCTCTTCTAACTGAACACGCCCTGTTAATAGCGTTTTAAAAAGAGCAATTCCTATATCTAATTGTTTTATTTGTAATAAAGGCTGTGTTCGCTCATCATTCCAAATAGTAACGTGTTCACCTTGTAAAATAGGTTCTAAGCCTTGCCATGTAACTCTGAATTGACTAATTTTTACGGGTTTATGCAATAAATCGCTTGTAAAACGCTCTATGGTTTGTGCATGATGGCTTAAAAAAGGTGTGAAAAGACGAGCGGTTAGCACAACTAGCGCAAAAAAAACCAGGCTACTTGATAAAAAAACAACGACAAAACGTGACAGCGAAAAAAGCAAATGTTTCATTCAACCATGCCAATAGTGGGAAGGATCCTTAAGTCGATCTATGTTTCCCTGTGAAACCAATATCTCAACGCAAGTGTATAAAATACTGTAGAAAAATCGAACACTCAATTTAACACAAAAAAGATTTTTTTTTCTCACCATTCTTTCATATAATTCTAACCAATTGCATTCTAAAAAAGTATCTCTTTAAGGCTGATTTAGCTTAGAGGGTCTCTTCAATTGTGCTAGGATGAGACAAAAAGCGTTGTTTTTTGAGTAGCGTAACGGAGCATACTGGGCGTATGTGAGTAACGCAACGCAGAAAAACGGCGCTTTTTGGCCATCATCGTGCAATTGAAGACACCCTCTTAGAGAGGCTACTAAATACTAATGCAGTAAAAAACACATAAAAACCACCTTGTGTCACATCCAATAGCCAAGAATTAAATAAAGAACCCACGGCTATTGAAACTAATATGGATTGAGCAAAATATTTACGCACAGGGGCTAGCTTAAAACTTTCATGCCAATGCGTATAAAACAAAGAGATAAGTATAATAATGCCTAATAAACCAAACTGAACACCTATATTCAAATATTCATTATGGGGATTGTTTGTATCCGCACGATGATCGTTGGCTATCTCGGAATAGGCTTGCTTAAAACTCCCTGTTCCTGTTCCTATCCAAGGATGTTGCTGCAGCAACCTTAAGCTGTTTCTATAAAAATTTAAACGCAAACCAGCTGATGTATCGACTTTTCCTTTATCATATTGCTGAATTTCACTCTGTGTGGCGAAAAAGCTCGCTTTAAAATTATTTGCAGAAAAGAAAGTACTACCTAATAAAAAAATAGAGATTAAAAAAACGATACTAAGACCTTTCCAATGGAATTGTTGCCACGCCAATAAAAAAAACAAACTAAAAAAAACAATATATCCCGAACGACCTACATTAATAAATAATACATCATAAACAGTGAGCAAAAACAACAGAATCGCTAACAAACGCCATTTTTTATAGGTAAATGCGATCAATCCATAACAGTAACTTGTAAACGCCAATAAAAAACCTGTGAAAATATGATCTTTAAAAATTCCTGAATCCGATCCGAAACGATGTAAAATATCCCAACCAGTGAAAAACTTGATAAAAGAAAGAAATAACGTCACTGTAGCCGCTAATAAAAAGGCACAGACCGCATAAAATGCTATCTTATCCTCTATAAAAACTGAAAATAAGAAAAATCCAAGTAAAAACTTACTATATTTCAAAAGCATGTGAAAAGCTTCCGCCTGTGACGCAGAAGTATAACTAAGACCAACGATAAACAAAGCGAAGAAAATAACAAACATGAGAGCCATGCGATTAGTTCGCAAAATTTGGTATTTTTCACCCCATTTCCCGGCAAGTAGAGAGAAAATAACACTCGCCACGAAAAAGACTTCTAGTGCAGCAGTTGATACGGGCAGCACAAATGCGGTAATAATCGCAAAAATTTGACTTAAATACTTAAAATAGCTTTTAAGTGCCGAAGATTGTACGACACTGACATTAATTGACATATCATTCCCTGAATTTAAATGCGATATTTCGAATGTCTATTGGAATTTGTACAAATAAATTAATTTAATATAACGATAAAAAACACCCGCAGCATTGGAAAAGGCTATTATAAAACCTTCGCGTCCATCAAGAAAACCAAAGCGTACAAAATAACCGCGAATAAAACACCAAACACTATGAATAATTGCCTTAAATAAGCCCGTTTTTTTATGTTGTTGAAACTTCAATTGCGCACCGAAAGTTGAATAGTCCTCTAGCTTCGTTAGAACTTGGCTCATATTCTTAATCGTATAATGAAAAATAACTTCTTTTAAATAAGCTAGCCGATCATAGCCAACTATTTTTTCATGCACAATAACTGGACTAAATTTAATAGTTGCTTTCTTTTTAAAAAGACGAACAACACTATCCCTTCCCCAATCACCATACTTAATTTTTTTTCCACAGAAATAAGAAATTCGCTTTATAGCATAAGCTTCTTCAGTGATAGTCGGATCGTTGACAATCTGTTTTATTTCATTGATCAGTCCATCACTAAGTTCCTCATCAGCATCCATCGATAAAATCCATTTTCCTCGCGCTTTAGCTAACGCACGATTTTTTTGTATACCAAAGCCAGGCCAATCGGTAGAAGAAACATACCTTGTATATTTAGAACAAATTTCTACAGTATTATCTGTACTACCCGAATCAAGCACAATAATTTCATCCGCCCATTTCACAGATTCGAGACAACGACGAATATCGTTCGCCGCATCTTTCGTTATAATAATGACGCTTAAAGCAAACATGAGCGAATATTTGTATGTGTAAGAATAAGTAGAAAGAATACACGAAAGTTTCTAGAAAACCCAATAGCTTTTTACTCACCTTACGCAGAAGTAGAGTCAGAAACCGCCGAATCCTGCCGCTGCCGGCGCCTTATTTTTAATTTGAAAAAATTAAAAATAAGGTTGGCCTACGCGTCACCCGGCAATAAAGCTCAGAGCATGGCTGCGTAAGGTGAGTAAAAAAGCTATTCCAACGCCGTATTAGTGACTACATGAATTGCATTAATAACACGACTTGTCGTCAAGCTTTCTAAACAACGACTTCGACTATTTATGTGCCGATCACAACCTTCTTGCAGACAAGGTACGCAAGCGCCGCCCGCTCCCTGAATTAAATAAACATTATTTCTTTGCTGTGATCCTACTTGCATAAAAGGATTAGTGAGTGTGTTCCACGCTTTAGGCCATGGACCCCACTTGACTGGATTAGTCGGACCAAATAAAGCCACTGTCGGGATACCTAAAGCGGCTGCCATATGCGTTACTACGGTATCAGGACCAATATAAACTTTGCAGTGATTCAATAAAAAAGCAAGTTGACTTAAACTCAAACAACCTACCATATTAATAGCATTATCTTTTAAATGGTCAAGAATCTCACTCACTATTTTTTTTTCTGCTTTTGTCTTATCACCTGTAAAAATAACGGTATAGCCAGACTGTTGCAACCAATTCGCTAATTGTAACCAGCCTTGCTTAACCCATTCTTTATAAGAAAACTTAGGAAAAACATGCAAAATGGCTAATTTCGGATTTTTTATATCAACGCATTGAGAAACAACCGCTATATCGTTTTTATTCCACCTAAGAACTATTTCTGGGAAAGGAGTCAGTCGTAGAACTTCGGCTAAACGAAGATTCATTATTAAAGTATGTGTTGCTAAATTATCGAACTCTACTACTTCAGACAACAAGTGCAATTTCCACCAACGACTTTTGTCATCTCCGAGCATACCAATGCGATAACGTGCTGCAAAAAAAGCATATAAAGTCGATTTATCGCTGGGTAATGTAGAAATAGCTAAATCGTAGCGGCGAAAAATTTTTTTTATTAATTGCCAATGAGAGAAAAAACGAGGATGCTCATCAATGGTGATGATGGTGTGAATATCCGTATTAGAAGCCAGAATAGACTCTGTCCCTTTAAATACTAATAGCTCAATATAAGTATCAGGCCAATGGCGTTTACAGGTTCGAATTAAAGGGGTAACTAATAAAACGTCGCCAATTCGGCGAGTACAAATAATTAAAAGCCTTCCTGGCGGTATTTTAACCATATCCCTGATAGTTCTAAAGTTAAGCGGTTACAACGAGTCCGACGAAAACCCTTCTAAGAAGACGAGAATATAGACTTTACTTTCCGAACTCAACTATATAGGGCGGAAACCTGAATCTTCGAATATCTAAAGCATATATTTGCAGTATTTAGGTACGGGATGCCTTCTTTGCGCGATGGGGATTTTCAAGGGAAGAAGCGATTTCTCCCCTGAAAATACGGCATATCTCCTAGTTATCTTTAGAAATATCTACCTTCACATCGCCAAAACACTGTATATTATAAAATTCGTCTTTTAAATCTTTAAACCACTTAACGCGTGAGTCTATACCAATAATTTCTCGGATAATTTGAAACATTTCTGCATAGGGATGATTGCATCCAAAATCATGTTCAAAACTTGTACCATCCGATAAAGTAATCGTAACCTTACTCATATTTCGCTCTTTTTTGGTAGAGTTTGCCAGGCCTCTGCGAACGAGTAGCTGCCAATGTAATGTGAAGTGCTGAAATAGTACTCAAGTTTTCGATTAACCATGCATTTAAACAGGTATCTTCTCCTGTAACACGCACGTCTATCGGTTCTTGAATATGTGCAGCTATTTTAGGCGCAATACGATTTTTAAATGCCACACTACCCGAATGATCGAATAAGCTTTGCTTATTGCTTGCTTTCTCAAACATAATACCCCCTTGGAACCATTTTTCTTTAGATTGTGTATAAAAATGCCTACTCTTATGCAAACTCTTTACGCTGCAGTTAGAATTATTTGGCCTTTTAAATACTATTTTTATGAAACACAACCCATGTTACTTATGCTATTGACTAGACCCTAAGCTCGGTATTTTGTAACTTTATTGTTTATACTCTTCGCACTTGAATTTTCGGCTGTGTTGCTGCTCGGTCGCAATTTCGCAGCACTTGCCGAAAATGCCATTGCTGTGAGTAATACTATGTTTTTATTTTAGTAGGTAACGAATAATCCCAGCTCGAGAAAGGCCTACTTTTTATTTTAAGAATTATTTAATGCTCATCATTAAGCTTAACTAAGTAATCAGTTCCCTTCCTATCTTGACATAATTTATATTTTAGAAAGGTTTTAGTACATAACCTTAAAATTAGACTTACTAAATATAGTGTTTAATTTTTTTTAAATTACTATATATTGTATGTATGTATTTTACTTACATTGTTTTATACAAATACGTATAACAATTTTAGCAAACGATTGCATTATTCACAAGTTTTCAAAGGTTTTCTCACAACTTATGCAACAGTTACTCACTACTAACACACAAATTATTATACGCTTCGCACTTGGATTTTCGCCGGCATTTGCCGAAAATCCAAGTGCCGTGAGTATAAATCAAACGTTGTCCGTGCGAATCAATCCTTTAGAAATTTAATGGCGCATATCGATAGGATTTATTTTCAAGAATCTTTGTAAGAGCGGCCATATAAGTGCACTTACAATTAAAGAAATCCATACCCAACGAAGCTCTACTGAAACACTGAGCATGGATTGAATCCAGACAAGCAATCCTTGGTAAATAAGCAACAGTATAAAAACGAATAAGACTTGTTGGGTTAAGGGAAACATTCGGAATTGCAAGTGAAAGCGATAGGCTAAAAAAGCAATTACACACAACGCTAAGCTATGCTCTCCTAAGTAATTTCCGTGTAATACGTCAATTATTAAACCTAGAACCCAGGCTAAACTCAGATGAATATGTTCAGGCAAAACCATTATCCAATAAATTAAGATAAGCGGAAGCCATAATGGATAAATTAATGCAAATGTTGGCGTTAAAGGAATGATGTTTAAGACTACTGCCACAAAAAAACTTAAAATAACTAACAGAAGCGTAGAAAAGTAAAGCGGTTTCATAAAATGCCTACTTTTTAAGCATGTTTGAATGGGTAATAGATTTAGCCGTTTTCATAGGCACCGGTTTATCGGACCAAATCAATAATACAGGCCGATTTCGACTTAATTGTGCACTAGGCTCAACTTTTATACTGGCAAATTGTGTCGTTACATTCGTATCAATTGAACTTACAAGACCTACAGGGTAACCTGGAGGATAATGTCCTCCCAAGCCAGACGTTACCAAAAGATCATTTACCTTAATATCAATAGTACCGGGAATATCTTTTAATAGTAATTTAGCTAAACGTCCTCGGCCTACCAATATTCCTCTCGCATCGCTGCGCACATCTTGCACGGGAATAGCGCTACGAAAATCTGTAATTAAAAGTACTCGACTTGAAAATGAATCCACACTAATAACCTGACCCATAATACCATCCGCATCAATCACCGGTTGCCCTACATAAACACCATAGGATTGCCCTTTATCAAGTATTACTTCATTTAGCAATGGATCGGCATTGACCAACAATAATCGTGCTAATTCTAAACGCTGTTTTTTTAGATGTTCCGAAGCTGATAGCAATTGATTTAATTGTCTATTTTCACTTTCTAAGGCAGCTAATCGTTGCACCTTAGCTTCAAGGAATAGTTGTTGCGACTGCAGATGGGTATTTTCTGCTTGTAATTTTTTTCTTGTCACATACTGCACCGATAAATTATTCACCCAGCGAAGAGGCGCATCAACAGCATATTGCAAAGGAGCAACCGTAGTATTTAATACGCGACGAAGCGAGGGCAAATAATGGTGATAATCCAATAACAGCAATAACGCCGACAAAATAATAAAAAAACCCAAACGCAACCATAGCGGGGTTTTTCCACGATTGAATAGCAGCTTAATGGAAAACTCCTTAATCCTTTACAAGAAAACCGCCACCCATTTCATCAATAATCTCTAATGCACGTCCTCCACCTCGTGCAACGCACGTTAAAGGATCTTCAGCAACAACCACAGGCATCCCGGTTTCTTCAGTAATTAAACGATCGAGATTGCGTAATAAAGCACCACCGCCAGTTAATACCATGCCACGCTCTGAAATATCCGCCGCTAATTCAGGCGGTGTCTGTTCTAAGCCGGTACGAATAGCGCTGATAATATTGGATAATGGCTCCTGCAAAGCTTCTAAAATCTCATTACTGTTTAATACAAAAGCTCTAGGCACGCCTTCAGAAATATTTCGTCCACGTATTTCCATTTCCCGCATTTCCGGAAGTGCAAAAGCGGTACCAATTTCATGTTTAACTCGCTCAGCAGTTGGTTCTCCAATTAAGCTACCGTAACTACGACGCACATAATTAACAATCGCTTCATCAAAGCGATCACCGCCTATACGTACCGATTGTGCATAAACCACGCCACCCAGTGAAATCACAGCCACTTCAGTTGTTCCACCACCGATATCAACAACAAGCGATCCTCTCGCTTCATCCACAGGCATTCCTGCACCAATAGCTGCAGCCATCGGCTCTTCAATTAAATAAACTTCTCTAGCACCCGCCCCTAAAGCTGACTCTCGAATTGCGCGACGCTCTACTTGTGTTGATCCACAAGGCACACAAACTAAAATACGTGGCGCAGGACGTAAAAAACGATTCTGGTGTACTTTATGGATAAAGTGCTGCAGCATCTTTTCTGTCACATAAAAATCAGCAATTACCCCATCTTTTAAAGGGCGAATGGCAGTGATATTACCCGGTGTACGGCCTAACATGCGTTTAGCTTCCCAACCCACCGCAAGTACTGAACGTTGGTTACCCTCTTCCATACGAATCGCAACAACGGAAGGCTCATTAAGAACGATTCCTTCTCCACGCACATAAATTAATGAATTTGCTGTGCCGAGATCAATAGAAATGTCTTTAGAAAATAGTCCACGAAATTTGCTTAACATAAAGTTGGCCACCTACTGTAGAGCGCTTAACTACAAAATATAGTGCGCACTTTGGCACTTTAGCAAATATGGAAGATTTTATGCAAGCAAACAGGTATAATGTGCACTTTTTTGTAGCAGGACTTAGCAAAACGGTCGTCTTTTGTTTGATTTGTCACCTTTATTTAGCATCGGATCAAACTATTTTAGTTTTGCAAATGATTTTACTGAACTCTTTTTCTATTCGGAATTTTTATAGCCATGACGATAACACTTGAAGATGTAAATAAAGCAGCGGAATTAGCCAACCTTCAAATCAATGAGGAAGAAGCCGGATATTACTTGAAAAATTTACAACAAATTCTCGAGCTAGCCAATCAAATGAAAACTGTTGATACGAAATCGGTTCAAGCAGCAGCACACTGCTTTGATATTCAACAACGCCTACGCCCTGATGTAGTCAATGAACCCAATGCACGCGATCGTTTACAGAAACTCACGCCATATACTCAATCTGGCCTTTATTGCGTACCGCCTGTAATCGAATAACAACGAGACTAACCATGCATAACCATACCCTCACTGAGTTATCAATCCTTCTCAAGACTAAAAAAATCTCAAGTAGAGAACTGACCGAGCATTATCTTGCTCGTATTAAAAAACACGATCCCAAATTAAATAGTTTTATTACTGTAACCACTGAAGAAGCATTACAACAGGCAGATCATGCCGATGAACAACATAAAGGTGGAGCCGCCGGCCCTTTAACGGGTATTCCCATTGCACACAAAGATATTTTCTGTACAAACGGCATTAAAACCAGTTGCGCTTCTAAGATGTTAGATAATTTTATTGCCCCTTACGATGCCACCCTAGTCACTGCCTTAAAACAAGCTGGCACGGTTCTACTGGGGAAAACCAACATGGACGAATTCGCCATGGGTTCATCCAATGAAACAAGTTTTTACGGTGCCGTTAAAAACCCGTGGGATATGGAACGCGTACCGGGTGGTTCCTCTGGAGGCTCCAGCGCAGCCGTTGCAGCACGGTTAACCCCTGCTGCAACCGGTACAGATACCGGTGGTTCTATTCGACAACCGGCCGCGCTTTGTAATCTTACTGGACTTAAACCAACCTATGGTCGTGTATCGCGTTATGGACTTATCGCTTTTGCATCCAGTCTTGATCAAGCCGGCCCCATGACACAAACAGCAGAAGATGCCGCGTTATTAATGAATGTAATGGCCGGTTTTGATAAGAAAGATGCAACAAGCATCAATGAACCCGTACCAAATTATACGCATACTCTCAATGACTCACTAAAAGGCCTAAAAATCGGTTTGCCTAAAGAATATTTTTCAGCCGATCTTGATCCAAACATAGCCGCTTGTATAGACGATACTATCAAACACTATAAGCGCTTAGGCGCAACAATACATAGCGTAAGCTTACCTAATTGCCATTTAGTCATTCCGCTTTATTATATTATCGCCTCAGCAGAATGTTCTTCTAATTTGGCACGTTACGATGGTATACGTTACGGTTATCGTTGTGAGAATCCGAAAGATCTCCGCGATTTATATGAAAGAACACGTGCGATAGGTTTTGGCAAAGAAGTAAAACGCCGGATTTTAATGGGTACGTATGTTTTATCGGCAGGTTATTACGATGCTTATTACGTAAAAGCACAAAAAATTCGAGGGCTTATGATCCGGGAGTTTGAAGAAGTTTTTAAAAAAGTTGATATTTTGTTAGGGCCTACAACACCCAGTACGGCTTTTAAATTAGGTGAGAAAACAAAAGATCCAGTGAGTATGTATCTCTCAGACATCTATACCATTGCGGTTAACTTAGCAGGTCTACCCGCCTTATCGATGCCCTCAGGATTTATAGCGGGACTTCCTATAGGGACGCAGCTTATTGGCCGTCCTTTTGCGGAAGCAAAATTACTTAATGTTGCACATTGCTATCAACAAGCCACGGATTGGCATAAAAAATTACCGGAGAATTTCAAATAATGAATTCCACTGATAATAAAAAAACAGCGACCACAATATGGGAACCCGTCATTGGACTTGAAGTCCATGTCCAGTTAGCGACGCAATCTAAACTTTTTTCCGGCGCAGCGACTACCTATGGTGCTGATCCGAATACACAAGCTTGTGCTATCGATTTGGCCTTACCCGGTGTTTTGCCGGTCCTCAATGCAGAAGCCGTTAGCATGGCTGTTAAATTTGGATTAAGTGTCGAAGCAGATATCCCTTCTTATTCTGTCTTTGCACGAAAAAATTATTTTTATCCTGATCTGCCCAAAGGTTACCAAATTAGCCAACACGAAAATCCTATTGTAAGTCGTGGCCAGTTAATGATTGAACTGGAGAATGGGCATCGTAAGTCCATACGTATTACGCGTGCGCATTTAGAAGAAGATGCGGGTAAATCGCTACATGAAGGATTAGAAGATATGAGTGGTATCGATCTTAATCGTGCGGGTGTCCCGCTATTAGAGATCGTTTCGGAACCCGATTTAGATTCACCTAAAGAAGCCGTTGCCTATCTAAAAACACTGCATACACTGGTTCGCTATTTAGAAATCAGCGATGGGAATCTCCAAGAAGGCTCATTTCGTTGTGATGCCAATGTTTCTGTACGAAAAAAATATCAAGCGTTAGGGACACGTGTAGAAATTAAAAATTTAAATTCATTTCGTTTTGTTGAAAAAGCCATTCAATATGAAATCGATCGCCAAATTCAGGTTTTAGAGAATGGTGGAAGTATTAACCAAGAAACACGTTTATATGACTCCGATAAGCAAGAAACGCGTCCCATGCGTAGCAAAGAAAATGCTAATGATTATCGCTATTTTCCCGATCCCGATTTATGTCCGGTCGAATTAACAGCTGATTTCATAGAAAACCTAGCTAACACATTACCTGAATTACCTCAGCAAAAAAATCAACGATTTCAAGAAACATATGGGCTAAGCCTCTATGATGCTAGCTTACTCACCAGTAGTCGTGAATTAGCGAATTACTTTGAAACCGTTGTTAAACAAAAAGTTCCAGCTAAATTAGCGGTCAATTGGATCATGGGAGAGCTTTCCGCAGCACTTAATAAAGAAAATCTAAGTATTAATGAATCTCCCTTATCTGCAGAAAGACTGGCTAGCTTACTCCACCGGATCGCCGATAACACGATTTCTAGCAAAATAGCCAAAGATATTTTTGAAACCCTCTGGATAAGTAAAAAAACAGCGGATGACATTATTCAAGAACAAGGCTTACGCCAAGTCACCGATCAAACAGCGATTGCTCAGGTTATCGATGAGGTGTTAGCTGCAAATCCGCAACAATTAGCCGAGTATCGCGCAGGTAAAGATAAACTCTATGGTTTTTTTGTCGGTCAAATCATGAAAGTATCCGCTGGAAAATTAAATCCGCAACAATTAAACAGTTTATTAAAACAAAAACTTAATCAACCAGGATAGCGCTTGCAAAACAAGTATTTTTGTTTGAGTTCTAGGCGGGTTGGCTTTGAGAAGCTTCATTTCCACACAAGTACATGAGCATCGGAAAAGCCAACCCAACAACGAAACCAAACAAAAGACGCAGTTTTATATTATGTTAGAAAAACTTTATATTGAAACCCATGGCTGCCAGATGAATGAATACGACTCTGACAGTATGGCTAACCTTTTACATCACTCACATCGTTTAACGCTTACCAAAGATCCCTTTGAAGCCGACGTGGTCTTATTAAATAGCTGCTCTATCCGGGAAAAAGCGCAAGAAAAAGTTTTTTCCCAAGTCGGCCAATGGCGGAAAATTAAAGCCAAACGTCCTCATCTAATTATCGGTGTTGGCGGCTGTGTCGCTAGCCAAGAAGGTGCGGGAATACTGCGACGTGCACCTTTTGTTGATATTGTATTTGGCCCACAAACATTGCATCGTTTACCTGAGTTAATTAATCACGTTTTAGAGAAAAAACGTTCGGTTGTTGACATTTCCTTTCCAGAAATCGAAAAATTTGATCATTTACCCACGCCACGTGCCGAAGGTGTACGCGCTTTTGTTTCTATCATGGAAGGTTGTAATAAATACTGTAGCTTCTGCGTAGTCCCTTACACACGCGGTGAAGAAATTAGCCGTCCGTTAGATGACGTTCTGGCAGAAGTTGTCTCACTTAGCGAACAAGGGGTTAAAGAAATTACTTTATTAGGTCAAAATGTTAACGACTACCAAGGCCCTCGTCATGAAGGGGGTATAGCCGACTTAGCTGACTTAATCCGCTATATCGCAACTTTAGAGGGTATTGACCGGATTCGCTTTACTACCTCGCATCCGCTTGCTTTTTCCGAGCGATTAATCCAAGCCTATGCTGACACCCCCAAATTAGCTAGTCATTTGCATCTGCCCGTACAAAGTGGCTCTGATCGCATTTTAGCCGCCATGAAACGCGGCTATACGACCTTAGAATTTAAATCTAAAATTCGAAAACTGCGCAATGCTCGACCAGATATTGCTATTTCTTCTGATTTCATCATCGGTTTCCCAGGCGAAACAGACGATGACTTTCAAAAAACCCTTGATTTAATTAAGTCTGTTAGCTTTGACCATTCGTTCAGTTTTATCTACAGCCGTCGTCCTGGAACGCCAGCGGCCGAGCTACCAGATACTGTATCTTTAGAAACTAAGAAACGTCGTTTACAGATCTTACAAAATCTCCTAGTATTTCAAGGACAGGACATAAGTGAGCAGATGCGCGGAAGTGTGCAAAAAATACTCGTTGATGGACTTTCTAAAAAAAGCACAAACGAACTACAAGGACGTACAGAAAATAACCGAGTAGTAAATTTTAATGGCGATGCACACTTAATTGGAAAGATAGTACCAATTACTATCACTGAAGTTTTAAAAAATTCCTTACGAGGAGAATTAGTAACTGCTTGAACACACAGCCGTATAGTTTTCAACTCAGTCCTCAAGATAATCATCGATTGGCCAACCTCTGTGGCCCATCTGATAAGCATCTGCGCCAAATTGAACAACAGCTTAAAGTTTGTATATACAACCGCGGTCATGACTTTCAAATTAATGGACCGTTATCCGCAGTTGAAGTAGCGGCTAAAGTTTTACTCTCTCTTTATGCGCAAACGCAAGGTAAAACACCATTGACGCCTGACGCCATTCATTTAGAACTACAGACACTACAAACCGAACCCCGCCTAGCAGAAAATTATATGCCGCCACACACCATCATTAAAACGAGATACGCTACTATTAAACCACGCAGCTCAAATCAAGCCGTGTACCTAAAAAATATTTTAGATCGTGATATTAATTTTGGGTTAGGACCCGCTGGAACAGGAAAAACCTACCTCGCTGTCGCCTGTGCAGTGGCCGCTTTAGAGCAAGAAAAAATAAGTCGCATTATATTGGTAAGACCTGCGGTTGAAGCAGGTGAAAAATTAGGTTTTTTACCTGGAGATTATTTCCAAAAACTCGATCCTTATTTTCGTCCACTCTATGATGCGTTGATCGAAATGTTAGGGCCCGAGGAAGTATCACGATGTGTAGAACAAAACATAATTGAAGTGGTTGCCTTAGCTTACATGCGCGGACGAACCTTAAAAAACGCTTTTATTATTTTAGATGAGGCACAAAATACGACTAAAGAACAAATGAAAATGTTCTTAACCCGCATTGGCTTCAATTCCAAAGTGGTAATTAATGGTGATACCAGCCAAATCGACTTGCCACGCGGATTAGAGTTCTCCGGCCTACACCACTCTTTAAATATTTTAAAAGATATAAAAGCTATTGGCGTTACTCATTTCGAGCCAAGTGACTGCGTCAGGCATGACCTCGTAAAAGCAATATTACACGCGTATGAGAAACACGAAACCCCAAAAAAAACAAATTAAAATCGCTCTACAAATTAGAACGCATCGATCTTTTATCCCCAGCCGTTATTATTTACAACGCTGGGTCAATAGGGCTCTCCAGGATAGAACACAGGCAACAGAAATTACACTTCGCCTAGTCGACAAAAAAGAAGCTACGGAACTTAATGAAACCTTCCGTCATAAAAAAGGTCCCACTAATATTTTATCCTTTCCTTTTGAACCGCCGCCTGAGATTCATTCACCTTTATTAGGTGATTTGGTTATTTGTGCTGTGCTCGTCAATCAAGAGGCAAAACAACAGCATAAAACGCGCATAGCACATTGGGCACATCTCGTTATACATGGTTGCTTACATTTAGTGGGCTATGATCATAGCGATCCTAAAGATGCACTTAAAATGGAAACACTCGAAATTCAATTATTAGAGGAATTAGGTTATGAAAACCCCTACTGACAATAAAATTAAAAGAAAAAAAAACCGTCAGCCCTGGTTAGTACGTGTTAATCAAATTTTAATACGCAGACCTAGAAATAGGCAACAACTCATCGAGCTATTACGCATTTCAGAACAACGTAAATTACTTAATGCGCAAGCGCTAAAAATGCTAGAAGGCGTCTTACAAATATCAGACCAACACGTACGAGATATTATGGTGCCTAGCGCTAAGATGACTGTTATTTCAAACACAGCTTCTCTCTCTGAGGTTTTACCGCTTGTTATAGGGTCGGGTCACTCGCGCTTTCCTGTTTTTGATAATGTTCAAAAAGAAGTCATTGGATTATTACTTGCTAAAGATTTACTGAAATATAATCCTTTAGCTCAGCAAGATACGTTTAATATCCAAGATATTACACGTCCTGCCGTCTTTATTCCTGAAAGCAAACGTTTAGATAGTTTACTCGAAGAATTCCAACATAAACATTATCATATGGCTATTGTTGTCGATGAATACGGCGCTGTTTCAGGACTTGTTACCATTGAAGATGTACTTGAAGAAATTGTCGGAGAAATTGAAGACGAATACGATGATAGCGAAGAAGTTTTTGTGCACGAACAAACTCCAAACCAATTTCAGGTAAAAGCACTCATGCCCATTGAAGACTTTAATACCTATTTTGATACTAAATTTACAACAGAACAATTTGATACCATTGGTGGATTTATTGCAAACCGCTTTGGTTATCTACCCAAACGAGGTGCAAGCATCACCCTCGCTCACTTATCGTTCAAAGTACTACGGGCAGATAATCGTCAAATTCGCTTACTACAAGTCAACATGGAAACACCTCATCCTCGGGAGTAAAACGCTATGCGTCTAAAAAACGTATGGATCAATTGGCCTCGATGTCATAAGGTGATGCCATATGCAATTGCCATTAAAATCGTTGGTCGCTTCTTAACAAGCTGTGGCTCAAACGAACCAAAACGGTCTCGTGGCATTTCTAGCTTGAAACTTTCTGTCTAGCGATGATTCAAGTATTTGTTTTATTAAAGTAGTTAACATTGCTCCTTCTCCTGTTAAGGATTTTTCTGAAAGCGCGCTATCTCCAGTCTCAAATTCTTTACTTAATATTGCTTGCTTCATTATCAACTCCTAAAATTTTATTTAGTCTAGCGTTGACTTAGTTCGTTGAATACTCTCCCGTAAGCCTTTTTTTCGAATTCTATTTCGAGGATGCAATAATTCAGGATAGACCTTTCTTTTCTCGATCTTCTTCAGCAAGAACAAGAATCATTAATAATAAAAAATGCACAATTACAGAACGCACACGATTCTTCCTCTCCGTCCTTACTATCCTTCCCTTCTTTGTCTATTAGTTCGTTTTCTTTATCTAAATTTTCATCAAGTTCCTGTAACTTTTTGTTTTTGGCTTCATCTAATTCTTTCTTAAGTTTCTTTATTTCTTTGTCTTTGGCACCATTTAATTCTTCATCAAATTTCTTTAATTCTTCCTTAAGTCCTTGTATTTCTTTGTCTTTGTCTTTATTTAATTTATCCTCAAGTTCCTTTATTTTTTCCTTAAATTTCTTTATTGTTTCGTCTTTGTCTTCGTCTTTGTCTTCGTCTTTGTCTTCGTCTTTGTCTTTGTCTTTGTCTTTGTTAAGTCCCTTTATTTTTTTATTTCTTGCATCCCTTAATGCTTTCTCGAGTTGATTTACTCTTTCTTCAAGGTCACTTGGTTCCTCGCCTTCGTTATTGCCCTTCTTTAACTTTTTCCTAAGGTCCTCTATTTCTTTTTCTATTGCTTCATTTATTTTTTTCTTAAGCTTATCTATGTCTTCCTCTTTATTTGATTTATCCTGAAGTGCCTTTACCTTGTCCTCAAGTTCCTTTATTTTTTTGTCTTTGCCTTCATTTAATTTATCCTCAAGTTCCTTTATTTTTTTTTCGTTTTCATTATCTATTTTTTCACTAAGATCTCCTATTTTTTCTTCTTTTTCTTCCCAATAATCTCTTATAACTTTCCAAGTCCTCCCATACCAAGCTTTCTGACCTGCTATTAAAATATGTCCTGCAGGAACATAAAAAGTTTTATCTGCCCAATTTGGAAAACTTGCCACTATCACTGATCCACCATTTTCATCAATACTATCTAGTCGTAGCGTATATGTTCCCCAATTACCGTTATGAATACCTACCTTTTGCTTAGAAGATACTATACATCTATTATAGTCATCCTTAGCACGACACTTTGAAGCTTTAGATGCTGCCTGTAGTGTTAAATCAATCTTTTTATTTTCTGTTTCCATGCTTTCTGAAGCTGTAGCTGCTGCCTGTGGTGCTAAATCAGTCTTTTTATTTTCTGTTCCCATGTTTTTTATTCCTTAATCAATTTAATTTCAACTATATTAATACTTAGCTAAATTATACTTAGTTAATCTGCGTAATCAGTGACGTAATCTTTTATAAAGACACTATAACGTAAAATTTTATACTTTCTATGAAAATCCATATTTTGCTCAAATTATTATATTTTTTACTGATGTCACCTTTGAAAAATACTGGAGAAAACAGAAAACAATTCGTCCAAGAAATTAACCATATTTATGCTTAGCCAAAAAAATTAAAATGCCTCAGGCGGCTTGAAATATCTCAAAATTTATGATTTAGTTTGGCTATCTACCCAAACGAGGTGCAAGCATCACCCTCGCTCACTTATCGTTCAAAGTACTACGGGCAGATAATCGTCAAATTCGCTTACTACAAGTCAACATGGAAACACCTCATCCTCGGGAGTAACGCTATGCGTCTAAAAAACGCACAACTTTTCAGAAGAGCATGTTATATCGATGGGCAATGGATAGAAAATAAAAAAAGTATCGCCGTTTACAATCCAGCCACACAGAAAATAATAGGAAAGGTCCCTGATTTAGAAGATAACTTTATAGAAGATGCCATTGCTGCGGCTAAAAACGCAGGGCCCAATTGGCGATCAAAAACAGCGGCTGAACGCGCCCAATTACTCACGCGCTGGTATTCACTTATTTTAGAAAATTGCGAAGATCTCGCTATAATATTAACTACAGAACAAGGGAAACCCCTGCGAGAAGCTGAAGAAGAAATTCGCTATGGTGCTTCTTTCATTTTATGGTTTGCGGAGGAAGCCAAACGGGTTTATGGTGATATTATTCCCGCAAAGTTACCCGGACAACACCTATTTGTGACCAAACAACCTATAGGGGTTGTTGGTGCTATTACACCTTGGAATTTCCCTAACGCCATGATAACACGTAAATGCGCCCCAGCACTTGCTGCGGGATGCACCGTTGTCATTAAACCTGCATCATTAACCCCTTTTTCTGCATTAGCTTTAACTGTACTTGCTGAAAAAGCAGGTATTCCGGCAGGTGTTTTTAACGTTATTACTGGCAATTCTGAAATGATCAGTAATGCCTTTGCAAAACATACGGCGGTACGTAAACTTTCTTTTACTGGTTCAACACAAGTTGGAAGATCACTGATGGAAAAAAGCGCCGCACAAATAAAAAAACTTTCACTAGAACTTGGCGGCAATGCTCCCTTTATCGTTTTCGATGACGCCAATATTGACGATGCAGTTGCTGGCGCTATCGCTGCAAAGTTCCGCAACAGTGGCCAAACCTGTGTTTGTACGAATCGTTTTTATATCCATGACAAAATTTACGATGTTTTTACTAAAAAATTTAGTGCTGCCGTAAAAAAACTAAAAGTAGGCCCTGGATTAGAAGCGGATATCCAACAAGGGCCACTTATCAATCAAAAAGCGGTTGAAAAAGTACAAAAGCATATCAAGGATGCACTAGAAAAAGGGGCAGAACTCATTTGTGGTGGCAAAGTACATGCATTAGGCGGAACCTTTTTTGAACCTACTGTATTAAAAAACTGTTTACCAACCATGCTTCTTGCAAAAGAAGAAACCTTTGGCCCTGTCGCTGCTTTGTTTAAATTTTCTAATACCGAAGAAGTAATTAATGCAGCCAATGCAACCGAGTTTGGTCTTGCAGCATATTTTTATACAACGCATATAAATAAGATTTTTCAGGTTTCAGCACAGCTTGATTATGGCATTGTTGGTATCAATACTGGACGCACATCCAACGAAGTTGCTCCTTTTGGCGGATTCAAACAATCTGGAATAGGGCGTGAAGGATCTAAATATGGCATCGAAGACTATCTAGAAATTAAGTATATTTGTTTGAACGTATAAATAATAAATTTTAAACAATATTGAATATACTGTTGTTTTCCCACTCTACTCACTAGCTTTATCAAAACTTTCACTTAAATTAAGCTTTTTTTAAGAAAAAACTAGTACTCTTACTGCACTCATAAAATCTTCTCTTCTTAGAGAACCCATTAAATAGCAATTTTCTCCTAAGTACAAAAATATATGCCAAACAATAATAATAAAAACCTTTCTAAAATACCTTCTCCAGAACACTGGAACGATAAAGTATTGCCTATTGAGGAAAAATTGCTACTTATCTCACCCGAAAATGTCTTCGAAAATCAAGATAATATAATGGATAAACTATTAACTAAGTATAGAGAAGGAATACAATATGAAATTTCACTTTATCCGCAAGATGTAAAATTAAAAACAATATTAGAGGAAAGACTTGCTACCATAGAAGCCTATATTGATTTAAAAAAACATTTGGCAAGTGCGCCCAATAATATAAACAATGATGCGGAAGAGCGTATAAAAAATATAAATAGTTTAATTCAGCAACTAGGCAGGCATTGTCAATATATTCAAAAAAACTATACTTTACTTGGAGAAAAAGAAGCTCCAGAGAAACATTTACTACCTTTAATTTTCAACCTAATTGCTGATGGTTTTGATTATTTAGCGACCTTACAGTGGAATTTACTGGATTCAAAACCAAAAAATGAGGCATTTAAAACAATACTGGATGTCATAAGATACTATAAAGCCTGTGTTTATTGCTTGCATGAAGAGAAACGATTACTGCCTGAAGAATATTCTAGCAAATGTGATGAAAAAATTAATATCGCTTCTAACCTTACTGTCGAAACTTTTAATCAAGTAAAAGAGTTAAAAAATCAGCTTGGACTTAGCACAGAAGTTCTTATTAATTTAATGAAGGCAAAAGAACAATTAATTAATTTTCTAAGAAAGCCGCCGCAAGATTCAATCGCTAATCTATTCAACTCCTCGAAACAGCCACAATCTTTAAAACGAGAATTTAACGGATCAAAACCAACTGGAACCTCCGCGTTTTTTAAGAGTAAAAAAATCAAAGAAACTCTTACTAATGCAGAGATAACCCCGACCAAGTTGCTACGTTTAAATTGAAATAAAATACTATTCGTTAGTACAATGGGTAAAAAATCTTAAATTTTAAGCGCATTATTGTACACCTGAGTGACCGAACCCTCCTTCACCACGCTCGGTTTCAGCAAACTCAGAAACAATATCAAATTGCGTTCTTATAACAGGGACAAATACGAGTTGGGCAATACGATCCCCCGGTTGAATAGTAAAACTAGCCTGCCCTCGGTTCCAACAAGAAATTTTAAGTTCGCCCTGATAATCAGAATCTATCAAACCAATCAAATTACCTAACACAATCCCATGCTTATGGCCTAATCCTGAACGTGGCAAAATAACAGCCGCTAAATCAGCTTGAGCAATATGGATCGCTAAACCTGTCGGGATCATTTCTACTTGGTTGGGTAATAATTGGATGTTTTCTTGGAGGCAAGCCCGTAAATCCAAACCTGCAGAGCCATCTGTTACATAAGACGGGAGCGGAAAAGCTTTCCCTAATCGTGGATCCAACACCTTAAGCTGTATATTTTTCACACAATCTCCTTCTTAAATTGGATAATTCAACCTATAAAAACGTCGTAGTTTGCTTGGCTTCTAGGCGGATTGCCTTAAGCACAATGTACACGTAGTACATGCGCATCGGAAAAGGCAATCCAACAACGAAACCAAACAAAAGACGACACTTTTATAAGCTGAGTATACAGTTATCTGGTAAATCCCCCATCCCCTACCTATACTTTTCTTAAGAGACAATGAATAAAAATACACCAAAATGTTTTACTTCATGGAGTTAAAATCATGAAAAAGTTCAATTCTTTTCTACTAATCGGCGTTGCCTTAATGGGACTGACCGCTTGTGACACCATGTCTCCGGATCAACGTGCCGTTGCCGGTGGATTAGGTGGTGCAGCTGTTGGCGGCATTTTAGGTAGTACAATCGGTAACGGTACAGGCCGAACGGTTGCTACTATCGCTGGCGCAGGACTTGGTGCTGTTGCAGGTAGTTCCCTCGCACGGGGCACAAACAACAACAATAACCAAGGACGATTTTACCGAGGCCCAGACGGTAGACTTCATCCAGTTCAATAAACAAGCCTGAAGATTAATAAGATAGTTTGAATATACCCATAGCACTTGAAGTTGCAAGTTCGCAATTTCAAGTGCTTTCTTTGCTACTCAAAAAACAACGCTTTTTGTCTCATCCTAGCACAATTGACGGCACCCTCTTATCGTTTCATAATTTTCGTTTTTTTCAATTTATCGCTCTATTCGATGGAAATGCTATACTTTCGCAATTATTGTTAATGTTAATATTGGTTTGCTCTATTTATGCGATTAGAGAGTATCAGATTAGCGGGTTTCAAATCTTTTGTAGACCCCACTACCCTAGCCTTTCCCAGCAACCTTACAGCGATTGTAGGTCCTAACGGCTGTGGAAAATCAAATATTATTGATGCTATTCGCTGGGTCATGGGCGAAAGCTCCGCTAAACAATTACGCGGGCAATCCCTTGATGATGTTATTTTCAATGGTTGCACCACACGTAAACCTTTAGGTCAAGCAAGTATTGAGCTCAACTTTGACAACTCAGACGCCAGTCTCGGCGGTCAATATAGTAGCTATGCACAAATTTCTATCCGACGTGAAATCACACGTGAAGGTCAATCTATTTATACCCTCAATGGCACGCGTTGCCGCCGGCGTGATATACGAGACATCTTTTTAGGCACAGGTTTAGGCCCTCGAAGCTATGCCATCATAGAACAGGGGATGATCTCGCGGGTTGTAGAAGCTAAGCCCGATGATTTACGTGCATTTATAGAAGAAGCCGCCGGGATTTCGAAATATAAAGAACGACGCCGTGAGACTGAAAATCGATTAGAGCACACGCAAGAAAATCTAAATCGACTCAATGATCTCCGCGAAGAATTGACCAAGCAAGCTAAACACTTACAGCGCCAATCCAATGCAGCAGAACGTTACAAAGCCTTTAAACAAGATGAACGCTCGCTGAAAGCTAACTTACAAGCATTACGTTACCGGGTACTTAACAAACAACTGGAATCTCAATCAATCTCTATAAAAGACATGGAAGAACAAGTTAATGAGACCCATAGCGAACAACAAACCTTACTAAAAGCTATAGCGCAAGAACGCGAGCAGCAAACACAAGCAAGAATACAGTGCGATACCCTTCAAAATCATTACTATGAATTAGGCAATGAAATAACGCGTTTAGAAGAAAAACTACGTGGCCAAACGGCACAATTTAAACAAAATCAACAGGAAGAAATAGAACTCACGCAAAAAAATATATTTTTAGATCAACGATTTCAAGAAAACCAAACGACACAAAATGGCTTAAAAAAAACGATAGAAACACTGGATAAAGAATGGAAAGAAATTAAAGAAGCCTCTGAACAAAGTCAAGCTGACTTAAAAAAAACTGATCACGAGTTAAAAAATTGGCAAACACACTGGGAAAAATTTCAAGCAAATAGTGGTCAACTAACGCAACAAAATCGTATTGCGCAAACGCAAAGTCAACACTATCAGCAACAATGCCAAAATCTAAAAAAACGATTTGAGCGTTTAGAGCAAGAACAACACGAACAAAATCAAATCCTTAGCGATGACAATGATACGCAGGCACTGGAAACAGCACTCAACGATTCACAACAAAAACAACAAACAACACAATCTGCACAAGAACAAGTAAGGCAACAAATCAATGAACAACGTGCTAGTTTACAGCAACTCGCAAAAGAATTAGATGCTTGTAAAAGCCGTTTACAAACCAATCAGGGCCATAGTGCTTCTTTAATAGCATTACAACAAGAAGCACTGGGCCAACGTGAACAATCGCTACTTACCTGGCTTAAACAACATAATTTGACGGAACATCCACGTCTCGCTCAATTAGTACAGGTAGAATCCGGCTGGGAACGTGCAGTAGAAGTCGCTTTAAATCAACATATACAAGCGGTTTGCTTTACCGATCGCGACTCTTTAAATGATTTCTTAAATCAATCTCTACCAAATAGTTCGTTAAGTCTGATGACAAAATCTACGCCCTGTCAGCACGCGGTTACAAATTTTGAGTCCCAACTTCCATTAAAATTACTCAGTACAAAATTAACCGCACCTTGGCCCTTAGATAATTTATTAGTGGGTGTTTATGCAGCAGAAACTATCACCGAAGCATTAGCGCATACTAAACAATTAAAAGGATATGAGTCTATTATCACGCGTGAAGGGATCTGTCTCGGTAACCACTGGGTTAGTTTAAGCGCCAATAGTTCTGCTAAAACTGGCCTATTACAACGAGAACGTGAAATAAACACATTAAAAAAGGAACAAATAGAACTCCAGATTCAAATTGATAAAAAACAAGCGAATTACCTAGCGATACAAAAACAACTCAAGGAACTGGAAGAAAAACAACTCGAAAAACAAAAACAATTGACGGAATTGATGTCCCATCAAGCTGATTTAAAAGCACGTCATCAAGTCAAAATAGTTCGCTTGACTCAAGCACAACAACGTCTACTACTTACCCAACAAGAGCTTCAAGAAAACAAGCAACAATTTGATGAAGCACAAACAACGTTACATCAAGCAGAGCTTGATCAAAAAACAACACAAACACAGCTTGTTGAAATTGAAAAACAGCGTCAAAGTTTGCTTGAAAATAAAAATGTGATTCAAACACAGTTTAATCAAGCAACAGAAAAAGCAAAAAACAATGAAACACAATTACATCAACTGGAATTACGCTGCCAAACGACAAAACATCAATTAAAAACAACGCAAGAAACATTGACTCGGCTACAAAACCAACAAGAACAAGCTAAAAAACGTATAGCTGATCTTCATCAAACACTGGAAGGCGCAGAAAATCCGCTGCATACAATAAAACAAGCGCTTGAAACACAAACAAATCAACGCAATCAATTAGCTAGCCAGCTCAAAGAAAATCAAGCGACACTTCAAGCAATCGAGCAACAACTAAAACAAAAGGAAGCACAAACACAAAACTTAGAAACTAACCTTAGCATGGATCGCGATGATTTAGAACAGCACCGTTTACAATGCCAAGAACTACGCGTACGTGCTAAAACGCTAGAAGAACAATTGCATGAACAAAATTATGAGCTAAATACGCTTTTACAAGAATTACCAACAGACGCTGATATTCATGTTTATGAAACACAACTTGCTGAAGTCACACGTCGTATCGAACAGATTGGCGCTGTTAATCTAGCTGCTTTAGAAGAACATCAATCAGTTCTAGAAAGAAAAACCTACTTAGATGCACAATATCAAGACTTAACCGAAGCATTAGAAACGTTACAAACAGCCATACAAAAAATGGATAAAGAAACACGTAGTCGCTTTAAAGAAACGTTTGATAAGATTAATCAAAACTTTACTGCGTTATTTCCTCGCTTATTCTCAGGCGGAGAAGCATCATTACAGCTGTCTGATCCAGACTTATTAAGCAGCGGTGTTTGTATCATGGCGCAACCACCTGGAAAACGGAATAGTAGTATCCAATTACTTTCTGGAGGCGAAAAAGCATTGACAGCAACGGCTTTAGTCTTTTCATTTTTTCAACTCAATCCAGCTCCTTTTTGCATGCTAGATGAAGTTGATGCACCGCTAGATGATACAAATGTCCTCAGGTTTTGCAAATTAGTCAAAGAAATGTCTAAGGATGTTCAATTCATTTTTATTAGTCATAATAAAGTGGCTATCGAAATGGCCCAACACTTAGCAGGTGTCACTATGCATGAGCCAGGCGTATCACGTTTAGTAGCCGTAGATGTTGAAAGAGCAATGGAGATCGCAGCCGCTTAAGCGGTCTATTCCAGTACACAGCAATATTTCATGTAGGGAAACTTATTATTAACTGAGGTTTTATTATCATTATGGATATCGATTACTTGCTGATTATTCTACCCAGTATTGTTTTTCTTGGAATTTTCGGATTAATTCTTGTGATTTGGCAATATGGAAATTTCCGTAGCAAAAAGGAAGAAGTATCAACTGCACCTATGGATTCTACAAAAGACTTAACAGACGATATTCATGATTCAAATAAAGAACTTCAGAAAACTACCTTTACCCAATCTCTCTCTAACGAAATAAAGAAAAAACAACAATCAAACACCCATGACACACTTATAATTTTACAATTACTTGCCGCAGAAGAAAGACCTTATGGAGGCTATGAACTGCTACAAACCCTCAGCAGTGCTGGATTCCACTATGGAGAAATGAATATCTTTCATTATTATTCTGATCCTAACGAAAAAAAAGAACGCTTATTTAGCCTTGCTTCAGCTATTGAACCTGGCACCTTTGATCTAACGCATATCGGCGAGATACTCTCTCCTGGACTTTGTTTATTTATGTCGGTTAATAACAAAAATAGCCTTAATACATTTGAGTTAATGTTAGAAACGGCGCAACTCCTAATTCAAGATTTAGGTGGAATACTCTGCGACGGACAACGACAAGCACTCACAAAAAATTCATTAACACACTATCGCTCACAACTTCACGCTTATGCCTAAATTAGCTACTACTATTCTAAAAAAAATTGAACAGTTAAAAAAAAAAATAAATGAGCATAGCTATCGCTACTATATCGTTGATGACCCTGAGATTAGTGATTCTGCATTTGATGCGCTATTTCGCGAATTACAAAAACTAGAGAAGCAACATCCTGAACTGATTACGGATGATTCACCTACGCAACGCGTAGGTATTATGCCTTTAACAAGTTTTAAGCAAATCGAACATGCCATACCGATGCTCTCACTGGAAAATGCCTTCTCTGAAAAAGAAGTTTTAGCATTTAATAAACGTATTCAAGATAGATTAGCCAGCAATAAAATAATTGAATATGCATGTGAGCCAAAATTAGACGGTATTGCTGTTAGCTTAACCTATGAGAATGGGAAATTAATCCGTGCAGCGACACGCGGTGATGGAAATATCGGTGAAGATATTACTTTAAACATTCGGACTATCGCGATGATTCCTTTGCAACTCAGAGGTTCCGATTACCCAAAAGTTTTAGAAGTGCGAGGTGAAGTCTATATTCCCAAAAAAGCCTTTCAACAACTCAATGATCGGCTAAAACAAGCTGGCGAAAAAACTTTTGTCAACCCACGCAATGCGGCTGCCGGTAGCCTGCGCCAATTAGATCCGAAAATAACAGCAAAGCGCGCCTTAGCTTTCTTCACACATAGCGTAGGAGAATTTAAAAAAGGAAGATTAGCTGACAAACATACAGAAATCCTACAACAGTTCGAAAGTTGGGGTCTTCCTCGCTGCCCACAAACCGAAAGCGCTGCGGGCATTGAAGCCTGTTTAGCCTATTACCACAAAATAGCTGAGCTACGAGCAGACCTTCCCTATGAAATCGATGGTGTCGTTTACAAAGTAAACTCCATCGCATTGCAAAAACAGCTTGGTTTTAAATCACGCGATCCACGCTGGGCATTAGCCCATAAGTTTCCAGCACAAGAAGAATTAAGCCATATATTAGCCATAGAGTTCCAAGTGGGCCGTACCGGCGCACTAACCCCCGTAGCACGCTTAAAACCTGTCTTTGTCGGCGGAGCTACGGTTAGTAATGCCACTTTACACAATATTGATGAGATAAAACGTAAAGATATCCGTGTGGGGGATACGGTCGTTGTTCGGCGCGCCGGCGATGTCATACCAGAAGTCGTCCGCGTTATCAAAGAAAAACGGCCCAAACAGACCCTTCCCGTACAACTTCCAAAACATTGCCCTATCTGTGGATCAGAAGTGACTAAATCACCTCAAGAGGCTGCTGCACGTTGTAATGGCGCCCTATACTGCCCCGCTCAGCTCAAAGAAGCCATTAAGCATTTTGCCTCCCGTAAAGCCATGAATATAGAAGGGTTAGGCGATAAGATCGTCGACCAACTTGTTGAAAAAGAAATTATTAAAGATGTCGCTGATTTATATACACTTATGCCTACACCATTGGCTGACTTAGAGCGCCTTGGAGAAAAATCTGCTGTTAAATTATGTAATGCCATCGTAAATAGTAAAAAAACGACATTTACCCGTTTTCTTTATGCCTTAGGCATTCGCGATGTAGGTATTTCCACGGCTTTTTCGCTGGCTAATCACTTTCAACAGCTTAAATCCCTGATGCAAGCTAATGAAGAAACACTTCAATCTATCCCCGATATTGGGCCCATTGTTGCTATGCATATTAAGAAATTTTTTACCGAAACGCATAATAGAGAAATAATTCAGCGTCTTCTAGCGGCGGGTATCCATTGGCCAAAACCAACATCAGTAAAAAAACAATCTACCGTAAACGGAAAAACCTTTGTTTTGACAGGGAGTTTAGAAAATTTAACCCGTGAAAAAGCAATAAGCCTGCTCCAAACACAAGGGGCAAAAGTCAGTAACAGTGTTAGCAAAAAAACGGATTATGTCCTAGTGGGAAAGGATCCAGGTTCAAAATTCAGTCAGGCCAAAAAATTAGGAATCACCTGTTTAACAGAAAAAACATTTCTAGCCTTATTAAAATAGGTCGGAGATTTTAACCCGATCGTATTGACATTTAATAGCTTATACAGTTTATTAGACCCTATTCAAAATAGGGTCGTACAGTTAATTTTATTTGAACAAGGCTTTGATATTTAGCTTCATAAATTATTAGTCCTCGCTTTGTCCAGTTGAAATTTATACACTCGATGAAAGAATCTATAACCTACGACTTATACTGACTTGGAAGTGTTTTGACTTCCACCTCAATAATCTAGTCCTAAAATAATAATAATAAAGAGGAAATTATGCGCATTCTTTTAGTTGAAGATGATGAATCCTTAGGGGATGGCATTTATAAGGGACTCAAACACTACGGTTATACAGTAGATTGGCTTACGGATGGCAAAACAGCCTTAAGCTTTATTAAAGTAGAAGCCTTTGATGTTATTTTACTCGATTTGAACCTACCTGGTTTAGCCGGTTTAACTGTTTTGAGCGAAATGCGTGCCGCCGGTGTAACCACCCCAGTTCTTATCCTAACAGCCCGTCATTCTGTAGAAGATAAAATAAAAGGTTTAGACAGCGGTTCTGATGACTACATGACGAAACCTTTTGATTTAGATGAGTTATCTGCAAGAATTCGAGCCTTACAACGCCGCTTTTCGAGTAATCGAGCTGCCCCTATTTTAACATATCGTGATATTGAGCTCGATCCCAGTGCATTTACTGTTACCGCTAAAGGACAAGAAGTCAATCTTTCACGCCGAGAATTTAGTTTATTACAAAAACTATTAGAAAATGCTGGTCATGTCATCTCTCGCGACTCCCTGAATCAATGCCTATATGGCTGGGACGACGAAATTGATAGCAATACACTCGAAGTACACGTCCATAATATACGTAAAAAATTAGTAGGAATTAATTTTATTCGCACTATTCGCGGTGTAGGTTACATGGCAGAGAAGGAAAATAATTAATGTATACGATTCTCTCCATTAGGCGGTTTTTATTATTTAATTTACTAACCACCGTTGTCGCTACAATTATTATTACAGCATTTGGTAATTATTATATTGACTGCCAAGCTATTAATGATAGTTTAGACAATCTGTTAGTAGAAACGGGTTCGTTACTGAAAACAATTACGCATACACCACACCTATTAACGCCTTCCAAACTTCAAGCAATTCAATCTCAATTAAATGCTAGCACATTTCCCACAAAAAAATTTCTCGATAATGCAAATTTAAAAAATGAAGTTACTCAAGAGGATAATCGCTATAAATTTCAATTATGGGATGGCAATGGCAAACTTCTATTAAACTCACCTAAAGCACCTACTATTCCATTAATCGGTAAACCTGGACTCAGTGATAAAACAATTAATGGGCAAAAGTGGCGTACTTTTACTATTTATGATCGTCAACAAGGTATAATTCTTGCAATCGCTGAGCAGTATACGTCACGTTATACTATGATTCGCCACATGCTCATCGACGATACCTACCTCACATTACTCATTTATCCATTATCGGGACTTTTCATTTGGCTCATCATTGGTAGTGGGTTAAAAAGCATTCGTTTTTTTGCTAAAGAAGTCGCCGAACGTGCAGCGGATCACCTTGATCCCGTTGATCTCAATGAAGTTCCAATAGAAATTAGTCCTTTAGTAGACGAACTCAATAAACTTTTTTTACGTTTACAGCAAGCATTTGAACGCGAACAACGATTTGCTGCAGATGCTGCACATGAACTCCACACACCACTTGCTGCCCTGAAAACCCAAGCACAGCTTGCTCTTAAAGCGATTGATCCGCAAGAGTGCTATTTGCATTTAAAACAAGTCATTTCCAGTGTTGATCGCTGTACGCACGTCATCCAACAATTGCTAACGCTCTGCCGTTTAAGCCCTGAAACAATTATGCCGGAACACTTCACACACGTTAATTTGGCGCGAATAGCGGCTGAGGTTATAGCACAATTGGCGCCACAAGCTGTTTTAAAACAAATTGAAATTGAACTCATCGCTAAAGATACGGAATATAAACTATTAGGAAACTCTACTGGCTTACATGTTTTAATTCGCAATCTTGTTGATAATGCAATACGCTATACACCCCGTGAAGGGATAGTCAAAGTTATTATTTTAAACCTACCTGATGCTATTCTTTTACAAGTCATCGACAATGGTCCTGGAATTCCCTCTAAATTACGTGCACGTGTATTTGAACGCTTTTTCCGTGTATTAGGAAGCAACGTACAGGGAAGTGGTTTAGGGCTCGCCATCGTCGAACAAATTACCAGCCTCCATCATGGATCTATCCATTTAGATAAGCCTGATGAAGGAACAGGATTAAAAGTGGAAATAAAATTTCCTAAAAACAAAGGCTAATTCTCCTGGAAATAGCCTAGTTTTAAAATTAGGAAATAAAAAAGGGCATTCTAAAATGCCCTTTTTACGATACTTAACGAATTGATACGCTCTTAATTTTTTTAAGTTAGGTACCTGTATTGCCGATTGTCAACGAAGAAGACACATAATTATTTTGAAGCACAGACGGCTTATTAAGTGAGCCTGTAAAAAAACTAGGTCCTTGTAAAGCATTAGCCAATTCTTTTGGCTTAATAGACTCTGGAGTATGTCTACCACTTTCATTTTCTGAGCCACTTTGATGGCCTGAATCTGTATCTGAAGGACTTTCACTTAATTTATCCACTATTTTTAGATCAATAGGAGGTTTGTCTTCTGGATCGCTCCAATCGCTATCACTAATAGCACTTAATCCACTTTCTTCACTAGAAGAAACTTGACTAGCAGTCGCACGTTTCTGTAAAGCACATTGTAAACGGCTATCTGGTGCTAATCCTTGCCTTATACTATCTATAAACTTATCTATAGAATTTAATTTTTCTTCTAACTGCGCTATTTCATCTTGTAAATAAACCTTTTTAGCTTCTTCAGTTTCATCTTTCTCATTCTCCTTTATTTTAATTTTTATCTCCTCTAGTACTTGCATCTTCATTTTTAACTTAGTGTTCATACTCTGATATTTTTTTATTTGCTCAACCTCTTTCTTTAAACTTTCATCTAACTTTACTAATTCAGTTTTTGCCTTTTTTAATTTCCGAGTAATACGGGATAGTAATTTTTCTTTCTCTTTTGTTTCGGTATCACACGACACTGATTTAGCTTCAAGTTTCAAATATCGTTCCTGACATTTACTTATGTTACTCCTTAATCTATTAGCTTTAATATAAATATCCTTCATCGATAAAATAATGTCTAACTGACTCTTTAAATTTCCCCGCTCACCAACCATTACATCCTTGATTTTTTTCAAAATATTACTCGATGCTTCACTCTCGTCTAGGCTTATTATTGTATTTTTTTCCTTTAAATCAGAAAGCTGGTTATTGATATCGCTTTCCCACGTATCGAGAAGAGATTCGTTTATTTCTTTTACAGAAAGCTCTGATTTTTGCTTTCTTTGCGGATTAGCTTTACGTTGTTTAAGTTCATCAACCATGTTAACTGGAATTGGTATTAAATTTGGCTTACTGTGTTCAGACAAATCTGTATCTTCTCCAGCAGTTGGATTTATCTGCTCTGAGCTTTCTTTTTTCTCAGGTCCGGGCGGTAGCGGAGGTGGTGGCGGCACTGATCCAGAAGGAGGAAAAGGAAACGGAGATGGTGGCACTCCTAAAACACTCGGATCCGTAGGAAGTAAAGACGTTGGTGATGATGCTATAGCACTCTGTTCTGTAGTAAAGGAAAGGGGAGGTGTTCCATCGGTGTCTACTACAATATGAGTTGGTAAATTTTCATAAATAGATTCTCCTGTTACAGAACCATGTTCACTATATTGGGACTCGCCATTATCCCATTCCGATTCAGACCACCCATCGTCTATTTCTTCATAGATATGATTAGAAGGATCTGAATAAACAGAACTAGGAGTAGAGGCAGATTTGCTTTTAATATCATCCCACCATTTTTTTCCAACATTTAAGTTACTTTCTATAACCAATTTATTTTTAGCCGCTTTCTTTAAATTATCCTCAAAATAATTAGATTTTTTTATGGGAGTAGCATATTTGTTAAAAGTCAATAAACAAAGCGTTGATAGCGCCTGACTAAACGCTTCACCTCTATCCAAAGAGGGTAAATCTTTTCTATCTTTTAAATCTCTTAAATCATTAACCGCTTCAGCTAAAGCCGCACTTGAACCATAGCCATTTTTTATATTAATTTTTGTTTTACGAAATAATGACAAGAAAAGGTTTAGCAAGTTATAAAATAAACTACTTTTGGCATGCTCAATACTTTCTGGTAATAAATATTTCACGACGGCATCAACGCCATATTTATCAATGGCCAATGTTATCATTTCACTTAGAATAAAATAATTTTTTTCTACCAAGCACACCTCTCCGCTAGCATTAAATTTATACAATGAATTAAAATCAAATTTTTTAATAAAAAAAATGGTTTTTCTTGGTGATAAAGATTCAATTTTATTGAAAAAATCAACGCAGCAGTCATGTAAGAAATAATAATCCGGATTAAAATCTTCTATTAATTTCATTCTTTTTTTAAACTTACCTGATAAATCTAAATATTTACTGCCCATAAAACACCTCTGTTTATTATTATTTTACTAAAAATGCAATATTTTAAATATTATAATTTATAAAAATTAATAAAAAAAATAAATTAAATATTTAATAAACTATAACAAAAAGAGAGATTATATTTATGAATTAATTTTGTCAAATTAATTCATAAATTTTAAATAAAATTTAAAATATTAAAATTTTAATTTAATTTTTTTTTCAGAATCTTTCCTAACGATGATTTTGGCAGACGGGAAAGAAACACAATTTTAGCAGGCAATTTATAACCAGTAAGATACTGACGGCAATAATCTAATAATTCTTTTTCAGTTAATGCATTACTTTGCGGAACAACAAATGCCTTGATAGCTTCACCAGTAACCTCAGAAGGAACACCGATAACAGCCACTTCGTGTACCTTAGGATGTTTTTGAATGACTGTTTCTATTTCGCTTGGATAAACATTAAATCCAGAAACAATAATTAGCTCTTTCTTACGACCAACAATAAAAACAAATCCTTGTTGATCAACACGCGCCAAGTCCCCCGTCAACAACCAACCTGCTTTATCAAAAGCGTTAATGTTTTCCGCCGGCCAAGTCCAATAAGCCTTCATCACTTGAGGTCCTTTAATACATAGCTCACCGACTTCTCCCAAAGCCACCTCAAAACCTTGTTCGTTCTGTAAACAAATGTCTGTAGAAGGCAGCGGTAAACCGACATGGTTACCAGAAACGATCAAATCCCACGGAGGAGCACAAACTACGGGAGAGGCTTCTGTAAGGCCATAACCTTCCAATAGTAATTTTCCTGTAACTTGCTTCCAACGTTCCTTCACGGAGGTTTGCAAAGGAGCGCCACCGCCTAATGCAATCTTTAATGAAGCAAAATCTAATTGTAAAAATGCCGCTTGTTTTAGAAGTGCTTTAAATAAAGTATTAACGCCAAGTAATACACTAAAACGCCGTTCACCCAACACACGGATTAGTTGTTTAATATTTCTTGCATCGGGGATTAAGACATTATTTGCTCCTAAGCGTAATCCTATTAAACCATTAACCATCAATGAAAAAATATGATAAAGCGGTAAAGCAGTAATCATTGTTTCTGAGCCTTCTTTCAAAATAGGTCTTACCCAAACCGTTAGTTGCTCAATATTAGCTAACATATTACGATGCGTTAGCATCGCGGCTTTTGGTTTTCCTGTCGTACCTCCTGTGTATTGTAAAAAGGCAATATCTTCTTTTTTCTGTGATAGGGGTTCTAAACATAAATGGCGTCCTTGTTTTAGAATTTTTGAAAATTGAATTGGCAAAAAATGAATTGCGCTTTGTTTATTATTTTTTATCATACGTGCAGCAAACCAACTTACTATCCATGAACGCGGCCAAGGTAATATATCTCCTAAATTACTTGTAATTACGTATTTGATACGAGTCTCTTTTAGATCACCCGTGAGAGTCGTTAGGAAATCTGACAATATAATGATCGCTTTTGCTTGAGAATGCTTAATTTGTTGAATAAGTTCTGGCGTTGTATAAAGCGGATTTACATTAACAACCGTCAACCCAGCCCGCAATATCCCAAAAACAGAAATCATATACTGTGGACAATTGGGAAGCATTACAGCCACTCTATCCCCCTTTTTTAAACCTAGCTCTTTTTGAAGATAAGCTGCAAAACTTTCACTCAATTTTGACCATTTTTGGTAGCTAATTGACGTGTTAAAAAAACTAAGCGCCGGTAAATTTTTAAATTTTTTGCATGATTCCTCAAATAATGTGCTGAGCGAAGAATAAATATCAGGATTAATTTCGGCTGGCACTTGTTGCTGGTAGCGATTCAACCAAATCTTTTTCATGATGGCATCCTATGCAAAAACGTAGGTTGTCAATTTTTAGTATATAATGTTTAGTCCTTATTTGGAGTATTTAGTAGGGTATGTCGTCATTTAGCGAGGATGAGTCAGAAAGCGTGGTTTTTCGAGTATCGTAACGGAGCATACTTAAGCGTATGTGAGTAACGAAACGCAGAAAATACCGCGGTTTATACTCACAGCAATTGGGCCTTTGGCAAGGCGCCGCAAAAACGAAGCAACCGCAGTGTATAAAACATACATGAGGATTGCGAGTTGAGCGGCAACACAGCCAAAAATCCAAGCGCGAAGAGTATATGACCATCATCGTGACAAATGGCGGCTATACCCTAGTATAGGTGAGTTTTTTATGTACAACCTGGCAGGAACATCACAAGAAGCCTTTAAACTAAAGGCGAGTCTATTTACCTTGACTACATTGCATTTATTCAATGCCGATCCTGCATTTATCCAAGAACAATTAAAGTCTTTGATAGATCAAACACCACAGTTTTTTCAACAACTCCCTATTATCTTAGACCTAGCTTCCTTAAAGGCTAACCCAAACCAGTCTATTGATTTCCTTGCTATTATTAGTTGTTTACGCCGTTATGGACTTATTCCTGTTGGAATTCGTGGCGGCAATGCTGAACAACAGACATTGAGTGTTCAGGCAGGACTTGCGGTTTTGTCTAGTATAAAACCAGAAAGTACAGAAGCAACCGCTAAACCATCATTCACCGCAACCGCTAAAGTTATTACTCAGCCTGTGCGTTCTGGGCAGCAAATTTATGCTAAAAATAGTGATTTAATTGTTCTCGCTTCAGTAAGTCCTGGTGCAGAATTATTAGCGGATGGAAATATTCATATCTATGGAAAATTAAAAGGCCGTGCCTTAGCAGGGGTAATGGGTAATCAAAATACGCATATTTTCTGTAAAAACTTAGAAGCAGAATTAATAGCTATTGCAGGTCATTATTGGCTAAGCGAAGATTTACAACAGACTTCAAGCAAAACAGGTGTCCAAATTTCTCTACACCAAGAGCGACTACAAATAAGAACATTGAACTAAACTTCGCTTCTACCAGAGAGCTTCGCCGAAAGAACCCACCTTTCTAATAGTGCAATTATTTCTTCTAGATTATTAGGCTTAGGCTTAATTAGTACTTCGTCGATGCCTGCTTCAATAAATTTTTCTTTGTCTTTAACCCTATCTCGAGCCGTTATAGCAATAATGGGTATTCGCTCTCCTTTCGCTTCCTGCTGTCGGATAATTTGTGTTATGGTCACTCCATCGCTATCAGGCAAACAAATGTCCATAAGAATAAGATCATAATCAGATTCCATATAGTATTTCAAAGCCATCTGCGCATTACTTGCACTATCTACAGAACAACCGGCTATTTTTCCTAATAAGGACTCGTAGAATAACCTAATAATTTCATTGTCTTCAATCAATAAAATACGTAATTTAGCAAATGAAACTACCAAAGGTTTGGTAGTATTTGTCGGTATTACTACTTCATGTAAACCCTCTGTTTGTTTTAGTGGAATTCGACAAACAAATAAACTTCCTTTCCCTGGACTACTTTCCACGTCTAAACTACCGTTTAACAATTTTATATAAGCTAAAGTAATAACCATCCCTAAATCAATATTTCTATAATCCTGTGTACGATATGAATCACTCTCATCGATACAAGATTGTAAATTTATAAGTTCATTCTTTTGCATCCCTTTGCCATTATCTTTAATACTGATGCTAAAGTTATCTTCTGATTCTATCTTATTTGACTCATAAGCAACCTGCACTGTAACTGTACCCTGTTCTGTATTTTTAAGTGCATGGCTACTTAACTGTATCACTATCTGATGAACCAAATCAGAATCACCCACTACGTCGGTAGGAATAGAGCTCGGATAATCCAGTAAAAACTGTATACCTTTCGATTTGGCTTGAAACAATAATTGTTTTATTACTTTTTCTAATAAGGCCTTTAAATTAAAAGGATGAACTTTCAATCCAATTTGCTGCATTTCACGTTCAGAAAGGTTTAATAAGCGATTAATTAAAGGAAGGATAGATTCACTGACATGAAAAATATCCATTGCATACTGTTTCTGAGCGGGTAGTAAACAATCCATCATTAAGAGTTGCGCCATACCCATGATACTGGTTAACGCACTACGCAATCCATAACTTACATTAGAAATAAGTCCAGATTTCGCATGATTAGCTTTTATTGCATCTCTAGCAACCTTAACAACTGAAGGCAATAAATGTCTATCTTCTTGCATGTTTTTTTCCTATTATTAAAAAGTTAATAATTATTTTCCTCTCATTAAACCTCCTTGAGTTTAGAAAAATGAAGTGTCGGCCAACGCTCTATAGTCAAATTTAAATTGACACGACTGGGCGCTAAATAAGCAAGGTTTTCCTTACTGTCGAGCGCCAAATGCCCAAAAGCTTTTATTTTGAATTCTTCCAATTGTTTTGGATCGTCGCTACTAACCCAGTGTGCTGTCACAATATTTATTGGCTCATAAGCACACTCCACTTTATATTCATACTTTAAACGGTATGCAACAACATCAAATTGTAAAACCCCAATAGCACCTAAAATCAAATCACTGCTTGCAAGCGGCCGAAAAATTTGTATCGCACCTTCCTCTGACAACTGAAGCAAACCTTTTAATAAGGCCTTTGATTTGAGGGGATCTTTTAGATGTACTCGTCGAAATAACTCAGGAGAAAATGAAGGAATGCCTATAAATTTTAAAGCTTCGCCGCTAGTAAAGCTATCACCAATTTGTATCGTACCATGGTTATGTAAACCAATAATATCACCCGGCCAAGCTTCTTCTATTCGATTACGATCACCTGCCATGAATGTAAGTGCATTGTTAATAGTTATTTCACGTTGTGTACGCACATGATAAAGCTTCATCCCTGGCGTATATTTTCCAGAGCATATACGTAGAAAAGCAATTCTATCTCGATGTGCAGGATCCATATTCGCCTGAATCTTAAATACAAACCCACTAAACGCTTCCTCTTCGGGTTTTACTAAGCGAACATCCGTTTGTCTGGGCTGTGGAAACGGCGCAAATTTGACAAACGCCGCTAATAATTCTTGTATACCGAAATTGTTAATGGCTGAACCAAAAAATACCGGTGTTAATTTTCCATTTCGATAGTCCTGCTCATTAAATACAGGACATACCCCTTTGATAAGGGCTAATTCTTCCTGTAATTCATCATACCAAAAACCTATCCTCTCTTTTATTTTTATATCTTGTAACCCCGCAAAGCACTCACTATCTTTTCGTGTTAAATTACTTGAAGGTGCATAAAAATAAACTTTGTCTTCTGGTATATGGTAAACACCCTTAAATTGTTTTCCCATACCAATAGGCCAAGTCATCGGCGCACAAGAAATCCCTAAAGTCGATTCAATATCATCTAAAAGTTCAATAGGCGGCCGGGCTTCTCTATCCATTTTATTTATAAATGTCAGAATTGGAATCTGGCGTAAACGACAAATCTCGAGTAACTTTTGTGTACGCGGCTCCACACCCTTAGCCGCATCAATCACCATCAAAGCAGAATCCACAGCCGTTAAGGTACGGTAGGTATCTTCCGAGAAGTCAACGTGTCCTGGTGTATCTAACAGGTTAAAAATACATCCCTGATAAGGAAACTGCATCACGGACGTAGTTACCGATATCCCTCGTTCCTTTTCTAAAGCCATCCAGTCAGAAGTTGCATGGTGTGCTGCTTTGCGCGCTTTTACTGTTCCCGCTAATTGGATGACTCCTCCCCACAACAAAAGCTTTTCAGTGAGCGTGGTTTTACCCGCATCCGGGTGCGAAATAATGGCAAACGTCCGTCTTGATTGTATCTCAGATTCTGACATTCGTACTCTGGCCTTATGATGAATTAATTATGAACAAAATAACTTGATTCTACACCACTAGCACAGAAAGTGTTTGAATGTTGTTGCATTTTCAACCCGAATGGGTAGGGATAAAACAGCTTAATAGAAGCAGAGCAGGAACTAAACTCATCCTACAGCAGGAATACAGAAAAACGCGATATAGAAAAGCGAATTAAAGAAATCCTCTGGCTTAATAAGCAGCGGATCAAAAACGGTGAAGAGGAATCTGCCCGCTGGAACAGAGCGGAGCAACGCAAAAAAATAGATAGACAAATTCGAGCATCGTATGGCGGATGATAGACAGCCCGTTACAAATAATTGGATACGCCTGAAAATAAGAAAGCTAATTGCCAAATTAAGCATTCTAGTTTAACCTGGGCCCCTTTCTTGAGGAGAGGTGTCCGAGCGGCTTAAGGAGCACGCCTGGAAAGTGTGTGTAGGTTCATCCCTACCGCGGGTTCGAATCCCGCCCTCTCCGCCAATGGTGGTTATATTGGTCCCTTCGCAGCGCAAAGCAGCAAACCCCGTCAGATCCGGAAGGAAGCAGCGGTAGTTGTGGAACGGGTGCCGAGGTGTGGCTGATATAACTGCCGCCATTTTAGATCGCTAGCAAACCAGGTGGTAGAATGATGAGTTACCAAGTTCTTGCTCGAAAATATCGACCTCGTTCTTTTACACAACTGGTGGGCCAGGAATCAACTTGCCGTATTCTAAAAAATGCCCTTGAAAGCCAACGGATCCACCACGCCTATCTTTTTACTGGAACACGAGGTGTTGGCAAAACAAGTTTGGCACGGTTACTGGCTAAATGCCTAAACTGTCAAACAAAAATAACACCTGATCCCTGCGATCAATGCTCTGCATGTCAAGCTATTAACACGCTACGCTTTACTGACCTGATTGAAGTAGATGCGGCTTCACGAACCAAAGTCGAGGATACACGTGATTTACTTGCTGATGTTCACTATGCCCCTAGCCAAGGACGTTATAAAATCTACCTTATTGACGAAGTCCATATGCTTTCTTCGCATAGTTTTAATGCATTGCTAAAAACACTGGAAGAACCCCCTCCCCATGTCGTCTTTTTATTAGCCACAACCGATCCGCAACGCCTACCTGCAACAATTCTTTCACGCTGTTTACAGTTTCATCTAAAAGCGCTTTCAGTCGAGCAAATTAGCTCTCATTTAGAAGCTATTTTAAAATGTGAAAACATCCCTTATGAGTTAAACGCATTACAGATTCTTGCCACGGCTTCTCGAGGAAGTCTACGCGATGCGTTAAGTTTGTTAGACCAAGCTATTGCTTATAGCAAGCAAAACCTTACCGAACAGGATATAAGGACTTTACTAGGTAGCGTCTCCACAAGCGATATAACGGAATTACTTGAAGCGCTTATTTTAAAGGATACAACGAAACTCTGGACTGTCATAGAACAATTAAATGAGCAAGCGGCTGATTTTTTACATGTAATTGATGAACTTTTAACCTACTTACATCACATTGCATTAACACAAATATTAACAACAAAAATAACGAAAAATGAAACGCTACAACAATTAGCTCAACAACTTTCTCCAGAAGATACTCAACTTTATTATCAAATTGCTTTATTAAGTCGGCGTGACTTATCATTAGCTCCAACGCCTCGCTTGGGATTTGAGATGATGCTACTACGAATGTTGGCCTTTAAGCCGGTCACTAATGACGCCCCCCTTCCTCCGCCTGACAGAAAAGTTCCACTCCGTGAGTCTTTTTCTGAAACAATCTCCTTAGAAAAAAATCTAACTACTACAGAAAATGGTCAGCAAGCTAAAACAACGAAAAATATTGTGTTGGACTGGAACATACTAAACAAACAATTAAATTTAACGGGAATAACGTATACTTTTGCCTGCCAATGTGTTTTACAGGATTATTCCAATAATCACGTTAGCTTATTATTAGATCCTAAACAAACTGCATTACACACACCAAAACAAGCAGAAAAGCTCACCCAAGCACTTTCTAACTATTTCGGCAAGCCCATAACCTTATCAATTAGCTTAGGAGATGCTACTCTATTAACGCCCGCACGCCAGGAGCAGTTACAAAAAACACAACGATTACAGCAAACAACAGAGGCTTTGCAAGAAGATCCAACACTTCAAGCTATAATAAAGACATTTGATGCCAAACTACAGCCTGAGGCTATCCAGCTCCTAGATGAAAGCTAATAAGCTTATTGTTAAAAAGTAAAAACAGAGGAAAATAAAGATGAATATGAAAGTTGACTTAAACAGCCTTTTAAAACAAGCCCAAGACATGCAATCGAAAATGCAGTCTGCCCAAGAAGAACTTGCAAGAATAGTCGTTACAGGAGAAGCGGGTGGCGGTCTGATCAAAATCGATATGGATGGCCGACACGCTGTAAAGTCTATCTGGCTTGATCCAAGTCTACTAAAACAAAGCAAAGAGTTTATAGAAGAATTACTCATAGGCGCATTTAACAGTGCATTACAAAAAGTTGAAAAGGCTTCGCGACAAAAATTAACGGATTTAACATCACAAATTCAAACTAAATTTAGCGACGATTCTACAGAAGCTTAAAATATAGTCGTGTTAACAACGGTAAGCGAGGAAGCAATCTACTATGGCTTTTAGTCCTTTGATAACACAACTTATCGCGCAATTGCGCTGTTTGCCAGGTATCGGACCTAAGTCTGCTCAGCGTATGGCTTTTCATTTACTCGAAAGAGCACGTTCAGAAGGTTTACAACTCGCTAAAATTATAGAACAAGCAATTCATAAGATTGGACACTGTGAACAATGTCGAAGTTTAAGTGAAACACCACTTTGTACACTCTGTGCAAATCCCAATCGTGATAATAGTCTACTCTGTGTGGTTGAAACACCGATTGATGTCATGGCTATAGAACAAACAGCAAGTTATCGCGGTCAATACTTTGTATTAATGGGACGATTATCACCCTTAGACGGAATTGGCCCTGAGGAAATCGGTATTAAGCACTTTGTTCAACGTATTCAAACAAATCCGCCAGAAGAAGTTATTTTAGCAACTAATCCTACTATAGAAGGGGAAGCCACTGCTCATTATCTTGCTGAACTCCTGAAACAACAAGACATAAAAATTAGCCGCATTGCCCACGGTGTTCCTTTAGGAAGTGAATTAGAGTTTATTGATGGTAATACCTTAACGCGATCATTACACTCTCGTGTTGTTATCGGTAACTAGAAAAAAACTTAATTTGTAAACGTCGTCATTGCGAGTGCCGTAGACACGAAGCAATCCAATGAAAAAGGAAGTTTTTCCTGGATTGCCACGGGGCTAAATTAAAGCCTGTTTCGCTTTTTCAACAAGCTGAGCGAAGGTTACTTTATCTGTTATCGCCAAATCCGCTAAGATTTTACGATCAACAGCAATTTCAGCTTTAGCAAGACCTGCAATAAAGCGGCTATAGGCCAAGCCGTGCTCACGGGTAGCAGCATTAATACGAACTATCCAAAGTGCACGGAAATCACGTTTTTTCTGTTTTCTATCACGGTACGCATATTGCCCTGCCTTAGTTACCGCTTGTTTTGCAGCCCTTATTACACGGCTTCGAGCACCCCGGTAGCCCTTTGCTGCTTTTAATATTTTCTTATGACGGGCCCTGGCAGTTACCCCACGTTTTACTCTTGGCATTGTATTAAACCTCTATATATCTTTCATTGTTTTAAGAACCTTGCAACATACGAGCAACAGAACGTACGTCACTTGGATTCACTAAATTAGTGTGACGCAATTTTCGTTTGCGTTTAGTAGCTTTCTTAGTGAGGATGTGATTATGGTGCGACTGGTCACATTTATAACCTTTAGCGGTCGGCTTAAAGCGCTTAGCCGCTCCTCGATGGGTTTTTAACTTTGGCATAGGATATACTCCGCATTACTTATATTTAGAAAGTGTCTTCAATTGCACGATTGAAGACACCCTCTCGTTTTACTTGAATGGCAAAATCGCAAATTCAAGCGCTTATATTGCTACTTTGCTTTCTTAGGGCTTACTATTAAAATCATCTGCCTTCCTTCCATTTTTGGTCTATCATCAATCACAGCATGCTCTACCAAATCAGCTTCTAAGCGCCCAATAAGCTTAGCACCCAAATGGTTATGCGCGATTTCACGACCACGAAACCTTACAGTAATTTTAACTTTATCACCCTGTTCTAGGAAACGTATCAGGTTGCGTAGCTTGACCTGATAATCTCCTTCTCCCGTAACGGGTCGAAACTTAACTTCCTTTAATTGAACCTGCTTTTGCTTTTTTTTCTGAACCGTTTTCTGTTTATTAAGCTCAAAGAGATATTTGCCATAATTCATAATGCGACAAACAGGAGGTGCTGCTGTTGGTGCAATCTCTACCAAATCAAGATCGGCTTGTTCAGCTTGCCGCATGGCATCAACTAAGGAAACAACGCCTAATTGCTCACGTTCAGGGCCTATTAACCTAACCTGAGGAACCCGAATCTCCCCATTTACTCGCACCCTCTTTGTATTGCTTGACTTAGGTTGATACCCTCCTCCTGGCCTTGGTCTACTTGGCTGAATCACTTTTTCGTTACTAATAATTATTTCTCCGCATCAATTCGACCCGTCGTGCTGCTCATTAGCCTGCCGAATCATCTGATAAAATTCTTGGACGGACATACTACCCAAATCTTCCCCTGTTTGTCTACGTACACTCACCTTATTGGCCTCTATTTCTTTATCGCCAATAATCAAGAGGTAGGGAACCTTTTTTAAGGTATGCTCGCGGATTTTAAAACCAATTTTCTCATTTCTCAAGTCTCGCTTTATTCTAAACCCTTGGTCTTCGAGTTCTTGAGCCACAGTCTCCGCATAATCCTGCTGTTTATCCGTGATAGTCATTACTACTGCTTGGGTAGGTGCTAACCAAACAGGAAAACGGCCCGCATAATGTTCGATAAGAATACCTATAAATCGTTCCAAAGAGCCTAAAATAGCTCTATGTAACATGACCGGTGTTTTACGCTCACCCGCTTCAGTAACATATTCAGCGCCTAAACGCTCAGGCATGGAAAAATCGACCTGAACAGTACCACATTGCCAAACACGACCCAAGCAATCTTTTAAAGAAAATTCAATTTTAGGTCCATAAAAAGCACCCTCACCTGGTAAATACTCCCATGTGAGGCTTTTATCGGCAAGCGCTTGTTCTAAAGCCTGCTCTGCTTTATCCCAGCTTTCATCCGATCCTACGCGTACTTCGGGTCGAGTCGCTAATTTAAGCAGGATTTCTGTAAAGCCAAAATCAGCATAAACTTCGTAGAGTAAATCAATAAAAGCGCTGACTTCCAATTGAATTTGTTCCTCGGTGCAGAAGATATGTGCATCATCTTGAACAAAGCCGCGTACCCGCATCAAACCATGTAATGCGCCGGATGGTTCATTACGATGACACGACCCAAATTCAGAAAATCGTAAAGGAAGGTCTCGATAACTCTTCAAACCTTGATTGAAAACCTGAATATGGCCAGGACAACTCATGGGCTTTATCGCAAACTCGGTATTCTCGGAAGCCGTAGTAAACATTTCCTTAAAAAATTTATCCCAGTGACCTGACTTTTCCCATAGCTGACGCGCTAGTAATTGCGGCGTCCGTATTTCCTGATATCCACATTTAGCGAGACGTGATCGAATATATTGCTCCACCAACTGATAAATAGTCCAGCCGTTAGAATGCCAGAATATCATTCCTGGTGCTTCTTCTTGGATATGATATAAATCCAACTGTTTTGCCAATTTACGATGATCGCGTTTTTCGGCTTCTTCAAGACGCTTTAAATAAGCATCCAAATCAGCTTTCGTCAGCCAAGCCGTTCCATAAATTCGCTGCAACATCGCATTTTTTGCATCGCCACGCCAATAAGCGCCGGCAACATGCGTTAATTTAAAAACCTTGAGTTTGCTGGTATTAGGCACGTGAGGCCCACGGCAAAGATCAATGAAGTCTCCTTCTTGATAAAGCGATAACACCTCTCCTTCAGGAATTGCTTCAATAATTTTTGCTTTATATTCCTCCGCCATATCACGAAATAATGCAATCGCTTTTTTTCTAGAAAGCGTAAACCGCTCCACTGGAAGGGCTTGTTTTGCCAATTCCTTCATTTTTTTTTCTATCAGATTAAGATCATCCGGTGTAAAAGGACGTTCAAAAGCAAAATCATAATAAAACCCATTTTCTATCACAGGTCCAATTGTCACTTGAGCTGATGGAAATAACTGTTTAACTGCATGAGCAAGTAAATGGGCCGTAGAATGGCGAATAATTTCCAAAGATTCGGGATCACGTTCCGTGAGGATACGCAACGGGACATCTGATTCAAGCAAATATGATAAATCAACCAATTGTCCATTTACTTGTGCAGCAATAGCAGACTTTGCCAAGCTAGGACTAATTCTCTCTGCTACTTGATAAGCGGTGAGCGGTTCAGAAAAAATAAGTTGAGTAGAATCTGGTAGCGTGATAACTGGCATAAAAACTTCTTTCGAAACTATGTAATATTAGCTCAACTTCAAATTACTTAAGTAAGAAGGTTATTTTGGTAGGCACGAGTGGGATCGAACCACCGACCACCACCATGTCAAGGTGGTGCTCTACCACTGAGCTACGTGCCTGCAATTAAAGGGTGTCTTCAATTGTACTCTTCGCATTGAGTTTTCGGTGACGGTGCCGCTCAATTCGCCATTTCGCGGCACTTGCCGAAAATCCAATTGCTATGAATATATTACTATGTAATCAAAATTTAAGGAGGGAAGAAAATAGCATTCTTGTTTTGTGGATGCAACTGCTTAATTCAATCCCATTATTTTTTCTTTAAGAAGCTTTAGCTTGTCTCTTACTTTAGCTGCATCTTCAAATTGCAGGTTTTTAGCATGACTCAGCATTTCTCGTTCTAATTGCTTAATTTTTTTAGTTAACTCTTCTGGTGGTAAGGCTGCATAATAGGCCTGCTCTTCGGCAACCTTAAGCAAATACTGCCTATTAGTTGAAACATCTGACCGTGCACCTTCTAAGATATCATGCACAGCTTTAGCAATCCCTTTTGGAGTAATATGGTGTTTTTTATTATAGGCTTGTTGTTTTTCGCGGCGCCGATCGGTTTCTGATATTGCCCGTTCCATCGAACCAGTTATTTTATCCGCATAAAGAATAGCTCGGCCATGAATATGCCGTGCCGCCCGACCAATAGTCTGTATTAAAGAACGTTCAGAACGTAAGAAACCTTCTTTATCTGCATCCAGTATAGCGACCAAAGAAACCTCTGGCATGTCCAAGCCTTCGCGCAACAAATTAATTCCTACTAAAACATCAAACTTGCCTAACCGAAGATCACGAATGATCTCTACACGCTCAACCGTATCAACGTCAGAATGTAAATAACGTACTTTTACGCCATGTTCAGCAAGATATTCCGTTAAGTCTTCCGCTAATCGTTTAGTTAACGTTGTAACTAATACCCGCTCTTTCAATAAAACACGCTGATGGATTGCAGAAAGCAAGTCATCTACTTGAGTCGCTACAGGACGAATCTCAATCGTTGGATCAACTAAGCCCGTAGGTCGAACAACTTGCTCAACGACTGCACCGGAATGCTCTAATTCATAAGCTCCCGGCGTTGCAGAGACGTAAATCGTCTGTAAGGAAAAATCAGAAAACTCCTGAAATTGCAGAGGCCGATTATCTAAAGCGGAAGGCAACCGAAAACCGTATTCTACTAAGTTTTCTTTACGTGAACGATCGCCTTTAAACATCGCGCCTAGCTGGGGAACAGTTACGTGAGATTCATCAATCACTAATAAGCTATTACTTGGCAAATAATCGAGTAAAGTAGGAGGCGGTTGTCCGGCATCACGTGCCGATAAATAACGAGAATAATTTTCAATGCCATTGCAATAGCCTAACTCCAATAACATCTCAATATCAAATTGTGTACGCTGTTCTAAACGTTGGGCTTCCACTAATTTATTCGCTGCTTTAAGTTGAGCCAAGCGTTCTTTTAATTCTATTTTAATAAATCCAATTGCTTGTAAGATACGCTCGCGAGGCGTTGCATAATGTGTTTTGGGATAAATAGTTAAACGAGGTACCTGTCTTAACACTTCGCCCGTCAGTGGATCAAAAAAGCTTAAATTTTCAATTTCATCATCCAGTAATTCAATGCGTACTGCTTCTTCTGCAGATTCTGCGGGATAAATATCGATTATATCGCCTCGCACACGGTAAGTCGCACGGCGAAAATCAGTATCATTGCGCGTATATTGTAATTCGGCTAAACGCCGTAAAATAAAGCGCTGGTCAATCTGATCGCCACGACGAACGTGTAGCATCATGTTTATGTAGGTATCCGGATCACCTAACCCATAGATTGCTGAAACAGTTGCTACAATAATAACATCGCGACGTTCTAATAATGATTTTGTCGCTGATAAACGCATCTGTTCAATATGCTCATTAATAGCCGCGTCTTTTTCAATATAGGTATCTGAGCTGGGAACGTAGGCTTCTGGTTGATAATAATCGTAATAAGAAACAAAATATTCCACTGCATTATTAGGAAAAAAACCTCGCATTTCACCATATAATTGTGCTGCCAGTGTTTTATTCGGGGCTAAAATAAGCGTGGGTCGCTGTATTTTTTGTATTACATGCGCAATACTAAATGTCTTACCAGAACCTGTTACCCCGAGTAATGTTTGATGCGCTAAACCTGCTTCTAGACCTTTTATCAGACCTCGAATTGCCTGAGGTTGATCACCTGCTGGTTTAAAATCTGAAACTAACGCAAAGGCTTTAGACATGAGATATATCCTATCGAACTTGAATGTAAGCTTGCTTCCAAGACTATCCTCGCCAATAGAAATTTAGAAACTCTGTTTTTAACATGTTAACCACACATCGTAAACATCAGATTAAAAATCTGATCATAGTAAACGTCAAACTTAAACCTGCTATTGACGTTCCTATTAACCATTTAATCATCTCATGTTTTGCATGGATAATTTGTAGAACCAAATCCTTCCTAAGGCTTTCAATTTTTACCTCTAAGCTTTTTTCAACGATTCCAATTTTCACCTCTAAGTTTTTTTCAACAGCCCCAATTTTTTCCTCTAAGCTTTTTTCAACAGTCCCAATTTTCACCTCTAAGTTTTTTTCAACAGTTCCAATTTTTTCCTCTAAGCTTTTTTCAACAGTCCCAATTTTCACCTCTAAGTTTTTTTCAACAGTTCCAATTTTT
>JAZJZD010000009.1:0-13320 GCA_040390025.1 Pseudomonadota bacterium | reverse complement strand
TTTTTCAACAGTCCCAATTTTCACCTCTAAGTTTTTTTCAACAGTTCCAATTTTTACTTCTAAGCCTTTTTCAACAGTCCCAACTTTTACCTCAATCCCATAAATTCTTTGAGTAAGCCTCTCCTCTGACCGTTCCAGATCTTCCCGTGTACATAATGTCTGGTTTACTAATTCAGCCATAAGCTTGACTTGTACCTCCGCTTGTTTTTGTTGAAATCCTACCGTTGTTAACTCTTGAATATACTGAAATGTATCAAACACATAAGCTTTTTGCCTCACAATTCAAATCTCCTTTTATTATTTTTATACTGCTCATATATATGAAGCTGCGAATTTGTAAACTTCAAACGCAATACATATAGCTCATAGCGCCTACTTTACACATGTAGTATAGTCTTAATAATTACTAAATTTAATCAGCTTAATACTGAAAATAAAGTTAAAGTCTATTACCTAGGCCGGCCTGCTTAAACAAGCTAAAACTAAGCTTGATTTATTATTAACCCCTCACAGATAATAGCCGTATTCTTAAATCATTTAATACTAATCTACTTCTATGACAATAATTCTTTCGGATCGCGTTGCCCAGATAAAACCATCACCCACTTTAAGTCTTTCTGCAGAAGCTAATCGTCTAAAAGCTTTAGGTAAGCCCATTATTAATCTTACTGTTGGCGAACCGGACTTCGATACACCTGAATTTATCAAACAAGCCGCTCATCAGGCTTTAGACCAAGGCTGCACAAAATATACAGCAGTGGATGGTATTCCTAGCCTTAAACAAGCTATTGTCGATAAATTTAAAAAAGAAAATAAATTAGATTACCAGGCTAACCAAATTATTGTCTCTAGTGGTGCTAAGCAAAGCATTTATAATCTCATGCAAGCTCTACTCAACCCAGGTGATGAAGTCATTATTCCCACCCCTTATTGGGTTTCCTATCCTGATATAGCATTGCTTGCTGAAGCTAAACCGATTTACATCTCAACTTCTATCGAACAAAAGCTAAAAATAACCCCACAACAACTAAAAAAAGCTATTACAGCAAAAACACGCTTATTTATTATCAATAGTCCCTCAAATCCAACAGGAATGGTTTATTCGCGTGAAGAGCTTATCGAAATTGCCAAGGTTTTAGTAGAAAACCCACATGTTTTTATCCTTACTGATGATATTTATGAGCATATTTACTGGGGAAAACAACCTTTTGAAAACATTATTAACGTGTGTCCCGAACTCTATAGCCGAACGCTCGTATTAAATGGCTGTTCAAAAGCCTATGCAATGACTGGTTGGCGAATTGGTTATGCCGCTGGACCTAAAAAACTCATTCAAGCAATGGCAAATATACAATCGCAAAGCACTTCTAACCCTAACTCTATTGCCCAAAAGGCAGCACAAGCTGCATTAACCGGTAATCAAGCATGCGTCCTTGAAATGAATAAGATTTACGAAGAAAGGCATATCTTTTTTTCGGAGGGGCTGAATGATATTCCTGGCATAAAGTGCTTGCCCGCTATGGGAGCTTTTTACAGCTTTCCCTCCTTTGCAAGTTTTATTGGGGAAAACAAAATATTTAGCAATGACTATGAACTTGCTGACTATTTGCTTAAGAAAGCAAATATTGCAACGGTTCCTGGTTCAGCCTTTGGCGCACCTGGCTATTTGCGACTTTCCTTTGCAGTCGATAAAATAACCTTAGGAAAGGCACTTGGCCAGTTAAAATTAGCACTCGCACAACTGAAATAACAGAAGCTGCTACTACTTAACCACCGCCCCTCGCGTCTCTTTAACAAAAAGAGTTAATACCGCCGCTAAGACAAATGCGATTGGAATAACACTTAAAGCCCACTGGAAGCTTTGGATTGAAAAAGCCATTAAGTTACCTTTTACATGGGTACCCGTTAATACATCCAGGGCTTGACCAATTAAAGGCTCCGATAAAGCCCCACTTAACATAACTAATGAATTTGTCACGGCAATTGCCGTACCGGCTAAAGCCGGCACATTCAGCTCTCTAGCAATAGGAAAAACAATAATCTGTGTAGAACTGCAAACACCAAATGTAAATAATAAGACTGCCAAACATTGGCTTGAAATAGCAGGAAAATAAATAAGCACCGCAAATAGTATGGCGCCTAATAAAGAACCAATGATAATAGGATAGCGGCGATTCCCTATTCTATCTGAGATCCAACCGACTAGCGGACTTCCGATAGCCCAGCCGAGAAAAACAAAGGAAATATTAGTCGCGGCGGAGCTATTAGATAATCCATAAGCACGAATTAAATAAGGTATACCCCAAACTTCTGCAAACCCAGAAAGCGATAGATATAAAAAACTCCCTATAATACCAATCAACCACATTTGCGGATTTTTACAAAGTTTAAAAACCGCTGTAAAAAATTCGCTGTAACTTAATTTAGAAGAAGCAGATGCCGCCGCTGTTTTAACCGTCTTAGTTTCCGGGATCACAAACCACATACAGATGGTTAAGCCTACGCCAATAATAGCAGCGAGATAAAGTGTCGTATTAGAACCCAAAGAGATAACCAATTTTGACAATACAATATCCCCTATCATGGCGCCTATCATTCCAAGAGAAGTAGCCATACCCGCAATAAAAGCAAACCGCGAGGGAGGAAACCAAAGCGAAGCCAGTTTAAGAACGCCGACAAATGCAAATGCGGAACCAAAACCTACTAAAAAACGCCCGGCTTGTGCAGTAGGGAGATAGTGGTGGGCAAATAAATAAGTACCCAAAGCACAAACTAAAGAAGCAAAGACCAATAATTTACGCGGACCAAACCGGTCCATCATAATTCCTACGGGTAATTGCATAGGGGTATAAGCATAATAGTAAAAGGCAACCAAATTACCAAATGCCACCCCACTGATGCTGAACATTTTTAGCAAATCTTCCGTCATTACACTCGGCAAAATCCGCAAAAAATATTCATAACAGTAGAAAAGCGCCCCTAAACCACATACTAACCAGGGAAACAAGCTAATACGTTTTTTCGGCATAAATATTACCCTTACCGTTATAATAATTAGTAAATTAAGGCCCGCGTTATTTTTAAATTAAAAATTTAATTTAAAAAGCAAGCCGATTCTTCAATGAAATGAAAAGAGACTAAGCAGCTTCCGCACTATCGCTGGATTTATCAGAAGATACCTTACCGGAATGGCTTCTATACTTCTGCCTATATTTATCAACACGACCGCTGGAATCAACGATTTTTTGCTTACCCGTATAAAAAGGATGGCATTTAGCACAGACTTCTATCGATAGGCTTGTCTCGTCCAGGGTAGAACGGGTTTTAAAGCTATTTCCGCAACTACAAGTCACTGTAACCACGTTATAGGCTGGATGGATATCTTGCTGCATATAATTTTTATACCCCTTAAAGCAAATGAGGGGCGCATTATAACAGAAGGAATTCCAAAACAAAATTTTGAGTTATCGAAAAAGACTTTTCAGACATAGAAAATTCAGATATAAATAATCTAAAAAATATAAATGTAAGTTTTTTATGGACAAAAAATATACATTTTAATACCAAATTTAATCTCAAAAGCAACAAGGGATGGCCTTTTGCTAGGAATAGCCGATTTACTCAAAAAATACAGATTTTTTATCCTGATAAGTACACTATTTTATTTAAGTAACGAGATGGCTTTTGCTTTCAAGCCGGGCTTAAGTCTCTCTTATGGAAAAGGAAAGCCGGACTCCTTAGAAGGCTATCGAGTTGCCTTGCAAAGTTTTTGGCCATTTATTGGGTTTCGCCAGTCAGCAATTAACTTAACGGGTTATTGGGACTTAAGTTTTGCCAATTGGCAAACGACACCGCCAGAGACCAACCAAACACGCGGTATCCATATAATAGCTATTTCACCACTTTTACGGCTTCAAACCCACAACCATTGCTTTTTATATGCGCAACCTTATCTAGAATTAGGAATTGGGGCCAGTCTATTATCCAATAACTACTTAGGACATCGAAATTTAGGTGGTCAGTTTGCCTTTCAAGATTTGATGGGGATAGGTTTACGCTGGGAAACAAAGCATATCTGGTCATTGAGTTATCACTATCTACATTATTCGAATGCAAGCCTATTACCGCCAAACCAAGGCATTGACGTCAAACATCTAGTGAGCGTGGGTTATGAATTTAATTAGGGTGTATCGTCATTTGGCGATAATAGTCTTTTTATAACAAGATTAAAAAGAGTAAGTATTGTAAAATCTGCGTAGGACCTTATACTGCCCACCATCTTTCAAGAGGCTACCCCATATGCTCAAGGCTAAAACACCGGAATTGCATGCAGCTATTGAACATCAACCCCTACGACTTTTTACCGAAAAAGCCTATCTTGACTATTCCATGTATGTCATTCTCGATAGGGCATTACCACATATTGGTGATGGCCTAAAACCAGTACAACGCCGAATTGTCTATGCGATGTCAGAGTTAGGCTTAACTGCCTTAGCAAAATACAAAAAATCAGCTCGAACTGTCGGTGATGTACTCGGTAAATTCCATCCACATGGCGATGGGCCCTGCTATGAAGCTATGGTATTGATGGCACAATCTTTTTCTTATCGTTATCCACTTATCGATGGGCAAGGAAACTGGGGTTCGCAAGATGATCCAAAATCTTTTGCCGCTATGCGCTATACGGAGTCACGTTTAACCCCTTATGCACAAACACTTCTAGCAGAACTTACAGATGGCACAGTCGATTGGATACCAAACTTTGATGCGACCTTAGAAGAACCGCAGCTTCTACCAGCACGTTTGCCTAACATTCTTTTAAATGGAGCTACAGGTATTGCCGTCGGTATGGCAACAGATATTCCACCGCATAATCTTAAAGAAGTCATTAGTGCCTGTATTCGTTTATTAGATGAACCCGAAACAACGCTCACTGAACTTGGTAAACACATTAAAGGGCCCGATTTTCCCACAACAGCTGAAATCATTACGCCGGCTGCAGAAATTCGTAAAATCTACCAGGAAGGTAAAGGCAGCATTCAAGCGCGTGCTGTATATAAAGAAGAAAAAGGACAAATTATTATTACCGCTTTACCTTACCAAGTATCCGGTGCAAAAATTATCGAGCAAATCGCCGAACAAATACGTGAAAAAAAGCTTCCACTCGTAGAAGACTTACGTGACGAATCCGATCAGGAAAACCCAACACGCCTGGTTATCGTTCCTCGTTCCAATCGAGTCGATATTGAAACGCTTATGGACCATTTATTTGCAACCACCGATCTAGAACGTAGTTACCGGGTCAATCTCAATATGATCGGCCTTGATGGTCGTCCTCATGTCAAAAACCTGTTAAGAATATTACAAGAATGGCTAGAATATCGACAGGCAACCGTTCATAGACGTTTATCATTTCGTTTGGAAAAAATTTTAAATCGCTTACATTTACTTGAAGGCTTTTTGATAGTTTATCTACATATCGACAAAGTTATTAAGATCATCCGAGAATATGATGAACCTAAAACACAATTAATTAAACAGTTTAAATTAAGTAATGAACAGGCTATTGCCATCTTAGAAATACGTTTACGTCAATTAGCTAAGCTTGAAGAAATAAAAATTCGTACAGAACAAAAAGAGCTTGCAGCTGAATGTGATGAATTACAAAAAACCTTAGCTTCCAAAGCAAAGTTAAAACGTCTAATTCGAAACGAACTACAAAAAGATGCAGACCTTTACGGGAATGAAAGGCTTTCACCACTGGCTACACGGGCTCCTGCACAGGCATTTAAGGAAACAGAAATCATTTCTGCAGACCCTATGACAGTTATCCTGTCAACACGAGGTTGGATACGTGCCGCAAAGGGGCATGACTTTGATGTCAGTGGGTTAAATTTTAAAGCCGGTGATTCATTTAAAATCGCTGTACTTGGCCGCAGCAATCAACTGGTTGTATTCATCGACTCAACAGGCCGTAGCTATTCCACGTCCATTCATACACTTCCATCTGCTCGCGGCACGGGCGAACCTTTAACCAGCCGTTTTAATCCTCCCCCAGGCGCAAACTTTGTAGCCAGTATAACGGGCAATCCGGAACAATCCATTTTAGTTGCTTCTGACGCCGGTTATGGATTTATTACAACACTATCTGAACTTTATTCTAAAAATCGCAATGGCAAAGCATTACTGAAACTACCTACACAAAGTCAGGTATTACAACCACAACTAATAGATAACCTCGAAACCAATTACATTGCAACAGCAACGAATACAGGTTATTTATTAATCATTCCGGCTAAGGAGTTACCTATTTTACCGCGCGGCAAAGGAAACAAAATCATTCAAATACCTGGTGAGAAAGTGGAAAAACGAGAAGAATATGTCATTGGTATTGTCGTATTACCGACCAAAAATAGCCCACTTCTCATCATTTCTGGAAAACGACAAGTAGCCTTAAAAGCTTCCGATATAACACATTATCTAGGGAAACGAGGACAAAGAGGCCATAAGCTACCACGCGGCTTACAAAAGCTTGATGGTTTAGCGATTCCTTTAAATTAAAGCTCATGACAAACAAAAATATCAATTACCTATGGTTTTTCTTGTTAGCCTCTTTTTGGGGTGGTTCATTTGTTGCGATCAAGGCTGTCGTAGACACCGTTCCTCCTTTTTTTGGCGCTATGCTTCGGGTCGGTTTAGCTTTGTTTTTCCTTATAATTATATTCTGTGTTTTAAAGAAAAAAGTTTCTGTGCCTTTTTCTTACCGTTGGCGTATCTGGATTTTAGGCCTTTTCTCGCAAGGAATTCCTTTTTTCTTTTTATTTTGGGGCGAACAACACATTTCATCCGGTCTAGCTGGGATATTAAATGGAACTGTACCCATTTGGACCTTACTTTTTAGTTTAATTTCCCCTAAAACTAGGAATTTTTCTGGCTTGAAATGCTTAGGATTATTGACAGGTTTATTGGGTATTTGCGTTATTTTCTGGCCATTAGTTAGTTTTAACAATTCACAGCAATATTTACTCGGTACGGTATCCGTACTGTTAATGGCTATTAGTTATTCGATAGGAAATTTACTCAACCAACGTATGTTATCCGGCCAAATTAAATTAAATTTTTACGCTAACCTCTATCACCAACATTGGGCCAGTTTGGCTTTTTTAACGCTTGCTACACTTTGTTTTGAAAGCTGGCCTAGCAAAGCCCTCCTCCATACGCCCATCCTTTGGATAGCAAGCATTTACATGGGATTATTTTCAACCGCTTTAGCTTGGATTATTTATTATTACCTCATTCGCGAATGGGATGCCGTACGTGCCAGTGCCGTGATGTATATTGTCCCTATTATGGCTATTCTTTGGGATTTCATTTTTTTCCACAACAAACCACTTTGGACAGAAGGTTTGGGAATTATTACTATCTTATTAGGGGTCGTATTAATACAATTACCCAAAAAGCAGCTTATTGTTTCGGAGAAATAGTTTTTAATACTAAACCTAAAATTTGATTCAATTGAGTCGCAAACGCGCTGCTTCCCTTTTGCCCGACTATTCTTTCATCTCTTAATTCTTGGCCATCCGGTGTGAAAAACAAAAAAGTAGGAGGTGCAATAACGTTAAACTTTTTTTGTAACGCCTTATCCAATGCATCGTTAGCAGTAACATCGGCGCGCAATACGATAAAATTGCCCAGTAATGCTTTCACTTGCGGCGCAGGAAATACAATACGTTCCATTTCCTTACAAGATATACACCAGTTTGCATAAAAATCTAATAATATAGGTTTATTTTCCCGTTTGGCTTTGATAAGTGCTTGATTTAGATCTGTGACCCCCTTAACCGTTTGAAAATTATTAGCGGTGGGCGCTGTTGCTACCCCTTGATTCGTTTTAAAAAGATGAAAGGAGCGTGAATCTAAAGGAATAATACGTAATAATAGCCAACCAGCCATTAATAGCATTATAATTCCTAATATTATTTTCACTCCATTCATCCATGGGCCCGATTTAGGCAACCACTTTCCTGCGGAAGTACCAATAATCAATAAGGGAATACCCGAACCCAATCCTAAAATAAATAATGCAAAACCGCCTAAAACAGCATTGCCGGTATTGCCAATATAGGTCAAAACACCGACTAAAGGTGCTGTAATACAGGGGGAAATAACTAAAGTAGATAAGCAACCCATAAAAGCCACGCCCAAATAATTTCCACCCTGCTGACGATTAGTTATATTCGTTAATTTTTCTTGCCAGCTGGCAGGAAGACGTAACTCATAAAAGCCAAATAAAGAAAAAGCAAGAAATACAAACACAAGACTAACGAAAATAATAATCCAACGACTTTGCAAAAACGCTTGTAGATAACTTCCTGCTAAACCGGCAAAAACTCCTGCCGATGCGTAAGTCAACGCCATTGCAAGTACATAGGTTAGGGATAAGGTAAACGCCTTAAGCGTTGTAAGTTGTTGTTTTTGCCCTAAAATAATAGCCGATAAAACGGGAATTAATGGAAGCACGCAAGGAGTTAGCGATAATAGTAAGCCGAAACCAAAAAATCCTAATAAAATTAACCAAATATTATGGCTAGCCAATAGCTGCATCGCTTTACCTTGTTCGTTAGCACTAACGGGTGACTGTCCTTTCTTTTCAAGAATTGCCTTCCCATTTTCATGTAACTTTAAAGTAAATACTTTAGTAACTGGCGGATAACAAAACCCCGCCACTGCACAACCTTGATAATTAACAGTGAGCGCTAAGTTATTTTGCAAAGGCTGTGCAAACCTCAGGAGGACCGTCATGCCATTTAGATATATCTGGTATTTACCGAGAAATTTATTCTTTTTAGGAATTCCTTGCGGCAAAAATACCGATTGTATTTTTGCTTGATCACTTTGAAAGTGGATTTTTTCACGATAAAGATAATACCCTGGCTTAATAGTCCAATGGACTGCAAGTGTTTTGGAATTGAGTTGCTTTGTCGTTACTTGAAAAACCTGCTCTGCTGGCAATGGTTGTACGGCATACGTAGGAGATAATACGGCTCCAAGTAATAAACCGACTAAAATCTTAAAAAGTATCTTCTTCCATTGACTAACAACTGCTTTTTGAGAGGGGGATTTCTTTGCTTCTAGTTTTATAACTTCTTCAAACGATTGACAATGAAATCCAACAAAGGCGCAAAAAAATTTAGCAAAATATAACAAAATACTACCCTCTTTAACTTTTACGACTCACCCTATTATTGACTCCAATCCTATTTTTTAATCGTATCAACAATAATAGCTGTAGCCACCAAACATTAATCATCTTTAATAGATAGCGTTTTCTTGGTAATTTTTCTAGCTTATATCGACTATAAGTAAACACAAAACCCAAATAGCTTAATAAAAACCCTAAATATAGACATAACTTTCAACCATGCTCTAAACATTGCACACTTATTACTCCTTTCTAGGCTTAAAAAAAGATCAAATGATCACTATAAGAGCTTGTCGCGGCACCGCCCCTACTATATCATGGAAACTCCTCTGGCTTAGTTAAGACTCAAAGGATACTGTATATGCAAAATGCAATTGATCAACTTCCGGTGTTATCCATTCAAGCTAACCCTAGCATGGATACATCCCAACAACCGCTAAAGACCTATGTTAAGCAAGCTTTAGAGAATTACTTCTCACACTTAACAACAGAAAGTAACTTATCTTCAGTACCTCCTAAGCTCGATCTTTATGGACTGGTTTTAAGTGAGGTTGAATATCCCTTACTAGAAATTGTATTACAACAAACTCGTGGAAACCAAACCAAAGCGGCTAAATTGCTTGGGATTAGCCGGGGTACTTTACGTAAAAAATTAAAACAATATGATCTTGCTTAGTTATCAATTAATGGTTAATCCATTTTAGATCCCCCCCCTCTTATAAAAAAACAACAATAAAAATAAAAAAACAATGTCTTCTTTAACGATAAGAAAAGCTTATTTAAATTGGGTATTCTGGTTTTTTAGTGGAAATATCATTTTATTTTGGTTAATAGGGTTACATTATTTAACTGTTATCCTTCCTTTTAACCTGGCTGTCCCTACATTTACTAATCAATTTCTAGCCTGGTTATTTCTACTAAGCGCTTATTTAGGCCAATTGGGATTATTTGGTTGTATCGCCGCTATTTTACCTACGCTTCTCGTATTTCTGCGGTTAAAAAAATCTCTTATTTTTTCAATTTCATTGATTATTGCCTTTGTATTTGCATGGCTGCTTTGTCTGGATACCTTTGTATTTAGCCAATATCGCTTTCATTTAAATGGTGTCATATGGAGTCTCGTCACTAGCGGCCAAACCAATGAATTCTTCGATCTTTCTTGGCTAGAATGGCTTTCTATTGGATTACTATCGGCCTTTTTATTGACGTTAGAAATAGGCTTAGCGCTGTTCGTATGGAAAAAACTACGCGAAAAACCCTTGCGCTCAAAATATCCACTTTTTTTAATAGGAAGCCTTTTATTTTCTTATTACATGTTAGCTTTGATGGTTAAGTTTGCAGGTGCGGTAGCTTTGAACCAACAAGCCTATACCATTCCACTCTACTATGAAGTTCTAGCCAAATTTTTGCCGGGAAATCGCCTTCCTGCCCTAGAAAGTTTATATCGATCCGATTTTATTGAGATCAATCATGCCAACGCAAAGCTTCAGTATCCACTTCACCCTTTAATCTATCGATCTACACAAAAACCACTCAATATTGTCTTTATCCTTATCGATACCTGGCGATTTGATATGTTAAATGCCGCCAATACGCCAAATATCTACCGTTTTGCGCAAAAAAGCTGGCAATTTCAACAACACTTTAGCGGAGGTAATGGTACACAACCCGGTATTTTTTCATTATTTTATAGTCTTCCTGCTACGTATTGGACGGCTACAATTAATGAACATAAAAGTCCGGTATTTATTGATAAGCTCTTAGCAGCTGGCTATCATATGGGAATTTTTGCGAGTGCAGATTTACTCGCACCACCTTTTAATAAAAATGTTTTTGTAAAAATAAAAAATCTACCCACGTCAACACAGGGCCATTGGCCACCCGATAGAGACAAACGCATTACTGAGGAATTTAAGCAATTTATCACACATACGCCATCTCCTTTTTTTAGTTTTTTATTCTATGATGCAGCCCATAGTTTCTGTTATGGCAATAGCCCAGTAAATCCCTTCCAACCCAGTATAGGTGTTTGCGATCGTCTAACCTATACCAAACATACCAGCCCACTACCCACTTTTAACCGATATAAAAATGCTTTGTATTATGTTGACGAGCTCATTGCGCAAGATCTTGCCTTACTTAATAAACAGCATTTACTCGATAATACGATCGTAGTTATTACAGGAGACCACGGAAACGAATTTAACGACAATCATTTAGGTTATTGGGGACATGCGAGCAACTTCACGCACTATCAAACACAAACGCCTTTAGTTATACATTGGCCAGGCCAAAAACCTGCTATGTTTAAGCACCTCACTATGCATTACGATATAATCCCTACACTCTTGAATCGGCTCTTTGGCTGTCAAAACCCTATAAGTGATTACAGCATAGGCCAGTCTTTGTTTGACACAAAAAAACGTCCCTATTTACTCGTACATAGCTACACTAACTTAGGGATTATTAAAGATAAGCAAATTATTACTATCTATCCTTCGGGCTATTTTCAAATTCAGGATCTTCATGCCAAGGTACTACCTGGAAGTCATTTGCCTATGAAAACAATATTAAGTGCTTTAGCTCAAACCAAGCGATATTACGCAACGCAATAAAAAATTAGAGGTTTTAACTTGACAGGCTAAGGTGGGCTTTAGCACAATAGGCGACCGTTTGGCTATGTAGCTCAGCTGGTTAGAGCACAGCACTCATAACGCTGGGGTCGGTGGTTCGAGTCCACCCATAGCCACCAAAATAACGGTGTTAAATCAAAGACTTAGTCGAATTTCTCTTCTCTCTTTTTTATTCTACTTGAGAGCAATGTAGCAAATTTGTAGTAACTATTCTCTCCGCCGCATTTTTCAAATGGTCACTACTCAAATGAGCATATCTCGGGTCTTTCCCACTTTAGTGGGCATCTTAATCTCTTTTATCTTGGTTTTTTCAACAACTTAAGATAATTCTATGCGATTAATTTGCCCCCTTAAATGGGGGAGAGCCCATATCTCAAAACCATATCAAACGAAGACCATCCACCAAGGTGTTGCAATTCCTGTAATGACGTTCCATTTTGTACATGCCACGAAGCCCAGGTATGTCGCAAATCATGCCAGCGAAAACTTTCTATTCCAGCTCGCTTTAATGCCTTCCGCCACGCTTTAGTATTGCACTGTTCGATAGGCTTCCCTTTATAAGTAAAGATAAACTTAATATGTTTACCCATTTGCTTCCTTATAATAGATATAGCCTCGCTGTTCAGTGGCACAGGAATTGCTTTATTGGATTTCGATTGAGCCGCACGAACAAACGCATGCCGTTTGATCAAACCAGCGTCCTGCCAGCGCAATCCTGTCACGTTTCTTTTCCGTACTCCTGTTACTAAATAAAAAGCAGCAAATCAGACTAGATGAGAAGGTAATATTTGAAAAGTCTGTGAGCTTATACTTGGGTTAACCAATGTTCCCGCTTTTCGCCTAAATGGCACATTTCCACAAAAGGGGCTTTTTCAATCCATTTCCACTTTTCTTCGGCTTTTTTCAAAATGGCTCTTAACACAGCTAATAGCCTATTAACAGTTGTACAATGCCTTCCTTTTCTTTCTCTTTTGCAATTCCCTCGAGCAGATCATCATCTATTTCACTTAACTTTTTATCCTTAAGGTAAACATCAACCCAGCTAAGATGAAATTTGTCAGTATCAAGACTACGTTTGATGCTTATTCCCGTCCTATCGTCGTCTGTACACCATTGCATCTTTGCGTACTGCAATTAGAACACGGCGAAAAAATCAATAACATTGATTTAGGTGATGCGGCGCATTGGTTAGTGAGTACTTCGCTAATCGGTTCGGCAGAAAACGGTTCTTATCAAATCAGCGTAAAGCCTAAACACATAAACCCTTACTGGTTGATAGCAAATCGGAACGTCTAAGCAAGCCTAAAAATAGAGAGGATAAGGGCATGCCCGGCGCTGATTTAGCCGGCATGGCGGGTTTGCATGATCAAGTCGATAACCATTATTTTCGACTTTTTAGCTCTGCATTAACGTTCAGTGTGTTTGGTGCAGCTGGACAATTAAGCCAGCCGCAGAACAATAATAATCAATTAAGTTCACAACAAA
>JAZJZD010000008.1:0-114637 GCA_040390025.1 Pseudomonadota bacterium | reverse complement strand
TCCCCAAGGGGAGTCGAACCCCTGTTACCGCCGTGAAAGGGCGGTGTCCTAGGCCTCTAGACGATGGGGACCTAATGTTTAAGGTCCGCTATTTTGGCTGCGCTTGGCTCGAATGTCAATGTCTAAAATATGTGCGTAAAGTTTAGAACCCAAAACCTATGTTAGAATCTGTGTTTTTAACTACCGCTAGTCGCATAATGTCTAATCAAACACTTAATCTAACTCCTAAACTCTATCAATATCTGCTTTCTGTTTCCTTACATGAAGCTCCTGTCTTGAAGTCTCTACGTGAAGAAACATCCCGATTATCGGGTCATAAGATGCAAATATCACCTGAGCAAGGGCAATTTATGGCATTGCTCATTGAACTTATCGGGGCAAAAAAAACACTCGAGGTAGGAGTCTATACCGGTTATAGCTCGCTCGCTGTTGCCTTAGCACTCCCCGCTGATGGTCGAATAACAGCATGTGACATCAATACCGAAAGTAGTGATATCGCAAAAAGCTTTTGGCAGAAAGCTGGTGTTATGGAAAAAATTGAGCTCAAAATAGCACCTGCCTTAGAAACACTGGATCAACTCATTGCAGAGGGAGAATCCAACACATTTGATTTTATATTTATCGATGCGGATAAACAAAATTATTCTAATTATTATGAGCGTTCTTTATCATTAGTTCGCCCAGGAGGTCTTATCCTTATTGATAATGTGCTTTGGAGCGGACACGTTGCTGATTCGACAAATAACGATATGCAAACAGAAGCGATTCGCCAATTAAACCAAAAAATATTCGAAGATACGCGCATCAGTATGAGTCTGTTACCTCTTGGTGACGGCCTTACTTTGGTACGAAAACGATAGTATTTGTCGATTTATAATTCATAGGAAAAATATGCAAAGAATCATGTTAAAATCAAAATTGCATCAAGCAAGAGTAACCCAAGCAGACCTTAATTATGAGGGTTCATTTAGCATCGACGCTGAAATCATGGAAGCGTGCAATATCATTGCTAATGAGCAAATACATGTATGCAACATCACCAATGGGCAAAGATATATAACCTATGCTATCCCAGCTCCACCGGGGTCAAGAATTATGTGTGCGAATGGAGCTTGTGCTCGACTAACGGCTGTTGGCGATCGGGTCATCATCTGTACTTATGTACAAATCAATGAAAATCAATTAGAAGCTTTCAAGCCAACCATTGCACTACTAAACGAAAATAATGATTTTAAACTATCATCTCAATCCATAGACTCATTGGCAAAAGCAGCAGCTATTTAGATTTTTCTATGAAATAAAGCACATATCCCGGCAAATATCGGCTGATCATTGCGATTTACTTTAACTTCAGAGAAGTTTCACGAATTGAATTAAACAGTAGTAGAAAATAGGATAAAAAAATCACCGTTAAAATCACACGGTTGCACGATCTCCTTTTTTCTCTAACCAATCTTTCCGATCCGATGCTCGTTTTTTAGCTAACAACATATCCATCAAAGAATCCGTTGTTTTCTCCCCATCCATAGTTAACTGTACAAGCCGTCGCGTATCGGGTGCCATGGTCGTTTCTCGTAACTGCGGAGGATTCATTTCGCCTAAACCTTTAAAACGTTGCACACTGATCTTTCCTTTTTTCTTTTCCGCGGCTAAGCGACCCAAAATAGCTTGTTTTTCTCCATCATCCAGTGCGTAATAAACTTCTTTACCAATATCAATACGATAAAGTGGCGGCATAGCTATATAGAGATGTCCTTCGGCAACGAGAGGCTTAAAATGCTTTAAAAATAAACCACATAATAGTGTCGCAATATGCAAACCATCGGAGTCAGCATCCGCTAATACACAAATTTTACCGTAACGCAGTCCAGTTAGATTGGTAGATCCAGGATCAACACCAATAGCGACTGAAATATCATGGATTTCTTGTGAGTTAAGTACTTGATTACTCGCGACTTCCCAGCTATTCAGAATTTTTCCTCGCAACGGCATAATGGCTTGGTATTCTCTATCACGCGCCTGTTTTGCCGAACCTCCCGCTGAATCACCTTCAACTAAAAACAATTCAGTACGATTCAGATCAGTCTGTGTACAGTCCGCTAATTTTCCTGGCAATACTGCACCGCTCAGTATTTTTTTACGCACGACCTGCTTATTAGTACGCAAACGCTTTTGTGCATTGGCTATCATAAGCTCTGCCAAACGTTCTCCTTCGGTTACATGCTGATTTAGCCATAAGCTAAAAGCATCTTTTATAACGCTTGAAACAAAGCCTGCTGATTCACGTGAAGTTAGACGCTCTTTGGTTTGCCCTGAGAATTGCGGCTCTAACAATTTAACCGATAATACATAATGACATCCTTCCCAAACGTCTTCAGGTGCTAATTTTAAGTTACGTGGTAATAAATCTCGTAATTCACAAAACTCACGCATCGCTTCTAATAAACCGGTACGTAAACCATTTACATGCGTTCCACCTTGGATCGTTGGAATTAAATTCACGTAACTCTCCATCAAGCCTTCACCACTTTCTAAAAGCCAGCAAAGCGCCCAATCAACCTCCTCATTTTCTGATGCAAAATTTCCATGAAACGGCTCTTTAGGGAAATAATCGTATTGACGTAAACTTTCTTTTAAGTAACTGATAACGCCTTCTTCATAAAACCATTCTTCTTGTTTATTACTTTGCTTATCCTTAAAAGAAACATGTAATCCTGGACACAAAACTGCTTTCGCTCGCAAACTATGCTTCAAACGACTTAGTGAAAATTTCTCAGAATCAAAATAAGGTTTATCTGGCCAAAAACGGATGGCTGTTCCCGTTTCGATTTTATTAGTTCGGCCAATTTTTTTTAATGGGGATTTTTTATTGCCGTGTTCAAATTGCATTTGATAAATAAAACCATCACGTTTAATCGTAACTTCTAAACGACGCGATAAAGCATTCACGACCGAGACACCTACGCCATGTAACCCACCCGAATAGCGATAGTTTTTATGATTAAATTTACCGCCCGCATGTAAGCGTGTCAGGATAAGTTCAACCCCGGTTACTTTTTCACCGGAATGAATATCAACAGGCATACCTCGACCATCATCGACTACTTCTAAAGAATTATCTGCATAGAGAGTAACATCGATATGTTTCGCATGACCTGCCATGGCTTCATCGACGCTATTGTCAATCACTTCTTGTGCTAAATGATTGGGACGAGAGGTATCCGTATACATACCCGGTCGCCGTTTAACCGGATCGAGACCGCTTAATACTTCAATAGCTTCTGCGGTATAACGTTTAGAAGAAGACGATTTCATAGTTAATTAACTCACTTTATTGACCACTTTGTTCTAACCATTTTTTCATTCTGCTGTAACCATAGTAAAGCAATTATTGTTATCGCATTATCAACTTTTCCTGCATTGACTAATTTATACGCTTCTTTGACATCCAAAATATGCAAACGAATATCTTCACCTTCACTCGCTAAACCATGGATGCCTTTGGCTTGTCGAACATCAATTTGACCACAAAATAAACTAATTTGCTCCGTACTTCCACCAGGACTTACCCAATGACGACTAATAAAAAATAAATTTTGCACATTAAGGCCAGTCTCTTCTTGGGTTTCTCGGTGTGCCACTTGTTCAAAACTTTCCTCATGATCAATAACACCCGCAACGATTTCAATTATCCAAGGGTTTTCCGTTTTTGTGGCAATGCCAGCACGAAACTGTTCTATTAAAACAAGTCGATCGCGCTCAGGGTCAAAGAGTAAAACGCCTACCGCTTCACCTCTTACAAAAACTTCCCGATATACCTGCTTACTCCAGCCTCCATTGAACAGGCGATAACGTAACTTTAGACGCTCAAGTTGAAAATGTCCCTGATAAACCGTTTTTTGTTCCAATATCTCGACATCTTTCTTTGTAAAATGGTGACTCATAAGACTATTTCCTTGCCATTAAACCTGGCATAATACCTTGCTTGGACAAATTTTAACCAGGCCGCCCATTTTTAATATAAAAAAAACAATGCCTATTTTACAATCGAGGGTCTATAGACGAGACCCAACTATTTTTTCTAAATGCTTACTCGGACTTATTCTATTTCTAGGTGCATTACAGCCTTGTTTTGCCGCAGATTTGGTCGATATCTATCAAGCGGCTTTAAAAAACGACACGGTTTATCAAGCGGCTGTCTCAACGCGGCTGTCTACGCGAGAAGCCCTTCCTCAAAGTGTAGCGGCTTTATTGCCTTCTATTAATGGTCAAGTCACTGTATCTTCCAACTATCAAAATATCACATTAGCCCCTCCACAGAGTCCCCTGGGCATAAGTAATTTTCCATCGCGAGGGTATAGCATTACTCTGAAGCAACCTTTACTCGATATAGGCGACTGGCTTGCGGTGAAACAAGCAACTAACACCAGTAAACAAGCTGACGCAACGCTTGGCGCAGCAGCACAATCACTCATCTATCGAGTCGCAACTTCTTACTTTCAAGTTTTACTGGCTCAAGATAATTTACGCCTAGCCAAAGCAGAAAAAGCAGCAAATGCCAAACAATTGGACCAAGCTCAAAAACGTGTTGATGTCGGTTTAGATACTAAAACGACGCTTTACGAAGCAAAAGCAGCTTATGATAAATCCTTAGCTAGCGAAATTACGGCACAAAATGCGCTGCGCAATAGCCAAGAATCCATACGCCAATTAACTGGCCAAACTTATTCTGATTTGAATGGTTTCAAAAATGCATTACCCTTATTATCGCCTCAGCCAGCGAATATCGAACAATGGATCACAGCCGCAACCACATATAATCTCAACTTGATGGCAAGCCGTTATGGTATGGAAGCTGCCCGCGATAACATTAAAGTCAAAGCTTCTGGCCACTTACCAACACTTAACTTAGTCGGTAGTTATGGCAGAGATAATGGCCTTAATACGGGCACAACTGACAGAAATAGTGCTGTAGTAGGTTTACAACTGGACGTGCCGATTTTTTCTGGTGGGGCAATTTCATCTAATACCCGCAAGGCAGAATATGATTTTCAAACAGCAAGCGCCAACCTTGATAATACTTATCGTCAGGTAATAGTAACAACTCGACAAAAATACAATGATGTATTAGCAGATATCAGTAAAATCAAAGCAGAGCGTGAAGCGATTAAATCCGCACAACTCTCATTGGATAGTACACAAGAAAGTTTTTCCGCAGGAACACGTACCATTGTCGATGTATTACTCGCCCAGCAAAATCTTTATGATGCTAAACGTAATTCCGCTAGTGATCAGTATAACTACCTGTTAGATAGTTTATTGCTTAAGCAAGAAGCGGGCACTTTAAAACAAGATGATCTACAACAGATTAACCGATGGTTATATCGGTTATAATCCGTTTTAGAGGGTCTTCAATTTTGCTGTGCTAAGATGAGAAAAAAAGCGTTGTTTTTCAAATAGCATAACAGGGCATTGGACGAAAAGGAAAAAGTTTTGAATGACCTCTACGATAAAAACTAAACTATCGCGCCCTTACTGTTTAAAGTCGGAAGCTATGGGAATTTAGGTGCCGCGCATTCAACCAAGTAAGTGCGCTTTTTTTACAAGCTGTAAGTTGTTTATTGTTTATTGTTTATTGTTTATTCTAACGTTAGACTTATTACTTGAATTCGAGTTAACTAACTAATTATTTTAATACAAAGTGATGTTATGACAAAGGAAGAACAATTAATTATTGCTGCCGCAAATGATGACTTTAAAACAGTTCAAGAGTTTTTAAAAAATAGTAGCCTTAATGTCAATGTAGTTGATGACTATGGAAGAACTGCACTACATTATTCAGTTAAATATTATGCCCATCAAGACAATATGGAAAATAAGGAAAGGATGAAAATAATGGAGTTAATTGTTAAGCGTGGTGCTGATGTTACTAAGCAAGATTACGAGGGTAATACCGCATTCAGTTATGCAATTAAATATGACCATTTGGACGTAGTAAAATTTCTTTTTAATTTTAAAGCTTGCATTGGACCAAAAGACCATATTGGTTTTACGCCATTCGATTATGCCCTTGCGTTTACCAGTGAAAACTCAGAAATAGGAGTTTTCCTAAGAAAAAAAGCAACTGAAGTAGAAAATGAATTGAATGAATATCAAGAACAAGGTTCTATATCAGTCCCAAGATGCTCAAGATAAAAAAACTGGGGAGTAACAGCGATCCATGTATTTCGTGGATTGCTGTGCGCTTTTTTTGTTTTTTAGAAAGAGTTAATAAACTATATTCTGTTTTCCAAAAGCAAAATATTTTTTTAGGCCTTTAAAAATAATCTACCTGTTCGACCCGTTTCTCCATTTCTCTCTGATATTTTCTGGAAATCCCGCTTCAAACACGCTCAGCAAACTTGATGATTTTCATCTGTTAAAGGTTGATAAACGGGGTATCTATCACCGGCAATCAATCGCCAATTAATTCTTTAGTCACTTTTTTTCCTCGCGACTTGTTGAGCATAAAGTAAGCATGAAAGGGAGTACTTGCCGGGCTCATCGAAATTTTTTGAACTAGTACTTAATTGCTCTATCAATAAGTTATTTTCTTTTTAAGCTCGAGTATTATCTTTACTAATTGACTATCATTTCTTGCGCTTCTGCTTGCATTTTAGGTGATAAATTCATTTCCTCTAACTCTAATTCCATTTTTTTAGCCCGCAATTTTTCAGACCTTCTTATAACATCTTTTTCGAAAACATTAAATGCCGTGAACGATTACAATGGCTCGCGTTGATATTTTTTGAGCACTTTTAAGAAGCTTAGTTTTTTCTTCATATTCGAACGCTTTGCTCAATATATTGAATTTCATTGCCAACTTATATATACCACTCGTACCTGAAAGATGCGAACTTTTTAAGTTCAGAGCGAACGGTATCCCGATCACCTACGGGCACAAGCAAAGCTTACACGTTATTAAGAGGAGAATCGCGATTCTCCTCTTGAAAATCTCCATCGCGAGAGGAAGCATGGAAATGCAAGCGCACTCCAAGTGAAGTGGTATATTGATTTAGTTTAACGTTGACACACTTCTTTAAATACTCCCATCCATCCGTTGAGCCCCATTAGTCTGATAGCTTAAAGTATTATAATCCTTATCTTCCCTAAACCAATGTTGTAACTTATCGAGTTGTCGCATTGATTCAGTTTTCTTTGTGCTATTAAAAAACCGATGTTTGGCAAGTTTCGTTTTATTTTCTACCGTAAGAGATGGAAATGTTGAACCACTTTGATAGACTTTAGCTAGTTTTATTTTATATTCCTTAAAAACTACTGTTTTTTCTTGTGCTAGTTTGGAATTAAAAAATGTATTTTCTAAACGCTTTATTTGTTTATCACAAATTTTAATAGATTTTTGCAGAACAACTTCCCGAGGTAATTGTTGCTCATCTTTACCTATGTCGATGCTTTGAGCATCATGTTCCTTTTTCGCATGGAAATGCCAAATATCAAATTGTTCCCACTCTTGCTTAATAGCTTGCCGAAAACTCAACGTTTGCAGATCACTACTCGTAAATAAGCGGTTCAATTGACTGCAAATATAATTCAAAATACCTAATATTGTCGCCGGCCCAACAAAAATACCCTTACTTAACAAACTAAACAGGCCACCATGATTATGATCATGGTGGCCTTTATCTTTTCCAAAAAGAGGACATATATCGGTTAATAATTCACTTCCAAATGAAAAAATAAAAGCTAGCCAGCAGGGAAAATTAAAGAGTCTATCCGATGCTACAGCAGTAAATCCTACATGAAAAATAAATATCGTGAACTTAAAAAATTCCAATAAAAATTTTAACGGTAACCGAATTAAATGCAGCATTAACTGTAAATAATTTTCCGTCAGCATTTGTTTTTTTAACTTATCCTTTGCCTTGATAATAGGATCACGTAAATTAGCAAAAGAAATAGCAGTAAGTAACCCTATGGATTCAAAAGAATTTTTTAAAGTAAATATGAAATCGCTTAGCAATAATGGCAGCGCTGTAATAACACAAACAGTCACATTAACATATGCTTGTAATTGAATAAAAGCAGTGTAGCCGGTAGCAAGCGCCGCAACAACTCCAAAACCTATCACTAATAAACTTAATACTAACCTCAAACTATATTTAAACCATTCTTCTTCTCTTTTTGGCTTAAACCAATTAATTAGTTTAGAAAAAAATTGCGAAAAAATTTTATAAACAACAAAAAAAACATACTTAATAAAATGTGGCTTATGATAAGTTTGCTCTATTCCTTTATTTAGATTTTTCCACCACTTGGAAAGTGTCTCATTAATCGTTAAATCAGCGAGTGTGTTATAAATCAGCAAACCATAAGAAATAGCCGCGAGAATTGCTAAGGGCCATATCACTGCCGACAAAGCAGTTAAAGAAAGACTAAAACCTAACCATGCTAAAACAACCGGAAACGTGTAAAAAGTAATCACGCCTGAGGCTATTCCTGCGGCTAGACTAAATAGCACATTAAACCGAAACAACCATAATTTTAATTTTGTGCTAGTAAGTTTTTTTTGCAGTTTCAAGATTAAATGAGGATTAATCGTAGAAGGTATAGGCTTTGTCTGATTATCGTTATAATTATTTATTAAAACATAATCCTCCTCATTTAATTCTTCAAATTTAGGATCCTCAAAGGGAATATGTAAAAATTGCGAGTTTTCCGGATATGCCACACAATCAACGAGTGTTTTTCTTAAGCACTTTAATCGTTTTTTTGCTTCCTTAATTTCATATTTACTTGCTTTTAAAGTTTTGGTGTTTTTTAAAAAATTTTTATTTGCTCGATAACTCCTTAAAAACGCACAATCAATTTCCTCTCTTTTCTTTTTTAATGCTTCTATTTTTTCTTCAAGTAATTCAAAAGCATCCACATGAAGAAACTGAATAAAATCACGGGTACCATCTCTTTTATTTTTAAGATTCTTAAAATATAGGGTTACTTCACGTAATGTTTCATCTGTTAATATTGTGTTTTTTTCTTCAAAAAGGCTGATGTAATTCTTTAAGTGTTTTTCTTCTTCTTCATCTAGTTTACAAACATCTTGTTTAACTCTACTAAAAAAATTATGTAACTCTATTCTAAGTTCACTTTCATACTGCTCGAATGCTGCTAAATCAGCTTCAAATTCTTGAATAATCAAAAATTTTAATAAGGCCTTTTTACTTAATTTAAGTCGATAAAGTGCTTCAATAATATTTTTTCTATAGATTTCACCTTCAACAATGCTTGCACTGCAAGCAGCATATTTTGCCCAACGCGCAGACGTAAAATCAACTATTTGTCTTACACTCGATAATCCATCCACGACAACTTGAGAGAAGCTCAGAACACTACTAAAAACATTTATACCGAATTCTTTTTTATTCATAACATGGGGACCACATTTTCTAGCAAAATAATTTAGGCCGCGCTGGTTTAAACTCGCATTGTGATTACTAAATAAACGAAACCTAATGATGGAGATCTAACAAATGATATTAAGAATCATTCCTGTTTAGGAATGAAATAATAACTAAGAAAAGCAGATTGTTCAAGAACAATATGATTAGAATGAGAAAAAGACAAATACATTTGGTGGAATCGTTCAACCGATTGATACAGATTGTCTAAAGTTGTAACATTATAAATAATATCATCTGCTTTACCCAAACTCTCTGCAGATGATATCTGTATAGATAAAATAGAATCAATCTGTTTTTGTTCAAGCTGATCACGCTCTCGAGCGCGCCGCGTTTGTAATTCTTTTGAAGTTGTAACCAGTAAAGTCCTGTTTAATTCGATAGCAGTTCTGGAGGCTTGTTTTTCTTTAAGTAATACTGCTGTTTTTTCCTCAAATAATAACGGAATAACTACCAGACAATAAACCGACTCAGCCAATAAAATAGAAGCTTGAATTTCTCTGTAAATCAAAGGGTGTAGTAATTGCTCTAAATAATCTCGGGCTTCTTTATCAGAAAAAATACGCGAACGCAATTTCGTACGATCCAATTCTTTATTTTTTAAAATGGATGGTCCAAAATATTCAACCACCTGGGATAAAATTTCTGAAGTATTAATGAGTTTGCGAGCAATCTGATCAGCGTCGATAACTGTTATTCCACGCTTTGCAAAATAACCTGCTGCGCTTGATTTGCCACTCGCAATACCTCCCGTTAAAGCGACTGTAAACACGCTTTTATCCGCTAATGCGTAATAATGGAACTTTGTGAATTTGTTTTCTTTGTAGTACTGCCACCTTTTTTACCGCCTTGCTCTTCGATTTGCTGTGCATACAAAGCTTCAAAATTAACCGGGGCTAAATAAAGTGGTGGAAATCCGGCTCGGCCTATGATATCTGAAATAGCTTCACGTGCATAAGGAAAAAGAATAGTAGGACAGGTAATACCAAGTACTTGCTGATTTTGCTCATCTGTAAAACCCTTTAATGTAAAAAGTCCTGCCTGTTTTATTTCGACTAAAAACAATGTTTTATCCGCTGATTTTGCCGTCACTGTAATTTGTAAAATAAGCTCATGGATATTCTCAGCTATACTATTCGTATTCATTGCAAATGCTAAGTTTAATTCCGGTTTCCATTCATCTTGGAAGACCTGAGGCGATTGCGGACATTCTAGCGATAAATCTTTTACATAAATGCGTTGAATAGTAAATTCTGGCGCTTGTGAAGAAGTGCTTGCTTGATCATTTTTCATGAAAGTTTCTCATCTTTTATTAAAACATCTAATTGACCGGAAGAGTTTAATGCCGATAAAGCATCAAATCCGCCAATGGGTTTATCGTTGATAAATATCTGCGGTACTGTGCGTCTACCACTTAGTTTCATCATTTCGTCTCGTTTATTCGTATCCGTATCAATAGCTATCTCACTATATTTCAACCCTTTGCTATCGAGTAATTTTTTTGCATTTGCACAATATGGGCAAGAAGCCGTCGTATATATTACTATTTTTGGCATAAAACCTCTCTAGGGTGTGTCGTCATTGGGCGCGATGATGGTCATATAAAGCCATAGTTAAATAAAAATTACTTTTTAGATAAGGGTAATGTAGCATTTTTCCAAGCTATTATTCCGCCTTTTAGCTGATACAATTTAGTAAATCCTCCCTTTTTCAAAAGTCGCGCAATGCGATAGTGAGCCTGTCCTTGACCATAGCTAATAATAATAGGCTTTTCGCGACAATAATCGAGCTGCTTTATTTTAGAGGCTAGCTCAGAAAAAGGAATATTAATAGAGGAAGCAATATGCTCTTTTGCAAAACTATTCGTATCACGAACATCCAACAAAACAGCATCTTCTCGATTCATTAAAAAAATAGCTTGTTGCGGAGAAAGGGCAGGGGCACTTGTTAATTTGATATGCAATTCAAATATCAGCAGTAACCCTAAGATCGCAAAGAAAGCTGCCCAAAGTTCCCAATGCCGTAGACTGAACTCAATGAACTGTTGCATATGGGTCTAACCTAATAATGAAAATGGCTACGCACTGTAAACCGAATCTGAATCGATATATACCGTTGGTCGGTATTTTTAAAATTTAGTGTCTTCGTACGCTAACGACATAGTCTAGCGAAATTTAAACCAGCTCGCTATACTCTTTAACTACTTTTAAAAAGAGAATCCTATTTAATGGATAATAAAATAGAGTCTGCCTCTGATTTTGTAAACAAAAAGGCTGTCTACGAAGCCTTATTAGCCAAGAGTATAAAAATGGCTAAGCAGCAAGGCGCAACTCATGTTGAAGCTAACATAAGCCATGATATTGGATTTTCCGTATCAATTCGAATGCAAGAAGTGGAAACAATAGAACACAATCGTAATAAAGCGCTTGGAATTAATGTCTATTTTGGCCAACGTAAAGGTTCTGCATCAAGTTCTGACTTCAGCACAGAAGCCATTGAGAATGCTATAAAAGCCGCTTGTAATATTGCACGTTTTACTAATGAGGATCCCTTTTCTGGACTTGCTAATGTCGACTTGTTAGAGGCATCCCCTCCAGATTTAGATCTTTACCATCCTTGGTCTATAGACCCCCAAAATGCAATTGAATTGGGAAAAGACTGTGAAGCGCGTGCTTTAGCAAATAAAGATATTACGCTTTCTGAAGGGGTTACTCTAGCAACCCACCAAGGCCTTTATCTATATGCCAATAGTAACAATTTTATAGGTAGCTATCCGAGTACACGTCATAGCCTTTCTTGTTCTTTGGTAGCAAAGGACAAAAAGGGTATGCAACGAGATGGTAGCTATACAGTCAGTTGTGATCCAGAACAACTGCTCCCCCCTGAGAAACTGGGTAAAATAGCGGCTAAAAATACCATAGAACGCTTGGGTGCAAGACGCTTACCCACCTGTAAAGTGCCCGTCATTTTTCGTGCAGACGTCGCAAGTAGCTTAATAGGTAGCTTCTTGTCGGCTATTTCAGGAGGAAATCTTTATCGCAAAGCATCTTTCTTAGTAGATCATCTTCACAAGCCCGTATTTGCTAATACTATAAATATCTATGAAAGGCCACACCTGTTAAAAGGTTTGGGCAGCGCTCCTTTTGATGATGAAGGTGTCGCTACAAAAGATCGAATATTAGTTTCTGAAGGCATTTTACAAGGCTACTTACTAAGTAGTTATTCAGCACGCAAACTGGGTATGAAAACAACGGGAAATGCCGGTGGTGCACACAATATTGTAGTAGAAACAAGTCAATCTGATTTGGAAGACATGTTAAAAGAAATGGATAAAGGTTTATTGATTACTGAACTGCTAGGCCAAGGTATCAATTTAGTCACTGGTGATTATTCACGGGGCGTCGTTGGCTTTTGGATTGAACATGGGAAAATAAAATATCCTGTAGAGGAGATTACCATTGCCGGAAACTTAAGGGATATGTATCAAAATATTATCAAAGTAAGTAATGATATCGATTATCGTAGTTCCATTTTAACGGGTTCAATTCTTTTAGAAAATATGATGATAGCTGGCCTTGCCCCGCCTAATAAATAATATTCATGGAATACTGCTTACCATTGAAAGTGTGGTTTTTTCAATGGTAAGCAGTATCTTCCTTAATCGCCCATACACTAATCCCTCTCAATGTACCTAAAGAAAGATAGGTTTTTAAATAATCTTGTAAACGAACATCAAGTACGCGTTCCGCTCTCGATGAGGCCATGCGTAAATAAAGCTGGTCATTAACCCAAATAGCAAAACCCATATGCAAAACATTCATTGGGGTACCTATTTGGTAAGTCAAATAATTATCGTGCCCCACTAAAAAAATCAAACTCCCACTCGGAATTTTTCTTAATACTTGTGAATCTTGCAGTACGTCAAATAGAGTAATATAGGCAATACTTGCTTTTTCCTTGTTAGCTAGTTTTTTTTCCCCATTTTTTAATTGCTCAAGATAGTTTTTCTTTTCTGATAAGGATAAAGAAGGAATTTGGATTCTATCGATACTTAAGTGTTGATACCAATTCTGGCGTTGTATCCAAACGGTTGCAACTCTCACTTTTTGGCCAGCAATATAATATGTTAAGTCTTGAATTATGCCATTTCGCTTATTATTTGGAATCCAGTCGGCACTGGGAAAGTGGTTGCGTTGAAAAAAATCAATTTTTGCTCGCTTATAGCGAATTTGATTTAGTTTTTTTTTAAAATCAGGGAAATTGGCGGCTAAAGCAAGCGCCATGACGGTATCGACATACGTTTCGCAATCAAAACGATCAAATCGATATAATGGATTTTGATCATATTCACCCATCGCTCCTTCACCTAACGCGCCAGTTTGATAAGGTGTATCTAATAAAGCAGCGCTCGCTAACTCGATTCGACGTGGTAATGAAGCTTGCTTATTTAAAGTTATTAACTGAAACGCTGCTCGGTCATTAAATTGGAACCTTGCCGAACTTTCTAAAGGTATAAAAAAAAGCCAAAGAAAAATTAAACATCGATATGGCACCTATCATCCCTCTTCTCCAAACCGATCAGTAACAAGCTTTTCTAGATCTGTTAAGGCCTCCGCTTCATCTTCACCCTTAACAATTAGCTCTACAGGACTTCCCCGTCTTGCTGTAAGAGCCATGACTTCTAGAATGCTCTTACCGTCCACTTCTTTACCATTGTACTTTAGCTTAATTTCACTAATAAAGCATCTTGCGATCTTTACTAACTTCATAGAAGCACGTGCATGTAACCCCAATTTGTTATTAATTCTAATAATCTTACTTAACATAAGTGAGGAAGCTAATCCTCTATTTTTCCTCTACGCTAAAACTTTCGCCACATCCACAAGCGGCCGTCTGATTTGGATTAATGAATTTTAATAACCCATTAAGCCCTTTTTGTACATAATCAATACAAACCCCTTTTAAATAAGGGAAACTAGATTGATCAACAAAAACTATTAAATCATCATCGATGGAGAATTGTAAATCATTGCTGTTCAATGTTCTTACATAATCCACGACATAAGAAAATCCGGAACAACCCGAACGCTTTACACTAAGGCGAAAACTTTTTTGATTAGCCTGCTTAGCAAGCATTTTTTTTACATGCAGAATTGCCGCTGGAGTCAAACCAACCCCTTTCAACGCCTTGGCTGGGTCATAAATAGAAACAGTCGCTTTTTCCATTCTTTTATCTTACCACTAATAAGTTAAGTGGCAAAATCTAAAGGGTTACTTTCAAGCCATTCCAATTTATATTTTGTAGGTAAAATACTTACATTTTATTTTAAATATCTAGATCTACTCATTTAAGTACGACCTATAAGACTTAAAGTAAAGATCAAATTGTTTTTTAGTAAAAATCATAATTAATTTCTTCGTATGAAATGCCTTATCTTTGCTAAACAGGATATATCACACGCGTTTGAAGATGCGAAGTTTTTAGAGTGAGTACAAGCGGTATCCCAATCATAACAAGCAAAGTTTTTGCTTGTTATGATTGGGAAAAATCGTGATTCTCCCCTTGAAAATCACCTCGCGCAAAAAAGCACCTGAAGTTTTAAACTCGCAACTTCAAGTGCAACAGGTATAGATTCATTTCCCGCAAATAAATAAGTAAAAAAATAAAAATTATTTATTTACATTTAAGCCAAAGGGTTAATAACTATAAATAGATTTAGCTTGTGTCATAAAAGTCTTTGTTGTACGGTAAACTTATACTAATGGAGAGGGTTATTAATTCTTTGTTTTGTTATGTCTAATAAAATTGATACAAAGTTTATTGGTGGTGTTCTACTGATCGTAGGAACGGCCATAGGTGGTGGAATGTTAGCCCTGCCCATCGCAACTGCGGAAACCGGCTTTATTAACTCACTGATACTTATGTTTATCTGCTGGTTTATTATGACAGCCAGTGCGTTTTTAGTGCTCGAAGTAAATTTATGGTTACCAGCCAATACCAATATTATTTCTATGTCGAGAATTTTGCTAGGAAGATGGGGGGAAATGATAGCTTGGATCAGCTATTTACTATTATTTTATTCCGTCCTTGCCGCTTATATGGCAGGCGGTGGCGATTTTCTAACCGGTCTATTTAATAACTTAGGCATAAAAATCCCAAATTGGATTGCCACCTTATTATTTGCTGGCACGCTAAGCTATGTAGTCTATCGAGGAATCCATTACGTTGACTATGTGAATCGCGGCCTGATGTTCAGCAAGTTTAGTATTTATCTTTTGTTGATATTATTTCTTATACCATTTACCTCGACCACAAAACTTAAGGAAGGAAATATTGCGTATTTAACAAGCGGCGCAACCGTGATGATAACGTCTTTTACATTTGCAAATATTATCCCTAGTCTACGGACTTATTTCCATGGCGATGTCATTAAGTTACGAAAGGTAATCCTTATTGGAAGTTTAATTCCCTTGGTTTGTTATGTCTTTTGGGATCTCGCTATTATGGGCATTCTTCCACGCCAAGGGGAAAATGGACTCATCAATATGTTGCACTCAACACATTCTACCAGTGAATTTGTCGCTCAATTGAGCCTTTTCCTTAATAATTCTTTTATTTCACTATTGGCACGGATTTTTACCTCTATTTGTCTTGCAACCTCCTTTCTCGCCAGCATGCTAAGCTTATCAGATTTCTTAACAGATGGTTTACGTACTGAAAAACGAGGAAAAGGGAATATTCTGATCTATAGCGCTACACTTTTACCTCCTTTAACTGTCGTGTTGTTCTACCCCGGGGCTTTTATAGGCGCATTAAGTTATGCAGGAATTTACTGTGCTTTACTTTTTATTGTATTGCCCTCCTTAATGGCATGGCGTGGGCGTTACAGTCAACAAGCTTTGGCGAAAAAAGGATTTAAAGTTAAAGGCGGTAAACCTTTATTACTCTTACTATGTACTATCGGTTTCCTTTTTATTGGTTATGGCATTCAAGCCGCTTTGCTGTAGTTTATTTCCCAATCCTGATATTTTGACCCAAATATAGATTTAATCTATCAACATAAGAAAGCGGCATTCCATAGGCTTCATGGGCCTAAACTAAGTTTAGATCCATTATTCAAGGGAAAATCGCGATTCTCCCTTGAAAATTCCCATCGCGAAAAGAAGCACTTGGAATTGCGAATTCGCAATTCCAAGTGCAATGGGTATAGTATTGTATCTAGAGTTACAGCTGTTTAAACACCATAGATGAATCAAAATACTATAGGCTATGAATTGCATCTTTCCTATCCAAATTCTTACAACCCTTTCCTCTCACCCCACTACCCCTTTTTATAGTAAAAGGCCACTATTAATAGGTGTCTAATAACAAAGAATTATTGGTACTTAAGCTTCTTTCTTTTTCTAGTAGACCGCGCTTTCAAACCTTTTCATTCGCAAGATTAGAAGAGAAAAGCTTGCTTTCCTAGAAGTGTAATGAAGAAATTTTAAAAAATTAATGGGGGACGAAATATGATAATAGATGGCGTTCTAGTTGGAGTTGGATTAGCAGGGCTTGAATTAGGGATAGCTTGGATATTGGCTTGTGTCATTAATCATGAACAGCCTTCTTCTGAAAAAAAGGAGGAAAAAAACCCTCCGATAAAGTTTTCAACAAATTTCGCTAATTTAGTTAACTAAACAATTAACGTAGGACTCAACTTACCAAACTAGAAAATTAAATGTGTAAGTATAAAAAAGTCCCTGATGAGGAAAACTTATTCAGGGATTTTATATTTTATGTCACAAATTACCGATGCAATAGAAACACTTAACCCAAGCTATATTTGCTACATATATCTAAAATTCAAAAATTAAATTTCTTAAATAAATATACTTTCCTTACATTTACTAAATACTACCGAAAAAATATGTATACTAAGCCGCTCTGCTAAAAGTTCCTTTAGTAAAATAATCTTCTAAAATAAAAAACAAATCATCATAGCGAATTGGCTTAACTAAAAAACTATCTATTTCCGCTTCTTTACACCACTCTCCTAAAAGCTCAGCAGAATACGCACTCAACAATAGGATTGATTTCCGTACTTTTGCTTGGCTTTTCTTTTCCATATTTCGTATTTTTTTTCCTAATTCAACCCCTTTCATGTCAGGTAAGCTGCCATCTAAAATAATTAGATCATAAAAATTATTATTACACAGCTCCAAAGTCTGCTTTCCACTATCAGCTGTTTCAACCTGATACCCCATTTCGCCTAAAAATATTTTATGTACACGACGAATAATTGCTTCATCCTCCACTAATAAAATTTTTTTTTTATTATCCATTTTTTCTCCTTTAGTTAACCAGAACATCAAACCTTGATCTATTATATAGTAGTCCATTTATGAACTGCTATGCAATAAGCTATTAAAAAACTAATTTAAAAAATTAACTTAAGTTTAAGGAGATATTTTTTAAGATTAAATTTGATTTAAATTTTAATCGCTGGCATACTTTTTTATTCAAAAATTTTATTGGGCCTATAAATAGTTATTATTAGAATACTTAAAAGATAAATTTTAAGGATAAACTATAAATTATCTAGCGGGGGAGGTTTTATCTATTGCCTTTTGAAAAAAATTTAAATAATACGCTTGAGTATCTTATCAAGGAACGAGGAATAAATACGCATCAGCTACATAAGCATACAGGCATTCCTTTATCTACCTTAAAACGATTACGCTTAAATAAAGAACATAACCCAACACTTGCTTCTTTACTCCCTATTGCTAAATATTTTAAGGTTACCGTGGATCAGCTGATTGGTAGCAATTCGCTAAAAATAAAAACTAGCTCATCAAATGAAATTACGATCCCTATTATATACTGGAAAGATGCGTTACACTGCAAAAAAGAGAGATATAAACAAGCTTTTTCCTTCTTGTTAATTAATGATACAAGTCTCAGTAGAGATAGCTATGCATTGATAATAGAAGGACATCAATGGAGTAATTTTTTAGCCGGTTCTTTACTCATTATTGACCCTCATTTAGATCCGAGTAATCGGGACTTTATAATTGCTCAAAAAGAACAGCATCTTCCACAGTTACACCAGGTATTAATTTTTACAAATAAGCGTTACCTAAAACTCTCCGATTACAAATCTGAGATAGTTTTGTTTACGAATAAATATAAAAATTTAGGTGTGGTAACACAAATTAGAATGAATTATAAAAAAAATAGGCAGTATGTTAACTTCAAGGATAAAAAACCTTCATACTTCACCAAAGAATATTAGTCATTATATTCTTATCTTAGGTATGGTCAATATTACTATCAGTTTGGCCGCAGATATTGTAGCGTATAAATTAGTTAATTTAGGCCCTGCGCTTTTACCTGGCGCACCCTTAATATTTCCTTTAACTTATATTATTGGAGATATTGTTGCGGAGGTATATGGCTATAATGTCGCTAAAAAAATTATATGGCTAACGCTCATTTGTGAATTATTTTTTGCTATCGCAATTAAATTAATTATTCACCTTCCCTCACCTATTTTTTGGCATCAACAACATTCTTTTAACGAAGTTGTTGACCCTATTTTACGATTTGTGTTGGCGGGAATTGCAGCTGTTATCAGTAGTAGTTTTATCAATATTTATATGGTTTCTAAATGGAAAATACTGATGAAAGGTAGACATTTTTGGTTACGCAGTTTAGGATCATCAGCTATTGGTGGTTTTATTCTAGTTTTAGTCACTATTCTTGTTGGTTTCAGTGGAAATATACATTGGTCGAAATTAACCCATATGATTTTATCCGTGTATTCTATTGAAGTTTTATACTCACTACTTGGTGTTTGGCCTGCGTCTATTATAACTGGCTTTTTAAAACTAGAAGAACGGCTTGATGTTTATGACATTGGAACCAATTTTAATCCATTCAAATAACTTTCAATAGGAATATAAAAAATGATGCTTTATGATCAACTTCCACCAGCCGGCAAAGAGGCTATAGAACATTCGCGAAATAATGAGACTCTCCTCGAACACCATATAGAAGGAGGCTCTTTTAAAGAAATATTTCGTAACACAGATTACACTATTATCCAGTTTCATTTAAACGTAAGTGAAGTCTCTAGTTTGCATAGATTAAAAAACACAGAGGAACAATGGCTATCTTTTGAATCCCCCCTAATAATTGCTCAAATTGATAAAGATCATCAATATACTGAAGAAAAATTAATGAATAGCAATAGTATAACGATAAAAAGCGGCAATCCTGGCAACTGGTTTGGTGCGTATACAATAGCCGAACCGGCTACAGTTTACTGCATATGTCGCCCTGTTTTTGACTTTGCTAATTTTGAACTATTAAAAGATGAGAGCGTCATAGAAAAAATTTGTTCGAAAAATCCAGACTTTATAGACTCTATACGTAAACTTACAATTAGGGATACGGAAAAAAAAATTTCAGTAAAAGAAACCTTAGAATCTAATTTTTTTAAAAAACCATCTCCAGCTACTGAATTAGAAAATCCAGGGACAACGAACCTTTTTACTAAAAATTAAAAAAGGCCATTTTTAGGAGCGACAGTTGAATTTAAAAATTATTGGAGATTATATTAATACCCTAAAATCAAAATATAAGTCTATACAAAAAACAAACTCATGCTTATTTCCATTAAGAATTATTGGCCAGGAGCTAACAAAAAACAAGGATATTATTTATATAATACAAATAGTAGGAAAAAATCTAGTTTCTAAAGTGCATGCAACTGAGTTATTTCAGGATAAACGGTTATTAAATTCACTGTCGCCTTATGATTTATTATATATTTTAAATATATCAAATAAGCAAACTTTTGGTAAAAAAGATAATTTTTTGATTTTCCCTTGTCGCATCCATTATAAGATGGTTTCAAAAAGCTATGACCGTATCACTCAGCAGACTATTTTTACGATTGAAATCATTCATTCTAACAAAATCATTCAAAAAAAATTGACCGCACTGGAAATAGTTAGTAATCCATTAATTTTAGGAGCACTTAACTCTCAAGAGACCTATGATCTAGGCTTTACCGTTGGATCTGAAACTATCCTTAAGGAAATAAACAAACTAGTTCACTTTAAAAATAATTCAATGTAAGTGAATGTGCCACTCGCCATTGAAAATTTGAAATTATTAAATCTCAAACGAAGTATCCCGATTACATAATGGTCCCCAGCAAAGCTTGTGCGCCGTTATTCAAGAGGAGAATCGCGGCTCTCCTCTTGAGAATCTCCATCGCGAGGTGAGGCATACCTATTTCGGCGCTAAGATGAGTTTTCATTTACTTAACTTGAAAGCTAGGGCGGAGTGCTATGGATATATTGCTTCAAATGAAAGAGTAGCTAAAAAAATAGTTTATCAAATTAAACCTTCTCATGGCTAAATCCAGCTTGAAACTGCCATTTTTGCCCTTATATTCTCTATAGCTATAATCTTTTAGCCCCTACAAGCCTCTCTCTAAGAAGTGGCTAAGTTACTTAATGCGTGGAGTATCTATGACCGTTGCTGAAAAACAAATACTTGGCTTCCAAGCGGAAGTTAATCAACTGCTACACTTAATGATTCACTCTCTTTATAGTAATAAAGAAATTTTTATACGTGAGTTAATATCAAATGCGTCAGATGCCGTCGATAAGCTTCGTTTTAAAGCGTTAGAAAACTCTGCTCTTTATGAGGGAGATACCGATCTTTTGCTAAAGATAGAAGTCGATAAAGCAAAACGTCTTCTTATTTTAAGTGATAACGGCATAGGAATGAGCAGAGAAGAAGCCATTGATAATCTAGGGACCATTGCGAAATCAGGTACTAAAGAATTTCTAGCCTCTTTAACAGGAGACAAGGCAAAAGATTCGCAATTGATCGGCCAGTTTGGAGTTGGATTTTATTCAGCTTTCATTGTCGCAGAAAAAATCACGGTTAATACACGTGCCGCGGGCCTCTCTGCTGATGAGGCAGTTCGATGGGAATCAACGGGTAATGGTCAATATACCATTGAAAAAATAAATAAAACAACGCGTGGAACTGAAATTATTCTACATCTAAAAGAAGGTGAAGACGAATTTTTAGAAAGCTGGCAATTACGTAACACTATACTTAAATATTCCGATCATATTACTTTACCTATTAATATGAAAAAAGAATTACCTGTATTAGAATCTGATGAGAAAAAAGATGATAAGCCAGAGGAAAAAGAGATTTGGGAAAAAGTAAATAATGCTACTGCCTTATGGACACTTCCTAAAAATCAAATTACAGAGGAAGAATATAAAGCTTTCTATAAACATGTCGCTCATGACTTTCAAGACCCGCTTGTCTGGAGCCACAATAAAGTCGAAGGAAAACAGGAATATACCACTTTACTCTATATACCTTCCCAAGCACCTTTTGATCTATGGAATCATGAAAAACCTCGTGGTTTAAAGCTTTATGTTAACCGTGTTTTTATTATGGATGACGCGGAACAGTTCCTTCCCCGCTATTTACGATTTATAAAAGGTATTGTGGATAGTAATAACCTACCTTTAAATATTTCCCGTGAAATTCTACAGAACAATAAATCTGTTGATAACATACGATCTGCAGTAACCAAACGAATCTTAGAATTATTATCGAATCTTTCAAAAGAAAAGCCTGAACAGTATAAGCAGTTTTGGAATGCATTTGGAAATGTGCTGAAAGAAGGCTTAGCAGAAGACTTTAATAATCGCGAAGCACTGGCTAAACTCTTACGTTTTTCAACAACAAATTGCGCGGAACAAACTATTAGTTTAGAAAACTATGTCGAACGTATGAAGCCAAACCAGGAAAAAGTCTATTATATTACAGCAGAGAATTATTCTGCAGCTAATAATAGTCCGCATTTAGAAATTTTTCGTGAGAAGGAAATTGAAGTCTTATTACTACATGATCGTATAGATGAATGGTTGGTAGCGCATTTAACTGAGTTTAATGGAAAACCCTTACAATCAGTTGCTAAAGATGCAGATATTAGTGGAATCGCAGATGAAAAAAGTGAAGAAACACAGAAAAAAAATGAAGATGAATTTAAATCTTTGTTAACGCAAATGAAAGAGATACTCGGAGATAAAGTAAAAGAAATTCGTATTTCACAGCGTCTTACTAGCTCGCCTGCATGCATTATTAATGAGCAGAATGCGCTTAGCTCACAAATGCAACTTATTTTACAAGCAACAGGTCAGTCTGTTCCCCTTAGTAAACCTATACTAGAACTAAACCCTGAACATCGATTAGTTCAGCGTCTCAAAGAGGAACAAGATGACATACGTCTTGCCGATTGGACACATTTACTTTTAGAGGAATCAATTCTGGCTGAAGGAGGGCATCTTGAGAATCCTGCTGCGTTTGTAAAACGGTTAAATAGTTTATTAAATTAACCCACAACATCTTAAATTGATCCCCGGTTATTACCGGGGTGACGTCTCTTACATCTTACAATAGACTTTCACAGAAATAACAACTCCGGTAAAATGCGCGCGTCTCTACATATAAAAATACTTATCGGAGAATGTTTTCCATGTTGCCTATTGTTCTATCTAAACACTTTCTTTTTCTTACCGGCACTACACTTATTTTAATCGCTTATTTTTTCCAAGAAAGTAGCTGGATGAAAGTAAAAGGTTTTTTTTATAATTTCATAAATCTGCTAGGCGCAGGTTTACTGACTTACATTGCATTACAACCTTTTCAATTAGAATATTTTACGATTTCCATTCTGTGGATGTTAATTAGTGCGGCGCGCTTGTTTAAAAGCTTTAAGTAAAAACAATTATATATCCTACTTGAAGTTGCGAATAGTAACTTCGAGTACTATCTTTTCGAGATAAAGTGCCCCGCATCTATCTTTCAAGCTATTATGAGTGATTGAAAACTCACTTTAGCACCGAGATAGGTGCGGGGTGCAATGGGTATATTTACCAATTAAATAATGTGCCATCTAACTTTCGATTGACTGGCAAATACGCTCGTTCATAAGGATATTTTTCTGCTAATTTTTCATCAAAGTCTACACCTAAACCCGGCTTATCTCCCGGATAGAGGTAACCTTTATCAAACGTATAGGCATGCGGAAAGACTTCATTGGTCTTGTCGGTATGACGCATATATTCTTGAATACCAAAATTATTGACTGAAATGTCAAAATGTAAAGCCGCTGCCATAGTAATAGGTGAAACATCGGTAGGTCCATGACAACCCGTTTTGACATGATAGATTTCCGCCATCGCTGCAATTTTCTTTAAATGTGTCAATCCACCACCATGGACTACAGACATACGTATATAGTCGATGAGTTGTTCAGTAAATAAAATATGAGTATCCCATATGGTGTTAAATACTTCGCCTACCGCTAAAGGTGTCGTGGTATGTTGACGAATAATTCGAAAACCTTCTTGTAATTCCGCAGGAACAGTGTCCTCAAGCCAAAACAAATGATAAGGTTCTAATTCTTTTCCTAAACGAGCTGCTTCAATAGGGGTTAAACGATGATGGGAATCATGCAAGAAATGTGGATCATCTCCATAAGTCTCACGCAATTTTTTAAATAGTTTTGGAACATAATTTAAATATTTTTCCGTTGACCATTCACATTCTTGAGGTAAGCCTTTAGTGGCCGGCTCATAATACATTTTATCTTTATCTGATGTACCATAAGTATTAGCCAATCCAGGTATACCGGTTTGTGCACGAATAGCCAGATACCCCATGTCAATGTATTTTCCAACTTGATCAATAGTATCTTCTATATCTTTGCCATTCGCATGTCCATATACCATTACACCTTTTCGACTTTTACCACCTAATAAATTGTACACAGGAGTATTTAAAACTTTCCCTTTAATATCCCATAGTGCCATATCAATCGCTGCAATGGCAGCCATGGTGACAGGACCTCGGCGCCAATAGGCACCACGATAAAAATATTGCCAAATATCTTCTATATTCGCAGGATCTTTTCCAATTAAACAGGGAATAAGATCTTCTAAATAAGCCTTTACAGCTAATTCGCGACCATTCAATGTAGCATCGCCTAAACCATAAACACCTTCATCGGTAATAATTTTTAATGTAACAAAATTTCTATCCGGACAAGTAACAAATACCTTAGCCTCTTGAATTTTCATGTTTACCTCAACGTAATAATTTTTATACGTAACAAAATATCCGATTTAACTAATTACCAAATCATTTAAGCGATTACGCCCAATAATTGGATATTGTTCAACTTCATATACTGCACCAGTAACAGGTGCAGACTGATCAGACAACCAAAATGTAACATGCGCAGCTACATTTTCAGGCGATAACAATCGACCACTCGGCGCATACACTTTGGGTATTTTTTCTTGCCAATTATCGGGTAAGCCTTCACGCTGCTTTAAGGCAATCTCATTATCAGTTGGCGTCCAACCGACGTTTAATTGATTAACACGAATTTTATCCGGGCCTAAACTATCAGCCAAATTGCGCGTCATCGTCATGAGCGCACCTTTGGATGAAGAGTAGATTAAAAGATCAGGTTGTCCACAATAAGCATTCATAGAACCTATATTAAGAATAGCTCCGCCGTTTCCTTGTTTTCGAAAAACCTTTACTGCTTCTTTACACAAAAGTAATGGCGCATAAAAATTTATCCGCATAATCTCTTCACAAAGCGCTAAGCTTGCCGTATCAATGTTATTTCGAGGATAAATACCCGCATTATTAACAAGACCATCTAAACGGCCAAATTTCTCTATTGTTTCTTTTACCAAATCCGCATATGAATTCTCATCGGCTAAATCGGCAATTAAATAATCAGCTGAAGCGCCTAATTCTGCAACTAATGCCTTAGCACGATCTTCTTTACGGCCATGAATCATTACTTTAGCACCTTGCGCAATACAACGACGTGCTGTCGCAGTTCCAATACCATTCGTAGAACCGGTAATTAAAATAACTTTGTCTTTTAACATTAAATATCCCTTTGTAATTTATTTTAAAGGAGGAAAAAAAGAGTTATGCTTTTTAGTTGAAGACTTATTTATAGATACGCCGAGTTCGCGACTAGGAAGTCCTAAACGTAGATTTTGTTCGATATGCTCTAAAGAGCAACCCCTTGTTTCTGGGACAATAAAATAAACAAACAACCAACCTAATACACATAGAAAAGCATAGAGCCAAAATGTATGGCTTGGACCCATCAGTTGTATAAGTGTTAAAAAAGTTAATGAGACAAGCATATTAAATCCCCAACTCGCAGAGATCGCTAAACTAGCGCCGACTCCACGGATATTTAAAGGGAAAATTTCAGAAATAATAAGCCACATAATAGGGCCTAAACTCATTGCAAAGCTTGCAATATAAATAACCATACTACCTACCGCTACCCAACGTAATGCAGCAAATCCAGGGTAATAAAAAGCAATCCCCATAATTGCTAAACTGATAAACATCCCAGTAAGGCCTAAAAGTAATAAAGGACGGCGTCCCCATCTATCAATTAAAGGCAGCGAAATAATAGTAAATAATACATTGATAATACCTATTCCTAGCGTAGCAAGAATGGCGCCTCCTGCTTGCTGGAACCCTGCGAGTTGTAAAATAGTTGGGGCGTAATAAATAATGGTATTAATTCCAGTCACTTGTTGGAAAAAACTTAATCCTAAACTAATAAACAAGATAGGGCGTACCCATTTTGCTAGTAATAAACGATGTGTTCCTTTTTCCATTTGTACTGTCTGTTGAATTTCATCAAACTCCCTATTAATATTTTCATCCCCACGAATACGCTGTAAAATCGTACGTGCCTTATGTTCCCATCCTTTTAGTAGCATCCATCGCGGACTTTCTGGCAAAAATACCGTACCTAACAATAGAATTGCAGCCGGGACAACACCCAAACCAAGCATCCAAGGCCATCGGCCTCGTGCTGAAAAGTAATAATTAACTAAATAAGAAAAAACGATTCCTATCGTGATCGCTAGTTGATTCAAAGAAACCAGCATTCCACGAATACGTTGTGGTGCTATCTCTGCAAGATAGAGAGGAGCCGTAAAAGAACCGACACCAATAGCAATACCTAATATAATGCGGCCAAATATCAACCAGTCTACGTTGGATGCAAAGGCAGTGGCAAGTGAACCAGTAATAAAAGTGAGTGCTGTAAATACAAGAACTTTACGGCGCCCAAACCGATCGGTAAGTCTACCACTTAATCCTGAACCGACTAAAGCACCCAATAAAACTGCACTAACTACCATTTCAATTTGGAAAGCGGATAACGCAAAATCTTTTTTAATAAACAAAATAGCGCCAGAGATTATTCCCGTATCATAACCAAATAATAATCCCGCTAACGCCGCAAACACCGAAATTGCATAAACCATCCAATTTGAATTTGATAGTTTAACCATGAATATATTCTCTTTTAGATAACATAGGCTGATTACTTTACCTCGATCCGTTCTAAAAGCAAATAAAAAGACCTAAAAATAACCAGTAAATTATCCACCACACAAGCTATTTATCTATGTTTATTTACATATTTCTAAGTAGGCCGGCGCAACGTTCGGGGAAACAGTAACCCATCACAGTAAAGCTATTAACAGATTTTTTATCCTAAATAAGCAGGTTCCGCCAAGCCTTTAACGTCCGTTTCCAATGCAAAAAGCATACCTGATTGCGGGGCATCTGCTAAAGCAGAAGCGGATAAACGCACAGAGGCAGAGGTCACATACAGCGTTTTTAATTCGGGCCCACCAAAACAACAACTCGTTGGTCTAGAAACTGGCATAGGAATGATGCTATCAATTTCTCCTGTAGGTGTATAACGTGTAATTTGCCAACCATCCCAATGACAACTCCAAACGTAATCCTCGCTATCTACCGTAAGACCATCGGGAAAGCCAGCCTCTTCAGAAATTTGCGCAAAAATCTTAAATTCCCTTCCCAAACGACCTTCAATAGGATCAAATTCATACTGGTAAATCTGACGCTTAGGAGAGTCGCAAATATACATCCGAGTGTTGTCTAGATTCCATGCTATACCATTACTTACAGTAAAACCGTTAAGCATTTCTGTCGTTTTTCCCGCTGCATCTAGACGATAAACCGAACCAATGGGATTTTCCTCAGCAATATCTTTTGTTCCTGCCCAAAAACGTCCTTGCCGATCACATTTTCCATCATTAAACATAACTTGATGGTCTTTCTGTAAAGGCAGTGCAATCGTTTGTACCATTCCTGTTTCCGTATCAATAGAAACAAAACGATCGCTCAGCGCCGCTATCAACCCTCCTTTAGCACGCCAACCGATAGAACCAATTTGGCTAGGCATTCTAAATTTCTTAACATTTTTAGTAATGGGGTCCAGACGATGTAAAGTCGCCGCTACAATATCTACCCAATAAAGACAGTGTTCTACGGGATGCCAAAGAGGTCCTTCACCTAGTAACATTATTTCATCACACACAACGTCAGGTTTCTGCATAGATTCACCAAATTAATCGATAGATGGTTTCATGATGGTACAATTCTCCTGGCAATAAAAAAGGCGAAGGAAATTGAGGATAATGCACAGCGCCTGGAAGATTTTGTGTTTCCATACAAAATGCTCCAAATCGCTGAGTAGTAAGTCCTCCACTAATAGGATAACTTTTAAGACTATTACCCGTATAAAACTGTAGTCCGGGTTGTGTTGTATACACTTCTAAAGTGCGGCCAGTTATCGGTTCCTTAATAACCGCCACTAAACGAGAAAGATCTGTAGCTGTCGGTAATGCATAACAAAGATCATAACCACCAATGGAAGTATCATTGATACGCTCGCCTAAATGATGAGGCTGGCGAAAATCAAAAGGGGTACCGTCCACTTCTGCTATTTGGCCTGTTGGAAGCAAATCTTGATCAGTGACCACATATCGATCCGCAAAAACCTGTAATACATGGTCTAATATAGTATCGCGTCCTGCACCAGCTAAATTCCAATAAGCATGATTTGTTAAATCCACGGGCGTTACACGATCCGTTTCTGCTTCGAAAGTAATTTTTAACTCATTAGCAGAAGTTAAGCTATAAATCGTTTTTACTTTAAGCGTCCCTGGATAGCCTTGATCGCCATCTGGACTAATGTATGAAAGTTCTACGCTAGCTCTATCACTTTGAATTGAAACTTCAGCTTGCCAAATAACTTTATCAAAGCCTTTTTCGCCACCGTGTAAGTGGTGTGAATATCCTTTATTCTTACTTAAATAAAAATCTTGTTCTTTATAATTATAAGATGCCGTCGCAATACGATTAGCGACTCGGCCTATGGTCGCACCAAAATAAAAATCGTGATCTAAATATTCGTTGAGGTGATCAAATCCTAAAGTCAATTCATGTACAGTGCCGCCTAAACCCGGCACCTTTACGGAAGTTAAAGTAGCACCATAGTTAATAATACTAATAGACATACCGCTGAGATTATTACGAAGTGTGTACTGCGTAACCGTTTGGCCATCGGGTAATTCACCAAATTCAGATGGCTGACAAGACATTTCAGGCATAATATCCTCAAGATAATTGTGGCATTTTTGTTAATGGAATAATCGCGCCGGGATAAGTAATAACGCTAGCCGCTAATCGATGACCCCATTGCGCTGCTTTTATAGGATCAATATCTTTTAAACGTGCTGCCAAATAAGCCGCATTAAATGAATCCCCAGCACCTGTCGTATCCACTACACTTTCAATTACATAAGCAGGGATACTTTCTTGCTTGCCAATAGTAACAACTAAAGCAGGTTCAGCACCACTCTTCACAATCACTTCTGTTATTCCATTTTTTAATAAGCGCTTCGCACAATCTTCTGGCGTAGGATCATCAAATAAGATTTGTTCGTCCACAAAAGTAGGAAATGCAATGTCTACATAGCTTAATGTTCGTTCAATAGCTATTTTCGCCGATTCAGCATCTGGCCAAAGAGAGGCACGATAATTTGTATCAAAAATTATCTTTATACCTTTTTGTTTAGCTCTTTCTAATAATTTCCATAAACGTTCTCGACTTTTCGCATCAAGAATAGCTAAAGTAATCCCTGATAAATACAAATAGTCCATTTCTAATAAATGCTTCTCTAAATTATTTGTTGTATCACTTTTAAAAAGTTCACGGGCAGCAGAATTTTGTCGATAAAAATAAAACGTTCTTTCTCCAGTCTTATCAGTGCGAATCAAATACAAACCCGGTAATTTATTTTCTAGACGATGAACTAAATCCGTATTTATCCCTTCCTGCTGCCAGTTTTTTAGCATGCTATCGCTATAAGGATCACAGCCTAAGACAGTCACATAATGAATATCAAAAGATTCTTTAGGAAGTAATCGCCGTAAGTAAATAGTAAAGTTTAGGGTATCACCGGCAAAGGATAAACCCAAAGAAGTATCGCTTTTATGGGATAGTTCTAGCATTGCTTCACCAATTACAGCAATTTGCTTCATTTTATTCTCCGAAATAGGCTTTGTTTAATCGCTAAAACAATATCTAAAATTTGCTTAGAAAAAAGGGAAGACGTATTATCGGAGATAATTTTACAGGACAGACTGAATGTGTTGACAATCATCGATATTCTAAACAAAAGTCGCATTATACCGGTTATTGTAATCGATAAGGTAGAACATGCAATTCCTTTGGCAAAGACCTTGGTTAATGCGGGTTTTTCTATATTAGAAATTACATTACGCACAGCTTGCGCCTTAGAGGCTATCCAAAAAATAGCCACTGGCGTTCCAAGCGCTATTGTAGGAGCCGGAACTATCATTAATCGAAAACAATTAGCCCAAGCTAAAACTGCGGGAGCAAAATTTGCTGTTAGCCCCGGCCTCAGCGAACAACTCGTTTTTGGAGCAAAAGAACAGAATCTACCCTATCTGCCCGGTATTGCAACTGTTTCTGAAGCGCTATCAGCCTATGAGTTAGGCTTAACACATGTTAAGTTTTTTCCAGCCGAAAGTATGGGTGGGATTAAAACAATCGCTGCTATTTCAGAAGTGTTACCTACATTGCAATTTTGCCCGACGGGAGGAGTTAATCTTATAAACCTTACCAATTATCTCAAGTTACCTTCTGTTCCTTGTGTTGGAGGAACATGGATAGCGCCTCGTTCACTTATTCAAGCAGAGTCCTTCAAGGAGATTACCTTAAGCGCTAATGAAACTCAAAAAATTCTAAACACAACACGTCCCCATAACTAATATCTCCTAAATTCTATTGACCCTTGAATAAAATCTACTAGACTTTATTTTTATTTATCTTTTATAGATAGGGATGAAAAGGAGATGGAACGCCAATTCAATCAAGGGAAAAAAAATTATTTGAAACCTAGATTATGGTTTCTTTATTTTCTACTCTTTATAATTCCTATAAAAGGATTCGCAGCGGTCGTACCTAGCACGATCGCACCCGGACAAGTAGAAAGACAATTAAGAAATACAGTACCTACGCCACTTACTCAAGCAACTACAACCAGTTTCGCAGAGATGCCCGTTACAGCGCCTACGGTAACTCCTGTGCCAGCAAGCATGCGTATTTCTTTTGTTTTACGTTCCGTACACATCACTGGATCAACGGTCTATGCAGAAGAAAGCTTGAGAAGTTTTTATCGGCCTTATCTCAATAAAAGAATAGGCTACCGAGAATTAGAGAAAATTGCATCCAGCATTACATTGAAATATCTAAAAGATGGCTATTTGCTTTCACGCACGCGCATACCGATACAAAATCTAAGTGCAGGCCATGTACGAATCGAAATCTTTGAAGCCTACGTCGCTAATGCTAGCATTCAGGGAAAAACACATGGAATAGAAAACTTTCTAGCAGCGTATATTGAAAAAATAAAACAATCCCGTCCCTTACAACAAGAAACCTTGCAGCATTATATTTTGCTTTTAAATCGACTACCAGGAGTCAAAGCGACATTACAGCTAAATCCAATATCAGAAAACTCCGGCGCTCAAAATCTTGTTTTTCTTATTCAACAGCGTCGTTTCTCTCCATATGCCATCTTAAATAACAATCAATCACGCTATTTAGGGTCACAAAATTTATTTGTAACCGCCAATATGTACTCCTTGTTGCAAGGTGGAGATGCAACAACCCTAACAGCTGCAACAGCACCCTTTGAACCAAGAGTTCTGCAATACTATTATTTATATCAAGTCATACCTATTGGGGTTTATGGGAACCATTTAGACATCTTAGCTGACTATGCGCAAACTAAACCCAATGTACTCGGACAACAGGCCAACACGCCCGCGCCTATTTCTAGCTTGACAGGTAAAGTAGGCGACTTAATTGGCTATTATTACCATCCCTTTATTCTACAAACCAATGAAAAATTAGAAGGTCGTTTAGCGCTAGGCTATTATATTAGCAAGTCAACGGGTTTTAATGATCCTGTTAATGGCCCTCAAGACGTTAAAGTACATCTTCCATCCTTACGGGCTAAAGCAATTTATGAACGAACTAAACCAAAGTATGTAGACAGAATAGAAGCGGAAATAAGCCAAGGAATACATGTCGCGGGCGCACAAGTAGGCCCTCCCGCCCCAAATAACCCATCCATTGACTATACTAAAATTTTTTATTACGCCTCGCACGTACAAGCACTTCCAAAATCTTTTTCATTACTCATAGACTCAATGGGCCAATATGCTTTTAACCCTTTATTTCCAGTAGAAAAAATTCCTTACGGCGGCGTTCCTTTTGGACGCGCCTACGATCCCTCTGAAATTATTGGTGACCAGGGCATTATGGGGGGCTTAGAACTACGCTACACTACTTTTCCTCAATCTTTCAACGCTATACAATATTTTACACGTTACGATATCGGTAAAGTATGGAATAAAAACGCGGCGCCTGCTTTTGCCTTAAATAGTGTATACAGTGATGCCTCTCTATCTGCAGGCCTGCGATTGTTTCTAGCCAAAGATTTTAGTCTTGAACTCAGTTTAGCAAAACCTTTAACCATGCCTGTCCAAGCTCAAGAACTCAGCGGCCATAATGGAAAAAGCTTACGGTTTTTCTTCAATTTTAGCTATACACCTTTATAAAAAACCGAAGAAAGATAACCTTTCTTCGGTTTTACAAACACACACATCAAATATATTTTTTAGCGTCTAAGTCCACCGGTTAGATTGTTTAGTGTTCCTCTCAAACCGCCACCTCCTGCAGCGCCCCCAGCAGGTAAACTAGGTAAAGCCCCTATGCCAGGTAATACTGTAGGCCCTGCTCCCGGCAAGGAAAACGCCCGTCCATTTGGTAATTGGATGCCTATTATATTTCCATTTCTTTCTAAAACTCGAGCATCTAGCGGCACAATTCCTCTTAATCTTAATTGCGCCAATTGCTGTGGGTTAAGTAGTCTGACATCTATTCCCTCCGCACGTAATAGATCAGCCGAAACATTTATTCCGCCAGTCGTATTCAGCGAAAGGCCTATAGGACCCGCAGCCCCCGGAGCACCTGGCGCTCCCTGAAGACCTCCGGAACCTGCAGCGCCTGTAGCACCACCTGGACCACCACTTCCGCCACCGCAAGCGGCAAGTATGAGAATACTCATTGTCCCTATAAAAAGACGAAAGCCTATCCTTAAAAACTTCATAATACACTCCTTTAAAGTATCTATTTAAGATTTAAATAAGGCTATTTATCCTAGAAGTTTAAAGAGCTAGAGTCAAATTTTAAGAAAACCTGATAGAACGTTTCATAATTTGCTTTAATCGAATTTTTTTACTATATGCTACTTCTATTTCAGCGAGGAAAAAAAGAAATAGTGCAAAATTTTTGTTCTGTGAAAAATTAACAAAGATACAAATAAAAAAATAATGGTATACGGAAGGTCATTTTAGATTTGCTATAAATTTCTGTACAATATACGACTCTAAACTAAAGAAGGAGAATGGTCACATGACTAAGCAACTATTAGATAATATGCTTAATGATGACATGCAAGGTAACACAATGCAGCTACTTGATAGACAATTGAATGAAAAACACTTATTAAAACATCCTCTATATCAGGCTTGGTCCGCAGGGAAACTTTCTTTGGATGACTTACGTACGTATGCCTGTCAATATTACCATCATGTCGAAGCCTTTCCAGGTTATATTCGTGCAACGCTTAGTAATTGTCATTCTTCTCATGAACGCCAAGTATTACTCGATAATTTGAATGATGAAGAAGGATGTAATAATCAGGATAGTCATTCCGCTTTATGGCTGCAATTTGCTAAAGGTTTAGGTTTATGCGAAGAAACAGTAAAAAATAGCGAACCTTTTCCAGAGACAAAACAACTCATTGAAGACTTTTTATCGCTTTCGCATTCTTCCTATGCTGAAGGTATAGGCGCATTATATGCTTACGAACGGCAAATTCCACAAACAGCCGCTAGTAAAATCACAGGACTCAAAGAATTTTATAACATTGAAGACCCAGTTACTTTAAAATTTTTTACCGTCCATCGCGAAGCAGATGTAGAACATACAAAAGCAACTAAAATGCTTCTACAAGATCTCCCTACAACAGAAAAAGATAAAGCCGAAGAAGCTGCCAAAAAAATATCTGAGTCCGTATGGAATCTGTTGAGCGGCATACAATCAAGGACCATTGGAAATGTAAATTGTGAAATGACAACTAATTAATTTACATCTTGTCTACTTCTTATCATCCTTCGACCCTGACCGTAGGATGACAAGAAGAGATTAAGTCAAGAAGTAAAGTTACATGCCAGTAAATCCCAGCAGAACAATTCCGCCGCAAGGCTAAGTCCCCAAAGGCAAATCAGGAACAGATATTCGTCTAATTTTACCACCCAATTGCGATAATTTTTCCTCTATGCATTCATAGCCACGATCAATATGATAAATTCGATTAACAATCGTTTCCCCTTCTGCAGTCAATCCCGCCAGCACTAAACTTGCAGAAGCGCGTAAATCTGTAGCCATAACTTCCGCTCCTGTAAGTTTCTCTACACCTCTACAAATAGCAATATTACCTTTTAATGTAATATCCGCACCCATACGCCGCATTTCTTGAACATGCATAAATCTGTTTTCAAAAACAGTTTCTGTGATGATACCTGTACCTTCTGCTGTAATATTAAGCGCCATAATCTGCGCCTGCACATCCGTAGGAAAAGCTGGATAGGGTGCTGTACTAACATTCACAGCTTTTGCGCGTTTATTACGCATATCCAATTCAATCCAATGATCACCAATCGTAATATCCGCTCCAGCTTGGCGTAATGTATGAATAACTGCCTCTAAATTATCGGCCTGTATTCCCTTTAAACGAATAAATCCCCTTGTGCATGCAACAGCAATTAGATAAGTCGCTGCCTCAATCCTGTCAGGTAAAATCTTATAATAACCACCTGTTAATTGCTCAACACCTTCAATTGTTATTGTGTCTGTACCTGCGTCGCTGATGTTAGCACCAATGCTGTTCAAAAAATTTGCTAAATCGACAACTTCAGGCTCACGCGCGGCATTTTTTATTACCGTTTTTCCTTTGGCAAGTGTCGCTGCCATCATTAAATTTTCAGTTCCCGTTACAGTAATCGTATCCAACTTAATAACTGAACCTTGTAAACGACCTTTTGTTGTCGCCTTAATATATCCATTTTCAACATGTATCTGCGCACCCATTGCTTCGAGACCTTGGATATGTAAGTTCACAGGGCGGGTTCCGATCGCACATCCGCCCGGTAAAGAAACAACCGCCTCACCGCAACGAGCCAATAAAGATCCTAACACTAAAATAGAAGCACGCATTTTGCGAACAAGTGCATAGGGGGCATAAGAATCGATAAGATCACGTGCTTTTACCTCTAAACTCATACGCTCACCAATCGTGAACTGAGCACCCATACCACTTAAAAGTTCCACCATTGTAGTAACATCTTGCAAATGCGGAACATTAAATAAAGTAATAGGCTCTTCTGACAGCAAACAAGCCGCTAAAATAGGTAGAGTTGCATTCTTAGCCCCAGAAATTCGAACTTCACCTTGTAATGGTATACCTCCTCTAATAATAAGCTTATCCACGTTTAGTTCTCTCTATATACCTTGAACTTGATGCAAACAGGAACTTCAAGTTTCTTTTTTTTATAATGGGTTTCTTACCTATCTTTATTTCTAAACACAAATCTTGCATTGTTTTAACTAAGTAAACTATTTTATTATTCCTAAATAACTGCTTACAAAGATAGGGTGACTTATCCTGTAATTGGTTATACTGCCCAACACATATACTCACAATAATTGGGTTTTTGGCAAGGCACCGCGCAAACAAAGCAACCTTCGTTTATGTAAAAAACATGAGGATTGCGAGTTGAACGGCGTTGCTGCCCAAAATTCAAGTGCGAAGAGTATATTTGAAAAACTCGCATCTTCATAGTTAAGTGGTAGCTATCGGCATAATGGACTCTAGGCCAGCCAGCTGGATTATCGCTAACATTTGGCTCGGTAAACGAATAAAATGAATTGTTTGTGATTTACGACGAAAATCTCGAGTCCAAGCAAGCAACAAAGCAACGCCACTACTGTCACTTTGAATTACTTCGCTTAAGTCAAAAGTAATTGGGCATTTTAGAGCCTTAAAAGCGCCCTGACTTTGTTGCCATAAAAATGGGACAGTTTCATAATTTAATTTTCCTGATAGGAAGTAACTACTATCGTTTTTACGCTGAAACATTGGCGCATTCATCAATTATTTTGCACATTATGTTGTGCAAGTTCATTGATAAGACCATCGATACCCCTTTGCTGCAATTCTTGAGCAAACTGAGAGCGAAAACTTTGTATCAAACTAATTCCATCAACGCTAAAATCGTAAAGTTTCCATTGTTCCCCAACTCGCCTCAAACGATAACTGACATTAATAATGGGTCCCGACTCACGAATGATGTTGCTGTTAACCTGTACACGCGATCCATTAAAACCACCACGTAAAGGCAAAAAATTTACTCTTTCATTAGTATATTGGGCTAGTGCACTGGCATAAGTCCGAATTAACAAGGTTGTAAAGTGGTAAACAAATGCCTGTCTTTGCTGAGGAGTTGCTTGAGCCCATGCATCTCGACCTAATGCCTCTCTTGACATAGCTATTAAGTCAACATGAGGCAATAAAATTTGATTAACAATTCCATAAACAACTTGTGGCTTCGTTCTCATCGTAGCTTGGTTTTGTCGTAATTGAGCTATCAGTTGGCTCGACGTGTTTTGCAATAAATCGACGGGTGATGAAATTGCCCATACGACACTACAGAACAGTAAACTAATAAAGGTTACAATAATTTTTCTCACCGTTTTCCCCCTGAGTTTTTTAAGCTAAATACTAACTGCCCAATAAGGTCTTCTAGGATTAACGCAGGATGCGTATCTTGGATAACGCTTCCATTCTTCAAGAAAGTCTGATCAAAACCAGGTCTAAGACTAATATAATTAGCCCCTAGTAAGCCCTGAGTTAGAATACTCGCTGATGTATCCGCTGGCAATTGTCGTTGATTTGGATCAATTTGCAGGGTTACTACCGCTTTAAATCGTGCGCTATCTAGCTTTATTCCAGAAACTTGGCCAACTCGGACGCCTGCCAACGTAACGGGTGAGCGAACTTTAAGCCCTCCTATATTGTCAAACTCTGCGGTTATAGTATATCCATTATTGCCCACAGTGTTACTTAAACCGCTCACTTTAAGTGCTAAAATGAGTAAAGTAATAATACTCACTAACATAAATAAGCCAACCCAAAACTCTATTATCCGGTCGCGCACCTACCAACCCCCCATCATTACAGCAGTTAATATAAAATCTAACCCTAATACGGCTAAAGAAGAATAAACGACAGTGCGTGTTGTAGCTCGTCCAATTCCCTGCGCCGTTGGCACCGTATCATACCCTTGAAAAACAGCAATCCATGTAACAACTATTCCAAAAACCAAACTTTTTATTATTCCATTGGTAATATCTGCATAAAAATCAACAGACGCTTGCATAGCTCCCCAAAAAGTACCGCCATCAACACCTAGCCATACCACGCCTACTAAATAACCTCCCCAAATAGCAATCGTGCTAAAAATAATTGCTAATAAAGGCATAGAAATAACACCCGCCCAAAAACGAGGAGAAATAATCCGTCGTAATGGATCAACACCCATCATTTCCATACTGGCAAGTTGTTCAGTTGATTTCATCAATCCAATTTCAGCTGTCAATGCCGAACCTGCACGACCTGCAAATAACAAAGCAGTAACAACAGGACCTAATTCTCGTACCACACTTAATGCCACTAACTGGCCTAATTGTTGGCTTGCTCCAAATTTATCTAAGGTATTATAGCCCTGTAACCCAACTACCATACCAATAAATAATCCTGATAAAATAATTATCGCTAGCGATAATACCCCAATAAAATAGAGTTGCTCTATCAACAAAGGAAAGCTTTTTTTAAAATGAGGCTTGCGATAAAGGACGTGCCAAAAAAATAATCCCGAGCGACCGAGATTCATAAGTGACTCTAAACCTATCCGCCCTAATATACTTAACTTATTAACTATCCACATAACTTAATAAAACAGATCTTGGGCATAGTCGATGGCTGGATAATGGAATGGGACAACACCATCAGGTAACCCTTGTAAAAATTGTTGGACCTCTGAATTTTTATTAAGCTGCAATGCTTCGGGAGTACCTTGACCAATAATCTTCCCGCTTGCAATCAAATAAATATAATCTGCAATACGCATTACCTCTTGAACATCATGCGAAACTAAAATTGTCGTCATAGTTAATGCTCTATTAAGATCGCAAATCAATTTAATAATGACGCCAAGAGCAATAGGGTCCAACCCGGTAAATGGCTCATCGTACATAATAAGTTCAGGATCAAGCGCAATAGCTCTAGCTAATGCAACACGACGCGCCATGCCGCCAGATAATTGGCTAGGCATAAGTTCGGCTGCTCCTCTTAAACCAACAGACTGTAATTTCATTAACACGATATCACGAATCATAAAGTCAGCTAGTTGAGTATGTTCACGCAAAGGAAAGGCAATATTCTCAAAAACATTTAGATTCGTAAATAATGCACCGCTTTGAAATAAGATACCTATTTTACGGCGTAATTCGTAAAGCTGTGTACGTGACAAATTATTAATTTGCTTGCCATTGATATGTATCGTTCCACCCTGAGGTTTAATTTGTCCTCCTATTAAACGTAAAAGGGTAGTCTTACCACAACCACTAGGCCCCATGATAGCAGTGATTTTCCCACGCGGAATAATAAAATCAGCCTCTGAAAAAATAGTGCGCCCGTTACGTTTGAAACACAAACCACGGACTTCGACCAAATTATCCAATCAATCGTCCCCTTTTCTCACTTTCTCAATAAGATAATCGGTAACTTGCAAGAAACGCACGGGATCTCCACTTACAAGACTTGGATCTACTTTATATCGATTATCTATTACCAATGTAGGCGCAGCTAAAATTTGATCATCTTGCATTAAGGTATTACTTCGCAATAACTGTGCATCGATACCTGGAGAAAAACTGGCCATACTTTCAAATTCTTGCTGTTTAACACCGTATTTAATAAAGAAAGCTTCTTGCAATTTAGGGTCAGATAGATCTTGTCCTTCAACATGAATAGCTTTAAATATAGCAGGCGTCAATTGTCTCTCTACGCCTAACATCTGAGCAATATAATAAGCGCGCGCTAAACTACGCCAGCCAGGTTGAAATATGATAGGGATTCGTTCAAACTTTACATAGGCGGGTTTTTTAGCAAGCCACTTCTCCAAAATAGGTTCAAAATGATAACAAGCAGGGCAAGCGTAACTAAAAAACTCTTTAACCTCTACAACGTTTTTAGGACCGGATTTAGGAACAATCTGTGAACTAGAGATAACTTGATAATCTTTACCAGCCTGGAAATCAATAGGTGGCATTTTGGGATCATTATTTGTTTTACCACAAGCTACTAATAAAATAGCTAGGGCCATTAGTCCCAAGCTACGGAAGGTCAGTTTAAGCATACGGCCCCTTTAAATAAAACATCAGAATGATAAAAATGGTCAAGCATAACACAGCTTCTCAAAAAACGTTAAATGACGATGTATAGAATTAAAGCGATTATAAAGATGAAGGCATATAATGTTAGGTAAAAATTAACGAGCGGCGTGGACTTGCTAAGACCCTATCAATACCAGTTAATAATGCACTTTAACTAGATCAACAAAAATAATTTCACAAAAAGCCTAATCCTATCTTAGTTTTATCGAATACCGAGGAGAATTACTAGCCCAATACGCCCTAACAGAATACGTAAGTTTCACACTGTCTTGACACAGAAGCTTTTGAGTAAATCTATAATTAAAATTATTTTTTCTAAGCATTATAAGAAAAATTAAATTCTCTCTTTGACGCGCTACACTCAACTGCGGTTTATTTTCAGACAGAAAATAATCTATTTTTTTTGAAACACTTACGATGCCTCTTTTCCTCAGAATAATTATTTTATTTTTACTATTATTTTTTTTAACGACTTGCATAAGCTTATTTTCATAAAACTCAACGGGTAATCTTATAATTTTCTTATGGTCGCCTAATCCAATTTGAGTTGTTAAACCTGTTTCCCCTGTCCCTTGCATTACTCCTCCTAATTTGCTAATCCAGAATTTAAGTGCCTAAATTTACCTAGTTGGTAAAAATATTTTTAACTCTTTGATTATTAATAACCTTTTATAGAATTTTAGAACATTGAAATTGTCTTGCGTAGATAATACTATAGGGTAAAGGATAAGTAAATTTCGCCAGTCATAAAGATAAAAAAATAATTAAAAAAAATTTTCTAAAGCTCGAATGGACGTGTGAATTTTTCTCATAGAAGACAATAGGGATATTAAATAAAAAAATTACAGATTCTTATTTAATCATTTTTTATGGAGATAAATTATGTGGACTATCTCAAATAAAATACGTTACGAAATTATTGCGCACCAAAAAAATAAACTGATAGTCAATATTTTAGGGAAAGGTTTATATTTTATGAGAAGCGCTCATCAAATTTTTAATAATCCCGAGATTTTAAATGGCTTCTCCCAAGAAGAAGCAGCGTTTATTGGTTATATTGTTGGCATAGAAAATAAAATAAGTTGTTGATGTAGAAATCGCAAAGCCCTATACCAAGTATATATTCATTGTATTTAAACTATGGATTCGTAATTAAAATACAATACAATAGTATTGTATTCATACTTTTTAGGGTCAAACAAATCATGGTAGAGGACTTAAAGAAAAAAGCAGCGCAGTCTGCATTAGATTGCATTAAAACAGTGCGTGTTATTGGCTTAGGAAGTGGCTCCACAGTAAATTGCTTTATAGAGGCTCTTGCTAAATCCTCTATAAAACGCCAAATTGAGGGAGTGGTTGCGGCTTCAACACAAACAGAAAAATGCCTAAAACAGCATGGTATTCCTGTTTTAGATCTTAATATCACAGGTCAGTTAGCGGTTTATATCGATGGGGCCGATGAAATTAATAAGCAGTTACAGCTAATAAAAGGTGGGGGCGGAGCTTTAACCCGTGAAAAAATTATAGCTTCGGCAAGCAAATATTTCATTTGTATTGCAGATGAAAGCAAGTACGTTGAATTATTAGGAAAAGGGGCACTACCCATCGAAGTGATTCCTATGGCGCGTAGTTATGTTGCTAGAGAAATCGTCAAATTAGGCGGGTTTCCTATTTACCGTGAAAACTTTGTGACAGACAATGGAAATGTTATTTTAGATACACAAGGCTGGGATTTTACTGACCCTATCCGTCTGGAGCGACTACTTAATAACATTCCAGGTGTTGTTTGCAATGGTTTATTTGCACAACGCTCTGCTGATAAATTGCTGCTAGCCACAACAGATGCTGGAGTTAAAGTAACGGAAAAATAAGGCTCCAATGGTATTTTTGAGCTATTTTTAACGCAGTCGACGGCACCAAGCGTTTTCAGAATTAGTAACGATAAAAATCGGGCTTATACGGCCCCTGTATCTCTACGCCGATATACTTAGCTTGATCCGTTGTTAACTCTGTTAGCTTTGCCCCCACTTTTTCTAAATGCAAACGCGCTACTTCTTCATCTAATTCCTTCGGTAGTCTATAAACTTTTCCTTTCTCATATTGGCCAGTGTTTTTCCATAATGCAATTTGCGCTAACACCTGATTAGTAAAAGAATTTGACATAACAAAGCTAGGATGCCCTGTCGCACACCCCAGATTGACCAAACGCCCTTCTGCTAAAAGTAATAAGCGTTTCTTATCTGGAAAATTAATTTGATCGACTTGAGGTTTAATATTTTCCCATTCAAATTGTCGTAAACTGGCTACATCAACTTCTGAATCAAAATGGCCAATATTGCAAACAATCGCTAAGTCCTTCATTTGCTTCATATGTGACAATGCAATAACATCTTTATTACCCGTCGCTGTAACAAAAATATCGCCTTGGTTTGCAACATCATCCATTTTTACAACGCGGTAACCTTCCATCGCTGCTTGTAATGCGCAAATAGGATCTATTTCAGTAACCCATACCGTTGCACCGTACGCACGTAAACTCTGCGCGCAACCTTTTCCTACATCCCCATAACCACAAACTACCACGATTTTTCCTGCAATCATTACGTCCGTTGCTCGCTTTAAAGCGTCGATCAACGATTCTCTACAACCATAGAGGTTGTCAAATTTAGATTTTGTAACGGAATCATTGACATTAATAGCGGGAATTAAAAGTGAATTCTTTTCTTGCATTTGATACAGTCTATGCACACCCGTCGTTGTTTCCTCAGAAACCCCTTTAACATCTAGCAAATGCTTTTGGTGTTTCTTATCATGCATTAATAAAGTAAGATCGCCACCATCATCTAATAGTAAGTTTGGACGCCAATCATTAGCGCCGATTAAAGTCTGTTCAATACACCACCAAAATTCTTCTTCCGTTTCTCCTTTCCAAGCAAAAACTGGAACGCCACGTGCTGCCATCGCCGCCGCCGCATGATCTTGCGTAGAAAAAATATTACAGGAAGACCATCTAACTTCAGCACCCAATTCAAGCAAGGTTTCAATTAAAACTGCTGTTTGAATCGTCATATGCAAACAACCTGCAATACGAGCACCTTTTAAGGGTTTGTCATGCCTATACTTTTTACGCAGCGCCATCAAACCCGGCATTTCTGTTTCGGCAATTGTAATCTCTTTTCGACCCCACTCCGCGAGATTTAAATCAGAAACTTTATAATCAACAGCTTTAGTTTTTAATGCTTCAGATATCATGTGTGAACTACCTTCTTAAGTGCTGAATGCAACAATTCCGCTTTATCAGTTTTTTCCCAAGGAAAATCGCCTTTTTCGCGACCAAAATGGCCGTAAGTTGCTGTTGGTTTATAAATAGGCCTTAACAAGTTAAGCATTTCAATAAGGCCATGTGGTCTGAGATCAAAATGCGCATTAATAAGTTCAACTATCTTTTCATCAGATAACTTACCTGTTCCAAATGTATTAATGGCAATAGATGTCGGTTTTGCAACGCCTATGGCATAGGATATCTGTAATTCGCAACGATCAGCCAAACCAGCTGCCACAATGTTTTTTGCAACATAGCGCGCCGCATAAGCTGCAGACCGATCTACCTTGCTTGGATCCTTACCAGAAAAACAACCGCCACCGTGTCTAGCCATACCACCATAGGTATCTACAATAATTTTACGCCCCGTCAGCCCGGTATCTCCCAAAGGCCCTCCAATAACAAAACGTCCCGTTGGATTAATATGGTAAGTCGTGTTTGTTAACCACGCTGCTGGGAATACTGGTTTAATTATTTCTTCAATAATAGCTTCTTTTAACTTACTTTCAGAAATATCAGGCGCATGCTGCGTAGAAAACACAACTGTTTCTGCCGCAACAGGCTTTTTATCATGATATCTTAGCGTAACTTGGCTTTTTGCATCCGGTCGTAACCAACTCAACATCTTATTTTTTCGTAATTCTGCTTGCCTTTCCATAAGCCGATGAGCATACGTTATAGGCGCTGGCATGAGCACTTCTGTCTCATTACTCGCATATCCAAACATCAAGCCCTGATCGCCTGCGCCCTGATCAGATTTATCAAGTTTATCAACTCCTTGGGCAATATCTGGTGATTGCTTACCAATCGCCGACATAACCGCACAAGACTCCCAGTCGAAACCCATAGAAGAGCTGTTGTAGCCTATTTCTTTAACCGTCTCCCTAACGATTTGCTCAACATCGACCCAGGCCGTTGTTGTAACTTCTCCAGCAACTAATACCATGCCCGTCTTAACGAGGGTTTCACAAGCAACGCGCGCATCTTTATCTTGCGATAAAATTGCATCGAGAATTGCATCAGAAATTTGGTCCGCTATCTTATCGGGATGCCCTTCGGATACGGATTCAGATGTAAAGGTTGTGTAATTATCCATTTTCTCAATTAAACCAAAATAGACTAAAAAAATAAGAGCTCTATACCCATTGCATTTGAAATTTCAAATTTGCAATTCTAGCACCTTCATCTTGAATAACAGCGCGCGAAAGTATAGCGATCGCATCTTATGTGATCAGGATACTACTTGCACTGATTTTAAAAGCTTCGCACCTTCAGATGCGAGCGGTATATACTAGCGAGTTTGGCCTAAAATTGCGAACCCTTTTTTTGAGGCTCTTTCATCAATAGGGCGGCAAATAACGCAATACAAAAGCCTATAGGTAAAATAAGTAAAGCGCGATGGTAATCGCCTGCGCTATACATTCTTATCTGATTGACTACAGTACCTTGCCAGCCATAATCCATTAACCAGCCAAATAAAGGCTGAAAAACCGCATACCCGCCAATAGCAAAAAAAGATACCACGCTAACAGAAGTTGCCGTTAAGTTTTTTGGATTACTCTCTGCTACTAAGGGATAGCTTAGAACTTGGCTGCTTGTAAAAAAACCTAAGGCAAAAAACAGAAATAATATCGCCGTTAAAGAAAGCAGTTTTGGCAAACATATAATAGTAAACGTCAAAAATAGCGATATAAGGGCGCCTAATAACATAAGTAATACACGCTTTTTAATTTTATCGGAAAACCAACCCATAATAGGACCACCGAGTATTGTCCCTAAAAAAAGCAAACTCGGTGCCAATGACGCCTCTGTCGGGGATAAATGTGCTGTTTGCTGTAAAAATAAACTTCCCCAAATAGCGCCTAACAAAGCAATAGGTAAGTTTGTCAAGGAAGTGTAAAGTCCACAAAGAAGATTTTGCGGATTTAAATAAGCCGAGCCCCAACTCTTAAGAACACCTAAATCAGCCAATTCAAGTCGAGAAGTTTTTTGCTCCTCTTTTAATCTCGCTGGGCAATCTTGAACGAAATAAAAAATAACGGTAAAAATTAACAAGCCTAAACCTGCATCCAATAACAAGGTATAGCGCCAACCTAATGCTTGATTTAACAAAGTCAGGGGCGTTTGCGCCACCATTCCTCCCATCATAGCCATAGTTACAATTAAACCCGTTACTAACGCCATTTTTTGAGCCGGAAACCAACGTGAGGCTAAACGAATGCTACTTAAAAAACAAAAAGCGCTGCCAATTCCACTCATAAATCGGAATATACAAGCCAAAAAGAATGAATGTGTTGTTGCAAACCCCGCTATGCCTACAATGCATAATAATAAAGCCGATAAAATTATTAACCTTGTCGAAAAACGATCGAGTAGAGCACCCGCTATTGGTAAAAAAAGCAAATTAGCATAAAAATAATAAGCTGATAATTTTCCTAACTCCGTTGCATGCAGTGAAAAAGCGCGCATCAAATCGGCACTGATGGCATTAAACATATTCATCTGAATAAATTCATAAAAAAAGAAAAGCGCCGCAGAAAAACAAACGATCCAAGGCTGCCACTTTTTATTAGAAATCAAATGATTCTGGGGAGAAGCTAAGCTTGTCATAGGTTATTCTCGAGAGTAAGGGGTTTACAATGGGTTTCGCGTAAAAGGCAAGCGGCTACGATACTCACGACAAAAGCAATCGGCATAATAGCCAAGCCATAAAGATAATTGCTTGGTGAGTACATCGCTATACCCTGGTTTAACGTTTGATCCCAATGCAGATCCATTAACCAGCCAAATAATGGCTGAAACACTGCACCTCCTCCCATGATTAGGATCGACGCTAAACCGGTTGAAGTTCCCGTTAAATGCCTAGGATTGCTTTCAGCAATCAACGGATAACTAATAATTTGTGCGCTGGTAAAAATACCCAATAACAAAAACAAAATGAGTAAAGTGAAAAAATCTAAGTTCGGAAGAAACATAATACCAAGCAGTACCAGCAAAGAGAGTAGGGCACCCACAATCATTGGTAGTCGTCGTTTCCCGATCGTATCAGAAAGCCAGCCGACAAACGGCGACCCTAGGATGGTTCCCACAAATATCATAGTGGCAACGAGTGAGGCTTGAGTTCTGAGGAGATGATGAACTTGGGTTAAATACATCACGCCCCAGAGTTCCCCCAATAAAATAATGGGTAAATTTAAAAGGCAGGTATATATTCCCCCTAATCCATTCTGTTTATTCAATAAAACCGACAAAATATTCTTCTTTAGTGAAGAGGCAGCTAAACTTTTTTCAGCCATTATCTCTTGGGTCCGATCTTTAGGATAATCATGCACAAACACGTAAACAATAGCCGTAATTACTAGTCCTAATCCGGCATTTGCAAGGACAGCACCGCGCCATCCCAAGGCCTGAGCTAAAAGGGTAAAAGGAGTTTGTGCCACGACGCCGCCCAGCATCGCGATGGTAATAATAATGCCGATTACAAAAGCTAAACGCTGAAAAGAAAACCAACGTGTCGCTAATTTAATACAGCTTAAAAAGCAAAAGGCATTACCAATACCCGAGACAAAGTGGCTAAACGCAGCCAATGGGAAGGAATGGCTGAAAGCAAATACAATAGTGGCTAAAACCACCATAATCATAGCGCTTAATATAATGCGACGTATAGAAATTCGGTCGACTAAAATGCCTGCGAATAGTAGAAAAATTACGTCCGCATAAAAATAAGTCGCTGACAAAAACCCTAATTGGCCTGCATTGATGGAGAAGTCCCGCATAAGGTCTTGGCTTATGGAGTTGAACATCCCCATTTGGATAAATTCATAAAAGAAAAATAGGGCGGCAGACAAACAGACAAGCCAAGGCTGATACTTAGGGATATGAAAAAAATCGCGTTTTAGACTAGATATCGGCATCGATTCCTCAAATAGATGTTGTTTTATAGACTATTTGGGATGCGTAGTCTATAGGAAGAAAAGCTTCTTGTCTAAGGCCAAATCGTAACACTTAAAACTCTCGGCTTTCTCGGGCTTTTCTCCCCCAAGTTATTTGTATAATTAGAAGCTTGAAATTCTATCTCAATTAGACTAGACTAGACTTAGTTTAATTAGAATTAACAATGCAGACTATAAATATTCACGAAGCAAAAACTCATTTTTCCAAATTGGTTGATGCTGCCATTTCAGGCGAAGAAATTATAATCGCTAAAGCAGGTAAGCCCGTTGTGAAACTTACCCCTATTTCTAAAAATAAAGTGCGACGCTTTGGCGTACTTAAAGGAAAAATCAAAATTGCTAATGATTTTGATGCACCTTTACCTGATGATATTCTTTCCAGTTTTGAAGGGAACTAACTAAATGCGTCTATTGTTAGACACTCATATTTATTTATGGGTATTAAAGGGAGATCGTAAACTTTCAAAAGCTGCTCATGCATTAATACAAAATGCCTCCAAAATATATATTAGCAGTATTTCTATTTGGGAAGCCGCCATTAAAACAAAGCTAGGAAAGCTTGATGTGGATATTAACAATCTTATCGGAGCGATTAGCTTAAGTGGGTTCTCAGAACTACCTTTAACAGCAAAACATATGGTTGAATTCGATCGACTACCTAATTTACATCGCGACCCTTTTGATCGCATTCTTATTGCTCAAGCTATTAGTGAACCACTAAGGCTTTTAACCGTAGATAAAATGCTAAAAAAATATTCAGCGCTAGTAGAAATTATTTAGGCTGAAGTAATCCAGTTTCACCTAAATTAAAATGCTTTCTGCACACAGCGACATAGCGTTCATTACCACCGATCTCAATCTGCGCCCCTTTCATCACTTTACGATGCTTCGCATTAATACGCATATTCATAATAGCCTTGCGTCCACAATGACAAATGGTTTTTATTTCACTGATTTTATCGGCTAAAACGAGTAAATACAAACTACCCTCAAAAGCTTCACCTCGAAAATCACTACGTAAGCCATAAGTTAACACGGGTACATTTAATTTATCGACAATCTCAGTTAACTGAAGTACTTGAACTTTTGTCAAAAATTGAGCTTCGTCAATTAACACACATTTTAAATTAGTGGTTTTTCTTAGCTTATTTTTAACCACATTAAACAGATTTTTTTTAGGGGTAAAAGAATGACTAACTGCCTCTAACCCTATGCGTGAACAAATAGTTTTTGTTTTATAGCGCGTATCGATTTCTGGAGAAAACAGTAAAGTTTCCATACCTCGTTCTTGATAGTTATAACTCGCTTGCAAAAGAATTGTACTTTTGCCTGCATTCATAGCAGAATAATAAAAATAAAGTTTAGCCATATAAAAAAACTTAAGTAGCAATGCTGTTCTATTTGATTTTTCGTTATAATATAGTATTTGCTTTTGAAATTGCGAATTATTTACACGCACAGCAATGAGATTTTCGGCAAGACACCGCGAGGATAAACAACCTTCGTTTATGGTTGCGAACTGAGCGGTACACAGCCAAACGTTCAAGTGCGAAAAATATATTTTACAGAGGTCACATGGCACTTACCCCATCCACTATGCTCCCACTTGGTACAAAAGCCCCAGACTTTGAATTATTAGATACAGGCAGCTGCAAACTCCGCAATTTGCAGAGACTTAAATCATCAAAAGCAACAGTCATTATGTTTATATGCAATCATTGCCCTTATGTTAAACATGTACAAAAGCAACTCATAGCCCTGGCAAAGGATTACCAACCCAAAGATATCGCTTTTATTGCCATTAGTGCGAATGATGCAGAAAACTATCCTGAAGATGGCCCCAAGGAAATGGCCAAACACACCTATCCTTTTCCCTATCTTTATGATGAAAACCAATCCACAGCAAAAGCTTACCAAGCCGCTTGCACACCCGATTTTTACATTTTTGATAAAGATTTACTATGTGTCTACCGTGGCCAGCTAGACGATTCCAGACCAGGTAATCAAGTTCCTGTTACAGGCAAAGCACTTCGCGACGCTCTAGATAATCTCTTAACAGATACTCCAATTGATCCCGATCAAAAGCCCAGTATAGGCTGCAATATTAAATGGAAAAAATAGGGTGTGTCGTCATTTGGCACGATGATGATGGTCATAAACTCTTCCTCGCTGAATAACAACGACAACACATCCTAGCAAAATAAACATTTAAAAAAACCGGTGGGCTAAGGATTAAAAACTCTAGTTAAACATTCTTCTTTTACACATCTTGTGTCAGCGCCATCTGGTTCGCCAAAAAAAACCAATCCCTTATGCATGTTGGGAGTTTCTTGGGCAGAATACATAGCTTTTTTTAGCGCCTGAAATAAATTTTCTATTTGATATAAAATTATATCCTTATTTTTCCGCAACTCATCTATGCTTGTATTTATTTTATTTTTTTGTCGAACCAAAAGATGTTCTTGCCAAGAACGAAATGGACGTGTAAATAACTCAACTGTTCCTATCATGTTCTCTCTTTCCTCCTTGGTTAAACTCCCCACTTTTCCAAATGAGTAAATATCTAAATGTTGAGGAAGAGGATAATCTATTAACGGGTATAACATTTTGACAAACTTTACAAAAGTTGCAGCGATAGTCTGACTTTCTACAACATCTTGTATATCCTGTTTAAGACATTCTTCCAACTTAAGCTTAACTTCTTTAAGTTGGTTTAATTTTTCTCTATATATATCAGAAATTAAACAACCTTCAATTTTTTCAAAAATTGTTTTTTTAGAATGCTCTGACCAATAAAAAATTCCATATTTAAAAAATAATTTAAATCGTGATACCTTCATTAATTTTGCAACACTATTCATAACCTTATATTCATAAGAACCTTCACTTTCCTCAGTATAAATAGATTCTTTAAGCTTAACTAATGTTTTTGCTCCTAAAAAAATACCCAACTTAAGCCTATCAAAAAAATATCTAGGAAGTGAAATAGTAACTAATCTATTGCTATCAAAGAAAGCAAGCTCACTCATAATTTTATTAAAATAAGATTTTAATAATTCTTGAAAATTTGAACTGGATTGAATAAAAGAAAAGTTTGAATCATTAAAGTTTATATCTGTTTCTTCATTAATTTTCTTATTAAAAAAAAATGCCGGTAAAGAATCTAGATCCTTATTTATAACCAATAAGCGCTCTGGTTGAACGTTTCCATTTAAAGAAAACTGAAGTAACACAATATCTTTTAAAACTTTATTGAGATTTAATTCTTCGAGTTTTTTTGCTTCAGAAAAAACCTGAGCATTACCCGCCACGCCACGACTTCGCTCAAAATAGTAAAAATCATTATAATAATCTATACTCTTAGCTAAAGAGTAGTGTTGCGCTACATAACATTCCATAATACTGATAATTTTTTCATTCATATCATGAAAATTTTCGAAAAATTCTTTTAAACAAACTTCAGCCTCTTTATCAAAGGCGATGTTTAAAGTCGTCTCTTGTAAAAATTCAAAAAATTTTCTAGGAGAATAATTATAGTCTGGATTTATCCCATAAATTAAAGTTATTCTTAATGCTCTCCCCAACGTTGCTTCTGCTTCACCCACATATTCCTTTGAAACAAGAATAGCTTTAGATGGGCTCTCCTTTTTTTTAGCCAGGGACAAATCAGGAGTAGGCATGGTAGGTATTTTTTCAACTTTAATATCTCTTAAAGTCTCTACGGATCTATTCCCGTCTAAAAAAGCAACACTTTCCATAAACCCTGCAGGCGTTTGTGTTTTTATTTTAAGTTCACTTTCCTCGCATAGCTTTTGTTCTTCTTTATACAAAGGGATACTTTTCTGTAACGTATCCGTATTGCCTTGAATAGTACTTTCTTTTTGTTCACCCGATATACTTGTTATTTCATCTAGTTCAACTAAAGAATTATTCAAAAACGGTTCGTTAGTGCATACTGAATGCTCTAAAACTCCCCGCTTACTTTGTGCTCTATACCCTAAATTAGAGATACAAAATAGTCTAAAAAGTGACTCCTGAACAATTTTAACAGCTCTTACAGAAAAGCTTTTTACTGGTAACTCCTTATAATATTTATCTAATTCAAGCAGACTATCATGCTGAGAATACATAATATAGCTCTTTAGGCTTAACAGAAAAATCTGCATTTTTTCTATTGGTCTTACCGCAATTTTTTTTAAAAAATTAAAATCCGTTAGAAATGCAGATAAAATATCCTTAATTAAAACTTTTCTATCGACATCAATATCTCTAGCTTTTAAAAAATTATGTAAAGTGTCTGCCATATGATAAATAAAATGTAAATTATCGGTAGGCAATGTTATAAGTATTTCATTTTTTACATTTTCTATTTTCTGTATCCAAGCTAAAATTTCCCCTAATAAAGCTCCATCGATAACATCGTTAGGGGTTTCAGCTATAATTTGTTTAAATTTAGCAATATACGTTAGCTTTACTTCTACTTTATCGTACTCTGAAAAAAATTTCTTTTTAAATACTAAGAAAGGTACTATCCCCTTACTTGTTAAATATGTAATTATTTTATGCTCAGAAACCTGATGTACGAATTTATTGCCTTGCCATTCCAAATCTATACTCAAATCAACAGGATCCGCTTTAATATTATCTTGATAAATTATAACCAATTGTTTAATTTTTAGATTACAAACAAGCTTTTCTCTATCTTTATAAAATAAGAAATCGGCATGGCATGAATCAATTAATATGTTTAAATAGGAATATGCGCCGCCTGCTAGTAAATCTTTCACGACCTTTTCTGTTAAATCCAATCTAGAAAGGTAATGCAAAAAAAAATTTGTTTTTTTAGAATCATATTCAAAAAAAATTTCTTTAATGTATTCAAACGCTGCATCAATCTTTGAGTGACTTCGATCATTATCATTAATGGAGAGTATATAAGGGGAAAAGTAAACGCCTTGTTTAACTTCTCGATCAGAGCCAGCTTCTCTAATATATTGAAAAGCTTGTGAAATATTAGAATCAGGAGACTCTATATAGTTCAAATAATTTTTTTTAAATGTGGTTAATAAATTTTTTAAATCAAGGAGCAAATTGGAATACCTCTTTATTATTTTTTAGAAGATACCGTCCTTGTATACAACCTAATATTGTACTGAAACTTCCTGATTTATGTAAGAAAAAAAGTTAATCATTATATTACTTATTAGAACTTAAGATTTAATTAACTATATAATTATCGCGGACTTTGCGCTCTTTAAGCCATAACGATTGGCCGTTCCAGAAAAAAAATATAAAAACTGTAAAATAACTTACTTTAATAAAATTCCATGCTCTAGGGATTCAGTAAAAATTACAAAAAAATTGAATTGATACGTTAAAAAAATAAAAAATTTTTTATATAGCTGACAATAACAAGCTACTGATTAAAATATTAAATTTCCTAGCTTATATTTATTTATGATGAAACTATCAATTTTTAGTTAAATTAACTGCGGAAAGAGAAAGAGGCGCTTCATATTTTTCTTGTTTTTTATCAAAAAATAACTCCTGGGCTCTGTGCGTTTGGTTTCTTTTTTGAATAGGTAAGGCTCTTGTGGAAAGTTCTCCTAATAAAGTTTCTACCTTAGATTCAAAACTTTTAATATCGCTATTTAGGCTAGAATAAATACTCACTAAAGAATATTGTTTTTCTACCCTAGCACTGGTTATATGATTATATAATTCAATTACTTCTGACAAACAATTGCATTCATTATCCAAACTCGAATTAGCTATATATTGAGCAAGCTTGATATCATATTTTTTTTCATTTATTTGATCAATGGCTTTTAAAAAAACTAATTGCTCGGCCCAATCCGCTGCAAAAAAAGTTTTATTTAGCCAAGGCCACCGAATAACTCCGTAGCTTAATAAAGAAAAAAAACTCTGGTTCTTAAAAAAACTTATTTCTGCATCAAAATCAATTTTTGTATCTAACCTATTTTTAAGTTTAGCAAATCTTATTTTATCTTTTGAAAAATAACCTCGCCTAAAAAGTTGTTTAACAAAATGCAATGGCTTGGCTTCGCTATCAAACCAGCTAATTCTCTTATTTAAAAATAGGATATTATTTATTAATTTTTCAGAAAACTTATTAAGGCTATTTTTTTTTAAAAACTCGCCGACTTCTTTTTTTAATTTCTCTATTTCTGCCAGGATATTTATAGCTAAAGGGTATTTTAAATCTTTTTCTTTCTCAAAATTGGTATGGACTGGGGGATATATTATATTAATACCAAAACAAAGCGATTTCAGATTACTTTTAAAAATTTGTAATTCTTCATTTATTTTATTCAAGTTTTCTTTCATATGCGCCGCTGATACTATTCCCTCATTCTTCGATACTTCATTAGATGGCGCCAACTCTATTTTTTCTGACGGTACATTAGATTCAAAATTCTTAATAAGCTCAAGCGACTTTGTAGCAATACCCTTGGCAGCGTCAATAAATTTTTTTTTATAGAATCCAATCCCTTTCTCTAGTGGATTTTTCATCTCAGCTATAGTTTCATCATAATGTTCAATAGGGCGTAAAGAAATATAATCCATTTTTTTCAATGTCAGAAAAAAGGCTTGTTTAACACTTACTGTAGATCGATTAATATTTTCTAAAAATAACCGACAAATAACTTCAGGAGCTATTTCTTCAATTTTTAAAAACAGGTTTACTTTCACCGGATCAATATCCTTGAATTGCTTAACCTTAGCTGCAAATTTATCAGGCGTTTTCTGTTCGTATGACTTTCTAAATTCCAACAATTGTAAACCTATTTCTGTTTCTCCAATTAATTTTTCTTTTATCTCAGAACCTAAGGTATTTATCCAAATACTGCTTGTCCCTACTATTGGTTTTCGTGCTTTATCTTCAAGTACAAGATAAAGCAATAAAATAATTGAATCAAAATCATCTTTATTTAGACAGGAGAGATCAGAAAATTGATCTATAAATGCCGCAATAAATTCTTTTAAAATCAAATCGCCACTGAATATGCTTTTAGTCAATAAACGTATTTGTAATAATAAACTTTTATAAAGAAGCAATACATCCATTTCATAAATAATTTTATAAGCACTTTTATTTATTTCAGCAGGTATTTTATTAGAAAAAAATTCTAAATTTTCCAAAATATTTAATTTTTCAACACAAGCTATTGTTTGCAAACCACATTTTTCATCTACCAAGTACTCTATAAAACCAAAAAAATCTTTTAACGCTTTTTTAAAACTACAAATAGAAAATATTATTTCGTTTTTTTCAAAAAAAATTGCTAAAAAATTTAAAATTTTTACGTTAATTTCTCTAGCAAGAGCAAATCGATTAATAATTTTATGTAAAAATATTTTTACATCTTCATAGACTATCAAAGCTTCCAACTCATTTGCTTTAACAGAAAAGAATTCTCCTAGAAAAAGAGCGTAGCGTTTAGCCAGATTTTTGCGTACAAGCTCAAGCTTTAAACTTAATTCTTCATCAGAAGTAATTAATGTATCAGGAAAATCTAATTCGATTTTTTTATAGCTTTTTGCCTTACATAAACACAAATTTAAAGCTTGAATATTTTCTTCAATATCTGGAAAATATTTGCTAAGCGTAATTTGAGTTTTTAACTGTTCCTCAATCTCAAGCTTAAATGGCATCTTTAAACTATCAATGATTTCCAAAATATCCTTTTTTATTTTTATGAACGCTTGCTCATTCATTTAGTAATTCCTTTTTTATAGAAATAAAAGCAAATTTTAATTTCCAAGACTATTCGTTGAGTTTAATTGATCCACAAAACTGAAATAAAGAATTACATACATCGCGCAGGCCGAGGCAATCCCGCTAATTTACATGCCTGCTTTAATATCCCTTTTGGAAAAAGAGAGTGGAGATAAGCACTATCAGCCTTTTCAGCCCCTATTTGTACTGCCAGCTGATTAGCTAACATCCTTATAGAGGGCGTTTTATGGTATTGTTGGTAATAATTACGTAAAGAATAAATAACGTGCCAGTGATCTTTGCTCAACATTAATGCTTCTTTTTTTGCCATTTTCGTAGCTACTTTCTCATGCCAATCCGATAAATGAACCAGGTATCCGTCTTTATCGGTTAAAATTTTTTCGTTTTCCTCGTCGCTGATTAAGATACCCATCTTTACCATCCTAGGATAATGCCATAGATTTATTCTAGTTGGGTCTCGATAAAAAGTATAATAATCTCTGTTAGCATGGCGCTGGCTTTATCTAGATAAACTATTTAGGAACTAGCTTGGTTTGCATTTCATTGTTGATCCAATACAAAAGCTAGCTTTTTTAAAAATCCTAGCTACTCTCTATTACCACTAAAAGCGCCTAATAAATTTAATAAGCTCAAAAAGATATTATATAGCGACACATAAAGTGTTACCGTTGCCATAATATAGTTCGTTTCTCCACCATGGATGATTTGGCTGGTTTGTAACAAAATAATACCCGAAGACAAAAGAACAAATACGGCAGATACGGTTAACATTAACGCAGGTATATGAAAAAATAATGTAGCAATACTGGCAAGAAAAGCAACAATCATACCAACCATCAAAAATCCTGACATAAAACTAAAATCTTTCCGTGTAGTCAGGGCATAGGCTGATAAAGCAAAAAATATTAGGCCTGTTGCGCCAAGCGACATCATGACTAACGCTTGGCCATTCGTAAACCCATGAATATAGTGATTTAAAATAGGACCTAGGGTATACCCCATAAATCCTGTCAAAGCGAATACAGACAATAAACCCCAACCACTATTGCGTAACGAATTGGTTAAAAACAATAGGCCAAAATAACCAATTAAGGTAATAAAAGAGTTTAAGGGCGGCGCATTACTTAGCATGGCCATTCCTGCCGTAATAGCACTAAAAAGCATCGTTAACCCAAGCAAGATATACGTATTACGTAATACCGCATTAGTCGCTAAAACCGACTCCAGCCTTTGGCTTGAAAGGACGTTACTAGAAGTCATATTACTTCTCCTACGTTATAAAATGAGGCCATTTTACCATAAATTTCTTTACTCCCATAAGGGGTATCTTTCTAAAGTAACCGGCCCTTTGAAAAAAAGGCGAGCTAAAGCTGAAAAAGCCGTTGTGTAATCTGATACATAAAACTTTTTTTGTGCAGTTACGCCATTTGATAAAATATCATGATGCTCAAGTAGATTTTTTACAAGCTTAGCCACGATATCCGTTGAATCTATAATCACTGCTTTATTCTCGTAAAATTGCGCTATATGCTTCTTAATTAGAGGGTAGTGAGTACATCCTAAAACAAGCGCATCGACTGTCTGCAAAGAGGGTTCGGAAAGATAAGATTTAATCACATCTATCATAATCTCTTGATTGCTAGCGCCTTCTTCGATCAGAGGTACAAGCAGAGGGGTCGCCAATGTGTTAAGCTGTATGTTAATACCGCGCTGATCAAGTTTTTTTCTATAAATGTTGGAATGGATCGTTTGTTTTGTTCCAATCAGCCCAATGGTTTTATCAACATAATTCTCAGCTAAATATTCGATCATCGGATCAACAACATCAACAACCACTGCTTTTCGTCCTACATATTCCTTTACTAGTTCATGGGCAACTGCTGAAGCAGAATTACAAGCTATCAAAATAAGTTTACAGCCTTGTTGGAGCAACATATCGCAGATCTTTATTGAATAAGCTTGAATCGCAGCCGCTGACTTATCACCCCAAGGCGCATGGGCAGTATCGCCGAAATAGACAATCGATTCTTTCGGAAGATATTGGGTGACGGCCTTAGCAACGGTTAAACCACCTATGCCACTATCAAAAATACCAATGGGTTGTGAAGCATATTCAGACATGAATTTTTACATGTTATGGTATTAAAAGGGTAATACCGACCACTAAAAGGAATAAAGCAAATATTTTTCTTAAATGGCGACCTGGAAGACGCTTTCCTAAACGTGTACCTAAAGGAACAACCACCATACTTCCAATCGACACGCCAATAACCGCCGGCCAATAAACAAAACCTCCACTGCCTAAGGGAAGATTTTGTGCATGAAGGCCAGTAAAAGTAAAAGTAAGTGCGCCAATAATTGCTAACAATAAAACACAAGCGGAAGAAGTTGCAATAGCGTGGTGGGTCGATAAGCCTAATCGTAGGAAGATAGGAACCGCAATAGCACCCCCACCTATACCTAACAAACCTGAAATAATGCCAATAAAACCCCCGAGTGAGCATTTTTTAAGCAGCGTTAAGCGGATTGTTTCCTTTCTTTCAGGCTGGCTTCTATTAAATAAAATTTTAAATGCAACCGAAAAAAGAAATAAACTAAATAATAATTTTAAAACTTGTGTAGAAAGAAACAATGCAATTAAAGCACCTACTACAATACCGATAACCATGCCCGGCGCTAATTGGCGAAACAAAGGCCAATTGATAGCGTAACTACGCTGCTGTTGAATAACTGCAACGAGCGAGCTAAAAATAATAGATGCTAATGCAGTACTTGTCGCTAAATGCATTTGCAATTGCACTGGCAAACCCGCATGAGAAAAAGCAAACAGCAAACCAGGAACTAATACCGTTCCCCCACCTATACCTAGAAGGCCTGATAAAAACCCAGCGAATAGTCCAATCAATATATAGAATAAAAAAAACATCTAACAGACCGATGCCTGATTACAGGGATATTTTTTTTGTCCTTGTTCTACTTGTAAGGTAACGTGTTGAATTTTGAACTTATCCGCTAATATTTGATTAATTTGTTGATATTCTTGATCAGACAAACCATCGTCAGGCATAACCAAATGCGCTGTTAGTGCCGTTTCTTGTGTACTTAAACCCCAGATATGTAAATCATGTACCGCTTCAACGCGCGGCAATTTTTTTAAATAATTAATGACGGCTTCTTGATCAACTCCATAAGGAACTGCGCCCAAAATTAACTCAACAGAACGGCGTAATAAATTCCAGCTTCCTAAAGAAATAATACCGACTATGACTAAACCAACAATGGGATCCACCCAGAGCCATCCTGTAAAATAAATAACGGCGCCGGCTATTACAACGCCGAAGGCAATTAATGCATCATAGGCTAAATGTAAAAATGCACTTTTAATATTAAGATCTGATAATCGTTGTTTCATAAATAACAATGCTGTACCACCATTAATGAATATGCCGATAAAGGCAACTATCATTACAATAGTTTCATTGATAGCAACAGGATTTTTGAGCTTATTTATCGATTCATAGACAATAAGTGCTGAGGTAAAAACCAAAAGTAATGCATTAGCTAATGCGGCTAAAATAGTTAATTTTTTATAGCCATAACTGTAGCGCTGTGTAGAACGTCTTTTTGCCAAATGGCTCGCCCCCCAAGACATCAATAAGCCTAAAACGTCACCAAAATTATGGACCGCATCAGAAAGCAGACTCATAGAATGCGCAATAAAAGCATAAATGACTTCAGCCACTACAAAACCCGAATTTAACAATACGGCCAAAGCAAAACTTAGGTTCAAGGTCACAGCAAAAGAAGCGTGGTGGTGATGATGGTGATGTGACTGCGCCATCGTTTTTAACTCTTTACCACTTCAACATTTTTGTCTTTGGGGAGAACAAAACGAAATGTCTCTGGCGTTAAATTAGGGTTTAGCTTTACTTGAGAAAAATCAATGACAGTTTGCTGGCCTAATTTATCTAACAAACGCATTTCACGTAACATATTTTGTTGAAAAATTAACGTTATAGATTGAAATAGTGAATTTTTATCTTTAGGAATCAAATAAAAACCTTGTACATCCATTAAAATATTTACATTAAAGTTTTGTGTTATATTTTTTGGCGAATCACTTAATAAAGCCGCTGGAGAATTTGCTCCTGTCATTTGCTGTTTTTGGATCATGACTTGTTGTAAGTCAATATCATAAAACCAAATGCGTTTACCATCTGCTACCAACAATTGTCTATTCGGCTGATTAACCTCCCAACGAAAACGCCCAGGCCGTTGTAAAACCATTTGGCCACTAGTTTTCTGTAAAATTTGTCCCCTACCATCCATTACAGTTTGTGTAAAGTTAGCCTGTAAACTTTGTAAACGATTTAATAGCTTTGCCAACTCATCGGATGCTGAATCTGCCCATAGGACATGGAAAGGTACTATTAAAAAAATGAGCAATATCTTTAAGCGATAAAGTGATTTCATAACTATAATATGTTGCAAAATGGTGTTTTGACCCTACCGAATCGGCTATCTGTCGTCAAGCAAAGTTTTATAGTCAATTAAAGAAGAAAAATCATTTAGCTTAATTTGTTTTAGGTATGGGAATATTCCTAAGCAAGGTATAGGCAATGAAGCTTTAAGAAAATTAACATTCTCTTCAACACATGCCATATCAAAGTCCATTTGATTAGCGAACCACCCTACCACCGGAAGCTTACGTTGCTGCAGATAATTCCAGCTTAATAAAGCCTGGTTTAGACAACCTAAACGTAAGCCCACCACAAGAATGATAGGGAAACCCATCGCTTGAACCAAGTCAGTCAATAATTCCTGTTCATTTATAGGAACACAAACACCACCTGCGCCTTCAATAATATGATAATCCGCAGGATAATTTAACGAGAGTTGGCAAGCTTCCATCACAGCCGAAACAGTAAGGCGGTAATTTATTTGAGCAGCGGCAATATGGGGAGCTATCGGTTCTGCAAAACAAAAAGGATTGACCTGCTGGTAAGGCAAGAAAATACTAGCTGCTTTTTGCAAGCATAGTGCATCGTCATTTCTCAAACCTTCCATTGTCGATTTTGCGCCGCTAGCAATCGGTTTTAATCCTATTGTGGAGTAACCTTTTGTTTTTAATCCGATTAACAAACTCGCCGCAACAAGTGTTTTTCCAACGCCCGTATCTGTGCCTAAAATAAAAAAACCTTTATTTACCATTCTTTGACTTTATTAATATTTAAGATAGGCTTAACTTTTTCTACGTCCGCCAATCGTATTAATCGGTATTTTTACTTCTTGCGCACTTTGATCTGCTTCAACAACTTTCTCTAGAGCAGCCCATGCATGGCCATAGATAATCTCCCAAGTAGCTGGCAGTTTCCCAGTCGCACTGCGAAAAGCCTCATAAGATTGAATCAACGTTTGTAAAGATTTTTTAGAGGTTAAACCACGATGCCTATCTATAGAAAGATTTTGTACTCCAAGCGACTTGAGATCTTTCATTAAAGAAAAAGTATCTGAATACAATAAGGTAAAGTAATCTACATCCATGACCGGATCAGCAAAAGCTACTTGGAGCAACGCATCGCCTAAATCATGCATATCGGGAAATATGTGAACATGCGGATTAGCATCTACTTGAGCCCAGCAATAGCGCAATTCTTTTAACGTATCTGCTCCTACTATTGAAAATAGTAATAAACCGCCAGGTTTTAAGATACGATGAAGCTCATTAAGTGTCGCCGAGAAATCTGTACTCCAGTGCAACATCAAATTAGAATAAATTAATTCAAAACTATGATCCCGAAAAGGCAAGGACTCAGCTTGGCCGCCTAACCAATGGAGTTTAGAAAATTTATCTTTTTGTTCTTTAGATTGAGCTTGCTTTAGCATTCCCTCTGATTTATCAAAACCAACTATTTCAGCCATTGGGTAAGCTTCTCTTAAGAAAGAAGCAAAATAGCCAGTACCGCAACCCAGATCTAAAATAGTATGTGGTTGAAGGCGGATTCCCTGTAAACGTTCCAACAAGGCACTTCCTGCAGCACGCTGTAATACCGCTGCCTTATCGTAGGTATGAGCTGCTTTATTAAAACGAAAAGCAATCTTTTTTTTATCAAGTTGATTTAACATACATTTCCAGCGATTTTAAACCCATCGCTATTTGTTCTAATAATTTATCGATATCTTTTTCTGAGTGCAAAGCGCTTAAGCTTATGCGCAAGCGCGATGTTTTTTTCGGAACCGTTGGTGGCCGAATAGCATTCACTAAGAATCCATTCTGCCATAAATAGGCGGCCAACTTCATGGCTTGCTCTGGCTCCCCAATCAAGAGGGGCTGAATCGGTGTCTGGGATGGCAAGACGGGTAATTCTAACTGACGAGCTACCTGTTTAAAGCGGTCAATTAGATGGCATAGCTTTTCTCTACGCCAACTTTCTGTCTGTAACAATAGTAAACTGGTATGTGTCGCTTTAGCAACAGCTGGAGGCAAAGCGGTTGTATACATATAAGGGCGTGAAAATTGAATTAAGTTTTCTATCATCACTTCACTACCCACTGCAAACCCACCAAAACTCCCTAAAGCCTTACCAAATCCCCCTGATAAAATATCGGGTTTTAAACCAAAATGTTCGCTAATCCCTCTGCCTGTTTTACCTAATATACCCAGTCCATGCGCATCGTCCACTAACAATATACCTGAGTACTTTTTTGCTGTTTTAATGAGATCCGGTAATTCAGCTAAATCTCCATCCATACTAAATACGCCATCGGTAGCAATAAATGGCCGTCCTGTTTGCGAGCGATTCAGCTGTTCTTCTAAACTCAAAATAGAACTATGGCGATAACGTTTAAAGGACGCACCACAAAATTTTGCGGCATCGACTAGAGAAGCATGATTCAGTTTATCGCCAAATACACTATCATGCCGAGTTATTAAAGCCGTTAAAATGCTCAAATTAGCCATATAGCCGGTAGAAAATACCAATGCGCGAGGATAGCCTGTAAATTCGGCCAACGCTTCCTCCAGCTCAAAATGGATATGGCTATAGGCGCCTAGAAAATGGGATGAGCCACTACCCAATCCATATTCATCGGCTGCTCGTTTAAACGTCTTGATAGTATCGGGATGTTGCGCCAATCCTAAATAGTCATTCGAACAAAAAGAAACGAGATTTTTTCCCTCATAAACCTTATGTACACCGGAAACATGCCGTAAAACAGATCGCGCTCGATAAAGTCCTGCCGCTTTATATCGTGTTAAAACAGATTCGAAACTTAATGACATGCACTCAATTCAGTATCCACAAGCACTGGGATTAAACCTAGTTTTTCTAGCAAAGCGCGATCTTGATCAGGCGCAACGTTGGCAGTTGTTAATAGTTTTTCACCATAATGAATTGAATTTGCACCTGAGAAAAAACAAAGGGCTTGCGTCTCCTCACTCAAACTATCACGCCCCGCTGATAACCGCAGCATGCTAAAAGGCAATATAATACGTGCCGTGGCAACCATACGAATAAATTCAAAAGAATCAACAGCTGGCTTATTAGATAAAGGGGTGCCAGGAATCGGAATTAATTTATTTAAGGTTACACTCTTAGGATGTTCCGGTAAGTTAGCTAATTGTTGCAATAAGCCTATTCGATCTTCTCGTGTTTCGCCCATACCGATGATACCGCCACAACAAACCTTAATTCCCGCTGCGCGCACTTGCTCTAAGGTTTGCAAACGTTCTTCATAGGTTCTTGTTGATATGATAGTTTTGTAATATTCCGGTGATGTATCTAAGTTATGATTATAATAATCTAATCCTGCTTCTGCTAATTGATTGGCTTGTTCTTTTGTTAGCATCCCTAAGGTAGCACAAGCTTCTAATTCTAAGGCCTTGATAGCCACAATCATATCCAGTACGTCGGCAAATTCTTTTTTTGGCGGACTACGCCAAGCAGCCGCAATACAAAAACGGCCTGCACCTTGTTCTTTAGCTTTTTCTGCCGCCGCTTTTACTTGCTCTAAAGACATTAACGGCTCTTTTTTTAAACCCGTATTATAATGACCACTTTGCGGGCAATAGGCGCAATCTTCAGGACAAAGGCCTGTTTTTACATTAAGTAATGTGCTTATTTGAACGGTATTAGGGTGAAAAGCTCGACGATGGGTCGATTGGGCAAGATAAATTAAATCATTAAAAGGTTTTTCAAACAGTGATTGAATTTCCTCTTTCAGCCAATCATGACGAACAACTACGCTTAACATAACAGCTTTTTATATGATTAGAAAAATAGCAACATAAAATGAATGCTTTTGCTTGTCAACTTGTTATAACTCTTATCGCTTTCCCGCAAAATTTAGTTTGCTCTTTGTTGAAAGGATTATTATTATCTAAAATAAATAAAATAATAAATGGTGACAGGTATGTCCTCCACATTGCATCAGCCACATGATGCTTTCTTTCGTAAATCTATGAGTGATTTGCGGGTTGCAAAAGATTTTTTCCACCAACATCTTCCAGCTTTACTACACACTCAGATAGATTGGAGTACACTGAACTTACAAAATGCTACTTTCCTGGATGAACATCTCAAACGTAGTGCGGCTGACATGCTCTATCAGGTTATACTGAACGGTAAGCCAGCGTATCTTTATTTGTTGTGTGAGCATACTTCAGAACCTGATCCGCAACTGCCGTTTCGTGTTGTAAAGTATATTGTGCGTATCATCCAGCAGCATACCGATCAATATCCTAATGATCCATTACCGATTGTTTACCCGCTCGTACTATATACCGGCAATAAGCCTTACAACCAAAGTCTGGATTGGTATGAATTATTTGGAGAACAACGTAACGTGATGCAGCAAGTTTTTAATAGTCCCCTCCAACTAATTGAAGTATGTAAGATTAAAGACCCCGTATTATGCCAATACCTCTGGGCGGGTGCTTTTGAGTTTATGTTTAAATATCGGTTTGCACAGCATCTGGATGAAACGATTATTAAACAAATGAGGTCTTGGCTAGAAGCACTAGAGAAGCACGATGGCTTTGAATACACCACGGTTATGTTAAAATATTTGTTAAATTTCTTTGATCAAAAGAGAGGTAAGAAATTTATTAATGAGTTAAGGCCTTATTTAACCCCACGTTTGGAGAAAAAGATTATGACCATCGGTGAACAACTGAGATATGAAGGCATGCAGCAAGGTAAACGTTTAGAGGCTATGTCCATTGCTAGAAACATGCGGACAAAAGGCCTCGATCCGGACCTTATTAAAGAAATTACCGGCTTAGCTGAACAAGACATAGTAGAATTTAGCGAATAAAGAAGGAAAAATACACCCACTGAACAACTTAAAGGGAAAGTTTAGTCGGTTCTACAAAATAGCGACCTTTTTATACGCATAACTTAGACAGTAACCCATGCTGCAAACAAACTAATTCCGGCCACCAAGACAACAATAAACCAACTAAATTTATCCGTCACAGTAAACACAACCGGATCATCGTAAATTTTTCCTTGTTGTGCAAAATACCACAATCGTTTAAGCCAAATAAACAAACAAGGGCAAATCAACCACAGTAAAAAAGGGCTTTTGTAAATAAGCAGAACTTTTTTTGAGTGAATATAGGAAATAAAAGTTAAAATAGATAAGTACATACTCGTTTGACCTAAAAAAACAAGCCTTCTACTATCCATTAGCTGGTAAGCGCGGCCAACAATAGAAGTTTTATTTTCTAATTTAGCGTTATAAAGTTCTGCATAACGCTTAAGTATAGCCAAACTAAAAAATAGAAATAAAACAAAAATAATCAGCCATAAAGAATAACCATTTTCCACAAGTGCCATACCTGAAAACACACGCAGGGAATATAAAATCGCCAATAAAGCAACATCTAACCATTTTTTTTGCTTTATAAAAACCGAGTACAACAAGGTTAGCAAATAATAGACGATAGCACTTAGTAAAAAATTCAATGGTAAATAAAACGAAATAGCCAGCGCAATCAGTAATAAACAAGGCGCAAGAATAAACCCAATACAGAGCGGAAGCTCACCAGAAGCAAAAGGCCGTTTTTGCTTTTTACTATGTTGTTTGTCTTTTTCCAGATCAACGAGATCGTTAATAAGGTAGGCGCTAGAAGCTAATAAGCAAAAAACAAAAAAACCAATGAAGCTATTTTTTAAAGAGGTCCAATTAAAATAATGATGCCCTACTAACAGGGGAATAAACAATAAAAAATTTTTTGCAATGTGGTAAGGACGCATTGCTCTAAAACTTGCTTTTATATAAGCTCTGTACTTATTTTTTTTATTTGACACAAGCGTTTCTCTCGATTTTTATTTTCCGACTCGCCCTTTTTACCCTATTTTTTATGAATTCAGTTATCGATCGCGATCTAAAGCATATTTGGCATCCCTGTTCCCAGATGAAAGATTATCGCACCTTTCCACCCCTAGTAGTAAATAAAGCCTACGGCTCTTTTATTGAATTAGAGAATGGACAGCGGATAATTGATGCCATCTCTAGCTGGTGGTGTAAATCGCTAGGCCACAATCATCCACGTCTAAAAAAAGCGCTTTATGCACAGATAGAGCGATTTGAGCATGTAATTTTTGCAAACAGCACTCATGATATTATTGTGCAGCTGTCAGAAAAATTAGCGGCTCTTTGCGCAGGACTCGATAAAGTCTTTTACGCCAGTGAAGGCTCATCTGCCGTTGAAATAGCGCTCAAAATGGCATTACATGCGCAGAAAATCAATGGCTTTTCCCAACGTACTCAATTTACTGCATTACAAAATGGCTATCATGGTGAAACCTTTATGGCTTTAGGTCTCAGCGATCTAGGACTATACCGAAAACCTTATGAAGCTCAACTGATAAAACCGAAATTCATTAGCAATATACCCTATGTTTCTTCACGTGCAGATCCCTTATGGAAGGATTGTTCCAGCTACTGGCCATCTATTGAAAATCAACTTGAACAACAAGCTTCGAGCCTTGCCGCTATTATTGTTGAGCCCATTGTCCAAGGGGCGGGGGGTATGTTGCTTTATAGCCAAGACTTTTTATTGAGGTTACGCAAATGGACGCAGATGCATGGCATTTATCTTATTGCCGATGAAATCATGACGGGTTTAGGGAGAACGGGATTGGCCTTAGCATGTGAACATGCAGAAATACAACCCGATTTTATTTGTTTAAGTAAAGGTTTAACTTCAGGTTGGTTAGCTATGAGTGCGGTATTAACTAGCACAGAAATTTTTAATCTTTTTTACGATGACTATTCTATAGAAAAAAATTTTTTACATTCGCACACCTTTAGCGGCAATGCTTTAGCGGCTGCTGTAGCTTTGGAATGCTTAACGATTTTAGAAGACGAAAATATCTATGCGCAGGTTAGATCAAAGGAAACAGTTTTAAAAAAACTAATGGAAGAAGTAGCCGCTAAAACCGGAAAATTAATTAATATTCGCGCTATTGGAGGTATTGTTGCGGCAGATCTTATTGTAACAACTGGGGGAGGGGATCAACGTGTAGGTTATCAAATATTTCAAGAGGCATTAAAAATGGGCGCTTGGTTGCGCCCATTAGGTAATACCATTTATTGGTTACCTCCGTTAAACATTGGTATAAATACGTTGGAGAAATTAAAAGATATCACCATCCACTCTATTAATAATACCTTAAAAACATAAAATATATTTCGCTTGAATTAACCTTCTTTAAGATGGAGAGTAAATAATGCCCCTTCTAAATCATCATTCCAACATATATCAGCGTATTCACTGTCCTCTGGGAAAAGGCTTTCACAGGTAATGACTTGATTAGGGGGTGAGAATTTCTTAGCCTCTTTTTCATGTTTAAATACAGCCTTTTTTACATCACTTATCGTACTGTTTTCGTCCATGTCTTTTATGAAAATTTCCTTATTTTCGCGGGCACATTTTGCATAGTCCTTACTAGGACAGGCTGCATGATATTGAACCTCAGCGTTAAATGTAAAATCATCCTCTGCAAAAGCAGAAATACTAATAATTGATAAAAACAATAAGCCTAAACATTTTTTTAACATTTTTTAATCCTTTTAAGTAATTTACAAAGCATTAAATGCTTTAAAAATACAGTTTAACTTGACTTAAAATGTAATGAAATAAATTTACGATAATTAGATTTATTGCTAAAGATTCTAGCAAAATATAGCTTATACTATTATTTACTTATATAAGGACCAGGCAATTTGCAAGGTTTAATATTCGATCTGCAAACTAAAAGTTGTGAGTATAGAACTTAGAAATTTAAATTTTTGAAGGATTCATTGTTATTACATCTGACTGCCTTGCAGCAGGAAGGCGCTTTTCCCTCTCTCGCCAAGCGTACCAAACAACAAACACCCCAGCTATTTTAGCTAACGATAAAATAGTAACGCCTAGCCAATTGAACTGATGGATAATCGCTAAAAATACACCGCTATCTATGGGAGAGCTAAGACTTGCAGACCAAAGAATCCGTTGCGAAAGGGGTCGGCGAGTAAACGTATAAACTGCCCAATCAATAAGTTCAGCGATTAGAAATGCGCTCATACTGGCAATGGCCATTGCCTTGCTCGCTAAACCATAACTTAGAATACTGCCGACAAACATAGCAAATATAACTTTATGTTGTAGTTCTCGTTGAGCAAAATCACGCAGCACGTAAACAACTCCTACGGTCCAATCCATAGGAGATACTTCAGAACCAAAAACATTTGTAAAAGGAATATAAGTGAATAGCGTATTTAATAAAACAATTAAAACAATATACGTTAGACTATATTTATAATTTATAAGTAATTTAATTATTTTTTTTAACATTATTTGCACTAGGTTATTTTAATTATCGTATAATAAACTTGCAGAAAATCCTTGGTCCTCCATAATTTTCCGCAACGCCTTTAATCCCTCTACTTGAATTTGACGAACCCGTTCTCGCGTCAAGCCAATAACCTCACCCACTTCTTCTAAAGTCATGCGATCACAGCCCAATAGGCCGTAACGTCTTGCTATTACTTCACGTTGATTTGTAGTTAATTCTTTTAACCAATTTTCCAATCTTTTACGTAAATTTTCATCCTCTAATATATGTTCTGGATCGTTTTCATGATTATCTGATAAAGTTTCTAATAGAGGTTTATCCGCTTCGCTACTTGCCGGTGCATCGACGGAAGTGATGTGTTCGTTCAAACCCAACATTCTTTCCACTTCTTCAAAAGGTCTATCCAACCACTTAGCAATTTCATCAGCAGTAGGTTTATGATCAAGCTTCTGGGTAAGCTCTCTAGCGGCTTGTAAATATACGTTTAATTCTTTAACGACGTGAATAGGTAATCTAACGGTACGTGCTTGATTCATAATAGCTCGCTCAATAGCTTGACGAACCCACCACACCGCATAAGTAGAAAAACGAAATCCTCTTTCTGGATCAAACTTCTCTACGGCATGCATTAACCCTAAATTACCTTCTTCTATTAAATCTAAAAATTGTAGGCCACGATTATTATAGTGACGTGCAACTTTTACTACTAATCGCAAATTACTTTCTATCATTCGTTTACGTGCTGCTTGGTCTCCTTTACCAATCAAACGCGCATAATAAACCTCTTCTTCTGCCGTCAATAAAGGCGAAAAACCTATTTCATTTAAGTATAATTGCGTTGCGCCTAGCGCTTCATCTCGCCTTACATATTTTGGAATAACCGGCGTTTCAACTTCTGCTTCTGCGACAATCTCCCGGTTGACTAAGAATTCTTCTGGCTTATTTTCAAAAACTTCCATCGGGGGTTTAGTTTTATCTTTGGGTGCCCCTTTCGGTTTACTCCCTCTCGCATTACGCATAGTTAATCTCCCTATAACCTAAAATAAGAGTTAGCAATTTTTACACAAAAAAATAACTAAATTTTTCCGTTAATCAGCTTATTATTTTAAATATGATCAGCCATTTTAAAAACCTAAGGCATAAACTTCAGATAAATAAATAAGGCTATAGCAAATAATAGAATAAACCAAGAGGCTCGATCGACATAACGTCGCAATAATTTATCTATATGCACGCCACTCCATCGAATAAGTAGTGCCACTAAAAAAAATCGTCCGCCTCTCCCTACTAATGAGCCCAAGATAAAGGGTAATAACGCAACATGCAAGGTTCCAGCCGCAATAGTAAATAATTTGTAAGGAAGTGGAGTAAATCCAGCTAAAAACAGTATCCAAAAATTCCAGGTTTTGAACCCTTCCTCAATTTGTTGGTAGGTAGCTTGGTATCCAAACTGTATGATGTACGGGTAAATCCAATCAAAAGCGATTGTTCCTATCCAATAACCAAAAAGGCCGCCTAATACTGAAGCCACCGTGGTTAATAAAGCATAACGCAAAGCACATTGTGGCTGTGCTAATACCATGGGGGCTAACATGACATCTGGAGGAATAGGAAAAAAAGAAGACTCGGCGAAACTTAATGCAAATAGATAATAGGGGGCCTGTTTATACCTAGACCATGAGAGGACTTTGTCATATAGCTTTGAAAAAAATTTCATTTATTCGCCGTGATGGCTACAACCCAATCTTCTAGCTGATTGCGCATAGAATGATGCGTTAAATCTAATTGTAAAGGGGTAATACTAACTTGCAGATGGCTCAAGGCATAAAAATCAGTACCTTCTCCTGCGTCATCTTCTTTGCCTGATGTCCCTATCCAATAAATCGTGCGGCCGCGAGGATCTTTGCTCGGCAGCATTCTATCTGCAGTATGGCGCGTACCTAAACGAGTCACTGTAAACCCTCTTAAATCCTCAAAAGCAACGTCGGGGATATTAACATTCAAAATGGTTTTAGCAGGAATGGGCTTTTTATATAATAGTTGTACTAGCTGCTTGGCAACTTCAGCTGCTGTAGAAAAATATAAAGGCTCGCCGCCTGCTATCGAAAAAGCAATTGCTGGAATGCCTAAAAAGCGACCTTCCATAGCAGCAGCAACAGTCCCCGAATAAAAAACATCGTCTCCTAGATTAGAGCCCGCATTGATTCCAGATACCACAAGATCTGGCATTTCATCTTTTTCAAGCAATCCTGTTAAGGCTAAATGAACACAATCTGTTGGCGTTCCTTGAACACTAAATACTTTCTTTTCTATCTCCCTTACCCTTAATGGATTTTGTAAAGTTAATGAATTACTGGCGCCGCTGCGATCACGATCCGGAGCTACCACTGTAACCTCTGCAATTTGCCGTAGTGCCGTAGCTAAAAAATTTATGCCAGCCGCATGCACGCCGTCGTCATTACTAATTAAAATTTTCATTTAAATAACCCAGGTATCCCTTACATCGCGATAGGGATCTTCATCTTCAAAAAGGGACATCGCGATTCTCCCCTGAAAGCCACGTAAGTGCTTAGCCACCTAATCGGCTATAGTCTGGAAACTAACGTTGCACTTGCAGAAAATTTGGCAAGAACAGGTAAAGCAATTAAAACCAAGCCAAAAATCAATAAAGTGACAAATCGACTGATAGGAATTTGAGAAGGATTATTTCTATAATTTTTATACTGAATAAGCGCACCAAACAATAAAGCAATTCCTATTGCCAAACTCATATTATACAATGCAGAAGTTAATACCGACATCGGTAGCATGAGTTTATCAGATAAATCGCCAAGCGATTCGGAAAATGCATAGGCATTTGCAGACGTAAAAAAAACTAAGCCAATTATTTTTTTCATAAAATAAACTATTTTAATTTAGTTGAAGTTTCTACTTTTCGAGCTAATAATTACAGTTCCATCGAAAATCCTTCTCTTTATCAATTCTTATCCTACCTGTTGCGCTCACCCTAATTAACCACATCGTTTCTTTGGATAATACCTTAACACAAATCACGAAACTGCCATTATGCCCGCCAGCTGATCCATCAGGGTTTAATTGTAAATATTTACGGCCACCGGAACCATGCCATTCTAAAAATTCATTTTTAGTTAAGTTGGGATACACATGCAATATATTTTTTTTCAAGGGATGTATTGTATATCGACCAAAAAAGATGATCCAACCATCCCGCCATTGTCCTTCACAAGTTTTACCATTTCTACTTTTACAGAGAATAATAATTCTGTGTCGCTTTATAGCCTCACTTCGCGCATAATTGATTGCAGATGCCATCCGCTCCGTTAAAGCTAACAACCGAACTTCAATAATAAAATGCCTATAAGAAGGAAACGCTAAACCTAGTAAAATACTTGATAATACCAATGTAAATAGTAAATCGATTAAACTAAATCCATTTGTTTCTATTGGCTTCCTTGATTGAGTTGTTTGTTTATACACTGCATATCCAGCCATGCTTTTCTTTTTTCTCGTGGCGAACGAAGTAAATACGCAGGGTGGTAAGTTACCAATAAAGGAATTTTATCAACTCCATAATAAAATAATTTCCCACGCAAATTTGCCATTGCTGCGTTACTATCCAATAAAAAATGTGCCGCAATTCGGCCTACCGCTAAAATCAACTTAGGTTTAATGAGACTGATCTGTCTTAAAAGAAAAGGGGTACATGCTTTCACCTCTATAGGAGATGGATCACGATTATTAGGAGGGCGTGACTTTAAAATATTTGCGATATAAATATCCTCTCGCTTTAAACCGATAGATAACAGCATGTTTGTCAATAGCTGGCCGCCTCGACCTACGAAAGGTTCTCCTTGTTTATCCTCATTTGCACCAGGCGCTTCGCCAATAACCAACAAGTCCGCGTTAGGATTGCCTACGCCAAATACCGGATTAGTACGCGTTTTATAAAGTGTGCAGGCTTGACAGTACGTAACTTCTTGTCTTAACTCTTCCCAATTTAGCGCAGCGATTTTTTCCTCACGCGTCATATTCTTTTTTTTAGACACATCCCTTGTCTTAATTTGCCCCATTGGTTTTTTCGTCTCTCTAGGAAACCAGACTTGAATACCCATTTCTTTTAAATAACTTAGTTGCTTTCTATCTCTCATCTGGTCGAAAAATCTCGCTTTTCTCAAAAATTATACGTAAAAATTATTTGCTGTTACACAAGTAAACAATTGAGTTTTTTCCTACGTGGGCCGTGCAATAACGCGCCCCTTTTATTTTTTCTGGTAAAAAATATTCCCCTGGTTTACAAACTCCGCGGAAATAACTCCATTCTTCGCAATAACTATGATCGCGAAATAAGCAAATTCCCGATAAGTCCCCTGTCACATTAAGCGTTCCACCATGGTGGATACAATAAACTGAGGCAGGATTCGGCAAGGCATAAGAAGGGTTTATTAAGAATAGCGCTACTAGAACTAAGAATCGTTTCATGGTAAACCTACTTTTCCATTACTTTAAATGCTTTAAAATATAATTTTAGCAGAAATAACGGTTAATATCTGATTTTTTTATGCCAATAAACCAAACTGTCATAAGGCCTTTACGGTCAGCCGAATACAATAGCGTTTATCAAGCCATGCGCTCATTTACTGACAATCGTTTAACTGAAACACCGGACGAGATTTGGTTAATTGAGCATGATCCAGTCTATACTTTAGGACAGGCTGCAAAACTGGAGCATATTTTTAACCCAGGCAACATTCCGCTGCAAAAAACAGATAGAGGAGGGCAAGTCACTTATCATGGCCCAGGCCAGCTTGTTGTCTACCCTCTTCTTAACCTTCACCGTTTAAACCTAAACGTACGTACCCTCGTTACACTACTTGAACAAACGGTTATCGATTTTCTTGCAGATTATGCTATTCATGCACAAGCCAGAAAAGACGCGCCAGGTGTTTATGTCAATGGCGCAAAAATAGCATCGATTGGTCTTCGTATTCGCCGTGGTTTCTGCTATCACGGCATTGCCTTTAATGTTGCAATGGACTTAAAACCATTCTCGGGAATTAACCCCTGTGGATTTAGCCAATTGGCCATTACGCAGCTTTCTGATTTAGGCGGCCCAAGTAACCTAGAAATGGTAGCAGACGTTTTTAGCAAGCAACTACAAACTAAACTAACTTTACAAAGATAAGTTCGCAAAACTAATTCGGTTATAACAAGAGGGCGTCTTTAATTATGCCAGGATGAAGCAAAAAGCGTTATTTTTCGAGTAGCGTAACGGAGCATACTGGGCGTATGGTGAGTACGCAACACAGAAAAACAACGCTTTTTGTCCATCATCGTGCAATTAAAGGCACCCTCTTAATACTCTATGTTAGAATTATCCCTTTATTAATAAAATCTCGTAAACATGGAAATCCTTGATCCCAGACAAAAACAACGTGGCGCTGCAAAAATGGCCCGTATTCCCATAAAAATTGAACCGACTGAACCTCTACGTAAACCAGAGTGGATACGCATTAAACTCGCCACAACCCCTGCCGTCGATCAACTTAAAAATATGCTACGGGAAAATCGTCTTTACACCGTATGTGAAGAAGCCTCCTGCCCCAACCTAAGCGAATGCTTTAGTCATGGCACAGCAACCTTTATGATTATGGGCGACAAATGTACGCGACGCTGCACATTCTGTGATGTAGGTCACGGTCGGCCCGATCCACTCGATCCCGACGAACCCGCGAATCTCGCTAAAACTGTCAACCAAATGGGGCTACGTTACGTAGTTATTACCTCAGTTGATCGAGATGATTTAAGAGACGGTGGCGCAGGTCACTTTACAGCTTGCCTCCAGGCTTTACGAAGTGCCTGTCCTTCTCTAACTATAGAGGTGCTTGTTCCTGACTTTAGAGGGCGCATGGAAATTGCTTTAAATGCTATTTCTCCTTCATTACCGGATGTTTTTAACCATAATATTGAAACCATTCCGCGATTATACAAGCAAGCGCGTCCTGGATCCGACTTTAATTGGTCATTAACTTTATTATTGGAATTTAAAAAACGTTTTCCAGGTATACCCACAAAATCAGGGCTTATGTTAGGGTTGGGTGAAACTCTAGAAGAGGTCAAAGAAGCCATGCACGACTTGCGAAAACATGAAGTTGATATGATCACTTTAGGCCAATATCTTGCTCCAAGTCGACACCATTTTCCTGTAGCTCGTTACGTTACCCCGCAAGAATTCAAAGATCTCGGTGAGTTAGCCAAAGAAATGGGGTTCACGCGCGTTGCCAGCGGCCCATTGGTGCGCTCTTCATACCATGCCGATAAACAAGCGGCTGGAGAGAATGTAGCCTAATGACACTTCTCGATATCAAACCTTTTTTTGATTGGCTGCAAATTCATCCTCTTTTGGCAGGCGTGATCACGTACTTAATTGCTTTTTTTGAATGCTTAATGTTCTTAGGGCTCTTGATTCCTGGCACTGTCTTTATGACTGCTATTGGAACCTTAATTGGAATTGGTGTTTTACCCTTTATAAGCATTACTTTATGGGCAGTTGCCGGCGCTATTACAGGTGATGTTTTAAGCTTTTGGGTAGGACGACATTATCATGAATACACTACCACTTTTTGGCTATTCCGCCGTTATCCACAGCTACTAAAAAAAGGCGAAGCCTTTTTTGATAGGCATGGCGGAAAAAGTATTTTTGTTGGGCGTTTTATAGGGCCAATTCGCGCCGTGTTACCTTTTATTGCTGGCATGGTTCATATGCCTTGTCGTCAATTTCTTATTGCTGATATTATTTCTGCTATCGCCTGGGCACCTATTTACATGTTACCTGGCATACTGCTAGGCCAAGCGTCACAACAATTACCGCCAGAAGTGGCAACAAAACTTATTTTATTTGTCGTCTTACTCTTATTATTTTTCTGGTTAATCTATTCTCTAATTAAATCCTGTTATGCGTGGTTTAGCCGCTTGCTCGATAAACAAGTTGCCTATTTATGGCGATTCACCCGTAATCATCCACGATTGGGATCACTTTCTTCATTTTTAACGGATCCTCATACGCCACAATCTCATACACAATTGGCGCTTGCTTTGCTCTGCATTTTTTCTTTTATTGGGTTTTTATTGCTAGCTTTTAGTGTAGCTCACCACGGAATAGCCACCTATTTTAATGAACCTGTTTATTATCTAATGCGAAGTTTTCGTCAACCCGCAATGGATAAATTTCTTGTTGTGATGACAGAACTTAGTCCTCGAATATTATTTGGTTTCTGGGCCATTATCTTGGCCGCTTTATTAATTAAACGAAACTTTTGGACGAGCTTACATTGGGGACTCCTTGGACTTTTAAGTTTTGGGTTAGGGGATATCTTTAAAGCTATTATGCATATACCTCGTCCTACTGGTTTGGTACAAACACCCCCAGGCGCTTCATTTCCTAGCGGACACACAGTAAGTAGTGTTTCAATATTGGGTTTTTTTGCCATACTAACTGCATTAGAGCATCCTAAAAAATGGCTGCGAATATTAATTTATAGTTCCTCAACATTAGTCATTTTTTTAATTTTATTTTCTCGAGTTTACTTAACAGCCCATTGGTTAAGTGATATTTTAGGTGGAATTTTACTTGGTATCAGCATTATTACCGGCTTAACACTCTCTTATCGACGAAAAAAACAGAATAATGCACCTTCAATTGCAAAACTTGGAGCAGTTGGCTTAATCATTCTCCTGGTATTATGGGGGGCCAATCTTCTTCACGAATACCGACAACAACTACAAAACTATCAACTTTATTCACCGCCTATTCAAACACTTGATATGAAAAACTGGTGGTTACAAACTAAACAACAAAAACCTATTTACCGTATGAACCGTTTCGGTCAGTCGGTAGAAACTTTAAATATTCAATGGGCTGATAAACTTTCAAGCATTCAACATAACTTAGAAAAACACGGTTGGCATCCCCTTCCAAAAACTCGATTGCTAACAACAATTTACCACTTAAGTTTGCGTCAACATGATCCAACTACCCCTTTATTTATTTCAGCCAATGCTGGAAAGAAACCAGCTTTAACGATGGCTAAATACTTTCCAAAGACACATAATTTATTGATTTTAAAACTTTGGAGCGCACCAACACACTTTAGTAATGGTACTCCATTATGGTTAGGACTTGTTCATTACCAAAAAACATGGCGCTTGCAATTTCAGCCCTTAAAAAAATCACATTCTATTTACTTAATGCCTGCCGATAAGTTATTACAAAAAGACCTGCAACATTATCAAGTAAAAAGCTCCCTTTACCCGACAAATATTACGATTCTCTTTATTAAAACCTGAATCCTCTTTACATTTTTTTCCGGGGGCTCACGCAGCGGAAGTCAACTTATTGAAAACTCTTTGCGATAAAAAAATTATCTTGTAAACTTTTTTTATGTATAAGCAAGAATATTGCAAAAAAAATAAAAAAACTCTGCATCGAAGACAATCTTCCGAAGTTATAGAAAATTTTTTTAGACAGATAGATAACTTTTCGCAACAAAGCTTTAGCCTACAAACAAATTCAGACGCAACAGTGATTGACGAACAGACAATAGAAAAAGCAGAAGCAACAGCTACCTTATTGAAAACAATAGATCCGGAACTTGCCTATTTGAAAATATTAGATCAGGGACTAGCTCCTGAACTACTAGCTAAGGAACTATCTATAGAGAATGAGCCCAAATTACTTCCCTCGAATTCTGATACTAAAGGGGTAACTCTTAGTGTCTTAGATAAAAAACATGAAAGAACTCGGAAGCACAAGAAGTCATATCAGTGTGATATTTGTGGGCGTAAAGAATTTGTTCTAAGTAACGATCTTAAAAGCCCATATCGCTGCGATGTTTGTAGAAAAAATTTTTCTGTAGATGAAAAACCATATTTCTGTAATATTTGTAGCAAAAAGTTTTCGCGAAAAGCTGCTTTAACAAATCATAAAAAAATGCATCCTATATAACTCCAAAAAGTTCGCATCTTTAGGTACAAGCGGTATATCAACAATTAATAGTAAATCGTTTTCCATCTTCTAACCGCAGTGCAGTAAGACATTGACCCCATACACAGCCCGTATCTAAAGCAATAATATCGGGATCGCCCGTTTTACCAGCTAATGCAGCCCAATGCCCAAATAAGATTTTCAAACCTTTACTACGTCGATTAGGTACTTTAAACCAAGGAAAATAACCCTTTTTTGTAATTTTCCCTTTAGCATTAAGATCTAAATTTCCTTCTGCATCACAAAAGCGTAATCGTGTTAAACAATTAGAAATCACTCGCAATCTATCCCAGCCTTTAAGATCATCATTCCATTGGCTCGGCACATCACCATACATATGCTCAAAAAAATCAGGATAATGTTCGCTTCGCAACATAGTCTCAAGCTCATGAGCGCATTGCAACGCCTTATTCAGATCCCACTGTGGCGGTAAGCCAGCATGCAGCAATATAACGTCAAATACTGCATCATGATGCAACAAAGGCCTATGTCGCAACCAAGTACCTAGCGCGTCTTTATCAGGTGCATTTAAAATGGATTCTAAGGTATCTTGCTTATCTAAACTTGCTTTCCCATAGAGAACTGATAAAAGATGCAAATCATGATTGCCTAAAACAACCTGACTATATTTTAAGGATTTAACAAAACGAAGAACTTCTAGAGACATAGGGCCTCGATTAACTAAATCTCCCGTTAACCAAAGACAATCGCGGTCCGAATTAAAATTAATTTTTTCTAATAAACGAATAAATGGATCAAAACAACCCTGAATATCTCCTATGACATAGGTTGCCATCTAAAATTAAGTAGTAAGTCTAGGAAAAATTGAAGTATTTATTATATTTCCTGACAAACCTACGTATGATCCCTTATTATGTAAAGGTTGCGACGTAAGAAGAGAAAGCAAACCAGTACCTCCTTTAAGAAAACGCTGTGCCGGCATTTTTTTTTCGTTTTCTCGAATAGCTGTTATACCTCCCACGGTTCGATACCTCTTTCCTAAATCACTCATTCCAGACAGTCCGCCTTGAGCTCTATAGCGTTGATCAAGCTCACTAATAGAAATCTGATAAAGTTTAGCAACATCTATAAATTGCCTCTCGATAATTTCTGGATGTTTATAACTCGAATTAGAATTAGCAAACTCCTGGAAAAGTTCTACAGATAAAAGAACTTCTTTTTCACTTATGTGGATTTTAGCATCTTTTTCATTTAAGGCGATTCTTCCTTCTTTAATTTCTTTACGTAACCATTGCAAAAACGCTTCTCCTGCCGGATCCACAACCGACATTTTAGCTGCTTTTCGGTAATTCTCTAGTATCTCCATCTCTGCCCGCGGAATCACCGACATAAAAGAAGTCATTGGTATACGATCCTCTTCTCCCGCAAGCAAAGCAAACCAAACTTCAAACACTTCTGGATCACTTGCTATCCAATTAAAACCTTGTTTCCTTGCAGATTTAGCGCTCGCATCCAATATCTGGCGGGCAATCATGGGTGTTATAAACCGGCGTAAATCATTAAAGTTTTCTTTAACATAGTCAAATTTATAATAATTACCTTGATCTAACATAGAACCTTTATAAGGATCCCATTTTTTAAGAGGATAGGCTTTTTCATGATAAAGCATGACCGTATATTTTACAGCAATTTTACCTACATCTAAGAATAACGCCGCAGTAAATGTAGCATAAATCCACAATGCATCATGTTCAGAAATATTAGAAAAATCAGTTTTTTCAGGAAAAAAATAAGCTAAGCATAAAGAAACTGTCCTAGAAGCGCGCTCTAAGCCATGTGTTAAAAACTCTGCTTGTTGCCCAAAAAAATCCCGCTGATCTTCAGGTATGTTTTGCACAAATTCAGCAAATTTTTCTATCGCCGGAAGATATAAATCATCAAAACACCGTGAAAATTTAATTAATGACTTAACGTTACGGACAAATGACTGATTTTCCTTAGTGCCCAATAGATCAGCCGCAACTTTTATAGGGTAAATACCAAAAGACTGACTATTTTTATTAGTATTGAGGTTTTGTAGGTGACGCTTTAAGCCCTGAAATAACACCATCATCAACTTCTCGGTAAGCTTTTTGCAACAAACAATTAAGTTATATTAAATAAGAAAAATAGTTTTTAAATAGCTAACTCCTTAGCTATTTCGTTCGTAGAACACATCACGCAACACGGAAGCAGAAAGCCTAGGAGCATCAAACAATTTTGAGGGATCAACCTAAGCTTTTTTATTAAAAATTTACAAACTTAAGGTAAATATCTATACAGTCTAGCATGAAACTGGCAAAATAATAATGTAATACTCTTAAGGTTTTATTATGTCTAAATCATTATCTCACGGTAACACTAAGCTTTATTATGAAGTCACTCCGCAAGCGCTACCCCTTTCCTGTCCTTTGCCTACAAATCGTTTATGGGATGCACATCCCAGAATCTACTTACCGATTGCCAAAACTGGACAAGTCACCTGCCCTTATTGCGGTACGGAATATTTTTTAAAAAATAATTAATAAATCATGGAGTTTCCTAAAAAAATACTCATTATTAGTCCCGCCTGGCTAGGCGATATTGTTATTGCTCAAGCTCTATTTAAATATCTAAAAAAACAGGGTGCAATAACCATTGACATTATAGCCCCTCGCTGGAGTCATGAATTAATCGCTACAATGCCAGAGCTCAACGAAATAATAGATATGCCATTAGGCCATTCCCAACTTCAATTGAGGCGGCGCTGGCAAATTGGAAAATTACTACGGAATAAAAACTACCAACAAGCGATCGTGCTGCCCAATTCTTGGAAATCTGCCATTATTCCCTTTGCTGCAAACATTCCTATGCGAACAGGGTGGCGAGGCGAGATGCGCTTTGGATTATTGAATGATTGGAAAACTTTACCCAAAAAAAAACTTCCATTAATGGTACAGCGCTTTTTAGCTTTAGGATCAGCGCCTATTTCCAATAAAGTTATCCCTTGGGAAACCTATAAACCTTATTTAAAGGTTGATCCAAAACAAGTAGAAAATACTTTAAAAGTACTTTCATTAGAATTAGCCAAAAAACCATTGCTTGTATTATGTCCAGGTGCTGCATTTGGGCGAGCCAAACGTTGGCCTGCTAAATATTTTGCCAAAATGGCTAAATATAAACATACGGAAGGATGGAATATTTGTTTATTAGGTTCAAAAGATGATCAAGCCATTGGCCAATCTATACAGAAAATAAGCAGTGGCGTTTGTATCGATCTCATCGGTAAAACTTCATTAATACAAGCGATTGATATTTTATCTCTCGCAACCATTGTAGTCAGCAACGATTCGGGTTTAATGCACTGTGCTGCTGCGCTAAACCGTCCGCTGATCGCCTTATATGGCTCTAGTAGTGCGGAATTTACCCCTCCTTTAACAAACTCTAAACGCATACTATCACTTAATCTTTCGTGTAGTCCCTGTTTCCAACGAGAATGTCCTCTTGTACATTTTAATTGTTTGCAACAATTAAAACCGAACCAGGTGTTGTTAGCTATTGATGAATTAATGACTTCGCTATTTTCCAATGCAAAAATTGCAAAAAATTCTTCCTAAAAGGTCATCTGTCGTAAATTGTCCCGTAATCTCACTGAGGTGGTTTTGCGCTATAGAAAGATCTTCTGCCAATAATTCTGGAAATTCACCACTCATTAATTTATTTAAACCATCTAATATGGCGGATTCAGCTTTTTTCAATGCCGATAAATGTCTACGTCTAGCACTAAAATTACTTTGTAACCCAGCATCATAGCCCACACTCTTTTTTAAATAATCATAAAGTAGTGACAGACCTTCGCCTGTTTTTACCGACAAACTAATAACGTCAAAATCAAATTCTTGACTTAAATAACTATTTTCGCTAGTTATATCTATTTTATTTCTTATCACGCTTAGTTTTTCACGTGATAATTGGTTAAAAAAATCGAGTTGGTTCAAAGAAGCCAAATCATTTATTGGCACACTCACACTATCAACGACATATAAAATACGATCAGCTTTTTCTATTTCAGATAGACTGCGTTTTATACCTTCATATTCAATTTCATCCTCTGTATTCCTTAAACCTGCCGTATCTACGATATATAGTGGAAGTCCGTCAATGAGTATTTTTTCTCGAATAACATCTCGCGTCGTTCCTGCAATAGGCGTTACAATTGCTGAATTTTGTCCTGTTAACTTATTTAATAAACTTGACTTACCGGCATTAGGCGGCCCTACAATAGCAATATGTATTCCTTCTCGTAACAAAGCGCCTTGTCTTGCTGTCTCTTGTATTGCTCTGATTTTAAACAGAATCAGATTTAACTTTATTTCAGCCTCTGTATCTTTTAAAAAATCAATTGTTTCATCTGAAAAATCTATTGAGGCTTCCAAATACATTCGCAAAGCAATTAATGTTTCTACCATCTCATAGATTTGTTTAGAAAACTCTCCTTGCAAAGAACGTACCGCCGCCTGCGCTGCTTGTTTTGATTCAGCATCAATTAAGTCTGAAATCGCTTCAGCTTGAATAAGATCTAATTTACCATTTAAAAAAGCACGTTCTGAAAACTCACCTGGCCGCGCTAATCGAGCGCCTAATTGTAAGGCGCGCTGCAATAAACAATCGAGTATAACGGGCCCTCCATGCCCTTGTAGCTCTACAACGTCTTCCCCTGTGAAAGAATGTGGCGTTGGAAAATAGAGCACGAGTCCTTCATCAATCAACGTTTTATCCACTTCTAAAAACCTCACATATTCAGCGTAACGAGGTTTTGGTAAGTAGCCAATTAAGTCTATAACGATAGCTTGGGTGTGAGGACCGGAAAGGCGAATAACGCCAATCCCACCTCTACCAGCAGGAGTAGCAATCGCCGCAATCGTATCTTTTCGAAACTGGAAGCTTTTATCTATTTCATTGTTGAACGACTGGCTGCGGTCATCATTTACCCGCATGTAAACCCCCGATCCTCTCTGACCGCTTGCCTCGAATTCGAGCAAATTTCCACACTTCGAAAAAGGCTTATTTTTTTTATCTCTACCCGATTCATTAGTTTTAACGTTTTTTTAGTTTTTTTTGATTAAACTTTAACTGCATACGCCGCATAATAAACCATTGCTGTAAAATCGATAACGTATTATTAACAACCCAATACAATACCAAGCCGGAGGGAAAATTTAAAAACAGCGCAGTAAAGAAAATAGGCAAAAATTGCATAACTTTTGCTTGCGTAGGATCCGGCGGCGGTGGATTTAAACGCTGCTGAACAAACATCGTAATACCCATTAAAATGGGTAAAATATAATAAGGGTCTTTAGTTGAGAGATCATGAATCCAGAGAATGAAAGGTGCTTGTCTTAGTTCTACGCTTTCTAAAAGCATCCAATAAAGCGCAATAAATACTGGAATTTGTACTAAGATAGGCAAACAGCCCCCTAGCGGGTTTACCTTCTCTGCCTTATATAGCCCCATAGTCGCCTGGGTTAACTTCTGTCTATCGTCCCCATAACGCTCTTTAAGCGCATTCAACCGGGGTTGTAGGTTACGCATTGCTGCCATTGAACGGTAGCTTTTAGCTGATAAATGATAAAAAGCTAATTTAATGAGTACCGTCACGATAACGATAGACCAACCCCAATTTCCAACCACATGATGAATTTGCTTCAAGAGCCAAAAAAGAGCCATTGAAATAAACCATAAAATACCGTAGTCCACCGTTAAATCGAGGTGTGGTGCGACCGCTTTTAGGCGGTCCATACTTTCCGGTCCCAGGTAAAGTTTGGCTTGACTGGTATATTGCTTTCCTGGTTCTATCTGAAAAACATTACCCAACATCCCAAGTGTATAGATATTATCCTTTCCATAACTGTAAAAATGATAAGAACCCGTAGGTGGAACCCAAGCGCTAATAAAATAATGTTGTAACATGGCAACCCAACCATTTTCTGTCGCCATGGAAACTCCTTCCCCCATTTTATCAAAACTCACTTTTTGATAGGGTTTTTCTTGGGTAGAAATAGCGCCGCCTATATAAGAACTGATATTAAATAAACTACGCGGTGGAATGCGTTTTTTCTGTTGAAACTGTGTATAAAGCTGTCCTTTCCAAATGGAGTTACTGTGATTTCCAATCTGATAATTAATGGGAACTACATAATCATCCCTCTTAAAAACAAACTGTTTCTGGATAGCAACATTCCCACAGGTAGTACAAACTAAATTTACGTAAAGCTCAGGCTGATCAGCCCCTAAACTATAGTCCGTATGTGCACTTCGATACTGCAATACCTGTTTATCAGAACCTGCTAATCCACTTTGTGCAACATAGTAACTATCTGGATTTTTACTGAGTAATTGAAATGGCTGAGAATTAGGGTCATTGGCACGTTCTGGATATTTTAAAAGACTGGCTTGAACTATGTTCCCACCCTGAGTATCGATTAGAATATCTAACGCATCTGTTTTTACATGAATAAAACGCTGGCCATTACCCTCTATCGCCTGTCCTCCACTAATTGCTGAAAACTGAGTATTAGGCAACTTCGTCAGCTGGGCAGCAATTTCCCTTTTCTCGATGGGTGTTGAAGCTTTGACTGCCTGGACATTAGGATATTCATTTTGCCATGCATTCCATAACATAAATGCCATTAAAAATAAGGCGCCTAATAAAAAAACGCGAGCCAGTTCCATAAGTTAACTCATTGTAGTAGGTGGTTTTAGGGGTTTAGGTACGGGATCATAGCCAGCAGCATGCCATGGGTGACAGCGAAGTAAGCGTTTTACCGTCATATATAGGCCTACATAACTACCGTGCTGCACAATTGCCAAGTGAGCATATTCTGAACAACTAGGATAAAATCGACAAGAATAGCCCGTCAGCGGACTGATTAAATAACGATAAACCTGCAACAAAAAGATCAGGCTTTTTTGTAATAAATCACTAACCTTGACCATTGTTTATCTAAATCACACGACAAAACTTGTTTATTAAAAAGACACTGGCTTTTGACAGCTATAACAATGTCAAAACCAGATAATAAGCGCTGATTCAGTCTAAAGCTCTCGCGAATAACGCGTTTAACGCGGTTCCTAGACGCTGCGTTCGGAACCGCTCTTTTTGTAACAGCTAGCCCTAAACGTGCGTAACCCAACGTATTTGGTTTTGTATATGTGGTTAGGCAGCCGTACTTAAGCTTCATACCTTGCTGAAAAGCTTGTTTAAAATCCTCTGAACGGTTCAACCGTTTCGACTTTATAAGTCGGTTATTTGCTAGCAAATGAAGAAAATGACTAAAAATTAGGCTGTTAAGCGTAAACGGCCTTTAGCACGTCGTCGTTTAAGTATAAGACGGCCATTTTTAGTTGCCATTCTTGCTCTAAAGCCATGTGTTCTTTTTCGCTTGAGGTTACTGGGTTGATATGTTCTTTTCATATTCTAACTATGCCATCTAGGAAACTATTGTCTTTTAAAGAGGGGTGTATCTTAGGTGACCCTTTTTGGATTGTCAATTCATCTCATACATAGGCATGTAAATATTAACCTCAAGCGATGTTGGTGGGACTTAAAAACCTATATTTGAATGAATGCCAGTCAGATTAGGGGCCTTAAAATTTCCAAAAAAAGACTTCCATTTAAATATCGCCTTAATTCTCATCATGTAATTCAAAGAAAATAGGAAGTTCCTGGGATATACCGCTCGTACACAAAGATTCGAATTTTGATTTTATAGGCCTCAGAATGTTGACTCCGTATTTTGAGTTAACATCTACACTTACATTATTAATATATTTGTTTAAATAGATAGATGTGATGATAAAGGCAGAATAACTCTGTGGATAACTATATATTTCTTATTTTTTTCATAGACTTAACTATAAATTTACGACGGGATAAGCTGCGCATAGCAGTGGACAATTAAGACTCGATTACGTATGTTTTTTATTAAACTGTATTTCTAATCACAGCATACACAAATTTTTTACCGGATATTCACAGTGTTTATAACAGTGTTTATAAAATTAACATTGATATAGGCTTACACGATAACTTGCGAAATTTTAAAACTGGAAAACGCAGAATTTCTCTTAAAAATATTTACTAGAAGTCCAAATGTAGGTAAATATTGCAAGCTTCTATAAAAAAGATAATCTTTTTTGTTAGCGACAAGTTTAGTGACGGCTTCCTAACATTCAATTAACATAGCTTGGGTATCCAGCTATCTAATATCTTTATTAGTTTCTAAAATCTGTTAAAGGTAGATAAGCTACAAGAATTATGATATGAACTTAGATCGGTTAAACATTTTACTTAATCTAATAGAGGAATTATTGTGACAATCGCTGTATCAGCTTTCGTTTGGCAAAAATGTTTGGATCGATTACAAAACCACATTTCTCTTCAAGATTTTAATACGTGGATTCGACCTTTGCAGGCAGAGGAAAAAGAAGAGCAGCTAGTATTATGGGCGCCTAATCAATTTGTATTACATTGTGTGAATGAGCGCTTTTTAGTGCATATTAACCAAATTTTGACACAATTGGATGATGTTCCTCCAGAAGTGATTTTAAAAGTGGGTAGTCGTGCTAACCAAGGATCGCCCGTATTACGACAACCACAAGAAGTAAAAACACAAACCAAAACAATTAAGTTATCTGGGACACACATTAATACTAACTTTACATTCGTTAATTTTGTCGAAGGAAAATCAAATCAATTAGCGCGTGCCGCCAGCGTACAAGTCGCTGAAAATCCCGGCGGGGCTTATAACCCATTATTACTTTATGGTGGCGTAGGTTTAGGTAAAACCCATTTGATGCACGCTATTGGAAATTCAATCTTGCATAAAAATCCGCAAGCTAAAGTACTTTATTTACATTCTGAGCGTTTTGTAGCTGATATGATAAGGGCTTTACAGACCAACACAATCAATGACTTTAAAACTTATTATCGTTCTTTAGATGCTTTATTGATTGACGATATTCAATTTTTTGCTGGAAAGGATCGTTCCCAAGAAGAATTTTTCCATACGTTTAATACATTGCTCGAGAGCCAACAACAAATTGTATTAACTTGCGATCGTTACCCTAAAGAAATGTCTGGTGTGGAGGAAAGATTAAAGTCGCGCTTAGGTTGGGGGCTCACAGTTGCTATTGAACCGCCTGATCTTGAAACACGCGTTGCTATTTTAATTAGTAAAGCCGAACAAGCAAAAATGATCTTACCTCAAGAAGTTGCTTTCTTTATTGGCAAACGTATTCATTCGAATGTAAGAGAATTAGAAGGAGTTTTGAAACGAGTAGGCGCTTATGCGCAATTTACCGGACGCCAGATTAACTTAGAGTTAGTGAGAGAATCTATAAAGGATGTGCTTGCTTTACAGGACAAATTAGTAACAGTAGACAATATTATTAAGACGGTGGCTGAATATTATAAAATTAAAGTATCTGACTTAATTTCTAAACGTCGTACTTCTTCTTTAGCACGGGCTAGACAGATTGCAATGGCTCTTGCAAAGGAGCTAACAAATCATAGTTTACCTGAATTAGGTCGTGCATTTGGTGGAAGAGATCACACCACAGTGTTGCACGCATTCCGTAAGATACAAGAATTAAAAAAAACAAATACGGGAGTCGCCGAAGACTTTATAAATTTATTACGTACTTTATCGAGTTAAGGAAAAATAAATGCAGTTTACAATTAATCGCGAAACTTTATTAAAACCTTTACAAGCGGTAACCGCTGTTATTGAACGTCGCCAAACCTTACCAATACTCGCAAATATCTTTTTAAATTTAAAAGCCAAAGAGTTATCTTTATTTGGTACGGATATGGAGGTAGAGTTGTCAGGGCGAGTAACGTTAGAAAAAGCAGGTAAAGAGGGTAAAACTACGGCACCAGCACGAAAACTAATGGATATTTGTCGAAGCCTACCGGAAGGGAGCGATTTAAAATTTCAACAAAAAGACGATAAACTTATTCTTCAATGTGGTAGGAGTCGTTTTAATTTAGCTACCTTACCGGCTACTGACTTCCCTATTTCTGAAGGAACCAATGAGTCCGTTGAACAACTAAGTTTTATGCTTTCACAAAAGCACTTGCGTTCTTTAATAGAAGCAACCAATTTCGCGATGGCACAACAGGATGTGCGTTATTATCTAAACGGAATGTTATGGGAATTAGGTCAGGGAAGTTTGCGTGCAGTAGCTACAGACGGGCATCGTTTAGCTTTAAGTATAAAAGATGCAGGTATAAAAGGTGATAATCAAATTATAGTTCCGCGAAAAGCTATTCATGAACTTTCACGATTATTAAATGATGATGAGGGTGATTTAACAGTTCTGTTAAGTAACAATCAATTACGCGTGAATATGCAGGATTATACCTTTACGTCTAAGTTAATCGAAGGGAAATTTCCAGATTATGATCGAGTTATTCCACAAAGTGGTGATAAAGTTTTAACGGTTGATCGAGATTTACTAAAGTCTTCTCTTGCTCGCGTAGGTGTTTTGTCTAATGACAAACATAGAAGTGTTTGTTTAGAGATGAAAAGTAATGCGTTGCGTATCTTTGCTAATAACCTTGATCAAGAAGACGCAGAAGATTATCTTGATGTTCTTTATTCTGGGGAAGAAATTACTATTGCTTTTAATATAAATTATTTAATGGACGTACTAAATAGTTTGCCAGCTGGTTTTGTAAAAATTACTTTAACTTCAACAGACGCAAGTGTTAGGCTTGAAGCAGTTGAAGAAAGCTCGAGTATTTACGTTATTATGCCGATGCGTTTATAAGGCTTCATGCAGGTATTTCGTTTAAAAATAAGTCAATTTCGAAATCTTGCCGAACTAGATCTTGAATTTTCCCCCCATTTTAATTTTATTTATGGGCCTAATGGAAGTGGTAAATCTAGTTTGCTAGAAGCCATTCATTTTTTAAGTTTAGGACGCTCTTTTCGGAGTGCTTTAGCAAGCCGAGCTATTCACTATGAAGCTAAACAGTTCAATCTATTTTCTGTTGTTTTAGGACAAGGAGCTATAACATTAGGACTGGAAAAAACTCGACACGGAAAAACTCGAATTAAAATTGATAACAATATCGATTCAATTAGTGAACTAGCTAAAGTATTACCCATTCAACTCGTTAATCCCAATAGTTATTATTTGTTAAGTGGCGGACCAAAAGCGCGACGACAATTTGTAGATTGGGGCGTGTTTCACGTGGAACCTCATTTCTTTTTACTATGGAAACAGTTTCAGCAGACCTTAAAACAACGGAATGCCGCTTTACAAAGGCAAATATCAGCGGATCAGATCAAAGTTTGGAATTATAAATTAATAGAATTTTCTGTTGAAATAACGTGCATGCGAAAGAAATACTTACAACAATTAACGCCATTGATTACAGAATTGATAGGTGAGTTAATAAGCTTAGAAGGTTTAACGATTGATTTTTATCAAGGTTGGGACCAGCAGAGCACGTTAGAAAATGTTTTAAGCCGATCTTTTTTCCGCGATTCTAGTTTGGGTTATACACATTATGGACCACAGAGAGCTGATTTATTAATAAAATTACATGGTAATCCAGTTCATGAAGTATTATCACGAGGAGAACAAAAATTATTAGCCTATGGGTTACAATTAGCACAGGGATTATTACTAAAAAAAATAGCAGATAAATCGTGTATTTATTTGTTTGATGATTTATTTGCAGAGCTTGATTCTGTTAGACAAGCCTATCTTGTTACATTATTAAATAGATTAGAATCACAAGTGTTTATTACAGTAATTGAGGCTAGTTTGATAAAGCTATTAAATAGCAATGTGAATGGAAAAACATTTCAAGTGGAAAAAGGTAAAGTTTTAGAAAAATAAATCCTTAAGCAAAATTTATTTTGATCTATAAAATAGAAATGGATATTGTCATCAGCTGAAAATAGCGAAAAAAGCAGAGTTTAGTAGGGCTACTGAGTGTTTTTGAGCTATTTTCAATGCAGTTGAAGATATTAATATTACTTTATAAAAGAGTTTTTTATGAATGCTTGGTTTATTTTAAGTTTAGCAGGGTTATTTGAGATAGGCTTTACAACCTGTATGAAGCTATCTGAAGGGTTCACGCAAGTAAAATATATGATGGGGTTTTTATTTTTTGCTAGTTTGAGTTTTTTATTTTTAAATAAAGCAGTTATTCAAATTCCGCTAGGGACGGCTTATGCGGTTTGGACAGGAATTGGGGCTTTTGGAACCGCTTTAATTGGCATGATTTTTTTTAAAGATCCAGTAAGCTATTTAAGGATATTTTTTTTAATTTTATTAGTTGGTTCTATATTTGGTTTAAAATTAGTTTCAAAGTAAAAGTTCTATAGAAAATAATTTATATAAATCAATATTTGTTAGCTGGAATCCTAATTAGGGCCTTTAAGGAAATCTATTCCAGTATTTAAAGGTTTAGGGAATAACTTAATGTTTCACGTGAAACATTAAGTTAAGGGTGCAAAAAGGTCTTTAAAGCTACAAAAGACGGCTAAAATATCTATTTACCTATATTAGTAATTGTTTCTCATCCAAAGAGCATTTGCTGCAGCTGTGAAAGGGGCAACCTGTGCTTCAGCCGTCTTTTGTTGATTATATCCTGCAATAACTTGGCTACGCTGTTGCTGGGTGAGCTGATTCCATTGTTCCTGAGGTATGCCAAAGACTAATGGTGGGCCACAAGCGGTCAGTAAAAAGGGAACTATAAGTACAAATAATAACTTCTTCATAAATGAGTTCTATCAGGGCTTTAAATTATTAGAAAATATATAAAAACAAGTTTTTTTAAAAAATGCAAATTTTATTAAAAATTAATTAATTAATGTCTAGAGTGGAGCTGCGCCATTTTTATCAAAAACTTCAAGGAAGGGAGTTAGAGCTTTTCTTCCATCAAAAACAAAACAAAGACCTTTATAATGGTCCCCTCCGCATTTTTCAAAATAATTAAGTATTCCCCCTTCCAATTGATAGACTTGGTTAAAACCTTCCTGCAAAAGGAACGCGGCAGCTTTTTCACAACGAATACCGCCAGTACAAAAAGTAACCACAGGCACCTTTTTACTTTTCTCAGGTAGTTTTTGTATGGCTTTTGGAAAATTTCTAAAATGTTTTATATCGAGATGTAGGGCATTTTCAAAGCTTCCTAAAGCGACTTCAAAGCTGTTTCGGGTATCTAATAAGATAAGATCGGGTAGTTTTTTGATCCACTGTTGTAGTATTTCAGGTGTTATAGAAGGGGCTGGGCGAATTTCAGGACGAATAGTCTCAATACCAAATGGAATAATTTCTTTTTTTATTTTTATTAGCATTTTTTTAAAAGGCTGAGAATCTGAAAGACTTTCTTTAAAGACAATATTTTTAAAAGAAGGAAAGTTACTTAATAAGTCTTTAAAACAGCTAATCGCCTTTTTGGAGCCCGCAAGAAACAGATTAATACCTTCTTCACTTAATAAAATTGTTCCTTTTAAGCCTAAGATCTGTGTTTCTTTTTTGAGTTTGCTTTTTAGTTCTAAAAGGAAACTATCAGATAGCCGGATAAAACGATACGCTGAAATATTTATAATAGATAACATAATGTCAAAATAGACTTAATTTGTCATAAATAAACGTTTATTTTACACTAGTAGAAACTTTTTGTGCATTTTATTTATAAGGAATTTTTAAATAATAACAAATTAATTATTATGGCAACGGTGAAACATTATGCCGAATACTAGAGAAAAAAATGGTAAACAGCGCGTTTCTAAGAAAGTAAAAAAAGACACTAAAGGCGCTATAGGCGACTTAAAAAAGGCTATACCTAAATTTACTAAAACTGAGGAGTTTTTTGTAAGGTTATCATATCTTATAAAGGGTGCCGTTGCTGATTGGTGTATTAAGGTAGTTGGATATGGAGAAAAAAAGCTACCTGTTTATCCAGGGCCAGGCGCTTATTTTTACTATTTAGCAGATGCAGGGGCAACAGCTTTTTCCAAGTACCAAAAAAAAATTACCGAAAAGTCTGAATTACTTAAAATAACCCAATTAGCAGCACTTTGTTTTCCTTATACTCCCGCGCTTAATGCTAATTTTTACTTTATTTTAGAAAAAAATAATATTGTTTCGTATAATCAAACGGGTCATTTATCTTCTTATTTTTCCTTTTTAAGAAAGTTATTAGTTGAAAAAAATATCAATTTCACTATTAGACTTGCTTGTTTATCAGGAGCGCTGCAATTTTATATAGTTTATAGAAAATATTTAACTAATGTTTTTATCGAAAACTTATTTTTTCTCCTTAATTCCTTCGAAGCAAAAAGTTTTTTCTTAGAATATAAACAAGAATTTAAAGAGAAAATGCATGCTTTGATAGTATATATTCCAAATTACCAACTTTTGATTAGACAAAGTAAAGGGTTTTGGGAAGAAACTATAATCAGTCCAGATATCGAAGCTTGGAGTAGCAGTTTAAAGGAAGAAATAACTAAGGCGATTAAAGCGGACAATGCATTTATAAAAGAGCGTAAGCTAACCCATTTTTCTTTGTTTAAGAAGGAATTTGATCAATTTATCCAGCTTTTATTTCTAGATGAAGCGGATGTTAAAGCTAAAGAACTAAAAGAAGAAACGTTTTTACTGTCGCGCGCGATTAAAGAACAAATTGCGAGTTTTACGGATAAGAACCACCCGTTACGCGAATTTTTTTCTGCAGAGCTATTAGATTCATTGCGAAAAAAAAATAAATTGAAACCGCAGCAATTATTAGAGGAGTGTGAAGATGAGGAAAATGAAAGAATTAAATGTGAAACAGAAAAGAAGCTAGCCGTACAGCGTGAGGGATCCGAAAAGAAAGCTAGAAATGAACAATTAGAATTAGAAAGAAAAAATGAAAGAGAGGGCAAAAAAGTAGCGGAAAAAAAAGAAAAAGAATTTAGAGAGTTTCGTATGTTTCTTAATAAATTTTCTGCATCTTTGCAAAAATCAATAAAATTTATTAATGAATTGACTATTAATCCCGAAAACAAAAATAAATCCATACAACAATTTAAAGCAGAATTTGGAAAGTTAAGCCCAGAATTAAAAGCTATTTATAAATTGATTAATCTGGAAGCAAAACCTTTTATAATTGATAATATTTCTAATGCCTTCGTAGAAATAGAGAATAAAGTAAAAGAGCATAAAAATTTTGGTGAGAAAAAAACTAGCTTGCTGTATCAAGAAATTGATGGAATTAAAGCTATTTTAGAAAACGTAAAGCAAGCTATAAATGACATAATACAAAAACTAAATAAAATATATAATGATATTAATAGCTTGAGTATTAAGCATTCGGACCTTTGGAATAGTTTAGTCCAAAAAGAAAAAATGACTGATAAAATAAGGCGGGAATTAGAAAAATTCAGTAGCGAGAAAAAAAAATTAATTAGTAAATTTTATTATTATGAACTGGCATTAAGAGAATATAATCGAATTTTTCCTTTATCTGTAGAACAAATAACGCAGCTAAACAATCTGTTTTTTAATATAGACGCTATAGAAAAATTAAGTAGTCAGTTAGACAAAAAATACAAGGGTGGTTTTACTCCTGAAGAAAAATTAAAAAAGAAAACAAAGTCTAAGGTTAACTCAACTCAGTCTAAAGTTAACTCTGCTCGTGCCCCAACTACTTTTTTGTTTAAAGCAGCACCAATCGATGTTAAAGATCAAAGATTAGAGGTTTTGCCCATTAGCTTATTGTCTGAAAAATATGATGAGGCTATAACGGATATAAAAGAACATTTTTTTTCAACGTTAGCGGTTGTTCATCTCGTATCTAAAATAACTTTTAGCCAAGGTAGAGGCAGATTAGCTCATATTTATATAGAAAAATTAAATGCATATAAAGAAAAGGTTAAAGAAATAGGCATAAGCTTATTAGAAAAAAAGGAAAGTTTAAATTTAATAGAAAATTATTATATAAAAGCTAGGTTATACAAGGAGAAAAGAGAGTTAGAAAGGTTAGATAGGCTTATTGATAGTTTAATTCCTCTGCTAAAAATTTATGGAGCTGCAGCTAGGGAATTTTATCAAGTAAATTTCGAGAAATATACATTTAATAAACTATTATATTATTTTAAAAAAGAGCTTATTCCTGAAACGGTTAGTGTTGAGCTTATGCAAAAAGGCTTTCTCTCAGAAAATGAAGTTAATCAAGAGGGTTTATTTTCACAAACACAAAGACTTGAAGCTAGGCTCAGAGAAAATAAACTATTATTAGATAATGCTTTTTTTTCAAAAGCTGGAGATATGGAGGCTATAGAAAAAGAAAATGCGGCGTTGCAAGAATTGCTTGATAAAAAATATTGTGAATTAGAACAAATAAATAAAAACTTTCAAGATAGCTTTATTGCTGGTCAAGAATACAGTTCCCCCAATTATGAAATAGCTATTAATTATCATATGGTTCTTCCTCTAATTTCGGTTATTCCGGTTACAGTAGTTCCTGTTACAGTAATTTCTGCTATTCCGATAGGACAGCCAGTCGAGTTCTTTCAATTATCAGCTACACCAATAACTAATGACTCAGCGTTAGAGGAAGAAAATGTAATAATTAATAATCCCTGAAGCTCAAATTAGGATGCAGAGAGTTAGTGTTTTTTTACTTTATATAAGATAACACTTAACAGGTTTGCTGAAACCTGTTATAAATCCTAGCTAAGCAGATGAGTTGGCTCGGATTTATATAGTAATCACTTGATAAAAATTTTAAAATGCTAGTCAGAGGCTTCACCTTAAAAAATTCCTTTGACGGATAAATTACTTAACATTGCTAGTTCGCAATTTAGGTACAATAGGCATATTACTTCGGAAGTTAACTATGGCGGCAAAAAATCTAGAAGAAATAGTTTCAGTATGTAAGCGTAGAGGGTTTATTTTCCCTAGCGCAGAAATCTATGGCGGCCTGCAGGGCGTCTACGATTATGGTCCCTTGGGTGTAGAGTTAAAAAATAACTTAAAAGCGGCTTGGTGGAAATCTAATGTCTACGAACGCAACGACATTTTTGGTTTAGATTCAGCAATTTTAACTCAGAAAAAAATATTTTATTATTCAGGCCATGAAAGTACGTTTGCGGACTTGATGGTTGATTGTCGTGCTTGTAAAAAGCGCTGGCGCTTAGATCACCTTGTCGATGGAAAATGTGAAAACTGTGGTTCAAAGGACCTTACCGCGCCAAGAGCTTTCAACATGATGTTTAAAACAACGATGGGTCCGGTAGAAGATAAGGATTCGTATGCTTACCTTCGTCCTGAAACGGCGCAAGGAATATTTACTAATTTTAAAAATATAATGGATTCTATGTCTCCTAAATTACCCTTTGGTATCGCACAAATAGGTAAGGCATTTCGTAATGAAATAACACCACGAAATTTTATTTTTCGGGTACGAGAATTTGAACAAATGGAAATCGAATTTTTTGTTAAACCAGGCGAAGATGAGAAATGGCATAAATACTGGGTAGATCAACGCCTATCGTGGTGGAAAGAGCAAGGTTTGTCCTCGCAGCGTTTGAAATTACTTAAGCAATCGAAAGATGAGTTGGCACATTATGCAAAAGCAACGGAGGATATATTGTATGAATTTCCTCATGGTTTTGAAGAGTTAGAGGGTATTTCTAATAGAACTGATTATGATTTAGGGTCTCATACGCAAGGGCAAGCTGAATTAAAAATAACTGCACAAGTAGCGGTTAATAAAGATAGTACAGCCAAATTAAGTGTTCAAGATCAACCCGGGCAGCACCTTATACCTTATGTTATAGAGCCATCTGCAGGTTTAGATAGGGGTGTATTAGCTATTTTGACGGATGCCTACGAAGAAGAAAAATTAGATAATGATAACAAGCGTATTGTATTAAAAATAAAACCTCAGCTTTCACCAGTTAAACTCGCTATTATTCCGCTAAAAAAAAATAATTCCGCCATTGTAGAAAAAGCAAAAGCTATTAAAAAGTTAATCCAAACTTTAGGTCTAGGGCGTATTGCTTATGAAGATACGGGAAATATTGGTAAAAGCTACCGGCGCCATGATGAAATTGGCACACCACTTTGCATGACTGTAGATTTTGATACGATTGGTCAAAGTGATAAGACAGCACAACATGATACAGTCACTGTACGTGATCGAGATTCCATGCAACAAACTCGAATTAATTTAACTCGCTTAGAGGGCTATGTAAAAGATTATTTTAAGTAGTTATTTTAAGATTTTCTTTTTCCAAAAATAGCCGTACCAATTCGAATATGGGTTGCACCTTCAGCAATAGCGGCTTCATAATCATTTGACATGCCCATTGATAGGGTGTCTAGTTTAAAATCAAATTGTTGGAGTTCTTGTAAAGCAAATCGTAATCGTTTGAAGCTTTCACGTTGGGCTGAAAAGTCATATTTTACTTTTGTAATAGCCATTAAGCCGCGTAATTTTAGATGCGTGAATTTCTTTATTGCTTGTGCAAAAGAAACCAGATCAGTTAAATAAATACCCATTTTATTATCTTCTTTATCAAGATTAATTTGGATACAGGTATTTAAGGGTGATAAATTCGCTGATTTTCTGGCAGCGCTTAAACGCTCGGCTATTTTTATTTCAGAAAGACTATGTACCCATGCAAAGTTTTCAGCAATAGGTTTAGTTTTATTACTCTGAATTTTACCGACAAAATGCCATTCTAATTTGTAATTTTTTAATTTGCGGATCTTCTCTAAGCTTTCTTGGACATAACTTTCGCCGAAAACCAATTGTCCCGCTTCAATTGCTGCTTTAATTGCTTCGGTGCTTTGAGATTTACTCATTGCTATTAAGCTGACGGAGTTGGGCTTACGGTGAAAATGATGCTCTGTTTCGATTATTTTGCTTTTTAGCAGCGAGAGGCGCTTAGCGATTAGGATTGTCATAATTAAGACTTTTGTCCAGTTTATAGCTTACTAATAGTATTTCAAGGGAGTATAATCCGCCTTATTTAAAAGAATAAGCGGGGGTTATCGTGCATACAACTCAATTTTTAAAGACCTATGAGCAGCATGTGCAGCTACGTGCAAACGATGCTATACCCCCACTGCCTTTAAATGCTGAACAGGCAGTAGAATTGGTTGAACTTCTTAAAAGCCCTCCAGTAGGTATTCAGGGGTCTTTCTTAGTAGATTTATTGAGTCAATGCATAACCCCGGGCGTCGATCCCGCAGCTTATGTTAAAGCAGCTTTCCTTGCTGCGCTAGCAAAAGGCGAAGTCCAATCCCCCTTTATTAAACCTCAGCAGGCCGTTGAATTACTGGGAACTATGCTGGGCGGTTATAATGTCCCTATTCTCATTGAACTGCTCGATCATGAGCACCTGGCAGAGATAGCCACTCATCAACTTGCGCATACCTTATTGATGTTTGATGCGTATCATGACGTGATTGCAAAAGCAAAAGAAAGAAATAGCTTTGCCGAACGTGTTATACAATCTTGGGCGCAGGCTAAATGGTTTACCTCTAAGCCAGAAGTCCCATCTAAAATAACGGTATCGGTATTTAAGGTTTCAGGTGAAATTAATACGGATGATTTATCTCCTGCTACCGAAGCTTGGAGCCGGCCAGATATTCCTCTGCATAGTTTAGCGATGTTTTGTAACCGTATGCCAGATGCTTTAGCTACGATTGCTGGCTTGAAAACGAAGGGTTATCCCGTTGCTTTTGTGGGTGATGTTGTTGGTACGGGTTCATCCCGTAAATCAGCTATTAATTCCTTGTTATGGCATATTGGCGAACCGATTCCATTCGTCCCTAATAAAAATCGAGGCAGTATTATTTTAGGCGGGAAGATTGCTCCAATTTTTCGTACGACAGCCGAAGACGCAGGCGCTTTTCCAATTGAAGTGGATGTTAGTCGATTAAATACCGGAGATATTATTCATATTTATCCTTATGAAGGTCGTATAACCGACGAAGAGGATCAAGAATTGGTGCAATTCGAACCTAATTTATCGTTGCTTGATGCGGTACGTGCCGGAGGTCGAATCCCTTTAATTATTGGACGGTCTTTGACAGATAAAGTTTGTGAAGCGATGAAATATCCTTTTTCTAGTACTTTTCATCGGCCCGAAATTATTCAAGAAACGGCAAAAGGATTTACCTTAGCTCAGAAAATGGTAGGTAAGGCCTGTGGTTTGCCAGGTATGCGCCCTGGTGTATATTGCGAACCCAAAATATCTGCGGTGGGCTCGCAAGATACTACAGGTCCTATGACAAGGGATGAGCTTAAAGAGCTAGCTTGTTTAGGGTTTTCAGCAGACTTAGTAATGCAAAGTTTTTGTCATACTGCCGCTTATCCAAAGCCAGTCGATATAGAAACACAACATACCCTTCCTGACTTTTTTGCTTCCCGTGGTGGTATTGTTTTACGGCCTGGGGATGGAATTATCCATTCTTGGCTCAATCGAATGCTTCTTCCGGATACTGTTGGAACAGGAGGCGATTCACATACACGTTTTCCGATTGGTATTAGTTTTCCTGGCGGTTCAGGTGTAGTAGCTTTTGCGGCAGCCATGGGTGTAATGCCTTTAACCATGCCAGAATCGGTATTAGTGAAATTCACGGGACAGATACAGCCTGGGATTACATTACGCGATTTAGTCAATGCTATTCCTTACGTTGCCCTACAACAAGGATTACTAACACTCGATAGTAAAAATAAAAAAAATATATTTTCGGGACGTATATTAGAAATTGAAGGATTACCTGATCTTAAAATTGAGCAAGCTTTTGAATTTGCTGATGCCTCTGCTGAGCGTTCAGCAAATGGCTGTACGGTACGTTTAAACAAAGAACCTGTTATTGAGTATCTAAATTCTAATATTTCTTTATTGAAATGGATGATAGCTAATGGTTATCAAGATGCACGTAGTTTGCAGCGTCGCATCGACGCCATGCAAAATTGGTTAGCTAATCCTGATTTATTAGAGCCAGATGCAGATGCTGAGTACGCACAGATTATCCAAATTGATCTTAATCAAATTAAAGAACCTTTATTAGCATGCCCTAATGATCCCGATAATATTAAACCTTTATCTGAAGTGGCTAATACCAAAGTGGATGAGGTTTTTATAGGATCTTGTATGACTAACATAGGTCATTATCGTGCGGCAGGAAGCTTATTAAAAAACGTTATGGGTAGTCATTTACCAAGCATACTCTGGATAGCGCCCCCTACAAAAATGGATGCCCACCAATTGATGCAAGAAGGCTATTATGCGATTTACGGTGCCGTAGGCGCTCGCACAGAGATGCCTGGATGTTCTTTATGTATGGGTAACCAAGCAAGAGTACAAGATGGCGCAACAGTTGTTTCGACATCGACTCGAAATTTTCCTAATCGTATGGGGAAAGGTGCGGATGTTTATTTAGCTTCTGCGGAACTTTCTGCAATAACAGCGAGTTTAGGTTACCTTCCCAGCATGGAACAATATAAGGAAAAAATACAGTTTATAAATACAATGGCTGATGATTTATACCGCTACTTAAATTTTGATAAAATGGTTGATTATCAAACTGTCTCAAAAGAGGTTAATGCCTTAATGCCTAATGGTAAGTAAAGCTGGAGCTAGGATAATTTGAATGCAGTTTTTCTGATCTTTGTAGGCGCTGGACTAGGCGGTGTTTTGCGTTATGCAATTTCGAACAGCGTATATTTGCTATTTAAGCGCTCGTTCCCGCTAGGTACGTTACTCGTTAATATTAGCGGATGCTTTTTAATGGGGTTTTTATTTGTTTTATTGTTGGATCGCTTTGAGCATATTGGCTCAGAGTTAAGAGCTTTGTTGCTAATTGGTCTGTTAGGAGGTTATACAACCTTTTCCTCTTTTTCGATTGAAACCATTAATTTATTTGAGAATGGTAACTGGCTAGGCGGCATTATGAATATTTTTCTTAGCACAGGGCTGTGTCTTGCCGCCACCTGGATAGGGGTTTTAATAGGAAGAAGTCTATGAAAATGACAGATATTATAGTCGTAAGAATTTACCTGACAGAAAATTCACAGCTTGAAACTAAAATAGTTGATTATTTAAAATCAGAAAAAATTAAAATTTCCGGAATGAGTGTGTTTCGAGCAATAAGCGGTTTTGGAGAATCAGGAGGATCTACAGCTTCATTGGTTGATTTGTCGCTTAGCTTGCCTCTTGTCATCGAGTTTTTTGATTCGGACAAAGAAAAGATAAATAAATCATTAGAACATTTAAATGAATTCGTGAAACCAGGACATATTGTTTTTTGGGAAGCAAAAACACTCTAAATACCTGCCCACCTTTCATATTTTGAGATATTTAAAAATTTTTTCTGGAATTAAGCGAATAATTAACATAATAATCCGCCATATTTTGGGAACATAAACGCTTTCCTTCCCCTTATCTAAAGCATTTATGATTTTTAAACCAGCTTTTTGAGGACAAGCTGCTAAAAACAGTGGGTAACTTCCTCCAAATGTCATTTTTGTATCAATTAAACCTAATTTTACTGTTAATACGTGAACTTGATACGGGTGTAGATACCCACGGAGTCCTTGTAAATAAGTCGTTAATGCTGACTTACTAGCACCATATACATAGTTAGATTGACGTCCTCTATCTCCCGCTACAGAGCTTAATCCAATGATAAACCCTTTTTTTTGTGATGATAAATAGTCGGCGCAAATATCTAAAATTGCAACAGGACCTGAAAAGTTAGCTGCGATAATCTCTGTAGGAGAGTATTGTTTATCGAGTAATCCTATTGCCATGAGGACTCCATGAACACGGCCAATTTTTTCAAGCATTTTTTCAAAAAAACTACGGTGCTCATTTAACAATGTAATATCAAAAAACGCATAATCCACGTTTACTTTAAAGCGGATTCGCAAATCTTGAGAAAGCCGCTTTAATTCGAATAAATCACGTCCCCCTAAAAAAAGGTTATAGTGACGAGATGCAAAAATTTCAGCACAAGCTTTAGCTATAGAAGACGTTGCTCCTAATATTAGAATTGATTTCATAACGGAATATTAAAAAAACATCCATATAATACTAACAGATTCTACATTTTTAAGTGAAATACACTTACACTTACAGTATAAATTTAATTTTTTAGCTTAAGCACATTTTTTTATAAATTCAGACATAACCATAGATTGATATTTTTCTTTATGGATCAAAATGTGAAATTCACGCCTAAGGTTTAAAAAGGGGGTTTTTAGTTCTATTAATTTATTGTTTTTTATAGACTCCCCCACCACGAATCGGGAAAGACAACTGATCCCTAAACCCGCTTGAGTAGCCTGTTTAATCGCTTCGGTGTCATCTAACTCCAAAAAAGGCTGTATTTTTCCACCAATGGCCTCTTCTAATTTACCGCGCGTTTGCGAAGTAGCTTCGCTAAGTAGCCACCGCGCATTGCCGATATCTGAAAGCGAAAGTTTTCTTTTTTTGCTTAATGAGTATTTTGGAGCAGCAACAACGACTAACTCATCTTTTTTCCAGGGATAGGTGATAACTTTATCAGAATAACAATTCGCTTCTAACAGAGCTATATCAATATTAAATTCAAGTAATTTAGTTAAAACAGTTTCGGAGTGCGAAATTTCTAATTTAACTTGAACATTTTTATGAAGTTGATTAAATTCCGATATAAGTTGTGGTAATAAATAATTACCAATAGTCCTGCTTGCCCCTATAATTAATTGTCCAGATAAATTATCTTTTCTGTCCTCTGTCATCATCTCTTTAAGTTCTTTTATTTGAGAGATGATAGTAGTGGCTTTAGGTAGTAAAGAACGCCCTCTTTCATTTAAAAATAATTGCTTTCCATGTCTATCAAAGATTGAACCTTCCAATTGTTCTTCAAGTGTTGCAAGTGCCATGCTGCAGGCTGATTGCGATAGAAACATTTTTTTGGCAGCATGGCTAACGTTCCCAGCTTTGGCAATCGCGACAAAAACTTCAAGTTGTTTTAAGGTGATACGCATATCTTTTATTAATTTTTTATTACTAGAATTAACTTAACAAATTTCTTAAGATAAACTTAAGTGAATCTATAATACCGGATTAATATCCCTATGACTATGATCCTTTTTGAAAAACATCTATATAGTATAAATTTTAAGAATTGTACGTTTGCAAGGAGCGAACTAAATATTTATATTTTTAAATATTTTTTAGAGGTAGATGTAGGTTTAGAATTGGCGGGCTCTTCCCTTATTTGGGAAAGGCCCGTTTAATGTTCTTAAGCCCCCTAAAGTGGGATAGACCCGGTTAGTTTAACCCCCTCAATATTCCCTTTTCAGATTCCCTTAGACAATACTGACGTTAGTTAAGTTTTATATTTGAAAAAAGCTTAGTAACAAAAAAATTGTTTATTTGTTTAATATGATATGCTTAAAAAATTAATTAGTATAATGCTTAACGGGGGAAGCTGATTGATGTCGCTAAATAAAAGAAAATACATATTTTATGAAGAACAGTTGAATCTTGTTCTACAGGATCAGTCGTTTGGATTAGATTAATAGGTCTATAGGCCATCATCGGCCTTTTGCTGTATTTTGTTGCCCTAACGATAAAATGTTAAATGATCGGGGCCTCCCTCTAAAGTGGGATAGACCCATTTAGTTTTGGTAAAATTTTGGTAAACGGCGTGTGAGTGGTGCTGGAACCAGGAGTCGAACCCGGGACCTACTGATTACAAATCAGTTGCTCTACCAGCTGAGCTATTCCAGCAATACATGTAAAGACCCCGGATTGTAGTCACTTTTCGAGCAATTAGCAATTTTCAGGGTGATGCAAACTGATCCGGATTTCTCCACTACTGAAAAAATGTGTCTTTCCTGCTATTTCTATACAAAGCTGGCCTTGTGGATTAATGCCTCTAGCAACTCCTTCACATAGGCCTTTGTTTGTTTGGATGCGGATATACTTATCTTTTAAACTATCGAACGTTTGCCATGCTTCCATGAAAGCAGGGAAGCCTTTGGTTTGAAACTCAAAGAGCATAGCTAATGCATGTTTTAATAACAGACCGGCAAGTCGATTTCGTTGTGGGGGAAGCTTTTGAATTGCGTGAATATTTGTTATTGTTTGGTTAATAGAGTCAATATTTGTTGTTGGGCTATAAAGATTTAATCCGATACCCACGACTGTGGGACATAAAGTTGATTTAGAAGAGCGCGTTTCGATTAAAACACCGGCTATTTTTTTTCCGTAATAAACAATATCGTTGGGCCATTTAAGTTTAATGCCCTTTAAACCATATTCTTCAAGCGCTTTTACAACGGATAAACCTATAACAAGACTTAGACCTGTTAGCTTATTAGGCTTGTAGGGGAAATACCATAAAATGGATAAAGCGATATTTTTTGCAAACTTTGATGATACCCACACACGATTAAATTGCCCTCGCCCAGCAGTCTGTAATTCTGCAAAAACAGCTGTGGTTTTTTTTAAGGTCTTTATCTTTTCTAATAGATAAGTATTTGTAGACTCGATAGAGTCTAGGATTTCTAGTCGCTTAAGTAATTGCTGAGTAACTCCGAGTTCATTTAAAAGTAATTTTTCATCGAGTAACTCTAGCCCCCCCAAGATACAGTACCCTCTTTCTTCATGTTCTAAGTTAATGCCGAACTCTAAAAATTGTTGTAGGGTTTCAGGAACAAGCCTAGGCGGTATACCTAAAAATTCGCTAACTTCTTTTTCTGAATGTAGTTGACCGTCAGCAAGGAAATTTAATGCAGCTTTAAAAAGACACATGTTCTGCAGGATCTATTAAGTTAAACTGCGCCCTAGTAAATTTTCTAGAATGTGTAGTGGTGCAGTTTCAGGGTTTTTCATTGCAGTTGTGGGTAAATAAAAGGTTTGTTCAAGTACATATTGGCCGGATATGGCAGCGTGCGAAACCTTGTCAGTGGAAACTATCCAACTACTACCAGGAGGAAAACAAATCTCAGTATATTTTACCTGCATTTGATAGTCCTTGTCGAATTTCATCCGGTCGTGGATTTTTAGCATGATATGGTCATAATAACTGCGAATACTCTTTGTAATGCCGACCCAATGTAAAAATTTGGCACTACCAGGAAGCGGTTTAGAAATTTTTGGTAAAAAGTGATGGGCAACGGCGTGAAATGGCTCGCCGACGCGCCAAACTCGATTTTCACCATAAGGGTTAATATTACAAAATAGTCGTAAAATGCGTTTTCCTTGATTTGGATTGGCTGGAAAGGCATCTACATGTAAACGACTATCATCTTTGCGTACAGAAGTTTTGCGATTTTTAATTTGTATGGGGCGGTAGCTTGTACGGCCCATACTTAGTGTAGTGGTATATTGAGGAAATAATGCCAGCATGAATTTTTTTGTTTGTTGGGAAAAACGAGTCAGCATAGCTTTTAATTGCATTCTATGTTTTTGATTGACTTGTATCCCCCGTAACGCGTCTGTGTGAACGTTAAAACTAATATTTTTGTTTTTTTTAGCTATAGAATAAGGGACAAACAAAGGTTGTTCTTCTGGATATAATTTGAAACATAGTTGTGGGCAATAAATAATTTTTCCTGATTCTAAATCAGATATGGCAGCTTGTTGCTCAGTTTCTTTAAATCTGATATTCCAATCATCTGCTGTGTAGATAGAAAAAATATCCATATCAAATTATTCTATCATAAAAATATTTATTGTATATATTTTTTATCTAGGGTTCTATCCCAAGGCAAAAAGTGCGCAAAAATAAATTTTAGCTTCAATAGAGCTTAGGTTTATTTTAATAATTATCATAATTTTTTTGGAAAAACTGTGCAATTTGTGGTTTTGTATTTTAAGGAATGATCTAATAATAAAGGTATAAGCCTAGAAGAAAAACTAAAAGTAAATTATTAGGCCGAGGGAAAAAATTTACTGACTTTAAAGAAAAATTAGCTAATATATGCATATAAAAAATTTTCAACGTTACTGCTAATCTATTAACTTAGATCTATAACTTAAGGCCTCCATAAGATGGGGAGTTTCTATTTTTTTAGAATCAGCAATGTCTGCAATAGTTCGTGCTACACGTAAAATACGGTGATAAGCGCGCGTAGAGAGCCGAAATTTTTCAAAGGCCTTTTCTAATAGTGCTTGATCTTTTTTGGAAAGTTTACAATTAGTTTCTAATATTTCCCCTTTTAAACTACAATTTAAGCTGCCGCGGGAGTAGTACTGTTTTTCTCTTGCTTTTTTTACTCGACTACGGATTGTTTTGCTATTTTCTATAGTAGGTTCTTTTAGAAAACAGTTTTTATTTGAAGCATCAACTTCCACTTGTATATCAATACGATCTAAAAAAGGTCCAGATAATTTTCTGTGGTAACGTTGGATGCGTTCGCTGGAGCATTTACAGTGATTAATCGTACTTCCTAAATATCCACAGGGACAAGGGTTCATAGCAGCAATCAGTTGAAAGTTTGCAGGAAATTCAGCTTGACGTGCTGCTCGTGAGATAGTAATAGTGCCTGATTCTAATGGTTCGCGTAAGGACTCTAAAGCATCTCTCTTAAACTCGGGTAACTCATCGAGAAATAAAATACCTTGATGTGCTAAAGAGATTTCACCGGGTTGAGGGGGGCTGCCGCCGCCAACTAATGCAACGTTGGAAGCGGTATGATGTGGTGCGCGGAAAGGCGGTAATTTCCAATTACTTAACTTTAGCTTTTTACCAGAAACCGATCGGATTGCGGCAATTTCTAATGCTTCCTTGTCGTTTAATATAGGCAATATACTGATTAAGCGCGTAGCTAACATGGTTTTTCCAGTACCGGGTGGCCCTATAAGTAGCAAACTATGTCTTCCGCTTGCGGCAATTTCCAGCGCACGCTTTGCATGAGTTTGTCCGTATACCTCCGCTAAGTCGGATGAAATTTTATTTTCAAAAATTTCAAGCTTGGGTTTATAAGGAGACAACAGCTCTCTACCATGTAAATGTGCACAGATTTGTAGAATATTGTTAGCGGGTAAGATAACCGTATTTCGGCTTAAACTAGCTTCTAAAGCATTATCTGTGGGTAAAATAATTTTGTGCTTTGCTTTATGGGCTTCTAAAGCAAAGGGTAAGATTCCAGAAATAGGACGTAGTTCACCAGATAGTGCAAGTTCGCCGACAAATTCATGGTCGTTAAGTGCATCGTTTGGGATTTGTTTAGAAGCGGCGAGAATTCCTAAGGCAATAGGCAAGTCAAAACGGCTACCTTGTTTCGGTAAGTCAGCAGGAGCAAGACTGATTGTAATTCTCCGCGTAGGGAAATCAAGTTGAGAATTCAGCAGTGCGCTGCGAACACGATCGCCGCTTTCTTTTACTTCGGTTTCTGCCAAGCCTACAATTGAGAGACGGGGCAAACCATTAGAGATATGGGTTTCGACGGTGACACGAGGGGCTTTAATTCCTGCACTTGCGCGAGTCTGTACGATAGCTAATGACATATAGCAGCTCCTTGTCGCTATTATTTTGGCTGATATCGTTTTATTCTAAGCCCAATTATATTTAAAAGAGCACTATTTGCTCTTTTTTTTGGTTTTTGACTTAGGCAAGTATTTTTCCAGCTCTGTAATATTTTTTCCTAAACGATTTATTTTAGCACGAGTTTTTTCTAAAACGCCTTTTTGAACATCAAATTCTTCACGCGTTACTAAATTAAGTTTAGAAAATACGCTTTGTAATACAACGCGGAAATTTTTATCTAGCTCTTTCTTAAATTTTTTTGCTTCAGGTGGGAGTTTATCACTGAATTGTTTCGCCACATCATTAATAAAATTCATATCAAACATAAAATATTCCTCTTTAAAGTTATTAGTTTAACTCAAGTAGTTTATGATAGCATCTCTAACTGAACCCGCGGACAAATTTTTTCTAATGCATTTTTTAGTGAGGTTTGTTTACCGGTAATAATGAAAGTTAGCTTTTTTTCAAGATTAGTTAAAGGATCATTATTTTTCTTTTGCTCGGTTAAAATAGTTAAATCCGCTTCAGAAACACTTACGCTATTTAACCTTTTCTTTATTCGTTGTTGTATTTCAGAATCATTTTCTTTGCAATGTAATATATAAAAAGGTACTTTTAGTCGATTTGCGAGTTTATAAAAAGAATCTCGTTGTGAATGCTGAAGAAAGGCAGCATCAACAATCACAGTAAAGTTTGCTTTAATAATTATTTCTGCTAGGTTTTCAAGTTCTTTGTAAGTTTCTTTTGTTGCTTGAGTAGTATAAATTCCACTATTTAGCCCAGAATTAGAGCTAGCATGTAAAGGTATATGAAAAAGTTGCTTGCGTATAATATCAGAACTTATTTGAATAGCACCACAATATTTAACGCTATTTTTTGCTGTAGTTGTTTTTCCAGAGCCGGCAAAGCCATGCGTTATAATTAAGCAAGGTTTAGAGGGGTGAGTATAAAGTTCTGCAAGTTTAATAAAATTATAATATTCCTTTTGTATTTTTTTCTGTTCCTTATCACTTAGTCCAGACTGTTCCAAGCGAAATAAAGCTATTTTGGCACGAACAATAGCACGATAAACCAAATAATAAGGCAACAATACAAGACCTTGATAGTCCCCTGTGGAATGAAGATAGGTGTTAACGAGTTGGTTAGCGAAGCCTATTTGTTTTTTTTCTGTTAAATCCATCATCAGAAAAGCAAGATCCGCGATTACATCCGTCCATCTTAGATCTTCATTGAATTCTAGACGATCAAAAAGCAGGGGTTTGTTGTTATAGAGGATAATATTTGCTAGATGCAGATCGCCATGGCAATCGCGAATAAAGCCTTGTTTTTTTCGTTCTTTTAGTAATGTATGATGTTGTTGAAATTGCCTGTTGGTCCATATTTCTAAACGTTCTAATTGGTTGATATCGGTTGGGTTAGAGAGTAAGGGCACTATTTGTTCAAAATTTTGTATGGCTGGTGCATGTACTTCACTGGGAAGGCCAAAACGAGAGTTTTGGGCTGCTACGGGTGTTTTTTTATGAAAATCTGCTATTAATTCACCGAGTTGATCAATGATGTTTTCTGTCAAATGACCTTGTTTTAAGAGGGTGCTTAATAAGTTTTCTTGTGGGAATTCGCACATTTTAATTGCATATTCTAAAATAGGCCCTGTGCCGTTAATTTGTGGTTGTGCAATTGTTCCAGTAATCGGTACGATAGTTAGATAAATTTCTGATGCAAATTGCTGGCCTAATCGTAATTCTTCTTCACAATAATACTTCCTTTTTTCTAACGTAGAAAAATCTAAAAACTCAAAATTAACGGGTTTTTTTATCTTGTAAGCATATTTTCCAGTCAAAATAACCCAAGAAACATGGGTTTCAATTAATTTTAGGTTAGGTGCAGGATGGTCGTAAAGCTCTCTGAAGAGTAGATTTTTTATCAAGGGATAAGTAGACATAATTCAATAATTTGGGGGCGGCCTGGTATTGATTGCGTAAAGAAGAACTATAACGTAAGTTGTTATTTGTTGTAAGGGTGATAAGTGCTTTTATTTTTTTAAATAGGTCGTGGTAATGAATTTGCAGCGGGCTAAAAAACGAGTTCAAAAATTGTTATTTGAAGCTGGAATAGTGCTGAACGGTAAAAAGCCATCAGATATTCGGGTGCTTAACGAAAAATTTTATGCTGCTGTTTTAAAAGACCCTATTTTAGGTTTGGGTGAAACTTATGTGGCCAAGTGGTGGGATAGTGAGCGTTTAGACGAATTTTTTTATTGTTTATTGCGAGCGAATTTGGCAGAGAAAATTAAAAAAGATAGGTATTTTCTCTATTATATATTGAGGTCTAAACTTCGATCTATTTTCCTGAGTGGATGGAATCTGCAAGCTAAATCACGAGCTTTTGAAGTAGGTAGACGACATTATGATAAAGGCAATGCCTTATACCAAGCAATGTTAGATAAAGAGCTAACATATAGTTGTGCTTATTGGAAAGAGTGCTCAAATTTAGAAGAAGCTCAGCAGGCAAAATTGGCCTTGGTCTGTGAAAAATTACAGTTGAAGCCCGGAATGCACATATTAGATATTGGGTGTGGATGGGGTGGTTTTTGTCGATATGCAGCTGAAAACTATGGGGTATCTGTATTGGGCGTTACCGTATCAAAAGAACAGTACCAATACGCCAAGGATCTGTGTCGAGGGTTTCCTGTGGAAATTTGCTATATGGATTATCGGATGGTTCAAGGCGTTTTTGATCGTATTTGCTCTATTGGTATGTTTGAACATGTAGGTCCTAAAAATTATCGTAGTTATATGCAAGTCGCACATCGATGTTTGGAAAAAGAGGGGCTGTTTTTATTACATACGATAGGTAGCAATGTCTCTCAGCATCATCCTAACCCTTGGATCCATAAATATATTTTTCCTAATGGTGTTTTGCCTTCTATTCAACAGATTGGCAAAGCCAGCGAAGATTTTTTTGTAATGGAAGACTGGCATAATTTTGGTGCTTATTACGATCAAACATTAATGGCTTGGTATGCTAATTTTACAAGAAACTGGGATTCTTTGAGAGAATACTATGACGAAGCTTTTTATCGAATGTGGAAATATTATCTATTGGCATGTGCAGGTGCTTTTAGGGCGCGTGATATCCAGCTTTGGCAGATTGTTTTTTCTAAAGGAGGAATCGTCAATGGATATAATTCTATTCGTTAAGTAAGCCGGATGTGAATTTGCAAACTTCAAGTGTTTTTTCGCGATGGGGATTTACAAGGGGGAGGCGTGGTGCCCCTCTTGTATGGTGGTACATAAGCTAAGCTTTGCTCGCCATGTGATCGGATATACCGTTTGCTGTGAGTTTGAAAATTTAGCAGCTTCAAGTACATATAAATTACTATTATTGTTTTAGCTGCAAGTCATCTAGATCTACGCTATTCTCTTTTTTATTGGCACTTTTAGCTAGCATTTGTAATCACAATAAATAAAAAGGAGTAGAATGATTTAATCACGGTTTACCCTCTATTATTTTTATGAAACAATGTAAGCCTAGATTATGTGGAGAGAAGTGTGAGTGTGATTGATGAAAAAGGCTTTCGTGAAGGGGTAGGGATTATTATTTCTAATAATTGTGGCCAAGTGCTTTGGGCGCGCCGTATTGGGCAGCATGCTTGGCAATTTCCTCAAGGCGGATTGCAGCCTGGTGAGACATCTGAACAAGCCCTATTTAGAGAACTCTATGAAGAGCTAGGGCTTCAGGACTCCGATGTGGAATTACTCGGAGGCACTAAAAATTGTTTGTATTATTGGCTACCTACCCATTTTCAACGGTCACACGTTCAACCCTTATGTATCGGACAAAAGCAAACATGGTTTTTGTTACGTTTAATAGGGGATACTGAAAAAATTTGTTTTAATGTTACTCGTTCACCTGAATTTGATCGTTGGCGTTGGGTATCCTACTGGTATCCTATAAAGCATGTTATAACCTTTAAACGGCATGTTTATCGCCGTGCATTAGAAGAGTTATCCACCTTGCTTCCTGTGGATATTGTACAGCTAAAAAGGGAACATAAGGCAGCTAACAGCTCGACGTTGGTAGAAAAAGTCGAATAAACAAAAGTAATTATTTAAGTTAGATTTTTAGTGGGAAAGATAAACACTCGCTTGCGTGCAAAAGTGTTATTTGTGTGATTCAAGTAATGGTCTGTTATGTAAAATTTCAACATAGTAAAAGTAGTTAATTAACTTTCGATTAGACAGATCATAATGAAAACAACAAAAAGACAAGGATTTGCGAGCAATAGCAAGACGTTCTACCTATTATAACCTCCCTTTTACGGTTTAAAGCATAAATTGTTAGGTGTTCACCTATGTTGAAGGTACTTCGTCGTATTGTTCAGGAAGTTAGTAGTGCGCAGCGCTTTGAACAAGCGTTACAAATACTAGTAAGTCGTGTTCGCGAAGCGTTGCATACTCAGTCCTGTACAGTTTTTTTGTTAGATGATAAAAAAAACTATGTTTTGTTGGCAACAGATGGCCTTAACCCCCAGTCTGTTGGCAAGGTGCGCTTAACGTTCGATCAAGGCTTAGTAGGATTAGTGGGTAGGACTAGGGAGTTAATCAATATTGAAAACGCTCCAGAACACGACAATTTTTTCTATGTTGCTGGTGTTGGGGAAGAACGTTATAAAGCTTTATTAGGCGTTCCTATTGTCCACAATCGCGCTTTATTAGGCGTACTCATTGTGCAACAAGAAGAAAAGCGTTGTTTTGATGAAGCAGAAGAAGCCTTTTTGGTGACGATGGCAGCGCAGTTAGGTGGCGTATTGGCGCATGCAGAAGCGACAGGAGAAATCTCTTTTAAGGAAGACAAGAAACAAGCTCAGGAGGATATTACTTTTCAAGGGATTGCGAGTGCACCAGGCATCGCATTTGGTCAAGCCGTTGTTGCCTATCCATTTGCTGATTTGGAAGCCGTTCCTCATAAGCAAGCTGAAGATATAGCTGCAGAGATAGTCCAGTTAAAAAAGGCTTTTAAATCTGCGCGTAATGACATACATCGGTTAAAAAAACATATGGTGTCAGTATTGCCTGAGGAAGAGCAAGCTTTATTCGACGTATATTTAACAATTCTAGACAAAGCAAGTTTAGAAAAAGAGGTGATTAAAGTAGTTCAAGAATCTCAGCAATGGTCTCAGGCAGCTTTACAAATAGTGATAGATTCGCATGTTCATCATTTTGAAAAGGTGGATGATGATTACTTACGCGAAAGAGCGGCTGATTTACGCGACCTGGGTCGTCGTATATTAATGCATTTACAAAACAATGGGCAACTTACGCCCGTCGTCTATCCTGAAAAGACTATTCTAGTAGGAGAAGAAGTATCTCCGTCTGCATTGGCAGAAGTTCCTGATGGAAAATTAGTGGGAATTGTTTCTGTAAAAGGTTCTAGCCATTCTCATTTATCGATACTTGCGCGTTCGTTGGGAATCCCTGCAATTACAGGGGTAGAAAATTTACCCGTTAATCAGTTAGAGGCGCAAACTCTGATTGTAGATGGTTCTCAAGGGCGGCTTATAGTGAGTCCTTCGCTGCGCGTAAAGCAAAATTTTATTGAATTAATTGAGCAGCAACGCGAAATTTCTGATAGTTTAGAGACATTGCGTAACTTGCCGGCTGAAACACTCGATGGGCATAGCATTGAACTTTGTGTAAATACTGGGTTGATGGCAGATGCTAATCTTTCTTTAACAGCAGGTGCTGAAGGTATTGGCTTATATCGTACGGAAATGCCTTTTTTAATTCGAGATTGTTTTCCTGCAGAAGATGAACAATACGGGCTATATCGTCAGTTATTAGCGGCCTTTTACCCACGTCCTGTCGTCATGCGAACGCTGGATATAGGGGGAGATAAGGCCTTACCTTATTTTCCTATTAAAGAAGATAATCCATTTTTGGGTTGGCGGGGGATACGCGTTACGCTCGATCATCCAGAAATTTTTTTAATACAAATTCGGGCAATGTTACGTGCTAATCGAGAGTTTAATAATCTTCGTATCATGTTACCTATGATTAGTTGTGTTTCAGAAGCAGATCATGCTTTGCGCTTGATTGATCAAGCTTATGAAAAAGTACTCAGCGAAGACGCTAGTGCAGGTAAACCCCCAATTGGAATTATGATAGAAGTGCCCTCTGCAATTTATCAGGCACATGCTTTAGCAAAGCGCGTTGATTTTTTATCGGTGGGTAGTAATGATTTAACACAATATATGTTAGCGGTAGATCGTAATAATCCACGCGTTGCGAATCTCTATGATCCTTTTCAGCCTTCTGTTTTGCAGGCACTCATTCAGGTAGTACAAGCAGCTAAGCAAGCGCAAAAGCCAGTCAGTATTTGTGGAGAAATGGCAAGTGATCCTTTGGCTATTCCTCTCTTGCTTGCAATGGGTTTTGACGCATTAAGTATGAATTCTTTTTCAATTCTTCGCATAAAATCTATAATCCGTAATATTAGTTTTGAACAAACTAAAAATTTATTAGAAGAGGTTTTAAAAATAGATAATGCTAAAGCGATAAGAGTTTATTTAAAAGCCGCATTGTCTAACTTAAAGTTAAAAACACTGATATCCGTCGTAGAATAATTTTTATGAATTTACATCAAAAATATCAAACTAGTTTTAATCACTACCCTATCCATCCTCCCAAATATATATCGCGTCCTGAAAATTATGCTGGATTAGAAACGAAAGGATCAGACTGTATTGTTCGTGGTCTAGGTGGTAGCTATGGTGACGCGGCTTTAAATGAAAATGGACGCGTTATTTTAACAGAACGTTTAGATCGCTTTCTTGAATTTAATGAAGAAAAGGGGATTATTTGTGTCGAAGCAGGTATTAGTTTAGGGAAGATACTTGAACTTATTGTTGCACGAGGTTGGTTTTTACCGGTGACGCCAGGAACGAGTAAAGTATCGTTAGGTGGTTGTATTGCCGCAGATGTCCATGGGAAAAATCATCATCATGTGGGCTCTATTGGACAACACGTTTTAGCATTGCAGATAATAACAGCGAATGGCGAAAAGGTACTGTGTTCGCCAGAAATTATGCCAGATTTATTTTGGGCAACAATAGGAGGTATGGGATTAACAGGAATCATTGGTACAGTAACATTGAAGCTTAGACCTATTAAAACGGCTTATATGCTTGTGCAGCATCAAATCGCTGAAAACTTAGAAGAAACCTTCAATTGCCTTTCGCAGGAAAATTCGGCGGCTGAATATAAGGTGGCGTGGTTAGACGGTTTAAATTTTCCCCTAGGGCGTGGCATTATTGTGAGCGCATGCCATGCTGATCTAGCCGCATTGTCGTCGCAGCAATCCGAGCCTTTGGCATCGCCTGCGCATAAAGTTTATAAGCTTCCTTTTTATTTACCTAATGGTTTGCTTCGCCCAATGCTTGTTAAAACTTTTAATAAACGTTATTACCAGCGGCTATCCAACAAAAAATATCCCTTTATATTGCCCTATAGCGATTATTTTTACCCCTTGGATCGCATCACACATTGGCCGCGATTATACGGTAGGCGTGGCTTTATTCAGTATCAATGTGTCATACCCACTGAATCGGCTTATAGAGTTATCAAACTGATATTGGAAACTTTAAATACCCAAAACCATCCCGTCTATCTTGCTGTTTTAAAGCGATTTGGTAAGGAAAATTTAGCGCCGTTGTCTTTTCCTTTATCCGGATTTACTTTGGCATTAGATCTTCCTATCACTGATCAAACATTATTTAATTGCCTAGATGATTTGGATACATTAGTTGTTGCTGCAGGCGGGCGGGTTTATTTAGCAAAAGATGCACGTTTAAAACCAGAAATATTTCGTGCTATGTATCCACGCTATCAAGCCTGGTTAGCAGTTAAAAAGGCTTGGGATTCGGAAAATAAATTTAACTCTAGTTTAGCAAGACGATTAGAAATTACTGCATGAAGTTATAAATTATATATTATTCGCGCTTTACGTTTAAATTCACAGCACGCTGGGTTTCTTGTAAATTTCTTTAAAGATTACCCTTATATATAATTGTAGCGAGCGATGAAACCAAAAGCATACACTTGCAAGATTATAATCTTATTTAATTCAACTATCCTACCATTATTAGATATTAATATATAAAAAATACAGGATATTGAATTTACTTTATCTTTCAATAAATATCTTTCATAGTCTATTTGTCCAGATTAAATATCCATTAAAAACAAGGAGAATATTATGAAAAACAACCCTATTCAATATGGTCCATTAGAGGACCTTCGTGGAAAAGGAAAAATAAAAGAATTATTGGATAAAAATGAACTACTAGAAAAAGAAAAAAATAAACTACAAGAAGAAAAAGACGAATGTGGAGTAAAACGTGAAGAGCAGGAAAAAGAAAATAAAGATATTCAAGAAGAGCTTGATAAATTAAAAAAAGAAAAAGATAAGTTAGAAAAAGAGAAAGATGAATGTAGAGTAAAACGTGAAGAGCGGGAAAAAGAAAACAGAGATATTCAAGAAGAGCTTGATAAATTAAAAAAAGAAAATAACAAGCTAGAAAGAGAGAAAGAAAAATGTAAAGAAAAGCGCGAAGAACTGGAAAATGAAAATAGAGAAATTAGGGAGGTGCTTATTAACCTGGAGAAAGATATTTATGAAAAACAAGAAAAAATAGCTGATTTACAAGAAGCTTTGGATACGTGTAAATTTAATAATCGAGATATTACAAAAAAATATGACGATTTGCTGGAAAAATATAACGAACTACTAGAGCAGTTTAAAGAAGAACAAAAAAAGACGGAAGACTTAACAGCTACTAACGAAAAACTTACTAAAAACAACGGCTATCTCAGTGACGAGGTTAAAAGATTACAGGAGAAGATAAATGATATTCTCAGCTGAAATTGACAAGCTATAACGTTGCCGAAATAGATTAACTATTAAATTATACGGATTTTTTTAATCCGTATAATTTTTTAGTTTGTGTTTACATTTTTAGTAGTAAAATTCATTAATTTTAGTATTGTACTAAACATTTTAAGCAAACAAATAGCGGGCTGTAAACAGTATATTATGCGCATGTAAACTTGCATTATTCACAAACGCTGAAATAGGTTGTAGTGGAGTTGCTGCATTAATGTACTGAAGTAATTGGCCAATTCCATTTTTCCCAAAGTCGTCATAAGCGTAGCCTAAACTAAGCCATAACTCAGGATTGACTAAATAGTCAATCCCAACACCTAAACTATAGGTAAAATCGCTAGTTGTGTTGGCTGTAGCAGATAGATTTAGTGGATCCAATACCGGCTCAAAAGCCAAGGTACTAAAATGGTTAATTCTATTCCAAGAGGCGCCCATGCCAAAAGCAAAATAAGGCATAAGATTTTGCCAACGATAGATATCCAGTTTAGTTAGTATTGAACAGCTTTGCTGTTTTATCTGATAACGGGAATATAAAGATTGCTCAAAATTAATAGTGTTGTTAGGGAGAACCTCATAGATAGCACCAGTAATTACAACGGGGGTTGTATAATGGTATTGTA
>JAZJZD010000007.1:131901-139719 GCA_040390025.1 Pseudomonadota bacterium | reverse complement strand
AACCTTAAATACTACAAGTTTAAATTAACTTGTCGCAATTCAGTTAGAATTTACACTCTACTTTGAACTCATCGCGATTCATCGTACGCACGGTCAACCCAGACATGTGGATAGCCCTATATTAAATTTGTTGGATTGCACTATACCCTATTATGGTTTTTATACGATTTTAGGATGCATTTCGAACGTTAGGGTGTGGACGGAACCAGCCGCCACACCCTAGGTGTTAGAAAGTTAGAAAAAAGAGCTATTACCTAGAAGCAATAGCAAAAGAAGATAGTCCACTGAAGCCCATATCGGGTGTATCTATTAAAAAGGTTTTCTTGCTTCCTTTATACCAACCGTGTTCCCAAGCTATAAGCTTACAGTTAGAGCCTACTTTAACTGACTTAAATAAATCGTTTAAAGGATGATCGGTATTATCAGAAAAATCAACCGAATCGCCTACTTTGTAGGTATAACGTTGCCCTGTAAAATTTTTTTCTGTATAGAAAGTTACTTTATCACTACTAGCGATATTTCCTTCATCATATAACGTGTAAATAAAGGCATCTTTTGGATCATTAAGGAACTTTTTTTTAATCGCTTTAGGGTATTCGGTGGTAAAATTGACAGACAATAATATAAAACCTGTTTCTAGTGCATCAAAATCGATATCCACTTTATCTCCTACAATAACAATAGAGGCAGCAGTGTTGTTATTATCCGCAATTACTCTAATACCCTCTAAAGTAAGATTATTTTCTTCTTCTTCTTCTCCTTCTTCTTGAGGTCGTAAATTAAATTGTGAACGACTAACCATACTTTCACAAAATACTTTACCTTCTTCTGTTATTCTAGTTCTAGCGATAGGAATATCCAGTGGTGATTCCTCTGCGTTTATATCAATAGTATTTAATCGAATTGTTAATAATGATAGCTTTTTAGTTTTACTTTTTTCTAGTCGCATTAATTTTTTTTCAAAAAGTGCGTCTATGTTTAGATCATAACTAATTCGCATAGATTTCATTACATTTGTAGTTTTTAATGCATTAGTTTCCATTTTAATATCCTTTTAACTAATTTAAAACATATATTAGTCTTACAGATTAAAAAAATATAATATATAGTAAAATAATCGTCTTATAGTACATGGAGAACTAAATGGAGGTCTGTCAAGTTATCGGAAGTTATTTATGTTTATTCATAAATTCTGCGCTTGGAACTTTTTCTTGATCATCAGATGTATTATTAGAACTCGTATTTTGGAATAATCTACTTTTACTATAATTATTTTTATTAAACGGAATTATATTCTCTTTGTTTTGAGTTAGGTTCTTTTCATTTATATTAACTTTTTCTAATTTTATTGAGTTCTTATTTCTATTAGCTTTTTCTCCTTCAAGTAGCTTCAATAATGAGTTTTCCGTTAATAGTAATTTTTCATAACTTACTTCCAACTTAGTTAGTTCACGCTTATTTGAGGTTAGTAACCAAGTTAACGGTAGATTAAGCACAAAAATAGATAGAAACGCTATAGCAAGTGTTGTAAAATATACAGAAGCTGATATTGCTATTATAGGGGGTAACACGAGGACATAAAATGCAAGCAACACAGTAAGCACAAGTAGAGAGAGCATTAGACTAAAAACCAACATTTGTTTAAGTTTCGCCCCAAAACTATTCTCTTTCTTTAATTTTTTTAACGCTTTACTACCCTCTTTTTTTAACAGTTTAATTTTTTTTTCTTGAGTAGCGATTAATTTTTTTAGCTGATCATCAGATAATTCTTCTAAATCTATTTTAGGTTTTGAGATAATTGTTTTGACAACTTTAGTTTCCGCACAAGTACTCTGGAGTAAATTATTTATATTTTTAGCATCTTCCCGAGAAATTAAATTTTCTTTTTTTCCAAAATCAACTATTTGACTTAATTCTGCTGCTGAAATTGTATTGTTTACTCTATTTCCATTAGTCATAATTACAACCTATAACGCTTGAATTTATGAGTATATAATAACACCATATTTAAATAAAAAATGTGCCGGGCTATTTACTAGAGATATTTATAAGTGTCTAATAAAGATGATCAATTTCAACAATCACCTCTTCCTTCATTCAAACGTAAATTAAAAAAAATTGAATAACCCTCAATAAAGTGCTATTGAGGGTTATAACGGCTAATGTGCTTATAACCTGAATCAAGTTTACCTATTTACCTACGGGTACTATTAACCCTAGCAACGTTTTCATAAAGTTCAATAGCTTTACCTAGTTTTTTATCTATGATATCTGCCCTATTTGCCTTGAAGTTGGTGACAGACTCAATCTCAGTAGATCGATTATTGGAAATAAAGTCATTTTTAACTCCGGTTATCTTAAAAAAACCATAATTTAATAATAGAAGAAACTTACCTATATCCAACTGCTTACTTTGGCTAGCTTCATCGATGCCCTGCACGGATAGGGACAATGACGTACTATCACCCTGCTCCACTTTGTCGGCTATTCCTGCATTTTTTATTATAGCGGCATACTTCATATCTATTGGTAATGGGGCTGCTTCATCACGGTTAAAAACGTCAGCGGCCGCTTGTGACGTAAGTGCCACGTTACATTTGTCTAAAATTCTATCAATATGTCCCTTAGCAATAGTTGAATAATCCAGTTGTTGTTTGTTTTCTGTTACGATTTTTTGATCGTCAAGCTTATTATTACAATGAATTAATTTATCGAAAGAAGCTAAAAGTTCATTACTATCAAGCCAGATAGAATCCGAGATATAAGATAATAAATGGCTAAATCTTGCTAAATCATTTTGGGAAGTGATTTTATCTAAAAAATCCTGTGTGACAATGCCATATTCGCTACTGCCCGCTGGATAAAAAATATCTATTACTTTTATTAAGTTTGCAACATCCGTATGTAATAAAATTTTATCTAAATTATCTTGTGTAATTAAATTTTCTTTTAAGAGCGCTTTAATAACGTTTCTCAAACTTTGCCCATGTAACGCCGGGTTATAAAAAATATTATCTAGGTTATGTTGATTTAATAGGTTTTTTTGGTGTAATTCCTTAAGGAGCTTTAATTTTAACGATATAGATAAACGGTTTCTTTCCGAAGGAAAAAATAGTTGTTTGAAATTGTTATCTGTTAAGGAATTATTTTTGAATAGATACTTAAGACATTCATTCAGCTCAGGAAAAGTTTTAGTTCCAATTTCTCTCAAGCATTCATTATATTCTTGAATAGCAAGCCCCGCTTCACTCAAAGTCTTTTGTATAGACTTAATAAAATTTTCCCTAAAATTTATTGGGTAACTTTCATTTTTGTGCATCAAATCATCTCCCTATTTTTTTAAAAGTAATTTTTCCTCAGCGGGAAACCCTAACAAATATTTTAGTATATTAAAAGTAAAATTTATTTATAAAATCGATTTTTATTAAAAATATCTATTTACTCTAGCCCCTTATTTTTAAGCTTTTCATTATACGATTTATAGTAACAATAACTACATTAGGTAAGTGCGTCTACCTTATATTGATTTTTGTGGAAAATAAGTAATTACTTATTATTATATTATAAGAATAATAAAAATATAAAACTACTTTTTGTATTAAGCCAGAGACGATTAAAATGAATCAAAGTTACCATGCTTGGGAAAAGATATATTCCACTGAAAAATCAATAGGTGATCTAAACCTATTGGGCTGCTTTTATAATGCTTATCAAACTGTCTATTTATTATGTGCATCAAAGTCAACTAATAAGCTCTATATTGGTGCCTATAGTATACCTGATGAAAAATTAAGTAAATTTAGGGAGCTTACTAATCTAGAAGAAGAAATTTATAGTGCTAGCGTTTTTAAAGAAACAGCGAGCTATACTTACTGGTATTTATTAGGAAAAAAAACAATTTGGAGTTTGGAAGTCAGAAAATCTACTCTATTATTTTGTAGTCTTTTACCTTTTCAACCAAAATTATATCCATTGGGAATAAAAGATCCAAATCGAGATCATGAAGGAGCAAGTTTAATTGTTTTTGATCAAACGCCTTTAGTGATTGGCGGTAAAAATTCTATTGCTATAGGTGGCGCTCCAATAAATACAGGAAGGAGACTTCTTTATCCTGCCACATGGATACCTAATTTAAACAATAGAGAGGGTGGTTATTGGGCCGGAGGTGTGCGTGACAAGTTTTTAACTTGGGATAGAGTCGCACCTATTGTACATTTTTATGATAAAAAACTTTTTTGTATAGCGGGCAATCAAAAAAGTAAAGTAAATATTGTTGAGAGTTTAAATATAGAACCGTATTGGTTTCGTAATCTCGATGGCGAGGCGCGATCAATCCCCGGTACGTATGAGTTTAGTACCGAGCGCGCTACTATTAACTATGAAGGCTTAAACTGTGATATCAAAACAGAGTATCCTAGGCCGGCTTCTTGTGTTTCTGAAAATCATATTTTTATTTTTTCTGATGCACTTTTTTCTAATAGAGAATCTATTTATTATAAATATCATTTAGCAAGTGGACATTCATCGGGTAGTGGAAATGGTGATTGGGAATTTTTAATACCGGGTGATGTTAAGGCAAAAGATTTAGTTTTTACGAGTGCAAAGGCAGTAACAGTAGGACGCACTATTTATTTAATTTTATTTAAGGCTTCTGATGGGGGGTTTATAGAAGATGAACAATCCGCAACTACTCAGATTAATGTTTTTAAGATAGTACCTCAATATTTAAAAAATATTTCAATACTGAGTGAACTATGTGAGAAGCTTGGCTTATGAAGCTTTTTTAGAGCAAGGCTACTCTTCCATTTTTTATAGAACTATCTTATTTTACTTGTAAAAAAGGAAAGTAAAAAAAGATAATTATGAAATTTATTTATTATTTTGATGCTCATGAGGAAAAATATGGACATGTCTGAAAAAGAAAAATTGAATGCTAACGCTTTTTATAGTAGTGGCCACCCTATAGATGGAGTAAATTTTGATGATATTACTAATAAAGACAATAATACAGGCGGTCAGGGAAATAAATTTGATAAGATTAAAAAGCTAATAAATGAAATAGCTACAAAGGGTATTATAGGTCAAACGATTAAAAAAGCTTTGGATAAACATCTTGATGAAATGGAAAAACCACAAATTGAGATTGATAAAGCATTAAAGGAGCTTGAGGATGATCTTTGGAAGCTGAATAAAAATAATAAAGTTTTTTAGTAATCTTAATCCCAACCAAATTAATTAGCCTGCCCTATTCTCGTAATAATTGTCATCCGCTTTCACTAGACAAGACTGTGCTTTGTCTAGTGAAATTAGTATTATTCAAATAAATAACGTCCTGTTAGCATAACAGTATTAGAATATAAACTATTGCTCAGATGATTTCCTTTGTAATGGCCTATTGCATTACCGGTTTTGTTTGAGCCAAAATTATCATATCGATAACCTAAACTAAGTAAGAAACTTGGTTTGTATATGTAATCTATACCGACAGCAGCGCCATAGCTAAAATCAAATTTTTTCATACCTTTGAATGTTGTTGACTCTGAACGTGGAAGTGCTTGCAAATGTTCTTTATAATCACCCATGGAGTTCCATGAGCCGCCAAGGCCAACAGCCGCATAAGGCATAAACGATTTCCAGCGGTATAAATTTACTTTCCCTACTAATCTAAGATTTGTATGGTTAATTCTATATTGATATTTAAATGCGGGGTAATCTGAATTCGTGTTGTAAATGTTTCCATGGAGAGGAACGCTGGGCATGTAACTATATTCTAAACCTAAACTTGCATAAGGAGCTAAACGCGAATCAAATTGCCAGACATATCCACCCGATATTAAAAGCAGCACACTTTTTCCCATATTACCTACAGTAAATTTATCTGTTGCTCGTATAGTAGGTAATTTCTTTAAATAAGCTTCATTTCCTTCGGCATAGTTCATAGTCCTTCCTAAACCAAGATCAAAATAATAGATATTCTTAGAGTTTTCTATATTGTTATTACAACTCGTCGAATTATTACATAATAACCCCGTCAATAGTTTTTCATTATCGCCTAAAATAGAATTTTTTTGCGTCATACCGGTAGGTGCATGTTGTTGCGCATCGTAAGAAATACATAGTTTATCCGTTCCTATAGGAATATTGCCATGCTTTGTATGGCGATGCATTCTATTGCTTTTATTAACGTTTAGATGGATAGAAGTTGTTTCAGCATGGCTGATAGCAGTGAAAGGAAAACTAAGCGTAATAATTAATATAATAAAAAATTTTTTTAATAGTTTATTAATTTTCATATAACCTCCATTAAGATAATTATATATTTATTAGATTTTTTATTTTATACAGCTCTATAACACTAGATAGGTTATTTAATTTAGTTAAGCAAATGGATTATTATTAATAATAAAATAAGATAAATATTTTTAACTATTATCGTTAATAGATTAATTAAAACGGGAGGGAATGGAATGGCGTATAGGATTATTCAGTACACGGTTTTCCTTGTCACACGATTATTGTAAATACTTTTAGTGATTGCTTGCTTTATTTTGATAAGTTTTTAGTTTTCAATACTTATTATTGATATCTATTGAAAATATAGTGTTAGCCATTTATTTTTTAATAGGATTTATTATTAAATGTTCGGAGTAAATATGGACATGTTTGAAAAAGAAAAATTAAGCGCTAAGGTTTATTATGGAGCTCACCCTATAGATGAGGTAAATTTTGACGATATGACTAATAAAGATGGAAATTCCGGTAAAGACGGGAACTCGGGTAAAGACGGAAATTCGGGTAAAGACGGAAACTCGGGAAAAGATGGGAATTCCGGTAAGGATGGTGGTACAGGTGGTGGAAAAAATAAGTTTGATAAGATTAGAGAGCTAATAGATGATATAGGCACAAAAGGCGCTGTCGGCGTAGCCGTTAAAAAGGCTTTGGATAAATATCTTGATGAAATGGAAAAGACACAAAGTGAGATTGATAAAGCATTAAGTGAGCTTGAGGGGCACAACAAAAAAAGTAAAGCTATTCAGGATAATATTGAAAAATTAGGAGATGGTTTAAAAGAAGCAAAAAATCATTGTGAAAAAAATTATTCTGAATTAAAGCAAAAGATTACAGATGGTGAAACTATTTTTGGAGACCGACTAGATAGATTGAAAAGAAATACGAAAGAAGATGATGAAGAATTAGAAAAAAAGATCAATGGTTCGAAAAATAGTTTAGTAAGTTTAGAAAAATTATTGGCGGAAGCAAAAAAATATTGTAAAGAAGATTATGATAGATTAAATAAAAAAATTGCAGGCGATGAAAATGAGAGAAAACTTTTTAAAGAAGAGATCACTGAGAAAGTACAAGAAAAATTAGAACTATTAGAGCCTCTAAAAGATTTAGATGCAGAAAAGCTAAAACCGCTGCAAGAGCTCGATGCAACAAAGCTTAAACTACTGCAAGATATGTCTAAAGATAAAATTAAAGGTTTAAGCAATCTGGCTGAGAAAGTAGAAAAAAATGCCAAAGACCTAGCTAATAAAGCAGATAAGACAGAGTTAGAAGATAAAGCCGATAAATCGGTGTTAGAGGCAATGCAAACTGAATTGAAACCGCTGCAAGAGCTCGATGCAACAAAGCTTAAATTACTACAAGATCTGCCTAACGATAAAATTAAAGGTTTAAGCAATCTGGCTGAGAAAGTAGAAAAAAATGCCAAAGACCTAGCTAATAAAGCAGATAAGACAGAGTTAGAAGATAAAGCCGACAAGACAGCGTTAGAAACCAAAGCTGATAAAGCTGCGGTTGATGCAAACAGCAAAG
>JAZJZD010000007.1:95060-131801 GCA_040390025.1 Pseudomonadota bacterium | reverse complement strand
AAGCAGACAAAACGGCGTTAGAAGCTAAAGCTGATAAAGCTGCGGTTGATGCAAATAGCAAAGCTTTAGAAAAATTAAAAGCACTCCAAGATTTGCCTGCAGAACAGTTACAAGCCTTAGCAAAATTGAACCCACAAAAACTCAGCGACTTAGAAAAACTAGATACAGCGAAGCTAAACGATGCCGCAAACGCTGTGACCCATGTAACTGATATTGAAAAAAGGGTACAGGTTCTGGAGAAAAGTGGCGGTGGTGATACATCAGCGCTAAAGGACTTTGTTGATAAATTAAACGCGAAGCTAAAAAGTGCTTTTGAGGGTTGCGGCGGATTTAAATGGGATAATATCAATTAAAACTTTTAATCAAGGTTAGATAAACCTCTTTAATTTTTAAATAGGGTTTGCTTTTTGATTTATGAGATCAATACAAAAAAATTCTAAACTAATAACAGATATAAAATAAAGTATTTTACAAGGAGATAAACTATGGAAGATTCAGATAAAAAATTAGCCAAGCTAGATGAAAAGGTTAACGCTATGCACAATAGGCTCGAGGATATTGAAAGTAAATTTGTTCAATTTAATACACAATTACAAAAGGCTTCAGAAAGAAAAGTAAAATGGGAACCTATAAAATTAGAAGCTAACATTATTGATGTACCTTCTCCTTTTATCTAATTAGAAAAAGGATGTTAAATTTTTAATTTAACATCCTTTTTTCTTATACAGAGATAAAAAATCTGTTTGTTGCGTATATAATTTTTCAAATTTAGGAGTGAATTAAAATGAATTCTATTAATGATATAAAATCTGAGATAGATAGTAGTGGCTCTATGCAATCAAGTTTTCAAGAATTGAATGAGGAATTACGCCTAATTACCATGCAAATAGGCATGGATTGGGAAAGTGTCAGTAATTTTTCTGAATTAATCGAACAAATGCATATACTGGCAAAAAAGTTGGATGCACATCAGCAGGAAAGTTAGAAGCGAAATTACACATCAGTTTTCGCTTCTATCCTACTAAAGCATGAAAGTGCTAAAACTTTAGTTAATGATCAGAATTAATGTGTTTATTAGGATTAATTATCTTTATAGACTCTTCCAATTTTTTTAATTGATTAATGATAGATTTATAATGCACCATAAGGGCTAAATTTAAAGATAAATTTTTTTCTTCTCGTCTATTACTTTGCTCATCAATCATCTCGAACGTAGTCGCACGCTTCCTACATTTGGGACAGCAGCGTCTACGTACCACTTTAGAAAAATTTTCCCTTCCCCGTGAGTCCAATACAATTGTCTTTAAATGACCGCAATAAAAACATTTCATTATAAGTTTTCCTGAAGCGGCATATAAATATCCTTTTTTATTTATTTTAGATGAAAGAAAATGCTGTTATATTCTTTTTTTTTAGATAAAAATAACGAATGAAGCCATATATTTTTTTTTTAAACCAACAAAAAAATACAGCAATATGCTGTTATATGTCAAAGAGAAAAATATAAGGCTACTTTGAAGTGAAAGAAATTTATACTGAAACAAAAGGTTACCGTATTCGTATGGCCAGAAAAATCAGAGGGTTAACACAAGTTCAATTGGCAAAAGAGGTACAAACCACACAACAAACCATTCACGATTATGAAAAAAATAAACGCGGTAGCTATGCCGATACGAATCTATTAATCAATATATCTAATATTTGTGAAGTGCCTATTGACTGGATATTAACAGGGAAAGCTTTTCTAAATGGCCACTTAAATATTCCTATTTTAAACTCAGCAGAGGATTTGCTAGCCTGGTTGAAACAAAATAAATCGGCTTTCTACAAAAGGAAACAACAGGTAGGCTTTTATTTAGGAGATAATTCAATGGTAGCACAAAGCAGTTACAGTGATAGCTTTAAGCCAAAGGATATTATTATTGTTTCAGGAACTAAGTTTGCTGTTGCAAATGATTATGTAATTGCTACTACCCCTTTTAAAAATACACCTATTTTATTTCGAAAACTTTTACTAGAAAAAAATAAATATCTACTTAAGCCTCTGAATGAACAATACCCCATTATTCAGCTAGAATATCCTATCAAAATCATTGGCATAGCGCTTGAGCAGCGCAGATTATTCTCAAAATAAAAAATACATACATTGTATTTGAAGTTATGTGTTCATAACTTCAAATGCTTTCTTTTATATACTACAGTTTTATCCCGAGAGATTCTGCTAATAAGTTTAAGTGTTTACGTATTTCATTAAAACTATAATTACAGTCAATATTTTTATTATCTCCCTCACTTAAAGTCATATGATTATTTTTATTTATTGGATCAGCCTGAATAATTTCATATGTAGTATACGTTATTCCACAATAATTACATTTTCTACGACGCCGGACAGCATGTCCGCCATTTCTTTCTCTTGAATCAGATACTTGTATTTTTCGACCGCAATCGACGCTAGGACACTTCATACATTCCCTTATATTTATTGTCTTGCCCCTCAAAAACTATCAAAAAGGCTTATAAATTTGAATAAAAATCAACATAAGGTGTCTTTTAACTTTTTTTATTACAATATTTTGTTAAATTTAATCAGGTTTTTCTTGCCTTATAAGAAAAACTGCCGATAATACGAGAGGTACTCTACTTATTGATAAATACTTACTTAAAACGATGATAAAATTAATAGACATCGAAAAAATATATATCACCCAAGGTAGGTCTTGCCATGTTTTGCATTCTATTAATTTAGAGATTAACAAAGGAGAAATCTTTGGGATCGTAGGCCAAAGTGGTGCGGGTAAAAGCACATTAATTCGATGTGTTAATCTTCTTGAGAGGCCTACCCTAGGTCAAGTATGGATAGATAATCAGGAGATTACTCGGTTAAAGCCTAAAGCGCTGCGGCTTGTTAGAAGGCAGATTGGCATGATCTTTCAGCAATTTAATCTACTCTCTTCAAAAACGGTTTATGAGAATATTACTTTACCTTTAAAATTTGCACAGGTTTCTCAGCGTGAACGTCATGAAAAAATTCTTTCTTTATTAGAATTAACTGCTCTAAAAGATAAGCAACATTGTTATCCTGCCGAACTTAGCGGCGGACAAAGACAACGTGTTGCCATTGCACGTGCCCTCGCCTACGATCCTAAAATACTTTTATGTGATGAAGCAACTTCGGCCTTGGATCCCGAAACAACACAAAATATTCTTCAGCTATTAAAAGATATCAATCAACGTTTTGGTCTTACCATCCTTCTTATTACGCATGAAGTTGATGTCGTTAAAACCCTTTGTGATCGCATTGCTTTATTGGATCAAGGCCGACTGGTTGAACAAGCCGATATCGTTACTTTTTTTACAGAGCCTGTTAGCTCGTTGGCTAAAAAATTTGTAAGTCATTCCCTGAAACAAGAGCTACCCTCATTGCTGCAAAAACGCCTAGGGGCTTTTAAAAAAGAAAATAGTCATGCTGTATTACGCATTTTGTTTCGAGGTCATGCTGCCGCTGAACCTTTAATTGCCCACCTAATGCGTGAAATGGGCATACATCTTAATATTCTTCAAGCTAATATTGAGCTTTTAAAAGAAGTTACTTTAGGTATCATGGTGGCTGAAGTCATGGGCGATCAAACGCCATTGCAAAAAGGTATCGAATATTTAAAAGGCAAAGGCCTATCAGTAGAGGTTATGGGTTATGTCGATGGATCTATTGTTTGAATTATTAACGGCAACATGGCAAACGCTCTATATGGTAGCAGCCTCTGGTGCCCTCGCCTTTGTAGTGGGTTTACCTTTGGGCATTTTACTTTTTGTTACGCGCTCGAATCAGCTATTATCTCATCCATGGCTTAATAAATGTTTAGCCATGTTGGTTAATGTAACTCGTTCTATTCCCTTTATTATTTTGATGCTAGCCATTATTCCATTGACGCGCCTATTAGTAGGAACCTCCATAGGAACGAATGCGGCTATCGTTCCACTCACCTTGGCAGCTATCCCTTTTTTCGCACGCATGGTCGAAAATAGCCTCAATGAGCTCTCACCGGGGCTAATAGAAGCGGGTCAGGCAATAGGCGCTTCTCCTTTCCAGATTATTCGTTCTATTTTGCTTGCAGAAGCTATGCCTGGTATTGTAAATAGCTTGACTATTACGTTAATCAGCTTGGTTGCTTATTCAGCGATGGCCGGTGCTGTCGGCGGAGGTGGGCTCGGTGATTTAGCCATACGCTATGGTTACCAACGGTTTAATATAAGCGTTATGCTAGCCACTATTGTGATCTTGATAGCTTTAGTACAAATTATTCAATATAGTGGTGATAGTTGGGTCAAACGGGTTTCCCATTGAAAAAAACCTATAGGAACTTATTAAATTAGTGCAGGTATGTTAAAAAAAATTTTAAGTGCGTTTTTTGTTTTTACTTGTTTGCTGTGTCTCAGTGCATGTCGTTCAGAAAAAGATCCTAATCAAATTCGTATAGGAACTATCAGTGGCCCTGAAACTCAATTAATGCAAATAGCAAAACAAGTCGCCTTGCACCAATATGGTTTACATCTGAAAATTATAGAATTTTCAGATTATTCGTTGCCTAATATAGCGTTAAACGATGGCAGCTTAGATGCCAATATGTTTCAACATCAACTTTTTTTAGACGAAGAAATTAAAAATAAACATTATCATTTAGTCTCAGTGGCTAAGCTTTTTGTTTATCCTATGGGCATTTACTCGCAAAAAATCCAGCATTTAAATGAATTAAAGCAAAATTCAATCGTGGCGATTCCGAATGATCCGAGTAATGAAGCGCGTGCCTTACTACTATTACAACAAGCCAAGTTACTTAAACTAAATACAAATACTAAAAGGCTTGCAACACCACAGGATATTATTTTCAATCCTAAGCATCTACAGATTAAAGAATTAGATGCCGCACAATTAACCCGTGCATTGCCAGACGTAACCTGTGCCGTTATAAATACGAACTATGCCGTATTAGCAAACCTTTATCCCCAACAAAATGCTTTATTTGCGGAAGATAAAAATTCTGTCTATGCCAATCTTCTCGTCGTAAAGACACAGGATAAAAATAATCCAAAATTAAAAGAACTCATTAATGCATTACACTCTCCAGAAGTATTAGCCGCTGCTCAAACCTTATTTCACGGCCAAGCCATTCCTACATGGAAATAACAACACAAAATAACTGCTTTTTATGGAAACACATATCAGGGCCATTTTAGAACAACTCGGTGAAGATGTGAATCGCGAGGGTTTAATTAAAACACCGCAACGAGTTGCTGAGTCTTTACGTTATTTAACCAGTGGCAAACAACAATCTCTTGATACCATTATCAATGGCGCTTTGTTTAATTCTTTGATGAAAGAAATGATCTTAGTCAAAGATATCGAGCTATATTCTTTATGCGAGCATCATTTACTACCTTTTATTGGCCACTGCCATATGGCTTATATTCCTAATGGGAAAATTATAGGCCTTTCTAAGATCCCACGAGTTATCGATTTTTATGCACGGCGCTTACAAGTACAAGAAAATTTGACTTGTCAGATTGCAGATTCTTTAATGGAAATCTTAAATGCACAAGGTGTTGCTATCATTATTGAGGCTAAACACCTTTGCATGATGATGCGTGGCATAGAAAAACAAAACGCGTCACTAAAAACTTCTGTAATGCGAGGCCTTTTTCAGTATGATATCAGAATCCGATCGGAATTTTTAAGCCTATTATCCTGAAAATCTAAGATTTACAGGAACATCCTTAAAACGAAACTTTTACGCATCCCAGAAACGGGCTTACATTAGTTTACTTCCTGATTTTAAAATTACCTCATGAGGTAATTTTTCACCGTTTGTTTTTTGCCTCTTAGGCTGAAACGTTATCAAGCCCCATTGTAATTCGCTAGTTACTTTACGTTTCTGGTTAGCTGCGATCGGGTTGAAAAAAAATAAAGGTTTTAAAAGAACTTCAGATTTCTTCATATCTTCTTCTGCATAGCTTCTTTTTAAACTCTCTAGATCTATCTGTATCTCCTGCCTTAGTAGGCGGATACACGCATCGGCATTAAGTTTAATCTTTAATAGGATTGAAAAATAGACTGCGATACCAAGCACTAGGAAAGTTTCATGGCAAAGATCGTGGATTTTACCATATTTTATCACTAAATTTTGATCATAAAAATCTATACCAAATATACAAAAAATAGGTAAACTTTTGTCAGGTTTTTTATTTTTTTTGTACTCTGCTATTAACTCAACCATATATTTATAGTGTACTTCCCTATTAGCCTTTACGGATGCATTAGGATTGTACCAATAATTTTTACTTATCACTGAATTACGTCTAACCGCTAATCCTGGATCAATACAGTATAATTTTCCAGATTGCTTTTCTTTTAATATATTGTCTTTACAATAACCATCTATTAAAACTCTCTCTGTTTTCATATAAATCTCTAGAATGGTATTGCTTAACTTTTCAATACTCGGCACGTAACCATCGATATAGGGAAGTTCCCATGTATTTTCATTGATTACGTTTCCTCTCCCTGGCTCCGAGTTTAACTCCTTATTAATTTCATTAAAAACGCGTACAGCACGTTTTGCTCCATCCATTTCAAGTGCCGTATTCTTTCTGGTTTTCTGAACGGTTGAACCAAAGCGATACACTCGGTTATAAGTACCCTCGCCTAAATAGATACCTCCTCCAGAAACCATTTGATCTGCCCGTTCAGCAGTTACATTTTTTTTTGATTTTTTCTGCTCACTAAACACAGATAATGGTGGTAATTTTCTTTTAGGTTTATAATTTTTTTTTATTTCATCTTGCCTCATATTATCACATTCTATAAATTTATTATTTGCTACTAAATTGCTTCCTATTTCTCCTAAGGAGTTACACGTAGCTTGAGAGTTCTTGTTAGGTAATGTCGGTCTTATAGGGCTCACTTTTAAAATAGGCATTGATAAATACGGAATTTTATTAGGTTCGTTATTATTTGCTAGAACCGTTATCTCCGCATGACTACTTTCTAAAATAGGGTGAATAGTGTTATCAAGTATAGGGGACTTATTGAGTTTAGTAATACTAACAAGTTTGTCTTCGGGGTAAGAAAAAAAATTATCTGGGTAATCAATAAACTCGATTATCTCATCCGAATCTTTGCTGAAAAGGTAATGGTTTTTTCCAGTATCCAAAATAAGTCTTGATAGTGCCCTTAGCGTTGATCGGTACAATTGGGACTTTGAATCTGTTGATGCAAATGCTTCACTGATTTCATCATTTTGCTTAGAGGTTAATGAACTCATATTAATAACCAAATTTTCTAATTTTTTGCCATTCTTAACGACGTATTCCAGCGTTTTATCGGTCTTGTAAAGATATAGAAAACCCAACTTTGTTTCCCAATCCCTTGGGACATCTTTGCTTAAAATAAGCTGGTAGCGATGTAAATTGGGATAATCATTAACGATCGCTTCTATAACGCTAACGGGTATGGATAAAGCATGTTCTCCAATACGCAAAATAGACAAACTCTGACTTGGAGATTCATTTTCGTCTAAAAGAATGTCACTGTCTTTTACTCCCTTTTTTAACAGCTTTGTCAATGTAGTCTGCAAATTTTTATCAGGAAAAACCCGTTTCCAGGGTCGAACATCAAGCCAGTAAACTTCTTTGTTACCTTCAGGGTTTTGCAGCAACCGATAGCAGTCCGCATTCCTAATAGTTAATAACTCCTGAAGTTGCACGCTATCATTAAAAGAATATTGAGTTAATTTTTTTTCAATCTGGTTTAAAATAACAGCGCGACTCGTCCGTGAAGTTATACGATAGTTGTTATTAGCCCTTTGCAGTTTCAATGGATAAATATCGCCTTTTAATTTTCTGTTTACAATGGTAAGAATTTTATTTAACAAAGACAGCTCATCAGGAAAACGAGAACTGTTCCAACTTAGTAAGTTGAATTCATCGTCGTTAGTCGTTTCTTTTAGATAATAAGACAAGGCGTTTAGCGCTAAAATAGTATTTAGCTTTTCTACGCTTAAATAAGCGCTAATAGAGCAAGAGGCTAATAGTGCTTGGACCGCATTGCAATGGTAGAAAAAAAGGTAATAATGAAGAAAAAATTTTAAACGTTGATGTCCAGCTTTCCTTTGTAACAAGCGATAAATTCTTTTATCTTTAGATAAACCTAATTTATCAAGATTAGGTTCATTTTCAAGCAGAGCCGCAAGATTTTTGAAACCACCATCGTGCGCCACTATTTTCACCAATATTTTGCGCATTTCTGAGGTAAAACATTTGCCTGTTTCTACGCCATCTTGCTTTAAATGGTCTACATAGTTTATTAGCGACTGAAGATTATGAGAGCCGCTATCATGCGCTACTACATTGATCAGCTCCTGCCGATAAAAACCTATCGCGCACAATGGCGCTTCATGTTGGGTTAATACGGCAAGATTTTTGGAGCCACCATGACGTGCCACTATTTTTACCAGTGCGTCGCGCATTTCAGAAGTAAGAAATTTGCTTATTTCTGTGCCATCTTGTTTTAAATAGTCCGCATAGTTTACTAAAGCCTGAAGGTTATTAGAACCGCCGTTGTGCCCTACTGCCTTGATTAGTTCTTGCCGAGAAAAACCTAGCGCGCGCAATGGTCCTTCATGTTGGGTCAACGCGGCAAGATTTTTGGAGCCTCCATCGTGCCCCACTATTTTTACCAGCGCGTCTCGCATTTTGGAATTGAGGATTTTGGTTATTTCTGTCTTATCTTCCTTTAAATGCTCCATATAGTTTATTAGAGCCTGAAGGTTATTGGAGCCACCATCATGCGCGACTACCTTGATCAGTTCTTTTCGAGAAAAACCTAGCGCGCATAGTGGTTTTTCATGTTGCGCTAATGCCAGAAGGTTTTTGGCGCCACCATGATGCGCCACTATTTTTACCAACGCATCGCGCATTTCGGAAGTAAAGATTTTGTTTGTTTCCGTACCTTGCTCTAAAGGGTCCACGTAGTTTATTAGCGCCTGAAGATTATTGGAACCACCCGAGTGCGCCACTACTTTGATAAGTTCTTTCCGAGAAAAACCTAGCGCGCGCAATGGTTTTTCATTTTGCGTCAAGGCCAAAAGATTATTGGAGCCACCATCACACGCCACTACCTTGATAATTTCTTCCTGAGAAAACCCTAATTCGATCACTTCGTGTGATTCAAGCAAACTCTTAATAATATTCTGAAAGCTAGCACCACAGCTTGCTATACGCACAATATCCTTATGTTGATAGCCTAACGTCATTAATTTTGAGTGTGATTGGTTCAATAGAACGTCAATAGTAGAACCGTATTTTTTTTGGAAAATAATTTTGTTAGCTTCTTCGATGGAATATCCTAGCTTCAGAAAACGGAACATATATTGTGGGTAACACTCCGGACTAATTTTATATTTAGTTTGTTTTTCTTTATATTCTTCTGAAATATAAGGTACAAGGATGTTAATTATTTCCTCGTTTTGAATACCCATGGCTAAGATAGTATTATCTAAAATATTAGCACCGGCTTCGAGATGCGTTTTTACATCGGCTAAGTTTTCGTTTGCTAGCGCTTTCTGTAATTGTTGGCTTAATAGTTTCCCTTTTGACATAGCTCAAACCCTCCCTTATCGTTTTTAAATTAAATTACCAATTGGGGTAATACTTCAAATTACCAATTAATGATTAAATAGGGTGTGTCGTCATTCGGCACGATGATAGTCATAACCTAGCGATTTCTGACTCTACTTCTGCAAGGGGAGTTAATCGTTTTGACATCCCCGAAATAGATGAAAAAAATTATTTGTAGTCTGTGTAGCAATGTTTTCTAAGGAGACATTACGCAGTTCTGCTAATTTTTCAGCCACATAACGTACATAGGCGGGTTGGTTTGATTTTCCTCTAAAGGGAGTTGGCGCTAAATAAGGAGAATCAGTTTCGATCAAAATTCGATCGAAGGGTAGCTGCTGCGCAACAGATTGCAATTCTTTGGCATTCTTAAAGGTCAAAATGCCAGAAAAGGAAATATAAAACCCTATTTTTATCGCGGCTGTTGCCATAGCAAGGTCTTCAGTAAAGCAATGTAATACACCACGGGCTTTTTCTGCACTTTCTTCTTTTAAAATCGCAATGGTATCTTCTCTTGCGTCTCGAGTATGCACAATCAAAGGTTTGTTAACAGCAATCGCTGCTTGAATATGTTTGCGAAACCGTGTTTGTTGTTCTTCTTTTTTAGTCGTATCACGGTAGTAATCAAGTCCCGTTTCACCGATAGCCACGACTTTCGGATGCTTTGCTAATGCAATAAGTTCTTCTAATGTCGGTTCTTTATCCACTTCTTCGGTGGGATGTACACCTACTGAAGCAGAAACATCAGAAAATTGTTCTGCTATGGCTAACACAGCAGGAAAGGTTTTTAAATCAATACCTACGCAAAGGAAATGAATAACACCCTGTTCTCTTGCTAAGATTAATAGCTGACTGAGATCCTTTTGAAAATAATCTAGATCGAGCCGATCGAGGTGACAGTGTGAATCAACTAGGTGCATGCTTTCCCCCGCAAATACCAACAGCAAAATAAATCTTCTAACAGGAGCTGCTGATTTAATGCTATTTTAGCATGTTGTCGATACTTGATTAATTGTTCGAAATAGTTAAATAAGAAGGATGTATCTAACGCTTTTGCTAATACACGCAAGCTTTTTGAATTGCCGTTTGTATCAGCGTCCATTATAAAATTAGCTTTAATTATATCGCTGACTAGTCGTATTAGGCAATGTAAAACAGTAGACAACTCGGTTTTTAAATAACTTTCCGCTAGTTTTACTGGATCAATTTCTTTTTTTACTAACTGTATTAATACGGTCAGTAAATTTTTATAGATTTCAAACACACCTGTTTCCGCATAGCCTACCGCTTGTAAGGGTGCGCCATCGGCTAGCGCATAGAGCTCATCAATAGATTGAAAATCAGGAATCTGTTCACGTACCCAATCTTTTCCTTGCGATTGCTGCGGTGTAGTAAATCGAATAAACTGGCAACGACTACGAATGGTCGGTAATAATAGTCCAGGATTACCTGTAATCAAAATAAATAGGGTGCGATCCGTAGGTTCTTCTAAATTTTTTAATAAAGCATTACTAGCCGCCACTAATAAGCTTTCAGCCGGATCAATGATAATAATTTTATAAGCCGATTGTGTTGTTTGGTTAGATTGTTCAATAATATTTCGTATTTGTTCAATTTTAATGCCCTTCCCTACTTTATCTGGAACAACACAGGAAAGATCGGGATGTGTATTGGCAGCAACTAATAAGCAGTCTCGACAATGCTGACAAGCACTACCCGCGATTAATGCAGATTTACATAGCAATGTTTTTGCAAAATGCGCCGCAAATAAGCGCTTTCCGAGTCCGGATTGGCCTGTAAAAAGTAACGCGTGGGGCAAACGATTGGCTTGATGTAATTGATAGAGATGTTGCCATTGTTTTTGTTGCCAAGGCAGTGGCGCTAATAAAGTATTATTCATAGATAGGATTGAACGAGTTTGTCTAATACCTGTTTGATTTGCACTTGCACTGCTTCTAGGGTAAGGCTCGCGTCAATAATATGATAGATATTTGGCATGTGTTTTGCACGTTCAAGATAGGTGCTCCGCGCGCGCTTAAAAAAATCCTGCTTTTCTGCTTCAATACGATCTTCTTTTTTACGCTGCTGCATTCGTTGCAATGCAATTTCGACGGGCGTATCCAGTAAGAGCACACAATCAATTTGCAAATCTTTTTGTATCCATTTTTGCAGATCCGCAATAAAGGCCAAATCGATACCGCGCCCTCCACCTTGATAGGCATAACTCGTTTCCGTAAAACGATCACAGACAACCCAATCGCCACGTTGTAAAGCAGGTTTAATAACTTTATCAATATGTTGAGCGCGCGCCGCAAAAAACAATAATAATTCAGCGTCGCGGGTTAACGTTTCATTAGGAAAAGAGCGGGTTAATACTAATTCTCGAATAGCTTCAGCTATGTCTGTTCCGCCGGGTTCTCGTGTTACCGTCACAGGAATATTTTTTTGTTTTAAATAATCCGTAACAAAAAGTAACTGTGTTGATTTTCCTACACCTTCAATACCTTCGAGTGCGATAAAACGGGGAGCGTTATTAATGGGAACCTACCTTAGAGAGTGTCTTCAATTGCAAAATAGCGATTTCATGCGTCGACTCAAGTACCACAGTGATTGACAATTTTTGCTTCTTTTTCTGATATAAGGGTAGCGCATATCTAATTGATATATTTGCACGGCCCTATTGTGTTCCGCTAAATTACTCGAAAATTGATGGCTACCATCGCCTTTAGCCACAAAATAAAGATTTTGACTATGGTCGGAATGTAGCACAGCATCGATAGAGCTCAAGCTCGGCATAGCAATCGGTGTGGGCGGTAAGCCTCTTCGCGTATAGGTGTTGTAAGGTGTATCTTTGCGTAAGTCTTCGATAGTTAATTTTCCTGTGTAATGACTTCCTAAACCGTAAATAATACTCGCATCGATCTGCAGCGGAATTCCTTTTTGTAAACGCCTGGCAATGACACCTGCAATCATCGGTCGCTCTTTAGATATCGCGGTTTCTTTTTCAACTAAAGAAGCCGCAATAAGCGCATCGTAACGTGTTTTATAGGGTAAGCCAGTTTCTCGTTTGGACCATGCTTGGCTTAATTTTTTTTCTAAAAGCTGATAAGACCATTTCAATAAATCGGTATCTTTTGCACCTAGACTAAAATAATAGGTCGCTGGATAAAATAAGCCTTCAGGATTTTCCGGCGGTAAGCCGAGATTAGCCAACACCTGTTCTGGAGATATCTGATCCATCCTATGTTTTACATAAGGTAATGTATTTAATGCGGTCATTAGCTGTTGAAAAGTCCATCCTTCAACGATTGTAAAGCGATGTAAAATAACATCCCCTGCTAGCATTTGTTCCAATAACTGATTGGGTGTTGTTCCCGCATCAAACAAATATTCGCCTGTTTTTAGCTTATTGGTAGCACCTTTAGAGTAGGCTAATAAAAAAAAGAAGCGTGGATGGTGAATATAACCTTGTGCTGTCAAGTCGTTTACTAAGTGATGAAGCGATGAACCGGGTTCAAAAATATAATGGATAGTTTGGGTTTTTGAAAGTGGCGTTATCAAAAAGCGATGATATTGCACTGCAAAATACGTAAAAAAAATTGATAGAATAAGAAGAATGAAAGCAAAAAGCGTCAATCTTTTAGACATACCTTTTATAAGCGTGCAAAAAGTAAGGAAGCATTGGTTCCACCAAATCCAAATGAATTAGATAAAGCATAATCCATTTTTAATTCTTGTAATTTATTTGGAACAAAATTAAGACCCATGTAATCATCATCGGAGTTATTGGAATTATTTGAATTTGGCGGATTACCGGGATTCTCTAAGTTCATCGTCGGAGGTACCTTTTGATCGCGAAGTGCTAAAATCGTAAAAATGGCCTCAACAGCACCGGCTGCACCCAATAAATGACCCGTCATGGATTTAGTGGAGCTAATCGCTAGCTTTTTAGCATGTTCTCCGAATACTCGGCGAATAGCCCTTAATTCAAGTTCATCACCTAACGGTGTAGAAGTCGCATGTGCATTAATATAGCCCACTTTTTCTTTATCTATATTGGCATCATGTAAAGTATTTAACATTGCCGCCATCGCCCCTTGTCCGTCAGGTGCGGGACTCGTCATATGATAAGCATCAGCACTCATACCAAATCCGACCAATTCAGCATAAATTGGTGCATTGCGTTGTTTAGCGCGTTCGTATTCCTCTAAAATTAGAATACCCGCACCGTCACCCAACACAAACCCATCTCTTCCTTTATCCCAAGGTCGACTCGCTTTTTCTGGTTCTGCATTTCGAGTAGACAATGCGCGGCACGCTGAAAATCCGCCTAAACCTAAAGGTGTAGTGGCCATTTCAGAACCCCCTACTACCATTACATCCGCATCACCATAAACTATCGTACGCGCACCTAAGCCAATATTATGTGTCCCCGTTGTACACGCCGTTACCACTGCGACATTAGGCCCTTTCATTCCATGACGAATTGAAATTTGACCCGCTACCATATTGGTAATAGCACCTGGTATAAAGAATGGCGATATTTTCTTGGGACCTCCTTTTTCTAACTTGCTGTGATTTTCTTCAATAAAAGGTAATCCACCAATTCCAGATCCTACCGCAACGCCGATCCGTTCAGCATTTTTAACCGTTATTTCTAATTTCGAATCCGTAATAGCTTCCAATGCAGCCGCTAAACCATATTGAATAAACAAATCCATTTTTTTTAATTCTTTTCTATCAATATAAGCGGCTCCATCAAACCCTTTTACACTGGCGGAAAACTGGCAAGGAAATTTATCTGGCTCAAATGACTTAAATAATGAACCCTCAGAAGAAAAATCAATAGGTGTTACACCGCTTTTACCCGAAAGAATGGCTTCCCAGGTTTCTTTTGTGTTAAGACCTAAAGGCGTCACCATACCTACGCCAGTTATTACAACACGTCGCTGTTTTTTTTTCACTGTGTCGCCCCCAGAGTTATATACAAACTTAATTCTAAGCGGATCCCTTTGCTGATTCTTCGTGATGTTTTTTAATATAGTCCACTGCTTGTTGAATGGTACGGATATTTTCGGCTTGGTCATCGGGAATTTCAGTATCAAATTCTTCTTCTAATGCCATTACCAGTTCAACGGTATCTAAAGAGTCAGCGCCTAAATCGTCAACAAAAGAAGCTTCCATCGTGGCCTCTTCGGGTTTTATGTCAAGTTGCTCAACGACGACCTTTCTCACGCGTTCTTCAATTGTACTCACTCCACATCTCCTCTACGTTTATAAAAAAACCTGTCGCTTAGTTTATTCAATTCTTGCATTAACGCAAGTTACTTCAGCTAAAATATATAATCTATTATCGGCAGAATAATTCAAACTCTGTTCAAACCATGACCATTCCGCCATTTACATGCAAAGTTTGACCGGTAATATAATCTGCCCAGGATGACGCTAAAAAAACACAAGCATGTGCAATATCAATGGGTTCCCCTAGACGTCCTGCAGGGATTTTTTTTAATAGTACTTCCTTTTGATCATCCGTTAACTTGGCTGTCATATCTGTTGTTATAAACCCCGGTGACACAACGTTAGCCGTAAGGTTACGTGCAGCATATTCTTGCGCTAGGGCTTTTGTAAAACCAATAATTCCTGCCTTGGCAGCTGCATAATTGGCTTGTCCTGGATTTCCTGTGGTACCAACAATCGATGAAATGGTAATAATACGACCCCATTTTGCTTTACACATCGATTTCAAACAACGTTGCGTTAAATGAAAAACTGAACTTAAGTTGGTAGCAATAACTGCATCCCATTCTTCTTCTTTCATACGCAATAAAATATTATCACGTGTAATTCCGGCATTATTAACTAAAATATCGGGCGAGCCAAAATCTTCTAATTTTTTTAATTCAGTAAATAAATTTTCTCTGGATGTTGCATCTGTCACATTCAAAACAAAACCTTGTCCTTTTACTCCCGCCTTCGTAAACATTTCTGAAATTTTTTCCGCACCCTCTAATGTCGTTGCTGTTCCTGCTACAAAAGCACCTTGTTTTGCAAATTCTAAAGCAATCGCTTGACCAATACCGCGGCTAGCACCTGTGACTAACGCCATTTTATTTTCAAGTAATAACATAAAAATCCTTACGCAATTAAAGCTTGTTGCAGGGTTTCGGGTTCTTGAATTGATAAAGTAGGAATAGACGTAATTCGCTTATTCAAACCAGCCAATACTTTACCCGGACCACATTCTATGAGAAGTTCAATCTGTGCTTGTTCCAAACTTTGAATAATTTCTACCCAACGTACTGGACTAAACAATTGCCTTACTAATGCGTTCTTAATAACCTGTGGTGCTTCCTCTATTTTTACATCGACATTATTAATAATCGGTAATTGTGGTTTTAGAAAAGTAAGCGGTTGCAGCTGTTCTGCCAAGCGTTCTGCCGCAGGTATCATTAATGCGCAATGAGAAGGAACGCTAACGGGTATACGTTTAGCCAGTTTAGCACCCGCTTGTTTTGCCTGCGCCACGAGCCTATCAATAGCTTCGCTATTTCCTGCGACAACGGTTTGTCCAATTGAATTATAATTCGCTGGGGATAACACTTGACCATTCTTAAGCGAGTCGCAGAGTTCTTGGAGTTTCGCGTTTTCTAAACCGACTATCGCTGCCATGGCGCCTGTGCCGATCGGTACAGCGGCTTGCATTAAGCGCCCGCGCTCGGCTACCAATCGAATAGCCGTAACGAACTCCAGCGATCCTGCACAAACCAGCGCAGAGTATTCACCTAAACTATGTCCTGCCATAAATAGCGGTAAAGCACCGCCTTTTTCGCGCCAAAGCCGCCAGAGTGCAACGCTAGCTGCCAACAAAGCAGGTTGTGTGTTTTCAGTTTGATTCAAACTTATCTCTGGACCGTCCTGGCTTAATTTCCAGAGATCAATATTTAATGCTTCGGAAGCCTCAGCAAAAGTTTCTTGGATAATTGGATACTCAGGCACAAAAGTCGATAACATACCGACTGCTTGTGAACCTTGGCCTGGAAAAATAAAAGCAATTTTTTTAGACATATCTTTATTTATTTGGAATAATCAATAACTTACTTGAGTCGAATATTTTATTTGAGTTCTAGACGATTGGCTTTGAGAAGCGCAGTGTACACGGAGTACATGAACATTGGAAAAGCCAATCCAACAACGAAATCAAATAAAATTCTCGGCTTTGCTGTTTTAGTAGCGTACTAATGCAGACCCCCACGTCAAACCGGCACCAAAACTTTCCATCAGTAACAATTGACCCCGCTTTATACGTCCATCACGCACGGCCGTATCTAATGCTAAAGGAACCGAAGCGGCTGAAGTATTTCCATGTTTATCCACGGTAACTACCACTTTATCCAGTGACATCGCTAATTTCTTAGCCATAGCGCTAATAATGCGTAGATTAGCTTGATGAGGAATTAACCAGTCAATCTTTTCAGCATCTATTTGATTTGCTTTTAACGTTTCTTCTAATACAGCACTCAACTTATTAACTGCAATTTTAAAAACTTCATGCCCTTGCATCACCAAATGCGCTTTTTCTTCGCGCAAACCGGTACCTAAATAGAGCAAATCCTTATAGGAACCTGCCGCATGTAGATGTGTGGAGATAATTCCTGGCTCATCCGCTGCTTTTAAGACGACAGCGCCAGCACCATCACCAAATAAAATAGCGGTCGATCTATCTTCCCAATTGATAATACTCGACATGGTTTCGCTACCAATAACCAGTGCTGTATTGACTTGACCATTACGGATAAATTGATCCGCGACACTTAGCGCGTAATTAAATCCGGCGCAAGCGGCTACGACATCGAACGCAGGACAGCCATCTACACCTAAAGCTGATTGGACTAAACAGGCCGTACTCGGGAAAAATTTATCCGGTGTACTTGTTGCAACAATAATTAATTGGATATCCGCCGCTGTGCAAGAAGCCGCTTCTATTGCTTGCTTTGCGGCAGCAATGGCCATACTCGAGGTACTATCTTGTGAGCCCACTAAATGCCGCTGATGAATGCCCGTACGTTCAATGATCCACTCATTTGTGGTATCAACTCCTTGTCTCATTAAATCAGCATTCGTTAAAATTTTTTCTGGTAAATAAGCACCCGTACCGGCTATCTGAGAATATTTCATAAATCAGTGTCAGATTCCTTTAATAGCCCAACAACTTGCTCTTTAATTCGTTCGGGAATATTTTTCTTAACTTCTAAGACCGCTTCATTGATTGCATTACTGAATGCAAAGGCATCTGCACTACCGTGACTCTTAACAACAATGCCTCTTAATCCAATTAAACTTGCTCCATTATAATGCGCGGGATCTAATTGCTTACGTAACCCTTTTAAGGCATATAAAGCGGCTAAACCACAAAGTCGTGCAAACCAATTGCGGTTAAAGGCTAATTTAATATAATGGCTGACTAATTTGGCAACGCCTTCTGTTACCTTTAAAGCAACATTACCCACAAAACCATCACACACAACGACATCGGCTATACCTTGGTAAATCGCATCGCCTTCGACGTAGCCAATATAGTTGAGACTACTTGCTTTTAACATTTCAGCCGCTTTTTTTACCTGCTCATTACCCTTAATTTCTTCGGAACCAATGTTGAGTAAACCTACACGAGGTTTATCAATGTTATCCACTGATTCGCTTAATACAGATCCCATGACAGCAAATTGAAAGAGATATTCAGGTTGTGAATCTACGTTTGCTCCTAAATCTAATACACGCACTTTCGTCTGTCCTTTCATCGTCGGCAACATAGCAGAAATAGCCGGTCTATCAATTCCTGGTAAGGTTTTTAGGACAAAACGAGCTGTTGCCATGAGTGCGCCGGTATTTCCCGCACTGACACAGGCTTGGGCAAGGCCATCCTTAACAAGATTAATTGCAACACGCATCGAAGAATCTTTTTTGTTACGTAAGGCTAAAGCAGGAGGCTCATCCATGGCCACGGTTTGTGAAGCCGCATGAAGTATCAAACGCTCATGAATAATGGCTTTATTAAGCTGTAGCTGTTGTTGTAATGCGGCAATATCACCCACCAAGATAATACGCAGCCCAGGATCCGCGTTTAGGGCCGTTAAGGCAGCAGGAACCGTCACGGACGGTCCGTAATCCCCCCCCATGGCATCAATTGCAAGTGTATAGTGGGACATTTTAAAGGAATTATTCCTTATCCTTTATGACCTTTTTTCCACGATAATAGCCATCTTTAGTGACATGGTGACGTAAGTGGGTTTCACCGCTAGTTGCATCAATAGCCAGCGAAGGAGAACTTAAAGCGCTATGCGCACGGCGCATACCTTGTTTGGAATGGGATTTACGTGATTTTTGGACTGCCATAGAAGGCCCTCTTAAATAAGCAATTCTGAAAACCTGGACTTACGCGAAAAGCTGTCTTTTGGCATAGGTCTAGGAGGCGTATTATGAGGTCTTGGTTTAAAAAAAACAACAACTAAGCTTTTTTACTTATACTTTGTCGCTTGATTTGGCTGTTATAAGAAGCCCTAAGCCGCGTTTTCCTTTACAGCCGTTAATTTTTTATACTTTTCTAAAAGCTGTTCTTGGGTCTCTAAATGCTTTGGATTAATGATAATACAGGCTACAGGGCAAACCTGGACACATTGTGCCGCATCAAAATGACCGACACATTCGGTACATTTATCAGGGTTTATTTCATAGATGAGCTCGCCCTGTGAAATAGCCTCATTGGGACATTCTGGTTCGCATACATCACAGTTTATGCAGTCATCGGTAATTAAAAGAGCCATAGTATACTTTGTTTAGCGCACGCATTCTTTTAATGCCTGAGCAACAATAGGAGGAACAAACTGTGCCACATTCCCGCCAAGACTTGCAATCTCTCTGACTAAGTTGGCTGAAATAAACGAATGTTGTTCTGAAGGTGTTAAAAACAAGGTTTCCAGCTCTGGCATCATATTTCGGTTCATGCTCGCTAATTGAAATTCATATTCAAAATCGGAAACAGCACGTAATCCTCTAAGGATTACGTGCGCTTTATGTTGCTTTGCGCAGTCTATTAGCAAACCATCAAACCCCGTTACTGTTACGTTATTTAAATTCTCTAATGCACCCTTTGCTAATTCGATTCGTTTATCCAAAGCAAATAAGGGTGTCTTACTTGGATTTTTAGCGACAGCGACAATGACATGTTCAAATAAACGTGCCGCGCGTTGCGCCAGATCAAGATGTCCATTGGTAATAGGGTCGAACGTGCCAGGATATATAACTATTTTATTCATAACATACCTAATAGGAATCCTAAAAATAATAATGCGCCTACCCAGTTATTATTAAGAAAGGCCTTAAAGCAATGCTCGGGCTTTCGATCTTTAATCAAATAGTGTTGATAAATCAGCAATCCACCAGCAACGCTTAAGGCTATATAAAAAATGCCGTGCAATTTAAGCAAAAGGCCTAAGCAAATCAATAAAGCGATAAAAGTACACTGGACTATCCCTATAAAAAGCGTTTCATTTCGACCAAACAAAAGTGCTGTTGACTTAATGCCTATTTTTTTATCATCTTCCCTATCCACCATGGCATATATCGTATCATAAGCCAATGGCCATAAAGAGGCACTCATAAAAAGTAGCCAAGCAATAGCGGGTACTTTATTCATTTGCGCTGCAAACGCCATGGGAACTCCCCATGAGAATGCCAATCCCAATACCCACTGCGGCCAGTAAGTAAAACGCTTGGTATAAGGATAAATAAGTGCTAGAGCAAGACCAATAATAGAAAGCTTTATCGTCAAGTAATTAAGCTGAAGTACTAAGCAGAGTGCTAAAAAACATAAAAATAATAACAAAATCAATGCTTCTTTAAGCGTTATTTCGCCGCTAACTAAAGGCCTTTTCTTTGTTCGAGTCACAAAACCATCAAAGTTTCGATCAGCAATATCATTAGCAACACAGCCTAACCCCCGCATTAAAAAAGTACCTAGCGTAAATAAAAAAATAAGCTTAATAGAGGGATGTCCATTTCCTGCTAACCACAATGCCCATAATGTTGGCCATAAAAGCAAAAAGCCCCCAACAGGCTGATGGAACCGAAGTAAACGTAGATAAGCGGGGAAACGATAGTGCTGGTTCATGAAAGGTATCGTATAATAAGTAGAGCAACTTTTAAAATGATTTCCATCGTATCGTAAATACTAATCGAGCTATTTTTATTCGCAAGGAGTGCGTAATCATGTGTAAAAAAATTGGATTAAAAACCCTATTTCTTCTCTTCTGTACCTTTCCGGCTTTAACGAATGCTACTGTCCCAGGGTTTTATATTTTAGGCCAAATTGGATCAGGTAATACACATGCACAAGCATCGGATGCTGCGGCCCTTTCGATTAACGACAGAGTCGTTTTTACAGGCCGTGTTGCTGGCGGTTATCAATTTAATCAGAACTTAGCAGTAGAAGTAGGTTATATTCGATTCTCCGACGTAAACTTCTCCGGTGTCGGCGGGGTTCTCGGTCAAAATATTTCCTTAAGCGAAAAAGCTATCGACTTTATGGCAAAACCGATATTACCCCTTTCTACTAACTTTGATATCTATGGCAAATTGGGATTAGCCTACTTTAAAGCCAATGGTTCAACCATTGTAAATGGAGTGTCTTATTTAGGTTACTCCGATAGTTGGATCCCTGCATTTGGCCTAGGTTTAAGTTATGACATAACGCCGAGTATTTTGCTTGATTTAGCCTGGACTCGCCTACAAAGCGTCGGTGGAAATAATTCCATCCCCAATGCTGATTTTTACTCCGTAGGACTTGCTTATTACTTTGGTTAAGATACTCATAAAAATTTATATTTATAATTATGATTAAATTGGTAATACACACCCATTTTAATCATCGTCGCTATGGTTAAAAGAAGGAAATAGGGATAAACTAATTTACATTAGAGGTTGTCTTCAGTTGAAGACAACCTCTTAACAATCATTAAATTTTAATACACAGCCTTATTAATATAATTCTAAACGTTGGAGGCATTATGCTAAAAAAAATTTCCACCGCTACCTTACTCATAGGTATTTCTTCCTTTAGTATCACTCAAGCTGCGCATGCGGAAATGCCTGGGTTTTATGCCAGTGCACAATTGGGCTACGGTAATACCCATATTAAGACAAGTGACCTGGTTAGTGTGAGAAATGCAGGCACCCCTGTAGGTTTACCCGATCTCAACAATAATGCCATTGCTTATCGTTTAGCTTTTGGTTATCAACTTAATGAAAATTTAGCCGTTGAATTAGGTTATCGTCGCTTCAGTAACACGGATATTAACGCAAGTGGTTCGGGTTATGCGGCAGGCGCCTCCAGCAAAGAAAGAGCCTACGATTTAGTTGGAAAAAGTATTGTACCGCTAACCAATGACTTGAGTGCTTACGGAAAATTAGGAATTGCCTATGTGAAGGCCAATTCTCAAGGCTATGCGAATGCAACAGCGCCTAAGACAGCTTCATTTTCTAACTACTCAAATACCTTAGAACCTACTTTTGGTCTCGGCTTGAGTTACACACTAAAGCCAAATGTACCGATTGATGTTTCCTGGAATCGTATTCAAAAGGTTGGGGGCGGTAACCACGCGCCTAGTAGTGACTTTTATGCCATTGGCGTTTCTTATTATTTTGGATAATGCAATTCTAATTTTAATTCTGCGTCGCTTTAATCCACATTGTTAGATAATATGGATTAAAGCCGCAGGGTAAAAAATAGATATTTTTTACTTATCAAATCTCTCTTGGAGAAAAAATAGCTGTCTTATAAGCAATAAATTGACAATTTTCACTAGAGACGATTAAATGTCGCCTCTCTAATAAAAAATATCTCTTAGGAGAAAACAATAACTATGTTAAAGAAAATAATAACAACCGGTCTACTCAGTGTTTCAGCATTAGCGATTATAACAGCGAATGCTGCAACTCCTGCGGACGCTTCCCACGATGCTAAAAATAATAAAAAGCACACCCATCACACTTCTGTTACACGTAAAAGCAAACCTGCACCTGTTGCAAAAGTAAACGAAGCTAAAAATAATGATTCATTCATGCAAGCGATTTCTTTGCAACGTAATGGTGGATTACCTGCTGGCTTATATGTTAGCGGCCAAGTAGGTTATGCCGATACAAACATGAAATCTAAACTCCCTGCTGACGTCGGTGTTGGTTTAGCCAATGACGGTCTTGCCAGTCGTTTAGCGATGGGCTACAAGTTCAATCAAAATTTTGCGATTGAAGTAGGTTATCTGCAATTACAAAAAGAAACCATTAATGGAGGCAATATCAGCACTTCCAACCAGCAAAATGCAATCGATATCGCAGGAAAAGGCATATTACCCATTACCCATAACGTTAATATTTATGGAAAAGTTGGTGCTGCGTATTTGACGACGCAGTTAGAAGAAAAACATAACGATACCGTTCCTGTTACCATTGATCTCAATAACCAATACGGGATTGCTAAGCATCAATGGGCACCTGAAGTTGCTGTAGGTATGGGCTATGACATTACTCCGAATGTCAGCGTAGACACTTCCTTTACGCACATACATCCTGTGGCAAGCAAGCGTGCTGGCAACATCAACTACCTTGCTGTTGGTGTAGGTTATACTTTCGGTTAATTTTTCTATCAACTCAATTAAAACCCCTTTTTTAAAGGGGTTTTTTTAGATATAACATTATCTTTTTAGTAATGTTAGCTGCTTTTTATTTTCGTCATTTAGCATTTTACTTACATACATATTGAGTAATAACGTATACAAAATAGAGCGGTTGTCTACTTGACATGCTTGACAATGAGTTGGCTGAACGTTTAAATAGGGCTTCGTTTAACTAGTTAACCTCTTAGGAGAGAATAATAAATGCTTAAGAAAGTACTCACAACTGCTGTACTCGGTGTTTCTGCACTTGGTGTTATGGCTGCTAATGCTGCCGCTCCAGGCGTGTATGTGACCGGCCAATTGGGTTACGCTAATACCCACATGAATAACAAAACCAATATCTCTGCTATTTCGGAAGCAGCTAAGCTTGATTTCAAACCCGATGCAGCTGATGCAACTAACCTATCCAACAATGGTTTAGCGGGCCGTTTAGCGATCGGTTACCAATTTAACCAAAATTTTGCGGTTGAAATGGGTTATTTACAATTAAATAAGAAAAAGGTTAATGGAACCATTGGCGCAGATTTGACTCCAGCTTCTATTTCATTAAAAGAGAATGCAATTGATTTAGCGGGTAAAGCTATTCTTCCTATTGCAAATAATTTGAATGTTTATGGTAAGTTAGGTGTTGCTTATTTAACAACGACAGTAAATGGGAAAACTACTGAGAATGGTAACCCAGCTACCTACGATCTTAATGGCGCAGCTAATATAGCAAAGCACAAATGGGCGCCTGAAGCGGCTATTGGTGTAAGCTATGACATTACGCCTAACGTTTCAGTTGATACCTCATGGACACGCATTCAACCTGTAGGAAACAACCGTCCTGGTAGTATTGACTTTGTTGCCGTCGGCTTAGGTTATAACTTCGGTTAATCGATTAATCGAACCTTAAGTTTTATAAAAAACCCGGGGATTCCCGGGTTTTTTTATTTTTATATACCACTCGTATTAAGTTTTTCAATGACTTATAGCTTGAAAGATAGGGGCGGGGTACAATAAGTATATAATCTTCCCTCCTGCTCATTAAAGTCCCTTTCTTCTTCCTCTCTCTCTACTCACCTTTACCTCCTAAATCAATTTTTTAGATATAAATATCTCAAAAAGTTGACAATACCAAATAAAGGTTAAATAATGACCAGCTTAACTAGTTAAGCTCTTAGGAGAATAATAAAATGTTTAAAAAAATACTAACAACCACTGTGTTGGGTGTTTCTGCACTCGGCGTTATGGCAGCTAATGCCGCTGCTCCAGGCGTATACGTCACCGGTCAGCTGGGGTATGCCAATACACACATGAAAGGCAAAACGGAAGCTTATAATACTCCAAATCGTCCAGGACCAGCAGGCACGAATCTAAACAATAATGGCTTAGCGGGCCGCTTAGCGGTAGGTTACCAATTTAATCAAAATTTGGCGCTTGAATTAGGTTATCTTCAGTTAAAAAATGGAAAATACTTTGAAGAAGCCTATGCTTTCCCTACTGGAACTGAAAAACTTAAACAAAATGCCATTGATATTGCAGCAAAAGGTATTTTGCCCTTATCCGATCGCTTTAATATTTACGGAAAGCTAGGTATTGCTTATCTAACCAGCAATATTACATTTAAAGATGTGGATAGCGATAGCAAAGCGAGTGGGAATAATAATCAAATTTATAATATTGCCAAGCACAAGTGGGCACCTGAAGCGGCTGTCGGTGTAAGTTACGACATTACACAAAACGTTTCTGTTGACACTTCATGGACACACATCCAACCTATAGGAAATAAACGACCTGGTAACATTGACTTTGTTGCTGTCGGTATTGGTTATAACTTTGGTTAATCGATTAGTCTATTAATCTAACCTTAAGTTTGAAAAAGCCCAGAAATTTCTGGGCTTTTTTATTATTTATTTTTTCTCTTAAATTCTTTCTTTATTGAATTTTGCAGAGATAATCCATACTCATTACCCCATGTGATCGGAATACCGTTCGCTACGAATTTAAAAAGTTCGCATCTTCAAGTACGAGCGATGTACCCATTTTTAACATTGCTTATATTATAAAAGAAAGATAAAATATTAATAATAATATCTAAATTTAAGTAGCTAATGAGCATAAGGAAATGCTAAAAAAAATAGCTAGTATTTATGTACTAAGTATTTCCATGCTTAGTGTTATGGTCTCCAATGCCGCTGTGCCCAATACGTATATTAGTGTTCAGCTCGGTTATGCTAGTACGCATATGAAGGATAAAACCAACATCGCTGCTATTTGGGATGCAACTAAGACTCTATTTACTGCCGATGGCGGTGCAATTAATCTATCTAATAATGGTTTAGCAGGCCGTTTAGCGGTTGGTTATCAATTTAACCAACATTTTACGATTGAAATGGGTTATTTACAATTAAGTAAGAAAAAGATTAATGGAGACTCTTATAGAACTCCTGCTTCTATTTCCTTGAATCAACGTGCAATTGATTTAACGGGTAAAGCTATTTTGCTTATTACCAATAATCTCAATATGTATGGTAAGTTGGGAGCCGCCTATTTAACTACAAAAATAGATGGTAAGAGATACCGTAATAATAACACGGTTACTACCTATGATCTCAATGGTGCTGCAGATATAACACAGCATAAATGGGCGCCTGAAACCACAGTTGGTGTCAGCTATGAAATTACACCTAGTGTTTCCATTGATACCTCGTGGTTACATATTCAACTTATAGGAAAAAATCGTCCGGGTAACATTGATTTTGTTGCTGTGGGTGTGGACTATAACTTCGATTAAAATGAACATAACAAAATGCTAAAAAAAATAGCCAGTATTTCTGTACTAGGTATTTCCACATTCAGTGTTATGGCTGCCAATGCTGCTGTGCACGGTATATATATTAGCAGCCAGCTTGGCTATGCTAATACACATATGAAGGATAAAACCAATATTGAAGCTATTAACGAAAAATTTATTATCCCTCGATTTATTCCCAATGAAATGGATACAACTGACGTATCCAATAACGGCCTAGCAGGTCGCTTAGCTATCGGTTATCAATTCAATCAAAATTTTGCGCTTGAAGCAGGCTATTTACAATTAGCTACAAGAAGAGTTTATGGCGTTGAACTTACAGGAATATCTAGTCTATCGTTGCAGCAAAATGTACTTGATATAGTTGCGAAAGGTATTTTTCCCATTAATAATAAGTTTAATGTTTACGGTAAACTCGGACTAGCTTATTTAACGACATTATTCAATGCAAAAGTAACACAACTCCCAAACATAGCTCCTAGCTCGATAAACATTAACAGCATATCCGGTATTGATAAGCACATAGGGGCACCCGAAGCAGCAGTTGGCGTAGGTTATGATGTTACGCCGAATATCTCTGTCGATACTTCATGGACATATATCCAACCGTTAAGTAATAATCGTCCAGGTAACATTGACTTTGTTGCTGTCGGTATTGGTTATAACTTCGGTTAACGGTTTATTTTTTTCTATTCCTCTTATCCATGACGGCCATTTTTTTCGGCGCTTAATCGGGTCTGTTTCCCTAATAATGGTTTTAAAAACTGTCCGGTATAAGACTGAGGGGTTTTAGCAACTTGTTCAGGCGTACCTACACAAATAATCTGCCCTCCTCTCACTCCTCCCTCGGGACCCAGATCAATAACCCAGTCTGCTGTTTTAATTACATCCAGATTATGTTCAATCACGACAACCGTATTACCACGGTCACGTAAACTATGTAACACCTTTAAAAGCTGTTCGATATCATAAAAATGCAAACCCGTTGTCGGTTCATCTAGGATATATAATGTTCTTCCGGTATCTCGTTTACTCAGCTCCTTGGCCAGTTTAACACGCTGCGCTTCTCCTCCAGATAGAGTCGGTGCACTTTGGCCGAGATGGATATAAGCAAGCCCTACTTCAATCAAGGTTTGTAATTTTTTGGCAAGCGCCGGAATCGCTTTAAAGAACTCGCAGGCTTCTTCTACAGTCATTTCTAGAATTTGATAGATTGTTTTATCTTTATAACGTATTTCCAACGTCTCTCGATTATAACGCTGGCCTTTACATATATCGCATTGTACATAAATATCAGCAAGAAAATGCATCTCGACCTTCATTACGCCATCGCCTTCACAGGATTCACAGCGCCCTCCTTTAACATTAAAGCTAAATCGACCTGGTGTATAACCGCGCGACCGTGCTTCTGGCGTCGCAGCAAATAATTCACGGATAGAGGTAAACATGCCTATATAAGTAGCGGGATTAGAACGAGGTGTACGACCAATAGGACTTTGATCAATATCAATGATTTTATCCAGTTGTTCTAAACCTGTAATTTGACGATAAGGCGCCGGCTGTAGCAATGTGGCTGCATTCAATTCTCTAGCCGCTAATGGATAGAGCGTATCATTGATTAATGTCGATTTTCCAGAACCAGAAACACCCGTAATGCATGTCATTAAACCCAAAGGAATTTCAATATCGATATCTTTTAAATTATTTCCTGTAGCGCCTGTCAACTTCAGTAAGCGTGTTGGATCTAGCTTATGCCGTTGCTTTGCAGCGCATACGATACGACATTGCCCTGAGAGGTATTTCCCTGTCAAGGATTTGGGATTACGCATAACGGCAGCGGGCGAGCCTTGCGCAATAACTTCTCCGCCGTGAACGCCTGCTCCAGGTCCCATATCGATAACATGATCCGCATGACGTATTGCATCTTCATCATGTTCTACCACAATGACCGTATTTCCGAGGTCTCTTAAACGTAACAAAGTGCTCAACAAACGTGCATTATCTCTCTGGTGTAAGCCAATAGAAGGTTCATCTAAAATATACATCACACCTACTAGACCCGAACCAATCTGACTCGCGAGTCGAATTCGCTGCGATTCGCCCCCCGACAAAGTATCGGAACTACGATCTAATGCTAAATAATCCAACCCCACATCGATGAGAAAATTTAAACGTTCAACAATTTCCTTTTTTAGACCACTTGCAATTTTTGCACGTTGTCCCGATAAAGTTAATTGTTCAAAGCTTATCTTTAGTTGATCTATCGGCAACGCAGCCCACTTGGCGATGGACCTGTCTCCAATAAAAACATGGCGTGCTGCATTGTTTAAACGCGACCCACCACATGCGGTACAGGGTTTTACTGCCAAATAACGCGCCAACTCTTCTCTCACCATATGTGATTCAGTTTCCTGATAACGACGTTTCATCATCGGGATAACACCTTCAAAGGGTTTTTTCTTGTTATATATATAGCCCTTTTGTGCTTGATAATGAAACTTAAGTTCTTCTTCTCCACTTCCATACAAAATAATCTTTTGTATTTTCTTTGCGAGTTTATGGAAAGGTTGCTCTAAAGAAAATTGATAATGTTTAGCTAAGGTCTTCAAAAGCGAAAAATAATAGGGATTTTGCGCATTCCAACCTTGAATAGCCCCTCTTGAAAGACTAAGAAGCGGTGTTACTATTTTTTCTTCATCAAAAATTTGTTCATGACCAATCCCATCACATTGAGGACACGCACCTGCTGGATTATTAAATGAAAACAAACGAGGCTCTAATTCGCTAATGCTATAGCCACATTGTGAACAAGCAAACCGTTCCGAAAAAACTAATTCTTCAGATTTTTTTTTCGGTGAATCCGCTTGCACAACAACAGTAACTAAACCTTCGCTTAACAAAGCAGCCGTTGCCAAAGATTCACTTAATCGAAGCTGATTTTCGGCTTTTACTTTAATACCTCTATCTACCACCACTTCAATGCTATGTTTTTGTTTTGCATTTAAAGGGGAGATTGTGTCAAGTTCTTCTATTTTGCCATCAATGCGTGCACGGATATAACCTTGACTGCGTAGATGGCTAAATAATTGTTTATATTCCCCTTTCCGCCCTTGAACGACTGGCGCTAATATGAGAAGGCGCGTATCGGCAGGCAAAGCCATTAGTGTATCCACCATTTGGCTGATACTCTGCGCCGCTAGACTGGTACCATGCACCGGGCAACGCGGTTCGCCAATTCTGGCAAATAACACGCGCAGATAATCATAAATTTCGGTTATCGTACCTACGGTTGAACGTGGATTATGTGAGGTGGATTTTTGATCGATAGCAATAGCCGGAGAAAGCCCCTCAATATGATCGACATCCGGTTTATCCATCATAGAAAGAAATTGGCGCGCATAAGAAGATAAAGACTCGACATAGCGACGTTGTCCTTCTGCATAGAGTGTATCGAATGCTAAAGACGACTTTCCAGAGCCCGATAAACCGGTGATAACAACTAATTTTCCACGAGGTATATCAAGGTTGATATTTTTCAGATTATGCGTACGCGCACCGTGAATGCTAATAGTATCCATAGAGTCTATTTTAGTGAAGCAGTTTAAGAAACCAACAAAACACTATGCTAAAAGATAGCTTTTAGATAGAATAAACCTTGCACTATAACCCTGAAAATCATGAAAAGAAACCTTGAAAAACTCCATTTTTATCTTTTCTTTTTTAACTACAAGAATTAAAATCTCATTTATAGATATTCCGTTAGGAGAATGAAACATGGCTAGAGGTATTAATAAAGTTATATTAATTGGTAACCTAGGTACTGATCCTGAAGTTCGTCATATGCCTAATGGTGCGGCGGTAGCCACTATTAATATTGCCACGAGTGAAAGCTGGAAAGACAAGCAAACGGGTGAACAACAGGAACGTACAGAGTGGCATCGTGTCGTTTTATTTCAGCGCTTAGCTGAAATTGCGGGTCAATATCTAAAAAAGGGTTCTAAAGTCTATATTGAAGGCCGACTCCAAACGCGAAAATGGCAAGATAAAACAACAGGCCAAGATCGGTACACCACTGAAATAGTCACAAATGACCTACAAATGTTAGATAGTCGTGGTGCAAATACGAGTATGGGAGATGCCTCATTTACGCCTAATAACTCTTTCCAACAAGCACACTCTGCACAAGAAACCAACAAATCTGTAGAAATGGCAACAGAGTTTACCGATGACGACATTCCCTTTTAGGATTTTCCTATTCCTGAATAAATCAATTTTAGTTAATTAAAGCTAGGGTTTCTATTAAGTTAACGTCTAAGCCTACTAAATTTTAAGCAATTAAGCTGTCGACAAAAGCCCCTTATTTAGTAGCTCTTAGCTTTTTTTGCACAATCTTACTTGATTTCTTGGTTGTCTTGACTACTCTTTTGATAGAGAGTGCATTTCTCTAAAATAGACCTTTGCATATCATCTCCAATGACAAACTTGAGGACTTATAAGAAAACAGGACAATCAAAAGACAATTATATGGGTCTAATAAACTCTAAAAGCGAGGGAGTATGAAATATTTAATTGCATGGTTATTAGGCATCCCTATTGCAGTATTACTACTTATTTGGTTATTTAGCCATCTATTTTAGGTTTAATAAAAAAATAAAATAATCGAAAAGTGAAGTTTCTATTTTTTAAATAGGAGTATTGAGTATTATGAAAGCAAAGTTATTTTTTATTTTAAGCTTAGTGGCTTTTCCTATTATCGGAACGATGGCCATGGGTCATAAACCACTACAGCATGAATCCACCGGTCAGTATGTCGACAATAGTGTAATAACCCTTAAAGCTAAATCAAAACTATTAGCTGATCCTGAACTCAAAAGCTTAGCTATTTCTGTTATGAGTTATAAGGGTCAAGTAAAACTAACAGGCTTCGTTGATACAGAAGCTGAAAAAGTTAAAGCAGCAAAGCTAGTTAAACAAGTTGAAGGCGTTACCGCTGTCACAAATGCTTTAGTTGTAAAAAAAATGACAAAATAGTTTATCAAACCTATGAGAAATAAGATTATCCTGTTTTTACGTTTCAAGAACAGGATAATTTTTCTATGCTCAGAGCAATTGGGTTTTTAGCAAGTACCGCGAAATGGTCAATTGAGCGGCGTTGCTGCCAAAAATTCAAGTACGAGCGGTATAAATAGAAATTAAATTTGATTATAAATATTACGTGCCAAACTTACACTCTTAATATAATCGCGTGTTTCTTTCCAGGGTAAAATTTCTACCCAAACATCTTTCGGTAAACGTCGATAAAGCGATTGGTAATTTTTAATCCGAGTTGGGCCTACATTATAAGCCGCAGTTGCCAATAGCATGTTTCCATCAAACGTTTTTAATAAACGTTTTAAATAAGTACTTCCCAAACGAATGTTAAGTTCCGGATCTAATAAATAAACCGTCCCTAGATTAAGATTTTTCGCCAGATTTTTTCCCGTTGCTGGCATAATTTGCATTAGCCCTAATGCACCTGCACTTGATTTGGCATTCCACATAAAGGCACTTTCTTGTCGCATAATGGCCCAAATCCAAGCTGAATTTAAATGCGCTTTTCTTGCAGCGGATAACACCGAGGGCCGATAAGCCAAGGGAAAACGCAATTTAATATCATTATGAATCTTGGCTTTAGCCGCACCAATAATTGCCAAATCATACCACTCCCATTTTTTAGCTAATTGTGCGGCTGCTTGCAGTTGCGATTTCGATAAGTTATTAAGTGACCATTGCCACTCTCGTCGCGCATCGCCTGTAAAGCCAAGTGCGTAAAGCTCTGTAGCGCGTTGTATTGCTGCGTTTTGTTGTAATGCGCTGCTATCACCCCATATCCTTTGTGTTTTAGGATGATAACTTTGTTTTAAACGTTGGCTGGCTAATATGCCATAGTAATCGATTTCTTGCGCTAAGGCTTTATAAAGTGTGGTAGCCGCATCAGGTTGTTGGGTTTCTGCCAAAGCCCTAGCACGCCAATAGCGCCAACAGGGAAGCTTTTGCTCGGCTCGCGTCAACTGATCTATCCAATAAAGTACTTGCCGCCAGTCTCCCTTCAATAATTCATTACGTACTCGCCATTCACGTAATGCCGCATTGGCATAATTTGGCTTTACTTGTTTCAACCAAGCACCTGCATCGAGATCAGCACGTCTTGCTAGTGCAACCGATAAACTACTTAGTAAATCTTGTCTTTCGGACTCGGTAAAATCATAATTTTTTACCAATACGGGCCAAGTTTCTGCCAATTCGTTAGGATCCTTACTAGCTAATCGATGCAATCCATATAATAAAATCTTGTGATCAATTCTATCATCGCTATCAAATTGTTCACTCTGTTCAATAAGTAACGGATGATTATGTACTTGATACCAATGTTTAACGTATCCTTTTTCATTAACGGGTAAAAACTGAATTAAATGTTGGATAAGTGCTACATCATTATGCTGAATAGCTTGTTCGAGTTTTTTCCAAACCAATTTCCGATTAAGCCCCCCTGCTGTCTCCCAACGAGAAAATATCCTACGGCATACATAAGGTGGAGAATTAAGTGTTAACCATAACTCAGGTAGCGCTTGATACGCTGTGCTTGTGTGATTTGTCTCTAATAAAGCATTCACATAGTAGCACTGTAGCAGTGGACCATAAACAGGCCGATAGAAGTGTATAAAACGAGACCAGTTTCCATTTTTTGCGGATAGCGTTAAGCATTCTATGCGTAACTTATCCGCCAGAGGCGTGTCTTTATACATTTCTAAAAAATCGTCTATTTGATCTACATTCTGATATGCTAATTGTTGTTTCAGCTTGGTATATGCCAAATAAGGATATAAAGGATAATTTTTTAAATGTACTTTTAATTGTTCAAACTGTTGATAATTTTTTGCTAGTAAAGATTGTCGTGCTTGCCAAAATAATTGTCGTTGTGAATAGCTAGCGTTCACCACATATGCAAGCGCAGAGGCGTGAATTAAGCATAAAACCAATAAGCACAAATATTTTTTATGCATCCCATAGTTTCTTTTAGGAAATAGGAAAAATGATAACCCTTAACTTTATATATATCACTTTAGGTTTGCTTGCCAGTTTGATTGGGTTTGCTTTTTTTCATTTTTATAAATTGGAACGGCAAAATGACAAATTAGTGCGAATGGAAAGCCGTTGGTCAGACATCAATCGTTTACTTAGTCAACTTAATGATTCACGCGTTGCTGATCAACGCAATGCAGCTGAGTCAAAGGAACAATTACACCGCGAATTAAGTCTGTATCGACAACAATTTGATCAGCATCAACTGGGTAACTTAAAATTATTACAAGACAGTATTCAGCAAGGTTTACAATCTATTAATCAGCGTATGGATAAATTAACCGAAAATACACAGGAAAAATTACAAGGTATCAGCGGTCAAGTGGAAAAACGTTTATTTGATGGGTTTGCCCAAACAACAGCCACCTTTACAGACGTCATTAAGCGGCTCGCCCTCATCGATGAGGCACAAAAACGTATCACTGAGCTTTCTAATAACGTTGTCAGTTTACAACACATCTTAGTGGATAAGCGTTCGCGCGGTGTTTTCGGCGAAGTTCAACTCAATGACTTAATTAAAAATGTGTTACCCGCCGCACACTTTAGTTTACAACATACACTCAGCAACGGTAAACGCGTTGACTGTCTATTATTACTTCCTCCACCAACAGGCAGTATTGCCATTGATGCCAAATTTCCCTTAGAAGGTTTTAAAAAATTAACCGATCAGAATTTACCCAAAAGTGAGCAGCGTGCTGCTACTGCGCAGTTTCGTAAGGATATACGCCACCATATTCAATCGGTTTCATCCAAATATATCATTTCCGGAGAAACCTCTGAAGGTGCGCTGCTCTTTATTCCAGCTGAAGCCATTTTTGCAGAAATTCACGCGCATTATTATGATCTCGTTGAAGAAGCACACCGCCAACATGTCTGGCTTGTTTCTCCCACCACGATGATGGCTATTTTAACAACAGCGCGTGCTGTTTTAAAAGACGCCGCAACACATGAACAAATACATCTGATTCAAGAACATCTTACGGTATTAGCCCAAGATTTTTCCCGATTTAGAAAACGCATGGATAATTTATCAGACCATATTCAGCAAGCACATACCGATATTCAAGAAGCCAAAACTTCAGCCGATAAAATCACTTCGCGTTTTGAAAAAATAGAGAAGGTTGAATTGTCTACCGCCATTAAATAGTCTTAATGAAAAAGAATAGCAAACTAAAAACCTAAGAGGGTGTCTTCAATGGCAAGATAATGGCCAAAAAGCGCCGTTTTTCTGTGTTGCGTTACTTACATACGCTTAAGTATGCTCCGTTACACTACTCGAAAAACAACGCTTTTTGTCTCATCCTAGCACAATTGAAGACACCCTCTAAAAATTAAGGGACGGATATTCCTTTTTTACAGCAACTCAATGCACGAACCAACACATAAATAGCACAAAGACCAATAATAATATAAAGGATTCTAGCGATAGGACTATAGTCGCCAAAAATGCCGGTTACTAAGTCAAAGTGGAACAAACCGACCAAACCCCAGTTCAAACCACCAATAAATAAGATAACTAGTGCAATCCAATCTAAAACACTCGGATTCTTGAACATAAATACTCCTTTATTTAATAGACCTCTCAAAACATCTTATTTTTGGTTTAGACTACAAGACCTTTTTCTAAGCAGCATAAATTTACTTGATTTCAACGTTGAATATCTGACTACTTTACCTCATTTACCGATGTAAAATCCGTGCCTCACCAGTCAGAGGTGTCTTCAATGGCACAATGATGGCCAAAAAGCGCCGTTTTTCTGTGTTGCGTTACTCACATACGTTAAAGTATGATCCGTTACGCTACTCAAAAAACAACGATTTTTGCCTCATCCTAACACAATTGAAAACACCCTCTCGTATTCCGAACGCAAGCAAACTACTGTGTTTCAAAAAAGGCCTAAAACACCCTCTTACTGTAGCTCAAAAATTAGAGATAAACAAATCGAGAATAGCCAAAAAAAAGAACAACCTTTAGAGAGCTTTGTAGTCTGGTATTTTAACAACAAGCGCATCACAAGAGAGATGGTGGATAACTGCACTTGCGGTAGAACCAAATAAAAGACCAATACCATGACGGCCATGACTACCAATGATAATTAAATCAGTCTTTAATTGTTTCATTTTATCGAGAATAACCACCTTAGGTGAACCTACTTCTACGTATTGTTGGTCTTGGGGAATAGAAAATTTTTCAGCAAGCTCGCCGAGTTGCTTTTTTGCCTCCAAACGCATCTCGCCTTCTAAGTCGATTACTGCTGGATAGGCCTGCGCAACACCATAGGCATTAATATGCTCTACCGCATGGATAACTGACAAAGTAGCATTACTTGTTTTTGCTAATTCATGAGCACGCTTTAATATAATTTCATCACACGTAGGGTGTAAATCAATTGCGACTAAGATTTTTTGATAATGCGCCATTCCTCAATCTCCTAACTTAACTAAATGTTATAAAGACAATTTAACTTTACTATAAGAGATAAAATATAAACAGTAAATTATTTTCTTATACTCATGAAAATAAGCCATTATCTGGATGGATTGGGCTTTTTCCTGAGCTCTATTCACAAAACTGCTAAGTTAAGCTCCCCTATACGTTATATCGAGGTGTGCTGTAAGGGGAGGTCTATAAAATAACAATAGCTAACTTAAGAGGATCCTCCACGTGAAATCGTAATATTGTTAACAACCTTAAGTGGATTTTCCTCCAGCGTTTCTTGGTTGTTTAAAAGGCTATTCGGCTCTTTGTTAAAAAGACCGAGTCTAGCGAGCGTTTCAATAGGCGACAGGTGCTGTTTTTGCTTTTTATTTTCATATACAGTTTTTAAGGCAATAACAATTTCTTGTTTTAAAAATACGCATGCAGATTCAAACTCCTTATCATTTTTAATAATTTCAAACAATTTTTCCTCTAAAGCTTCTAAAACAACTGTACACTGATCGGAATTTAAACGAAGCAGAACCTTGGAAAGATCATCCGCATCCTTAATGATTTCAGGGAATTCCTCCTTTAAAGCTTCTAAAACAACCGTACACTGATAGGGAATTAAATAGCACAGAACAGAGGAAAGATCAGCCGCATTCTTAATGATTTCAGGCAATTCCTCCTTTAAAGCTTCTAAAACAACCGTACACTGATCGGAAGTTAAACGGTACAGAACCTTGGAAAGATTAGCCGCATTCTTAATGATTTCAGGCAATTCCTCCTTTAAAGCTTCTAAAACAACCGTACACTGATCGGAAGTTAAACGGTACAGAACCTTGGAAAGATTAGCCGCATTCTTAATGATTTCAGGCAATTCCTCCTTTAAAGCTTCTAAAACAACCGTACACTGATAGGGAATTAAATAGCACAGAACAGAGGAAAGATCAGCCGCATTCTTAATGATTTCAGGCAATTCCTCCTTTAAAGCTTCTAAAACAACC
>JAZJZD010000007.1:13336-94960 GCA_040390025.1 Pseudomonadota bacterium | reverse complement strand
TTAATGATTTCAGGCAATTCCTCCTTTAAAGCTTCTAAAACAACCGTACACTGATCGACATTGAGAGGAATAAGAAAACTTGAAAAATCTTGAGGTGATGTGATGATAAGATCAATCTTGCCCTTTATACCCTGCAGAAGCGCACTTAATATCTCCTCATTGAGCTCTACGCTAGCAAGTATTACCATATTTTCGATGCCATTAATAGCAATTACAATTTTTTCGGGCGCTTGCGGCAACGCACAAAGCGCCCCCACTTCTTCAACCCTAAGTCCTCTCAAAATCTCTATCAATGCAGAAAAATTAGCAACTGATAAACCTACACCTAATTCATCAAGGATTTTTGTGGTAACTCCCAATCTATCTTGGCCAGTATATTCTTTTTTTTGCAAACATTGCTGAAGATCAGCACTTACCTTGTCAAAATCATCCATAGTTTTTTTAATGCTAGACTCTTTTTTTTCAGCACTTAAGACTATAGACGCCAATATCGGCTCATTACCTTTTATAGCCGTGAGTAGTTCAGTTCTACGCGTAGCAAAACAGCTAGCTATATCCCCATGTTTGTTTTTGTCTGATCCTAATTGCTTTATAAGTTCTATCTCTCCTTTTACTACATCAGGAACATCTTTTTTATCTAAGACGTCCCAAAATTCTATAAAATTTACAAGCTTCGCATAGCTATTTTCTCCAGCAGCATCTTCTTCGCCTATACCTTGTACACTGTAGAATCCTAAATCTTTAATAAATTCCTTGAGTTTTCCAAGTAACGTTGATGTATCATTTGCAAGTGCTAGATAGTTCTCTCTTAAGCTGTAAAGTGCTGTTGTCTCGGAAGAATGTTCCGCCAAACGCTTAAGCTCTTCAATTGAAAGGTACACTGCATGTTTATCATGTATATCTGCATCATAATAAGGATTGACTATTTTATCTAAACCTATATCTATTCCTTCTTTTGCTAGTATTGATATAGGAACTAAATAAGTAAAATCCTTGCCAAGCGCATGTATCTGCAGAACTTCAATTAAATCCATTTCATCTAGGTTTCCGTATTTCCAAGGGGAAAGACTGTCACAAACTACACCCGGCATTAAAAAACCAATAGCGGCAGATTGTGTATTTTCAGCCACGTAATTAGCTACATCACATAAAAGTTGGGTAATGGGATGACTGGGTAGCGCTGTATAAGCAAGTAGACTACCCTTGACCAACGCCCAATTGTCCTGAAGAAAGTGTTTAAGGGCTTCTTTCAAAACAACATCGTCTTCAGGGTTATTATTCAGGATGCCTTCTAGACTGTTTATTAAACGCCAACTGTATTTTAGAAGAATATCCTCTTTAAATACTCTGTCGATTAGATCTTCAGGTCGTGGCAAGTCGTTTCTTAGTTTATTGATTTTTTCCTTTATTAGTTTTAGCATATCAACCTTTCACTATGGTTATTTAACTCTCCTCTCTTCAAAGCTTTTATCCTTAGTGAAACACATACTACTCTCTAAATATTTAGATAATCTTAAATAGAAATATAAAATTAAATAATAACAACGCTACGCAGAGCAAACCTACATAAAAAAATTGTAAAAACACGGGTTATTAGAAAATGGAAAGTACTATTTGACGGGATGCAAAGCTGTAGCTGTTTTGTAACGAAAGGTACTCACAAAAGAAAGTCTGAAATGGTCGGGGCGACTGGATTTGAACCAGCGACCACCTACACCCCATGCAGGTGCGCTACCAGGCTGCGCTACGCCCCGAAAAAGACGGGCTATTGTAATGCGGGCATGAAAAACCCGCAACTTATTTAAGAGGGTATTTCAATGGCACGATGATGGCCAAAAAGCACCGTTTTCTGTTTAGAGCTAAGTTGACTTAATTTATTAGCACTTTTTAGCTTAGCTTTTAGCTTCTCACTTGCTTGAAAGCGCACTACATTTCGTGATGCAACCAGAGTATTAATCCCTGTTTTAGGATTACGTCCAGGACGTGCTTTTTTATTTTTAACACGAAAGCTTCCCAAGCCAGATAACTTAACAACATCTCCTTGTTCAAGAGCAACACCTATCTCTTCAAAAAAAGCATCAGTGAGTTGAATAGCGACTATCGCACTCAAATTGGGATCTTGCTCTCTTAAGCAGATAACTAATTCTGCTTTGGTTAAGACTTTACTCATTACCCTATTCCCTTAACTGAATAACAAAATGCTTTTTAAGACCTTCAATCACTTTTTTCAGCAGGTCATCGATCTCTACATCAACGAGCGTACGAGAAGGATGTTGCCATAATAGTGCTAAAGCAAGACTATGCATTTCTTCTTCTGATGTCTGATCGTGATAGACATCAAATAAATAAACATCATTGAGCCAATTTCCTGCATCTAATTTTGCCTGTTGTAAAATAGCTTGTGCAGAAATTTTTTTATCTACCCAAAAAGAGATATCACGACGCACAATAGGAAATTTAGAAAACTTCTTAAAGTAAGGCACACTCGTTTGTGTTATTTCTGAAAGAGATAACTCAAATAAATAAACAGGCCCTGTTAAATCTAACTTGGTTAAAAGCGCTGGATGCAAAGCACCAAAATAGCCTAGTGACTTTTTTCCTTTTACAATCTTACAGGATTGGCCAGGATGCAATGCAGGATGTTCTTCCGGAATAAACTGAATGTTAGCCAGCTGTCCTGTTAAATGAAACAACGCTTCAATATCTGACTTTACGTTAAAAAAATCTAAAGGCTTTTGGGGAATTCCCCACTGTTCCGGAACACTATCGCCTGTTGCGATGGCGGCTAAATAAGGGGTTTGTACTAATTCTTGTCCACCGTCACTCTTGAAACAAAGACCTGTTTCAAACAAGCGTACACGGTGTTGTTGACGCTTTTGATTATCCGCCGCTGCATTTAGCAGCCCTGGCCATAAGCTACTACGCATGACAGAAAGATCATTCGAAATAGGGTTTTGTAAAACTAACGGTGTTTCCTCTGGATTAATAGCCTTTTGCATGTGTGGCGAAGTAAAGCTATAGGTAATTGCTTCGTGATAATCACGATCAACTAAAAGATGACGTAATCGCGTTAAAGGAATTTTCGATTCAGAACTTGGCAAAAAATGTAATTCCGTACAAGGCAGTGTGGCGGGAATTTTACTATAACCGTGAATACGAGCTAATTCTTCAATTAAATCCGCTTCTAAAGCGATATCAAAACGCCATGTGGGCGGTGTGACTTGCCAATATTTTTCTTCCGATTGGTAAGTGGTAAAAGTCATGCCTAAACGACTCAAAATCGATTCAATTTCATCTTTTGTTAAAGAAATACCTAATATTTTTTTAACATGCCCTTGACGAAGCCTAATTGGAGAAGGTTTCTTGATAGAACCTTTTATTTCAACAACAGGGCCTATTTTTCCGCCAACTATTTCAATTAATAGTTGCGTAGCGCGCTCTATTGCCTGTGAAGCTAACTCAGGATCCACACCTCGTTCAAAACGATAAGCGGAATCACTGTTTAAATTATAGTGTCGCGCACGACCTGCAATAACCTTTGGACTAAAAAAAGCACTTTCTAAAAAAATATCTGTCGTTGTCTCTGATACTGAGGAAGAAAGTCCTCCCATAACACCCGCTATCGCGTGTACTTGTATTTCATCGGCAATGACGAGCGTATCTCTATCTAAAGTGACTTCTTTTCCATCCAATAGTTTTAATTTTTCGCTTTCGCCCGCTCGCCGAACAATAACTTCAGATTTTAAGTGTGCTAAATCAAAGGCATGTAATGGCTGACCCAGTTCAAGTAATACATAATTAGTAACATCCACCACCGGATGGATAGACCGAAAACCGGAACGTCGTAAACGTTCGCTAAGCCAAATCGGTGTTTTAGCTTGTGGGTTAATACCACGGATAATTCGACCTAAATAACAAGGACAATCTTCTATAGACTTAACCGTTATCGGTAATTTATCAAGTATATCTACTGGATTACTCGGCGGTTTATAAGGTACATTTAAAGGAATATTGTTCAACGCCGCTAACTCGCGCGCCAATCCTTTAATACTTAAACAATCACCCCGATTCGGTGTGAAATGAATATCGATACAGCGATCAGATAATTGCAGATAGTCGCGTAAATCTTCTCCAATCGGCGCATCTGTGGGTAATTCTAAGATTCCTGCAGAATCGTTACTAAGACCTAATTCCGCATTAGAACAAAGCATACCTTGAGAAACTACACCGCGTAAATTAACTTCTTTAATCGTGAGATCACCTGGCAACTTAGCGCCTAAACGAGCTACAGCTACTTTTAAACCGGAACGGGCATTGGGTGCGCCACAAACAATAGACAATAATGGCTCAGCGCCAATATCTACCTGACAAATCTGTAACCGCGATGCATCGGGATGCGGAGCCGTATTGATAATTTTCCCTATGACCACCTTGCTAAACTCACCGGCAACAGGTGTTATCGATTCCACTTCAAGTCCGGCCAATGTTAATTGTTCAGCGATTTGGTTAATACTTAAAGAAGGATTAATCCACTCACGTAGCCACTGTTCACTCAATTTCATATTAAAACTGCTCTAAAAATCGCAAATCATTTTCAAACATCAAACGCAAATCGGGAATATGGTAACGTAACATGGCAAGTCTATCGATACCCAAGCCAAAAGCATAACCTTGATATTTTTCTGGGGAAAAACCAGCTTTTTCTAATACATTGGGATGTACCATGCCACACCCCAAAATTTCTAACCAACCTGTGTTACTGCAAACTCGGCATCCATCTCCCGAACACATCACACATTGAATATCAACTTCCGCCGAAGGTTCGGTAAATGGAAAATAAGTCGCACGAAAACGTGTCATTAAATCATCTTTTTCAAAAAACTGCTGTAAAAATTCTATGAGTAAGCCTTTTAATTCAGAAAAATTGGCAGACTCATCAATCAACAAACCTTCGACTTGATGGAACATCGGGGTATGTGTTACATCGGAATCACAACGATAAACACGACCAGGCGCTATGATCTTAAGTGGAAGTTTTCCTTTTTGCATCGCACGAATTTGCACAGGCGAAGTATGCGTACGTAATAACAAACCATTCGGAAAATAAAAAGTATCATGTAGCGCGCGTGCCGGATGATTCGTCGGAATATTTAAAGCTTCAAAGTTATGATAATCATCTTCGATTTCTGGACCTTCGACAACGCTAAAGCCTACTTTTGTAAAAAAATTTTCAATCCGTTCGCGGGTTTGCGTCACAGGATGCACACTGCCAATGGACTGACCGCGTCCGGCTAAACTTATATCAATATATTCGCTTTTTAGTTGCGCTTTGATATCCGCTTCTTTTAATAAATCCGAACGCGCTTTAATGAGTAACGCGAGCTGTTGTTTTACTTGGTTGACGGCTTGTCCCTGCTTGCGCTTTTCTTCAAGTGGCAATTGCGCTAACTTTTGCAAGCTATCGTTAAGTGCACTTTTTTTACCTAATAGTGTTGACCGTAACTGTTCTAAGTCAGATAAACGCTTAACATTCTCAATCGATTGTGTTGCATCATCGATAATTTTTTGTAAATCGGGTGTCATGCCCTATCCTCATTAGCTTAAACGATCGTATTCTTCTAACGATATTTTCCGCGCTTCTGCCTCGAGCATAATCGGAATCTCGTCGCGAATAGGATAGGCTAAGCGATCAAATCGACAGATTAATTCTTGAGCTAATTTATCATAAACTAAACTTCCTTTACAGGAAGGGCAAACTAGAATACTCAGTAAATACTTATCCATCTCAGCCTCTTCAGCAAATTTTTTCTCTTAAATAAACAGGTAATGCCTCTGCTGCAGAAACAAAATGGCCTTTTTGAAAGGAATGTGCTGCAAGCAAGGCGACATCATAGGCTCTAGGATAGCGTTGCGGAACCCATTGCTGCAACTGCTTCTTAAAGTGAAGGGCTAACTTTTCATGATAAGTATCCCACGCACTTCCGACACCAATAAAGTTAAGTAAAGTAGTGAAAGGCATCTGTTGCGGATTAGACAGCTGTTCAGCATCCACTTCAGACATGATACCTTCCGCATTAAGCTGATAACTTGCCCAATAGATTTCATGCATACGCGCATCGATAGCCGCTAAAACACGTTCAGCCTGGAGTTCGCGATAAGCACCTTGCGCTAAACACTGTAAACTAGAGACTAGAATCACCGGTATCTCAGCGGCAAACGCAATCGCTTGGGCAATGCTTGCGCCAATGCGACTACCGGTAAAACTGCCTGGACCGCGACAAAAAGCAATAGCATCCAGATCACGCGGCTTTAAAGTAGCTTCATCAAGTAAGGCTTCCAACATAGGTAAAATCAAATGTGTATGTTGGCGAGGCGCTAATTGATAGTGCTCTTGTATTAACCCCTGATGGAGCAAAGCGGCTGAACAAGCCTCTGTTGTCGTTTCTATCGCTAAAATTTTGGGAGACATGGGAACTTCTTTAGGAACTATTCTTCAAGGTATTGAAGTTTATCTTCTACTTCTTTCCACTGATCTGCATCGCTAGGGGGATCTTTACGATGGGTTATATTTGGCCACTGTTTAGCCAGCTTTTCGTTAAGCGACAAAAAATTTTTATATTTTTCAGGCAAATCATCTTCTGCATAAATAGCATTAACAGGGCATTCAGGTTCGCAAAGACCACAATCAATACATTCTTCCGGATGAATAACCAGCATATTTGGCCCTTCGTAGAAGCAATCAACAGGGCAAACTTCGATACAATCTGTGTATTTACAACGAATACATTTTTCAGTTACAAGAAAAGTCATCTTTTCCTTATATCGCCGGTTGTTGAAAAAAGAGCAATCTGTATAAATCAAACCGTTTAGTTGGTGCCCGGGGCCGGACTCGAACCGGCACGGTGTTGCCACCGAGGGATTTTAAGTCCCTTGCGTCTACCAATTTCGCCACCCGGGCAATTTTTTTGGCCATGCTAAAAACTGACTTTTAGCATCCTTACTCGTAAACTTAACGTTGGAGGCTAGGGCCGGAATCGAACCGACGTAGGCGGATTTGCAGTCCGCAGCATGACCACTCTGCCACCTAGCCACTCTTAAAACACCCTACTCGCCTTCGTCAATTATCCACCGTCATGGCGACTCGCCATGACGATATTTGAAAACGCTTTAGTTATTATACTTTCAAAAAATAACTAAAAAATAGTTTGGAGCGGGAAACGAGGCTCGAACTCGCGACCTCAACCTTGGCAAGGTTGCGCTCTACCAACTGAGCTATTCCCGCAAAACGGGTCATATTGTAACTGCATCATGAATACTGTCAAGCAGATAAATCACGCCATGCTGCTTTTAAATAAATACACATACTCCATAATGTTAATAATGCGGCAAGATAAAGTAATATATAACCCAGTAATGCAAAGCCATTCCATCCACCTGGTTTATAAAGTAATAATGAAATGATTGCTAACATTTGCACCATTGTTTTAATCTTGCCAAGTGTTGAAACTTTTATATGTACACGTTTACCAATTTCTGCCATCCATTCACGTAAAGCAGAAACCATAATTTCTCTTCCTACTATAACTGCTGCAGGAATTGCTAAATAAGGTAACGCATGATCGCCTACTAATAAAACTAAAGCCACCACAACAATAAGCTTATCAGCAACCGGGTCTAGAAAAGTTCCTAATTTGGATACTTGATCAAGGCTCCGCGCTAAATAACCATCTAACCAATCTGTCATCGCTGCAAATGTAAAAATAATAGCGGCTAATACATGGCTACCGCGAAAAGGAAGATAAAATAATAAAATAAAAAAAGGAATTAATAAAATACGAAGAAAAGTTAGTAGATTGGGAATACCCATAGGGCAAAATTACCATAAATTGGCGTTTAGGTTACTGGGTAGAGTTTAACGTGTAATCTCAGGCTTTTAAAGCAAAATAAATACGCTCGGCTAACGTCCTGCTAATTCCAGATATCTTAGCAATGTCTTCTGCGCTAGCAGACTGTAGTGCTTGTAACCCACCGAATTGTCGCAACAATTCCCGCCTACGCTGTTTACCAATACCAGGAATACTTTCCAAAGGGGATGTTCGACGCTTTTTGGCACGTCGCCCTCTATGCCCTGTTATGGCAAAACGATGGGCTTCATCGCGAATCTGTTGTATTGCATGTAGCGCCAAGGAGTCAGGTGACAAATTAATTTGTTTCGAAATATACCCATTGCGCTTGGAAATGCGAAATTGCATTTCCAAGCGCTTCCTCTCGCGATGGAGATTTTCAAGAGGAGAATCGCGATTCTCCTCTTGAATAACGGTGCGCAAGCTTTGCTTGTGCTCGTTAGGTGATCGGGATACCGCTCGCTCTGAACTTAAAAAGTTCGCTTCTTCAGGTACGAGCGGTATAGAACTAGCAGAAACGGAAGATGTAGATATTCCTTTCGATAAAAATAAAGTTTCTAAACCCGGCTTACGGCCAGCGCCTTTCGCCACACCCATTAATAAAATACCCGTTATTTGTAATTCCTCAAGTACTTGTTCGGCTTGTTTTAATTGTCCCTTTCCACCATCAATAAGTAAAATATCCGGTAAATTTTTTTCGTGTGTTTTAAAGTTTCTATAACGGCGTCTTAAGGCTTGTTTAATAGCCGCATAGTCATCACCAGGCGTAATGTCCTCAATATTAAAACGACGATAATCCATTTTGCGGGGTCCTTGCGGATCAAATACGACACAGGAAGCAACGGTAGCTTCACCTTGGCTATGACTAATATCAAAGCACTCTAAACGTTGAGGTAAACTATCTAATTGCAACACCGCTTGAAGGTTTTCCAGCTGCTTATAAAAAACTTGTTTATTGGATAACTGGGAACCCAAGGCTTGCTTTGCATTTTCAGTGGCTAACTTAAGCCATTGACGTCTTTCACCAATTACTTTATCTGATAGCTTAATTTTATGTTGCGCCCGTTCAACCAATGTTTCTACTAACCAGGCTTGATCTTGGATCTTTTTAGGGACTACAATTTCTACAGGAATCGTACGTTGTAATTCTGTTTGTAAATAAAACTGCGCTATAAAAGCCGATAATACTTCAGACTCAGGCTGAACCCCAGGCACTCTAGGAAAATAAGCTTTACCCCCTAATAAACGACCACCGCGTACTTGCATCACATAAAGTACATAGATATTGCTCTGATGCGCCAAACCAAAAATATCGAGATCACCCTGCCCGGTACTGATCACTTGCTTTTGCTGAATTTCTCTTAAAGAAGAAATTTGATCACGCAAACGTGCCGCTGACTCATAATCAAATTGAGCCGCCGCTGTTTCCATTTGCTGAACTAGGTCTTCAATAACCGCCTGACTCTTCCCCTCTAGAAATAAAACCGTATGTTCGACATCTTTTTTATAATCTTCAGGTGTAATAAGCGCTACGCAAGGTGCTGTACAACGCTTAATCTGATATTGCAAACAAGGTCGTGATCGATTGCGAAAAAAACTATCTTGACAGGAGCGAATCTTAAATAACTTCTGTAGTAAATTTAAGGACTCCCTGACAGCCGCTATACTCGGATAAGGACCAAAATAACGATATTTTTTTAATCTAGCACCACGATAAAAACTTAAACGTGGATAACTCTGGTGACAACTGAGAATAATAAAAGGAAAACTTTTATCGTCGCGTAATAAAATGTTATAGCGCGGTTTAAGCGCTTTAATTAGATTACTTTCGAGTAAAAGTGCTTGATTTTCAGTTTCTGTTGTCGTCGTTTCAATAGCCGAAACTTGCTGCATGAGTAAAGCTATTCGACTACTTTGTTTCCTTCGGAAATAACTACTCACTCTTTTTTTTAAATTGCGTGCTTTTCCAACATAAAGAACTTCCTGCTTGTTATTTAATAACAAATAAACACCTGAGCCAGTGCTAAGCAATGGCAGACACTTTTTTAGATTGCTTTGATCAACCACGTTATTTATGCGTATAAAACAATTAAGATTATAAGATTACTAGAATCCTCGTTTCGAAAAAAGCTAGAAATAACTCATTCGTACCCCCGGCGTGTCAGCCGAGGGATCCAATAAGCACAGGTAGTTATTAATTTATGCGTTTGTAGCTTTGCCTAGCTGATCATACACATCTTTAAATTTTTTAAGTGTATCTTTCAAATCAGGAAATTTATTGGAAAGAACTTCCATTAAACCTTCTAGAGTTGTAAAACTTTTTTTCTCACCAATTTCATCTTGTTTTAACTCTTTAAAAATTTTATCTTGTTGCTCTTTAAGAACTTGAACTTCTTTACGTAATTGATCGCAACAAGAAGTATCCTGTGCGAAAACTGGATTTAGCGAAAACATACATAAAATTAAAGCAATTTGTTTTATTACACGCATAGAACAAAACCTCCTTATTTTAAAAGACATTTACACTACTTACTCTGTACAAAAAAAGCACTCATAAACAACAAAAACTAGCTTACCTTGAATAGAGATTCAAGACTATTTCACAACTTAGACAAGCTGATCATAGCCTATAAGCGCCACTTATGCGTAATATGGCACTTCCTATACTGCCCATACCTGAAAATAAGAATTTTTAGAGCGCGCGGCGGCGTACCGTCATTCAAGGGGAGAAGCGCGGGGTTCTCCCTTCAAAATTCCATCACGCAAAGAAAGCAAAAACTATCTAGAAATGAATAAAAAATTTACTCTTTTTTATTGTAATCCTCTTCTACCTCCATTGGATGAGCATTTCCTGCCCCATCTCCATCGCTACCAGCCATGCTATATCGAATAGCTAAATGCGTCAGTTCAACATCATTATGCACGCCTAGTTTCTCGAACAAGCGATAACGATAAGTATTAACCGTTTTTGGGCTTAAACAAAGTTTTTTAGCCACATCATTCACTTTAGTCCCTTGCGTTACCATATACATCACTTGTAATTCTCGTTCTGATAACTTTGAAAAGGGAGATTTCGATGCGTCAGAAACCTGACGTAATGCCATTGACTGCGCAATTTCTGGAGTAATGTAAATTTTACCTTTCATTACATCGCGAATAGCGGTAATTAATTCTGCTTGTTTTGCATTTTTGATAACATAGCCAACCGCTCCTGCGCGCACTAAGCACTCAGGAAAAGGACCTTTACGACAAACAGTAACAACAATAATTTTAAGTTTTGGATTACTACGAATAAGTTTACGGGTTGCATCAAGACCACTTAACCCTGCTTCGTTGATTCCAGAGGACATGTTAAGATCCATTAAAACAACATCGGGTTTGGTATTCTTCACCAAACTAATAGCTTCTTCTCCATTCCCAGCTTCGCCGATAACTTTAATATCAGGAGTTTCTTCCAATAAGTGCCTCATACCCGTACGCACTAATTCATGATCATCAACAAGCACCACATTAATCATGACATAACTACTCCTCTTGATCGATTGCATGTTTGGCGGAGGAGCAGGGATTCGAACCCTGGAAGGAGTTGCCCCCTTAACGGTTTTCAAGACCGTCGCTTTCAACCGCTCAGCCACCCCTCCGGTCAACATGTAATATATTAGCACAAAGCTTATTAAGATGTAGACTATAAAAGAATGAGCAAAAAACTGAAGCGCAACAACACCGTTAAGTTAAATTTCGCTTCGATTTGACTTACATCGACGCTGTAAAAAAAATGCTTTAAGTATCTCAGCAGACTCATTTGCCAAAAACCCATCACTTACAGAAAAATGATGATTGATTCCTTTCGTTTGCAAAATATTGGATATACCGCCTAATGCACCAAATTTTTTATCATAAGCTGCAAAAACAAGCCGTTTAATTCGAGCTTGTATCAGTGCGCCTACACACATAAGGCAAGGCTCTAGTGTTACATATAACGTGGCTTCTAACAAACGATGATTATGGGTAAGTTCTGCCGCTTGGCGTAGAACAAGAATTTCCGCATGTGCTGTGGGATCGCATTGTGTAATCGTTTGATTATAAGCTTTTGCAATAATTTGATTATTAATTACTAACACAGCCCCTACCGGCACTTCTCCTTCTTCTACCGATTGTCTAGCACACGCTAAAGCCTGTTGCATAGCGTACATATCGATATCGTATTGACTCATAGTTGATTGTTATTTGAAGACTTCCCCTCAGCGAGAACTCAGGGGAATAATAGAAAAATATTAACGTGCTTAATAATAAAACTTAGTTTTTACAACCACATTGCTTACAATGATCACATGAACAGTGGCAACCCTTACCTCGTCCCGAGCAACACAAGTACTTAATCAATGCACCCACAGCTAAAACAGGCAACATAATATCGAAAAAACGAGAAGTCATCACAATATAATCAACATAGTCCGCCTTAGCCACACTGGCAGCGAGTGCCATAATGACAGCAATAATAATAACCACTGCCGGAAAGAATCTACGACACATAGAGTTTCTCCTTTCAATTTATAACGTTTAACACGAACTCAGAATCCCTGCCATACTACCATAGTCTAAACTTAGACTAAATGTTAGAAAGTACCTTCAATTGCACAATGCTGGCCAAAAAGCGCCGCCTATACCACTGCATCCCGCACCTATCTTTCAAGCTATAAGTGATTGAAAATTCACTTTAGCACCAAGATAGGTGCGGGGTGCTTTCTCTGTGCGATGGGGATTTTCAAAAGGGGAATCACGCTTTCTCCCCTTAAATGACGGTGCGAAAGCCAAGCCGATCCGTCATGTGGTCGGGTATACCACTCGCTGTGAATTTAAAAGATTCGCATCTTCAGGTACGAGCGGTATATAATTTTAAACAAGCTATTTGCTTTTCTTTAGTTTGGCTTTCTAAACCAGAATCCCGACCTTTCCATTTTTTTAGTGCCCAAAAAGCATTAATACCTATACACCCCACAGTAGCACCTAAAAGCCCTCCTGCCATTACAGTAACCATACCCGTCTCTAATGAACATTGATTAGTTTGAATCGCTTTAGTTTCATTCTTTAAAGACGACGCTATAGTATTTGTGTAATTTACTGGATCAAGACTATGGTCCTTGGGTGTTAACCCGGCTATTGATTGTGAAGATAGATTTATTCCTTCAGTAATTCCATTTGCAGCATTTTCCATTTTAATTTCTTTCATCACGTTATTTATTTCTCTTTTATCGATTCGGTGAAAGAAACTGGGGCAAGCTGGGCAAGCCTCCTTTACTACTTTGACAGCCCGATCCCTTATATTATCGTCTATAGTACCTTCATTTGTTAATAAACTTCCTCTTTCAGGTATGTTTTTTTCATATTCATTACAAAAATTTTCCTTGTTTTCGCCATATAACATCCCAATAGCTTCTCTACAATTTGAATCAATCTCTCTTAATTCTTCTTCAGAAGCGGAATACCACATGGCATCTAAATAAGGTGCTATACATTTATAATTTGTAGCAGCATTGATATTATCAATAAAAGCGTCACAAATTCTTTTAATAGCCTTTATGGAACTCCTATCTTTATTCGCGGAACAAAATTTTTGCTTATTTTCATTACTTAAACTATTTATAGCATTCTTACAGCGTTTATTATTTGCTTTTTTACTTTCGTTAAGAAATTCCATTGAATGTAAACTACGACGTGCACATATACTTTGCACCCTTGTCAGGGCATAGGAGTCACAAAATCGTTTAAGCACAAGAATTGCATGTTCTAATATTTCTTCATTAACCGCTTCACTTTGTAATATGTCTCCTATTTTCTGATTTTTTTTCAAACAAAACCTATGTTGGTTGGAAGAACTGAGATTATTGATCGCTTTTTTACACGTTGTATCCGCCGCTGATAAATTATCTTTTGAACTCTTTACATAAGCATCCGTACACACATCGTTTACATTTTCTATTCTTGATCTATTGAATTCTTTAAACTGTTTTTGCCTCGTTTCTCTGTCCGTTGAATTTGTTTTTTTTACTAACATTTAAAACTCCTTTAATTATTTAAAATAAAATAATAAATATAATATGCATTAAAACATTACAGTAAATTTAAAAAATTATCAATTAATTTATTTTAAAATAATAATAAAATATTAAATATATTTAAATTAAAGAAGTGCTTATTTGTTTGAAGAGGCTACTTTTTGAATTGTTTATATTAGATAAAAACAATAAATTTATGCGGAATAAAGTCGTTGTCTAAATGCCTCAAATAAACAAACACCCGCCGCAACAGAAACATTTAAACTTGTAACAGAACCCTGCATAGGAATAGCTAATAATCCATCACAAAGGTCGCGCGTCAAACGACGTAAACCTTCGCCTTCTGCACCTAATACTAAACCTATAGGACCTTTTAAATCGGTATCATAAATAGTTTGCGTAGCACGGCCATCCAATCCATAAATCCATATCCCTTCTTCTTTCAATTTTCGTAAAGTATTTGCTAGATTAGTAACCGTAATTAAGGGTGTTGTTTCAGCCGCTCCGGAAGCTATTTTACGAACCACCGGTGTCATACCAACCGATCGATTTTGTGTAATGATTACCGCATCCACGCCCGCTGCGTCAGCTGAACGTAGGCAAGCCCCTAAATTATGGGGATCTTGTACTTCGTCTAATAATAATAAAAAAGCGGGCTTTGCCAATTTTTTGATAAGACTTAATAAATACTTTTCATCTTTTATAGGAAGCGATCGCACTTCTATAATAACACCCTGATGTTTTCCGTTTTCTGCTTTTTTATCCAGTTGAATTCTTGATAAAACTTGATATGGAATATGCTGATTGTTTGCAAGCTGCATAACAGATTGTAAACGCTTATCATCGCGCCCTTCCAGCATAAAAAGCTGTAATACTCTTTCTGGTGCTTTTTCCAAAATGGATGCTACTGCATGAAAACCAAAAATAAATTCTTTTTTAGACATAATTCTATTTTTTATTTTTATGGCGGAATTTTTTTTCTTTTTTTATTTTGTTAAAAGGTTTAGTACCCTTTACTTCTTTCTCCTCGGCAAGTTCAAAATCAATTTTACGTTGATCCAGATCAACACGCCCTATTTTAATGCGCAAGCCATCCCCTAAACGATAAACGATACCTGTTTTTTCGCCACGTAAACGATGTCGTTTGGCATCAAATTGATAATAATCATTGTGTAACGCGGTGACATGAACTAAGCCTTCCACATAAATATTTTTAAGCTCAACAAATAAACCAAAACCCGTCACATTCGTTATAATTCCTTCAAACGTTTCACCTACCCTATCACGCATAAATTCACATTTAAGCCAGTCTAAAACCTCTCTTGTCGCTTCATCCGCACGACGTTCTGTGGTCGAACAATGTTCGCCTAAACGACTTATCGCCACCGGATCATAAATAAATTTTTTCGGTTTACCCTTTGCTAATAAATGCCGAATGGCACGGTGAACAATCAAGTCGGGATAACGACGAATCGGCGAAGTGAAATGGGTATACGCATCAAAAGCCAGACCAAAATGGCCAATATTATCTGGACTATAAACCGCTTGGCTCAAAGAACGTAGTAAAACGGTTTGAATAAGATGTGCATCGGGTCTATTAACAATGGATTTTAAGAAAACTGAATAGTCTTCTGGTTTTGGTACTTTGCCACCCGGTAACTTTAATCCAAGCTCTGCTAAAAAAGCTTTTAAATCGGCTAATTTTTCAGCCGCCGGCGCTGCATGAATACGAAATAAAGTAGGAATTTTAGACTTTATTAAAAAATGTGCGGCAGAAACGTTCGCTAATAACATACATTCTTCAATGATGCGATGAGCGACTGTACGTTCGGTAGGAACTATTTGCTTTATTTTGCGATCAGGGCCGAAGACAACCCGCGTTTCTGTTGTTTCAAAATCTATTGCCCCACGTTTTTCGCGATTTTCGCGCAATAGTTGATAGAGTGCATGCAGATCGTTCAAATGCGGCATGAGTGCTTTATAGGGAGGAGGACACTCTTTTTTATCTAACCAAGCAGCCACTTCGTCATAAATAAGCCGTGCCCGCGAATGAATAACAGCCGGATAAAATTCAAAACGTTTAAGTTCCCCTTTGGGAGAAATCAGCATATCGCAAACCATGCATAAGCGATTGACCTTAGGTTTTAAAGAACAAAGTTCATTAGAAAGAATTTCGGGAAGCATAGGAACTACGCTATTAGGAAAGTAAACTGAATTACCACGTGCTTGTGCTTCTTTATCTAATTCGCTGTCCGGGTTAACGTAATGACTGACATCGGCAATCGCTACGACCAAACGCCATTGTTTTTTTTGTCGTTCACAATAAACGGCATCGTCATAGTCTCTGGCATCGGCACCATCGATGGTTACAAAAGGAAGTGACTGTAAATCCCGACGATCTTTTTGATCAATCGGTAAAAGACCTCCTTCAAATTGTGCCATTTCACCTTGTACGGCATCGGGCCAGGTATGCGGGATATTATAATTACGAATAGCTACTTCTATTTCCAAACCCGGCGCCATATGATCGCCTAATATTTCTGTAATTCGGCCAATAGCTTGTTTACGAAAACTAGGATAGTTAGTAATTTCAACCACGACAATTTGGCCGGACTGAGCGTCGCCTTGGTCTTCAGCACCGACTAAAATATCCTGAGCAATACGTGTGTTTGAAGGAACAACAAAGGCAACGCCCTTTTCTGTAAAGAAACGACCCACGAGCGAAGGCGTATTACGTTCTAGAACTTCTGCGATAGCGCCTTCTCGGCGATTTTTTCTATCCGTACCCACGACACGTGCTAATGCACGGTCCCCATGAAAAACGCATTGCATTTGCCGTGCACTCAGATATAAGTCATCGCTGCCATCATCCGGGACAAGAAATCCAAACCCATCTCTATGACCAATAATACGTCCACGGACCAAATTCATTTTGTCCGGCAAACCATAGCCTTCACGGCGTGTTAAAACAATTTGCCCATCGCGTTCCATAGCACGCAAACGACGCCGTAACGCTTCTTGCTGCTCCGGATCTTCTAAACTTAAAATTTGATGCAATTCCTCTCGCTTAACGAGATGGCCACATTTTTTCAGATAATCTAAAATATATTCCCGGCTTGGAATAGGATTGTTGTACTTTTCTGCCTCGCGTTTTGCAAACGGATCAAGCAGGGATTTTGATTTTTTGCCCATAAATCGCATTACTCATTTATCAATAACTTTCGTCATCCTAGACTAAATTGAGAGATATATCACCCAATAAAGCTTGCAGTAAGGTCATGGCCACTAAACCCGCGGTTTCAGTTCTTAAAATACGAGGACCTAATTGAATAGGCAGATAGTCAGCTGCCATAGCTAAGTTGATTTCAATTTCTGACCAACCTCCTTCTGGGCCCACCAATACCGCAACACAATGGCGTGATTTTTTGGTCAGTGGTGGATGTTTTTCTATCGCATTTGGCATCAAAATAGTACGAATATCCGCTTTTATTTGCTTTATCGCTTCTTTAAAAGGAAGTGCTTTTTCAATCGTCGGTATTTGCGTTCTTCCCGATTGTTCGCACGCCGCTATTATAATGGCTTGCCAATGATGCAGACGTTTATCTAAATGATTAGAAGATAGTTTTAGCGAAGAACGCGAACGTGTCGTTAATAAAGGAACAATATGCGTCACACCCAACTCCACCGCTTTTTGCAGTGTATAATCCATTTTTTCAGGCCGAATAACAGACTGCCCCAAAATAATCTGTAGCGGTGATTCTCGATCTATCGCGCTCGCTTCGCCCACTTGCACAGAAACAATATTCTTCTCAAGCGAAATAATTTTGGACTTAAATTCACCACCTTTTCCATTAAATAAGATAAATTCTGCACCTACGCTCAAACGTAACACACGCGTTAAATGATGCGATGCTTCTTTTGACAGGATTATCGTACTGCCGGTGTTTAATAGTTGCTGTTGATAGATACGCGTAAGACGCATAGAATGCTGAAGATACCCTCTAATAAAATGTTTTATTTACTTAACTTACCTTTATGATAAAGATTATAGCGCTTATCTTAACGTTTTTTCTCAGCGGTTGTACAAGTTTTCTCCAACAACCCACTGTAAATCTGAATAAGCCCGTTAATCATTATTTACCTTGGACTCAACGTAAAACACAACTCAATGCGCTACAAAATTGGCAAGCCAACGGCAATATTGCCATTCATACCCCAAAATCTGGAGTTAATGCGTCGTTTAGTTGGCAACAACTAAACGCAAATTATAACTTACGCTTATTTGGCCCTTTTGGAACACAAAGCATTCTACTCTCCGGAACCCCGCAACAAGTTTCCTTGGTAACACATAATCAAACCTATACCGCACAAAATGCAGAACGTCTCCTAGCACAACAACTTGGCTTACGACTCCCTGTTTCAGAGTTGTATTACTGGTTACGCGGACTACCTGCACCCCAATCTCGTTATACAATCAATCTCGATGCTTATAACCGTCTTCTCCAATTACGACAATCCCATTGGCGAATTAATTATTTACATTATACAAATATTGGGAATATAGATATCCCAGAGCATATTGAACTCTCAAATGGACAATGGAAAGTAAAAATTTTAGTAACGCGTTGGAATTTAAATTAAGTTCAGCAATGACTAGACTATCTCGCAGCTGGCCCTCGCCGGCTAAACTCAATCTTTTTCTACATATTGTAGGGCGTCGTAGCGACGGCTATCACAAACTACAAACTGTTTTTCAATTATTAGATTATTGTGACGAATTAGTTTTTACCGAGCGATCGGATTCTCAAATTAACTGCAGCTGTCTTTCTTTATTTGATCCAGTTACACCCGCCATTATCCCAGATGCAGATAATCTCGTGATAAAAGCGGCTAACCTACTTCAAATCAAGACAAAAACTTATCCTGGTGTTGATATAATCGTCAAAAAACGTATTCCTATTGGTGGCGGTTTAGGCGGCGGAAGTTCAAATGCAGCCACAACTTTAATTGCTTTAAACTTTATTTGGGGACTTAAGCTTTCATTAGACGAACTTCTTCGCTTAGGGCGTACATTAGGCGCAGACGTGCCACTTTTTATTGATGGCAGAACGAGTTGGGCGGAAGGAATCGGTGAAAAACTACAAACTATTGTGCTTCCCGAAACGTGGTTTATTGTTCTGGTTCCATCACTTTCTATTTCCACAAAAAAACTTTTTTCACATACCCAATTGACATACAACACGGCAACCATCAGAATACAAACATTTTTAGACGGGCACTTAAAAACGCATAATGACTTTGAACATATCGTCCGACAGGATTACCCTGTTGTGGCAGAAGCTTTAGATTTTTTGAATCACTTTGCTCCTGCTCGCTTATCAGGAACAGGGTCTTGCGTTTTTGCAGCATTCGATACCAAACTACAAGCGGAAGTAGTACTAAAAAAAATAAAACCGCGCTATCAGGCTTTTATTAGCAAAGGTTTAATGACGTCGCCTTTGCGACAAATAGTTGATATTGGGGTGTAGCCAAGCGGTAAGGCACCGGGTTTTGATCTCGGCATTCCTAGGTTCGAATCCTAGCACCCCAGCCAATTCTTATAACTATGCAAAATTTCCGTTCATCTCATCGATTAATTTTCACTATGAGGATTTTCCTGTGTCTGAAATGATGATCTTTACAGGGAATGCCAATCGGCCCCTTTCTGAAAGAGTAGTTAAACATTTAAATAGGGAATTAGGAAAAGCGACAGTTGGCCAGTTTAGCGATGGCGAAATCATGGTAGAAATCTTAGAGAATGTGCGTGGTCAAGATGTTTTTGTCATACAACCCACCTGCCCACCCGTAAACAATAATCTAATGGAATTAATAATTATAGCGGATGTATTGCGCAGAGCATCGGCTAAACGTATTACGGCCGTTGTTCCCTACTTTGGTTATGGACGTCAGGATAGACGTATTCGCTCCGCGCGAGTTCCTATCACTGCCCGAGTAGTTGCCGATATGATGACAGCCGTGGGTATTAGTCGTGTGTTAACCGTCGATCTGCATGCCGATCAAATCCAAGGTTTTTTTGATATACCGGTTGATAATGTTTATGCAACACCAGAAATTTTAAAGGATATTCAATCTAAGGAATTTTACCAAGAAAATAACGTGATGGTTGTCTCCCCCGATGTCGGTGGCGTTGTTCGTGCTAGAGCTATTGCCAAGCGACTGAATGATGCAGATATCGCCATTATTGATAAGCGGCGCACCGGGCCCAATAAAACAGAGGTGATGCATATTATCGGCGACGTGAAAGATAGGAATTGTTTATTAGTCGATGATATCGTCGATACGGGGGGAACCTTATGTTTAGCTGCCCAATCCTTAAAAGACAATGGTGCTAAAAAGATAATGGCTTATTGCACGCATCCTGTTTTATCAGGCGATGCTATTAAAAATTTGGAATCTTCTTGTATTAATGAGTTGGTCGTGACCGACACCATTCCTTTGCATGCAAAAGCACAACAGTGTAAAAAAATCCGCCAATTGAGCTTGAGCAATATGCTTGCCCAAACGATCTGCCGTATTAATAGTGAAAAATCGGTTAGCTCCATGTTTGTTGATTAATTCAGACTCAGTTCTAGCACTTTTACTAAAATCCCCGTAAACTATCAGCCCTATCCTGGTCGCGGGATAGCTTGCTATTTATTGAGGTATAACATGTCTACTACTGTATTTGAATTATCTGCAGAAACTCGAGAAAGCATTGGGACGGGTGCGAGCCGCCGTCTACGCCACCTCGAGAATCGCGTTCCTGCCATCCTATATGGCGCTGGAGAAGCACCACAGCCGCTATCGATTGATCATAATCAATTGCTACGCGCTTTGGAAAATGAGGCCTTTTATTCACATATTTTAACCATCCATTTAGATGGAAAGCCACAAAAGGCGGTATTAAAAGACCTGCAACGCCATCCTTATAAGCCCCGTATTGTCCATTTGGATTTACTGCGTATCACCGCTAAAGAAAAAATCACCATGTCTGTGCCGCTTCACTTTAAGGGTGAAACCATTGCACCGGGTGTCAAAGATGCCGGTGGTATATTAGCGCGATTGCTCAATAATGTTGAAGTCCGCTGTTTGCCAGATGCATTGCCGGAATATATCGAAATTGACGTTTCCCACCTAGGTCTTGATGAATCAATCCATTTATCACAAATCCCTTTACCTGAAGGCGTTGAGTTAATAGCCTTGACGCATGAGGATGATCGACCTGTGGTAAATATTCATATCCCACGTGCGGTTGAAGAAGAAACCACGGCGGCGCCTGAATCAGCTGAAGTTCCTGCAATTAATGTCAAAGAGGATGTGGTGGCTGAAAATCCGAGTGAAAAGGATAAAAAGTAACCCTTTACGAATGGGCTCAGATGACCTCGCAAACGATTCAGCTAATTGCCGGCTTAGCAAATCCAGGGAAGGAATATGCAAAAAGTCGGCATAACGCTGGAGCCTGGATATTGGATGCACTAGCAAAAAGCGAATCGCTTATTTTAAAAACGGATGCTAAGTTTCATGGTGCCATAGCTAAACTCGCATTGGGCTCGCATAAATGCTGGCTATTAATCCCAAACACCTATATGAACAACTCTGGCCGTTCGATTCGAGCTTTAGCAAATTTTTATCATATACCGCCAGAAGCCATTCTCATCGTACATGATGATCTGGACCTGCCACCGGGCGTTGTTCGCTTTAAACAAGGTGGTGGTGAAGGTGGACACAATGGACTCAAAGATATAGTCGCCCAATTAGGCAGTAAAGACTTTTGGCGGCTACGCATAGGTATTGGTCATCCCGGGCATCGCGATCGGGTCCATGATTACGTGTTAAGCTCCCCTTCTGTCGCTGACCGTGAAAAAATTGAAGAGGCAAACGATAAAGCGTTAGCGATACTACCTACGTTTATTGGTGGGGAAAAACAAAAAGCGATACAAACTTTACATAATAAAGAAGAAAAATAGCGGAAAATTTTATGGGATTTAAATGTGGCATCGTCGGTCTTCCCAATGTTGGAAAATCTACTTTATTTAATGCATTAACCAAAGCAGGCATCGCTGCAGCAAACTATCCTTTTTGCACAATTGAACCTAATGTAGGTATCGTTCCTGTCCCCGATCCACGTTTAGCCGAATTATCGGCAATTGTTAAACCGCAAAAAGTAATCCCTACCAGTATGGAGTTTGTTGATATTGCAGGCCTAGTCGCAGGCGCTGCAAAAGGTGAAGGTTTGGGAAATAAATTCCTGGCCCATATCCGTGAAGTTGATGCCATTGCCCATGTCGTACGGTGTTTTGAACATACCGATATTGTTCACGTATCGGGAAAAGTTGATCCGATTGCCGATATCGAAACGATTAATACCGAGCTTGCTTTGGCCGATTTAGAAATGGCAGAAAAAGCAATCTTACGTTTAAACCGTGCAGCAAAATCCAATGATAAACTGGCTAATCAAACAAAAAATCTATTAGAACGAATTATTCCACACCTCAATCAAGGTCAGCTGCTCCGCACACTGGATTTGAGTATAGAGGAACAATCACTATTAAGTTGTTATCATTTTTTAACTTCAAAATCGACACTCTATATAGCCAATGTTGACGAAAGTGGATTTACTAATAATCCATTTTTAGATCAATTGAATGCTTATGCACAAAAAGAAAATGCAAAAGTAGTTCCCCTTTGTGCTAAGTTAGAAGAAGACTGTATTGATTTGACCGATGAAGAGAAAAAAGAATTTCTCCATGAATTAGGTTTAAATGAAACCGGGCTGGATAGACTGATTCGTGCTGGTTACGATTTATTAGGTCTACAAACCTTTTTTACAGCCGGTGTCAAAGAGGTTCGTGCTTGGACAGTTCGTAAAGGCGCGACTGCGCCACAATCAGCTGCTTGCATACACACGGATTTTGAAAAAGGTTTTATTCGCGCCGAAGTGGTTGGATACAATGACTTTATCCAGTATCGAGGAGAACAAGGCGCTAAAGAAGCCGGAAAATGGCGCTTAGAAGGTAAAACCTATCTTGTCCAAGATGGTGATGTCATGCACTTTTTATTTAATGTTTAATGCGATGCAACAAAATTGTCTTTCAAACTTAGAAAAAAATACAATCATCGCGTCTTAATTTGCACTAGCACAGACCAGACCTATTAAATGGTTTTCTTTCTATAAGCATTTGTATTTTTCTTTCTACCTGTTTATCCCTGCCTGGCGAGGATTGTTGAGCCATAGGGCGATGAGGATTTCTTGTCCAATAGCGCACAGCGGTGTCTAATAAAAAGAGTGTGCTGTTTGTATCATTTGTAGCAGTTACGCGCGAAATATCTGGACTAGTTATATGCTGATAATAGGAGCGAGTAGTTTTGGTAGTTATTAACTCTGGCATAGCAGCTGTTGCTACGCCAAAGTATGGGTCTGTCGACTTAGTTTCTTTTCTTTGAAAGAAAATTGATGTGTTAATAGCTTGGCTGAATTTAGAAGAATGAATAGTGCGTTTTTGACGTTTTATAAGATCAGAGGGAGATGTTGCATTTATAGATAAAGATTTTGTTGATGGTACTAAACCCGCCGTTATTTCATCACTCTCCTTTGCTACTAATGGTATCGGTGTCTGAAATGACTTAGGCTCCACCAAAAGCGTTGATTGTTGCGGTAGATTTAAATTCTGCGCAATAAATGTATTATTTTTCAGTAGAGCTAAAATAGATTCTGTCGCCGTATGGCTCGTTATCCCCTGTGTTTCTAATGCTTGCCATAGGATAGATAGAAAGTCTATTAGCTCTTCTTCAGAAAAAAAATCGCTTTGCTGCAGATCAAGGCCTAACACATCAAACCCACTTTCGATGGCTTTGATAAGCTGCATTAAATGTGGAGATTCATACCAATCAATGATAGCCCTTTTTTGTTTGTTATATTCATTTCGACTGAAAAATTGCTTAATTCTATCAAACTGATTTGATAAAAAAGAAGCAATGGTGATAAAAGATTCTTTAATTTTTTTAAATAAGACTTCATTACCTATCACAAGATCGGGGCGCATTCGGTGTAGGGTATCAACCACATCGTTAATGACCAGTTCCTCATTTGAACATTCTCCACGATCGATACACTGTCTTGCCATCCTTTCGGCAAGCTCTATTTGATAGTCACTGGCCGTCCGTTGTTTACCCACTTCACGTGCGATATCTCCGGCTAATATTTTTAAACTGGCTTTGGTGCTTGCGTCGATCGCTTTAGCTTCCGGCCCCCGATTAATATACCACTGATGTAATATATCCATGATAACTGCAGCAATTTCATACACTGAGGCCTCACGGCTCGCTATGTGACGAACACTTTTTAAGTTCATTTTTACCTGTAACATAACACGGTTTAAACGGTCTCGATTTACTTTAAAAACCGGTTTAGGCGGAACAGGTACAGGTAAAGATTTAGGTATAAGTGTAGGTATAGGCATAGCCAGTACCTTTTTTTTGCGTTCTAGAGCTACGTGAAGTTTAGCGAGTAAATTTTCTTGTGTCTGCGTAATGGAAAGTTTACCTGCTTCAATCTTAAGGGTTAAAGATTGTTTTTGTGTGTTAGCGTATTCTACTCTAATCTGTGTAAATCCTATAAACTCTAAACTTTTAGCAAATTCTTCGACCCTATTCGTATCGACAACGGGTTGATAAATATAGGATTTTAATTCCAATGCGGAACGGGTAGAAGGTCTAGCGTTGTCTATGAATTTGCGTAATTTGGTAAAATCTGTGATTTGGGGCTGATAGCCCCAATGAATATTTAATTCATTAATCCTTTCCAAAGAAAAAATGGGTTCCATGCGCAGTGTAAGTTCCCTAAGTACGAATGGTTTTTTCCCCGGTGATGATTGAACAAGCTGGTTAATATCATCGAGGGATATAACGCGTTTGTTTTTCACCTGACTTTGAAATAAAAAATGGGTCGTGCAACTGGGATTTGCGATTGAGTGTCCACTTTCGAGTGACCGACGTGAATGGCCACACCTGAGTAAAAAAGGTCTATAGCGAGCCCCTTCCAACTTTAGGTCAATGTCAGAAATAGCACGCTCTTGGAGCAACGCACCTAAATAAAAACCATTTAAATTGCTGCCTCTGAAATCCCGTAATCCTAGTTGATAAAGACGTAAGAAAACTTGTTTATTTAGCGCTGCACTGAGCATAGGAAAAGGAAGTAATTTATCAGATAGGCGACCTTGTAAATGTTTTACACCCAGAAAGTTACGATGTCCTTGTTCATAAAACTTAAATAATAGATCAGGATGCATTTCCACTTTATTGAAAACGACGTCTTTTATTGATGAATCGGAAAACTGAGTCTCGCTTAAAAATATTACCTGATTAAAAGTGGCTCTATCCAGTAAAGAATTTCTGAGCACGATGCGCACATGCAAAGTAGATGGCTGATTTTGAGAAAGTGAACCAAACATTGTACCCGTGAGATCCGATTCGCTAAAAGTCGCTCTCAATACTTCTCCAATAAATTTTGCGCCTTTAAAACTCACTTTTTCAAAGTATGTACTGGCTGGTACATGAGCGGATACACTAGCGATCTTCCAGTCTATCGTTATTCTGCAGTCGTCAAAGTTTCTAACTCCTACTCTTTGATGTAAAAAACGCACGGTTGACAACGTGAATTGACTGCTTTCGAGCTTAGTGTGATGATCAAATCTGTTATCACCGCTGAACAAAGTACCTATTAAATTGGCTTTAGCCAAGTTAGTTTTAGTGAACCATGTACCCTGTAAATCAAGCTGACTTAAATCCACTGATTCTAAATTCGCCTCATGAAAATTAAGATTTCGTAAGTAGGTTTTAACCGTAGCGTGTTGGAAATCTACTTGGCGTAAATTAGCGCCAGAAAAATCTGTGATATCTAAATTTCTGAGTTGTGCAAATGAAGTCGTGGACAATACGGCCGTGTGTAAATCAAGTGCCGAAACTTGCGCATTTAATAATGGAAACAATACGCTTCTAAGGTCGACTCTTTGAAATGAAAGCTTATGTAAATTATCTTTAAATTTTGTACCACGTAGGTCGGCTAAATCAAATTGAGAATCACTAATCGGCTGAAAAAATTGCGCATTTTTTAAATCAACACCCAAAAAAGAAATACCTTCTAAATAATTTAGATAGCTTATTTTGTAAAAAATAAACTGTCTAAAGTCTCTAAAGTCATTTTTAAGGATAAGCTGAAGTAATTCTTTAGTTAGCTTCAAATCTGCTTGTCTTAAGTTAACGTTATAATCTTTAGCCTCATACTTAAAAGACAATCCAGGATATAGCATGCCAATATTAACTTGAGAAATACCTTCTTGAAGTATGCTACGAACCAATGTATTACCGCAGGCTCGGAGAAATTTTTTTGCCTCGTTTTTATCGGGGAGACTTTTTAATATATCGACAAACTGATCCGGTGAGACGCTCTGTTTGACAACGGATACCACGTGTTCTAGTGATATCCAGTTTAAAAAAGATTTAGTTTTATCCTTAGGAAGATTGTTGATAATCAGTAATAAATTTTCAGTATTTTTTATCAGAAAGTCTTGCAGAAAAAAATTAGAGATATATTCATGCGGCAGATGAGTTTGCCAAACTACAAATTTAGAAAGCCCATTTTCTTTTATAAAGGGAAGAAAAAGCTTTCTTTCATTATCTATCTGAAACCAGCTGAGCGCTAAGCTTGGAAATATATGATATTCGATTGTTTTACCATCTATAGGGCTTTTTAGCTTATGCATAGAGACGTTTTTTAATAAACCTCTTTGTAATAACCGTTCTGTTACGGTTATTTTTAAATGAGCCGCACTTTTTAACTGACCATCAGTAGTAAAAATTTCATCAAGCGCTAACTTGTCGTCACCTAATAAATTAAGTTGAGTTTTAATAATATCGACTTTGTCAGAAAAATTTAAATCTCTAGAAAGTACAGACTCGATATGCTCATGGAGTTTGCCACTGATATAAGTGACGAGATTATCTGCCGATACGGTTTTTTCCAATTGTTTAATATAAGCGGTGACAATCATATGTTTATCATTTGTGCTAAGGTTCCTATCAAGTACCATTGCGCCTGTGTCGCGCGGTAGTGTGATGGGAAATCCATATTCTTTGGCTTTCTGCAGCAAATAATTATTGGCATGTAACATATAGTGTTCTTCAGAACAGTCAGAAGCTTTACATAGCAAGGTTTGATGGGAAACGGGCATAGGAAAAGCACGCTGCGTAGCTACTCGCATTGCTTCAGCCTTAACGTAGGACTGAAACCAGCGGCTGATTTGGCGAGGTCCGTGAAATTCCCCTATTAATTGTTCCGCGGCGCTGGAAATACGTGCATAACATCCGGCAATACATTTTGTTAGTTCTCTATCGGCAAGCATATTGATTATAATTTGCTTGCGACGTTCTAAATTAATTTGCGGCTCATCTATTAATACGGCAATCGTTTCTAAAATTTTTTTTCCATCCCTATACATAGGAATGTTAATATCGCTAGGTACCGCTAATTTATCTTTAAAAGCGGTTAAGCTTTCTATACCAGGCAGATGTTGCTCTGCGCCCCATTGTTTAATTTTTCTGATAGTAATGCTAAGTTCATTTTGTAGTTTGATATATTCTTCTTGTTCTGTAGGTCCAATTGTACTGAATGAAGATAATTTTTTTGCATAAGAGGGTTCTGTACCTGAGATTAAATGGGGATATAATTTTTGCTTGATTAATAAGCCTATTATTTCTTGTTCTTCGACAATGTTACCACTGTAAGTAGACGGTGAAAAAAAAAGCACTGATAAAGTGGGATCTATTTCCATGTAACACCCCTTTTTATTTGTAGCGTTTTATTGGACTTTTGCAAAAAAGTAGAAAAAAGAATTATAACCGGAAATATAGCCTTTACCATTAAGGTAGCTACATTATAGAAAGAAGTAGTATATCTTGTTCACTCGTTTTACCCAAAGGCCAGGCAAGGTAGAAGCCTTGCAAAAACTAGCACTTAGGGTAAAATCCCTCTAGCATTACACGCTCAACGCATTCTATAGTTAATGGGTTGGGTATCCACCTCGGTAAGTTAAGATACCCACCCTATGAATTAGCTGCGAAAACTCAAGCTACAGGCAATATAGGTAATTTCCATTGCAATTACTCTTTTTGTAGAAAATACAAAAACCATAAATTACTACTTAATCAAAACCTATCTTAAACTTTTTATACTTTAGCAAACAGCAAAATCTACCATGATATCTATCAATCAACTGAGTATGGCTTATGGAGAAAAGTTATTATTCTACGATGTAAATCTGATTCTCATCGATCAAAAACGTTACGCCTTAGTAGGCGCTAACGGTGCTGGCAAATCCACATTTTTGAAACTACTCACCGGTACCGAAGAAGCAATGGACGGCAATCTTTCTATTCCTAAAGCCGCTTCCGTGGGATGGCTAAAACAAGACCAATTCCGTTATGAAAACACGGTAATTACAGATATTGTTTTACAAGGAAAACCAAAACTATGGCAAGCCTTAGTTGAGAAAGAAGAATTACTCGCCGCCAACCAGTGGGATGAAAAAAATGTTAATCGAATCAGTAAACTAGAGGAAGAGATTGCACATCTTAATGGTTACAGCGCCAATGGCTTAGCAGAAAAGCTATTAACCGGGCTTGGCATTCATCCCGATTACCATAGCAAACCATTAAGTACCCTATCGGGCGGATTTAAGTTACGTGTTTTATTGGCACAGGCCTTATTTGAAGAACCCAATATCCTTTTATTAGACGAGCCCACAAACCATTTAGATGTCATCTCTATACAATGGTTAGAAAATTATTTAAAAAATGAATTCAAAGGCCTCCTTTTATTTATTTCACACGACGTAGAATTTATTAATCGTCTTGCCGATAACATACTCGACGTAGATTATGGCGAAATACGCCAATACAGCGGAAATTATGAGAAATTTCTTGTTGAAAAAAAACTAATTGAAGAACAAAAGCTTCATGAAAAAAAGCATGCTGAGCTTAAAATTGCAGAAATGCAAAGTTTTGTAGACAAATTTCGGGCAAAAAGTTCAAAAGCCAAACAAGCGCAATCGCGCTTAAAAATGATTGAAAAAATTGAAATACCTGATATTAAACAATCTTCACGAGTAACACCTCATTTTTATTTCAAACCGAGTCGTCCTTCCGGTAAGCAAGTTTTGCGTGTTAGAAACTTAGGAAAAGATTTTAAAAATAAAAAATTATTCAAAGAATTAAACTTTGAAATAAAGCGGGGTGAAAAAGTAGCCATCGTTGGTGAAAATGGTATTGGTAAATCTACCTTAATCAAACTATTAATGGGTATTATTCCACCCGATCAGGGCGATTTTGAATGGGGATATGAAACACATATCAGTTATTTTTCACAAGATCATCATGATTTACTGAATAAAAAATCCAGTGTATTAAACTGGTTATCCAATCAAGCGAGTAGCGTTGCCGAGCAAGCAACCCGTAAAATATTAGCCCAGGTACTCTTTAGTAAAAACGATGTGGCCAAAGATATTTTAGCATTAAGTGGTGGCGAAGCAGCGCGCTTATTACTCGCTAAACTTATATTGGAATCTCCTAATGTATTGATATTAGATGAACCAACTAACCACCTCGATATCGAAGCAACGGATGCATTAGCCAAAGCTTTACGTAGTTATGAAGGTACATTGCTATTTGTGAGCCATGACAGGCATTTTATAAATAAGGTAGCAACCCGTATATTATTCATTTCCCATAATAAAAAACTACAGGACGTTAAACGACTCGATAGTCTATTTTAGCGTGTCTTACCATTCAGAAAAACGCTATATCAACCTAGCTAGCAAAGCCTGAATACAGTTTAAAAAAACAAATAAATCAAGTACTCACTTATCTGCTTCTATTTCCTGTGTTTTCTATATTTAGCGTTAATAATTTAATTATTTTTCACAATAAATTTGTATAATAAATTTTAACAAAAAATAATTTTATGGAGAAATTATTATGAATATAAATATGAAAAAAATAGCCGTATTAGCACTCACGACCGCATGTTTGGCATTTACTTTGCCTTCAGTTGCAGCTAACCAAAATTATCATAACCAATTTAAATCACCTTCTGTTGCATATCAACAAAAAAATGACGTTAATGATGTTATGGAGCGAGTAGCGAAATTCGAGGAGCGAGTAGCGAAGTTCGATGATAAATTAGTGTATATAGAAAAGGAATTACATGATATGAAGTATGATAGACGAGCGATTCGATAAATTTAATGTATAGAAGGACTATAATGATGTAGAAAGAGGAAATTATAATTAAAACCTATTAACTTATCTATTTAATATAGAGAAAGGCAAACAAAATTTATTTGGCTTTCTCTCTTTTTAGCAGCTATAAGAGACAATAAAGCTTCACCTTAGCAAACGCTGCTCTAGCAATGGCACTTCCATTGAATCATTTGCAGATTTCGTGCTAAAAAATTGGCTAACTATATTGTTTTTAACAGGAGATTTTACTTCTTCTACATCATATTTCTCTCTACATTCCTCAATTGCAGTTTTTATCAGGTGTTCCAGCTCCTCTATTTTTGTCTTAAAAGTATCCTGTTCAGTGGCTCGAAAAGGAATAGAAATATTTTTATTAAATATATGTGATAGTAAATAAGTAGCGGAAACTAAAAAATCAGTCAATCCATTAAAAATAATAGGTGGAGCTACAACGTTAGTACTAACGTTTACACTCGGAGCATTGATTAAACTTGAGTTAATCCCATGTTTTGATTCAGTCATGTTAATTGAATGTTCTGAATTCAGATTTAACTTAGAATATAACTCTACACACGCACTATCAATAAAAAAATCTGATTCGGATAGTAATAAGCAATCCCCTACTGTCTTTCTGGGATATGGCCTTATAATTTTTAAATTATCATAGGTCAAGGCATTAAATCTCTCTAGTAAATCAACTTTCAATACTAAAGCATTTAAAGTTTTTTCTGTAAAAATCCACTCTAAATTTAATTCATTAATTTCACCCATCTTTTCAAAAGCATTTAATATTATATTAAGATACTTTGCTGAATTAAAATACTTTTCACTTGCAATAAGTTCTAAATTTTTTCTAGTCAAGCATCCATTCTTATAAATAAGCGCTACATTTTCCTTTAACACTCTAATATCTCTAATATCCGGTAATAAGTCTAGCTTATCCTTGATTTCATCTGCCTTAAAACTTTCATTAGTAATTATTTCTTCAATTTTTTGTTTAATATTATAGGCAGTATAATCGCGCCTTGCCTCTTCATTATATTCTATTATTTTATTTAACTCGCTCAAAGACATCGTTCTCATATAATTCTCCTTATTGTAATCCCTTCATTGTCACATACTATTTAATTAAAATATTATGCATCATTAGATTAACAGTAATCTTTCTAAAATAAAACAAAAATATATAAATTATATAAGATTCGAGGATTTAAAAAAATATATGAATAAGTCGTTGTTTAGTCATTAATTATAACAAGGCTTAGCGACATTGCTTGCAAACGTCAAAAGCGCGCAGCAATCAGTATTGGATTAATTAACAATGATAGAAAAATTATTTTCACAATAACACTACTAGGAGCTATAAAAAAATGTTAACCTTAAACTAATTTTTTACCTTAAATATAGATTTGCAAATGGACGTAAGCTATCTAGATAAACTAATATCGCAGCGCTGGATTTTACTACTTCGTTACTATCTTCCCTTTTTTAAAAAACCCGCTCCATTTTATTTTAAAGTTCGTGAATTTATTAATAAATTGAAAAAAATTAAAAATAATATTTTCAATCTAACCCATTTTTCAAGCTTTTTATTAATTTTAGACAAATATAGTCAACCGGATTTCGATGGTAAGATAAAAAAAATATCAATTATTCTGATTGACACTATTATTTTTAACAATTTAAATTTAATTGAAAAGTATTTCATAGCGTTACTAAATAACCATAAACCAGAAACTACTATTTTAAACAATTTTTTATCGCGACTACCCCAAGAGTTTTTTGAAAAATATACGCATACTTTATCTAGCGGTTTACGGGATTACAAAGTAACAACGATTAATTATGCAAAACAATTACAATGGTGTGAAAAGATCATCAATAAGTTTACTCTCAAAGCTAAAATATGTCTTATATGTCTTATTGCTTCGATGGATGATGATCTAATAAAGGAAAATTTTACACTGATTAATACCCTAATTAACGCTATAGGACTCATTACAATTTTCAACAAACCACTAGCGCCCGATCTTCAAAAAGATATTTTTAGACTTATATTGACATATAATACTGAGCTAAATATTGATAATACTATTTTTTTTCAACTATTTAACAATTTACTTACAGAGAATCCAAAAAAATTATTTGACTTATTAGATTATACGATTCCCATACAGAATGATGACAAAAAAAATATTATTTTTTTAAAAGCGATAATGGACTATACAATTACAATTAAATCACAAAAATTATTTGAAAGTATTTTAGGGTTTTACCCAAAAGAGTTTATTTCACGCTTTATCGATCAGCTTATTATTGACACTTTCAACCATCGAAGCGATAAGCTGGTTAGCTTTAGTAAATATCTCCTAAAAAATAAAAAAATACTTCCACTTAATATTTTTCAAGAACTTTCTCTCTATGCTTTAACCAAGGAAGCTTTAAACATCGATAGCATAATAGAAATTTATAGTAAACAAGGTAGCTTAGAAGAGATATTTAAAACATATAGCCTAAAACTACAAAATTTTACCTTAGAAACTACAATAATATCTATAAGAAATTTAATAACTACCTATATAATACCTACAATCCCCAAAAAAACCCAACGCTATACCCTACATAATCAATGGAATAATTTTATTAAAGATGAATGGTTAGATTCAAATAAAACAAAATCCCAAGAGCTAGAATCTATTATTGAAAAAATGCCTGAAAATATTAAAAACAAGGAAAAAACCCTCTTTGTTTTTTTGATTCATCTCTGTCAAATTGCAGAATATCCCGAAATTAAAGAAATCAATATTCAAGAAAAAAGTAAATACGAAAAAGAAGCGCGCGAATATGAAAACAGAAAAGAAGCACAACGCGCGCTTACCTTGAGAATAGGATATGGTCAACAAGCGAGGGTATCTTACCAACGCATGCAAGAGTTATTTGGCAGTCAATCCCTCGCCATGCAAAAGCAATGGGAGAAAAAAGTCCTTTTTTTTGATGCCAATGATCCAAAAGAACATAAAGCTGCACTACTTGAAGCCGAACAAAATAAAAAAGTTTTTAATCAAATTTTTTTATAACAGTAAATCGATTGTAATGAAATGCGAAATAACATTTTCAAATCATAAAAGCTTATGTGCTTTCATCCAGTCGTCGTTATACATCTTACTCAAGTATTTAATACCGCTATCCGGCAATATCGTAACTATCGTCGTAGGCTTAATCTGTTTTTTTGCTACTTCTAATGCTGCCCATACGTTGGCACCCGCTGATCCGCCAGCCAAGATACCTTCTTCTTTAGCAAGACGCCTTGCGGTATGAAATGCATCCTTATCTGAAAAAGGAATCACGTCATCGAGTATGGAAAAATCCATTGCTTTGGCTAAATGATCTTCCCCCACACCTTCTACAAAATAACTACAATTGCCTGGCTTTGGGATTTCATCCGTTTTAAGATAGTAATTTTTAAAATAATCATAATACATCGATCCGATTGGATCGGGCATTATCACTTTGATGTTAGGGTTTTTTTCTTTAAGAAATTTCCCTATACCTGAAACAGTACCACCGGTACTACCACTCGCGATAAAGATATCACATTGTCCTTGTGTTTGTTGCCAAATTTCAGGCCCTGTTGTGTAATAATGGGCTTCGGGATTTTTAGGATTGTCATATTGATCAATACGGAAACTATTGGGAGTTTCTGCGGCAATCCGCTTAGCCACATTAACATAATGCTCGGGTGAATCAGGCGGCGCTGAAGTGGGTGTAACCACAATTTTCGCACCGAATGCTTTTAAAGCATTCTGTTTTTCTTGACTCACTTTATCGGGCATCGTCAAAATAGCGCTATAACCCTTGATAGCCGCTATCATAGCGATTGCAGCACCCGTATTACCCGATGTATTTTCTACAATCGTTCCGCCCGGCTTTAATAAGCCGTTTTTTTCTGCATCCCTAATAATATAGTCAACGACGCGATCCTTAATACTACCGCTTGGATTCATAAATTCGCATTTCGCTAGAATCGTTACCTGATTATTCGGCGAAAGCTTTTCTAATTTAACTAGCGGTGTATTACCTATCGCATCTAAAATGGTATTAAATATCATACGAGGGCGGCTACCGCTTCCCCCATATCCGTAGGAGATTTAACGGTACGGACCCCGGCTGCTTCCAACGCTTTAAATTTTTCTGCAGCCGTCCCTTTCCCGCCAGAAATAATAGCGCCCGCATGTCCCATTCGTTTTCCTGCCGGTGCAGTAACGCCAGCAATATAAGAAACAACCGGCTTTGTTACATTCGACTTGATAAATTCTGCGGCTTCTTCTTCAGCCGTTCCACCAATTTCACCGACCATGATAATCGCTTCGGTTTGTGGGTCTTCTTGGAAAAGACGTAGTACATCGACAAAATTCATCCCTGGAATAGGATCGCCCCCTATTCCAACACAGGTGCTTTGTCCTAAACCTAAATCGGTGGTTTGTTTTACCGCTTCGTAAGTTAAAGTGCCTGAGCGCGATACAATGCCTACACGACCTGGCTTGTGTATATAGCCTGGCATAATACCAATCTTACATTCGCCTGGTGTAATAATACCTGGACAATTAGGTCCAATTAAACGCGCCGTTGTATTTTTTTCTAAGTAATACTTAACCGCTAACATATCTAAAGCGGGAATTCCTTCCGTAATACATACAATTAACTGGATACCTGCATCTGCTGCTTCAATAATAGAATCTTTACAAAACGGTGCGGGTACATAAATGACGCTTGCATCTGCGCCGGTTTTTGCCACCGCATCCGCTACCGTATTAAATACGGGTAAACCTAAATGTTGCGTACCACCCTTTCCTGGCGTAACACCACCCACCATTTGTGTTCCATACTCAATCGCTTGTTCAGAGTGAAATGTACCTTGCTTCCCAGTAAACCCCTGACAAATTACTTTAGTATTCTTGTCGACTAATATACTCATATTTTTATAACCTTTCGTGAAATTATACAGAAATGGGTGTTTTTACAGCAGAAACAATTTGTTGTGCTGCATCGGTTAAACTTTTGGCTGCAATGATATTTAAACCACTCTCCGATAATTTTTTAGCACCTAAACCCGCATTATTACCTTCTAAACGAACAACGACAGGAATCTTGACACCCACCTCTTGAACTGCACCAATAATTCCATCCGCAATCATGTCACAACGTACAATGCCGCCAAAGATATTAACTAAAATACCCTTTACTTTTTCGTCAGATAGAATGATTTTAAAGGCTTCCGTCACGCGTTCCTGAGTTGCACCGCCGCCAACATCCAAAAAGTTAGCTGGATTGCCGCCATGGAGCTTAATCAAATCCATTGTCGCCATTGCAAGTCCAGCGCCATTGACCATACAGCCAATATCGCCGTCTAAAGCAATATAATTTAATTCCCATTCATGTGCACGATTCTCACGTTCATCTTCTTGAGACGCATCGCGCATCGCTTTTAATTCAGGTTGTCTAAATAAAGCATTATCATCTACGACAACTTTGGCATCGAGGCAAATAACATGATCATGGCTATCAATAATTAATGGATTAATTTCAACTAAACTCAGATCCCGCTCGACAAACATTTTTCCTAACTGAACCAAGATACGTGTAAACTCTTTTAACTGTGCCGCATTTAATTCAAGTTTAAAACCGATCTCGCGAGCTTGATAAGGCATAATACCCACTAAAGGATCCATGCTGATCTTCAATATCTTTTCTGGTGTTTCTTCAGCCACTTTTTCGATTTCTACACCACCTTCTGTACTGGCCATGATAACAACGCGTCGTGTTGCTCGATCGAGTACAGCACCTAAATAAAGTTCACGTTTAATATCACAAGGTTCTGCAATTAAAACCTCATTAACGGGTTGACCATTGGCATCGGTTTGGAAAGTAACAAGACGCGAGCCTAACAAACGTTTTGTTTCCGTAGCCACTGCTTCCTTACTCGTTACATATTTAACACCACCCGCTTTACCGCGTCCGCCGGCGTGAACCTGCGCTTTTACCATCCATGCATTACCACCGAGTGCGTTTGCCGCTGCTTCTGCTTCTGCAACGTTTTTTGCAATCTTGCCTGGAGGAACAGGCAAACCATATTCACTAAATAATTGTTTACCTTGGTATTCGTGTAGATTCATGGTACTCGTTATTCTCCAATCGTTAGCTTCAAGGACAAGCGCCTATAATACTAATTCGCCTTAGATAGTGCAAAAAATATGTTCAGAGGGTGTCTTCAATTGTCTAGGATGAGACAAAAATCGTTTGAGACTCTTCTCAACGTGCCAAATAAGTCGAGAGATAACGTAGCCACCAGAAATTGCCATATTTTTTTTCTAGCTTTTTAGGCGGGTTACGAGAATGCTGGTGCATGACTTGCCAGGTAAAATTCAGAAATGCCCGGCTATGACCAAATTCTTTGCCGTAAGCTTTAAATTCGCTTTTTTTACTATTATACATTTTACGATTCTGGGTCATATCGCGGACTAGACTATGGTAAGACTTATTGCGATCGAGTTGTCTTTCCAAGCAACGATATTTCTTTGGTAAATAACGTTGTTTTGAACCTCGATATTTCTGAAATCTGGATAGCCACAGATCTTCAAAACCATACTGCCCGGCAAAAGCTTCATCATACCCATACAATCGTAGGAAACGGGCACGTGAGAAATAAAAGATATTCCAATGCGCTCTTATGATTTTTCCACTTTCCTGGCAAGTGCGATAGATCTTATAAAAATTTCTGCCTGGATGACGACAATAAGCCATATAGTACAGGGTAGTTTCTGGAAAAACATGGTCTAAATCTGATATCACCATTCGATCCGATTTAGCATAAATCACACCCAGATTACGCGCACCACCCTGGTTCCAAGAAATATCTTCATTAATTTTTAGCCAAGTTAGATTTAAGTTGAGTTCTGGAAGCACATAATTAATCGGTGAACCATCATCAACGATAATAAATTCAATCACATCTAACAGTGCAGGATCATATTGCTCATATTCGCGCAATAGAGAAGTGACTGAATCAATATTTTTCTGATTACAATAAAAATGGGTAATGTAACTTAAGCAGATATGGGATTTATCTATACTCTTCGCACTTGATTTTTTGGCCACGTTACCGCTCAACTCGCAATCCTCATGTATTTTGCATACACTTCGGTTTGCTCGTTTTCGCGGCGCCTCGCCAAAAATCCAATTGCTGTGAGTATACCTTTATCCATCGTTTCATTTCTAAAATAATTTCTGTCCTTGCCAACACAGCCAGACTCCCGTCATGGCGCGCCATGACAATATTTTCTATTTAAACATCAATCAGCAAACGCGCGGGGTCCTCTAAATATTCTTTAACCGTCTTAAGGAAGCCAACCGATTCTTTACCATCAATAATGCGATGATCGTACGATAAAGCCACGTACATCATGGGGCGAATGACAATCTCACCATTTTCTACAACGGGTCTTTCTTGTATGGTATTCATTCCCAAAATGGCACTTTGCGGCGGATTAATGATCGGCATATTTAATAAGGATCCAAATACACCACCATTGGTAATGGTAAAAGTACCGCCTGTCATATCTTCAATAGATATCTGGTTTTCTTTAGCCTTTTTCCCATAATTAGCAATCGATTTTTCAATTTCAGCAAAACTTAATTTATCGGCATCACGTATAATCGGAACCATTAATCCGCGTTCCGTTGATACCGCAATACCAATATCAAAATAACCATGATAAACCACATCATTGCCGTCGATCGAGGCGTTGACTGCAGGATATACTTTAAGCGCAGCGATTACTGCTTTAGTAAAAAATGACATGAAACCTAAACGCGACTGATGTTTTTTCTCAAAACTTTCTTTATATCGAGCGCGAAGTTCAATGACTTTCTGTAAATTAACCTCATTAAACGTGGTCAAAAGTGCCGCTGTATGCTGTACTTCAACTAATCGCTTGGCAATAATGGCACGCAAACGTGTCATAGGAACACGTTTTTCAATACGATTACTCTCACTCGTATGAATATTTGGCATAGAAACCGATTCACTGGCAGTTTGAGTGGACTTTGTTTGGCTTAGTATATCCTCGCGTGTTACACGACCCGATTTTCCACTGCCCTGAATACCCTCTAAAGAAACACCTTGTTCTGCTGCAGAGCGCCGTGCAGCCGGACCCGCAATTCCACGCTCTGTTGCCTGAGTTTGTTCAGATTTTTTGCTGGGTGGTGCTGCTGTTTCTTCTGCTATGGCTGAACTTGAAGTTTTAGGCGTTTTCATTGTTCCATCCTTGTCTAAAGTAGCTAAAATTTCACCCGCTTTGACTACAGCTCCTTCTTTTTTTAAAATGTCACCTAATATCCCATCGTCAGGCGCAGGCACCTCTAAAACAACTTTATCGGTTTCTAGATCAACAATATTTTCATCGCGTTTTACCATTTCACCCGGTTTTTTATGCCAAGTAACAATCGTCGCATCTGCAACCGACTCCGGTAACATGGGAACCTTAATTTCAATACTCATACTCACTGATTCCTCTTATCTATAAAAATCATAACAAAAATTGACCCTTCCCAAGTCAACCCACTAGAAAACAAACAAAATACCAAGTTCGTAACAAATTAAGCTAACGCTTCGTTAACGAGCGCCTGTTGTTCTTGTAAATGCACGATAGGCGAACCGACAGCCGGCGCTGCCGCACCGGGTCGACCCACATAGCGCAAGGTTTGTGTTTTTCTTAAACAAGCATAAAAATTATGCTGACTACAATACCAAGCACCTTGATTAATGGGTTCTTCCTGACACCAAATAATATCTTTTACCTTTTCGTAAGGTTGTAATGCGGCTATTAGCGCTTCTTTGGGAAAAGGATATAACTGTTCGATTCGAATAATGGCAATGTCATCAATTTTTTGTGTACGTCGTTGCTCTAGAAGATCATAGTAGACTTTACCACTACATAAAATGACGCGTTTTATTTTCTTAGCGTCAAGCGAATCTGTTTCCGGAATTATATTTTGGAAACCTCCCTCGGATAATTCTTCTAGTGATGATATAGCCATTTTATGGCGCAATAAACTTTTAGGTGACATAACAATTAAAGGCTTACGATACGGACGGAGCATTTGTCGGCGTAATAAATGAAATATCTGTGCCGGCGTTGTCGGAACACACACTTGCATATTGTCTTGCGCACAAAGTTGTAAAAACCGTTCTAAGCGCGCCGAGGTATGTTCAGGTCCTGCACCTTCATAACCATGCGGTAAAAGTAAAACTAAACCACAGAGTCTCCCCCATTTTTGTTCAGAAGAACTTAAAAATTGGTCGATGACGACTTGTGCTCCATTAACAAAATCACCGTATTGTGCTTCCCAAATCACTAAACTATTTGGATTAGAAATAGCATAACCATACTCAAAACCCATGACTCCGGCTTCGGAAAGTGTTGAATCGATGACTGTAAACGCTTTTTCATTCTTGGCAACGTGCGATAAAGGAATAAGAATTTGGTTGGTCTTAAAATCGTGTAAAACTGCATGACGATGGAAAAAAGTGCCGCGTCCACTATCTTGACCGGAAATACGTACGCCATAACCTTCCTGAAGTAAAGTCGCATAAGCCAGTATCTCAGCATAACCCCAGTTTAAGGCTAACTGTCCTGCCGTCATTTTTCGCCTATCTTCGATGATTTTAGCGACTTGCGGCTGTAAGGTAAAACCTTGTGGTAAGGTTTCCAACGCATTCGCCACTTCTTTTAAAGTCTGCAGCGCTACACCTGTTTCAACAGGATCTTGCCAATCTTTATATTTATAAGGCCGCCAATCAATTCGATAAGGGTTGGTATATTCTTTATAGGAAAGACGATTGACAACATGTTCGCCTTTATCAAGTTGGCCCCGATAGTCATCTATCCATTGTTGTAATTCTTCTTGGGTAATAATGTCTTGTGCAATTAGCTGCTCGGCATATTGATTACGAACTGTCGGTAATTGTTTGATAGTTTGATAAATCAAAGGCTGTGTTGCGGCTGGCTCATCCGCTTCGTTATGACCATGGCGACGATAGCAAACCAAATCAATGACTACATCTTTCTTGAACGTTTGCCGAAAATCAAAAGCTAACTGCAGTGTAAATAATACAGCCTCCGGATCGTCGCCATTCACATGAAATACAGGTGCATCAACAATTTTAGCTGGATCGGTACAATACCAACTCGATCGTGCGTTTTGCGGATCGGTCGTAAACCCGATTTGGTTATTAATCACTAAGTGCAGCGTTCCGCCTGTGCCATAACCCGCTGTTTGTGAAAACTCCATGGTTTCCATAACAATACCTTGGCCAGAAAAAGCCGCATCGCCATGAATTAATAAGGGTAAAACTTGTGTGCCAATGCTATCCTCGCGACGTTCTTGGCGCGATCGTACCGAGCCTTCCACGACCGGATTCACAATTTCTAAATGTGACGGGTTAAACGCCATGGCGATATGCAAAACGCCATACTCAGTTTTCACATCGGTAGCAAAACCTTTATGATATTTTACATCACCCGACCGATTTTCCTGCGTTAGCTTTCCTTCAAATTCTTCAAAAAGTTTGCTCGGTAATTTTCCAAGAATATTAATTAAAACGTTTAAACGGCCTCGATGTGCCATACCAATAACTATTTCTTGGACATTTTTTGCAGTGGCTCTTGTAACTAATTCATCTAACAAGGGAATTAAACTATCGCCCCCTTCCAAAGAAAATCGCTTTTGCGCAACAAACTTGTTTCCTAAATATTTTTCTAAACCTTCGGCACGTATTAAGCCTTTGAGAATAGTCTTTTTCGATTCATTAGTAAAAATTGGTTTACCGACTACTGCTTCGATACGTTCCTCTAACCACGCGCGTTGCGCTGCATCTGTAATATGCTGTGTTTCAAAACCAATGGATGAACAATAGGTTTTTTTTAACGTTTCTAGCACGGTTTGTATAGAAACTGTTTGTAATCCTAATAACCCACCCAAATGAACCGATTGCGATAAATCTTGCTGCGTTAAATCATGATTTTCTAGGCTTAAATCAATTATTTCTCGCTTTGGAGCAAGCCCTAATGGATCAAGATTGGCTTGATAATGGCCATAGCGGCGATAGGCATCAATTAAATCGTGTACTTTCCCCAACAGCACCTCTTCGGAGCTATTACACGTTGTCAGGGATACGGGCTTTTTAGCCAGTTCGGCAAAATAAGCACGAATATCAGCATGCGAAATTTCGTTCTGCTTATCAGTAATTTGACTGAAATAATTCTTCCATTCTCTGCTTAATTGATTAGGATCATGGAGATATTGCTCGTAAAGCGTTTCTAAATAGGAGCCATTCCCACTAAATAAGTAAGAGTCTGTTTGCAAGGCTTGAAGTGTGGACTTTACATTCTCTGTCATGTGGTTGAATTTTACCCCTACTCAATAAACCAAAGGATTTTCTTATTCTTCTGCAAAAAATGTAACCTCGCTCAGGGCGATTCGCCATATACTCACAGCAATGGGATTTTTGGCACGGCGCCGCGAAAATGAAGCAACCGGAATGTATACAATATACATGAGGATTGCGAGTTGAGCGGCAACACAGCCAAAAATTCAAGTGCAAAGAGTATATTACACTTCTTCTTCTAACAACATCGTCCGCACCTGTCCAATCGCTTTAGCTGGATTAAGGCCTTTAGGACAAACACTCGTACAATTCATAATAGTACGACAACGAAATAAACTAAAGAGATCATTAAGCTCTGCAAGCCGCTGCTCTTTTGCTTCATCGCGATTATCAACTAAAAAGCGGCAAAGCCATAATAAAGCGGCAGGACCTAAAAATTTATCGGGGTTCCACCAATAGGAAGGACAAGCGCTGGTGCAACAAGCACACAAAATACACTCATATAACCCATCTAATTGTTCGCGTTCCTCGGGTGATTGTAAACGTTCTTTCGCTGGAGGCTCTTTATCGTTGATCAAATAGGGCTTGGCTTTTTCATATTGACGGTAAAAGGGTTCCATATCGACAACCAAATCACGTATCACCGGCAAACCTGACAAAGGCCTTAACACAATGGGTGATTTCAAGGTTGAAAGCTGCGTGACGCAGGCTAAACCATTTTTTCCATTGATATTCATCCCATCCGATCCGCAAACACCTTCTCTACAAGAACGACGGAAAGAAAGCGTCTGGTCTTGCGCTTTCAATGCCTCTAAAGCATCTAACAGCATCATATCCTTACCCGCTTCCAGTGTCAGCGTATAGTCTTGCATGTAAGGCTTTTTGTCTTTATCCGGATCGTATCGGTAAATAGAAAATTGCATGATTTAAATAAGTTTCTCTAATTAATAATTTCGCAGAACCAAGTATTTTGCACAAAAAAGACGATGGCTACGCTAGTAAGTTCTTTCTTTTAATTCCATAGGCGCCATAGTAAGTGGTTTCATATTAACCGATCTAAACGCCACCTGCGCATCTTTAGAAAAATAGATTAAATGCTTCAACCAATTTTTATCATCGCGCTTAGGATAATCTTCCCGACTATGAGCACCGCGACTTTCCTGACGTGTTAACGCAGAAACAGCCGATGCACAAGCCACTTCCATTAAGTTATCTAACTCTAAGGCTTCCACTCTAGCCGTATTAAAGACTTGGCTGTCATCAGTTAATGCCGCATGCTGTAAACGTTCTCTTAATTCTGCGAGCTTTACTAGACCCTCTTGCATATACTTTTCAGTACGAAACACACCAAAATCCTCCTGCATGCTTTTTTGCATCGCTTGGCGAATCTCAACGACACTCTCACCTTTTTTCGTATTGTTCCAACGATTCAGCCGAGTTAGTGCACCTTCTAAATCATCTGGACTAACGGACTGTAAAGGTAAATCCTGTTGTAATGAATGTTCGACATGCAAACCCGCTGAGCGTCCAAATACAACCAGATCTAATAGCGAATTGCCGCCTAAGCGATTGGCTCCATGCACAGAAACACAGGCACATTCACCGGCTGCATATAAACCTTCAACTACCTGGTCGTGGCCATGATTATCCAACGTCAGTACCTGCGCATGCACATTAGTCGGTAACCCACCCATCATATAATGACACGTTGGCACCACAGGAATCGGTGTTGTAATCGGATCCACGTGGGCAAAAGTGATAGCCAGCTCACGGATACCGGGTAAACGTTTCTTAATGAGATCCGCACCTAAGTGATCCAACTTCAGCTTCACATAATTAATACCGTTCGCATCCACAAAGCCATTACCCGCGCGTAGCTCCAATGCCATCGCACGCGCAACTACATCACGCGAGGCTAAATCTTTAGCATGCGGTGCATAACGCTCCATAAAGCGTTCGCCATTTTTATTAGTTAAATAACCACCCTCACCACGGCAACCTTCTGTCACTAAAACACCGGCACCGGCAATACCGGTGGGATGGAATTGCCACATCTCCATGTCTTGTACAGGAAGACCTGCGCGTAAGGCCATACCGACACCATCACCGGTATTAATCAGTGCATTCGTAGTCGACTGGAAAATTCGGCCTGCTCCGCCCGTCGCTAAAATCGTTGCGCGCGAATGAAAAAAAACAACTTCACCCGTTTCAATCGACATAGCTGTTAAACCAGCAATACGTCCTTCGCTAGTTTTAACCAGATCAATGGCATACCATTCATTAAAAAAATGTGTTTTTGCTTTTATATTCTGTTGGTAAAGTGTATGCAATAAAGCGTGACCTGTTCTATCTGCTGCCGCACAAGTACGTGCCGCTTGATCACCGCCAAAATTTTTCGATTGACCACCAAAAGGACGCTGATAAATCTTTCCTGAATCCATACGTGAAAAAGGGAGTCCCATGTGCTCTAACTCATAAACCGCCTCAGGACCCGTTTTACACATGTACTCAATACAATCTTGATCGCCTAAATAATCCGAACCTTTTACCGTATCATACATATGCCAACGCCAGTCATCTTCATGGGCGTTACCCAAAGCACAGGTAATACCGCCTTGCGCTGAAACAGTATGCGAACGGGTAGGAAACACTTTAGAAATAAGCGCTACTTTTTGACCCGAATTAGCCAATTGCAATGCTGCACGCATGCCCGCACCACCAGCACCGACTATTACCGCATCAAATGTATAAGTGGGTATTGTCATTATTAATTACCCCAAAAAATAGCTAAACCCCAAATAAAACAGAGTAGTAGCCCAATAATTATTAATAGTTGTACACTTAAACGCAAAACAAATGGCTTGATATAGTCAGTTACAATAGTCCACATTCCTACCCACGCATGCCAAATTAAACTGAGTAAAAATAAACTACTAAATAAACGCATTCCTACGTGACTAAATAACCCATGCCAAACAGCATAATCCACTACCGTATGCGTAATGAAAAACGTTAAAAGAAAAACAATATAAACTAACATGACCAACGATGTGACACGCTGTACCAGCCAATCACGCAAACCATTACCTGTTAGACTCGTAACATTGGTTAATTTTTTTACCATAAATAAATTCCCATGAGCGCTGTCAATACAATTGCCAAGCACATGACTAAGCCCGCACTAAAACGGGCCTGCAGTAGATTTTCACCAATGCCCGCATCCATAATAAGATGACGAATACCAGCAAGCAAATGATAAAAAAGTGCAAATAAAAAAGCTAAAATAATGAATTTAGTCAGTGGATGTATTAAGCTGCTATGAACAATAAAAAACCCCTCCGGGCTTTTAAGCGATACAGCGAGCAATCCTAGGAACAATGGAATAAGTAAAAACAAGATAAAACCCGAAACACGGTGCAAAATGGAAGCAATTGCCGTAATAGGGAATCGAAGGGTCAATAAATTCAGATTAACCGGTCGTTTATTAGTCACAAAAGTATAAGCCTTAAATGATAGGGTTGAAAAACGGGGGAATTATACGCTTAAATTCAAAAAAAATACAAATAGTAGAATGCCTATCGTAGGCAGGGGTTAGTGCAAAAACCGTATACAGAAAATTAAGATTCCTGTTTGCGCCGTAGCCGTAGTTAGCACCCATTTAGCTATTTGAGTATTCAACGCGCCTTTAACTTTTTCTATTTTTAATTCTAAATTTTTTAATTTAATTTCAATTTCTTTTAATTTAATTTCAATTTTAGATTCAGCTTCACGCATAGTTTGTTGAGTAGAAATAGTATCCTGAAAAACTTTAGAAATAAGACCCGCCTGAACTTCTGCTTGCTTAATAGGCATACCCGCTGTTTCTAGTGCTTTAACATAGGAAAATGTATCTAATACTGTGCTTACCATAATTTTATTATCCTTAATTTTAACGCTAATTAGATATTTTTATTTCTAATGAAATTATAACGTATAATCTCATTAAAAAAAATAGGGATATTATCTTCAATCGTTCAATCCAACAAAAGTTACTAACTGCTGAATTTCAGGCACACTAAGTTCACGCCATTGACCTCGTCGCAGATCAGCCGGTAAAGAAATATCCCCAAATCGAATACGTATCAAACGACTGACTTGAACACCTTGCGACTCCCATAAACGCCGCACTTCTCGATTACGACCTTCTTTTAAAACGACATGATACCAGCGATTCGCCCTTTCTCCGCCTCGCTCCTCAATACGCGTAAAAGCTGCCATCCCATCTTCTAATCTAACCCCCTTCTTTAAACATTTTAGCGTATTCGCATCTACTTCACCTAAAACACGCACCGCATATTCTCTTTCTATTTCATAAGAAGGATGCGACAAACGATGCGCTAATTCACCATCGTTGGTAAATATTAATAATCCTAACGTAGTAATATCTAAACGGCCGATCATAATCCAACGTCCATCCTTTAAAGGTGGCAATTGCGAAAAAACAGTCGGTCTATTTTCCGGATCAGTACGCGTACACACTTCACCTTCCGGTTTATGATAAATCAATACACGTCGTTTAAAGGGTAGAGTTGTTTGCAGTTTAATCGGCTTACCATCAATAAAAACTTTTGCATTGCGATTAATTCTGTCACCGAGCTTAGCTACCTCCGTATTAATACTTACACGACCTTGCTGGATCCACCGCTCTATCTCACGCCGCGAGCCTAAACCCAGATTTGCCAATACTTTTTGTAATTTTTCAGTCATATTTTTTAAATTATCTCTTAAATGCTATCGCTATGTTCAGACTACTGAACTTCTTTCGTCGTAACAGAAGAAGTAATAGGAGGTAATAATGGTAAGGCTTCTAAGCCCTGTAAATTAAAATGGTCTAAAAACTGCTTAGTGGTAGCATACAGATTGGGCCGGCCTGGTACTTCTCGTTGCCCTACCGATTCAATCCACTCTTGATCGAGTAGCGCCTTTATAATATTAGGACTCACGGCAACACCACGAATCGCCTCGATATCACCACGGGTAACAGGTTGTTTATACGCAATAATAGCTAATGTTTCTAAAAAGGCACGTGTATACCGAGGTCTTTTTTCAGGCCAAAGTCCCTTTATCCAGCCACCAAGTTCAGCCGATGTATGGAAGCTATAACCGCTGGCTACTTGTTGTAATCGAATTCCACGCAGCAAGTAATCTGACTCCAGCGCTGCCAAAGCCTGCTTCAGTGAAGGTTTTGAAGGTCTTTCACCTTCTGGGAATAAGCTCGATAAACGTTCCAAGCTCACAGGTTCACCCGCAGCCAGAATAGCGGCTTCTAAAATGGTTTTAAGTTGATCAATTTCCATAAAGGTAAATATAGCAGTTATCTTAATTCTTGTAAGCTGTAAGCTAGGGGAGAGCTAAAGATATACCATTTACAACAGAAAACGCCACCTTACCTTTTTCATGTGCAACCAGGGTTAGATTTTTATAAATTCGGCTTGAATATAGTACACCAATATTGTTTAATAGGCCCTCAAACAACAGGGGTGCTCTAAATCAAGGGCTGAGAGAATGCATAGCATTTAACCCTCCAACCTGATCAGGTTAAAACCTGCGTAGGAAGTTGCACAATGAAAATAAAACTCTGCCCCAGTAAGCTGGACAGTTCATTTAAAATTGATCTAAAAGCGCTATTCCAAGACTTAGATCGAATCCGACAAACCAATCCCGTTATACATAATATAACTAACTTAGTCGTCATGCCGATAACAGCTAACTTGCTGTTAGCACTCGGTGCATCACCCCTTATGGCGCACGCTGAAGAAGAACTGACTGAGATTTTGCATCTTTCTCATGCCTTAGTGCTTAATATTGGCACACTTGATGAGCATTGGGTTAGCGCTATGACAAAAGCTCAAAAAATAGCCTTAGACTTTAAAACTCCTGTTGTACTTGATCCCGTCGGCGCAGGCGCTAGTCATTATAGAACAAGAACTGCAAAAAAAATTTTAGAACGTGGTGTAACGCTTGTTCGTGGCAATGCATCTGAAATTATGGCGCTACTTGATCCTACTATAAAAACAAAAGGTGTCGATTCAACACAAGCAAGTCATGATGCGTTAGAAGCCGCCAAGCTAATAGCAGAAAAATATAAATGTGCTGTAGTTGTCAGTGGAAAAACTGATTTCATTGTCACTAAAAATCAGCATGCCATGCTCGATTTCGGAACACCACTCTTTACTAAAGTCGTTGGCATGGGATGCTCACTCACAGCTATTATCGCCAGCTTTTTAACGGTAAATCCTGATCCATTTTTAGCCTCCAACCATGCCATGGCATTATTTGGCATGGCGGGTGAATTAGCGGCAAAAAAAGCACAGGGACCAGGAAGCTTTTATACACAGTTATTAGATACGCTCTATTCTTTAAAACAAACTGACCTAGAGCCTTTTGCTTCCAAATCACCACTTGCCTTATGCTAATAGATTACTCCCTTTATCTTATTGCAGACGCTAACGCTTGCCATCCAAAGTCACTCATTAACGCCATCCAAGAAATCATTGATGAAGGTATTACTTGCGTGCAACTTAGAATGAAAAAACATTCTTTAGAAGAAGTACTATTAGTAGCAAAACAGCTTCTTTCCTTGCTACAACCAAGAAATATTCCATTAATTATTAATGACCATATTGAAATCGCCAAAGCTATCGACGCTGATGGCGTACATATCGGTCAAAAGGATCGCCCCTATGCGTGGGTACGCCAACAACTCGGTTATAAAAAAATTATTGGACTTTCTATTGAAAATATCCAACAAGCAGAACAGTGTAAAACATTCGATTGCGACTATTTCGGCGTAGGTCCCGTCTTTGCAACGTCGACCAAATCGGATGCAAGCCCATCTATTGGTTTAGCCAACCTAAAAAAAATAACTTCTATTCTTTCTAAACCGGTTGTCGCTATTGGAGGAATTAATCAAACCAATATTAATTCTGTACTTGCTAAAGAAATTTCAGGCATTGCTTTAGCAGCGGGTATTTTTTCTGCTACGGCACCTAAAAAAGCCACCAAAAAATTATCACAAACCCTCTCTCAATTCCATTCTTATGCTAAATAATATCACTTTACCCATTGTACTTAGCATTGCCGGAACAGACCCATCCGGTGGTGCTGGAATACAAGCCGACATCAAAACCATTTCAGCAACGGGATGTTATGCTGCTTCTGTAACTACTATTTTAGTAGCGCAAAACACGCAAGGTGTGCAAGCCATTCAAGAAATTCCACTCACCTTTATACAGCAACAAATCGACTCGGTATTCACAGATTTACAGTTTTCTGCCGTCAAACTCGGTATGCTATATAGCGAAGAAATTATCCTTTTAGTTGCGAACAACTTAAAAAAATATCAACCGCCTTATATTGTATTAGACCCAGTAATGGCAGCACAAAGCGGTGATTCGCTTTTAAAACCAGATGCAATTAATAAACTTAAAAAAGATTTATTTCCATTAGCAACACTGATAACACCGAATATTCCTGAAGCTGAAATGCTACTCGATATAAAAATAATGGATCCAGAACAAATGAAATCCGCTGCCATAACACTAGCAAAAACCTATAACATTTCCGTATTAATTAAAGGCGGTCATTTAAAAGATCATCCCGATTCACCTGATATTCTTTATGATCGTGAACAAAAGAAATTTATTTTTTTTAATAGTCCACGCATCAATACGCCACATACGCATGGAACTGGCTGTACCTTGTCATCAGCCATTGCCTCTTATCTCGCACAAGGCTATGTGTTAAACGAGGCGATTGCAAAAGCAAAAGCTTATCTCTATCAGGCTATCAATGCAGGGAAAGAACTCAAAATAGGCAAAGGAAGCGGACCGGTCAATCACTTTTATTATCTGCCCACAATCGCGAATACTCTATTTAAAAAAGGCACAACCTAATGTTATTTAATGAAATGCGTGACGCCGTTATTGATCTCATGCCCAAAATTTATGATCTCCCTTTTAATCGAGAATTAGCAGACGGTTCACTCGCACTTGAAAAATTTACTTTTTATCTTGCACAAGATGCCCTTTATCTTGCTGAGTTTTCCAAAGCTTTAGCTATGACAGCCAGTAGAATGCCTCATGATCACCAAACTGAGCTTTTCATACAATTTGCCATGAATGCGATAAAAGCCGAACGCGAACTGCATTTTAATACTTTAAAAAAGTATACTATTCCAGATAATTTAAAATGCGAACAAAGCCCTTTTTGTTTCATGTATACCAATTATTTATTAAGAATGGCAAATGCTGCACCGGTTGAAGAAGCAATTGCCAGCTTACTACCCTGCTTTTGGGTTTATCAACAAGTTGGCAAACGGGCTTTAGCCAAAAAAATAGCTAATAATCCTTATCAGGAATGGATTGATTTATATTCAAATCCTGAATTTAACGAATCAGTCAACCTCGCTATTAGGACGCTCAATGAATTAGGTAACATCGCCTCTCTTCAAAGCAAAAAAAATATGATTGCTGCGTTTAAGCGTGCCACCCAACTAGAATATAGATTTTGGCAAGGTGCTTATACCTTAGAAAAGTGGTTTATTTAAAGCAAGTATGCATTACATAACAACACACCGTCATTTATATATTTCCACTACTTCCCTTTAGTTCAATTTGCGAAACGCCCTGGCTAATCTCAATTAAATGCTAAAAATTATCACTTATCAATAAATCGAATATATAAATCCATATCTTGTCAATAAAAAAGTTATAAAACAATTTTCATTTGATACTATAACAATAATAAAATTTTAAAAATTAGGCCTGCTCCTCATGGATGAAATTAAGCTTATTATTATAAAAATAAAAAACAAATTATTTTCAAAGGGCATTGAAAATAATAACCATCTCGACATCCATCTAAGAATTTTTTGTATCAAAGAAAATCATGTAATTAAAAATGTAAACTTAGTATGGGGCTATCAAACAGATGAAAAAATTATCCCGTTAGAAAACACAAATCAAAATGAAACAAATTTAATCAAAAAATGGGAAGAGATAAATAATAAAACCCCGGGCCTTGTAAAAGGATTAGTATTGAGACCGGAAAAAGCCACACACTTTATAGTAAACTATATGAGTGCTGGATCAGAAAAATCAATTACTCAACCTATTACTAAAAAAACTGATCTATTACCCAGCAATGCAACTGATTTTGAAAAGGTGCTGGCATTAACTACAGCTCGATTATCCGAGTTAGCTGAAGCTATCATTTCACCCTTTGATATAGAAAAAACACCTAAACAAATACTTCCTTGGTTAGCCTGGTTATTTTCTGTCGATGATTGGTATCCTGCATTAGATACAAAAAGTCAACGCAATTTAATTGCCAATAGCGTAAAAATTCACAGAAAAAAAGGAACAAAGGCCTCTATAAAGGAAGCACTAAAAGCAGTTGGAGGTTCAGTAGAAATTAAAGAGTGGTGGGAAGAAAAAACGAAAATTCCTGCTCTTAACGACTACTACCAATTTAATATTTATTTAAATATCAACAATACTGAAAATCCGATATTTACGAATAAATACTATCAAAAAATAAAAAAAAGAGTGGATAATCTAAAACCGGTTTCAACAAACTATAACTTAGCGCTTAAAGCCAATGCAGACTGCAAAGCGGGTGTGGTTGTATTTGGATATACCCTTACAAGATTAAGCTTGTTTATGGAGTTAAAATCTTGAATACCTCAGCAAAAAAAAAAGAAGTAACTAGTTTTTTTTACTTACTAGAAAAAATCACTACAGAGCTTAGCGCTGAGCTAATGAGCCCTGATTTATATAAAGATCAACCTGAGTTTAAAATTAAAGAAGTCGAACTTCATCCCGGCTGGGAAGGTAGTGAAAAAAGGTATAAGAAATTAAAAAAATATTTAAATGATAATCCAAATATAACACTTTGTGCAGGAATATATACGTTGATTTCCAATATTACTAAAGTGCAAGCTATCGAAAGCGAACAAGCCGATGTAACGCTGCAATTGAGCGCCTATATATTACTTGTCAGTAACTCAAAAGCAGCACTCGAGGAAAGAATGGACCTTAATCTATTAACTCCAATCCTAAACGTGATTCCAAATAATCGTTGGAAATTAAACGCTGTGTTTCCGGCTACTAACTTAAAAAGCGTAGACCTTTATGGTCTAACCGTCGAAGCCAAACAAATAACCGGTATTAAAGGTTGGAATCCGTCTATCCAAGCACATGCGAAAGATTTATACGAAGATGAGAACGAAGCACATCCAAAAGATCTTTCTTTATTCTTATTTAACTGGGAACAAACTATACGCATTAAAGAAAATATTTTTAATTTAAGCAAGAAAGACAGAAAGGCTATGGTAGAAAACATAATTATAATTCAAAAATAAAGCTAATTAAAAAAATTATAATCGTATAAATTTTATAAAATTTAGGAAAAGATAATGGATTATAAAGAAAATACTTCTGAATTAAACGACCTTGATAGAAAAAGTGCCACACATATTATGATGGGCACCATTGTCAAAGTTGACTCTGTAACAGGAAAAGCCACTGTTAACATAAATGGAAAAGAAGTACCTGATCTAATGGTTATGGCACAACGGGCGGGAAGTAATGGAAAAACCTGCTGGCTTCCAGCCGCAGGTGAACAAGTGATTATTATATCCCCTTTTGGAAATTTAATGCAGGGGATCATCGCCGGCTCAATTTATTACGGCGAAAAAGACAATGAAAACCATACTGACATGCCGGTAGACATAGATTCAATGAACAAAAACTATTATAACGATGGAACAACGACAAGCTATGACTCCAAAAAGCACGAACTTGTATTTTCCTTAAAAGAAGACGCAATAAAAATCCGTGCTTATGCAGATGATGATAATAAAGAAAGTGGCCTAGAAATTAGCCATGGAGATATCTCATTCACAACGGTGCAAAAAGAAAATAATAACGCTTTTGTGGAACTAAAAAAAGGAAACGCTTATTTCCAACTCGATAAAGATCAAAATATTTCTATAAAAACTGATAAAAACATTGAAATCTCCGCAGGCAACATTACATTAACCGCTAATCAAGTAGATGTAAAAAAGAAATAATAGGAATAAAACATGAACGTATTAGGGATGAACAATCAAGATGGAAGCCCCATAGCGGACGAAGCACACTATCTAAGACAGTCTATCAATGACATTATTAATACGCCGTTAGGAAGTCGCATTATGCGGCGCAATTATGGATCCAATGTGATGGAGCTCATAGATTCACCTATCAACGAGTATACACTCATACAAATCCAATCCTACTTAGCCAGTACACTCCTTTTTCAAGAGAAGAATATCGCATTAAAAAAACTGACAGTTCAACAAAAACTAGAAAAATTATTGGTTACTCTAGAAGGTAATTACATTCAATCAGGAAATACCATCAATTTATCTGATATTCAACTCATGAATTAAAACAACAAAGGCCTAGCTCATGCAAAATAAACATACGGCGATGGAAATAGAAACACCCCTACCAGAACTCAACAATGAAGAAAACGATACGAGTTTAACTGATCAAAGTGAAATACATAACTATAATTATGAAAAAATACTTCTCGACACCAAGGCGTCGTTAATCAAAAAAATTCAAGTCTATTATCCTGATTTTTTGAGCTTGTCTGAAAGCGATCCTATGTTAAAAACAATTGAAATAGCGGCCTATAGAGAATTACTCATTCGTCAAAAAATCAAGGATACTATAAAAATATCCTTACTATCTCAGTCAAGTGGTAAATCATTAAATCAGTTAGCGCATCTCATCTTAGATAAAAATAAAGATGCAAAAAATTTCACTGAAATAAGAACGGATATTTCTACATTTTGGAATGAGACGCCTTATTACACAACAGGAACTAAAGATGCCTATCAATACTTTGTTAGAGAATTTGGAAATGAAGCAATTAGAGACGTCAACGTAGTTGATAAAGATCACGCCGTTACTATTTATATCTTATTAAATAATGAAAATAAGCTAATTTCTGCCGAAAAACTTAAAGCTGACATACAAAAAAAAATAGAGGATGAGAACATTCGTCGAATTACCGACAAAATAAACATACAATTTGCTGAAATAATTAATTACACAATTGAAGCAAACATTACACTAGATACAAATTATTCTCTCGAAGATATAGAAGTGATGACTAAACCTGAAATTGGGGAAACGACTGAAAAGCTATTTTATTTACATAAAACAATTTCAACGAAGCTATTTTTCAAACTGTTTCATAAGAATGGCGCTAAAAACGTCAGTTTAAAGTTAAAAAAACTTGTAAAGGGTAATACAGTCATTGAAAGCGGAGATAAGTTAGAAGCGAAGGAAAATGAAGCACTGCGCTGGAATAAAAACATTACATTTACCTTAAAGGGTAACGGATAAATAATGGATACTTCAATCACAGACTATTTAAATACGCTCGATTTTCCGAAACTTATTGAAGAAAAAAGTACAGAAGATTGCTTCGAGGATTTCTGCCAAGACTACGATCTTCTATTAAAAAGCTTCGAGCTTAATCTAAGCCCTCTATCGGAAAAATCCGCGAATCAATATTTAATTAATGCGTTGCTAAGAACATTAGCTGAACGTGAAAGCTTACTACGCCGTGAAATTAATCAAATATTGCAGATATTAATCCCAGCACCCGAAAATGACAAAAAAAGAGGGGCAAAAAATCAGCAGCTTGACGAAATTATTTCTTTATTTGGAATGAGCAGACAATTCACAATAGATAAGGAGAGTGAACTCCCTTTATATGAAACAGATGAGGCCATAAAAAAACGTCTTTCTTCACGATTAGGCATTTTAAGTAAAACTGGAACGAAAACCGCTTATACCCACAATTTTTTACTGTTGGAGCCCAGCTTAAAGGATATAGCTATTATTCAAAACTCTGAAAAAAAAGAACTCGATATTTTCTTACTACCTAAAGTTAAAGACAATACAGAAACATGGTTTAAGAATATTGAATCCTCGTTAAAAAGTAAAATTAATCAAAAAGATATCATTCCTATCCGGGATAAGTATACATTAGTTGAGGGAATAATTAAGAAATTAGCGATTCACATAACCTGCACAGCAGAATTAACCTCAGACAACGAAAATAAAACCACTGCTTATATAAAGAAAATATGTGAAGATTATTTTGACAAGAAATATAAATTTAATACTGTTATCAGTGTTTCAGAGTTACTGAGTAATTTTACTTATCCACTGATTGAAAAATTAGAAATAAAGTTAAACAAAATAGGGGAGGATAATCACATTGAAGTTTTAGAATGCAGTGTAAATGAAGCTCCTTTATTGGAAAAATTAACGATCGTTAAAAAGGAATTTAAAACATAATGAAAATGCTTGAATAATAACTTAAACGTTAACCACTAGAAAATTTTATAAAAAATAAGGAAATCATATGCCAGGACAATACTTACATGGTGTAGAAGTTATAGAAATGCCGATGGCACCCTCAATTAATAGTGTCGATTCATCAGTTATTGGTTTGATTGGTATTTTAGACCTTAACAAAACAACAGTATCTGCGCAAAAAACGGAAGGAACTAACGACGACAATCAGGGTGGACAAGTTACAGAAGATAAAAAGGATCCTAATAATAAATTTTATAAAGAACCTTACCTCGTCACTTCTATCGATAATTTTTTTAATCATTTTGGAGAAAATAGTACCGGAACACTCGTTGAAACTTTACAGGATATCTACTCGCAAGTAGTCACGAAAGTCGTTGTTGCGCCTATAAAAACAAAGGACGATATAGCGGAAGGTATTAAATTACTTGAAAAATCTGCTGAAAAGTTAAAAGTAGGTCCTAAAATTTTAGTTGCCCCTGAATTAACTACTAATAGCTCAGAAGTTAAAGAACTTGCTAATAAATTAGTAGAAGCCGCTAAAAAACTAAAAGCCGTTGCCTTAGTTGATTTAATTGCTGAAAAAAATGAATTAGCTGAGATTCAAGCGGCAACCAATGACCTAGCACAAAGCGACCGTTTATACCTACTTTATCCGAACGTCATAGTAAAACGTAAAAATAAAAAAGAGGATGAAGAGAATAAGGAAATAGATACTGTACGCCCGGCTTCTGCATTCGTTGCTGGTCTTATGGTCAAGTCAGACAATGAACGTGGATACTGGTATAGCCCTTCCAATTATAAATTATCGAATATAAGCGGATTAGCAGAAGAAATAGACTTTACATTAGGTGATGCTAATTGCTTAGCTAATGATCTTAATAAAATAAATATTAATACCATTATTTGGCAAGGTGGTTATCGGCTTTGGGGCAATAAATCCTATATAAAGGAAGGCCCCGATAAAAATTTTGAATTTTTACCCGTACGCCGCACCGCAGACGTCCTCAATATGAGCTTATTAGAAAATCATATGTGGGCTATCGACCAAACCATCACAAAAAATCTAATAGATACTATCGTCGATAGCGTTAATGCCTTTATACGTAAACTAAAATTACAAGGCGCTATTATTAATGGAAAATGTTGGGCCGATCTGGTAAAAAATACAGCAGATAGCCTAACTCTAGGCCACTTCTATATTAATTTTGATTTTTCAGCGCCCTATCCTGCTGAACGCATTACTTTTCAAAGCTTTATAACCAAAGATTATCTTAACGAGGCACTAGCATGATTACCGTCCCACATACACTGAAAAATTTTAATTTATATATAGCGAAACCCGGTGTTGATCAAGCGAGTTATGCCGGGCTTATTACTGAATTAACGTTACCTAAATTAAGTATCAAAACTGAAGAATTTCGTGCCGGCGGCATGGATGCATCGATCCCTATTGAAGTAGGCATGGAAAGTCTAAGCTGTGATTTTTCGCTCGCCGAATATAATATAGCCACATTGAATCTCTTCAGTTTTTTCGACTATGCAACCTCCTTAACCTTTCGTGGTGCATTTGCTAATGGCGAAGCAGTACAGGCCACTGTCATAAAACTAAATGGCACAATTAAAGAAAATGATTTTGGTTCCTGGAAACTAGGAAGTTTAGTCACCTTTAAAGTCAGTTTTGTAGCGACCTATTATGAGCTAACCATTAATGATAAAGAAATAATCAAGATCGATGTCGTTAATATGGAAAGAGTAATAAACGGTAATGATCAGCTAGCCACCTGGAAAACCGCTATTTTTGGCGGCTAATTTTAAATGTTGAGAACACAAAAATGAATGAAATAGAAATACAGTTAGCGTACCCCATTCCAACGAATGGGGTAACAACAAATATCATAAAAGTAAGAAGACCCACAGTAGGAGACAGTTTAGTTGCTGATAGTTTGTCAGGAAGCGATCTGGAGAAAGAAGCCTATTTAATGGCAAGCTTATGCCAAATATCTCCTGAAGACATTAAAAAGATGGATTTAATCGATTATGAAAAAATTAAAGATGCGCTTGTAAAAAAAAAGGGGGATTAGACGCTGATGCGGATACATTACGTGAGTGCATGTTGCTACTCGCGCAATATACGCATTGGAATCTGAAAGATTTACTCGCTTTACCTATAACCGAATTATTTATTTGGCTAGAAAGCTTATCTTGCTTATTAAAAAAGCAATCGGGAAACCAGTAAAAAATTCATGGGTTGTCGCGCGCTAATCACGTTCGCAATGACGAGTTAAGCATTTCTAATGCGAACCTATACTCTATTAAATTTTTTTATGTTAAAAAAAAATACTATTATCTTATTAAATCCGATTATTTTAAAAAGTAACCGTATTTGTTTGCATAAGCCAAATAACCTATTACTTAAGCATTTATCTAGGAAAATAAAGGTTAAAAAAATAACATATCCGCTAGCCAATTGCTTCCTAAGAAATAAAAAAAATTCGACGGACTTACCTGTAAAAAAAAATATAATATCCAATCGTATTTATTATAAAAATTATTTTAATATTTTAAATAAAGAACTTAATAAAATTAATTTATCAAAAAAACATAACACTATAAGCAATCTTTTAAAAAATAAGTTTTTTTTGCGCCAACAAAGCGAAATGTTTTTAGTTAAAAACTATATAGGAAATAGTAACAATAATGCCTTAACAAACCGCTATATTATAGAAAAAAATCGCTCGTCACTGCCATTGCAAATGATTAGTTCATCATCAATAAAAAAATACTTATTACAACCCTTAAAAACTTATCAAACTTATTTTCTAGATTCCGCCTCTACTGTTCGATCGAAGATCGAACTATCAAAAACAAAGAAACAGCCTCGAAAACTTATTAATCCTAAAATAAAGTCAACCTATTCTTTAGAGATTCTATCCAACAATAATAAATATAACAATAAATATCTACAATCAGAGAATAAATCAATAAAAAAAAATAATTTATTCTTAGGAAACGTTTATAACAAAAAAACAATACTACTTCATAACATAAACAAAAGTATTTTAACTGAAAAAATGGACATAAAAAAAATTCAACAACAATATGCTTCCACGCTTATGAAAAATATTTTTCATTTAAGCAAAACAAAAAAAGAAGAACATTATTCAGAAAATTTTATTTCTAGAGTACAGAAAGAGCAAAACAATAAGCACATTAAATTAGATAGCCGGTTATCCAATATAGAAGTAATGATAGAAACGCTGGTACAAACAAACAAACAAAATGAAATGAATAACCTAGCCTTTAATCTATTTAATGAGAAAAGAAAAAAAACATATTCCGATTTTTTATAAAAATAAGGAGCTAGCGTGATAAATCATTTATCAATCAAATCAAATTTTAGCGGTACTCCACCTATGCTAATTTTAGGGCCTGTTGTTTTTCACTTAGACACAGCCGCCTATCAGACCTATCAACGGTCAACCAGTTATAATTGGGCAACACTACAACGGCTCAATACCGGTTCAATACCGATATTAAAAAACTTAACAGCCAGCGGACCTGCCGCTCAGTTTATCAATATCGGTGAAGATAAAATTCATTTAGAAGGCATTATATACTTACAAATAGTGGGTAGCGTATTTTATATTTCATTTATGCGTACTATCGCAAGTTTAGGAGTGCCCCTGCCCTTGTTAGGGTGTGACGGAGGCATTTTTGGTTTATGGCTGATTGAGCGTATCGATCAAACTAATAGTATTTTTGCGACACGGGGCGCTCCTCGTAAAGTGGAATTTAAACTCGATCTAAAACGATATCATCCTGATAGCGCTGTTCTCAATGTATTAGGTTTGCTATAAATAAAAAGGGACATCGGTATGACAAACTATTACTTTACATCTACAAATGACGAAACTTTAGACTATATTTGCTGGCGACACTATATTCGTAATGATCTTTTGCGATCAGCCGCAAACCCATTTAATATTCCTATATTAAATAATTTTCTTAATATGTTTTCTGCCGAAGATAGTGGTATTAATGGCATTATTGAAAAAGTCTTAGAAGCCAATCCTGGCCTCAGCAACTATCTCCACTTACCACCTGGCCTAGAAGTTGTATTACCAGATATTAAAGAATTGCCTGTTGATCAAAGCTTACAAGATTTATGGAATTAAATATGAGCATCGTATTACCTAAACTCAGTTCACAGCCTAGTTATAAATTGAGTTCAAAAAATAAAAAACTACATGATTTTTTACACAATCGTGTGCTTAGCTTAAGTATAACGGATCATTTAGATACTTTTATAGATGAATTAACTCTCTCTTTTGACAACCGCAGCTTTAAAGCAAATTTATTCATCCCACCTCCCAATTTTGGCAAAACGCTAGAATTAAAACTAGGATATCCGCCTTTACTTACAGATATGGGAAGTTTTTATATTGACTCCTTGAATGTAGCTACGCCGCCCTCCATGCTTAATGTTACTGCAAAATCTATAAATTTACTGAAAGGTTTTTTAGATAAACAAACTGAAGCCTGGAAAAATCCAAATGAAGAAGAAGAAAAAACAATTGCCGATGTGATTAAATCAATAGCTAAAAAATATCAATTATCGACAGAAATTGGAGAGGGTTATCAAGATGTACCCCTCCAAGAATATCAATATGTAGAATCAGATATACATTTCTTATCGCGTCTCGCTAAACAGTACAATGCCTATTTCAAAATAAAACAGAATAAAATAATTTTTAAGGAATATGATAACCTAAAAAAAGATATAAAAAATAAATTTCCAATTATATTGGACAATAGTAACATTAGTAGCTGTCAAGTAGAGAAACAAGAGGCTGATAACTATCATTCTGCTCTTGCTTATTGGTACGATTATGACAGTGCAAGCTATTGTTTAGAAACCTATCCTTCTGGCCAAGAAAATTCAGAAAAGATTAAAAGCAATATAAAAAGTACTGGTTCTAATAAAAAATTCACTATTCGAGAAATATTTTCATTAAAAGAAGAAGCTCACTATGCAGCCAAAGCTAAATACCGACAATTAGCTAGAAATAAACAAATAATCAATCTTAAATGCATTGGTGACAGCAATTTATCTACTGGAAAAACACTGCAATTAGTTGGGCTACAAAACGAGATTAATGGCGATTGGATAATAAAGCATATAAACCATAACTACAATGCGAGTGGATTCACAACAAGTATTAATGCTTATCGCTTTAATTAACAGTTAACTTATGTATGAAAAAAAATTATTTTTTTTATTGTGTAAAAAAGTTATATGATGATATAAAAAATCATGCAGACAATAATGCTCAGTTGGATTTAAACCTCTTTTATAAAAAATCATATTGCTAATAATTTAGAAATTTCTAAATTATTAGTTACATTACTAGAAAATTCAAATAATAAATTAAATAATACCCAAAATAGCTTTTTTATTTTCTGTAAAAAAAATAATCTTTCTAATAATGAAAAATTGATATTATTTTTAGCTGTCTGTTTTGAAATAGAACCGCGAATTATTTATTTTCTAGTTGAAAATTTTTCTTGTAGTAACAAAAACTATTTAAGCTTAAGACTTATAGAAAATATCGTCTCTAATGATCAATCGATTTCACTTAATTCAATCTTATTTCGGGAAAACTTTATTTATTTTGATAAAAAATCCGGCTTTTCTTTCATCGATGCCTCTCTACGACTTTCTGAAAGTGTTTTTTATTTTTTACTCGATGCTGATTTTACCCATCCTAAATTAGAGTTATTTACCCGACCACTGAAGTATTCTGCAGACCTTCACCCTATAAAAAATTTTCAAAAAAATATTAAACTAATTAAAGAAAGTTTGCAACAAGATGAAAAGACAACTCTTCTTATAGGAAAAGATGAATCGCTACAAGAGATGTTAATTTCTCAACTACAGACTGATTTAAACCAAAAGTTTTTTTTTATTAATGTTCAGCACCTCCCTAACACTCATCTTGAGCTTGATCAATGTATGCGATTTTTACGTACCGAGGCGTTGATAAACGATTTAATCTATTGTTTTAGTTTCCATTCGTTTGAAACGACTTCTAGCGAGGAAAAAACTTTTACTTCAATATTTCTCGACTTTTCTTATAAGTTTTTACAAGGATTTTATTTAATCATGAGTGATCAAGATTTTATTCACTCATCTCATTCATTTTGCAAATTAGCGATTAATAACCTAAGCCTTGAAGAATGGAACGCAATATGGAAACATTTTTTAGCTGATAATTACGAATTATTTACCTCTGAGTTAAACGTAATTATTGAACACTTTGAATTAACCATAGCGCAAATCAAAGATATTGCTGAAACATACCCTATAATTCTTTTAAAAAATAAAAAAAATGCGAGTAAGCAACCACTATGGAATTTATGTAGAGAACATACTCGGATTAATACATCAAACTTACTAGTCCCCATGAAAATCAAAGCACAGTGGGAGCAATTAATTTTACCTGATCATCAAAAAGAACTATTAGAACAGCTCATCGCCCAAGTTAAAAATAGAGCCCTTGTCTACAGAACATGGGGCTTAGCCCATAAAGAGGCTCGTGGCTTAGGAATAACCGCTTTATTTTCTGGCAGTAGTGGTACAGGAAAAACCATGGCTGCTGAAGCGGTTGCCGAAAAACTCGATTTAGACCTTTATCGTATTGATTTAAGCCAGGTAGTCAGTAAATATATTGGTGAAACGCAAAAAAACTTAGAGGAAGTTTTTAAATTAGCTGAAAAAAACTGTGCTATTTTACTATTCGATGAAGCAGATTCCTTATTTGCTAAGCGATCAGAAACAAAAGATAGTCGTGATCGTTATTCTAATATGGAAATTAGCTACCTGCTATCGCGTATGGAAAATTATCGCGGTGTATCCTTATTAACAACTAACCTCAAAACAAATATTGATAATGCTTTTTTACGGCGCTTTCGTTTTGTTATCGAATTCTATTATCCCAGCGAAACGCAACGAAAAATATTATGGAATACACTCTTAACGACAGATATACCTTCTGAAAAAATTGCCATCGAAAAACTGGCTAAAATAGATTTCAACGGCGCCAGCATTCGCAATGTACTGCTAAACGGAGCCTTTTTCGCAGCAGAAACGGAAACAAAACAACTGACTATGCAGCATTTAAAAAAAGCGATAGAGCAAGAATTTATTAAGTTAGAAAGACCTATCAGTGAAGAAATACATACTTTATAAACTAAATTGAGTAATACCCCTATGGAAAAAAATAACTACCTAAAAGATGTAACAAGCTACCTAAAAAAAGACAAACAGTTAAATACCATTGTTGATAACATAGCGACTCATCCTGGTAGAACAGGAAAGCCTCCCATACAAACAATAACAGAATTTAGTTCAAGCAATAAGCAACTAAGTGCATATATTTATACACGGGCTGAAGTCAGCGAAACAGAAATCATTGAAACTGAGCAAAATGATATGTCGCTTCAAGGCATTGCTTATTTATTAGTTTTAAATAATCCCTCAAATAATGAACGCAAAGCATGCCTTCGTAGGCTTTACACACTACTCGAATACTTACTCGCCGTGCTTAATAATCAGCGCTGGGGCCTAAATTATACCTTCCCTACTTCGGATATCACGGCGATGGATTTATATGGTTTATCCTATGACTCCGATAAACTTGCCGCTTCTGAAGGCTGGGATCCTACAATTCAAGCCTACGCAAAAGCTTTATATCAAACCAATAGCGGAGGGGAAAGTTACCCAAAAAATTTGATCTTATGGTTTGTTAGTTGGAGGCAAAAATTACGCATGGGTAAAAATGTTTTTCTATAAAGGAAATTATCTATGACACAGCCTGTAGCTACAAAAGAAAATATTATAGCGATATCTAACCCCACACATAATCAGAATCCTCATTGGCAAGGAAAGTGGGCTCCAGAATCTATTAAAATCAAAAACTACGATTATTTTACGCTAAATGGCAAACCCATTGCCTATGAAGCAGAATGTACATTTACTTTCACAGGTACTGATCCAACGAAAAATGGCGCTTCCGTAACCGATCAAGAAACCATTACCTTAACCGCTAAAGAAACTACCTTACAACTCTCTGTTCTATGTAATGGTGATGAAAAAACAGGAAAAGAAGGCAATAAGCTGCGAGTAGAAGGTAATAACCATTTAACGACTGACTAGCAGGGACTAGCAAACACCGAGTTACCCTAGCAGAACGGCTATTGATTCGGCTAAATACTCTGCGAGTGCGAACTGGCAGATAGTCTACTCGTATAACCCAAATAAAGAGCAATAATAGCCACAATAAGATGGAAAAAACTATCGGCAAGATTCACCTGTAAAAAACCGAGATTTCCATTTAAAGCAAAGCCTAAAATGGCAATGAGCGCAAAAATTATACCAAGAATTTTAAAATACAATTTAGCATAAACAGCAGATGCACTAGCAGATAAGGCAAAAAGACCCATTAAGAGATAAAAAATATTATGTATCGATCCTATTTGAAACAAATTAAAAAGCAATTGGTTACGTGTCAAAGGAGGTATAAAACCAACCACCCCCATGACGATAAAAACAAGAGCAAAAATTAAGGCGAACCCTTTTAACATCACTGCGAAGATCCTCCGAATGCGGGCTCAACTAACCATTGTCTATCGTTGGCAAACTCCAATCTTGAAGAAAAATTGAAGCCATACATTATTTCACAGGGTAAACCCGCAACCAGTATAGCTAACATTAAAAAATAATCAAATCCTCACCAACACTTATATTGTTCAAAAAAAGAACAATATAAAACCGAATATAGATTACTCACAGATTCTGTGAATAACTTTGTGGACAGTGTTGGGGGAAAGACGTGAAAAGCTTGATTTATAAGTCATCTTTACAGTTTGTACAAGCTTTAAACAAAAGAAAAAAACTATCTTTTTTCAAATACTTACATTTAGTCAATCAGAAAATTATTTTAACCTCTGTTAAGCTTGTGCAAAATAAATTAAATTAATGTAACTTGTGCAAAAGTCAGTTGCACATCCCAAATAACTCGATGTTGTCAAGAACTAAATGATGGAAATTTACAATAAACTCTTTAAAGTCTTAAAGCATGATGACTTCATACTAACGCCTAATAAACGTTTAATTAATTTTTTACATAAAAATTATACGTTATACCAACAAACACAAAACAAAAGTGTTTGGTCCACACCACTTATTCTACAATTAGAAACTTGGATAACTACACAGTGGGAAAAACATCTTATTCAGATAACAACACCATGCGAAAAACATCTCATTACGAATCCAATTTTTTCTTACCGCTTATTAACAAAAAATCAAGAACGTGTTATTTGGCAATCCATTATTGAGAAATCTACCGCTGATCTTTTACTACCGGCGCAAATTGCTAAAACAGCGCAGCAAGCTTGGCATTTAAGTCATATCTACCAACTTGATTACACTTCTACTCTGTTTGAGCAAACAAGTGAATCGCGCACTTGGAAAAAATGGGCGCTGGATTTTGCAGTATTTTGTCAAACACATGCTTGCATTGATATTCCCTATGCGACTGTGTTGCTGATGGATTTGTACAAGAAAAAAAGCCTAAAACCGCCTCGCCGGCTATTCCTTATTGGGTTTGAGGAAATTAATCCACAAAGCAAAAAATTATTTCAGATACTTGAAGAAGCAGGCTGTGAGATTATTGAATTTACCTATTCAGCACCCAAAGCTTGTCTACACCGTTTAGCTTTACAAGATACTGAAAGCGAATTACAAACAATGGCACGATGGGCTTATCAACATTGGCGATGCGGTAAAAAAAATATTGTCTGTGCAATTCCCAACTTAATGGACATTCGCTCACAAGTGATTAATACCTTCACTGAAATATTTACTCACCTAAATCCAACAAACGATCCACAACCTTTCAATATTGCTTCAGGAAAAAAGCTTAGTGAGTTTCCCCTTTTACAAATGGCTTTAATTATCTTGCAATTAAAAACAATAAATCCATTTAGCAAAGTGAGTAAGCTTATTCGTTCTCCTTATCTTGGCGCGGCGGAAGAAGAACAATCTCCGCGTGCGCAACTGGATATTTATTGCCGTCGCTATCTAGAAAGTTTTATCAGCCTAGAACAGCTTGCACAGATTAGCCAACAACAATCCTGTCCACAATTCGGCCAGCTGATACACCAGCTTATTACTGTTAGTCCTAACTCATGTAAACAGTATCCTAGCCAATGGGCTATCTACTTTGTTAAAAAACTTCAAGCTATGGCATGGCCGGGTCAACGCGATATCTTCAGTGAAGAGTTTCAATTGATTGAGCGCTGGTCTGAATTACTCGATGAGTTCAGCAGTTTCGATTTTATCGTAGGTGAAATAAATGAAGAAGTAGCCCTTCAACAACTTAAATTTTTAGCCGATGAATCACTCTTTCAAGCGAAAACAATCCACGATGCTTCTATTCAGATATTAGGATTATTGGATACAAGTGGATTATATAGTGATAATCTTTGGGTCATGGGTTTAGATGACACCTCCTGCCCTGCAACTGCACACCCTAATCCCTTTATTCCTTATACATTACAGCGCAGCTATTCTTTACCCCATGCCTCCTGCGAACGTGAATGGTATTTCTCCGCACTACTTATGAAACGTTTATTAAACAGTGCGTGCACGATTATCGTTAGCCATCCGATGCAAACAAAGCAACCGGAACAACCCTTACGCCCCAGTGCATTAATAACTCATATTCCCACCATTGAATTAATTGATTTAAAACTTCCCAAGTATCCATCTATCATCAAGTCAATCTGGGAAACACGATCCTGGGAATATTATAGCGATGACACAGCGCCAGCATTTCAAGCCAATGAATTGTCTTCCATAGGAAGTCAGGTTTTTAAATCACAAGCCGCGTGCCCCTTTCAAGCATTTGCTAACTTTCGTTTAAAAAGTCATTTTTATCCATTTCCTCAAGCAGGCCTGGGTTCCATTGATCGTGGAGTTTTGCTGCACGATGTCATAGAAACCCTGTGGAACCTGTTAAAAGACCAAACCACATTACTCAAACAATCGGATCAAGCGTTACAGTTGCTTATTAAACAAACGATTAATACTTCTATTGAAAAATTTAGCAAAAAACGACCCTTTACTTTTAAGCCACATTTTATAGAAATAGAACAAGAACGTTTACAACAGCGTATAATGAAACTGATCGCCGTAGAAAAAAAACGGCCTCCTTTTAATAAAGTTATCCATGAAGAAAAACAAAACTTTATTTTTGCCAATCTAGCATTAAATTTACGCATCGATCGCTTAGATACGCTTCCCGATGGCAGTACACTCGTTATTGATTATAAAACAGGCACTCCGATAAAATTTGATTGGTTTGAGGAACGATTAGACGAACCTCAATTAGCACTCTATTGTTTATCCCAACCTCAAGCAAAAGGATTTGCGGTGATCCATATCCGTAGCAATACCATTGAAATCCAAGGTTTCAGTGAAAAAGAGAATGGTCTATCGCAATTAATTTCCATAAAAAAGGACAAAACCTTACCTCAAACTATGGCTGAATTATTATCCTTTTGGAAAAAAGCTTTAGAAAAGCTTGCCAAACAATTTCAAGAAGGCGTTGCTAAAGTTGACCCTAAACGAGGCGTAAACACCTGTCGCCTCTGCCAACTTCCACTTTTTTGTCGTATAAATCAACATGAAAAATCTTAACGAACAAGACGCATTAGCGCGCGAAAAAGCACTTGACCCCGCTCACTCGTTCATCGTTCAAGCACCAGCCGGATCAGGAAAAACAGAATTATTAGTGCGAAGATATTTAGTCTTGCTGGCACAAGTTCGTTTTCCTGAAAGCATTATTGCCATCACTTTTACACGAAAAGCTGCTGCCGAAATGCGACTGAGAATACTCAATGCACTGGAAATGGCGCTGCAGCCCTCCCCTCTCTCAGCAAAAGAAGAAATTCGTTGGCAGCTGGCTAGAAAAGTATTAAACCACGATAAAACCATGGACTGGAATCTTCTGGCAAATCCCAATCGTTTACGCATTCAAACGATTGATAGTTTTTGCCAAACTTTAACCCGTCAGATGCCTTTACTTTCAACACTGGGTGATCAATTAACGCCCATTGATAACCCTGATTTCCTCTATCGCTTAGCCGCACAAGAACTCATCGCCCATTTAGAGAATGAATCACCTTGGCAAGAAGCGCTAGTACATATATTTAAACATTTAGATAACGATTTTAATCGTCTAGAATCCTTATTAAGTGAACTTTTAAGCCATCGTGAACAATGGCTAGTTTACTTAGCGAAAGACTCGATACATCTGCAAAAATACTTAGAAAAAAGCTTACTTGCTATTAATGAAGAATGCATTAAAGCACTCAACCAACTAACACCGCCCCCTCTACATCAAGAGCTGATTGAATTACTCCATTTCTCTCAATATCAACTCACAGGAAAGCTTCTAGAAAAAACTAACGACCTAAACTTTTGGAAAAAGGCAAGCCATTTATTATTAACTACAAATAATGAATGGCGTAAACAAGTAAGACAAAGCGAAGGCTTTCCTTCCCCTTCCGACAAAAAAAATGAAGAAAAAAAAGAATATTATGCCAGTATGAAACAACGAGTATGCAATCTGGTTGAACAATTGAAAAATCAATCCTATTTACATGAAGCATTAATCGATTTAAAAAATGTCCCTCCTCTTTACTATAGCGAAGCACAATGGAAAACACTGGCGGCTTTGTTTGAACTTTTGCCGGTATTAATAGCCCATTTAAAGCTTGTTTTTCAGCAATATCAAAAAGGAGATTATACTGAAATACTACTTTGTGCCTTAGCCGCTTTAGGCAATGAAGAAAATCCCACCGATTTAGCACTCTCTTTAGATTATCAGATCCAACACTTATTAATTGATGAATTTCAGGATACATCCATCACACAATATCAATTAATTGAAAAACTTATTGCCGGTTGGGAAATCAGTGATGGACGCACCCTCTTCTTAGTCGGTGACCCCATGCAATCGATTTATCGCTTTCGTAAAGCAGAAGTCGGCCTATTTCTACAAATACGGCAACAGGGTATAAACAACATTCCATTACAAGCGTTAACCTTGTCCGTCAATTTTCGAGCCAATGAATCTATTATCACGTGGATCAACCAATGCTTTAGTAAAATACTCCCTACAGTAGAAAATATTAATCGCGGTGCGATTACTTTTTCACCCGCTACCGCCTTTCAACCGCCCTCTACTGTAAAAGCAATAGAAACCATTTGGTTCGATGAAGAAAGTACCTCGCTTGCACAAGCCAACAAAACCATTGAAGTCATTCAGAAAATTAAGCAAAAAAATCCAGAAGAATCTATTGCCGTCTTAGTTAGAGCACGCACTCATCTTTTAGACTTATTGCCCGCGCTACAAGCTGCTTCTATTCCCTATCATGCGATAGAGATCGAAAACTTTGTCGAGAAATCGGCCATACAAGATATTTTAGCATTAACGCGCGCCTTATTGCATTCGGGCGACAGAATCAGTTGGTTAGCCCTTTTACGTTCCCCTTTCTGTGGTTTAGATTTACGTGATCTTTATCAAATTACACAATTTACCGATCCGAATTATCCTATCACAACAATTTGGCAGCAATTAATAGAGTTTGAAAAGATTGTTTTAAGAGAAGAAACAAAACAGCGCTGCCGCCGTTTCGTCCCCATTTTACAGCAATGTTTACAGGAACAACACAGAATACCATTAACCGTATGGCTAAAAAAAGCTTGGATAGCTTTAGGTGGCCCTACCACATTAAATTGTCCAGAAGAAATATCACTCGTAGAAACCTATTTAGATTATCTTGAAAAAAAGTTATTAACTGAAGGCGATCAGTTCGATTTTTTTAAATTAGAAGAAGAGCTTTCAAAAATAGTCACTCAGAATACGACAAAACACGGCTATCCCGTCGAAATCATGACGATACATAAAGCAAAAGGCTTAGAATATGATCATGTTATTTTACCCAGCCTGCATCGCCAAGGTAGCAGCGATGATAGCCAGTTATTTTTATATAAAGAACGGCTTCTTTCAAAAAATAACCAAGATTTTTTATTAGCACCTATTAAGGCCAGTCATGAAAAAGAAGATCTTATTTATAACTACCTTTTACGTGAAGAAAAACTCAAAGCCCATTATGAACTAACACGCTTACTCTATGTTGCTAGTACACGTGCAAAAAAATCCTTAACTTTATTGGGAATGCTGAGAACAACGGCAAAGGAGGGAATTAAAGTAATGCATTCCAATAGTTTACTACATCAATTATGGCCCGCAATTAATACGCAGAAACTTTCTTTTTTATCCCTCACTGATAAAGGAGCTAATAAAAAAGCATCAAACACACCACGTTTAGTAAAACGCTTAGTTTCTGACTGGAAAAATCCCTACACTACTCTACCTAAAATAGAAAAAACGACCTCTAACAGTCAATTTTCTTATCAATGGATACCTAAGGTAGCAAAAACGCTAGGAACGGCTATCCATCGCGTACTTCATCAAATAGGTCAAGATGGCTTAGAATATTGGGATAAAATAGATATCCCTCGAGCAACACCCCATTTTATACGATTCTTAGAACAAATGGATATTATTCCATCGCAGCTTGATGAAGCAGTTAGCAAACTAAAAAAAGCGTTAACAAAAATATTACAGGACCCTCGCGGACGTTGGATTTTAAGTCAAGAACACCAAGATATACATTCAGAGTATGCATTAACTCACTCACACAATAGCCATATTCACAATTTAGTTATCGATCGAACCTTCATCGATACTTCTGGAACCCGCTGGATAATTGACTATAAAACTACTAGCTATCAAGGTAAGGATTCTGCCAGTTTTTTAAATTTAGCTATGCAACAGCATAAAAAACAATTAGAAACCTATGCTGCCGCCTTCAATGATCCTGCCTCGCTCAAGAAAAACGCTAAGATTCGTTTAGGACTTTATTTTCCACTCACAACCCTTTGGTGTGAGTGGGAATATCTACCAGAAAATGCTTTTACCACCACATGAACAGCCGCTATTTTAAATATTAAAAAAACTATAAGCGGGTGGATGAGACAAAAAACGTTGTTGAGTAGCCTAACGAAGCATACTTAAGCATTATGCGAATAACGCAACACAGAAAAACGGCGTTTTTGAGCCATCGTCATGCAATGGAAGAACAAGCGCTAACTAATCACTTTCCTAAACCCTACTATATCTTGTAAATTATTTTTATAAATAATCTGGTAAAATTAAAAGTAACACGGCGGTATTTTTAAAGATAAAAATTTCATGGATAAAGAAAGCATTAAACTTAATAATGAAATTAAATTTAAAAAAAATAAAACTAAAGATGAAAAATTACGTCAACTTGACAATAAACTTGCACGTATCAATAAAAAATTAGATATAATTAGTCAAAGCACTTTTCTTCTTAATAGAAGAATAAAAGATATTGAGGAAAAAAGTAAAAAGCCATACCAAGCAGATACTAAAAGCTATAGCATAGGAAAAGTCATAATAAAAAAAATTAAAGCTACAGCTATTAAACTCAACATCTTTCTAGCCTATTTCTACTTCAATTTTTTAAATAATAAAAAAACTAACATTAATAAAAAAATTTCTGAATTATTATAATCTATGGCATAGGTTATTCATAACACCTAACAGAGTTTCTGAGCAAATTGAAGAATTACGTGTAACAACGGCTTCTATTGATGTCCTATTGAAGCTCTATAAAATATTTGAAGATTATATTTTTCCTAAAGTAGAAAAATTATTACAAGCTGAAATGCTTATTGACAGTTATTGCTATAGCTATAGTTATGAATTTTTCTCAATAGCTAACTACTATGGCTTTTCTAGAATAATGAGCCTTTTAAAAAAAAACGATAAACCACAAAAAAAATCTATTCCAAAAAAATAAATATAATTTATTTTATAATTCTTTACCCGCGATCGTAAATGGCGATGAGCCACTCGATTTAAGTATAAATGGACTATGCTTCATCCCTACAAAAAAGATAAATAATGTGAATATTGGTAAAACTAACAAAGCTCATTCAGGATCATTGCTGTATATTTTTTTGATATTTCTTTAAGGACTATCCATTTCTAAGATACAACTATGCTCAATATTAATTCTACTTTCGATTATGATCCATAAACTATATTTTTCTCTATTATAACGCTTTGTGGAAACAGAAAATTAGAATTTCTTTTCCACTCATATCAATTCCTTTATTTTGTATAGATTAATTCTCATTAGAAGTAAAGAATTTTTCTATATTTTCAAATTAAAAATATATCGATTTAAATCTAGCACCTAGTTTTATAGCTAGTTCGTGGCTAAGTAATTTAATTACTTCCATATTAACCTGTTAATCAATCAGAATAGAGTATCTCTATTTACTTTTCAAAACCTATACTAGTATATTTAAATTTTCATGCCAACAATTTAGGAAAATTTATGGAAAATAATATTGCAAATGCTGACACTACCACCGGCGGTGGTGGTATTATTGGAACGCTTGGGGATCTAGTGGGTATAAAAGGTAACGAAAAAACGAAGGGTACGGACTCAGATCAATACCAAAAGCAAGAAATCAATAATTTAAAGAAACTTATTGAAGAGCGTGATCGTCAACGCGATCGAGAAATTCAACAGGAAAAAGAGCGGCAAATTGCACGTGATGCAGCACAAGATAAAGTACTAGCAGAGCTAAAACAATATTTGATTCAACAAGAACAACGGCAAATACAACAAGAACATAATAATAAACAAGAGCAAGCAATCAGTGAATTAAAAAATCGCCTTGATCGTCAAGCTGAAAAAGAGCGTGATGCAAATGAACAAAAACAGAATGAAAGCATCGCTGCTTTAGATGCAGCACGTGAAAAACAAGAAAAAGAATTTAATTTATTCAAAACAAAATTTGAAAAAGAATATGAGCAATTACAAAAAGATCGTCTTGAAAAACAATTAAATGAACATACAAATAAAAAAAATCAAGAAGAACGTTTAAGAATACTGGCGGAATGCCTAGAAACTAAAAAACAGGTATGCTGTCAACCACAACCTTGCCAGCCGCCTCAAGAATGCCTAACAATTAGAAAACTTATATGTTGTCAATTACAGCCTTGCCAGGACTGTGATTAACCACACTCACTTTGTAACGAATACACGTATTTAGAAAATATTTTTTCGTGACTCTCTACGAAAGCCGAGAGTCACTATAAACAATAGTGCATTACTAACCGCAAATATCCTTTACATATTTTCATATCTAAAATATAGGTTAATTAGTAGAAATTGACTTGATATTTTTATATTTAATACGTAGACTTTTAAATACCTAGGATATTTTCTCTACCCAATTCACTAAAAGGAACTCTGTGCTCAACTCCCATACTCAATTACTTAATGAAACATATCAAAATAATTCATTAAATTTATATTCATTACTTAACTTTAAAGACATTCTTAAACCACTTATTTTACATTCAACTATTCAATCGATATGCGAAATAGGCATTGAAAAATCTCATTTAACAACATGGCTTGCTTCTTTATCACATGTTAAGAATTTTAATTATACTGGCATAGATCCCGCAATAGACTCAATACCAGAATTTCGAGGCGAAAGTAAACTTTTTAAAGAGAACTCACTCACTTATCTAAATCGCCCAGCAGCAGACCACGATCTATTTCTAATTGATGGCGACCATAATTACTATACCGTTTATCATGAATTACAATCCATTTTCTCAAAGAAAAACCCTAAGCAATCTATCTGTTTTTTACACGATGTACTGCCGCCCTGCGGAAATAGAGATGCATATTATAATCCTAGTAACATACCGCCAAATTTCTTACACCCGCTTACCAGTACAAAATCTTTAAATTCAAATTTTGAAGTTTGTGATTATGGCTATAAATCATGTGGAGAGTTTTCCTGGGCAATCGAAAGCGGAAACCAGAAAAACGGTGTATCTGCCGCTATAAAATATTTTTTAGCGAACTATAAAAAAGAACTTGATTTACATTATTTCACTATTCCCTTATTTTATGGCCTAGGTATATTATATTCTAAAAAATTAATTAATCCGTCGATACAAAAATTTCTATTAAAGAAAAATATCTATCGTTTACTTGCTAATAAAAATCTATTTCAACATATAGAAACTAATCGAATTAAACTTTATTTTAACCTAATAACTGAGCAAGAGATGAAAAACGCTAAAATAAAAGAAATAGAATCAATAAAATCAAGCTCTCAAGTGTATATGTTCGGCTTCTTGTTTACTCTTTTTTTAAAAAAAACTTACAGCTATATTCTTAAAAAAAAAAAATTATAAATTCAAAACAAAATAAAATAACTTCACTTAATAAAATTTTATTACATTGCGCTGAAAGCGAAGTTATTTCCTTTGATTTTTTTGACACCCTAGTTCATAGAACTGTAGCACCTCCTGATAGAGTTAAGTTGAAAACTGCAGAATATGCATCTATACAACTTAAACAATTAGGCTATTACATAAGTGCAGAAAAATTTAATGAAATAAGAAGTAGAGAAGAAAAAAAGATACGTGATAATAATTTTCATAAAGAAGGAAAAGACCGAGAAGCCGATATATTTTCTATAATTGAACAGACGCTATTGAATATAACTGAAAAAAAAATAAATAGTTTAATTTTAAAAATTATTGATTATGAAGTAATGAATGAAATAAATCACCTCTACCTTAACAGTGCGGTAAAAAAAACAATGCAGGCGTTAAGAAATAAGGGGAAAAAAATTATACTCTGCTCAGACATGTACTTATTGGAAGAACATATTAAGCAAATTGCCAATAATTTGGGTATTTTAAGCTATATTGATAAATTTTATGTTTCAGCTACAAAAAAAATAACAAAAGGTTCTGGTCGGTTGTTCCAATTTATTTTGCAAGATCTAAATTTATCACCAAAAAAAATTTTGCACGTCGGTGATAATTTCATATCAGATTATTTATCTCCAAGAAAACTTGGTATAAAAGCACTTTATTACCATAATAGAGAAATATTAAAAAATTATAAAAAAATACACCAATCACTTGAGCAAATAAACTATACGAAAAAAGCAATCAATAAAAAACTTATAAATAACTTTATCAGTCTGAAAGATTATAAAAAAGATGATTATCAGGAAATTAGTCGCCTTATCTCACCCGTCCTTGCTTTATTTGCCTATCAAGCTCTGCTAGATATGTATTCAAGGGGGGTAAGAAAAATATTTTTTTTCGCTCGAGAAGGCATATTACTAAAAAAAATATTTAATGAAATTTTAGATAATGTATTACTATTCCAGAGTGAAAAAGACACATTTAAACTTGAAGTCCTTTATATTAGTAGATTATCAAGTAGCTGTGCTATTTACACAGGCATAAAAAATATAGATACACTCATCGAGACTTTACAAGTCGCAGGCTCTCTAAGCATTAATAGCCTTCTGAAAACCTATGGACTTTCGACAAAGCATTTCTCAGAAGATGCTTTAAAAAAAGTCGAACCCTACTTCTATCATGTTGGTAAGGATAACTTAATCACTCTATTGACTTACACCTCATTTGGAAAAGAATTTGAGCAGCTTTTAAAGAACAAGAGAGGCTTAATAAAACAATATCTCTCGGAACAAGGAGTATTGTCTAAAGAAAAGATTGGACTGGTTGATTTAGGCTGGGGAGGCACGATACAAAAAAATATCAGTCATTTTTTACCAGAGTATCCTTCTACTGAATTTTTTGGCTATTATTTTGGAACAAATAGTTCAATCTGTGATAAAAATGCACTTGCCTGGGATCGATCTACCTTTTTTCCTGGTTATATCATATCCTACCAAGATGATTATAAAATCGGAAAATTTAGCGCCGCAGTACCCTTTATAGAAAGTATATGTGGTTATGATGCCATCGGCACTACTATTGGATATCAATCAAACCCGGATGGGACTATAACTCCCCTGTTAGAAAATAACATTAAAAAAAATAGTTATAACACCTACTTCCAAAAAAATATCGCAGATAATCTACACTACGATGTAAAAGAATTCAGCCAACTTTTTAACATTGCTTCGATTCCTATCGAGAAACTTAAAAATTACTCAACTCAGCAATTCCTTCAGTTCATTTTCAAACCAAAGAATATCAATCTGAAAAAAATTCAGGGCTTCAAATTTAATAATAATTGGTCAAATTTAGAAAATAGTCTCATAACATCCATAAAATTTTCAGATATTTTTAAACCTATAACACTCCTAAACAAGATAAGAAATTCTCCTTGGCGTTATGGCACGATTGCCGCCGCGCCTATTCCTTTTTTATTAGCAATTTATAATTTAGGATACTACGGTTTTAATTACTTTCCCGGTATCAAGAATAAAATTCGGAAATTTTTACGCTATACTCACAGCAATTAAGTTTTCGGTAAGTGCCGCAAGGACGAGTAAGATACATAAGGGTTGCGCGTTGCGCGGAAACACAGCCGAAAGCTCAAGTACGAGCGGTATGTTAAAAAAACTTTAAGAGTGAGGGGTAATGTGCCTGTAAAGAATTAATAGCCGATTGCCAATGATTATAGAAAAAATACCCTAAAGCCATAAATAAACTGGACCAGACAAACCCTCCCGAGTACGCATACAAGGCAAAATGTCGATAGCAAAGTTTTAAGGTTCCGGCTACATAACCTGTTAAATGGCGAACGCCTGGAATAAAATAACCCATGAATAATGCCCATTTACCTACCCGTTCAAACCAATTATGTGCGGCTTTAAATCGTTTTTCCGTTAAGCCAATATAACGACCCCAGCCACGATTGAGATAATGGCCTGTTGCACGTCCTAACCCATAACTGCCTGTTATGCCACAACAAGTTCCAGCATAGGCAGCAATGATCGTTGAAACGATAGGTAATTTTTCCTTTGCCATTAAAAACCCAATAAATAAGAGTAAAGACTCTTCGGGCACAGGTAAGGCGATAATACCCAGTGCTAACCATAAAAAAATGGCAACACTCCCATAATGGTTAAGCCAAGGTAAAAATTCATTAAATAAAGATTGCAATGTATTATTCACCTTTTTATTCAAATTAACCGATATGTTTTTTTAAGTACATCCTAACTTATTTTTACGGGGTCTAAATCAACAGATACAGGATCTAAGTCCAAAGCAATATCTTCTCCATCATCACTATCATCGTCGTCTTCTTCATCAAGTTGAGCCTGTGGCGCTGAACGATGAAACGGATAAGGTAAAATAATAACCTGCGTACCCATGTTTGCAAAATCTTTATTAAGCCACTCTGCGTCATCGACAAATATTCGCACGCAACCATGGCTGGCGTTGTATCCAGGAACACCACGGGAACCGTGCATCGCAAAACCACCCTTAAAAAACATACAATAAGGCATGGGCGCACCACCATCTGGTTTTGGAAATTTTGTTGAAGCACAGCCGAATCCTCGTTTTTCATAAACGTGAAAATTACCACTGGGCGTATGACAGGGTCGTCCTATATCAGGACACCAATCTTGCCCGCCTGAACCAGGTCCCCAGCGAATAATATTTCCTGCGGGTCCATAAGCTGCCCACGCATTTAAAGCAGGTGAATACACAATCATTTTTCTTCCGCTAGGAACTCTATAAGGTGAAAATGGTGTATACTGCATACTATCCGCGCTGTAAGGATCTCTTGGTATTGCAATTCTCATTCCAGGCCATATTCGTGTGTTCATGCGGTTAATTCGCATCACGAGATCGCGCCGTCCTGGATCGGGAAACAAGCTATCCCATGTTTCTCCTTTGCGTACAACAATGCAATAAAGACGTGGATCGTCACATAATGTTTGGAGCAACCAGCCTCGTGCGGCAAAGCTATCCCCATTCATGATTAAAAAAACAAGAAGTAATGCAAACAATATTGTAAACCGAATGAGTATACGCATAAACTGCTCCTTCCACCTATTTAAAGGGGTTGCTCTTATAAATAAGGCGTTACTCTTAATTAAAATATAGTCTATTTTAAGACCTAAAGAAGTAAGATGATGTTTAATCTCAATGATAAAAGCCGTAAATGGTTAACCTTGCTATCCATGTCGAGTGCATTAGCGCTGGTATTTATTGACCAAACCGCACTTGCTGTGGCACTCCCTGCGATACAGCGCAACCTTAATCTGAGTAATAGCTTGCTACAATGGGTAATCAATGCCTATCTATTAGCCTTGAGTACATTGATATTACTGGGTGGTAAAGTCGGTGATAGTTTAGGCCATAAACGGGCCTTTCTCTGGGGTATTAGCCTTTTTATCAGTGCATCTATCTTATGTGCGCTTGCCCAATCCGGCGCCTGGTTGTTAGTAGCGCGAGCAATGCAAGGGGCAGGTGGTGCTTTTATGATGCCTTCAACTAATGCCCTCGTGGTAGATGCTTTTCCGGAAAAAGAACGGGGCAAAGCAATGGGTATTTATGTAGGATTAGCCGCTATCTTTTTGGCTATTGGTCCCTTATTAGGCGGTGCTTTAACCGAATGGTTCGGTTGGCGCTCTGTTTTTTGGATCAATTTTCCCATTGCTATCGCCAGTATTTTTTTAGCTGCTACTGCTGTTCCAACTTGGAAACCTACAGAAAAGTTCACTATTGATTACTTAGGTCTTTTCCTTTCTATTGGATTTATCAGTGGTTTTGTACTTAGTTTTATGGAAGCACCTAACTGGGGATGGACATCACCGACCATCCTTATTTTATTTTCCTTAAGTGCGCTTACTTTTATCGGCTTTGTTTTTTGGGAGCGTCGTTTTTCACATCCCCTTGTAGAACTCAAATTATTTAAAAATTCCATTTTTTCTACTATCACCACAGTAATGATTATCATCCAAGCAGTTGGTGTCGTATTTGTCTTTTGGGCTATTTTTCTACAAAATGTCTTGCAATACTCGCCTTTAAAAGCCGGCTTATTCCTTTTGCCTTCAATGGTTCCTATCATTTTCATGGCCCCTATCGGTGGACATTTACGCGATAAATACGGCCCAATGTTGCCTATGTTTAGCGGATGTTTGATGGTTATATTAAGCCTTATTTGGATAGGCACTTTTAGTCATTACCAACGCTATATATGGTTATTTCCTGGTTTGCTGACTTATGGTATAGGAATGCCGTTAATGCTTGCTGGATCAATGGCTACAGTTATGAATACTGTGACCGCCCAACAGCGTGGTATTGCCAGTGCTATACTCAATTGTGCAAGACAATTTGGCGTCTCAATTGGCTTAGCTGTTTTAGCTGGCTTTTTAGCTAGTTTAAATAAATTGCATCTTTCCTCTTTTCTCAAGCACGCACCCGCTTCAATATCGGGCATAAAAGAAAATCAAATCGATGGTTTATTAGTAAAATCAACTTCAGCTATGCAGGTCATCAGTCATCTATCGAGTGACGCAGCCGCATTGATTAAAACTGCTGCGCTTTCCGCTTATACTTATGCATTTAGTTTTACCATGTATATCGCAGCTGGCTTCGCGTTAATAGCGTTAGTCCTAGTATTAAACATTCCACTGAATAAGAAGTTGTCTTCAATTGAAGACAACCTCTAAAAGCCAATAAAACAAGAAATCATTTTTACTAAAAAAGCTATTCTAAATAAACAAGCTACATTCGATGCCAATCAGTTCCCTTAAGGTTATCGCTTAAAGAAACGCCTAAACGTTCTAACTCATTGCGAATTTTATCGGCTTCAGCCCAATCTTTAGAAGCACGAGCCTTATTACGTGCAGCAATTAGCGCTTCTATGGATTGCGATTTATCCTCTTGAATACCTGCTTTAAAAAAATCTTCCGCATCTTGCTGTAAAAGTCCCAGCACGCCCGCTTGTTGTTTTAAAAAATAAGCTAATGGCAATGCCTTTTCTGAATTACTTTCTCGTAGTCGATTAATTTCACGTGCTACTTCAAATAATACCGCTAAAGCAACGGGTGTATTAAAATCATCATCCATCGCTTCCTGAATTTTCTCTTGATATCCACGGGTCTGATTAGAAAAGCCTGCACTTTGTGTTTCTATTAAATTAAACCCACGTAAACTCGTATAAAGGCGTTGCAATGCCGCTTGCGCAGCCTGTAAATTTTCCTGCGAATAGTTGATAGGGCTACGATAATGACTCGCTATTAGAAAATAACGTACCACTTCAGCGGGATACTCAGCCAATACATCACGCACCGTAAAAAAGTTTCCTAATGATTTAGACATTTTTTGCCGGTTAATTTGTACAAAACCAACATGGACCCAAGTATTTACAAATTTTGTATCGGTAGCGCCTTCCGATTGGGCAATCTCATTTTGGTGATGTGGAAACACTAAATCGAGACCTCCACCATGAATATCAAAATGCTCTCCTAAAGCCGCCATAGACATTGCTGAGCATTCAATATGCCAACCAGGACGTCCTTTTCCCCAAGGCGAATCCCAGCTAGGTTCATTAGGCTTTGCTTGTTTCCACAGAACAAAATCCAAGGGATCATTTTTTGTTAATTCGATAGCAACCCGCGCGCCACTGCGTAATTTTTCCAAATCTTGATGGGCCAGTTCACCATAACTTTTAAACTTATCGACAGCATAGAAAATATCGCCATTGTCCGCTTTATAAGCCATACCTTTATCGATAAGTTGTTGAATCAACGCTATCATTTCTGCAATAGCCTCTGTTGCTTTAGGCTCATGTGTCGGCGGCAAGATATTTAATTGTGAAAAATCCTCGTGCATAGCGGCGATCATACGCGCAGTTAATTCACTTAAAGTTTCCTTATTTTCTTGGCTACGCTTAATGATTTTATCGTCAATATCGGTAATATTACGCACATAATTAACGGCATAGCCTGAAGCTTGTAAATAACGCAGAATGACATCAAAGGCCACTAATACTCGCGCGTGACCAATATGACATAAATCATAGACCGTCATTCCACAGACATACATCCCTACCTTTTTATCGTGCAACGGCTTAAAAATTTCTTTTTTTTGGCTAAGCGTATTATAGATTTTTAACATAAAGAATTCTCTCACGTATTTTTTTGCTGCCGATGAGTGTATAAATTTTTTCCATCTCGGGGCCATCAAGCCGCCCTGTTAATGCCAATCGCAAAGGCCCAAATAAAGCTTTACCTTTTATTTTTAATGCTTCCTGAAGCTTTTTTATTAAAACTTTAAACTCAAGTGGCTCTTCTAATAAATGTAACAATGTATCCCAAAAATCAGATACCACTTTTCTTAAATCGCCTTTTGCTGCTTCAGTCAATAATAGCTCCGCAAATAAAGTCTTTGCCCATGCCACCGCTTCATCCGGAAATGAAACATTGGATCGGATTAATTCGACAAACTCTGGCATTAAGGCATCGGGAACGAGTTTTTTTACTTCATCCCCTATCCAAATCTGAAGTTGTTCGTCATTACAATGGAATAAGGCTTGTTTCTGCCAATATAATAGTTGAACATTATCATAGCGTGCCGGCGATTTCCCTAATCGTTCAATCGAAAAATGCTTACCTAATTCTTCCATATCCATAAAATCAGGATTCGTATAAGTATGTCCAAGTCGCGCTAAATAATTTTGCAAAGCCTCTGGAAAATAACCTAACTCACGTAAAGCCTTAATACTAAAACTGCCATGGCGTTTCGATAATGGCGAACCATCTTCACCCACGATTAAAGACATATGACCATAAGTCGGAATGGGTAAGTCCAATGATTCTAATAACATAATCTGTCTTGGTGTATTCGTCAGATGATCTTCACCTCGTAGAACGTGTGTCACTCCCATTAAGGCATCATCAATTGCATTACAAAAGAAAAAAGCCGCTGAACCATCGCTACGTTGAATCACAAAATCACCTATATCATCACTTAAAAATGTTTGTTCTCCTTTGACCAAATCATTAAAACGAATGGTTTGAGAAGCTAACACCTGAAAGCGTAGCGTTGGCTTTATGTCTTGGGCCTTTTTTTCAGCGACTTGTTCATCTGTTAAATGACGACAAATACCGGTATAACGTGGCGGTTTGCCCTGCGACAACTGCAACTTACGCATTAAAACCAATTCTTGTTCGCTACAAAAACAAGGATAGGCGCGGCCAATGCTTTGCAACTTCTGATAATAATGCGCATAAATAGATTGCCGCTGCGATTGAAAATAAGGTCCTTGCTTTCCCTCTTTTCCAGGTCCTTCTTGCCAAGGAAGCCCTAACCATAATAAATCTTTTTCAACTTGTTCAGACAATGCATCCATGGAACGACTTGCGTCACTATCTTCTATCCTTAACAAAAAACATCCTGCTTGCGATTTGG
>JAZJZD010000007.1:0-13326 GCA_040390025.1 Pseudomonadota bacterium | reverse complement strand
AGAAGCTAAATAAAGCAGTTCGGGCATTACCTAAATGGATGTAGCCGGTTGGGCTGGGGGCAAAACGGGTTTTCATAGTATACCTCTACGAACTGTTAAATTTGCTGATTTCATTGTTAAAAGCCTAGCTCTGGCTCCCTGTTTACTTTTTATAAACGGGTATAATAAATAGTATTAACAAAATAAAATAGACATTTCGCAAATTGAATTAAGTGAGTAGGAGAAATGAGTATAAAAACCTTCACGATGAGTAAGCTTGGAAGACAAACACCCTGTCGATGCTTCAAGCTTAGTTAATATCTCAATTTTATTGCTGGATTACCTACCCCATCAGATACTGCTTCTTCTCGCAGGTGGCGCGGCATTTAGGCTACTTTTGTCAGCGGCCTCTTCTACAAATGCGTTCAAGCTCGTGCCTGCTGGTCGAAAAAATTGAGTATTCGTTTCTGCTTGAATAGGCGATACTTTATCGATGTTTGTCTTCAAGGATTGGATAAATTCCATTAATTTGTTGCGTGGCTTTTTATCTAAGATATGAAGCTCCTTTTCACAGGTAAAGAGGTGTGAATAAATTTGCAAAGAGGTTTCATAAAGGGACTGGCGCTTATCCCCTTGTGTAAGGCTTCGCTTATTCTTAATTAGTGTTATAACTACTTCAGTCATACTCCTTAACGCTTTAGCGTAGGTCTCTAACCAATCCTTTTTACTTTTAGAGATATCTTCAATTTTAGATTCTTCGCTTGAATCCCGTATAGCCAACGTAAAATGTTGTGCCATATATTCAAGATACTCGTTAACTTGCCAAGGATATTCTTTATAAGTTTCGATAAGCTTTACATCCCAAACATCTTTTTTATTTATAAAACCAACATAACTCTCGCCCATCCATAAGTAGGGAGCATATTTTTCAAAAACCGTTGGATTGTGAGATGAAAAAGATTCATTACTAACTTTATGCTGACCCGACGAAGTAAATTTTTCTAGCTTAATTCTCAGTTTAGTCGCATTCTCTATTTTTCTATGTTGCTGGATATAAGCGATATCTTTCCAATCAACTTCATGCAACATACAAAAATCTATTAATGACAACCAAATACTTAAATTCTCACCGTTTTCTTTATAAGCAGCTTCATAAATATACTCCTCTTCAAATTCAACAAGGTCTTCAATTAAGCACAATTCTTTTACAATATCTTTGCGGTTATTTTCTATAAGTTTGCAATATAACAAAAATAAATCTGATTCAACCAGTCTCATCTCCTCAGAATACCTTTCCCCTCTAAATTCCTTAACCATTGTAATAATATCTCTATCCGACCTGCCTAGTTTTATACTCTCAACAATAAGCTTTATGGAAGCCCCTGTTCGCTTCCAAGCATTATTTTTAATATCTGGCACGGTACCCCCTATTACTATTTTTATTTTAAAAAAATGTTTACATTCATAGGTTAATAGACCTTAATTAATATGTAAACCTTTTTATTTATTTAAGTCAATGCTTATTGCATTTTCAAAAAGTATTGATAGATTGTCTTGGTACTGTCACTGGGATAGTCTTTTTTTGATGGCTTACACCACAAAAAAAGCCTACCCCGTGCCACCCGTGTTTACTTATCAATACTTTTTGAAAATGCAATAATAGACTGTTGTAAGCTATAAATATTATGTCAACTTTATTTATATCAGACCTACATCTTGGCGCCAATCAGCCGGGCTTAACGCGTCTTTTTCTTAACTTTTTACAAAATCAAGCAAGAAAGGCAGAAGCACTCTATATTTTGGGTGATCTATTTGAAAGCTGGATTGGTGATGATGATGAAACACCTTACCATCAGAAAATCGCATCGGCTTTAGCGGAGCTCAACGCTAGCGGCGTCAGCACCTATTTTATGCCAGGCAATCGTGATTTTTTGCTTGGTCAACGCTTTGCTAAAAAAACAGGATTTAAGCTACTCGCGGATCCCAGCTTTATTTCGCTTTATGGTATACCGACACTGCTCACCCATGGCGATAGTTTGTGCACGCTGGATAAACATTACATCTATTTTCGACGCTTAACACGTACTCGTTTTTTACAATCACTATTTTTAAAACTACCCTTATCCTTACGAAAAAAAATTGCACGTTATTTACGCGGCGTCGATCATGCCAACATGATCGGCGATCCTAAATTTGACGTTGTTATACTTGAGCTATTCCACACTCTACAACACTACCCCGCACAGCTCATTATCCATGGCCATACGCATCAGCCTTGCATTCAACTTTTTCCTAAGCAATCTTTAAAACAGTACAATTTCCCTATTCGCACTCGTATTGTATTAAGTGATTGGAGCACCACTCAAGGGAATGTATTAGTAGTAACGCCTGAAGGAAAATATGAATTAATTTACTTCTCGTGAAAGCGCCTTCGTATTTAACTCTAAATGAGCATTGACTGAATCAGGCAATAGACTTTTTACCCAAGTTTCTATTGGGTTAAAATGCGGAATTAACACCGATTCATTCCAAGATTCTTCTTTTGAAAAAGGTGTAAGGCCTGTTAACACCATTAAAAAAACAACCACTAAAACTCCTCGTACGATGCCAAAGACAACGCCTAAAACTCTATCTGTCCCACTGAGCCCAGTATTAGAAACTAATTGACCGATCAGATAATTAATCAACATACCCAATATTAGCGTCACTAAGAACAAACCAGTAAAGCTGATTACCAACCTAACTGAATCTGAATGAATAACATTAACTAACAATCCAGCTATATATCGATAAAAGATAAAACTGACAATAATAGCGGCTACCCAGATAACCAGAGAAATAACTTCTCGAACGAAGCCACGCATCACGCTAATAAGAACAGAGAGTGCAATGATAGCGATGATAGTATAGTCGATCCAATTAAACGTAGACATGATAAAACCTTAAGACACCCAATAATAACAAAAAGTATAGCTTATTTTTTTTTGCGCAGATCATCTAAGTTGAAAATAGAATGTAAGCGATAGCCCTTTTTTTCTAATACCTCTCGGCCACCTTCCTGTCTATCAACTAAAACCACCACATCAGTTACTTGTAAACCCTGCTGTTCTAAAACTTCGATTGTCTTTAATACACTTCCTGCTGTTGTTACAACATCCTCTATAATTAAGCAATTTTGGCCTTTTTTAAAAACTCCTTCAACTTGTTTTTTTGTTCCATAATCCTTGGCCTCTTTACGACAAATTACCATGGGTAAGTTTTGATCCAAGGAAATACAGGTTGCAATCGGTAAAGCGGTATAAGGAACTCCACATAATAAGGTAGGCTTTAAATCTTTGACACAATCCCAAAGTATATTAGCCACCTGACGCAAAATTTCCGGATAAGCAATAATAGAACGCAGATCGATGTAAATAGGAGATATTACCCCACTTCGTAGAGTAAACTCGCCAAATTTAATGACATTAATTTCTGTTAATGATTGGATCAATTCTTGTTTTTTAATCATCATGCCACAACTCATTTTAATATTTTTTTATTTCGAAACAAAATAATTTGTTCGAGTTCGCGACGGACGACGGGAGAGGACCGGAGTTTACGTGGGTAAATGAGGACCGTAACCAGGAGTCCAACAAAAAAATCGAACAAATTAGACAGTTTCATCAAGGATTTCTTCTTCAATGCGCTCCAAACCTACCAACGTTTCACCCTCATTGAGCCGAATTAAACGAACACCTTGCGAATGCCGACCAGCACTACGAATTTCTTCAACACGGGTACGCACTAAAGTTGCCTTATTCGTTATTAACATAACTTCATCTTGTGGAAATACTTGAACTGCAGCGACAACATTGCCATTACGCTCCGTCGTTTTAAGCGCTACAACACCACTACCACCACGACCCGTCAAACGGTGATCGTCAATAGGCGTACGTTTTCCATAACCATGATGTGTCGCCGTTAATATCTGTCCATCGGGTTTCGCTATAATCAAGGAGATCACTTGTTGACCTTCTTGTAACTTAACGCCTCTAACACCACAGGCTGTACGTCCCATTGAACGTACTTTACTTTCGTTAAAACGAATGACTTTACCCGCATCCGTAAATAATAAGACATCTTGCTGGCCATCAGTTAGCGCAACGCCAACTAAACGATCTCCATCACGTAAATCAATAGCAATAATACCGTCATTTCGTGGACGGGAAAAATCAGTTAAGCTCGTTTTTTTAACGGTACCCTGTGCAGTCGCCATAAAAATAGTATGGTCTGCATCATAATGATTAACGGGTAAAACAGCATGAATCCTTTCGTTCTCATTCAAGGTTAATAAGTTAACAATGGGTTTACCTTTAGCCGCTCGACTTCCTTCAGGTAGTTTATACACTTTAAGCCAATAAACTTTACCCAAACTTGAGAAACATAATAAAGTGGCATGCGTATTAGCAATAAGTAAATGTTCAATAAAATCTTCTTCTTTGACATCACCTGACGATTTCCCTCTTCCGCCACGACGCTGCGCTTGATAGACATCTAACGCCTGTCTTTTTACATAACCATCATGCGAAATGGTAACCACCACATCTTCGGATGGAATCAAATCCTCAGTACTAATTTCTCCGTCTACCGTTACAATTTCAGTACGTCGATCGTCGGAAAACTCTTCCCTAACCAACTGTAACTCTTTCCGTATTTCCTGACGTAATCGCTCTGGGTTATTAAGAATTTCCAGTAAATCACTTATAATCGCCAACTGCTCACGGTATTCATTGAGGATTTTATCCTGCTCTAATCCGGTTAAACGATGTAAGCGAAGCTCTAAAATAGCCTGTGCTTGTTCAGGAGATAAACGGTAAAGGTTTGTAGCCTCAATGAGACCATACAAACTCGCATTTTTCTCCGTCAATAACTTATTATCTAGCAAAGGCACTCTACGCAACATATCGGCTACAACACCTAATTGCCAATCTTGTTTTAAGAGTCCTTGTTTTGCTGTGCTCGGATCCTTGGCTGCTTTGATTAAAGCAATCATGGTATCAATGTTCGCCAACGCAATACCTAAACCCTCTAAGATATGCGCACGTTCTCGCGCTTTGCGTAAATCAAAAAGTGTTCGCCGTGTCACTACTTCACGACGATGCGCTAAAAACGCTTCTATCAGCTGCTTAAGATTGAGTAAGGCGGGTCTTCCGTCCACCAAAGCAACCATATTAATACCAAATGTAACTTGCATCTGTGTTTGCGAAAAAAGATTGTTAAGAAGCACATCCGCATTTTCACCACGCCGCATCTCGATAACAACCCGCATACCCTCTTTATCTGATTCGTCTCGTAAGGCTGTAATACCCTCGATACATTTTTTTTTCACCAATTCAGCAATTTTTTCAATGAGCTTTGCTTTGTTAACCTGGAAGGGCAACTCTGTGATAATGATTCGCTGTTTGTTGGTTTTTTCATCATGCTCAAATTCAGTTCTTGCTCTTACAAAAACACGTCCCCTTCCACCATGATAGGCCTCTAGAATGCCTTGCTTTCCGTAAATTAAACCGGCAGTGGGGAAGTCAGGACCTTTAATAAAAGCTATCAAGCCATCGATAGTAAGCTCAGAATCATCTAACAAAGCAATACACGCATCGATTACTTCACCTATATTATGCGGAGGAACATTCGTCGCCATCCCTACCGCTATCCCCGAGGAACCATTTACCAATAAATTGGGAATACGTGTCGGTAGTACCGTAGGAATTTGCTCTGTTTCATCATAATTAGGTACAAAATCAACGGTATCTTTCGCTAAATCCGCCAATAAGGCATGCGCTAATTTCGACATGCGAATTTCGGTATAACGCATCGCCGCCGCAGAATCACCATCGACTGAACCAAAATTACCCTGACCATCGATTAATACGGAACGCATAGAAAAGCTCTGTGCCATACGGACAATGGCATCGTAAATGGCATTTTCTCCATGAGGGTGATATTTACCAATTACGTCCCCTACGACACGCGCTGACTTTTTGTAAGGCTTATTCCAGTCATTTCCTAACTCACTCATGGCATATAAAATGCGTCTATGCACCGGTTTTAGACCATCACGTACATCAGGCAAAGCACGGCCGACGATAACACTCATGGCATAAGCGAGATAAGATTGCTTTAACTCTTTTTCAATCGTTACGGAGATAATTTCGTTAGCCACTAACTCAGTCATAAAAACCACTATTATGCTCAAAATAAGGGCCGAATTTTACCATAAATAGGGTTTGACGGGCAGTCCTATTTCCTCAAATTAAAAAAGAAAAATTGTCTATAAAAAGAACATAAAAGAGGCAAATATAAAAGAGACAGGAGAACCCTGCCTCTTTTTTAAGCTAAAATAAGCTTCCTGTCTTTAAGGTTTTTCCTACTTAGTCCCTGTACCCTCAGTATTGATAGAAGTATCCTTGTTATCTGGTGTCGGAATCGTAGGCGTCGTAGTAGAAGGTGTAACTGGCGTTGTTGTAGTACTCGCCCCTGCTGCAGGCGTTGTTGTATCCGGGGTTGTAGGCGCAGGTTGTGTAGGCTCTACTGTGGAAGGGCTAACGGGTTGCTGCCCTTGATCCACCCCATTAACAGGCGCTGGATTCGTTATCTGATCTTGGACAGGCAATGCGGTATCCGTTTGATCGCCTTGCTTATCAGAAGACTGATGACCACAGCCGGCTAAGGCCACCGTCAACAGCATTGAGACTAAAAACTTCTTATACATAAGCAAAATTCCCCATCTAAAGTAGTGCTTAATTAAGCGTTAAGAAAAAGCTTGTCAGCCTATGGCTGATATTAAACCACCCTCTGACAAAACCCCTAAAACCTCATATAAAGGCCAGTGTAAGCATAGCAAAACTTTCCAGTAAAACAAAATGCCCGGCTAGGGAAAGCCACCATTAGGCTTCAGGCCTACTTCTGGCTTATTGCTAAGCAACTAAATACTGTTATAATGTGGCTAGATTTAGTTTTTGTAAGCAAATTAGCTTACTTTAAGAGGGTAAGGCGGAAGATAAAAAATCAACGTCTTGCAAAATTTACTAAAGTAAAAAGCTTTAGTTTTTATTAATTTAATTGAAATACGGGGATAAATTTTAGCCCCAAATAGTAAAAAATTGATCCGGCTTCTAAGTTTGTAGTCATTTTGAGACACTATTTTCCGCTGTGATTTTTGCAACACTGTATTTACTCATAGCAATTGAGTTTTCGGCAAGGCGCCGCGAGAATGAGCAACCAGAATGTATATAGAATACATGAGGATTGTGAGTTGAGCGGCAACACAGCCAAAAATTCAAGTACGAAGAGTATACGTCGCTATTAAAAGCGATTTGCTGAAATAGATATTTATTTCTACGCAGGCAACATTGTTCAAAACTTAAGTGGTAAGAATGTGCATAAACAAACGTGTAATCCGTGTTGAAACTAGAATTTTAAAACCGATGATGCTATCCGTCCTAAAAAGAGACAAACTAGCCTTTGCAATACAAAAAATAACCTTGACCCGTCCCCGATATATAAAGTCGGTCACGCAATCATTGTTTCAAACTGCAACCGTTTTCGTTTTAATTTGTTTTAAACCGGCATTCTCCCGTTTACAAGTAATACAAGCTTAGTTGAACCTTTCATCCATAATGGGATTCAACGATGCATAGTGAAAAAAATCGAATATTAATTAATGCAACTCAACCGGGAGAGATCCGAGTTGCTTTACTTGAAGACAATAAGCTTTCCGATTTAGATATCGAATATAGTGGCCACGAACAAAAAAAATCGAATATCTATAAAGGTAAAATTAGCCGTATAGAACCTAGCCTCGAGGCCGCTTTCATAGACTATGGCGCTGAACGTCATGGTTTCCTACCTTTTAAAGAAATTGCGCCTTCCTATTTCAAGTTTAAAGGGAATGACCTACAAGCTATCAAAAGCTCACTTAAAGTAGGTCAGGAAATGATGATCCAAATTGAAAAAGAGGAAAGAGGAAATAAAGGCGCCGCCCTTACCACCTATATCACTTTACCAGGTAGCTACTTAGTTTTAATGCCGAATAATCCGGGTGCTGGCGGTATTTCTCGTCGCATCGAAGGAGAGGAACGACGTGCTATGCAAGATTTATTAAGCCAAATGGCCATTTCAATGGACATGGGGCTTATTCTACGTACTGCAGGCGTGGGTCGTGATCTAAAAGAACTCCAAGGAGATTTAAACTTACTTTTAAAACAATGGGATGCCATACAAAAAGCATTTGCTACGCGCTCTGCCCCATTCTTGATTTTTCAAGAAGGTGATCTCATTACGCGTTCCATACGCGATTATTTAAGACGAGATATCGACGAAATTATTATCGACAATAAAAAAATCTATGAAAAGACAAAACAATATATAGAGCAAATTCGTCCTGATTTCGTATCCCGTATAACGCTTTATCAAAACCCAACACCTTTATTTCTTCATTATGGTATAGAAGAAGCTGCTGAATCCGCCTTTCAACGTGAAATACGTCTACCGTCGGGTGGTACGATTGTAATTGATCGTGCAGAAGCCTTAGTAGCGATTGATATTAATTCCGGCCGTTCTACCAAAAATGGTGACATCGAAGAAACAGCCATTAAAACCAACTTAGAAGCGGCTAAAGAAATCGCACATCAATTACGTGTACGCGATTTAGGAGGCTTAATTGTTATTGACTTCATCGATATGAGTTCAGAAGATAACAAACGAAAAGTTGAAAATTGCTTACGCGAAGCCACTAAAAAAGATAGAGCGCGCATTCAAATCGGGCGTATTTCATCTTTTGGTTTATTAGAGATGTCCCGCCAGCGTCTACGGCACTCTTTAGGTAAGGCCAATGAAACGCTTTGCTCACATTGTAGTGGACAAGGCACAATACGAAGTATTGAGTCCCTAACATTATCACTGCTGCGCCTCATCGAAAAAGAAGCGTTAAAGAAGTCAATACAACAAATACGTGTAGAACTACCCGTTGATATGGCCACTTACCTAATTAATGAGAAGCGAGCCGCTATCACTAAAATCGAAGAAGCTTATAAAGTAACGCTGTTAATCATTCCTAATCCCTTTTGGCAATCACCTCAATATAAAATCACTGCTATCAATAAGGATTCAAGTGAGAAAGACGGAAGTACTACAGCAAGTTATGAACTTTTAGAAAACCGATCACACACAGACGTCTCCATACCGTACACGCCAGTTTCTGCTCACAAAGTAGAAATACCTGCGGTCAAGTCAGTAGTTCTGCCTAACAAAACTAAGCCTAAAACGCAATTAGGATTATTAAGCCGTCTGTTTTCCATGTTAACGGATCTTACCAAACCTAAGAAAGCGCAAGCAGTTCCAGCGCCTACTAAAAAAGTAGAACATTTCCAACCTAAACAACGTTCAGAAAGACGGTATGGAAAAAACAATCGTAATAACCGATCACGCCCCCGCAGAGAAAGAGGGCAACAAAATCATCGTTATTCTGCAGAAGGGCAATCCTCGCATTATGAGCAAACACAAACAAGACCTGCTTCCAGCGAAAGAAGGTCTTCGCAAACGCCTCAAACAAAAAAAAAATTACCTGAAAGAACAGAGAGAACAGAGAGAACAACCCCAGTAGATGGACCTAAGCCAATAAAGAAACAAGAAACTCAATCGCAAGCTCCAACACAAGCTTCAAAAAAGCCGCCCATCAACTTTATGGAAAAGCAGGCTATTGCAGCAATTTCCCATCCACAACCAAAAGTGATAAGCAATCAACAAGAAGCTATTGATAGAGTCAATACTTCAACAAGCAAAACAACGCCGCCTCCTTTTCGACGAAAGAGTACGCGTCGTTATGGTGGAGAACCGAAATTACGGCATCGTAACTATGCCTATGCCGCACAGGATATTGAAAAAAATAAATAGAATCCGCTACTCTTCTTTTTAAAATGAAGGAAAAATAAAGGGCAGTTAATACTGCCCTTTCTCGATTAAAAAAGAGAGTAAAAGGTTTTTTAAGTCTGATAATTTTATTATAATTTTTTAGTTACATTTGATTATCGTGATCTATTTATCGATATAATAATCAAGGTCGTCGATAGCTAGATTTTCACGCATTGCGAACTTGAAAGCGTTCGATATTACAGACTTGCTTGATGGCACGATGGAGCTTTTCAAAATCGATTTTTGTTAGTGTTTCAAGCTTATTTAATTCAGCCGTACTCATGATGTAATAGTGATATACGTTTTTGTATAACTGTCGACACACCTTAACCAGGCCATAATCCTTCAAGTGTACGATCGATAGATCATCAGAAGACCCGCTTTCAAATTTCTGTATTTGAATGTACTTTCCGCGTTCTGACGAAATAATACGATTACTACCCACGCCGAACATAAAGTTTATTTTCTTTCCTCGGATAAATTTTAAGTTCTCAAGACTAGAGTACCAACTATCTCCTGTTACCCAGGCAGGAACTAATCCCCAAACGAGCAGTTCTGCGAGAATCTCACGGAAATAATCATTTTTAGTTTTTCCAGATGACTTATCACAAATTCGATAGTTAACTGGCACCGAAATCCCGTGAATATCTGTATAAAATAGCTAATTAAATTAATTCCGTTTACAATAGCATGATGCTTCCCAGACCAAAAATAATCGATAAAAGCTGCTTTCTTAGGGTCACTGTAAGGTTTATCCAGCACAGAATCATCCACGCTGAGAACTCCGCCTATCCTTTCTATTTTGCCTTTCTCTTCGTCAAATAAGTCTTTGGGCTCGGAAGCGTTCCCTCTCTAAAAATTGATTAATACTGTCATGCGATATACTTTGCATCACATTCGATAAGCCCACACAGCTGCTGTAATTTGGTTCGCTTAATAAGTACGACGTGTACATTGCTTCGTTGCAGCGGGCTGTCGATGCCCTTGTTTTTATCAACGTTTGCCAGATTTACAAAATAGTCCCGTTTATCACCTTCCTGTCAATGCGTAACTCCAAGGAACAAGTACTTTATCTAGTATCATTCTCACATTTACTATCACGGCATTTTTTCCATGCAGTGGACTTGTGTATGTCAGCCCAACCCCCGCTCTGGATTCCCATCACAGAGAAGCCGAACATCCTATGTATTTCAGCATTTAACCTCATTAATGTATCTATATCCTGCTCAAGTTGCTTTTCATCTCTTTTTATTTTTCCCTCTGCTCTTCGTATCCTAGATATAGAGTTTTGTATATCACCAACATTTTTCGCATGTGAAATAGCATAGTTATTTTGTATATTAGTATCTCCAGGCCAATTATCTCCAGACCAACTATAAGCAGGCAATGAAAAAGCGAGCGACGAAGCTATTAAAGCAGCCACAGATAACGTTTTTAGTTTCATAATAATTTACTCCATTAAAGTTATTTTTTGGAAGATTTATTATAAAGTATTATTTACAATAAAAATTGACCTACTGACACTAAATACCGGAAACACATACCTAGATGCTAGAGTACCTGCATAGCAAGAAGATAAGCTTTAGTAAATAGAATTATTTACCACGTTAATACGCTGTCCTTTTTAATCACGAGTAATGGTGTGAGTAGTGCAAAAGTCGTTATCGTTATCTTTACGCTTTATTTTTTCTTTTTATTTTCTCTTAAAATAGTCTAGCGATAAATAAAATTTTATTCAAAATTAATATTATAAAAAAATATCCTCACCTTTTTTATAACAATTTATTGTTTTTTAATTTAATAATTTTTTTATAGATTATAATTGTTTTTGTTATTTATTTTAACAATAAGGAAATTAATTATATGACAACGCCTATTTTTAAAGATAAAACTATCATTCTGGAAGATACGAGTACTTGGCCAAAATCGCCCGATAGAGAACGTGATAACCAAGGAAGAAAAAAATATAGCCAGCGTAAAATACAAAATGCTCTAAAAAGTAATCCCTCTCAGGCGGTCAATTTATCTGCCTATAGCGATTTTCTTAAGGCTTATGAACCCGATGAAAGTGGATTATATAAGAAAGACCCTGTTTGTGACTTAATTAATCATGCGTCGGAAAAAAATATTTTGTTCAAAGACGATGTATTCCCCCCCTCTATTTGGTGGGATGGGAAAACGGGCGTAAAAAAATATGGGCGTATCAACGAATTAATTACATCACCGAAAATGCACATTCTAGATGGGGAAAATTCTGGTCTTTTCTCAATGTGCCAAAGTAACCCAACGGATATAAGCTTAACTGAAGTTGAACGAAGTCCATTAATTACAGATATGAATCAAAAAGGACTTGGAAATTGTGGATTTGTTGCGACAATGGGTTCTCTTGCTATACATCCTGAAGCACATAATCTTTTATTTTCGGCCATTTACCCTACCGCCTATAATCCTTTAGGGATATATTCAGTCAGATTAATATTCGCCTCTGAAATTCGATATATGTTGATCGACGATCAAATTCCAAACGAAGGCTATTCTTCTATGGAAAATAAATCTGAATTTTGGTATCTCTTAATTGAAAAAGCCTTTGCTAAATTGAAAGGTGGTTATACTAACTTGGCTGGCGGCTTAGAAACATATCTAGGAGTCAACTCCACCGCTAATATCAATATCAATGCCAACAATAAAAATTGTGTATGGAAAGACTATTTCTGGGATATTTTCCAAAATAAGCACTCCACTACTTACCAAGGAACGGGTGGTAGCCCAAAATATCTTGTCAGTGGCCATGCGTACAGCGTTATCGATGCTGTGGAATGGTCTGGATTTAGATTAGTTCGCCTTCATAATCCTTGGAACGTGGCAAATTATAAGGGCCCTTTCTCAGCAGACTCTGCTGATTGGAATAAAATCCCACAAGACATTCAAAAAAATCTATTTCAGGTAGATCGATTTAAAAAATTTAGCTTTTGGATGCCGTATGAGCTCTATGTAGACGATTTACCTAAAATTAGTAATATCTATCTAAATAAAATGATACCAGACTATTTGCAGGAGATTGCTAATCCCAAACCTATTCAAGATTAATAATTAAATATAATTATTGCTTACAGGAAAACTTAAAGAAAAGAAGACAACCGGTGATCAACGGGAGTTGATACCGGTTAGCATGTGCAGCGGTCGCGGTGGGGATTTCTAGACTCGCACTATATCTTGGTAAGTTTACTTAAATCTTATATTTGTTATTCAAATTTCAAATCAAATATTATCGTTTAAGTATTTTAAGGTAAAATTATTTTACCCAATAAAAACAAGGAAAATAAGAAGTGACGATCCAAATTCATAACCCTCATGATGTCATTTTTAAAAAGTTTTTTACTGATATTGAAGTTGTTAACG
>JAZJZD010000006.1:157892-158212 GCA_040390025.1 Pseudomonadota bacterium | reverse complement strand
GTAGACCTACACTAATGAAAGGAAGGTAATCAGTTTGAAGATCCCATAAATGACCAATTGCTGCAGAAAAAAAAGGGGGGGTAGCCGCTTGATCAGTTTGAAACAACATATAGCCCGATGAGCCAGTTAAGGTAACTGGAACACTACTGCTTCCATAATCGTAAGACTTTCCAATGTCAATGTCTACAAACCATTGATGCGGTACTAAAATTTGATTTGTTTCATAGTAAGCAGCATGTGCTTTAGTAAGATTAAATGCTAGGCTACTGACTACTATAATAATAACTTTATAAATGGTACGTTGCACTTCACCTACTCCT
>JAZJZD010000006.1:0-157882 GCA_040390025.1 Pseudomonadota bacterium | reverse complement strand
GCCGTCTTTTTTAACGCAATGTTTATTAAATTTAATCATTGTTTTAATCTCCAAAATTTTATTTTTAGTTCCCAAAACCTTTTGCGTCTTGATGTAATCAGTATATCATCTTACCAAACTATGTCAAGTAGACTTATATAAAATAACTTAAAAAGATATAAAATCCAATAAATTATTTAATATTTTCCAAACACATGTGCAAAATTGGTAAAGACCATATCTAATGCTTAGAAGGAGGAATTAGGGTATGTTGTAACGAGCTTAGCTATTTAATTTCTAAGCTTTCTAAAAAAGGCTCAATTTTAGGAGCACGGCCACGAAATTCTTTAAATAGCTCTACCGCATCTTTGGCTCCGCCTTGTTCTAAAATAGTCTCTAAAAAAGCTTGTCCTGTAGCCTTGTTAAAGATTCCTTCTTCTAGAAACTTATAAAAGGCATCACAGGCCAAGACTTCTGCCCACAGATAACTATAGTAGCCTGCGGCATAACCGCCGGCAAAAATATGCGAAAAACCATGCTGAAACCGATTGAAAGAAGCAATGGGCGTGATATTAATTTTCTTGCGTATTCTATCGAGTAGTTCTTGAATTTGGGAGTACTCTTTTCGCGGATCGAATTCAACGTGTAAACGAAAATCAAACAAAGCCAGTTCTAATTGTCGAAGTATTTGCAATCCTGCTTGAAAGTTTCTAGCTGCACGCATCTTTTGGATCAATGATTTCGGTAATTTTTCACCGGTTTGATAATGGCTACTAATAAAATCTAAAACTGATTCTTCCCAAGCAAAATATTCTAAAAATTGGCTAGGTAATTCTACAGCATCCCAAGCAACGCCATTAATTCCAGAAACACCTTCATAATCAATAGTCGTGAGCATATGTTGCAAACCATGTCCGAATTCATGGAATAATGTTAAAACTTCTTCGTGGGTTAATAAAGCCGTTTGTGTAGAATCGATGGGAGGTGAAAAATTACAAGTTAAAAAAGCAACTGGTGTTTGGATAGTTCCATCTTTTAAGCGTCGACGTGATTGGTAATCATCCATCCATGCCCCTTCTCTTTTTTCAGGCTTTGCATAGAGATCTAAGTAGAATTGTCCACGTAATTGTTGATGTTCATCTGTGATAGCATAAAAACGGACGTCGGGACTCCATACATCAACATTCTTTATTTCTTGTACGTGCATACCAAATAAGCGATGAATCAGTGTAAAAAGGCCAGAAAGTATTTTTTCAACGGGAAAATAGCATCGAAGTGCATCTTCGCTAATTCCAAAATCTTTTTCACGTAGCTTTTCTCGGTAATATAAAATATCCCAGGGTCTTAAACTATCAATTTGATCGCAGGAATAAGCAAAATTTGATAACGCTTCCCATTCTGTTTTTGCTTTAGATTGTGTAGCGGAAAGGAGTTTTTCCAAGAACCCTATTACTTCTTCCGTATTTTTTGCCATTTTATTGGAAGCTAAACTTTTTTGTGCATAGTTAGAGAAGCCTAATAAGTGGCTTAATTCATAACGTAACTTAAGAATTTCTAATAAAATAGGGCTATTATCAAACTCGGGGTTACTAAGCTCAGAAGCACGTGTGATATAAGCTTTGTACAATATTTCGCGTAATGGACGATTATCAGCGTGCGTTAATACTGGAAAGTAAGAAGGGTAATCAAGCGTGAGTAAATAGCCAGTAAGCCCCTTGTCTTGAGCCGCTTTTTCAGCACTTGCAATAACGTACTCTGGAAGACCGCGTAATTCAGCTTTGTCAGCAACAAGTTTAGACCAATCTGCGGTGGCATCTAATAAATTTTCTTCAAATTGATTTGATAATTGGGAGAGTTGTACTTGAATGTCACGATATCTTTTTTGTTTTTGTTCAGGTAAATCAACGCCACTTAAGTGAAAGTCACGTAATTCGTTGTGTAGACACTTTTCTTGCGCCGCATCAAAATGATAATTACTATTTGCCAATACTTTAATCGCTTGATAAAGCGAAGCATTCTGACCCAGTTCCGTACTATAAGTGCTAAGCATGGGCAAACATTTATTATAGGCTTCTCGTAGTTCAGGGGTTTGTTTGACGGCATGGAGATGATTAATCGGCGACCAAAAGCGCTGAATACGATCATTTAAATCATCAATATTTTCTATTAAACTCCAATCAAGGGGAGTTATCTCTGTCAGTAGACAGGGCAATTCTGCTCTATTTTTTGCGAGTATTTTTTCTAGCTTAGAAACGATAGTTTCAGGTTTTATCTGAGAAAATTGAGGTAAAGTTGAATTTGACATATGAATAATTAGATTTTATCGGTTAATTCGAAGCATTCTTTTATCTGATCAAGTTTAAATCCACGGTACTGTAGAAAGTTAATTCGACGTAACTTTTCCTTTAAGTTCTCTGCTGGAGAAGAGAATTTTTTTTTCTGAATTTTTTTAATACAGTCTAGCCAAATTGCTTCATTTTTTTTAATCTCTGAAATAATCACTTCTTCATTAATCCCATGCTGGCGTAGCTCAGCCGCAATTCGTACAGGACCATAATTTTTTCGTATGCGGCTTGCAATGAAAGCCTCACAAAAACGCCCATCATTTAATAATTCTTCCTGAACTAGCAGTGATAAAGTAGCTTGAACGGCATGAGATGAGAAGCCTTTCTGCAGTAGTTTTTTTTGCAACGAAAAAAACGTATATTCACGCTTGGCTAGGTAGTTTAACGCCGCACGACGTACTTTTTGCGCATCCTCATTTACGGATATATGATCATCCATCATTATGTAAGCTAATTAGTGGTTTCTGCTTCAAGTTCCGCAATTTCGGGTGTTGTTTGTACAGGCTTATTGAGTAGACGTTCACGTAGCTGAGTTTCTAAGGTTTGGTAAACTTCAGGACGTTCTTTTAGAAATTGTTTTGCGTTTTCTTTGCCTTGACCAATACGATCGCCTTGGAAGCTATACCAAGCACCGGCTTTATCGATTAAACCATTGGTTACGCCTAAATCGATAATTTCACCGAGTCGGCAAATACCTTGGTTATAAAGAATTTCAAATTCTACTTGTCTGAAGGGCGGAGCTACTTTGTTTTTTACAACTTTGACACGTGTTTCATTTCCTACGATTTCATCTCCTTTTTTGATTGAGCCAGTACGGCGTATATCAAGGCGTACGGAAGCATAAAACTTGAGTGCGTTACCGCCGGTTGTGGTTTCTGGATTGCCAAACATAACGCCAATTTTCATACGAATTTGGTTAATAAAAATAACGAGCGTATTCGAGCGTTTGATATTTCCCGCTAACTTACGTAAAGCTTGTGACATTAAACGTGCTTGCAAGCCCATATGCGAATCGCCCATTTCTCCTTCAATTTCAGCGCGAGGAGTAAGTGCTGCAACCGAGTCGATAACAATAATGTCGACTGCATTCGAACGAACTAACATATCAACTATTTCTAATGCTTGCTCACCGGTGTCCGGTTGTGAAACCAGTAGATCGTCGAGATTAACACCGAGTTTACCTGCGTAAATAGGATCCAGCGCATGTTCAGCATCAACAAACGCCGCAATACCCCCTTTTTTTTGACATTCGGCGATGGTTTGTAAGGTTAGTGTTGTTTTACCGGAGGACTCAGGACCATAGATTTCAATAATGCGCCCACGCGGTAGCCCGCCGATTCCTAGAGCAATATCCAAGCCTAGAGAACCCGTTGATATCGCTTCTACAGGGACTTGACTTGAATCCCCTAAACGCATAACAGCACCTTCTCCATGCTGTTTCTTAATCTGACTTAATGCGATGCTAAGGGCTTTCTTTCGTGCGTCGGTCATAAGGAGATACCTTTATATAAATGAAATGGAGTAAGAATAGACTCTAACTAGCATTATCGCATAAACTAGGCAGTAGTCTCTATACATAGTGCATTAATGAAAATTCAAGTTCCTGCATTTAATTCCATTCGTGTTTTAGTCGTTGGCGACGTGATGTTAGATCGTTATTGGTCAGGTACGACATCGCGTATTTCTCCAGAAGCACCGGTGCCTATCGTCCATGTGCAAACTATGGAAGAACGTCCTGGCGGCGCAGGTAATGTTGCTTTAAATATTGCCGCTTTGGGTGCGCAGGTTGATCTGCTTAGCATTTGTGGAAAGGATCAGGCCGGAGATAGCTTGGAGAAAAAATTGAGCGAGGCAGGCGTCCATTGTTATTTACAGCGAATGCCCGAATTCCCGACAGTAACAAAACTGCGTGTGCTAAGTTTGCATCAGCAGTTGATAAGACTTGATTTTGAAGAACCAAATTATCAAATTGATTATAAAAAACTAAAAGAAATATTTGAGCAACGTTTAGCACATACAGATATTATTATCTTATCTGATTATGCCAAGGGTTGTTTAGCGCACGCGCAAGATCTAATTCAATGTGCGAAACGTGCGGGTAAACCTGTTTTTGTGGATCCTAAACGTAATGATTTTAATTGCTATCGCGGGGCTACGGTATTAACACCAAATCGTCGAGAGTTTGAAGCAGTGGTAGGGCCTTGTGAGGATGAAAAAGCTTTACTAAACAAAGGATCGGCGCTTTTAAAAACGCACGATCTGCAAGCCTTATTAGTGACTCGTGGCGAACAAGGTATGACTTTAATTCGACAAGATCACCCTGAAGTATATTTACTGGCATTTGCTAAGCAAGTTTATGATGTGACAGGCGCAGGCGATACGGCAATTGCTTGTTTAGCTTTAAGCTATATAGCAAACGGGAAAGATTTAGTACAAGCGGCACAATTGGCTAATATGGCAGCAAGTATTGTAGTTGGAAAATTAGGTGCGGCCACGGTGAGTCCAGCAGAATTAAGGCGTGCTATTCAAATACAACAATTTTCTTTTCACAGAGGTGTCTTGTCTGAATCAGAGCTTAGCATTGTCATTGAAGATGCGAAGGCGCATGGCGAACAAATCGTAATGACAGGAGGATGTTTTGATATTTTACATGCGGGCCATGTGGCTTATTTAGAACAAGCTAAACGTTTGGGGGATCATTTAGTTGTTGCCGTCAACGATGATGCATCTGTGGAAAAACTAAAAGGAACGGGACGTCCGATTAACAATTTAGAGAAGCGAATGGCTGTACTTGCCGGATTGAGTGCGGTGGATTGGATAGTTCCTTTTAGCGATGCAACGCCAGAACGTCTCATTAAGTTGCTTAGGCCCGATATTTGGGTTAAAGGTGGCGATTATCAGTTAGAGAATCTTCCTGAAGCAAAAATAGTCGAAGCCTATGGTGGTCAAGTTAAGTTAATTGATTGTGTGGCGGGTTGTTCTACCAGCGCTATTATTTCAACGATTAAAGAGGCCGACGCATGATTATAGTGACAGGGGGCGCCGGTTTTATTGGCAGTAATTTGGTTAGGCAATTAAACTTAAAGTATCCGACTACGCCTATTCTTGTTGTAGATGATCTGACAGATGGAAAAAAATTTAGAAATATGAGCGATTGCACTGTTTCTGATTATTTAGATCAACAGGATTTTTTAGAAAAAATAAAACAGAATAAATATTTTTCTAAATTAGAAGCCGTTTTCCATCAAGGTGCTTGTTCTATCACAACCGAATGGAATGGGCAGTATATGATGAAAAATAACTACGAATACTCAAAGGTTTTATTACATTATTGTTTAGATTGGAAGATTCCATTTATTTATGCTTCGAGTGCTTCTGTTTATGGCGAAGGAAAGATCTTTAAGGAAGAACTGCAATATGAAAAGCCAGTCAATGTTTACGCTTATTCTAAATATTTATTTGATCAATATGTACGTAGTATTTGGCATAAGCGCAGCAAGTGGAGTCAAATCGTAGGATTACGGTATTTTAATGTCTATGGCCCTAATGAATGTCATAAGGGAAAGATGGCCAGTGTTGTGTTGCATGCTGATCAACAGCTAAGAGAAACGGGCATTATTAATTTATTTCAAGGAAGCGATGGGTACGCAGATGGCGAACAACAGCGAGATTTTATCTATGTAGATGATGTAATAGCGATTAATTTATGGTTTTTAGAATCAAAAAAAAGTGGAATTTATAATGCCGGAACAGGCCGTAGTGAAAGTTTTAATACTTTAGCAAGAGCGGTTATTGATTTTTATGGTCAGGGGGAGATTCGTTATATTCCCTTTCCTGAATCATTAAAAGGAAGTTATCAAAGTTTTACACAAGCCGATCTTTCTCAGTTGCATGCAGCAGGATATCAAGGAAAATTTAGATCCGTTGCTGAAGGTGTAAAAGATTATCTAACGATAATTTATAAAAACATTACCGTTTAATTCATTGATTCATTAATGCGTAATCCATAGAATAAAGACTTCAATAAAAATTTATAAGGAGTTTTAGCATGGATATTTATTCTTCTTTGCTTGCCACCCTGTTTACTTCAGTTTTAGTGACACCTGCTTTGGCAAGTGCGCCTGTTGGGTTGACACATACTATTCCAGCAGTACAAGTTGTTAAATCAAATACGGCTATAACAAAGCTGAGTAAAGGAACATTGGCAAGTGTTAATATTAATACAGCTGATGCTGAAACATTAACACATGAGTTAAATGGGATTGGCTCTAAACGAGCGCAAATGATTGTTGCTTATAGAGAACAGAATGGTCCTTTTAAATCAATCGATGATTTACTTAAAATTAAAGGCATTGGTAAAAAAATTATTGATAAAAATAGAGGGAAAATAATCGTATAAACTATTGAAAGTTTCCATCGCGAGATGAAGCGCTTGGAAATGCAAAATCGCATTTCCAAGCGCCTTTTTTATGTAGATTTTTTTGTCATGTAATCGATAGCTGTTTTTAAGTCTTCGGATGAACATTCTAGGCAGGTTCCTTTGCGCGGCATGGCGCCGTAGCCATTTTCTACATGTTCTAGTAAAAGAGATAATTTTTTTTTAATTCGCGGTTTCCAGTCAGCCTTGTTTCCAAAGCGAGGCGCTCCTGCTATTCCGTTGCTATGGCACAGAACACAATGTTCTTCAAATATTGCTTTACCCAAATGAACATAAGATTTGGGAGATGAAAGAGGTTGATTAGGGATTTTACTGATCTGTACTTTCCCAATCGGAGCAATACGATTCTCAATTGCTTCTGTAGAGTTATCAAAAAATTCTGCATAAAGGTAAGCGCTAAAGCTTAAAAGTAAAATAAAAAAAATTATTTTTATACTTATAATGGGTTTTTTCATTGTTCCTTATGATGTAAAAATCAATATTGCAGGCGTTTCGCGAATTGAATTATAAGCGAGTAGTGGAAATTAGAATAAAAAAATTACTGTCATTGCTAGCCCTACACTATCTTAAAACATTTAATAACAGAAACTACTTGCTACAATGTCGCACTTCCTGTGAATAGGCGCGGGGCTCGCAATGACGAATAAGCCACTACCTGGAAGGGTTGAATCTCTTTCCCATGCTCTCAGTTGAAATAAAGCTCAGGTAGCAAATACAGGTTCAGCTTCCTTATCTTCTGTTTCCATATTAGCTTGATATTGTCCTTTACAAGCAGCCGCATTTAATTTGGCACGCTTGTAAAATGCACGTTGGGCTGCCTGAACGTTATGTGCTTTACCATTCCAGGTTTTTAAGGCGGGCTCTTGTAAAGCACGGCCGTAAGAGAAACTTAAATGCCAAGGATGGTGCGCCGGATTTTTTAATCTATTTATTTCATTTAAGTGTGCAGTTGCAAGCTCCGGCGTTTGTCCGCCAGAAAGAAAATTAATGCTTGGAACAGCGGCAGGAACCGCCCGACATAATACTTCTAACGTTGCTTTAGCAACTTCAGAAATACTCGCTTGAGGAGAGTATTTACTGCCAGTAATAACCATACTGGGTTTTAATATCATACATCCCAATATAATGTGATGTTTATCAAGTTCTTCAAATACGGTATTTAAAGTAGTTTCAGTTGTCTCTGCACAACGTTCGAGACTATGGCTGCCATCCATTAATAATTCAGGTTCTACGATTGGGACAATACCATTTTCCTGGCATATGGATGCATAACGCGCGAGGGCTTGAGCATTGGTTACTTGGGCTAGAGAAGAAGGCAGTGTATCGGATATAGTAAAAACAGCACGCCATTTAGCAAATTTAGCCCCTAAATTTTTGTATAGCGCAAGTCGTTCGGCTAAACCGTCCAGACCCTGCGTCATTTTTTCTTCCGGGTTGAGCGAGATGAGCCCTTTATCAACTTTAACGCCCGGTACAATCCCTTGTCCATCTAGAAACTCAGGGAAAGGCAAATCGGTTTTATTTTTTTGATATAAAGTTTCTTCGTTTAGAATAACGCCGTTGATAAACGCCTCGATTCCAGGGGTAGTAAAGAGCAATTCACGATAATTACGACGGTTTTCTACGGTAGATTCTATCTGCAAAGCAGAGAGACGTTTTCCCATGGTTGTTGGGCTTTCATCAGCCGCTAATATCCCTTTTCCTGGCGCTGCAAGCCGTAAGATAATTCCTTCAAGTTCATGAATGGCCATAGTGATCGCTCCTTACATTTTTTGACGTAGAGTACAGAACAATGCCGTAATTTAAAGGGTACTACTATATAGGACAATATTCTCAATTTCTAGTAAGGCGCATTTTAGTAAAAGCGCAAATCTCAAGTTCTACATTTAAAGATATATTTTTTAACTGGGTGGATTTAATTTTACTTTAAGCTCGGAGGCATAAAATAAATGAGGGTAAAAGGGATTTAAGCCTGCAAATATTCGCTTGGATATATAAGAAAGCTTGCTTAATATGACGGAGGCCTTTTATGCCACCAGAAGCCGAACAACGAATTTTCGAAGCGCTGCAGAATAACATCCAAACTCCTCCAGCTCAAGGGCAGGAAACAGCGCGTCAAGCGCCCTTAGCTTTTACTTTGGTTCCATCGCAAAACGACAGCTTTGCTAAGGAGCAGCGCATTACTTCATTTTCGGAAGAACCCAAAAGTGAGGTAATACAAGGGGCGTTGGGTTCTCTTGACGAGTTTCTTGCTACGCCAATGGCTAATGTGAATGCTATTGGGGACGACTTTAAATTCAAATTTTACGATGACCTCAATGCAAGTAGTGGTGCAAGGCCAGGATTAGCAGTAGCTGGGGTTTTTGCACTATCAGTCGGTGCATATGTCGCTGCGTATCGTAACCTCAGAAATCGAGAAAAAGTAAGCCATTTTTTTTATTTTAAACGTTTATTAGAATGTAAAAAAAGAAATGAAATCCTTGAACTGATGGGAGAAAGTAAATTTGACTATGAACTCTTAAGTGCTGCTGCCCATTTTTACTCTCCTGATGCTTCTAAATTTGTAGCTTGGAAACGCCGTTTTTTTTGTTATGGAGAAAAACGAAAAGAATTGAAACGTTTACAGCTTTTTTTGTTGGAAAAAGGAAAAAATAAAAAAGAATCGCTTGATGAGATTTTTTTAGAAATAATAGAAAAAGTGGTTGTAGTTTTAAATAAGAAAAATACTAACTCAGATGATGTTAAATTCGAACGTAAATCAGGTTATGCAATTGGATTAACAGAGAGCTACAGAAAAAAAGTTTTTTCGGAAGCAAAGGAGCTTTGGGGCGAGATAGAAATTAAAAAAAGTCCAAGTTTGGGTAAAGCTGTTTTAGGCGCTATGGGAGAAGCGAGTTTTATTTATTGGTTAGCTGTATTTGTTTTTTGCTTTATTCCTATAGGTATTGTGGGAGGGGTGGCAGTTCCTCCGCTTGTAATAGCAGTGGGCATATTTCTTGGTAGGGTTGGCCTTATTGTCTGGCGCTCTCGGAAAAAATCAACGGGTGAAAACGATAACATTCAGAGCGATGAGGACCAGAAAAAAGAAATATTTGCAAGAAAAATACTTGAATTAAATAAACGCGAAGCGTTTATAAACTATAGTGCGGGACATATTCCGTCAGTAAATTTTAAAAAATCACAACTACACAAGGAATTACAGAACGCGCTGAATAAACGTCGTTTTGGCAAGTTTCATGCTGCCCTACAAGGGTTTCTAGAAGGTTGCTTTTTCCCTTTTTTCGCTATTTGGGTGCTTAGTGATTTTGCTAAGGTGTTGCTAGCCATTACGGTTGGTGGTTCATTGATGGGCCCTGGTATGCCAATAGCGATTGGAATAGCCATTGCTACACTAGCACTAGGGATAAGATATGGTATTTATTCAGCTATCAAAGCTGTTAGTGCTCAGGAAGCAAGATATGAAAAATTAGTGGATAAAATTAAGTATCTTGAGAATGCAAATATTAAAATACCGAATTTATCACTACAAGCGTATGACCGCCTACTACGCCGTTATAGCTTAGAAGAGCCGCTCTGGACGCGTATTAAAAAGGCTTTTAGTCGAGGGTGGGTCATCATCAAACGTCTAGGTACAGGTAGTTTGGTTTTTCGTCTTGTTATATGGGGCACTATAACGGCTTGTACGATTATCCCTGCTGCGTTAATGGCCCCTATTGCAATTCCATTTATCGTTGGTTTTGCAGCCGTTTTCGCAGCATGCTATTACCGCGCCTATACTGTCGATAGCAAGCTAAAACAGACAGAAAATGTTATCGACCATTTGTGCCACACGCACTTGATGGCTGAGAAGGATAAATTGCCTATAACAGCAACTGAAAATACTGTACAAGCGAGTGCTTTGAGCGCGCCACAAGAAATGAGAAAAGTACCTCATTCTCGTTTAGAAGGCGAATTATCACCAGAGCAACAAAGTAATGGACCAGTAAAAGCGCTACCTCAAAAAACTTCTGAAAGGGTCGTATCTTCAACCGCTCAAGAGGAAAAACTTGATAGAAATACCCAAGCAGTAGATTCTAGCCCCATAGAAAAAAGGGTCTATGGCAGCAGACATGCCTGTGGATTTTGGGCTTCGCCTAATGCGGACTTTATAAGATTTCTTGACGCTGCAGAACAAAAACAGCCAGTTAGATCACACTTAATGCAGACATGCAGATGAATGATGCAATATATGCCAATCTCAGCGTTGTTCCATCTGGGTCTTCTAGCGCTGAAGGGTTAATTACTCTACATTGGCAGGTAGTAAGGTAATTAATCTGGGACTTCGCATCACTTATCTCCCTACTTACTGAAGTCATCCTTAATCAATTCTTAGTGTTATGGTTTTTTCTTCAGGATGAATATTCCTCATTGGCATTGCATAAAGAGGGCCTGCTTATTATACTGTCCGGCAATTTAGAGGGGCAGATGGTTATTAGTAAGATTCAAAGCCCTTTTAAAATGATAGGGCAGATAGGGACGGCGGGTTTAGCTTCAGCCATTATAGTCCTTTTTGTGGGCGGCATCTTTCATAGTTGGCAGATAAGCTACTCGCTTTTACTAGGTATTTTCCTATGGATGTTACCGAGCTGTTACTTTGCGAACAAACTATTTCGTCACTTAGGTAAAGTTCCGCCAGCATCTTTATTAAGAATTTTTTATCGAGCCGAAATAACAAAATTATTGCTAAGCGGATTTTTTTTTGTAATGATGATTAAGCTACTGTCAGTTAATGTACCTGCACTTGTAACAGGATATTTCATTCCCCAATTAGTTTTTTGGGTACGCTTAATAATGAAGAACAAGGAAGCTTTAGCATGAGTCAACAATCCTCTGCTGATTATGTTCAGCATCATCTTGAACATCTCACCTTTAACCTAAAGACATTAAGTTTTTCTGGGCAAGGATTTTGGAATTTAAATCTCGACACCTTTTTTCTATCCTTAGTATTAGGAATAGGTTTTTTATTTTTATTTTATTGGATAGCAAGCACAGCTAAAACAGGTGTTCCTGGTAAAATACAGAATTTTGTGGAAATCCTTATTGAGTTTGTTGATAAAACTGTGCGTGAGTCTTTCCAAGGTACAAGTCAATTGATTGCGCCATTGGCGCTAACAATTTTTGTTTGGGTATTCTTAATGAATTTTATGGATTTAATTCCTGTGGATTTTTTACCAACCCTGTTGTCTTTATTTGGCGTAACACATTTTCGCTCTGTTCCAACAGCCGATCCAAATGCAACATTTGGTATGTCAATTGCGGTCTTTTGCTTAATCATTTACTATAACCTAAAGATTAAAGGCATGAAGGGACTCGGTAAGGAAATGTTAACTACGCCATTTGGTCCTTACCTCTTCCCTATCAATATTATTTTTCGATTACTCGAAGAGTTTGTTCGTCCCATCTCTTTATCGTTACGGCTATTTGGAAATTTATTTGCTGGCGAATTAATCTTTATCTTGGTCGCTTTACTACCTTGGTGGATACAGTGGACTTTTGGTGGGATTTGGTCAATTTTTCATATTTTGATCATTGCTATTCAGGCTTTTATCTTTATGATGTTGACGATCGTGTATTTGAGTATGGCGCATGAGTCGCATGGTAATGAGGCACATTAATTATTAATAACGAGAGAGGGTAAAAAAATGGTGGACTTAACACAAGCAGTAGCGAATGTTCAAGGGCTAACGGCGATTGCAGCCGCTTTATTAGTAGGATTAGCGGCACTAGGTACAGCGATTGGCTTTGGTATTTTAGGCGGAAAGTTTTTGGAAGGGGTTGCTAGACAACCTGAATTAACACCCATGTTAATGCTGCGAATGTTTTTAATGGCGGGACTAGTTGATGCGTTTGCCGCTATTTCTATCGTTATGGGATTATATTTAATCTTTGCTAAAAATCCTTTTTTGGTTGAAGTTTCGAAATTGGTTACTAAACCTGTGACTGGCTAATGAATTATTTGAGAGACTGTCGTGGAAATTAATATTACCTTATTCGGCCAGTTAATTACATTTGCTGTTTTTGTCTGGTTTACCATGAAGTTTGTATGGCCACCGCTTTTAAAGGCGATGAAAGAGCGCGAGCAACAGATTGCTGATGGTTTGGCGGCGGCGGAACGGGGTCAACATTCCTTAGAATTAGCGCAGCAAAAGGCTGACGAACATATGCAACAAGCGAAGCGGCAAGCAGCTGAGATTATCGAACAAGCGAATAAGCGCGCTAATCAGATGGCAGAGGAATCAAAGCAACAGATACGTAAAGAAAGTGAACGACTATTAGCTATAGCACGCGCTGATATTCAGCAAGAGTGGCAAACGGCGCAGCAAAAACTACGTGCTGAGGTTGCCAATTTGGTGATTACAACAACGGAAAAGATTTTGGCTCGTTCGCTCGATAGCGGCGCGCAACATGCTTTGGTTAAGCAATCGCTGGAAGAAATTTAATGGCGGACATGAGTTGGACATCTATTGCAAGGCCTTATGCCAAAGCGGCATTTAATTCGGCTATTGAAAACGATAAGTTGGATGTTTGGTCTGCTTTATTAAGCCAAACTGCTTTGGTAGTAAAAGAAAAGCCGATGCAGGCCCTATTAAAGGATCTGCGGCTCGATAAGATGGTAGCTTATGAGTGTTTACTTACAGTTTGTAAGTCGCTGGTTTTTCCTACAGGGAAAAATTTTTTGAAGCTTGTTGCATTGAATCAACGTTTGTTGGTCTTGCCAGAAATAGAGCGTCTATTTGCTAGTTATAAGGCTGAGCAGACAAATCAAGTAACAGCGCAGGCTATTTCTACAGTGCCTTTAACGAAGGTAGAGGGACAAGCATTAGCTATTGCCTTAGAAAGGCGTTTGCAGCGGGAAGTTAAATTGGACTATTCTGTTGATGATTATTTATTGGGTGGGCTAGTCGTTCGAATTGGAGATTTAGTCATCGATGGTTCTGTGCGCGGTAAGCTGGAACGTTTACGCGCGATGTTAGTGAATTAAAAAAGAGGCAATCAATGCAGCAATTAACCACATCAGAAATTAGTGAATTAATCAAAGAGCGTATACAGAAGTTTGATGTTTCTGCTGAGACACGCACGGAAGGCAGCATTGTGAGTATTCGTGATGGGATTGTACGCATCTACGGCTTAAATGATGTAATGCTCGGCGAAATGATTGAATTCCCCGGCCAATGCTATGGCTTGGCATTAAATCTAGAACGTGATTCGGTAGGCGCGGTTGTTTTAGGTGATTATGAAGAGTTAAGCGAAGGTCAAACAGTAAAATGTACAGGTCGCATTCTAGAAGTGCCTGTAGGTGAAGCATTGCTAGGCCGAGTAGTTAATGCTTTGGGTCAAGCTATTGATGGACGAGGCCCGATTCAAACAGATATGACTGCACCTATTGAGCAAATTGCACCCGGTGTTATTTGGCGTCAAAGTGTGTCCCAACCATTACAGACGGGTATTCTTGCCATTGACAGTATGGTACCCATTGGACGTGGTCAGCGAGAATTGATTATTGGCGATAGACAAACGGGTAAAACAGCGTTAGCAATCGATGCCATCATCAATCAAAAAGATACTGGCGTAAAATGTATTTATGTCGCAATAGGGCAGAAGGCATCTTCTATTGCAGCAGTCGTTAGAAAGTTAGAAGAGCATGATGCCTTAAAACATACCATTATTGTTTCGGCTAGTGCGGCGGATTCTGCTGCAATGCAATTTATTGCGCCTTATGCGGGTTGTGCTATGGGCGAATATTTCCGTGATCAAGGTGAAGATGCACTAATCATTTATGATGATTTGACTAAGCAAGCGTGGGCATATCGTCAAATTTCTTTATTATTACGTCGCCCTCCTGGACGTGAAGCATATCCCGGCGATATTTTTTATTTACATTCACGTTTACTTGAACGTGCTGCACGTGTAAATGTGGAATTCGTTGAGAAAGCAACGCGTGGGCGTGTTAAAGGTCGAACAGGATCGCTAACCGCATTGCCTATCATTGAAACGCAAGCTGGCGATGTTTCTGCTTTTGTTCCTACTAATGTTATTTCTATAACGGATGGTCAAATTTTTTTAGAAACTGATTTATTTAATTCGGGTATTCGTCCCGCTATTAACGCTGGATTATCTGTTTCACGTGTGGGTTCTGCTGCGCAGACTAAAATTATCAAGAAACTAGGCGGTGGTGTTCGATTGAGTCTGGCTCAATACCGCGAGCTCGCTGCCTTTTCACAGTTTATGTCAGATTTGGACGAGGCGACACGTAAACAGCTTGAACGGGGTCAACGTGTCACAGAAGTGCTCAAGCAAAAACAATATACGCCTTTGAGTGTGGGTGAAATGGCAGTACTTTTATTCGCAACGGATCAAGGTTATTTAGACGATGTTGAACTTACTAAAGTCGTGTCTTTTTCAGATGGATTACTCGCTTATATGCGTTCAGAAAAAGCAGATTGCTTGGCTAGGATCAATGAAAAAGGGGATTATAGCGAGAGTATTGCCAGTGATTTGGCTGATGCGATTACTTCCTTTAAAACAACGCAAACGTGGTAATAGCGGATGAGTTTTGCACAAGAAATCCGCGGTAAAATTTCTAGCATTAAAGGCACGCAAAAGATTACGCGTGCTATGGAAATGGTAGCGGCCAGCAAGATGCGTAGAGCACAGGAGCGTATGGTTCTTTCTCGCCCTTATGCCCATAAAATGCTGGATGTCATCAGCCATATTGCGAGTAGTCATGCTGAATTTCAACATCCGTATTTACAAGTAAGAGAAATTAAGCGTGCAGGTTTTATTGTTATTACAACGGATAAAGGACTTTGTGGCGGTTTAAATTCCAATTTACTAAAGCTGGCTTTACAGCAATTTCAGGCTTGTCAGGCTAAAGATATTGCACTTGATTTGGCGGTTATTGGCGGAAAAGGTGAAGCTTTTTTTAAACGAATTGGCGGGAATGTTGTTGCGCATGCTAATCATTTAGGTGATGCTCCGCAACTACAAGATTTAATTGGCGTTATTAAAGTTTTATTAGACGCGTATAAACAAGGGGGACTTGATAGTTTGACCCTTATTCATAACGAATTTGTTAATACAATGACGCAAAAGCCAAAAAGTTTAGCTTTGTTGCCGATTATACCGCCTGAAAAATCTAAATTAAATTATCATTGGGATTATATTTATGAGCCCGATTCGAAACCTTTATTGGAATTAGTATTAACACGTTATATTGAATCGCAAATTTATCAGAGTGTGGTAGAAAATGTGGCTTGCGAGCAGGCTGCAAGAATGGTGGCTATGAAAAATGCAACAGAAAATGCCGGCGAACTCATTAATGATTTACAGTTAGCCTATAATAAGGCTCGTCAAGCATCTATTACGAAAGAACTAGCTGAGATTGTTGCAGGAAGCGAAGCTGTTTAGGTTGTCCTATGAATAAACGAAGAGAAGAGCTATGAAACCAACAAACCTTATTGGACAAATCGTTGAAATTATCGGCGCGGTTGTCGACGTCCAGTTTTCACACGGGCATGTGCCTAAAATTTACGATGCGTTGATAGTTGATGCGAGTGACTTAGTGCTTGAGGTTCAGCAGCAATTAGGTGATGGTGTCGTACGTACGATTGCAATGGGACCTAGTGATGGTTTAAAGCGTGGTCTAAAGGTAAGTAATAGTGGGGCACCGATTAGCGTACCGGTAGGCAAACAAACCTTAGGGCGAATTATGGATGTGTTAGGTCGGCCTATTGATGAAGCGGGACCCATTAATGAAGAACTTCGTTTACCCATTCATCGTCATGCTCCCAGTTTTTCGGAACAAGCAGCGAATGAACAGTTATTAGAAACAGGTATTAAGGTTATTGATCTACTTTGTCCTTTTGCAAAAGGCGGCAAAGTAGGATTATTTGGTGGCGCAGGTGTGGGCAAAACCGTCAATATGATGGAGCTTATTCGTAATATAGCTATTGAACATAGTGGCTATTCTGTATTTGCCGGGGTCGGTGAACGAACTCGAGAAGGAAATGATTTCTACCATGAAATGAAAGAATCAAATGTCTTAGACAAAGTGTCTTTGGTTTATGGACAGATGAATGAACCGCCTGGGAACCGTTTACGCGTTGCACTGACTGGATTAACCGTCGCAGAAAATTTTCGTGATGAAGGTCGTGATGTTTTATTATTTATCGATAATATCTATCGTTATACGCTTGCAGGGGTTGAAGTATCTGCTTTATTAGGTCGTATGCCATCGGCAGTCGGCTATCAGCCTACCTTGGCGGCAGAAATGGGTGCCTTACAAGAACGCATCACTTCTACTAAAACAGGTTCTATTACCTCTATCCAAGCAGTGTATGTTCCTGCTGACGATCTTACCGACCCTTCTCCTGCAACGACGTTTGCACATTTAGATGCTACGGTCGTGTTATCGCGGCAAATTGCCGAATTAGGAATTTATCCGGCCATTGATCCCTTGGATTCAAATAGTCGTCAACTCGATCCATTAATCGTTGGTCAAGAACATTATGATGTAGCGCGCAGTGTACAAAAAACCTTACAGCGTTATAAAGAACTCAAAGACATTATTGCTATCTTAGGAATGGATGAATTGTCAGAACAGGATAAACTTACTGTGATGCGTGCACGGAAGGTACAGCGCTTTTTATCTCAACCTTTCTTTGTTGCTGAAGTATTTACTGGATCGCCTGGGAAATATGTCAGTCTTAAAGAAACAATTCGTGGGTTTAAAGCTATTCTTGATGGCGAATATGATGATTTGCCTGAGCAAGCGTTTTATATGGTCGGTGGTATTGATGAAGTCGCTGTTAAGGCTAAAGCCTTATAAGGTTTAATGCTATGATGAAAACCATACAGGTTGAAATAGTCAGTGCTGAGACCGAGATTTTTTCAGGCCAGGTTGCTCATATAATTGTTAGCGGGTTACTTGGGGAATTAGGAATCTATCCAGGCCATACACAACTTTTGACTGCTTTAAAGGCAGGCCCCGTACGCTTGGTGAAGTCTGAAGGAGAAGATGAAATTCTTTATGTTTCCGGCGGAATATTGGAAGTCCAACCCAATCTTATTACCCTTTTGGCAGATACGGCTGTTCGTGCCGCTGACTTAGATGAAATGGCTGCATTAGAGGCAAAACAACGAGCAGAGCACGCCTTAAGCGATAAACAAGCAGACATTGATTATGCGAAGGCAATGGCAGAGCTAGCCCAAGCGGTTGCGCAATTACAAGCGATTGCTAAATTAAAGAAGAAAGCGACAGGGAAGCGTTAATGATGCGTGGATTCAATTGCTTGTTTGGATTCATTTCGCCTATGATTACTCAACAAATAACTATGCATAGGGAGCAGGTACCGCGGTTAAACTGTGTAATTTACGTTTGTTAGTAAGGACTGGAGACTTCACTCATGAAAAGCCAATTGCCAGTTCTTAAAAAAAATTTACTTAATATCATCATTCTTGCAGCTGGTCGTGGCAAACGTATGCATTCTGATTTGCCCAAAGTACTACATAGATTAGCTGGAAAACCATTGCTAGAATATATTGTAGAAACTGCGGATAAACTAAATCCACAAGCAATACACGTTGTTTATGGTAATGGAGGTGGGCAAGTACGTCATTGCTTATCTCACCTTGCGGTCCAATGGGTGCAGCAAAAAGAAATTTTAGGGACAGGGCACGCTGTTAAGCAAGCGATACGACAGATAAAAAATGCTGCAAGCCAGGTGCTAGTTTTGTTGGGAGATACGCCCCTTGTTAACATCGATACCTTAAAAGAATTAATTCACAATACTAAACCAGATGAAATTGGTTTAATTACCTTAAAGACGCCAAATCCGTACGGATTGGGACGTATTCTACGTAATAACTCCAAAAAAGTGGTAAAAATAGTTGAAGAAAAAGATGCAACAACGAAACAAAAAAAAATACAAGAAGTAAATAGCGGTATTTTTTTTGTTCCGGTAAAACTTTTAAAAAAATGGCTGCCAAAGCTTGAAAAAAAGAATGCCCAAGGTGAATATTATTTAACGGATATCATTGAAATGGCAGTCAAAGAAAACGTTAATGTGATTTCAGTCTCATCAGAAATCGAAGGTGAAATGCAAGGAATTAATGATAGAGTACAACTTTCTAAAGTGGAGCGCTATTATCAGCAAAGACAAGCAAAAGCACTTATGCTAAAAGGTGTGACTTTGCGGGATCCTGAACGTTTTGATTTGCGAGGCGAATTAATTTCTGTAGGAAAGGATGTTGTAATCGACATAAATGTTATTGTAGAAGGAAAAAACAGTATTGGAGCGAATAGTTTTATAGGCCCTAACACAACACTTAAAAATGTAAAAATAGGTGTCGGTGTAGAAATTAAAGGCTATTGTATTATTGAAGATGCTATTATTGGAGATAATAGTATTATTGGCCCATTTGCGCGGATTCGGCCGGGGACAAAATTAAAAAACAATGTACACATTGGAAATTTTGTAGAAGTTAAAAATAGTCAGATTCAATCTGAAACAAAGATTAATCATCTCAGCTATATTGGAGATGCAATTATTGGCCGAAATGTAAACATTGGCGCCGGCACCATCACATGTAATTACGATGGGGTTAAAAAACATCCAACTACCATTGAAGATGACGTATTTGTGGGTTCAAACACAGCATTGGTTGCGCCTATTCATGTAGGGAAAGGCGCAACTATAGGCGCAGGTTCTACCTTAAATAAAGCGGTTCCTGCTGAAAAACTAACACTTAATCGCGCAGAAGCACGAACGCTAACTTGGAAACGTCCTAAAAAAAGCCAAAATTAACGCGTTGGCCGTCTTAGATCAATTGGATTTGTTGTTTGTTGTGAAGTTGAGGGAATAGGTTGAAAAAAGGAGGTACTCGTATTATCACCGCTTGTTGTAGTCGCTGGGTGTGAGTTATTGGCTTGGTTAAGTCGGGTCTTGGCTAACTGGGTTTCAAGAGCACTCGTTTGTTCTTTAAGTTCTGAAATAAACCTTTCCAATTCATGAATCTTCGCTGTTTTATTGATTATGGTTTGATCGAGTGTAAGCATTATTCGGTATAAATTATTATAATCCTGATGAAGGTTACTCAGATTGTGAATCTGTGAGCTTATTTCTCTACGTAGTCTCCCATTTTCCTCAAGTAACACTAACGTTTGCTGGAATAGTTCATTGAACTGCTGAATTAAGAGATGATTGCTTAGTATCATTTCCTCAAGACTAGCAATTACCTGTTGTGGATTTGTATAGCGATTTTGAAACATGGCACTCTCCTGCGTGAGGCTATAGTTTAAATAAATAATATAGCTGTACTTATCTAATTTTCCATAAAATATCTTTTAGTGTATGGTTAGGTTCTAAGGACTTCATCATTAGTTGGAAACTTGATTAGATATACCACTCGTACTTGAAAATGCGAATTTATCAAATTCACAGCGAGCGGTATACCGATCACATGGCTGGCCCAAGCAAAGCTTGTGCTAGCCATTTAAGGGGAGAAACCGCGATTCTCCCCTTAAAAATCCCCATCGTGAAAAGAAAGCACTTGAAATTGCAAACTCGTAATCTCAAGTGCTATGGGTATATATATTTCTGAATTAAATTTTCAAGGATTGCTGAGGTTTCGATATCTGGATTGCCGGAATAATTACTGGGTCTAAAATGCATTTGAAAAGCTTGTAAAACAGTGGTGGTTTGTTCGTCTAGCTTTCCTGTTATTTCGATACCATACCCATAAGTTAGCAAATTTTTTTGTAATTTTTCAATATTAATTTCATGGACACAATTTAGCGCGCGTTCTTTTTTTACAGCTTTCTCATCAAACCATGCACCTATACCATTTTCATACAATTTTTTCCATGGGAACAAAGGACCGGGATCAACTTTTCTGCCGGGTGCTATATCGCTATGTCCGATAACATGAGTAGCTGGGATGTTGTAACGTTCAACAATAATTTTTGCTAATTCAATAACACTTTCAATTTGGTAATTAGTGAAAGGATACCAGGTTCGTTTTCCTTCTTTGTCGTCTGCATAACCTAAATTAACAATTTCTATGCCAATGGAAGTATCATTTAGGTTAGTTCTCTTTTGCCATTTGCTGATCCCTGCGTGCCAAGCCCTTTCTTCTTCTTTAACTAACTGAAAAATTTTACGTTGCCCATCCATACTTTCTTCTGGAACAAGATAATGTGCACTAACTTGAGTTTTAGGATCCGTTAATATTTTTAAAGAATTTTCAAATTCAGCGGCGGTGTAGTGTAAAACTAAAGAAAAAATACGTTGGTTGTAGTTGGGGGAAGGGTGACTTTTATCGATAACTAAATCATCAATACGATTTTCCATACAACTACTCCTTATTTTTTTACGAAATGTTATTATACCTTATTTGATCGAATAATATCCCACCAATTTTCTTTTAAATAATCGACTAAAACTTTTGGATCGGATTCAACAAAATTTTTTTTAATGTTTACCAACAAACACTGCTCCACTTGTTTATCAAGATTACTCAGTAAAACTCCGCCAATATGCGGGGGAGCACATAAAATGAGCTGTTTATAATCCTTATTATCCAATCCTTTTTTTAATAAATCCGCTAAAATTTTTGTAAAACGATCGAGCTCTACATCATGTGGGCTGGTAGGTGCTTGGTAAGCACCTTTTGCAGAATGCATGGTTTGATAATGTCCTGGCCTGTCCGAGACTAAGTCAGAGCCTTTTAATTGTGCATTGGGATTGTCTAAGCATTTTAAAAGCGTTAGCTGGTGTTCTTTGGGTTCATAAGAATAAATATGGCCTAAACTACTATTTAAACTAATCACCCAAATCATTTAAGACTCCTTCTAAAAACAAAGTATAGCAGGTAGCAACACTATAATTTAGAGAAATAACGAAGGTGCTTGCCATCCGCCCAATAAGTCTTCTACTTTTTTTCCAATGTATAATGCGGTCATATCCTGCCAGGGCTTAGTAATGATTTGCAGGCCAATAGGTAATCCTGTAGAAGAAGTGCCACAACGTACGGTTAAAGCGGGCCAGCCCATCAGGTTATAAAGATTCAAATAACTAAAATCATGTCCTTCGCTAAAAGATCGTCCGTGCAGTTTTGCCGGTGTTGCAGCCACTGGACAAAGAATAGCATCATACGGAGTAAAAAATTTTTCTAATATAAACCGAAGTTGATCAATACGACGTAAACGCTGATTTAATTCAGTGACAGAAAATTCACAATTACGCGCGACAGCCAAAAATTCATGGACCAGGGTTGAAGGCTTCTTAATACCCAGCTTCGCAATCAAATTTTTTAAACCTAATCCTTTATCCCCACCCAAAAAGTAAGTTTCCGTGACAAGGGTATAAAGTTCGGGTAAATGGGGTGGATAAATTTCTTCAAGTTGTACTTCAGATTGTAAAATATGGGCTACTTGCGCGATGGTGCCCTGCGTATCTTTATCAGGTTTGGCAATGCCATTGTTGGTATAAAAAGCGACACGCAGCGATTTTAAATTAATTGCTTCGGGACTAATTTTTAGTTGGATGGGAATTGTATCGGGATCGCAATGATCGGCCCCCGTTAAAATAGGCAAAATCCAAATAAGATCATCGACAAAACGTGCCATCGGACCAAATGTTGTTAATGGACCTAATAAGCCGCGCCCATCATTAGGAACATTCCCTGTTGAGGGGATTAAGCCACGGGTAGGTTTTAATCCGGCAATACCCGTATTATGTGCAGGTTGACGAATACTTCCGCCGCCATCTGTTCCTAATCCAAATGCGCATCCACCAGCGGCGATGATAGCGGCTTCGCCTCCACTGCTTCCACCCGATGTGCGATTAAGATCATAAGGGTTGTATGTTTTTCCATAACGATCATTATCTGTTTCATAGGCAATGTTGAATTCAGGAACATTGCTTATCCCTATAACGATAGCCCCTGCTGTTTTTAATCTAGCAACTATGGTGGCGTCTTCTTCAGGAGTAAAATGATAGCCCATGCTTCCTTTAGTAATAAGAAAATCTTTGACCTTACAGCAATCTTTGATAGTGATGGGTAAACCGTGCAAAGGACCTAGGGTTTTATTTTTTGATAGTTTTTCATCAGCAATGTTTGCTTTTCGCAACGCTTTTTCCGGTGCTAAAGGTTGAATAATGGCATTAAGTTTAGGATTTACATAAGCGATGCGATCTAAATAGACTTGCATAAGCTCTGTACAAGAAATTTCTTTTTTTTGAATGCGTTGAGCGAGTTGTTTTGCAGAAGAAAAATAGATTTCAGAGCGCATACAATCAATAATTTGTTATTTAGGGCGCGTCTTCAATTGGGCCATCATTGTGCAAGTTGAGGTACTCTTATTTTATAACACCACAGGCAATGCGACTACCACCACCGCCTAATGGCTTTGGACTATCGGAATAATTATCGCCGCCAGCATGGATCATTAAAGAACGATTCTTTAAATCATTCAGTCGTAAATGCGGCGCTACCATGGGTATGGTTGCATTTCCATTGCCATCAACTTGTAAGGCAGGAAGGTCACCTAGGTGACCTTTTTCATAAGGGCCTAAGTGGTGGTTGGTATGCTGAGGATCCAAATGATCGCCCGCTGCCATACCATTATCTAAGCAAGAAGGATTTTGGTGTACATGAAAACCATGTAATCCAGGTGGCAGGCCGTGTAAATTTGGTGTGAACCTCACACCTTTAGCTGTTTCTTTTGCGCTAATAGTACCAATAGACTCCCCTGATCCTTGCGTTCCCGTGAGATACATCGGAACAGAGATATCAGCCAATGCGGAAGAACCGATGAAAAAAAATACCGCAGTCATCGTATATTTGATGAGCTTAAGCATCGTAGCCTCTGTAGCTAAAGGTTAAGTATAGCATAAGCTTATTTTTCATTTTCTAGATTTTTTACGCGCTATTTGCACAAAATTTATTATTTTCTTGTTTTATTCAGATTTTTTTAAGTTTTTTTATATAGATTGTCCTCGAAAGAACATTTTTACTTAATAAAAGGTGGGAAAAATAATGCCAAAATATAGTGCTTTAATAAGTAAGGTTAATGCTTGCGCTTACGCTCGTGCTCCTTTAATAATTTTTTACGCAAACGTAAGTGATGTGGTGTGACTTCCAGTAACTCGTCATCATCCAAAAATTCTAACGCTTGTTCCAAAGAGAACAAAATAGGCGGCGTTAAGATAATATTCTCATCCGAACCAGCGGCACGAATATTGGTTAATTGTTTTCCTTAAGTGAATATTTCTGTATTTCTATACGATAAATAAATATTACAATGTCCATCAATATACTATTAAATAGTCAAGCATTCTTAATCTTTAAATTTTCAAGGAGATAAGTAGGAGAAAGATCTGCACCGTTTTCCCAGTAAATAGTACCGATATCTGAGTTAATTGAAACTTTTGAAAAAAAATCTTTGTTTTTTAAAGGTTCAAAAACACCTTTAAATGGAATTAATTTTGAAATATCTACATTACCCTGACTTCCATCATCAAATTGCAGATATAATTCATAATCTTTTAATACTTTTACTCTAATCACGTCAACATGCTTACACTGCATAATGATTACTCCAAGGGTTTAATAGGTTTTAGCTTCTGTAATTGCTCAGCCAAATTCCAATTCTCCAACAATTCTTGCTGATGTTGGCTGGCCCATTCAACGACTAACCCAAATACTTTTGGCGGGAGCTTTCCATCCAATAACGCAAGGTTTTTGATCGAAATTGCCGCTTTGTGTTCATTATAACGCACATGAAAATGGGGTGGATTGTGCTCTTTATAATACATGGCAATAATGATTCCCAGAAACCGGCTAATTTCAGGCATTGAACTTCCTAAAGAGAATGCTGTTTATTTAACTAATTATACCATTTTTTCAAGATGGGCTCTGAGGTGTATCTAAGCTATAGATATTGTCCTTCAGCTAGTACAAGACCCCCTTTACCGGCATGTATAACATTGGTCTCTAATTTCTTCAGGAACGTCTATCTGGCTTTGCTAATATATCTATAGCATACCCACTAACATTAAGTTAAAAAGAGAGAGAAGCTGGTGGCTTTGCCGGCTTGATTTGAAATCATAACCCCGTTAGCGCGCTTAGCAAGAGCCCCTTTTTTTGCAGGACCGTAATGGTCAAAGACATGGTGCATTAAGCCAAGGCCCGCCGTTCAAGAGAATCGCGCTTCTCCTCTTGAAAATCTCCATCGCGAGAAGAAACACCCCGCACCTATCTTTCAAGCTATAATTAATTGAACACTCACTTTAGCACCGAGGTAGGTGCGGGATGCAATGGGTATAGGTTATTTATTATAAATAAGCTAAAAATATCCTTGAATATACTACGTCAATGACGTAGTATTAATCTATGGCAGTATTCGAATGGGATGAAAAAAAGAGGAGCCTTAATCTAGAAAAACATGGAATAGATTTTGTTGATGCCATTGAAATATTTGATGACTTTAATCGAATCGAATTAGAAACAGTGCGCAATAGTGAAGTACGTTAACTGACTATTGGTTTTGTTAATAGCATTATTTTATTGGTGGTTTATACAGCTAGGAGCAAAATGAAAAGAATTATTTCTGCGAGGAGAGCAAGTAAAAATGAACGAAAAACTTATTTCGACGCACAATAAACGGCAGAAAGGTAAAACAGCATGGCGAAAAATTAAGTCCATGACAGAACGTCAGATTAAACAAGCTGCAAAATCGGATACAGATGCACTGTTATTAACTGCAGCTCAGTTAAGAAAATTTAAACGAGTGCGCTCTACGCAAAAGGTAGATATCAAAGCAATACGCGTACGTTTACATCTGTCGCAAGATGCGTTTGCTCATTATTTTGGTGTCAGTGTAAGAACCATACAAGAATGGGAACAGCATAGAAGAGAGCCTACTGCAACAGCCCGTAATTTTCTCAAGGTCATTGAAAAAGAGCCGACAGCCGTACTAAGAGCATTAACTAAATAGTCTGATTTTGTTCGAGGCATCTCAAGAATCAGAGGTACCCTCTAACTCTCGCGTCCTGCGCGCTTACGCTCATGTTCCTTTAAGAATTTTTTACGCAAACGTAAGTGATGTGGTGTGACTTCCAGTAACTCGTCATCATCCAAAAATTCTAACGCTTGTTCCAAAGAGAACAAAATAGGCGGCGTTAAGATAATATTCTCATCCGAACCCGCAGCACGAATATTGGTTAATTGCTTTCCTTTGACAACGTTAACGACAAGATCATTGTCCCTAGCATGAATACCAACAATCATTCCTTCATAGACATCGGTTTGTGGACCTATCAATAGTTTGCCACGCTCTTGTAAGTTAAAAAGAGAAAAACCGGTTGCTTTGCCTGCTTGATTTGAAATCATGACACCATTAGCGCGTTTAGCAAGCGCACCTTTTTTCGCCGGGCCATAATGGTCAAAGACATGGTGCATTAAGCCAAGGCCGGATGTTGTCGTTAAAAATTCTGTACGAAAACCGATTAGAGCGCGGGTAGGAATCTTATAATCAAGCCGAACGCGACCTTTTCCATCAGAAACCATATCCACTAAATCACCACGACGACTTCCTAGTTTCTCCATGATACTGCCTTGATGCTGCTCTTCAACATCTACCGTTAAGATTTCAAAGGGCTCTTTTAACTCACCGTCGATTTCTTTTAAAATCACTTCAGGACGTGATACCCCTAATTCATAACCTTCTCTACGCATGGTCTCGATTAAAATCGATAAATGTAATTCGCCCCGACCAGATACGCGGAAACGGTTAGGGTCTTCTGTATCATCAACTTTTAATGCCACATTATGCAGTAGCTCTTTATCAAGCCGTTCTCGTATTTGGCGGCTAGTAACAAATTTTCCATCTTGACCTGCAAAAGGCGAGTTATTGACCTGAAAGGTCATACTCATTGTGGGTTCGTCTACCTTCAATGCGGGTAATGCTTCTACGTTGTTGGGATCACATAAAGTATCTGAGATGTTTGGCTTATCTATTCCGGTAACAGCGACAATATCTCCTGCTTCCGCTTGAGCAACTTCAACGCGTTCTAATCCACGATAGCCTAATACTTGTAATATGCGGGCGGGTCGTGTTTTGCCTTCACTATCAATCAAAATGACGGGCATGTTGGTTTTAGCAACTCCCCTTTGAATACGGCCTATGCCAATAGTTCCTACATAACTGGAATAATCCAGTGTAGTAATCTGCATTTGGAAGGAACCTTTCGGATCTACTGCAGGAGGAGCTACCTTATCAACGATAGTTTCAAAAAGAGGTATGAGGTCGGTGCTGGGTTTACTGAGATCGAGTGTTGCATAACCTTGTAAAGCAGAGGCATAGACGATAGGAAAATCAAGCTGCTCTTCGGTTGCACCTAGGCGATCAAAAAGGTCAAAGACTTGATTGATAACCCAATCAGGTCGAGCGCTAGGCCTATCTACCTTATTAACGACTACAATCGGCTTTAGGCCTTTTGCAAAGGCTTTTTGGGTCACAAAACGCGTTTGCGGCATAGGCCCATCAACAGCATCCACTAACAACAGAACAGAATCTACCATAGATAAGATACGTTCAACTTCACCACCAAAATCAGCGTGGCCGGGGGTATCGACAATATTGATTCGATAAGTCGTATTGGTACGATTGTCTAGCCATTGAATGGAAGTATTTTTAGCAAGAATGGTAATACCACGCTCCCGCTCCAGATCATTACTATCCATGATCCGCTCAACAGGCGCGGCGCGGCTGTTGAGCATTCCCGATTGTTGTAAAAGCTTATCCACCAAGGTGGTTTTTCCGTGGTCGACGTGAGCGATAATGGCGATATTACGTATGTTTTCGATCATGATGTATTGGGATAGAGTTAGTAACTGAATATCGTAAAAGGCTATTCTTACTTTGTGATAAATTCAGTGTATGTTCAAAAAGAGTGCATGATAACGCAAAGCCTGCCTTTTCCGCTAGCGTGTTCTACACTTGAAGAAAGGGTACTAGTTGCAGGAGGTTGGCTATGGGCTCACTTTTATTGCAAGCGACGACAATCGCACAATGGCAGGCCTTGGTCAAGGATGCAGAATTGACGAGCCAGCTGACTTTAGACCAAGAGCTTGAGAGTTATCTCGTTTTTTTATTGGGTCGTTTCAACCAACGCCCTGATATCGCCAATTGTGTTTTAGCGACAGAGTTTTTATCAAGTCTAGAAAAAAAAACCTATAGCCAACGCGATTGTTTGCGTGAAGTTGGCGATAAATGTTTGTTATTCGCAGGTTTTTTCCCCGAGCAAGCCGAAAAAAGGCGAGTCAAAATTAAGTATTTTATTGAATTAGGTCAAACAGCCTATGTGCAAGTAGCTAGCTTGTCTAAGACGCAATCCGCTTCACTTTACCGTGCTTTAAGTTGTGGTTTCGTTAGCCTTATGGAGGTTTTGCATGCAATTCGCGGACTTGGCGACCCCCTTAACGAATTAACACCTTTACAAGCTATCGAGTTATGGACTGATGTAAAAAGTCAACATGCTCTCGCAGTTCTTCGCCGCCGCACCTGTTCTTTAGTAATACGTGGATCGTCGAGTAAGCATTAGCTGATCTCGCTCTTCTTATATAATTTGTTATAGTAATTAATATCTCTTCTAAATATAGAATTTTCTTTATTTTATTTTTTTAAATACATTAAACTTTCTTTTTATTATATTAAAAAGAAGGAAAGACATGTTTAAAAAAATAAGGATTTTATCTGGATTAATTTTAGGCGCTAATTTAATGTTCGTTTTACCCGCTTTTTCTGCTACTTGTCCTGAAGCAGACGATATTATTATTACTGAAAGAAACGAAATAAGGGGCGTAACCTTAAGTGATTTAAAAGATAGTATAATTGACGCTATCTGTGATTCTTTACCCAAAAATAGTCTCAGTAGGAATGACATTGAGAGTGCTTTGGCTAATTTTCAAAAAGAGATAAAGGATTTAGTAATAGATGTTAATAAGAAAAAGTGGAATTATACTATCCCACGTAAGGCATTAAACGATTTATTAGAAAAAGTAATTAAAAAATTCGACGACAAAGCACTAAGATTAACTGGAGGAGAGAGAATCGATACAAAATATTCAATGACTTACATAGCAAATTTAATTGAAGCTGATGAACGATTGCACTTCAATACTACCTATAAGTATACGGTAGGGGATCAGTGGGAAGGGTATTCAGTTAAGAAACCGTCCAAGACCTTAAAGTTTTATGCAGCTTATTTTTATGCTAGAGAAAGAGGAAATCCTGAGAAAGGCGGTTTTTTAAGAGAATGTACTTATGCAAATGACAATTTTACATTAAAAAAGCGTAAGCCTGCCATTGCTAGTTTGTCTGGGATATGGGTCAACCATAGGGGTGAAGGAGTAGTTTATATTTGCGAGAAAAATGAGAAGGGAAAAAGAGATATAAAAGCATGTCAATTTAATTTCGATAACAGAATCTAGACTTGATTATAGGTCCATTTTAGATTGAAGAATAAAAAAACTAAGCTTAAATTCTTGCCCAAAGTAAAGTAGCTGGTTAAGATGGGCTAAGTAATCAAAACTTAGCCCATTGTATGCCGAATTCTCTTCCCACATCTTCTGATGAGAACAAAACAACTGATTTTGGTTATAGCACCATTCCAGTTACTGAAAAGACAGCTCAAGTGGGTGCGGTTTTTCACTCTGTAGCGTCCAAATATGACTTGATGAATGATTTGATGTCATTGGGGTTGCATCGTATATGGAAAAAATTTGCCGTAGAAATAAGTCAAATTCGTTCTGGCGAGAAAGTGTTAGATGTGGCTGGAGGCACTGCTGATTTAACTAAGTTATTTGTAAAACGAGTTGGAGAAACAGGAAAAGTAACGTTACTGGATATTAATGCAGCGATGTTAGAGATAGGGCGTGATCGACTTATCGATGCGGCGCTTATCGAAAATGTAGAGGTGGTTCAGGCAAATGCAGAAGCATTGCCTTTTGCCGATGACCATTTCGATTGTTTAAGTATTGCTTTTGGTCTACGGAATGTCACCAATAAAAAAGCGGCGCTGCAGTCTATGTATCGTGTTCTTAAGCCAGGTGGACGATTGTTAGTATTAGAGTTTTCGAAACCAGTGCTAAGTTTTTTACAAACCTTATATGATCGCTACTCTTTTAATTTTTTACCTAAGTTAGGTCAATGGATTGCCAATGATGCGGCGAGTTATCAATATTTAGTAGAGTCTATTCGACGCCACCCCGATCAAGAAGGTTTAAAGTCGCTTATTTTGGAGGCTGGGTTTGATCAATGCGAATACTATAATCTTAGCGCAGGAATTGTTGCTTTACATAGAGCATGGAAATTCTGATGCCTTTAAAAACCTTACTTGCCGCACAAGAAATCATCCTTAATCGCTTTTTACAGCTTGATCCAGAAATGGCAGATTATTTAAATCAATTATCGGGTAAAGTCGTAAAAATAGAATTAAATTCCTTGAGTTATTTTTGGCTATTCAAATCGGACGCTATTTACTTAACAAGGGAATATGGCGGCTTGGTTGATTTAATATTACGTGGCTCGATTCTCGACTTTATGCGTTTAGCCTTTATAAAAAGGAATTTGGCATTGACAGCAATACCTATTCAGGTTTCTGGAGATATGGAGTTTGCGAAAGAATTTAAAAATCTTTTTTCAAATTTAGATATTGACTGGGAAGAGCAGTTATCGCATTTGGTAGGCGATACGGTTGCCTACCCAACGGTACAGTTTTTGAAGGCATTGTCTCGTTGGGCAAAACAAAGTGTCGAAAATCTAAGCCAAAATATAACAGACTATGTTCAAGCAGAAATGGATTACTTGGTTGGAGAAGAGGAGCTACAAATTTTTTTTTCAGACGTAGATAATTTACGAGACGATTTAGCGCGATTAGAAGCGCGATTAGAACGTATAGGAGATAGAGGAGAATAAAACGATGAAATCGATAAACCGTTTCGTTCGGTTGATTCAGATCAGTTTTACTTTATTTCGTTACGGTCTCGATGAACTTGTGTTGTCTTTGCATTTATTTCGCCCACTGCGTTTTTTTATTTATTTTAATCCCTATCGAATTAGCAATAGAAAAAGGTCTGCGGGGGAACGAATTCGTTTAGCTTTGGAAGAACTGGGACCGATTTTTGTAAAATTTGGCCAAGCTTTGTCAACTCGGCGAGATTTTATTCCAGAAGAGATTGCAGACGAACTGGCTAAATTACAAGATCGAGTTCCATCTTTTTCTGGGGAGCAAGCGAGAGCGATTATTGAAGCGGCTTGTGGAAAACCGATTGCTGAAATATTTGCTGAATTTGATACAACGCCATTGGCTTCCGCCTCTGTAGCGCAAGTCCATGCGGCTAGGCTGATGACAGGTCAATCTGTCGTAGCAAAAGTATTACGCCCGGGTATTAATAAACGCATTATAAAAGATGTGGATTTATTATACGCTATAGCAGATTTAGCAACACGTTATTGGAAGGAGGCGAAACGACTTAGACCCCGTGAAGTGGTTGCAGAATTTGAAGCTTGTTTAAAGGATGAACTTGACTTATTGCGAGAAGCGGCAAGCGCTTCTCAGTTACGACGTAATTTTTCTCATTCTGATTTACTTTATATTCCCGAAGTTTATTGGCAGTATACCCATCCAAACGTATTAGTAATGGAAAGAATTTATGGTATTTCTATTTCAGATATATCGGCTTTAAAAAAACAGGGAATTAACCTAAAGAAGTTAGCAGAACGTGGCGTTGAGATTTTTTTTACACAAGTATTTCGTGATTGTTTTTTTCATGCGGACATGCACCCTGGAAATATTTTTGTTTCACCTGAAAAAAAGGATAACCCCCAATATTTAGGCGTCGATTTTGGAATTATGGGAAGTTTGAGCCCGGATGATCAACGTTATTTAGCTGAAAATTTAGTTGCTTTTTTTAAACGTGATTATCGAAGGGTTGCACAATTGCATGTGGAGTCTGGCTGGGTAGCGCCAAATACACGAATTAATGAATTTGAAGCGGCAGTTCGCACGGTATGCGAGCCTATTTTTGAACGCCCATTAAAAGAGATTTCATTTGGGCAATTATTATTGCGTTTATTCCAAACCGCTAGGCGTTTTGATATGGAGGTGCAACCGCAATTAGTTTTATTACAAAAAACCCTTTTCAACATTGAAGGATTAGGGCGCCAATTATATCCCGATTTAGATTTGTGGAATACGGCAAAGCCTTTTTTAGAGCATTGGTTAAAAAAACAATTAGGTCCACGTGCATTTTTGCGAAAAGTGCGCGAATACCTACCTTATTGGGCTGAAAAATTACCTGAAATGCCTGACTTGGTTTATCAGACACTACTTGATTTGCGCCGAGAAAAAAGAGTGTTAAGTATATATTCATCGGATGAAAAAAAGAAAGAAGGTCTGCGTAGAAAAAAGTTTTGGATTGTTAATTTAGGTATTGGGGCGGCTTGTGTCATTTGGGCGCTATTGGGTTTAACGATAAGTGAATTTCCAAGTTTATTATCGGTTAAATATTTATTAATATTAGGGTTTATTGGGCTAGGATTACTTTTGAGTGCTTGTTGGTTTAAGCCAACTTAGCATTTTAAGCTTGCTCAGGCGAAAGCGATTTATTTAAATAGGGAGTTGTGTTTATGGGTTTCCATGGAATAAGTATTGGATCGTTATTGATTATATTTTTAATCGCCGTATTGTTATTTGGTACTAAACGTTTACGTGAAATGGCTGAAGACTTAGGAGTGGCCATACGGAATTTTAATAAAGCTTTACGTTCGGAAGATACATCTGCATCAAAAAAATCTAAAAATGAAAGCCTTAGCAATGACCCTAATTAAATTTCTTCTTCATAAGTTTTAATTTGTGTTTAGTTTTAGCCAATTTTTTTTAATAATCTTTATTGCGTTGTTAGTATTAGATCCACGATCATTGCGAAATTTACTATACCGAGCTGGCGTTTTATTAAGGAAGAGAGAGCAATTAGTTACACAATTACGAGAGCAATGGCTTCTATTGAGAAAAGAACAACGTTTACAGGAAAATAATAAACGGGCAGAAATAGTCGATGGACTCTATAAGAAAAAATAATCATGCTGTTGGCCCCAATCGGTTTTTACTTTCTTTTTTGTTAGAGTTAAGAATACGTTTGTTCTATTGTGCCGGTGCATTTTTAGGAATTTTCTGTTTATTATTGCCTTTTTCTGCTAGTTTGTATCAACACTTAGCTCAACCATTGCTTAACCAACTTCCTGTTGAAAGTCGATTTATATCTACTACGTTAACCGCTCCTTTATTTATCCCTTTAAAGTTTACTTTAAGTTTTGCTATTTTTATCAGCATGCCATTTATACTTTATCAATTTTGGCTTTTTGTTGTGCCTGCCTTATATTTAAAGGAAAAGCGATTATTGTGGTTAGTTTTAGTGTTAAGCTGTAGCTTATTTTATAGCGGCGTATTTTTTGCCTATCAGTTTATTATGCCATTCCTGATAAGCTTTTTTATTAATACTGCTCCCGATTATGTCCATATTTTTCCAGACATGAGCCATTATTTAGATTTAGCCTTACAGTTAATATTGAGTTTCGGCTTAATTTTTGAAGTGCCTTTAGTTATTATTGTAGTTGTGTTTTCTGGAGTTTTAACTCTGAAAACATTATCAAGTTGGCGTCGGTATTTTATAATATTATCTTTTTTCGTCTCTATGTTGTTGACGCCTCCTGATGTTGTATCGCAGATTTTATTGGCAGTTCCTTTATGTCTATTATTTGAGATAGCTTTATTGATTTGTCGTTTTATTCCTAAAAAAAGTTATGTTTAAAATTGGCAAAACAAGTAAAGATTTAAAGTATATTTTACTAGTGGATGATGACAACTTTTTTTTAAAAATTATGGCTAAGTATTTAGATGAAGCGGGTTATGCTTATATAATAGCAAAGGATGGACATAAAGCTTGGAACTATTTAGAGAAATATCCGAATAAGTTTTTTGTGGTATTGGCTGACAGAGTCATGCCTAAACTACATGGATTAGAATTGTTGGCTAAAATGAAGAAGGCATCCTTGTCTATTCCTTTAATTCTAGTCACAGGAGAGGCCAGTAAAGAGGAAAGATGTGAAGCCATGCGCCAAGGAGTATATGATTTTTTTTATAAACCTCTCTCTAAAGAATTGTTATTAGCCATGCTAAGAAAAATAAAAAAAAATATTTAAATGTTTAGTTTACAGGCAAGCTATAGTTTTAAAGTGGAATATTTTATCTTGTAGTACTATGTTACATAAATTATAAGATTTTTTTAAAAAAATATATAATTGCTGGATAGGCTATGTGTAAAAATTATAGACTTACCTTACGCAGGCATGCGCTGAGCTTTATCGCCGGGTGGCGCGTAGGCCAAGCTTATTTTTAATTTGAAAAAATTAAAGGTAAGTGCCGGCAGCGGCAGACCTAGTGGTTTCTGACTCCATTTCTGCGTAAGGTAAGGTGAGTTATATAGGAAACTTAGAAAAGGAGTTTGAAATGGATGGGGTCACAGACATTGATTCAAGAAAAGTTGCGTTGTTCCAAGCCGCTGAATTTGGACATATCAATTTAATTGACTATTTGTTGAATAAAGGTATGAATATTGATGAGCAGGATGAAGAAGGCGATACACTTTTGCATCATGCGGCTAAGTGGGGACATAGTACGTTGGTTTGTTATTTATTAAGACACCAAGCGAATGCTTTTATAAAGAATAAAAAGGATCGTACGGCGCTACTGGAAGCTTATGCTGGGCATCATTATGTTATTGCAAAAAAAATTACTTTGGTTATTGTAGCTAAAAACGCTGTAAACTCTTTACACTCTAGAAAATCAGGTCAGACACAAGAAAAATTTGATAAATTTATTAATGAATGTAAAGAGCATATTAGTAAAAACTATCTTAATAGAGGCATTTTTAGCCGTTTTATGGCAAGGCATACTGAAAGAGCTAAGGTACTAAGGCAAGCCTTAGACCGTTGTACTTCTGCTCAAGAAGCCAGAGGTTTGATTAAAAACCAGCGTAATTTATTTGAAAAAGGTAAAACTATTGTGCCAATTTCTTCTGAGTTGCTAGATAATCGGTGGGCGACACAGCTAAAAAATAAGCCTAATAACCTTAGTAAATCAAGTTTTTATAAGATATTAAATACAATGCCTGGACAGAAGCCTCTGGTTGTATGGAACCGCAGACAGGCAATTTTGCCACAGCACCTCTCTATTAAAACGTTGTTAACTACTAGGGTTTAACGAAGGGGTTTTCGGCTTTTTAAACCTAGATTTGCTCAAAAAAGAGAAAAGTAAAGTAACTTTTATATAAAAGCGCTTGCTATTTTTTTTCACTTTAATAGACTAGACCTTTAATCCAAAGGTCCTCTATGCAAATTATTTTAGCTAATCCACGGGGGTTTTGTGCGGGTGTTGATCGAGCAATAGAAATTGTTAAGCGAGCTTTAAGCTTATTTGGCAAGCCTATTTATGTGCGTCATGAGGTAGTTCACAATACAATTGTAGTTTCAGAGCTAGAACAGCAAGGCGTCATTTTTGTTGAAGAAATAGCAGAAATTCCTTTTGGGGCAACAGCTATTTTTAGTGCGCATGGAGTTTCTCAGGCGGTAAGAAAGCAAGCGCAAGAACGCAGTTTGCGGCTGTTTGATGCGACATGTCCTTTGGTGACCAAGGTCCATATGGAGGTTGCCCGTTATAGTCGCTTAGCGCAGGAATGTATTTTAATCGGGCATGCAGGCCATCCTGAAGTTGAAGGTACGTTGGGTCATTACGATAATCCAGAAGGCGGGATTTATTTAGTAGAAAATTGTAAAGACGTTAATAGCTTGTCAGTAAAAAATCCGAAGACATTGGCCTATGTTACGCAAACCACTTTATCCGTTGATGACACACAAACAGTTATTAATGTACTTAAACAACGCTTCCCAGCTATTTCTTCTCCCAAAAAAGAAGATATTTGTTACGCAACTCAAAATCGCCAACAAGCTGTTAAATTGTTAGCGGGAGAATGCGATCTAATATTGGTAGTTGGGTCGGTCAATAGTTCGAATTCCAATCGTCTTAAAGAACTAGCAGAACGTTTAGGAAGGTCAGCGTATCTGATTGATACTGCAGAGGATATTCAACCCGAATGGTTAATGAATAAAACTTCTGTAGGTATCACAGCGGGTGCATCTGCACCCGAGATTTTAGTGCAAGCGGTTATCAAAAAGTTGAAAACTTTTCCTAATTGGCAAGGTTGTTCCGTATCCGAATTATTTGGCGAAGAGGAAAACGTTTCATTTGCCTTACCTCGTGAGTTACGAATACAGTTTGAAACGAAAAGTCTAATAGAGTGAATTGTTGTTTGTAACATTCTCTACTCGAAGCTTAATGAAGCCCCAAGAAATTTTTCGACTACATCTATTTATTAAAGACTAGATTTGATTAAATTTTTATTAGTATATTTATTTATACTAATACTTATTTTTAATACAAAATTTACGATGTCCGATTTTAAACAGTTAAAAAATGCCTTAAATAGAGTTTTTAATAAGTATAAGCATAAGTATAAGCCTCAAACTGCGTTTAATGAGTATAAGGGGGGAGATTTTTTAGATAATGAAAGTTTTTTTAATGATCCATACGAATTAATTTCATATCGGCCGTTTGATGCGGAGGAGAATGTGAACTACTTAGGGAATAGATCTTCGAAAGAACCCAGGCTATTTAATTTTAATCCTGAAAAAGAAGAGGTTTCTGTTTTTGTTGCTAAGGTGTTAGCTCAATTATTTTCTCCGATTGAATGGAATGAGCTTAAAGATTTGGAAAACTCAATTGTAAATTTACGAAAAAAAGAAAAAAAAACGTTTGGAGTTAGAAAGACTGAGCTTAAAGAAGAAATTGGGAATTTAAAATATACGCTTGAGAATAAAAGTCTAGTTAAAGAAAAGCTAAAGATTACTATTGAAGGGTTTGATATAGACGTAAAACCTATTCCTTTTGAACTATGTTTGCCTGCTAAATATCGATCGGAGGATCATGTTTTGAGTTTATTAAGAACAGGTTATTTAAATAATCAAGTACTTGCCCAATTTGGGCTTTCAAATGCTGAGTTTGACGTCCTTAGTAAAAAAGGTTACGCAGCTAGGGGATATAAAGGCAACCTTATATATGGAAATATACTAGACCTAGTAGGAAAGTCTCATGAATTTGTTGAGGGGTGCCTATCTACAAAAGCTATACCTAATAGGAAAAAAATATTAAAAGAAATTTCGAAAATGGGTGAAGAAGGAAAAAAAATGCATGAATTACTGTGCCATTTACGAGAAAAAAAATTTATTAGAAAATTTAAGTCTTTTCTTTGAAGCGAATAAACAAACAATCGTCAAAAAATATTTTTAATAGATGTTTTAGATAACTTAAAATTTTTTTTTAGTTTTTATTGCCCCATAAATATTTAAATAGACCTCCACCTAGTAATCCTCCTAGGATGGGCGCTAGCCAAAACAACCAGAGTTGTTGTATTGCCCAGCCGCCTACAAACAGGGCTGGACCTGTACTACGAGCAGGATTAACAGAAGTATTAGTAACAGGAATACTAATTAAGTGAATTAAAGTTAAGGCAAGCCCGATGGCTAAGGGTGCAAAATGACTGGGTAAACGTGGATTAGTTGTACCAGCAATGACGATTAAAAACATGCCCGTCATGACGACTTCACAAATAAAACAAGCGAATAAATTATACTGACCAGGAGAATGGATTCCATAGCCATTACTTGCAAAACCATTCTGTAAGGCAAACCCTTGCTGACCACTAGCAATGAGGTATAACACTGCTGCGGCGATTAAAGCACCTGCTACTTGTGCAATGATATAAGCAGGTATATCTCTGAGGTTAAATTGGCCTGCAGCCCAAAGGCCAATAGATACAGCTGGATTTAAGTGGCAACCAGAAATTGGAGAGAAGATGCAGGCCATTGTTAGTAGGCTTAGGCCGAAGGCAAAAGCAACTCCTAAGAAGCCAATTCCTGCTAGATGGAATTTAGCGGCTAATACAGCGCTACCACAGCCACCCAATACTAACCAAAAAGTTCCTAAACCCTCTGCTAGTAATTTTTTAAGCATAAAAATATATCCCTATAACGGTAGCCTTAGCAAAGTTATTATAGCAGAAGAAAATTTTTTTTTGTCTATGGGGGCGCGTTATAAAATTTTGTACGTGGCAGTTTTAGTTGGCCAGAAAAAATTACAGAAACTATAAGGTATTTCTTAAGTTACTCTTAATTTAAAAGTGATAAAATAAGCTACTCTAGTATAATACTAAAAGAAAACGTTGAAAAAAGAGATATTTAATTTTAATCCTGATCAAGTGGATTTTACAGTAGATCACTTTGTTTCTAATATCCTAACGGAACTTCTCGGAGAAGTTAAATTTTCTGATTTAAAAAACAAACAAAAAACTATTGATACTTGTACGGAAGAAAAAAGAGCCGCTTTAACATCTGAAGTGCTTGAAAAGGTCTTAGAACTTAAAGAAAAAATAAAATTTACTTTCGAGGGTTTTGATGTTAGTAAAAAACCTATACCTGATGAGTTGATGCGAAGATCTAAGAATATATTAGAAAGCAAAATATTAGATTTATTGGCAAAAGGTTATCTTGTTACGCAGATCTATTCTCTTTATGGCACAACAAATGAAAATTATAATGAAGTGGCCGAGAAAGCAGTAAAGCATAGGGCTTTAAACGAGCAGGGTCTGTATGAGTCGGTTCAGCTTTTAATGGAAAAGGTTCTTGACTTCAAAAAAGCACTAGCTAATGGCACAGGTAAGGAAATCATAAGAGCTATAAATAAAATAAAGCCAACGCAAAAAAATGGATCAGAAAGAACTGACTCGCCCGAATATAAAATGTATAAATTATTAGTTCACTTGCGTCCCAAAAAAGAAGTATTTTTTTCTGCATTTTTCAAGACAATACATTACCAAGCATCTCCACTTGGATTAGAACTTCTCTCCCCCAGTTCATTAAGTCTTAAACGATAACAATTTGGATCCTTGAAGGTGGCAGTCGCAGAAAGTTGATAGGAGTTATTTGTGCTAGTTATCGATAATTTGTAAAAGCCTTTAGCTGTTTTAGGATTTATACCCAGACTGGCTAAATTTGCATTGGCATAGCTATTATTATTTTCTAAATAATAAATTTCCATGCGATTCGCAAGATTTATTAATGCGACTTTAGCTTCGGTACGGCGGGTTTTGATCAACGCCTGTGTGTAAATCGGATAAGCTATCGTCGCTAAAATACCCATAATAGTTAATACAATGAGTAATTCAAATAAACTAAATCCATATTCATTTTTTTTAAAAGGCGTTAAGTAAATAGTTATTTTATTGGAATCCATGCGGCGTTATACCTAATTCCGTACTAATTTTTTCAGCAAATGAAGCGCCGATGCGATCCGAGAGCTGTTGTAATAAGCCGGGTTTTACTGTGTAATCTACGATGTTTTTATTCTTAATTAGATCGCGGGAAAGCGAAGCCAAGTCGCCAAATCCATCAATAAGCCCTAAAGGCAAGGCTTCTTGACCGGACCATGCTAAGCCAGAGAAAAGCTCTGAATTTTCTTTTAAGCGACTGCCGCGACCTTCTTTAACGGCATTAATAAATTGTTGATGAACACCTTCTATTAAGTTTTCCGCAATTTGTTTTTCATCTGGTTTTTCTGGGGAAAAAGGATCTAAAAAACCTTTATGGGCCCCTGCAGTTATTAAGCGGCGCTCAATGCCTAATTTTTTCATTGTCTCGACAAATCCGAAACCATCCATTAAAACGCCTATTGAGCCTACTAGACTCGCTGGATTAGCATAGATAGCATCGCTTGCGGAAGCGATGTAGTAGGCTGCAGATGCACACAAATCATCACATATAGCATAGGTTTTAATGCTTGGATGTTTGGTTTGCAAATAACGAATTTCTCGATATATTTGAGAGGCTTGGACGGGGCTTCCGCCTGGGCTATTAATTCGCAAGATAACCGCTTGGGTAGTTTTATCATCAAAAGCATTTTGCAGACCTTCTATGATGTTATCTGCATTAGCAGGGGCGCTGCCGTCGATAATTCCACGAATGTCGATAAGGCCAATATGCGCTTTGGTTTTGTTAGAATTCGGTAAATTAGCAGAGTTTGGCCATAAAATTATTAAAAAACCAATTAATAGAACAAAAAATAAGAGTTTAAAAAAAATACTCCAACGGCGTTTAGCACGCTGTTCTTTAAGTGTATTGAGAAATAACGTTTCTAACGTTTCACGTTCCCATTGAGAGTTGTGTGATAGTTCTTCTGCCATATGATTCCCATCGCGAAAGATTAGTGATTAAATTTACAAACTTATAAATTCAATTGTAAATAGCTTTAGTCTATTGTAAAACAATAATAGTCTAGTTTACCTCTTTATTTGTTGCGAGTAATATTTTAATTAAGTTTATTTTTATCTAATTAAGCTACTTTTTCTTTCACTTATAGTTTTAACGTTAATACAATGCAGTATAAATTCTCGCAAAATTTACATGCCAGATGTTGGTATGAAAAATGACGGTAAATTTTTTGCAGTTGTAAAAGCCGATACCTCTATAAGGCAACTATGCGTATTCCAACTTAAGCGGTTTGTAAAAAATGGGTGGCGGTGTGCGCTGTGTAACTTGGCAATTACAAAGAAAATGTAAACCGATTGATTTTAGTAGCACGTAATTTGGTTAAATAATTACCAGCTTATTAAATTCTAAACGTTTAGTAATAACTCTAATTATCGTAAAAATTTATAAAAATGCTTGATTTTTGATAATTGAACTAAACTATTATATCTGAGTATAACAAATTAATAGCACGATTATAGTAAGAGGATATTATGAGTCTTAATAAATTAACGAGTCAGTTTCAGGCGGCTTTAGCAGAATCACAATCACTCGCTGTGGGTCGCGATAATGCTTTTATAGAGCCGATTCATTTAATGAAGGCACTTGTATCCCAAGAAAATGGAACGGTAAGGCCGTTACTCACTAAAGCGAATGTTAATTTAAGCCAATTAACTAAAAGTTTAGATGATGCTATTGATCGTTTACCCACCGTTCAGGCGGCAAAGCCAGGTGAAATCTATCCTTCAAACGATCTAACGCGTTTATTCAATGTGACAGATAAACTAGCCCAACAACGCAAAGATGAATACCTATCTAGCGAGTTATTTGTATTAGCTGTCGTAGATGACAAAAGTGTACTTGGCGATTTATTGCGGAAAGCGGGCGCAACAAAGGTAGCTATTGAAGAAGCAATTAAAGATATTCGGGGTGGGGAAAGCGTAAGTGATCCAGAAGCCGAAGGCCGGCGTGGTGCACTAGAAAAATATAGCATCGATTTAACAGCCCAGGCAGCACAAGGTAAACTCGATCCAGTGATAGGGCGTGATGACGTCATTCGCCGAACAATACAAGTTTTACAAAGACGCACTAAAAATAACCCCGTGCTTATTGGTGAGCCGGGCGTAGGTAAGACAGCCGTAGTGGAAGGATTAGCGCAACGTATTATTAACCATGAAGTACCTGAAGGTTTAAAAAACAAACGTTTATTAGCACTTGATATGGGCGCATTAATTGCCGGTGCGAAATATCGTGGTGAGTTTGAAGAGCGGTTAAAAGCAGTACTGAGTGAGCTTGCCAAACAAGAAGGACAAGTTATTTTGTTTATTGATGAACTGCATACGATGGTTGGCGCTGGAAAAGCAGAAGGTGCGATGGATGCTGGGAATATGTTGAAACCGGCTTTAGCGAGAGGCCAGCTGCATTGTATAGGGGCAACTACTTTAAATGAGTATCGCAACTATATTGAAAAAGATGCCGCCTTAGAACGTCGATTCCAAAAGATTTTAGTTGATGAACCTAATGTCGAGGACACCATTGCAATATTGCGCGGTCTAAAACAGCGCTATGAAATTCACCATGGCGTGGAAATAACCGATTCGGCTATTTTAGCAGCAGCTACCTTATCACATCGTTATATTTCAGACAGAAATTTGCCAGATAAAGCAATTGATCTTATCGATGAAGCAGCAAGTCGTATTCGTATTGAAATCGATTCCAAACCAGAGGCGTTGGATCGTTTACATAGACGTTTAATTCAATTAAAGATTGAGCGCGAAGCACTTAGAAAAGAAACCGATGCTGCTTCTAAAACGCGATTACAGAATTTAGAAAAAGAAATTATTGATCTAGAAAAAAAATATGCCGATTTGAATGAAGTATGGAAAGCAGAAAAAGCTACGTTACAAGGCGAACAGAAAATAAAAAGCGACCTTGAGAAAGCACAATTTGAATTAGAAAAAGCTCGTCGCTTAGGCGATCTTAATAAAATGTCAGAGTTACAATATGGCAAAATTCCTGCATTAGAAAAACAACTACAAGAAGTGCATAAAATGGAAAGGAAAGAAACGCATTTGGTGCGCAATAAAGTGACCGAAAAGGAAATTGCAGAAATCGTTTCTAATTGGACAGGTATTCCCGTAGCAAAAATGTTGGAAGGCGAACGTGAAAAGTTATTGCATATGGAAGAAGCATTGCATAAACGCGTGATTGGGCAAGATGAAGCAATTAAAGTTGTTTCTAACGCGATTCTTCGCTCCCGCGCAGGATTATCAGATCCAAATCGACCAATTGGCTCGTTTATTTTTTCAGGTCCTACAGGTGTAGGTAAAACAGAAGTTTGTAAGGCTTTAGCCGGATTTTTATTTGACTCAGATGAAGCGATGGTGCGTCTAGATATGTCTGAATTTATGGAAAAACATTCTGTTGCACGTTTAATTGGCGCACCTCCTGGGTATGTTGGTTATGAAGAAGGCGGTTATTTGACAGAGGCAGTTCGCCGTAAACCTTATTCGGTGGTTTTATTGGATGAAATTGAGAAAGCACATGCTGATGTTTTTAATATTTTACTTCAAGTGTTAGAAGATGGTCGTTTAACAGATGGACATGGACGCACTGTGGATTTTCGTAATACGGTGGTAGTGATGACATCTAATCTTGGATCACAAGTGATACAAGAATTAGCATCTAAAGCAGATTATGCCACTTTAAAAACAACCGTCATGGAAATAATTTCACAACATTTTCGTCCTGAATTTATTAACCGTGTAGATGAAGTCGTTGTATTCCATGCGCTTACTGAAAAGCAGATTCATAAAATAGCATCTCTTCAAATAAAACGCTTAGAACAGCGCTTGCACGAACGTGATTTTCAGTTAGAAGTCAGCGAAACTGCTATCGATCATATTGCAGCTGTGGGTTACGATCCCGTTTACGGCGCAAGACCATTAAAACGTGCTATCCAACAAGAATTAGAGACTCCAATTGCACGTAAGCTACTTGAAGGAAAATTTGTTGCAGGTGATACAGTAGAAGTAGATTATGCAAAAAACGAAATGGTTATAATCAGTAAAACTAAGAAAAAAAATAAAAAATCGAACTAATTTTTATTAACACAAAATTTAGTAATCTATACCCATTGCACCCCGCACCTATCTGGGCGCTAAAGTGAATTTTCAATCACTTAGCTTGAAAGATAGGTGCGGGGTGCTTCCTCTCGCGATGGGGATTTTCAAGGGGAGAAATCGTGATTTCTCCCCTTGAATGACGGTGCGAAAGCTTTGCTTTTGCTTGTCATGTGATCGGGTATACCGCTCGCCATGAATTTAAAAGATTCTCAGCTTCAGGTACGGGCGGTATATAGATTTTTAGCTAGTTTGCTATGAATTGTTTAGCTTGAGCTTTGATAGAGACATAGGGTATTTAATGATTTCAAAATAGGGTGAGTAATCAAAGTCTTTAGGTGTAAATAACCGAGGGTTTCCTTTTTCCAGTGTTACAGATCCGCCATCTCGTACTATTCTAGGCATTATTGGAAAATCAACGGATTGGAATGCTTCCGTTAGTAATGTAGAGCAACTTTCTTTTACACTGTTTCCTGGCTTATAGTTAAATAAAGTCGAGTGCCATTTTCGGGGTAATAGTGGCCAAGGAAGCAAAAATCTACCGAGATCAAAGATTTGTCGAAAGTCATATTCTATACCTAAGTGTGCTATTGTGTAGTTAATAACTTTTTGTGCATCTTCGTGTGAAATATTTTTCGGCCGACAAATTCGTATGTGTTCTTCGGCATATTGAGTTAATGGCGAAATTAGCGTGCCTTCCCCTAAGAGACTTTCGATAACAAGTCGATCGTTAAGATCGCCGTGATAAAATTCAGTCACTTTTTTTTGCATTTTTTTATCTTCAATATCATAGAGACGGCCGATATAAAGTGCTGCATGTGACCATGAAGTTTTAGTAATGAGTTTAATTATTTGACTAATGCGTTTACGGCCTTCTATGAGTAATACATCACAGGGATATATTTCATATTTAAGTTTATTAAAATCGCTGAGTGGAAATCTTTGAATAGGTTCAACTTCTTGATTGAGCCAGTGGATGAAAGCACCGAGTAGCTTATTAGAACAATTAATTTTCACGAAGCTCCTTGCCTTGCCTTGATTTGTTAACCTTAAAAGAAATAAATTTTTAGTGGCTTAAATTTCTTTTGCTAGTTTTTCTGCATAACCTAAATAGTTAGTTGGGGCTAGCCTAAATAATTGTTGTTTAGCTTCTTCAGGCAGCTCCAGTTTATGAATAAACTGGTGTAATGCTTCTTTATCCAATTTTTTCCCTCGCGTGAGCATTTTTAGTTTTTCATAGGGCATTTCAGCGCCATATTTTCTTAAGACAGTTTGAATAGCCTCTGCCAGTATTTCCCAATGTTGGTTGAGATCTTCGGCTAATTTAACTTCATCAAGGATAATTTTTTCTAAGCCGGTCAATAAACTTTTATAGGCAATTAAACTATGTGCAAATGCAACGCCTAAATTACGTAACAGCGTAGAATCTCTTAAATCTCTTTGCCAACGCGAATTAGGTAAGGTCCTGGAAAAATGCTCATATAAACTATTAGCTAAACTAAGATTGCCTTCCGCATTTTCAAAATCGATTGGGTTTATTTTATGGGGCATGGTTGATGAGCCAGTTTCTTGCGCTTTCAATTTTTGCTTAAAATAACCCAATGAAATATATCCCCACATATCGGCAGATAGGTTAATTAAGATCGTATTTATTCGTTTTAGTGCATCGCAGTATTCTGCAATGTAATCATGTGGTTCGATTTGCGTGGAGTAAGGATTCCAAGCTAATCCAAGTTCTTCCACGAATTTTTTTGAAATTTTGCACCATTCGATGTTTGGGTAGGCAATACAATGTACATTGTAGTTGCCCACAGCACCATTAAATTTTCCTAATATTTTTAAATGAGCAAATTGTTCTTTCTGCCGCATTAAGCGATAAGCAAAATTGGCTAATTCTTTGCCCACAGTGGTGGGTACAGCGGCTTGTCCATGTGTCCGAGCAAGCATAGCATGGCTTGCATGTTCTTTAGCTAAATTTTTTAATTTTTCTACGAGTTGTTGAATAGATGGTAATAGGCATTTTTCACGCGCTTCTTTAAGCATTAACGCATAGGCTAGATTATTAATATCATCTGAGGTGCAAGCGAAATGAATAAATTCAGAACTTTTTTTTAGTTCAGGATTTTTTTTTATTTTCTCTTTTAAAAAATATTCAATAGCTTTGATATCATGGTTTGTTGTAGCTTCTAAATCTTTAATTCGTTGGGCATCGTCGTAATCAAACTTTTTAATAAGCGCGTCAAGTTCTTGGCGTGTTTTATTTGAAAAAGGTTCAATCTCCTTAACCTGAGGTTCGTCTGCAAGGGTTTTTAGCCAGTGAATCTCAACTAAAACCCTAAAACGAAATAAACCATATTCGCTAAATATTGGGCGTAATTCGGCTGTTTTACCAAAATAGCGCCCATCGATAGGAGATATCGCCGTTAAAGGAGTTAATTGCACAATATCCTCGATTAAAATAAATAATCTAGAAGCTTAACAGTTTTACAAACTTTCTTTAAAGTTCGTCGGGTTCCTTATTTATGTCAAAGTCTTCAGTCTTATCGTGTCGTTTTTCTTTTTCTTTTTGTTTGTGCTTATTAATTTGTAGTTCAAGCTTGTCGATCAAGCTATCAATAGCCGTATATAAGTCTTCAGATCCAGCACTTGCGTAAACTTCTAAACCGTGTTCATTCACGAGAGCTTTTGCAACTTGTTCTATATTTTCTAAGCTGAGTGTTATATGGATAGCGGTTGTTTTCGTAGTAATACGTTCTAATCGTTTAAACTTATCCAATATATGTTGTTTCAATGCTTCTGTCACTTCTATGCCATCATTTGTAATAGTAATTTGCATAAGACCCCGCATAATTGATTTTGTAAATTTTCAATAGTCTAGTATATCGTTTAAGACTAAAAAGATCTGCCCTAGCGAATGCTTTTAGAGGTCAAACTCATGGCCTAAGTAGACCTCACGAACACGTTGGTTGCTTAATACTTCTTTGGGCGTACCTGCATAAATTGTCTCACCTTCACTAACAATATACGCACGTTTGCAGATCGTCAGAGTTTCTCTGACATTATGATCAGTGATTAATACGCCAATACCTCGGTGACTTAGATGGGTGATCATACGTTTAATGTCTACGACGGAAATGGGATCAATACCTGCAAAAGGTTCATCTAGCAGCATAAATTTTGGTTCCATGGCTAAAGCCCGTGCAATTTCTACACGTCGCCTTTCTCCACCTGATAAGCTTATTCCTAAGGTGTCGCGGATATGGGTAATATGAAATTCGTGAAGTAAATTTTCTAAATGCTGTTTACGTTGTACCTTGCTAAGGTCTTTGCGCAATTGCAAAATAGCAAGGATATTGTCCGCAACTGTCAACTTGCGAAATATCGAGGGTTCTTGAGGTAGATAGCCAATACCTGCTTTGGCACGTTTATGCATAGGCAGATGTGTAACATTACGATTATTGAGTAAAATTTTACCTTGCGCGCTTTCAACTAAGCCAACAATGAGATAAAAGCTGGTTGTTTTACCCGCTCCGTTTGGACCTAACAACCCTACAACTTCACCCGGTTCTACTTCAAGCGAGACATTTTTAACAACAACTCGGGAATGATAACGTTTGGCTAAATTAATGGCTTGTAATTTACTCATGAGTGCATAGATTGAATAGGAGCTAATAGAATTTTAGTATGCCCTTCTGGAGATAAAGGGGAGCCTACCGCTTTTTTCTTAAAATCATAATTAATTTGTGGCCCTTGGAAGTGGTTTTGATCTTGGATGATTTGAGCATTGCCTACGGCTTCTAGCCAGTCTTTTAGGGGATAATAATAGATAGTGTTTCCAGTAGCAACCAACTTTGGGTGCTTATGAAAAACAAGGGCTTGATAACACGCGGGATGCCCTATCGCAATAATCTTAATGATTTGGCCTTCTTTGTTAGAATAGCTGGTAGCATAGTCGGCGGTAAGAACGCGCGTTCCTTGTGTTAGTTTGATATGTCCTTGGTAAATACCGATTTGTGTTTCATTGTTAAATAGCAAGGTATCGGCATCAACATTTATGATTTGTTGGTTATCATAGTCATTTGCCTTAGCAGGGCTATAACAGAAACCTAAAATTAATAGAGTTAAACTCAAAACTGAAGTTTTTTTTAATTTTTTTTGTATCCGCTTCAAATAGAGCAGTTCCTGCATCATAAACCTCACTTACTTTTAGTAGGTTTGAGTTGCCCTTTAACTTGCGATAAAAGTTGAATAGTTTTTGTATTAAAATTGGCATGCAAGCCTATGGCGTGAATGGTTTGATTTGCCTGTGTAATGGTTACTGGTGCAGAAGTCTCAGCTGTTTTTTCCTTAAGGTTAACGTCTAAGGTAGAAGTTGTTAAGGTAGAGCTAGGGTAAGCGCTCAGCCCTTTTTTTTGATTAAGTTTTACATTATCCCAAAGCTGTAGATGATCATTATTTTCCTTTAACTTGCCATATTTTGCCGAGAGTTCCCATGATTCATTGTTTTTTAAAAATAAGTTAAATAAGGGGGTAGTGAGAGAAATGCTATTATCTAAAGGATAGTGAACAGATAAAGGCGTTTTTAATTGATCGTAAAGATTTCCTTCGCTATCGGTATGAAAAATGATGACTTGTGTGGCGTAGGCATCAGACTGATGTCGTTTTGTAAATGAGTTGTCAGAAGGGCGTGTGAGTTGCTGCCAAGTGTACCACGTCCCCAATAAAATCAATGAGATAAGGATAAGGTTAATGAATAGTGTTTTAGAAAACATGCTATTTTAGAGAATGTCGACTTGATAGGAGAATGCTAGCTATTTTATGCCTTGGCTTAGAATATCATGAATATGGATAACACCTAGCGGTTTTTTTACAGGATCAATAGGGTCAATAACAACTAAGGTGGTGATTTTTTTGTCTTCCATAATGCGTAAGGCCTCAATTGCCAGCTGATCGGCTGTTATGGTTTTACAATTACGTGTCATGACATTATCAATAGGGGTTGTGTGTAAGTCTAAACCTTTATCAATAGTACGTCTCAAGTCTCCATCTGTGAAAATACCTAACAAATCATTCTCTTTATTTGTAATAATGGTCATCCCTAGGCGTTTTTCTGATATTTCCAACAATGCATTAATTACATGGGTACCTGATGTTACTCGAGGAATAGCGGTATCTTTATGCATGATATCAGATACTCTGAGTAGCAAACGACGCCCTAATCGGCCTTTAGGGTGAACTTTAGCAAAATCTTCGCAAGTAAAACTCCGTGCTTTAAGCAGAGATACAGCAATTGCGTCACCCATTACTAATGCAGCAGTACTGCTTGAAGTAGGCGCTAATCCTAAGGGACAGGCTTCTTGGTCAATGGATATAGTCAGTGTAACTGTGGCTTGTTGTGCTAAGGTAGAGTGGGTATTCCCTGTGAGGAGAATAAAAGGAATTTGTAATAGTTTAAGTGTGGGTAGGATGGTAATAAGTTCGTCAGTTTCGCCCGAATGTGAGATGGCTAAAACGACGTCTTTGGCATTAATCATACCGAGATCGCCATGATTAGCTTCAGCTGCATGGATGAAAAATGCCGGACTTCCTGTGCTGGCGAGCGTAGCCGCAATTTTATTACCTATATGTCCAGATTTTCCAATACCAATGACAATGATATGCCCTTCGCAATTGAAAAGAATACGACAGACCTTCTCAAAATCAGGTCCAATTTGCCTAGCTAGACCATTAATCGCTTCCGCCTCAGTTTTAATGACTGCGAGAGCAGATTCACTGAATTTTTTATCCATAAGCTTGGTATCGTGGACGGGAAGATGAGTGCATCAACCACGAAATTGGTAATTCTGCATTACTTTACTAGAACATACAATATATAGTTTTTACTATAGGAAATTGCTTATTCAGTAAGTAAAGGAGTTCTATACCCATTGCACCCCGCGATGGAGATTCTCAAGAGGAGAATCGAGGTTCTCCTCTTGAATAATGGTGCGCAAGCTTGCTTGGGTACCGTTATTAATCGGGATGCCGCTCGCTCTAAACTTAAAAACTTCGCATCTTTAGGTATGAGCGGTATAGCTAATTTGGATTCTCTAAGCTTAACATACGTGTATTATTAGCATAGGCAAATAATTCCGCATAACGGCCCCAATCAATAACGGTGCGTAATACTCTTTCAGCTTCCTTCTCACTCAAGGAGTCTTCTAATTCATTTAGAAAACGGTCTTTGGATGCTCGTTGGCCAGCAGCAAGCCGTTCTTCTAAAACTTGGCGAATATGTCTAGCCAGTGGTACATAACGTAGTAAGTGCGCTGCAAATATTTTTTTTCGTTCTAGAATATCTGCATTTGCAAATAACTTGCCGGACTCTGTTAGGGTTAATTCACCTTCACTAATATAAGCAAAACCTAAAATATCTAATACTTCGGTTAAAGGAAATAAATCATCGACGTTTAAGTGTAGCGATTCAGCAAGTTCTGGCAGACTAATATGACCTTGGTGTTCAGATTCATCCAGGGTTTCGAGTAAACCGCTAAGTTCAGAAATATCAGCGTCTGGCAAACGGTATCCTATATCAGTAATACGAGGTAATTGTTCTTTATGTAATAATTTTTTACGTTCATCCATTTGCCGGGTTATCAACGCGTAAATTTGATCGACTAATTTTCGAAACGCTGGATCTTGTTCGCTGCGAGGATACACTAAATCAACGGTTAGTTCTGCTCGGATAGTGCCAGGATCACTATCAAAGACGATAATACGATTAGCAAGTAACACCGCTTCTTCAATATTATGCGTTACAAATAAAATACCTCGCGTACCTGTTTGTTTAGCTTCCCATAGATCAAGAAGATCACTTTTAAGATTCTCTGCGGTCAAAACATCTAATGCTGAGAAAGGTTCATCCATTAATAAAACATCAGGGTTAACAACCAACGCACGTGCAAAACCGACACGTTGGCGCATCCCACCGGATAGTTCTTTAGGATAAGCAGACTCAAAGCCATCTAAACCGATGATGTCGATAGCTTTCAATGCACGTGCTCTGCGTTCATCGTGTGGAATGCCTAATGCTTCTAAGCCAAGTTCCACATTTTCTAAAACGGTTAGCCATGGTAATAGAGCGAAGTTTTGGAAGACCATCGCCATACCTTGTACGGGACCTCTGACAGGCTGGTTCCGGTAGGTCACCGTTCCGCTTGTAGGTTCTGCAAGCCCAGCAATAATGCGCAATAATGTAGATTTTCCAGAACCTGATTTTCCTAATAACGCAACAATCTCACCTTCATAAAGCTCGAAGTTTACTTTATCTAATACTAATAATTCCTGGTGTTCTTTTTTAAAAGATTTGTTGATATTTTTTACACTAAAAATAGGTTGTTTAGTCATGGTCTAGTCCCAAGGTTAGTCTAATTTATAATGAGAGTGAGCTACGTTATAAAGGGGTCGCCAGATTAAGTGATTCATGACTAGTACTATCAGACTCATCGTTGCCATACCCAAAGCTACGCGTGGAAAATCCCCCGAAGAGGTATATTTTGCGATATAAGCACCCAAACCAGTTGCAGTGAGTGTTGTCGAGCCCCAGCTTACTACTTCAGCTATAATGCTTGTATTCCAACAATTACCAACGGCAGTGATAGTTCCTGTTATCCAATAAGGGAAAATCCCTGGCAAAATAAAGGATTTCCACCACTGCCAGCCTTTTACACCAAAGTTAGCTGTAGCTTGTCTTAGGTCTTCGGGTAAAGCGGATGCGCCTGCAACAACATTGAATAAAATATACCATTGTGTTCCTAGTAACATCAGAGGTGTTATCCAAACGTTAACGTTTAATTGATATTTCAGTATAAGAATAACAACGATAGGAAATAAAACATTGGTAGGAAATGCTGCTAAAAATTGTGCTATAGGCTGCACAATTTGAGCGGCGCGATTGTTTAATCCGATTAAAACGCCGATAGGAACCCAAACGATACTGCAGAGTAATGTAACAACAATGACTCTTAGTGTAGTAATCGACCCCAAAAATAAAACATGACGTAGCTCAAGGAATGAGATATGGCGGAATATAAATTTTGTTAATAGCCAAATAGCACTTAGCGTTATTGCTGTGATAATGATATACCAAGTAGTATTAAAAGTTTTTTCTAAGTGAATATTTTTAGGTTTCCTTGCTGTCGTCGAAGTTTTTAAAAACGCTAAGTTGACGAATAGTTTGTTTAATTTTCGAAAAAAATAACTACAATATTTTAAGATATAAGTACGTTGTAGTAGTGTTGTGACCCAAGAACGTGGGAAATACTCTTGGCTTACTTGTTCAAAAGTAAACTTTTTCGACCAGTTGAGTAGGGGTCTAAAAAACAACTGATCATAAAGCAATATGACGATTAACATCGTCAAAATTGTGTAGATAACGCCTGAAATACTAGAGTGACTAATGGCTAATCCTAAATAAGAACCTACGCCTGGTAAAACAATGGTTTGGTTATTGACGGAAATACTTTCAGCGGCAATTAAAAAAATCCAGCTACCGGACATGGACAACATCATATTCCAAAGCAGCCCTGGGATACTAAAGGGCACTTCTACGCGCCAAAAACGTTGCCAAGCAGAGAGATGGAACATATCAGCGGCTTCTTTAAGTTCTATGGGAACAGAGCGCAGACTTTGATAAAAGCTGAGTGTTATATTCCAAACTTGTGCCGTGAATACGGCAAATATAGCAGCTGCTTCGGGACCTAGACGACTTCCATGAAATACAGCAATAAAGGTTACGACGGTGATTGATAAAAGCCCTATAACAGGTACGGATTGTAAGATATCAATGCAAGGGATAATAATGCTTTCAGCTCTTTTATTTTTAGCGGCTAAGGTTCCAACAGTAAATGTAAATAACAACGAAAAGAACATCGCTGAAAATAAACGCAATACGGTGAAGAGCGCATATTTAGGGAGTTGATAGGGGTCTAGAGAAAGAGGAAGTACTTGGCCAATTTGATAAGGAGTTGCCATTTGTCTGGCTCCCCAGACAAATGCTGCAAGCATTCCTAAAACAAGGATGAAAGCAATTAAATCCCAGCCGTTGGGAATTAATTTAAATGATTTTTTAGCCAAAAAAGGGCTGTAGAGTTTCGACATGCGCTCCCCTTGGATTAGGGGAGGTAGATATTTGCCCCCTCTCGCCTTTATTTACGAAATAATGAAAGAGGGTAAATATTTACCCCTTGAAATTTATGGGAGCCTAGTTTCATTTTTTCAATTTGTCAATATACTCTTCGCGCTTGCCGAAAATCCAAGTGCGAAGAGTATGTTTTGTAGTTATTGTCGACAAACGGTTCGGTAAATCCAGCTTAAAACAGCAAGAGTGGAAAGTAGACCAAAGATACTTGCGATCATCGTAAAATGGGCCGGCATGATACGCAATACATCAGTAGATTGTGCGAGTGTAAATGGAATGGCTAAGACTACGCCCATTAAACAAGCCCCCGCGACTAAGCCACAAGCCAGTGTAAGGCCACGCTGCCTTGCTGGGTTATCCTCTGATTTTTCTGTTTGTTGCGGATGCTGCTTGCCCAAGGCGCGCTCAACGAAGTAAGAAGCAAGTCCACCAAAGATTAGAGCAGAAGAAGTATCTAATGGAAGGTAAATACCTAAACCTACAGCAAGTACAGGTAAACGCATACCACGTGGTTGAAGAAATCTATCTAGAATAATGCATGCAATGGCCACGATAAAGCCGATGCTAATTAAATTCCAGGGTAAATTGTGATTAAATGCGCCTTTAACTAAGCTCGCCATTAATGTGGCTTGGGGCGCAGACAGCATTTGCGAAGGATCCATATGTCGTCCGGGAGGGGAAATTCCGCCGATGCCGTAGGCATTAAAGAGCAGCTCTAGAGTAGGTGCTAAGACTAATGCAGAAACGATTACACCGAGTATTAATATAACTTGCTGTTTCCAAGGGGTGGCACCAACAAGTTGTCCCGCTTTTAAGTCTTGAATTGTGTCGTTGGTAATTGCGCAGCTGCTACTTACTAAAGTCCCAATAATAACAGCTAGACCTTCACCCTCGAGTAGGTGTTTTGTATTTTCTGTAAATCCAGGCGCCCAGTGAAAAAGACCTAAAAGTAAAAGCGATGCAAGTAAAAGTACCGATAAAGAAACACCTGAAATAGGACTGTTGCTACTGCCAATGAGTCCTGCAAAATAACCACATAAAGAGGAAAAAAAGAAGCTGGTTATCAGGATAAATAGAACGCCTATCACTAAAGTAATTAGCTGTAAATTCAACCCTAGCCCAAGTGCAGGATGGCTAATGAAATTAAATAAAATAAAACTTAATGGGATTAATAAAATAGCTAATAGAGCGATGGTATAGTGAATAGGAACATCACGTTCGTGTTTGGGTAATGAAGCATAACCTTTTTCTTTAACCGCTTTTAAAGAAACAAATGAGGAGTGTACTCCTTTAATGATGGGCTTAATAAGCAATACCATGGTCCATAATCCACCGACAAGCATGGTGCCTACACCAATGGGGCGGATATCAGCTTGCCAAATTGATACGGCTAAGCTGCTTGCGTTTGCATCACCTGCAATAGGATGTAAATAGCTAAAAATAGGGATACCCACTACCCATCCAATAACAACGCCCAGTAAGGTACTCAATGCGACACCGACGCCAACGATATAACCTGCTGCTAGCAAGGCCGGTTCAAAACCAAAGGTAAATCCATAAATAAATTTGTTTCCCGCTTTAAACCACACGGGCGCGTTGTCTGCTATGATTTGAAAGCCACCTTGAAACAGAGCAACAAAAGCGCCTAATGTGCTGCCTTGGACAAGCTCTTTAAGATTACCTTTACCATCTTGGCTAACCTTCAAGACCTGGGCAATAGCGGTTCCCTCTGGGAAGCGTAAACTTTTATCGGCCAATAGAACACGTCGCAAAGGAATAGAAAATAAAACCCCTAAAATACCGCCCGTTAAAGCAATGATGACGGTTTGCCAATAATCGAAATGCTGCCAATAATGTAAAATGATTAAGGCCGGCAAGATAAATGCAGTTCCGCCAACTAATGCTTCTCCCGCTGAGGCGCCGGTCTGAACGATATTGTTTTCGAGGATAGATGAGTTTTTAAAAAATCGCAGAATTCCCATTGAAAGGATGGCCGCTGGAATAGAAGCCGAAACGGTAATTCCTACTTTTAAACCTAAATAGGCATTTGCAGCAGCCAGGATGACAGCGAGCAAAATAGCTAATATGACGGCGCGAACTGTTATTTCAGTGGGTTGTGATGGCATAAGATCTCGCGATTATTTTTTTATCAATCATTTTATTTATCATATTGTCCCTTTTAGGTCAAAGAAATTTATAAATGTTCAATTTTTTTACGTAGCAGGAGCTTCACGCTAGAAAGTGAAATTGAACAAAAATAAGTATTTATTACCTATCTCTCTTTCTGGCTAAGTGCGAAAGCTTTGCTTTTGCCCGCCATGTGATCGGGTATCCGCTCGCCATGAATTTAAAAGGTTCACAGCTTCAGGTACGAGCGGTATAAAACAAAGATTTTAAGTGTTTAACCAATCTAGGATGGTCTTGCGGGCTGCTTCGAGGCCAATAGCTTTTGGTGCAGAGAAAAGCTGAGCTGCACTGGTGTTACTTAGTTTAGCAAGTTGCTGTGTCGTCTCTCGCAAAACCTTTAAGGACTGTTGGCGGGATAATTTGTCTGCTTTTGTGAGAAGAATATAGGTTGGAATTTGATAATGTGAAGCCCAAGCCAGCATGGACTGGTCGCGGTCCTTAAGCGGGTGACGGCTATCCATAGTGATAATTAAGCCCTTTAACGAGCGTCGTGTTTTGAGATACATGGATATTACTTTTTCCCAATCTTCTTTTTTTGGGGCGTGGACATTGGCGTAACCATAGCCAGGAAGATCGACAAGACGTTGTTCTACGTTAATTTGAAAAAAATTGAGCAATTGGGTTCGGCCAGGTGTTTTACTCGTTCTTGCTAACCCTTTTATTCCGGTAATGGTATTGATAGCGGTAGACTTTCCTGAATTAGAGCGGCCAATAAAAGCAACTTCTGAACCTTTGTCTTCAGGTAATTGATTAAGTTGAGCGGCACTAGTGAGGAAATTTGTAAGAGGGAAGGTGTGTGCGTTCAAAGTTCATCTTCATTAGGATAAAAAGAAAAACTCCCTGGCCTTTTTAGTTAGACCTTTCGCCAAATCGTAAATAGATTTGGTAGAAGTCTATTATTATTTTAGTTCGTCCAAAGCCTTAAGAAAATATAAACTAAACGGATTATTTTAGCAAATAAATTTTAATGGGATTCAGATGGGTTATCGATCAGGTCTTTTTTTCTTTTGTTTGATTTTACCTTTTACTGCAGCAGCGGAAGGTGTTACTAAACCAGCTAGGACGATGGATTTTACCTTAGTACGCTGTGCTACATGTCATGGTAGCGATGGTAATGCATCGATTAATAAAGCATGGCCTAAATTAGCGGGCCAAAATGCTGTTTATTTTCTTAAGGCGCTAAAAGATTTTCGTCTCGATACGAAGCATGGGCGAAAGAATGCACTTATGAATTCTATAGTTAGTCGTTTATCAGAAAAAGAGATGGTAGCAATAGCCAATTATTATGCTGAGTTACCAGGAACTATAGAGGCTACACAAGCAGATTTAGTTCCATTAGGGCAACGACTTTATCGCGGCGGCGATCCTATTAAAGGCATTCCTGCATGTTTAGCATGCCACGGCCCAGCTGGTTTAGGGAATCCGCTTGCAGGATTTCCTCGTTTAAGTGGTCAGCATGCCGCGTATGTTACTGAACAACTGAAGGCATTTCGCGAAGATAAACGAATCGACGATCAACATCAGATCATGTCAGTGATTGCTAAGAAAATGAATAATGCAGACATTGAAGCATTAGCAAGTTATATTTCGGGCCTGTATTTTTGAGTAAATTATTTAAATTCCCCTTTATTTGTCGCTACGAAAATAATTTATTTTCCCTTGCCTTAAAAAATGTTTTAGACGCTTTTATAAAAGTAAATTTTAAGTGCATTTATTAAGTTATTTTTTTTAGTTTTAAAAAATTAATAAATCTTTAAGCAATTTTATTTATATTTACAATAAATCCTAAGTAGATTTATAAATTTTTAACGTAACTATATAAATAAAAAATCTATGCTAAGTCCAGGCTTTAATCAATATCGTTTTGCACAGAATGTTATCTTAATTATTTTCAAAAAAAACCCTTTAAGACTTTCTGATGGTGTACTTCCACTCTTATCAAAGTTACAAAAACAGTGGGGTTTGGATTCAGAAGTAGTTTACAAGCTTTTTGAAAAACTTGATGAAAAAATGAAAGCGTACTTAGGTGGATATTTTGGCTTAAATCATATTTTATTAAACTACGGTAGCCAAAGAAATTTCTTACAATCTTTAATTTTACTCGAGCGTTTAATGCTGGGAATTTGTAGTGGAATAGCAACAGTTGATTTAGTCACAAGTCTTGAAAAAGTAGCAGGCGCGGATAATAGTGATCTATTCAGCATAGAGAAGATTATGGCGTGGAATTATTTGTCAGATCCTATATCAAAAGAGCTAGAGGAAAATTTAGATTTTGCTTTAAGTACGTTATGTTTCACTTTTTTTATGCAAAGTAACTTAATTGCTAATGAAGAACTTAAAATATATGAAAAAAAATATTTTTATTTAAATAAATTAAAAAAACAGGAAACTTTGTTATATAAAGAGCAGAAAAATAATTTTATTAAAAAATTAGCTAATTACCCTATTCTAGCAAGGTTTGCAGATGCTACTGATTATGTTGATTTAGTTGGACTCCAGAAAAAAATTGGTGATCATTTAGAACAGCGGGTACTTTTGCTTGAGGATTATTACGATATTTCAGAATGCTTATACAAGCTTACTGAAATGCAGTTAGCGTTATCTAACGAGTATCAAGTCTGGAAAAATATTTATGAACAAGCATTGCAAATTGAGAGAAATCGCTTTATTCAGTTAGTGCCGTTATTTTTAGGGATAGGTAGTATTAATAGCGAGAATTTTTTACGTTTGCTTAAAGATACTTTAAATTATCCGTCTTATGGCATGCTTATTTCTAGCCCAATCCACGTAGTAAGCCTTATAAAAAGTCGAGAAGGATTTTTTTTTCAGGACCCAAATGGTCTTCAATGCAAAGCTGATTTTTATTCGGAAAGCGCATTAAATCAGGTATTTGCTGCTATAGTATGGTCCTTATATAATGATAAAGACTATCACGGCAATTCTGTTGCTTTATATATCAAAGCTTTTTGCTTAAATTTACCTAACGCTAATTTAACGTTAAATAAGAGGAAGTTTGATACATCAAGTTATTTTTTATCGGAGAAAAAACTAAATCAATATCAATGTAGTCTTTTAAAAGCAGAATTTCAGCATTTGCTAAACCATGATCCATTGCTAATGTTACAAAATTATAAATATTTAGCAAAAAAATACCCTTTAATTTTACCAGAAGCTTTTAAAGCATCGGCTGCAAATATCGCCTATTTTTTTAATAGGGAACAAATAACCCAGATATATTTTCAGAGCGTATTAGTCACTTTGTTTCCTTCTAGTCGCAGATCTGTTCCTAGCGAATTTAAAGAAATTCAATTAGCTATTTCAAATATTGTTTTCAATCTTTCAACTGAAAGTCAACAAAAGCTAAAGCAAGTTTTCTTAGCTATCTTAAAAAAATACGCTGATTCACACCCTTTGGAATATTTAGAGTATTATAATCTGTATTATTCTGTTTATAAAACAGTCTCTACAGCGGTTATAGGGCGCGAAGTAACGACACAAAGGACTGATGAGCCTCCCCAAAAGATGGCAAGGTTAGCAGTAAGCATAAATTCACCGTATTCATTTTTTAAACCCACCGAGGTATCTGATGAGGCACCCTGCACCTATCTCAGTGCTAAGGTGAGAGTTTTCAATTGATAGCTTGAAAAATAGGTGCCAAGTGCAATGGGTATATTAATAGATTTACGTAAAAGTTGTGTTAAATAGCTAGATAAATTAACTTTATTAAATTTTAGTTCTATGAGAAAAATACTTTAATAATGGTTGCAGCTGTCATATGATAACTCCCTTATTTGTTATTATTTAGCCGTTAGATAATTACCTACTTAATACTTTTTTAACACAAACAATCCGGTTTTTACAAACGCATTTTTTTGATAACGACCATCAACGATTAACTGCTTTAAACATTTTAAATTATTTTTTTTGGCCAGTTTTTTTATATATATATCGGTATGTTGGTAACGCCCAGTAGCTTGTAACTGATAGTCGGTAACAGGTTCATCCGCCAATTCAATCGAGAAAGCTAATAATCCTTTTGTTTCCATATGTGAAATTATTTTAGAAAATAATTCGTCGAGTTCACCAAAATAAACAAGTGTATCGACACATAAAACTAAATTATAATCTTCATTTATTGCAGTAAGGCCATTTAAAATATCGTTTTCAATTAATTCATCATAACAATTTTTAATTTTAGCTTGGGCTAACATTTTGCATGAAACGTCTATTCCCGTTAATTTTTCTGCTATTTCAGAAAAAGGTATTCCGCTGAGTCCTGTGCCGCAACCCAAATCAAGCACCTTATATTTTTTATTTTTTAAATAAGGTGTAATATATTTCTGTAATAACTCCGGTGTTTTATAGTGCAGAACTTCTTTCAAATGAATGTCAAATTGAAACGCATAATTATCAAATAGATTTTTGATATACTCAATTGGAGGGGCAGAGGGAATAGATTGCTGGGTAAGTGCGCTCCGCATATAAGAAGCAATAGGATGCCCTTTTTGACGGTTTAATATCTCTTGATAGTTAATGAGAGCAGCATTTTTATCATCTAGTTTTAAATAAATGGCTGCTAAGTTACAGTATGCATCGATATGATCAGCATCCAGCAGGAGTATTTCTTTGAGGTCTTCAGTTGCTTTATTAAGTTGTCCCGTTAACATTAATCCTTGCGCACGATTGTAAAGCGCTATTTTATCATTAGGTTCTAAATTTAAATATAAAGAATAATGCCAAATAGATTCTTTAAACTTATTTTTTTCTAACAAACTGACAGCGAGATTATTTCTTGCTTCTTTATGTTTCGGTTCAATTGCTAGCGCTTGTTCAAAATAATCAACAGCAGCATCTAGTTGATTATTTCTGAGCGCAAGTGCTCCCATGTTATTAAGTAATACAGTTGAGCGAGGATTAAGTTCAAAAAGTTTTTGATAATGTAGCTGTACTTTTTCTAGATCATTGCATTGCCAATAAATAAATGCCAATTGCCAATGGGTTTCTGCAGATTGCGGGTTCAATACTAATACATGGTTAAATTGTATGATAGCCTTTTCTAATTGTGTTTCTGCGATAAAAAGTAATCCTAAGTTAAAATAGGCTTGCAGGTAATCAGGCTTTAACTGGATAGCTTGTTCATAATGTTGGCGTGCTTCGGCATATTTATTTTCTTTAAAAAGTCTTACGCCATAATTATTATGAACTTCTGCTTGTGCATAAATAGTGTTATTTTGGTTCATGATCCGGTTTAATAAAGAAGAGTAGCTTTCCTGTTATTTTTTCTAATTCATCCCAGTTTTCCATATCGAACTGCAAACTTACGACACCAGCAGGGGGTAATAAATTTGGTAAATGCACTTTTGTTGCTGCGTTACAAAGTTCATGTGCTAAGCAACTTATAATTGGATTGTGTCCGACTAAAAAAAGATGGCATGGTGTCGTTAAACAACTAAGTATGCCTAAGATTTCTTCTAAATCACCGGTATATATCGTATTATCCGTTTTGAATGGTGGGTTTAATTGCAATACATCACAAAGAATAGTTGCTGTCTCCATTGTTCTTTTTGTTGGGCTACATAGTATGGAATCTGGCAAACAATTTTTTTGTTTTAATTGCATGGCTATACTTTTTGCTTGAAGTTGACCTAATTCACTGAGCTTACGGTCGCTATCATGCTGCAAGAGTTGTTTATTATTGGCTGTGGCGTGTCGGAACAATGTCAGGGTTTTCATTATTTATTTAATTGCTATAACGGCGGCGATGATATAAACCATCTTTAAACCCATCGAAAAAATAATCTAATTCAGTGTGTTCTACTGGATCAAGTGTATCGTCTTTGATTAAATTTATTTCCGCTGCATAGGCATGATGGACTGAGCCGTGGACTAAAATGTGATACCAAGGTTGGTTTTTAGGTGGGTCACCCGGTGCATTGGTACTGTACCAGAGTTCATCACCTTGAAAACTGGCATCGACATCAACAATAACACCACGATATCCAAATAAGTTATGTTGAACGATTTCACCAATTCCGAAACGCGCTTTGATAGTATCTGTCATATCTTAAATCCTAGTTGATATTTTGGTAAGTTGCTATGACAGGGACATGATCAGATGGCCTTTCCCATCCACGTACTTTTTTATCGATCTCGCAGCTTATACAATCCGAAGTTAGGGCAGTACTGCTTAGGATATGATCAATTCGTAGCCCATTATTACGCCGAAATGCTCCTGCGCGGTAATCCCACCAGCTATAGTGCCCTGGTTCTTTATTGAATAAGCGAAAGCTATCTTTTAGCCCTAAGATGGTAATATCTTTTAATTTTTGACGCTCGAGAGGACTAACCAACACATGGCCTTCCCAAATACTAGGATCATGAACGTCTTTGTCTTCAGGTGCGATATTAAAATCTCCCAAGACGATTAAACGCGGATGCTGCGTTAATTCTTGGCGTAAATGGTCTTGTAATTTGCTAAGCCAGTTTAATTTATAGATATATTTGTCCGAATTTACGCTACCGCCATTAGGTACATAGACATTCACGAGACGTAAAGGCCCGATATTCGCAATTAAAAGCCGTCGTTGGATATCGTCAAAGTCAGTGAAAGTAGTAGTGAAGTTGTGCATAGGCAGGCGACTAATTAATGCAACGCCATTATAGGTTTTCTGGCCATTAAAAAAAACATGGTAGCCCGCGTGGCGTAGTGCTTCTTCGGGAAAATGTTTATCTTCTACTTTAGTTTCTTGTAAAGCGAGTACATCTGGCTGGCTTAGGGCTAACCATTCTAAAACGTGTTGAAGTCGAATGCGTAGCGAGTTAACGTTCCAGGTTGCAATCTTAAACAGTTTATTCATCGGTTTTATAATAAAAAAGTTTAATATTCTTAATAAATGCTTCTGAGTCCATTATTTTTTTTATTTCATGCAATAAATTATTTTTATTTAAAAAATGTAATGGTAATTTTAATTCAATAGTAATTTTACCATTTTCATAATGAAGCGCTGCTGTATTAATAGAGGATTGGGGTATTATCCCTTTCCAGGCTTTTTCTAGTATGGGTTGCAATACCGAGCGAGAAGGTAAGTGATACGAAGGGTTTGTTATTTCATCATCCTCTGTGTCAATATGAACAGTCACATCAGTAATATCAGAAAATTTTTCAGTTAAGCGAGATTCTACGTCTTGCCCTATATAATGGCCTTCTGAGACACTCAATTTCGGGTCTACAAGCACATGTACATCACAAAAAATGGAGCCTGCAATTGAACGCGTGCGTAATTGATGAAGGGCTTCTACACCGGGGATCTCTTTTATAAATTGCTTAATTTTTTCTGTTTCTTCAAGGTTTGAGACTGTATCGACTAATTCGCGGATGCTATGCCAGCCAAAATCCCAAGCAATTTTTAGGATCATTAAACCAACTACCACAGCGGCAAGTGCGTCTAATTTCGGAAAGCCTAGCCATGCGCCCATAACCCCTAATGTAACAGCTAAAGAAGAAAGTGAATCACTGCGATGATGCCAAGCATTTGTCATTAATAATTTTGATTTAATTTGCGTTGCAGTATGTTTAGTCCAAAAGTACAGCAGTTCATTAAGAATAATAGACGCCATGGCAATCCATAAAACATAAGGGGCAGGAATTGAATTGACATGTGAAGAAGCGAGAGTAAAACCTGCATCGATAATAATACCAAATGCAGCGGTGGCTAAAACGAGTGCTAAAACGACAGTTGCGGCGGTTTCAATTCTTCCGTGACCATAGGGATGATCTTCGTCGGCTGCTTTACTGCCAAATTTCGATGCAATAATGACAACACAATCAACGAGTAAGTCAGATAGAGAGTGAATACCATCTGCCAATAACGCATGTGAATGGCCAGTAATAGCAAAAATAATTTTGAATGTAGCCAGGAATATATTTTTGATACCACCCAATAGTCCAATGAATCGAGCTTGGCGGTAACGTGTTTGTTCAAAATTTTGCAAGTTGCTAGATTTCATTTTTTTGAGAAAGGGTTAACACGCCTACTTGTACAGTCATGAAGATTTCTCGCTGCAGAATATGGCTGGATAGTAAATTATGCCCATGAATTCGACACCATGCAGAAATATCAGACAGGCTGCCTTTGTCAGTACAAACAATTTCTAAAATATCACCCTTTTTTAATTGTTTTACACGCTCTTGTACCCGGATGACAGGTAGAGGGCATAGAAGACGACGTGCGTCAAGTTGACTATGAGTTATCATAAAGTCAGATTATTAATAATTATCCGGAAATATACCATTCTTTGCAGATCTGATCTGTAGTCAAAGGAGTTACTGTAAGTGTTAAAATGCTACCACTTTGTGCATTAACTTCTAAAGTAACTAGACTATCTGCTTTAGCTTGCGTGAATCGTGCAGCAATCTGGGTAGCAAGATGAATATCTTCGGCATTTGCTTGGCCATCAATAAGAGTTAAGGAGCCGAGGTGACTAATGGGTTTTATCGATGTAAATTGATGTTGATAGCCTTCAAGAAATTGATTTTCACCTTCATCGCGACCAATAATTAATTTAAAGTGGGGAGCAGGACGAATATGGCGTCCTACTTTAAGTAAGATAATATCATCGAATTCATAGTCCCTCTTTCCCCTATGTTTCCAAAGGTCTTTCAATTTTTTTGTGTAATGGCCATTTGTTAAAAAACAACAACCTCCGGCGGGTTGTGCATAGTCTTCAAAATGAAATTGTTTTGCTAAATCAAATTGCGGTGTGCGGCTACGACCCGAGAACCCATGGAGTTTTTCACGATTAACCCAGCCTTCTCGTTCAGGTAAGGTAGGCGCTAAAAGCTTAGCGCAAAGTGGACGTAACAAACGATCATCTGCTTGAGATTCCTTAGCAACGATAGGCATTGTTTTTTTTAACTGAGATTTGGGGCGTTGTCCGATGACCTCGCCGGTAATAATAAAATCAAATTGATGTTGTTCCATCCATTGTTTTGCTTTGTTGACCATGAAGATTTTACAATCTAAACAGGGATTAAGATGGGCGCCATAGCCATGCTTAGGATTTAATACAATTTGCTTATATTCTTGAATGATATCGATAATATGTAACTTTATACCTAATTGTTCTGCTGCCCATAATGCATTATTACGTTTAGGTTTATTTTTATCTGTGTTACGAATAGCCTGTGTATGGCCTTCGATACAAAATCCTGTGTAAAAATTAATGCCTTCGACATGAACGCCCTGTTCTTGGATAACTCGGGCAGCCAGCATGGAATCTAAACCTCCGGAAATAAGTGCAATTGCTTTTTTCATAGGGGACTTTGTTCTTATAGTGTTAATGCTTGTGTTAAGTCATTTATGAGGTCTTTAACATTTTCTATGCCCACCGACAAACGAATTAAACCCTCACTAATGCCCAAGCGTGCACGTGTTTCCGCAGGAACAGACGCATGCGTCATGATTGCCGGATGATCGACAAGACTTTCTACACCACCTAAACTTTCCGCCAAGGTAAATAATTGGCAGCGGACTAGAAAATGACGAACTTCTGTTAAACCGCCCTTTAAAACAAACGTAACAATACCACCAAAGCCACTCTCCATTTGTTTTTTTGCTAATGCATGTTGAGGATGGCTAGTAAGTCCCGGATAATAAACTTTCACAATTTGTGGATGACTTTCTAGAAATTTTGCGATATGTAAAGCATTTTCACAGTGCTTTTCCATACGTAATGCTAAGGTTTTTAATCCGCGTAACGCAAGAAAACTATCGAAAGGACCTTGTATTGCACCCGTGGCATTTTGTAAATATCGCATTTGTTCGATAATATCTTTGTTATCTCCTGCTACGACGATGCCGCCAACCATATCGGAATGGCCATTCAGATATTTAGTCGCAGAATGTACCACCAAATCACAATTCATTTCTAAAGGACGTTGTATCCAAGGCGTTGCAAATGTATTGTCAACGACAACAAGGATATTATGTTGTTTTGCAATTTTGACGGCAGCGGCAATGTCTACCAATTTTAATAAGGGATTTGTAGGGGATTCTATCCACAATAATTTAGTTTCAGCTTTAATATGCGTGCTTAAATTATTTAAATCTGTTAAGTCTACAAAAGAAAAATGTAAGCCTGCCGAACGGTGTTTTACTTGACTAAATAAACGTACGGTACCACCGTATAAATCATCCATGCCAATGACGTGATCACCGGGTTTTAGCAATTCAAGAATGGTGTTGATCGCTGCCATGCCGGAGGCAAAAGCAAATCCAGCTTGGCCATTTTCCAGATCAGCGATGCAGCGCTCATAAGCGAATCGCGTCGGGTTATGGGTTCTGGAGTATTCAAACCCTTGATGTTCACCGGGGCTTTTTTGTGCGTAGGTTGATGTTGCATAGATAGGCGTCATCACAGCACCGGTGCTTGGATCCGGTGTTTGTCCCGCATGAATAGTGCGTGTAGCAAAATGTAATTTTTTTTCGTGAGTTGTCATGGCGTTGAGTAAAAGTCATGTACCGTTTTTATTAAACGATGGCAAATTTCATTTGCCTCTTCTTCTTTGAGAATTAACGGGGGTAAAAGACGTATCGTATTATTAGCAACGACATTGAATAATAAGCGATGCTTAAGTCCTATGCGCGGCAGATCGCGACAATTTTTGTCGAGTTCAACCCCTAGCATTAGACCCTGACCACGGATAGAAACAACATGCGGATGTCCAGCAAAGCTACTTTTTAATTGCTGAATTAAATGCTTGCCGATTTTTTTTACATGCTCAGAAATTTTTTCTTCTTCTAGCGTTTTAACGACGGTAATAGCGACCGCGCAAGCTAAACTACTTCCAGCAAATGTTGATCCATGTTTCCCGGGAGGAAATAAATTATTTGCTTTGTCCCGAGAAAGGTACGCGCCGATAGGAAAACCATTGCCTAATGTTTTAGCGATGGTTAAAACATCGGGTAATAGATCATGATCTTGATAAGCAAACCATGACCCTGTTCGACAAAGGCCTGTTTGAATTTCATCGAGGATCATGAGTAAATCGTGTTCATCGCAGAGTTTTCGAATCGCTTTTAAAAATTCGGGTGTTGCTGCTTGGATGCCGCCGTCTCCTTGAATGGGCTCCAGCATAATGGCAACTATATTTTCTCTATATTCCTCTACGCTTGCTTTTAAGGCTGCAATGTTATTGAAGGGAACATGAATGAATCTTTCTAATAAGGGTTCGAAGCCGATTTGTAAGCGTTCGCTGCCAGAAGCACTGAGCGTTGCCATTGTTCGCCCATGAAAGCTGTTTTGCATGCAAATAACAATAGGGCAGCTGATTTTTTTTTTGCGTGCGTAAAGTCTAGCCATTTTTAGCGCTGCTTCATTGGCTTCAGCGCCTGAATTCGCATAAAAAACCTGATCCATTCCCGATAAGCGTGCCAATGCAGAGGCGAGTATTTCTTGTTCAGGAATTTGATAGGTATTCGAGGTATGGATTAATTTTGCCGCTTGTTCGCAAAAGGTTTGGGTGACAGCCGGATGTGAATGACCTAGGCCGCATACAGCAATACCGGCTAACGCATCTAAATATTTATCTCCCATTGTATCAGTAAGCCAAACCCCTTCTCCTTTTTCAAAGGTAATAGGTAGACGATTGGGATATATAGGCATTAAGTTGGGCATGGTGTGGCCTTATTGAAACTAGTTTCTCGTTGTTATACTCACAGCAATGGTATTTTTGGCAAGGCGCCGCGAAAATGAAGCCACCGGAGTGTATGATAAATACATGAGGATGGCGAGTTGAGCGGCAACACAGCCAAAAAATTCAAGTGCGAAGAGTACCAAAGTTTTTGCTAGCAAAGTCCCAGTTTACTAGCTCCCAAAATTTTTCCAAATATTTGGGTCGGGCATTACGGTAATCAATATAGTAGGCATGTTCCCAGACATCGCAAGTCATTAAACAGGTTTTGCCATCGCGAAAAGGAGTAATGGCATTACTAGTCGTTTGGATGGCCAGCCCCTGACCATCCTTAATTAACCAAGCCCAACCTGAACCGAATTGAGCAACTGCCGCTTTATTAAAGGTCTCTTTAAATTTTTCAAACGAGCCAAAATCTTTTTCTATAGCTGCGGCTAATTCACCGTGAGGTCTATTTTTTGCACTTTCTGGAGTCATGCTGTGCCAATAAAAGGTATGATTCCATATTTGGGCGGCATTATTAAAAATAGGACCTGCAGGCGCTTTTTTTATAATGTCTTCTAAGGATGTATTAGCAAATTCAGTGCCAGGAATGAGTTCATTGAGCTTATCCACATAAGCTTTATGATGTTTACCATAATGATATTCTAAAGTTTCTTTAGAAATTGTCGGGGCAAGCGCGTCTAACGCATAAGGCAAAGGGGGTAATTCATGTTTCATTCGACGGATCCTCGTGTACTTAAAGAAATGCTAAAATCACTTGCATCAGTTTAAAATCCAAGCGATCATAAGGCAAGCTTTCAATGAAAGTGATAGTTAATATAGTTAAATACTTAATAAGCAAGAGAAATCTCGAGGACAAATAAATGGAGACTAAAGCACCCGATACCTTAAAAATGATCGAGGAACAAATAGCAGGGTACCCACTTATACTTTATATGAAAGGAACACCAGAGCAACCTTGTTGTGGTTTTTCTGCACGGGCTGTCCAGGCGTTAAAAGCATGTGGGACAAAATTTGCACACGTTAATATATTAGAAAATCCAGATATTCGTCGTGAGTTACCACGTTATTCTAATTGGCCGACCTTCCCACAGCTTTATTACAAGGGCGAACTTATTGGTGGTTGTGATATCATTGAACAGTTATACAAAACAGGCAATCTGAAAGAGAAAATATCTGAAACTTGATTTTAATGGATTTGTCATCTATTTTCTTGTAGTTGGCAAGGATGCTTTTTGAACCTTAGATTAATGCTGCATTTTTACAAAAAAACCATTGACACTCGTAGCTGTGTTAGGTATAAAATGCAATAGTTATCTAAAGTGGGATAACCGCTAACTTTCAGCAAAAATAACAAAATCTTGTGCCCTCCAAATAGCTGAAAAAATAAAATAAAAAAAGTTCATACAAGGTTCTGGCAAGCCGCTAAGCAAGTTTTCTGTTTAGAGTTTTGAAAAAAAACTGTAGGTTAAAAAAATGTAGAGCGGTGCCAAGACCAGGGTTGTTTAATTTTCGCCGATATCGTCTTTTAAAAAGGCAGGAATGGAAATTAAACAGCCTTGGTAGGAAATAACAAGGGATAATAGAGCGTTTGAATTATTTTTATGAATGCAGCCTATTCCAGTTTTATCGGTGTGTTGTAGACATAAAATTAAGATTTTTTGTAATAACCTATACAAGGAGATGGATGAGTATGAAACTCAAGACGATAGTTGCCTCACTCGTAGCACTTGGTCTTAGCGCACCTGTTTTGGCAGCGCCCTACTATATGGATACCTCTTATCAGCTGGATGTCATGCGCGATCAAATGAATAAGTTTGATATGATTCTTGACCAAAATCAACCTGGAGGGTTCGATCAACCTTGTGGTTGGACATGTCGAATTAATCTCAGTGGTTGGATCAATACCGATGTTTATCTTGCGAACCGACCACCGGTTTTTTTGACTTTTAATCCAACTTTTAATCCAGCTGTTGCAGTTACTACTCCTGACAATCCTGTAATAATTCCAGCAACTGGGCGTGCCAGTGATTTAGTATTAAACAATGCGAATTTATTCGTTGATGCGCGGGTTAATAACTGGGTAACAGCGATGATGTCGTTAGTTTACTCTTCATTTACGGGCATACCGGGTTCGACGGGTCCTTATAACATTGCTAATTCTCTTTTTGTATATCACCCGCTGCATCGAACCAACCTAGATACAGCCTATGCAACGATAGGTAATTTTCAGGCATCACCCATTTATTTTCGTGTGGGTAAAGCCTATGCTCCTTTTGGTCAATATGACCCTTATGCATTTGTGCAAAGTGAAAATCCAACGCAATTGTTTACAGAAATTAATCAAACATTGGCACAATTAGGGTTTATTCTGCCAGGTGGATTTTATGGTTCTGCTTATACGTTTGCGGGCAATCCTAAACGTTCTGATGGCGGCTCAACACGCCGTATCCAAAACGGTGGTGTGGATTTAGGTTATGGCTGGAAAATGTGGAATAGTAAGATCAATGTCGATGCAGGTTGGCTTGCTAACATTGCCGATTCTAATTTCCTATCTTCCTATTATCTTAATTCAATTATTGAAGGTACTAGTGTACCAGGGTTACCTAACGAAAAGGTTCCTGCTTGGGATGTAAATGCCGATCTTACATTTGGTCCGTTTGATATAAATGGTCATTATATTTCTACGACACGTAGCTTAGCTAATCCGGTGTTTTTAAGCGGATTTACTCCATCTACGGTATTAGGAGGACAGCCTGTAGAACCAGGTTTCTTAGGCAAGCCGAATGTTTGGGGTTTAGAAGCAGGCTTAACTTTCCCTGTGAAGGCGCATCAATCGCGAGTCGCGTTAGGCTGGCAGCAAACTACGCATTTAGCGACGTTTTTACCTAAGAAACGTTTCTATATTGACTACTTAGTTAATATGGCTAAATGGTTTGATATGGGTATTGCGGTAGTCCAAGATAGAGATTATGGTGTTGGAGAAGGCGCGCTTACTTCCGATATCCCTGCTGCTGGCACTATTGTTCATCAAGGTGCTACTAATGGCAAATCTACTTTTGGCCAACTCCGTGCAAGCATTAAATTTGCTTAATTTAAAAAATTAAATACGATTATCTTCAAAGCCCGCTTCGGCGGGCTTTTTTATCATCAAGTAAAAAGAAATTGATCTGGGATACTGCGATTGAATCGTATAAAATAGATAATAAACTTAGCGATTATTTGGATATTCAATTTTCTAAAAGAGATATTGCTGATGCATAAATTACACCCTGAACACGTTAAAAACACTTTTCGCCGATTTGGTCCTTATGGCCCAGTTTATCAAATTATTGATGTGAGTAAGTTGCATGGAAATGAAATCTTGATGAAAATTCATGTGTTAGAAACAAATGAAGCATTAGACTATCCTTTTTCAAGTATCTTAAAAGATCCTCAAGAGTAGCTCGTTATGTATGCACTTGCTTTTGATTTAGTGGTGTCAGATACCAACAAATATCACCTAAAAGGCATCTCTCGGGCTTACAATGAAATAGCCAGTACATTAGCTACATTTGGATTTAAATGGGTTCAAGGTAGTTTGTATGTTAATGAAAATGAGGATATGTCAAACTTATTCGAAGCGATCACGCAACTAAAGTTGTTACCTTGGTTTCCAAAATCAGTTAGAGATATTCGCGCCTTTAAAGTAGAACAGTGGTCTAATTTTACAAACCTGGTGAAAAAAGAGCCTGCTCCGCTAGCGTTAGGAGTGAGTTAGTCATTTTTTCACAGAGCTAGCATAGCATGCTTGAACTATTTTTCTCTCCCGAAGCTTGGATAAGTCTACTTACTTTAACCGCTTTAGAAATTGTTTTAGGTATCGATAACCTTGTTTTCATTTCCTTAGTAACGAACAGGCTGCCCATTGCGCAGCAGCGTTCAGCCCGTCAATTTGGTTTAGTGCTGGCATGTTTAACGCGACTGTTATTGTTAGCCACTATTACTTGGATGACGCAATTTACCCAACCTCTTTTTACACTGTTTGGCCGTGCTTTCTCTGGGCGGGATATAATCTTAATTCTGGGAGGGGTCTTTTTGTTAGCGAAAGGCACCAGTGAACTTCACGTTAATGTCAGTGTAACCGATGAAAAGTCGAATAAACTGCATCAGTTTTCTCGTTTTTCAGTGGTTATTATCCAAATTATGCTGCTTGATATTATTTTCTCTCTAGATAGTGTTATCACAGCGGTTGGAATGGCTCAGGATTTTATTATTATGGCACTTGCCATAATAGTGGCCATTGCCCTAATGATTTGGGCAAGTGGCCCGTTAAGCCGTTTTATTAATACGTATCCAAGTCTAAAAATTCTCGGTTTAAGTTTTCTTTTATTAATAGGCCTGGTATTAATAGCAGATGGTTTTGGGCTTCATGTGCCTAGAGGATACCTCTATTTTGCCATTGCATTTTCTGTTTTTGTAGAATGGTTGAATATTTTGGCAACCCGCTGGAAAGAAAGAAAAGACTGAAACTGGATTTATAGGGTAAAATTAGGTTTTTTTGGATAGATCATCCAAACCTATCCCCTATTTTTAATGCTAAAAAACCCTAATAATAACTTATTGCAAAATAAACTTGCATTCCCCTATTTTATTTGGTAAATAGGGACTCCACTGCTTACTCCAATAATAAGGTTCTTGTATGTCAAGCAAAAAGTATAAATTAACGGCACTAGCGGCAAGTGTTTGTTGGTTAGGATTACAGGGAAATGTCGCTTTAGCGGCTGATCAAACAACAAGTGATAATCAACAGCTTGTTAAAAGGTTGGCGAAACGTACCCAGACTTTAGAATCACAACTGCGGCACTTGCAAGGCCAGATGGTTTCTCTCGAGAAAACGCAGCCTAAAAAAGCAAAAACTAGCCAGTCGTTAGCTGATATCAATGTTGTTGCTGACCCAGAGCATCCTGTATTTATTATAGGAACCCCCGTTATTAGTTCCCCTTATATCGGAATCAATTCAGAATATAATGCATCCGATTTAGTGGTTAACCAACCTTATGTGAACGAAGACCTCTATCTGCTTCAACAACGAAAACAGCTTTATAACTATTTTCATAAACAAAATAACTTTCCTTTGCCTAACACGCCGATTGTTAATTTGAGTGGTAAGGTAGAAGCACAGGTTATTCATGGCGACATGTTTGGTAATTTCCAAAATGGTTCTGTTAATGATATTGATTTAACCGGTATCGAGCTGGACACAGAAATTTTAGTAAATAACTGGATAACAGGTCTTATCGCTTTTGTTTACGATAATAGTCCTCCGAGTACTTCGCCACGTCGTATTGATAATTCCAATGTATTTCTAGAACGGGGCTTTTTAACCGTTGGAAATCTTGCTGAGTTCCCGATGTATGGAACAATTGGCCAATTTTACGTTCCCTTCGGTCAATACTCTTCAGCGATGATAAGTGATCCATTTACAAAAACATTAGGTAGAACTAAAGCGAGAGCGCTTGAGCTTGGTTTTTCTAAACGGTTTAATGTTGAAAATAACCTAAACTTAGCTGCTTTTGTATTTAGAGGCCCTAGTAGAACATCGCTTCAAAATAATGGGCTTCATAACTATGGTGCTAATATTGACTATACTTTCACGAAGTCTAAATGGAATTTGGATTTAGCGGGTAGTTATATTCGTAATATTGCTGATGCATTAGGTATGCAGCATAACGGTAATTCTGGTACTAATACTTTTAATGGTTTTGCAACCAATGAAAATACGGAAATCATTAATCCGGTAGCCGGCTTAGATGCACGTGGAACCTTAGGTGTAGGTCCAGTCAGCTTAACGGCTGAGTATGTTACTGCAGCCAGTTCCTTTTCAGCGTCCTCTCTGTCGTTTGGTACACTGAATAATCTACAAGGTGCTAAGCCAAGTGCTTTCCATACAGAGTTGGGCTACAAATTTAATGCATGGGATAAACCAAGTGCATTCATTGTAGGTTATGACCAATCGAAAGATGCGTTAGCGCTGCTGATTCCTAAGAAGCGTTATGTCGCAACGGCAAGTACTTCTATTTGGAAAGATACTATCGAAAGCATCGAGTTTCGTCATGATATCGATTACAAGACAACCGATGTCGCTGGAGGACCTGTTCTTAATCCGGCATTAAATACTATTACTGGAACAGGTAAAAGTGGAAACACGATTACGCTCCAGATAGGTTTATACTTCTAACGCTTGAACGCCAACTGAACGCTATATCGTTTTTAACGAAATAGCAGTTTGAATCTGCAAAAGGGCATGACTTACATGCCCTTTTTTGTTATGTTTACAGCTATGAAAGACAATCATAAGCGTCGTATTTTGTTAGGAATTACCGGCAGTATTGCAGCCTACAAAACTCCTGATTTAATCCGTAAACTCAAAAAACAAGGCCATGAAGTAAGGGTAGTACTAACACTAGCTGGAAAAGCCTTTGTTACCCCGCTGTCACTCCAGGCAGTCTCACAACATAAAGTTTATGAGCAGCTCATGGATTCCGATGCAGAAGCGGCTATGGGCCACATCGAATTAGCACGCTGGCCTGACTATATTTTGATAGCACCCGCTACGGCTAACTTTATAGCTAAACTAAACCATGGTTTTGCGGACGATTTGCTGAGTACGCTTTGCCTAGCATCCAGCGCACAAATTATTTTAGCACCTGCTATGAATCAAGCTATGTGGGCAAATGTGGCGACACAATCTAATGTCAATGAGCTTGCGAAACGTGGATGTTTATTTTTAGGCCCTGCAGAAGGTAGTCAGGCGTGTGGTGATATGGGATTAGGAAGGATGTCGGAACCCGAAGAGATTATGTCAGCTTTGGCACATGTATTTGTAACACCATATTTAAAAGGACAGCGTATTCTAATAACAGCAGGTCCTACACGTGAACCTATCGATCCGGTTCGTTATCTTTCTAACCGTAGTTCAGGAAAGATGGGTTTTGCTTTAACAAAGGCGGCGATAGAAGCGGGCGCTGATGTTACTCTCATTAGTGGGCCGGTTGAGTTAACACCGCCAGAAAAGTGCAAATTTATTCCTGTTAAAACAGCTTCGGCCATGCTAGATGTAGTTAAAACTGAAATTGCTGAAAAGGATATTTTTATTAGTACAGCGGCCGTAGCCGATTACCAAGCAGCTGAAATTTGTCTACAAAAGATTAAAAAAACTCCGAATGCGCTAACGTTGAATTTAAAGCCAACGATCGATATTTTAGCTACTATTGGCCAAATGGATGAGCCAAAACCACTTATTGTTGGTTTTTCAGCAGAAACTGCTGATGTATTTCGTTTTGCTCAAGAGAAGCGTTTAAAAAAAGGGGCGGACTTAATGATTGTGAATGATGTTAGTCAATTAGGAATAGGTTTCGATAGTGATGAAAATGAGGTGACCATTTTGTCACAAGATGCACCCGTTTATTTAGAAAGGGCACCTAAAAAAATAATTGCCAAACAATTATTAGAAATAATTGCGCAGCATGTAACAAAAAAGAAGTCACTTCATTTAATGTGAATATTGCCTAAGAGTAATGAGTACTCTTAGGCATGGCGACGGCCTCAAGGAGGCTTTGCCTTATTTTATAACTACAAAACGTACTCCAGCACGCGATAATACATTCACTAATAATTCATCCTTAGTCTGTTTGGCAATGGCTTGAAGTTCCGCAACATTACTGCTTGCTTTTTGATTAGCGGAAGTAATTACATCGCCCGGCCGGATACCGGCATGCCAAGCCATACTCTCTTCGTCTATATTTATCACTTCCACGCCTACTAGATGTCCTTGTCCAGTAACCGTTTGATCAAAGTTACGTAGCGCTAGTCCATAAAGAAAAGGATTATCTTCTTCAGCTACTTTCGTGTATTGCTTAGGGTCTGATAATGTTAATGCGGTATTTATAGTTTTTCCATTGCGGAATAATTTTACCGAAACCTTATCGTTGACTCTTAGCATACCGACAATATTTTTTACTTGACCAGCATTTTTTATCGGCGTGTTGTTAATTGACTGAATAATATCTCCCGTTACAACCCCTGCTTTCGCTGCAGGTGAATAGGCAGGTACTTGAGATACGAGAGCTCCTTCGCTGTTAGTAGACATATGTAGTGCTGTTGCTAAGGCAGGCGTTAAATCTTGTACTAAAACCCCCATCAAGCCGCGTTTCACAGAGCCATATTCTGCTAACTGTTTCATAACGCCATTTGCCATATTAACGGGGATGGCAAAACCAATGCCAATATTACCGGCATTGGAGCTAGATGCGAGGATGGCCGTATTAATTCCTACTAATTCGCCTTTCAAATTAATTAATGCACCACCTGAGTTACCGGGATTAATAGGCGCATCGGTTTGAATAAAGTTTTCGTATCCTTCTATTCCTAAGCCTGTGCGCTGGAGCGCGCTAACAATACCCGAAGTTACCGTTTGATTAAGTCCAAAGGGGTTACCAATGGCGGCAACAAAATCACCTACTTTTAAATTATCTGAATTCCCTAAAGGTATTTGTGTTAAGTGATCAGGTGTAATGGTGATTAAAGCAATGTCAGAAGCCGGATCAGCACCTTTAAGCGTACCTTTGAATACGCGTCCGTCACTTAGCGTGACGGTAATCGATTTTGCTTCATGGATGACATGGGCATTTGTTAAGATATAACCTTTTCTTGCATCAATAACGACACCGGAACCCATGCTTTCAAAGTGACGTGGGTAGGGACGTCCTGGCACTGGAGGGGGCAATTGGTTCGGAGGAATATCACCTTGGACTGAAACGTTAACTACAGCGGGCATAATAGGCTGTAAAATCTGAGAAATACTCGTTTTATTAATTTGTTGAGCCGCGCTGAATGGCCAGCCGGCATAGCTTGTAGAGCTAAAAGCTGCTATTAATAGCAAGCTTGTTAATAAACGGTATAATAATTTTTTCATAATATTTGTTTGTTAGGAGCAATATATAGGTTGTCTTGGCCGCTAAGCTTAGCGTATTTATTGGTTTTAGTGCAATGTAAGCTTTTTTCAGGGTATTTTATGCGTCACTATTCTGCATGGGACAAGGTAATTTTACGGTTTAATAAAACCTTCCAAGTTAATCCGCTTCCTCTCGCTAAGCGACCTAATCCAGCGGCTAATATATCTGAAGCGGTTTTAAATCCAATCGAACGCAATCACGCCGCTAGGCTGATGCGTGTTAATCACGTGGGGGAAGTGTGTGCGCAGGCGCTATATCAAGGTCAAGCACTCGCCGCACGTTCATCCGCTATACAAGAAAAATTACAGAAAGCTGCCCAAGAAGAAGTGGATCACTTAAGTTGGTGTCAACAACGTCTTGACGAATTAAACGCCCATGCCAGTTATTTAAATCCTTTTTGGTATGGTAGTGCCTGGCTACTTGGTTTAACAGCAGGGTTACTGGGTGACAAAATTAGTCTTGGGTTTTTGGCGGAAACTGAGCGTCAAGTAGAAAGACATTTAAATAAGCATTTAGAAACTTTACCCATTCATGATAAAAAAAGCCGTGCGATTGTCGAGCAAATGCGCTTAGAAGAAATCGAACATGCAACCACAGCGGAAGAATCAGGCGCCATTCCATTACCGTTACTTATCCAATGGGGTATGCAGGGATTAGCAAAATTTATGACGATAGTGGCCTATCATATTTAAAATAAATAAAATGAAAACACTACAATCAATCTATTTCTTTTTATTGCAATCTTGTGTGATAAAAGCATGCGTTGTTCTGATTCTAACAGGATTACTTTGCTTTCTTCTGCGCATTCTTTATAAAAAGCGTGTTCATTATTTTAATCAAACCCCACATTTTCTAAGTAGCGCATTGTTAAAAGCGCTTTATAAGCCCTTACTTATTTTTGTCACTGTGATGGGAGTGACTTATGCGTTTGAATGGCTTTGCTTGGGTTGGACGGTTGAAAGTATTAACTTATTTCATTTAACTAGGCATCTCTTTTTTATTGCTTTATTTACTAAAGTTTTGTGGGATTTTGTTTCGCTTTATAAAGAAGGGTTTCTGAGTCGAAATGTAGATAAAAAAGTTGATAGAGCGCTTATCCATGCCTTAAGTCAAATAGCTAAAATTACGATTATTATTATAACGACTTTATCATTATTTCAGCTTTTCGGTTTAAGTATTGCCGGTGTATTAGCGTTTGGTGGAATGGGAGGCATTGTTATTGGTTTTGCCGCGAAGGATCTGTTGGCAAATGTTTTTGGTAGTTTAATGCTGTTTTTAGACAGGCCTTTTGTTATAGGTGACCAAATAGCGTTGTCCGCACTTAAGGTGGAAGGCCAGGTCAAAACAATCGGCTGGCGTGTTTGTGAAATTATAACTGCAGAAGGCCGTCCTATTTATATACCTAATGCGCTATTTTCTAATTTGGTTGTAGAGAATCGATCGCGAACGAAGTCTCGTCGATTTTCTTGCTGTATTAATTTGCGTTATCAAGATTTAGCAAAAGTTCCAGCTATTTTAGAGGAGATTCAAGCCATACTGAAGGAAAATCCTGCTATCGATAAGACCCGTTCTATAATAGTTAACCTCAATGAATTAGCTCATTCATCACTCAATATATCGGTTAGCGCCTATACCAATCTTGTTGATAGTGCTGATTTTTTAGGGATGCAACAAGCACTTTATTTAGAAATGTTAGATTGTATTAATCGTCATGGTGCTAAATGGGCCTTTCAAACGAATACAGTTTGTTTAAATAGTGAAGCGCTAGAAGCGAGTATAAAATAGTTTTTTTATCGTCGTCATTGCTGTAGATGTTATTATGCTTAATATAATATGAAATTAACTATTATTGGTTGTGGCCGTTTGGGAAAAACACTGGGCTATTTGTGGAAAAAAAATAATCTTGTATGTATCCAAGATATCTATAATGCTAGCATTGTAAGTGCAAGCAGTGCGGTTACTTTTATAGGCGAAGGTACTGCCTGTCATACCATGAGCCAGTTTAAACCCGCGGATATTTATTTAATTGCAACCCCTGATGATCAGATTGAAACGCTGTGCCAACAACTTGCGGAACAGGCTTCGCCTAAGGCAGGGAGCTTGGTTTTCCACTGTAGCGGTTTGCATACATCAGAGTGTTTGAATGCCGTTAAACTATTAGGCTGTTATACAGCGAGTTTGCATCCATTATTTGGTTTTTCTAACCCGGCAGCCGATGTGCATACTTTTGCTGGGTCTTATTGTTCGTTTGAGGGAAATAGCAAAGCGTTAGATCGCATATCTCAGCTAATAAAAGGCATAGGCGGACAGTTGTTTATGGTAGAAAAGCAACATAAAGCACTCTACCATGCCGCCAGTGTTTTTGCGTCTAACTATTTAGTTACGTTATCAGTCATTGCGAAAGATTGTTATGAAAAATCAGGATTATCTAATAGCTTGTCTAAAACACTCGTCCATAATCTAATGGAACAGTCGCTAAGTAGAATTAAATCGTCTAGTGATGCAAGGAATGCATTGACAGGCCCTATTCAACGAAGCGATAAAGCAACGTTGAAAAAGCACCTCAAAACATTAGAATCCTTCACTGATTTAGCACAGGTATATAAAAGCCTGGGTAAAACCACGGTAAAATTAACAGAGCATCATGCTGAGCTAAAAAAAGAACTGGAAGCGCTTTTTTAATAGCGCTATTAAGCAGTAGGCGCCGCTTCAGCCGCTGTTAGTTTGCGAATTCTAGCTAGTAAACGACTTTTATGTCTGGCTGCTTTATTTTTATGAATAAAGCCCCTTGTTGCCATACGATCAATGATAGGAAGAGCAACCTGATACTGGGTATCTGCTTCTGTTGCTTTGCCGGCTTCGATGGCAGTAACAACGCGCTTAATGTAAGTGCGCATCATGGAGCGATAACTTGCGTTATGCTCACGATTTTTTTCTGCTTGCCGTACGCGTTTTTTTGCTTGTTTTGTGTTGGCCAATGTAAGAATCTCCAAATACTTATATTTAGGGTAAGTCTAGATAAATTTAGTGCTAATCATGCCGTTATGAGGGTTATTTGTCAATTAAGTTATTCTTCGGATAGTTCGTCTTCGTCGTTTTCATCCTCTGGTGAGGGGTTAGAATCGTTTTCGTCGACATCCTCATTTTTAGCTTCTTCTTTATCTTGCTCTTTGGTTGGAAGAATTACCGCGGGAGCATCACTATCAGTGATGACAGGAGGTGATTTGATGGCTTGTTCTTCAGTCTCGCAGCTGGGAGGAGAAGCGGTTTGTGGTATGGATTCTTGAGAAGTAATTGTTGGGATAGGTGATGGTGGAATAAGATAATAATCGAGGAGTCGTCGTGCGATTCCAGCTGCAGGAGTTACACTATTTTGAACGATAATAGCCAGAGCTATTTTAGGGTTCTCAACAGGAGCGAAGGTGATAAATAAGGAATCATCACGCAGCTTTGTAGCAATGGTTTTCGTATCATAGCGCTCATTATTTTTCATGCTAAATACTTGAGCGGTCCCCGTTTTCCCTGCCAAGGTGTAAGGCGCGCCCGGAAAAAAACGTTCAGCAGTCCCGCCAGGGGCATTTACGACGTGTTGCATGGCAGTGCGGATAAAACTTAAAATAGGTTGAGGTACATCATCTATTGAGCCTAGCTGTTTAGGCTCAACAGGCGTTACTGTACCGTCTCCGGAGCGCCAACTTAAAGCGGCATGTGGTTTCCAACGCTCGCCCCAATCTGCCAATGTGCTTACAGCGAAGGCTAATTGTAGTGGCGTTACTAGTAAAAATCCTTGACCTATTCCGCAATTTAAAGTGTCGCCGGGATACCATGACTGTCCATAAGATTTTTCTTTCCAAGCAGGATTGGGGAGTATACCGCCCCCTTCATCAGTAAGATCAACACCAAGGGGCGCGCCAAAGCCAAAACGCTTAAGACCCTTGTAGATTCGGTTAATACCCATTCGCATACTTAAATTATAAAAATAGATATCGGAAGATACAGTTAAAGCTTTGAGTAGATTGACATCACCATAAGTATGGCGGCGGAAGTTATGATAAATACGCCCCCTACCATTAATTTGGAATTCGCCTGCGTCATGAATCGTATAAGAAGGGGTAATGACATTATCCGTTAACGCTTCAATACTGATAAAAGGTTTGATCGTAGAGCCAGGGTGATAGGAACCACGTAATGCCCGATTATATAAAGGATTTCCCGGTGCATTTTTTAAAGCATCATAATCCTTCTGTTTAATTCCGCTGACAAAGAGGTTGGGATCAAAACTAGGGCCGCTTACAAAGGCTAAGATTTCTCCATTTCGTGGATCGAGTGCTACGATAGCGCCCTTTTGCTGGCCTAAGGCTTGTTGGGCTAATTCTTGCAAACCACTATCGATTGTTAGCTTGACACTTTTCCCAGCAATTGGCTGGGTTTGCTTTAGAATACGAACGATTTGGCCGTGGACGTTGGTTTCGACCTGTTGATAGCCTACGGTACCATGTAGTCGGGCTTCATAATATTTTTCTATGCCTGTTTTCCCAATAAAGTTACTCGCACTGTAATTGACTGGATCAACGGTTGTTTGCAGTTCTTTTTCATTGATTCGGCCCATATATCCCACTATTGCTGCAAAAGCGGCGCCTTTCGGATAATAACGGATCATTTGCGCTTGTATGCTAACACCAGGAAAGTGATAGCGCTCAATCGAAAACTTGGCTACTTCTTCTTCGCTTAATTTAACGCGTAAAGGGATGGGTTCAAAACGATGATGTAAACGTCGTTGGCGTTCAAATTGTTTTAGGTCATCTGGATCAATCTTAATGATTTTAGAGAGTGCAGAAATTGTTTCGGGCATGTGGCGCACTAAATCAGGAGTGACTACGAGATTGAAGATGGGTTTGTTCTCGGCCAGTAAAACTCCATTCCTGTCATAAATAAGACCGCGATTGGGTTCAATAGGAACAAGGCCAAGCTGATTTTGACGGGCCAATGTCGTATAGAGTTTATGCTGGAAGACTTGTAGGTAAATTAAACGCCCTAATAAGATAATAGTTAATAGTGTAATACCTATAAGGATGGCAAAGGCTCTACGTTTAAATAGTTTATGTTCTTGGTAGATATTTTTGAATGTATTAATCGACTTAAGCATAAAATAACTTAGTTAGAATAGGGTATTCATAAGTTCCTTTTGCTAACGGCATAAACTGCTCATTGTAAGTATTAATAGGACATTTTCCCCTAATTCATTCAAAAAAAGCGCTGTGCTTCAAAGGAGGTCTATAGTATGATTCTAACTAGATTTTATGAGTAGTGGTATCTTTGTAAGCCTTTTGTTGGCAAAGTATATAAAAAAACAGGCCTCTTTCCAAACCTAGTCTTGAATTAAGCTTTATTGTCAGGTCATTTTCACATGTCTTCTTCTAAAGAACTATTTTTACGTGCCCAGCAATTTATTCCTGGGGGGGTTAATTCTCCTGTGCGTTCTTTTAACGCTGTCGGCGGCAATCCTATTTTTTTTTCCCATGCCGATAAAGCCTATTTATTTGACGTTGAAGGTAAGTGTTATCTCGATTATGTTGGTTCGTGGGGCGCATTGATTTTGGGTCACGCGCCTTCGAATGTTGTTAGTGCTGTGCAAGCAGCGGCTTTAAAAGGTCTGAGTTTCGGCGCGTCCATAGCAGCAGAAGCTGATTTGGTAGAAGAGATTACCAAGCGAATGCCAAATCTAGAAAAAATACGGTTGATGAATTCAGGTACAGAAGCAACTATGACAGCCGTGCGTCTTGCGCGAGGGTTTACCAAACGTAATAAGATTCTCAAATTTAACGGTTGTTATCATGGTCATGCAGATGCTTTATTAGTTAAGTCTGGTTCCGGGTTAGCAAGTTTTGCCTTAGCTGATTCGGCTGGTATTCCGAAAGAAGTTGTACAACAAACAATAAGTGTTGATTTCAACAACCTTGAGCAAGTCATACAAGCGTTTATACATCACGGCGAAGAAATTGCAGCCGTTATAGTGGAGCCTGTGGCGGCTAATATGGGTTGTGTGTTACCTCTTTCTGGCTTTCTAGAAGAGTTACGTACTTTGTGCGATCAAAATGGTAGTTTGCTAATTTTTGATGAAGTCATAACAGGCTTTAGGGTTGCTTTAGGTGGGGCACAAGAAGTTTATCAGGTAAAGCCAGACCTCACGACCTTAGGAAAAATTATTGGCGGAGGGTTACCCATCGGTGCATTGGGAGGTCGAAGCGATATTATGGATTATCTTTCACCCAAAGGGCCGGTGTATCAAGCAGGTACACTGTCAGGTAACCCCATATCGGTGGCGGCGGGGTTAGCAACTTTAGAAGCAATTAGCGAACCAGAATTTTATACCGAATTAAGTATGATGACGCATAAACTGATAGAAGGTTTACTGAGCGTTGCTAAAGAAGCAGATATACCTTTGCAGGCGCATTGCATTGGTGGGTTATTTGGACTCTTTTTCACAGAAGAAACAGAAATTTATAATTATGAACAAGTTAAGTGCTGTAATACATTTTTATTTAAGCAGTTTTTTCATAAAATGTTAGCGGAAGGGATTTATTTTGCCCCATCACCTTTTGAGTCAGGATTTGTTTCTAGTGTACACGGTGAAAAAGAGCTTGAATTTACACTCAATGCAGCAAAAAAAATATTTAGTAACTTGAAAAAACAAGAATTGGCCATTTGTTAAGTATTTTTTTCAGTGTTATAGGTAAATTGAATTGTAAATAAAGCTTTTAGCTAAGTTTTTAATTTATTGCTGAAAAAATATTAAGAAGGTATATACTGAATCCATAAAAAATATTATGGAAAAATGGATATGCCTAAAAAAATAATGAGCATGAAGTTCAATACAGATATAAACTATTCGCAAAGTTCTCCTGCAGAGTCAAGTTCTTCTATTTATTATTCCACGTGTGAAGAAAAAAAGGAGAAAGAAAAAGAGATAATTGAACTAGATAAGAAGCTTAAGTTAGTTGTTGAGTTGCTTTCTAAAGTGACCGATACATCTCAACGACACAAACTACTTAATAAAAAAAAGGACTGTCTAGAGAAGAAAGAAGCTTTAATGAAAATAATTAATGAACTTAGCTACGTTTACACTGTTTTAAATAAATGCACACTTTTTTTTTGTTTTGTCGAAGAGTTTTATAGTTTATTTTTTGCGTTACTTATCTCTGATAGCGATCCCGGATTCTCAGTTTATAAAAGACTAAATATTCTGAAAGAAAAAGAAGAAGTATTAATAAAGGTAGCCGATTGCAAATTGTATTTGAAAAGTGATCTAGAAGTTTTAAATTATAGTGAACATCACCGCCGTTTAGAAAAAATTATAGATAGTTTATTTAAGAATTTCGATAAAAGCTTACGCCCCGATTCTTTTTTAAAATATATGCTTTTTTGCGAAAGAATTAGCGATATTTTTTTAGAGCCTCTTGTATGTGTCTCAAAAGATATTTTTAATATAAACGATTTAGAGGCTTTTTTTCAAAGTCAATTGACCAAGCTGCCAATGCCTTCAACTAAGCATTCTCTGGTGGGCGTAATCGCAGTGTTTTTATATGAAGCTTTATTTAAATTTTTGAAATGTAGGCCCATAGCCTCCAATTTTAAAAAGTTTAAGAAATATATTAAATTTCATAAAGATATTTTAAATTTCCCTATGAGTGATTTTATTCTACGTGATCTTTTTAGTCTAAAAAAAACAATTATTAAATTAGAAAATGAATCTGATATTTTCTTCGAGTCAGAGCTAGAATTTTCTAAATGCGGCATTGATAAACGCTTGATTTTTTTTAAAGATAGTTATAATAAATTAACTCTTATCAAGACGTCTTTAATTAGCTTACTTAGAAATGAAAAATACTTTCATGAAATTAAAATGTTGAACTCGATATTAAGAAAAGAAACAAAACAAGATTTGGTCGCGTTTATGGAGAATAAAACCGGATTGGACTATTCGTTGATAATAAATACATCAAGAATTGATAATATAAAAAGTAATAAGGAAATTATAAAATATTTTTTTTCTGTTATTTATCAAGAGAAATCTAGAGATGTTTTATGTCAGGCTACGGAAAATATTATTGACGTAGTTTTTAATCAGGCTGAAAACGATTATCCTATAGCTTTAGAAGCTCTAACGACCAAAGATTTATTATGTTTAAGCTATTTGTCGTTTGGTATTTTTATTTTCTTAGAATTAAATTCCAAGTTGGGTAATATAGAAAATAAAATAATGCGTCACAAGTCGCTTACCATTCAGATGCTATTAACAATTTCGTTAAGCGAAGTGGACGAAAAAGAAAAAAAACTAGAATTTAGCGAAAAAATTTTTTTTAGAAAAACATATTTAAACAAAGATGAATTTTTTAAGTGTAAAGCAAATTTATTGGACGAAATAACTTTTCTTTTAACTTATATTCAAGATTTGATTTTAATCATAGAAGAGGAACAAGATTCACAATGGGGTTTTGACTATGAAGCTAGTTTAAGTGATATAAGTATTAATATTAAATCTAGACAACTTTCTAAGTGTTTGGGTTCCAGTGGAAAAGATTTGAAAACACTCAATACTTTGCAAGCTAGAAAAAAACAACTTGTCTTAAAAGTTGAAACGATAGAGGATTATTTATTATCTGAAAGTTGTGAGCTAACTGTAATAAATACGAGTGAAAAACTTAGTTGTTCGAAAAAAAAAGAATTAGAGGTAATAGAGAAATTAGTAAATCCCAAGGTACTTTTTGTACCCATGGCTTGCCTCTCTAAAGATTTACTTGATATTGCGCAGTATACCGATCAACCAGAAGATACTATAATTAAATGTAGTAAAAACACACGTAAACGAAATAAATTTTTCTCCACAATAGGAAGAATTCGAGCCTCAATTAATCTTATTGCTCAAGATCTTAATAAGCTTGGAGCTAATAGCTCGTTGTCTCCGAATTTAGCAAGTATTTTTGAGGCTGTAAAAAATATTATTTCGAAAGCTACTTCTCAGTTTGATAGTGATGAAGGGTTGGAGTCGTTAAAGAAAAGCATAGAGAGTTGTTTTTTCGCGATTGAATGTATTGACCAGCAAATAATAGCTATCACAAGGAAATATAAATTATGTAATGATGAAATAGAAAAGTTTTTCGTAAATGATCCTTTAAAATCAAAAACAGCTATTCCAAATTTTTTTTGTTATGATTCAGATATAAAAAAAATGAATAAACTATTTAAAGAAAACTATTTTATTTTAAATCAAAAAATGTGTTGGTTAAAAAATATAATTAAATTAATAGGCGATAATGAATCTCCTATGGTTATAGAATTTTATAATGTTGTTTTTCAGGCCGAGGAATATGAGAAAATATTCAATTGCCTTAAGCAACAAAATGACGTTTTATATACGCACCCTGCGCCGGCTATGCCAGATAAAAATATTCTGCCGATAAATAACCCTGAAAATAGTAAACAATCTTTCAAGCGAAGAAAGAAGAAATCAAAACACAGGAAAAATCTAGCTATAAATTCTGAAACTTCTTGTTCGGAAAACGCGGTTTATGAACTAATTGAATTAAGGAGATTTAGTGAATGGAATGCCGAGCTAGAGGTTTGGAGGCGAAAAAGGTATTTCTATTTAGATAATATTTTTAGTACGGTTGAGAAATGTTCATTTTCTATTTTAAATAAAACGACTACTGTCTTTTTGAAAATATTATCCTACTATGAAAAAGAATTTATTGATAAAAAACAGGAATTAAAACATCAGCAATATAAGTTAGACACTTTTTTTCAGTATCCTCTTAGCTGTATAGAGTCTATAAAAAATCTTATGATTTATTATGAACAGTCGTTTGAAAACGTTTTAGCGAGGCTTAGCGCTTGTGCTTATTACTTGCTTCAATCTTCTGAAAAATATAATTTTGTTGTTGACAATAATTTTGTCGCAAATGTTTTTTGTGCGCCGTATTTTCCTGCTAATCAAGTAGTTAATAATTTACTAGCGGACTATTTAAATTATTTTATTATTTATACTAAAAATAAAAATAGATTGGTTTTAGAAGAAAAGAAGCTTTCAGATATAAGTGGGGAATTTATTGGGAAGATGTTACAAAAGAATTCTTTAAATGAAATTGAGCAAGAAGCTGATTTGTTGTCAAAATTTACTGAAAAAATAAGTGAGGTTAATTTTCTGAGTTATGCTATTAAAGAAGCGCAAGAACAGAGGCAACAAACTAAGGAAAAATTAGCGCAGCTTATAGACCCTGAGGCATTAAGTTTTTATCTTAGACGTATAGATCCGTCAGATACACAAATTTTACGAAACGACTCATCACCGTCAATTACCTTGCCAAGCTATGTATTGAATCAGTCAAGCTTTTATTTTGTTCCAGATAGCTTGGCTAATTTAAGTGTAAATAGCGAGAATTATGAATCTAATATAGGAGTTAACGTTGCCTACTAATTGTCTCCAAGCATGACTATAAGTAGTTTTTTGGGATTAATATGTTTTTGAAATGCATACCGAACTTGGTTTATATTCACATTGTTAAGTTTTTCTCGATAACTATCTAAATAGGTTAAGGGAAGTTTGTAGAATCCTATTTTTTCTAAATTTCCTAAAATAGCTGCATTATTTGCAATCGTAAGTGGGAAACTTCCAATAAGTGCTTGCTTAGCCGCCTCGAGTTCTTTTTCGCTAGGTCCTTTTTCTATAAATTTTTTCAAGACGCTTTGCGTTACTGTTAGAGCAGTAGATGCTTGATCATTACGGGTTTGTAAAACGATAATAAAAGGACCCCCGGCTTCTAGCGTGTTGAAACGGCTGCTTATTCCATAACAAAGTCCGCGTTTGTTTCTTACTTCAGTAAAAAGTTGTGAAGTTAAGATACCACCCCCTAAAATTTGGTTGCCTAATATAAGCGGGAAATAATTTGGATCTTTCAGTGTGATGCCAATTTGTCCCAAAAAAATCGTTGATTGTTGCGATGGATAGGCAATCTTATGCAAATAAGTAGTTAACTGAGGCGTGGGGATAGCTGGTAAGAGAGTAGCTTTTTCTCCTTGAGGAAGTGCGATTGCTAGTTGTTCAGCAAGACTAACTGCTTTGGCTTTTGTCACATTTCCTACGATGGCTATCACCGCATTTTTAGCAACGTAGTAACGCTGATAAAAATCTATTAACTTTGTCGACGTGATCTTTTTAATGCTTTGGTTTGTGCCTAATAAAGGTACAGCGTAGGAGTGGTGATTATACAATGCTTGGTAAAATGCGTTGCGTGCAATTGCTGTAGGTGTTTGTGCTTCCTGTTGAAGCGCAACTTCGGTTTGTTTTTTAATTCGATCTATCGCAACTTGTGGAAAATTTGCACGGCTTACGATATCGACAAATGTATTAAAAGAAGAGTTAAAAAATTGCGGACTACTTAGTGAACGTAAATTGAGTATAGCCATATCCTGGTTGATAGCTGCGTTATAATGTGCGCCTACCGATTCAAAACGGGTTGCAATTTGATCGGCATTTAGGTTGTGTGTGCCTTGATCTAACATTTGTGCAGTAAATTGAGCAATCCCAGGTGAAGTGCCGTCGTAAGCAGAGCCTGCGCGAAATACGATGCCAATATCAACCATAGGGATTTGTGATTTAGCGACAAAATATACAGGAATCCCATTTTTAGTAGTCCAATGTTCAATAGGTAATACGGGCTTAGATTCAGTTGCTTTTGCTGTGCTGACAATAAGGATTGCCGATAAAAAAAATAGAGATAAAAAACTTTTAGCGCGCATGCAAGAGTCCTTGAGTGTTAGAATGAGATGGTTGTAAAGGCAAAGGATGTAAATAGGCTACGATTAAATACTGTGGCTGCAAGTACTTGTTTGCGGTGTCTTGTATTTGACGTGGTGTTATCGCATTGATGTGCTTAAGATAGTCTTTTTCTATTTTCCAGGGCAGATTGACCGCCGCTAAACTACCTAGTTCAAAAGCTTGCTGCGTAATAGAATCTTCTCGGTAGATTTTACTTGCCGCTATCTGTGCTTTAGCACGTGCTAGTTCTTCCGAACTAATGGGTTGTGTTTGTAATAGTTTGATTTGATCGTGTAAGCCTGCTTCTAACTCAGGTAAGTTATGTCCTAGTGCAGGCGTTGCATCTAATATAAATAAATTATTTAAACGGCTAAATGGGTTATAAGAGGCATCAGCATCAGCGGCTATTTGCTTTCCCCTAATTAAGTTTTTAGCAAATCGGGCACTATTTCCGGTGGATAATAAAGTAGTAATAAGATCTAAAACATAAGGGTCTGCGCTTTTAATATCGGCATTAATGACGGGCACACGATAAGCCATCACAAGCCAAGGTAATTGTGCAGGTATGTGAATGCTGAGGCGATCTTGTCCTAATGGCTGAATATCGCTGGCTGGTTTTAACGGTGGAAGTGGTGATGCCTTTATAGGCCCAAAGTATTTTTGTGCTAATTGATAAACTTCATTTGGCTTAACATCTCCTACTACTACGACAATCGCATTGTTAGGCGCATACCAATTTTTATACCATTGTCGTAGATCGTTAACAGTCATATTTTTTAAATCACTTTTCCATCCTATGACAGGGTGATGATAAGGGCTTGCTACGAAAGCGGCTGCATTAAAACGTTCTATTAATGTTGCTTGCGGATTATCATCGACTCTCATGCGCCGCTCTTCCATTACAACTTGGATTTCCTTGGCAAAATCTTCTGAACGCAATAATAAGTTTTGCATTCTATCGGCTTCTAGCTCGAAACTAATGGGTAATTTGTCAGCTGAAAATTCTTGATAATAGGCTGTAAAATCGCTATCCGTAAAAGCATTTTGTTGACCACCATTGTTTGCAACCATTTGTTCAAGTACACCAGGGCCATATTTTTCAGTTCCGCGAAACATCATATGTTCTAAGGCGTGCGAGATTCCTGTTATTCCATTGGGCTCGTAACTACTACCTACCTTGTACCAGATTTCCGAGATTACAACGGGTGCACGATGATCTTCCTTCACTAGTAGTTTAAGCCCATTTTTTAAATGATATTCATGAACGTCTTGCGCAAGGCTTAAATGAGGCAATAATAACAACCCCAAATAAACGAGAACTTTTTTTAAATACATCCAATTGGTTCCTGCATAATGAACTATCAATAGTCTATAGTATTTGACATCACTTTGCTGGACTCTCATAATCTTTAAGGTGATAGAAACGGTACTATACCGCTCGCCATTTAAAGTGCGAATTTTTCAATGTCCGAGTGAGTCCTGAGCTTATTTTTGGAGAGACTTAGCTTCTCAATAAATATTTCCAAGGTAGGTGCGAGACGATTTCTTGAAGGTTCCCAACGTGAAAAAAGCACGTGAAGATGTAAATAAAATCTTCATGCGCAATGGATATTATTTATGCCAAAGACGAAAAAAAATGCAGCGTTTGACTTTGAAAAAGGCTTAATTGAGCTAGAGAAAATAGTTGAACAAATGGAGCAGGGCAATTCAACATTAGAAGTATCACTTGAGCAATTTGGACAAGCGATTCATCTATTAAAAAATTGCCAAGTGACCCTAAAAAAAGCAGAACAGCGTGTGCAGATCTTGCTTAACAAAGACGAGAAAGATATTCTCATGCCCTTTGAAGTTAACGAAGAACTTGTTTAGTGATTATTGAAGCGGATTTTCTAACCTACCAACAACGAATCAATCGATTTTTAGCGGATTATTTACCTACAGATTCTAATCTTCTGCATCAAGCTATGTGTTATTCGGTTTTAGAAGGCGGGAAGCGCTTAAGGCCGTTACTAGTTTATAGTCTAGGTGAAGCGTTGGGGCTTCCTTTAGAGAGATTAGACCATGCAGCCTGTTCAGTTGAGTTGATCCATGCTTACTCCTTGATCCATGATGATCTTCCTATGATGGACAATGACGATTGCCGACGCGGTAAGCCGAGTTGTCACAAGAAGTTTGGAGAAGCTATTGCCCTATTAGCCGGCGATGCCTTACAAGCACTTGCTTTTGAAGTGTTGTTGCAAGCTCCGTTAGAGCCGACACAAATTCTCCGGATGTTGAAGGCGCTAACAAAAGCAGCAGGTTCTAGCGGAATGGCAGGTGGGCAAGCCCTGGAATTTAGCGGACTAGCTACACCATTAAGCAGTGCGGCGCTGGAAGTTATTTATCGCTTAAAGACCGGTTCTTTGTTTCGTGCTTCATTAGAATTAGTAGGAATTACGGCCAATTCCCCGTCAGGGGTTTTGTTATCGTTAGGGCGCCTCGGTGACGCAATAGGTTTAGTTTACCAGCTCCAGGATGACACTTGTGACAATGAGATACCCTTTCAGGACTTAATGGAAGGAAAAAGTGATTTTCAGCATCGTTTAATAGCTTCTTTCGACGATTTAGAGGCGCTATTGCCCACTTTTTCTAGCGCCTATTTCATGCGTTTATTTTCTACTTTATTATTTCCTAATAAAGAAAATTCATTTCTTTAATGAAAGTAGGCCTGTTATAATGATTGAATAATACTGTCTATAGCGCTTTATACAGCATTTTGATGTAAAGGATTTATAGATTTTGAAAACAAGTTTTTATTTGAAAGAGGAAAATAACCATGACGATGTTAACAGTAGGAGATAAGTTACCGGAATTTAAGCTCCAAGCTACAGTTGATATTGATATCAATAAGGCTTTTACAGAGATTAATCAGGGTTCTTATCCCGGCAAATGGTTGGTACTATTTTTTTGGCCTAAAGACTTTACGTTTGTATGCCCAACTGAAATTGTTGCGTTTAATGATTTAAATGATAAGTTTAAAGAAAGTAATGCCGTATTATTAGGGGGTAGTACAGATAGTGAATTTGTACACCGTGCTTGGCGGCAGCATGATGCTAGTTTAAGTGATCTTTCATTCCCTATGTTGAGTGATATCAAACGTGAATTGTGTACTAACTTAGGGATTTTAGATAAGGATGCGGGTGTTGCACAACGCGCAACTTTTATCATTGACCCGGAAGGTATGATTCGTTTTAGTATGGTCACTGATTTAAGTGTAGGCCGTAATCCTGAAGAAGTACTACGTATACTACATGCTTTACAAGATGGGGGACTCTGTCCTTGTAACTGGCAACCTGGCCAACGTACCATTAACCTTGCTGAAGTTGCTTAATTCAAAAACTTAAAACTTAGCTAAAACCCGCTTTAGGCGGGTTTTTTTTATTTATGTTGTAAAGGTGTGGACACGAACACTCAAAACAGTTTTATTGTTACATTGATCATTTGTTTCTGCTTTGAAAATTAACCCTTCCAGGATATAGGCTTCATTATATAACTCAAACTTCAGTAAATATAAGTGATTTATTTCTAAAAATTTAATTATAAATTTTAGAAATAAGCTTACAAGTATCAAATAGAATAAAAAAATATACGAAAAAATATATTTTTTTTAAGCATAGTTCAAGTTAAACTATTTAGACGTCAAGTTGCTGTAATTATCTTTTAAGATTAAATAGCGTAGATATTTTACATGCACTATTAATGTACTGAAATTTATAAGAAATTGATTAAAAAAGTATAAAAAAGGAGCTGAGTAATGGCAGAGGTACTTATGAAGTTTGATACGCTTACATGGGTTAAAAAGTTAGAGAAGGCAGGTATACCTCCGCAACAAGCGGAGGCGCAGGTTAATCTAGTTTTTCAAACCATTGATGGTAATGCTTGTACTAAGCGGGACCTTCTTGAATCTGAGGGAAGAGTTGAAGTGAAGCTAAAAGATACGGAATCAAAGTTAGAGTTAAAAATAGAAGAAGTTAGAAGGGAAGTAACGGAGGTAAAACATGAGGTTATTAAATGGTTTGTTGGTACTTTTATTGTGACAATCAGTGTAACTATGTCAGTTATTAAAATATTTTCATAATAATCTGCAATAAACTAAGGTATTCGTAAAAACGGTGTGATGAAGTAACTGATGTGGTTTTTTACTAAATTTTTTTTTAAAAGATTCGTTAGTTTTACATACTAAGTTAGTATTTAACCTGTAGCTCGGGTAAGCTACTCTTTATTAACTGTGGTGACCTACCTTGAGTTATTAGAACTTATATTGTTGCTGCTAGTTTAGAAGAAGTTTCAGGTATTTCAGCGGTTGTTTCTACAGAGGAGAAAAATGAACTACTTTTCAACTCAGGCCGTTTATTTATTTTCGAAGGAGAGTAATCAAAGACAATAATTGATTCTTTTCCTTTTTCAAGTAAAGGAATAATATAATTTGCTACTTTTACGTGCTGATCATTTGTTAAATAGCTATCTCTAGCTTGTTTGTCAGAAAATCCCATTTCAAAAACATAGGATTTTTCTAGGCTACCTTCGCATTTTCCATAACAAAAAGAAGAAATGCCGGGTAAATCATTAAATAATTTTTTTAACTGTAAGAAAGACTGGTCAATTTCTTCGTCAGTACAAGATGACTTAAAAGGTAAAAAAACAATATGGTTTATCTGGGTTTTTTCTATACTAAGATTAGTGAATTGTTGCGATGGTTCATAGTATATTGAAAAAGTCTTATGGTTTTCATTTAAATAAAGGGCTATAGTTTTTAAAAGTTTTTTATATTCTTTTTCTAGCTCTAACTCTATTTTGAAATTTTCGATATCTTCTTCAAAGGACGTCACTTTAAGCAGGTAATTATATCCCTGATTACGATTTTCTGTACTAGCATATAGTCCTTGCTCAATTTGGAAAGTGCACTTGTTAATTTCGTTAGATTTAAGAAAGTCCTTAAAATGATCAATTACGATTTCTGAAGGTTCTTTTAGTGAAAAAAGCTTAATAAAACGGTAGCTCATAATGTTCTCTTTATTATCTATGGGTACCTATTTTAATGTAACAGAAAAATATAAGGAAGGGCATATGGGGGCTTTCGTAACTTTGAAAATTACCGCTTAAGAGTTAAAGTTTTATGTGCTTAAGCTGCCCCCTAAAGTGGGAAAGACCCAGAGTTATTTCGTAAGGCCTTGATTTTACTGGTGCCGATGAGACGAGTCGAACGTCCGACCTACTGATTACGAATCAGTTGCTCTACCGACTGAGCTACATCGGCTTTACCTGAAAGCCTCCGGATTGTAGTCAATTCGGGCTTCATTAGCAATGCCACTATGTCCCGCTATTTTTAGCATAAATTAACATGGAACTTGCTTCTAACTGATTCATAAAATTTATCGCTTAAACTACCTTTAAATTTTCCCGTAAAATTCCGTGCGGGACTTTTGCGGGAGCTGCGTTAATTTGCCCTCGTTTGAGAACAATAAGTTGGTTAACTGAATCACAACCCTTATTAGCGGCACGGATTAGGTTAGCTAATTCAGCCGCAGAATAGTGGGTCGTAATACGTCCGCTCTTATGTCCTAATAAGTTCTGCCGATCCTCAAAGCTTACTTCAGCTGCACGCAAACGCCGGCCGAAGATGTGTTTAAGATCATGAACCCTCACTTGAGGTAACCTAGCACGTGTACGGGCTTTCTTCCAAGCTGAATTTAACATCCGTGTTATAGGCTTACCTCGAAAGGTAAACACATATAAGGTAAACACATATTTTGAATGAATCCCCCGTACTTCCTCTATTACACAATGAGCTATCCTATTGAGTACAACAAGTCGTTCCTCTCTATTTTTAACTCGCCAGTCAGGAATTAAAAATACCGATCCTTCAGGTATTTTAGTTTCCCATTCCCATTGTAAGTTACAGATTTCCTGATCTCGACATCCTGTATTAGCGGCAAATATAGCCATCCTTCGTAAATGATTAGGAAGTTCATTAAACAACTTTATTTGTTCTTCGGGTGATAAAGGATAAGGCTTTCGTTTATCTTTTTCAGATTCAAGCTTAATTTTTGGTGCTGAAGGCAACCAACTTAACCCATAGTCATCTTTCCACGCGCAAGAGAGATTGATGCCAAGTGGTTTCTCGAGTTTTTTTATTAAAGGCCATATCAACCTCTAAGCAGTTGATGTGGATCATTAACGTATAGATGCATTACATACTCTTTTTTTGTTTGAGATGTAATTAGTCTAAAGAGATAAAAACTAAAAGTTATTTCCAGGAAACTGGATATTAGAAGACAAAAATTTAATTTATTTTTAGTCAGTTTTATTGCAAATGTAATGTGTTCTAAATTTAATGCGATATCCAGAAAACTGGATATTAAAACTGGAAATTTAAATTTGCCTCGATGCGACGATCGATATAAGCTGGGCGCAACCATGATGCTCACTCCTACTAATATTAGGTTGTTGAGATAAGTGGCCAGACAGCGGCAGGGGTGTTGTCGCACCTTTGTCGCTGTCCCCCTTAATGGGGTTTGGCAGATTTAATTTATAAATGAACTATGTAAATAAACCCTTCTGAAGCAACTAGAATGAAAGCTAAACCGATTCCCCATTTGAAGAGAGAACGTTTGATTTTATAAAGTGTTGCTTCGATCCGATCTAATCGTTGAATCAAACGAAATTCGCTATCTCGATTTAAAACTGATTGATTGGTATTCATATTTCCTCTTTAAGGGTTATTGTGAAAGAATATCTCTTCGAACAAATTCGTATCAATTAATGGCCCTACTTCTCCTAAACTTTTTAGGAGAAGTAGGCTAGGTTTTTCTGTTTGCGCATAGTGTTGCGCTGTCAATTTATAAAGCTTTTTGACATGCTCAAAAGGGATGTCACCTCCTCGGAAAAGCATTTGAGTCTCTTTGAAGTGCTGATTGACGTGCATTATAAGGTCAATATTTGCCGTTATTAATTTGAAGATATGAAGATTTTTATTATCCACGAGCCACCCCCAAATTAATGTGAGCAATAGCGACTTCACAGTTATAGTTACATAACCAATTTTCAAACAAACGAGTGTCTAGGAACAACGTTGAAATAGTCTGGTTGAATTTAAAGCGAAAATGTTCATTAAGCTGGCGAAATTTATCCCTATCATGAAGAGGCATAAACTTTGTGGGTTGATGAATCTCTTTATCAAATCGGTTGGCCAATTGAACTAGATATGTACTAATTTGCTTTTCTAAAGATTGAACTTGCTCGCCAATTTGGCAGGCTCGATAGATAAGTGCTTCTAAAGATTGCTGAATACGGGCACGATGATCTAAACTGACTTTTGCGGTCATACTGGCTCCTTAGTAACGTAAGGTTGTTGGTTGTGTTTGTCCCCAAGGTCTGATCACCTTGGGGGACGCGTATTTGATATTTTTGCACTCACATTCTGGGTTTAGTAATCCTCATTAATTAAATTAAACTAAGCATAGCAAAAAATACATACTTTGTAAAATATGTATTTTATATAATCCTAAATTTGACAAATTTAGAGTTTTTACCCAATATAGTCATATGATGTCATATATATTTCCTATTGGTTTGTCATGAATATCAAAAGACATGATCGTAAAACCACAAAGAGTGAAAATGAACTAATTCTTCTCAGCTTCAAGGTTACCAAAAAGTTAAAAGATGCCTTTAAGGCAAAAGTAGCTAGTCAAGGTAAAAAAATGGGTCCTGTGATTAAGCAATTTATGCAAGGTTATATTAAAAAATAGAGGTTTAATGGAGAAGCTAGCTCATTTTAAAATTTCAAGAATTGCTTGCGAGTTACCAGCTGACTTAGCTAATGCTTTTAGAGCTAAAGTTGCTGCGGAAGGCTTAAGTATAAAAGAAGTTATGATTCAGTTAATAGAAGATTACTTAAAGAAAAATAAAAAACCCTAATATAAATCTGAGTTTATCAATCAATTTTCAAATAGATTTATAAAGGTGAAAATTTTTAATTCATTATTTTAATTAGATTTGGGCTTACTAAAATTAAAAACAAGGAATATTAACAATGTCTAAAAACAAACAAGTAAGAGCCAATCACGATAGCGCATGGAAAGACGTTTTAGATGCCTATTTCAAAGAGTTTATGGAGTTTTTCTATTTAGAAATAGCAGAAAAGATTGATTGGGCTGCTGGCTATGAAGCACTTGATAAAGAACTCCTGGCAATTACCACGGATGCTATGGTAGGTAAGCGTTTTGTTGATAAATTGTTCAAGATCAAAACATTGGAAGGGCAAGAAGAAGTCATATTGATACATATTGAGGTCCAGGGGAAAAAAGAAGATGAATTCCCTTTACGTTTATTTCAATATTACTATCGTCTTTTTGAGAAGCATGGCCAATCTATTTTAACTTTAGCTATTCTTACCGATGGTAATAACAGTTGGCACCCTAAAAGCTATCAAAAACAAGTTCTAGGCTTTCCTATTCTTACTTTTAATTTTCAGGCTAATAAACTACTTGATTATCAAGGAGCCAAAAATAGCTTAGAGGAGACAGCTAATCCATTTGGTATAGTCGTTTTGGTCCAATTGGCAGCCTTAGAAACCAAAGGAAATCCTCAAGGTCGTTATGAGATGAAAGCAAGAATCACTCGGCTTTTATTGAAAAAAGGCTACAAAAAGGATTATATACTTAATCTATTCAAAGTAATTGACTGGGGGCTTGTTTTGCCACCTGATCTAAAAATTCAGTATAATAATGATATAGAGCAATTAAAAGAGGAAGAAGGTATGAGTTATGTACTAAGCGCTGTCAGAGATGAAGTTGAGAAAAATCACCAATCCTGGCTACAACAAGGCCTAGAGCAAGGCGAACATCGTAAAGCCTTAGCCATTGCCAGAAATCTACTAAAACAGAATGTTCCTTTGTCTGTAATCAAATCAGCAACAGGACTATCTGAGCAAGAGTTAGAGCTAGAAGACGCTTAAGTAATTCCTATTTTCTGTAGGAATATCTCACCATATTTCTCTTTAGGGGTAAGATAAATCATCCCCATTTCCTGCTGTTAAACAGTTTGTTCAAATTCTCACCATTGATCTACCAGAGGATAGAGCAATCATCATGACATTTGTACAGCAGTTAAAGCAAGAAGCTCTACAGCAGGGCCGGCACGAAGGTATTTTATTAGTTGCCAAAAGGCTTCTAATTGAAGAAGGCATGCCCCCACAAGTTGTACAAAAACTAACCGGCTTACCTGAAAAAGAAGTGATGGATTTAGTGGATAAACACTAATTCTTAAAGTTATGAGCCGTTATTCCCTTAACCCTGAATTTGATACAAAATTAAAGAGTCTTTTGAAAAATTAGAGTTAGAGAAAGAAGCACAGGAGGCACTTTTAGAGCTTATGGATCGAGCTGCTGTAGCCTTTTCCGACAAAGTATGCCTACGCATAGCCCGGTGCCTCCTGGGCGAAGGCTTATCTCCTGAAAAAATTAAACGTATTACCGGCTGTTCTATAGAGGTTTTTTGTCCTTCTGCCTTGCGCTAATTATGTATCTATAAATAATCCACTCTGCGAAGAAGACCAAGGATTTTATTCTTCAACTAGTGGAATCAGCAGCAAGAAAAGCAGCTAAACGAGATGTTTGTAATATTGCTTTACGCATGTATAACGAAGGTGTTGATACCTGCAACATTAGAAATTTTACAGAGTAAAAGAAGAGGAATTAATAATTTCAACTTACGCTAATAAATTTTCAGAAGAAAAAACAACAAAAATCCGCGCGGGACTTTTGCGGGACAAAGTTGGATTTTGTTATACATTGTTCTACAAATTGTAATGAACGCCCGATTAAAACTGCTCTTTTTTTCAATGACTTACAATTTAAGCGCTTAATTACGAATCAGTTGCTCTACCGGCTGAGCTACATCGGCTTATCTGAAAAAGCCCCCGGATTGTAGTCAAGCTTCATTAGCAATTTGTCTTTTAGCTTCCGCATTTCAGCTATCAACCTATGCTTATTTAAGATGCCTCTAATTTACAGGCTATAAGCATAGGGTACGAAGTTTATATCTATCCTAGACATATCCAAGGTTTGAATAGGAAAAACTGGGAGAATTGCAAGCACTTTTATCAAAATCATCTCTCTTACTCTTATCAGCAAATTCTTTTTTGAAGAATTTAAAGAGTTTAGCATTTTTATTTTTTTCGAATTTTGTAAGGGAGGTTTCTAAAGAAGCTATTTCTTCATTAATATGCTTAAGTTGGTGTTCAGTCTCTCTGACGAGTAGTTCGTGCTTACGTAACATAACTTCAGTTTGGTTGATTTGCTTTTCCGCTTTAATTCTTCTTCGAATTGCATTCATTTCTTGTACAAAAAATTGATTTAATACGCGCCTATCATCTATCAAAAAAACTCTAGTTTCATTCAGAAGGGATCGCATTTTTGTAAGTTCATTCTCATGCACCATACGGCATTTTTTTTTAGCATCATGCATTTTTTTTATAGTGTCATAATCCATATTTATCCTTTTGACTTTATTAATGAGATTCCTAATTTAATATCTTAATTATATATAGGATAAGGCTAGGTTACAATTTGTTTAAATTAATTGCAAATCCTATATATACCGCCCGTAGTTGAAAATGCGATTCTTTTTGCTATCTTACCAAGCTTTAATTGTGCAACTTCAAAATATAACGGCAAACCTATGGTTTAAACAAGGAAGCCTTGTTAAACTAGATTAAATTCTGCTAAAAACTTGTTTTAGCTTAGCTTAGTTTTAGTTTGAGAAACAATTAATCGGGAGGCAGTATTACTATGAAGGCAATCGGAAAAAACCAACGAGGACTTACGCTATTGGAACTTATGATTGCCATTGCTATCATTGGTGTTTTGGCAGCGATAGCTATTCCTAGTTATCAAAACTATAGTAATCGCGCTAAGTTTTCCGAGGTTGTTCAAGCGACAGCACCTTTTAAATTAGCTGTTATGACCTGTGTCCACGAACACGACAATCTGGCATCCTGTGGCGATCCTGGCCAAAATGGGTTACCAAATAATGTGAAGTCAGAAGATCCCACTAAAGGCTATGTTGCAACAGTAGAAGTAGGTAAAAATGGTCAGATTGTTGCAACTTCTCAGCGGATTCGAGTGAATAAGATCGATCATTTCACCTATATCCTGACACCTATACACCAAACTGATGGGCAGTTACGCTGGGATATCAGCGGCACTTGTGCGCAACAGGGTTTATGTAAAGCCGAGTAGCTTTCAGTTTGCTATATTGGACAAGCTTCAAGCATGTTATTCTATACTCTTCGCACTTGAATTTTTGGTAGCAACGCCGCTCGACTCGCAATCCTCATGTATGTTGTATACACTGCGGTTGCTTCATTTTCGCGGTGCCTTGCCAAAAACCCAATTGCTGTGAGTATAAACCTTTTTAAATTTAAGGCTGAAGGGTGTGCTGAGCGCCTGAGCGGATGACATGACTGATTATAAAAATACCTTAAACCTTCCCTTTACTAAATTTCCGATGAAGGCAAATCTGGCTAATGCCGAGCCTGCCGTTTTAAAACATTGGGAATCCTTGGGGCTTTATGAGCAATTGCGTAAGAAAAAGCAGGGTAAGCCAAAATATATTCTTCACGATGGCCCTCCTTATGCTAATGGTCATATCCATATCGGTCATGCCGTTAATAAAATTTTAAAAGATATTATTGTAAAAGCAAAAACCTTAAGTGGCTTTGATGCGCCTTATGTACCAGGCTGGGATTGTCATGGTTTGCCCATCGAATTAAACGTTGAGAAAAAATATGGGTCTGTTGGAAATAAACTAACAGCGAAGGCTTTTCGTCAGGCCTGTAGGGAATACGCCCAACAACAGGTATCTATACAGCGTGATGAATTTAAACGTTTAGGTGTCGTAGGGGATTGGGACCATCCGTACTTAACGATGGATTTCAAATTCGAGGCGAATATTATTCGTGCTTTGGGCAAAGTGATTAGTAAAGGGCATCTGCAACAAGGTTTTAAGCCCGTGCATTGGTGTTTTAACTGTAGTTCTGCGTTAGCAGAAGCTGAAGTGGAATATGTGGATAAAGACTCATCGGCAATTGATGTTCGTTTTAGAGTGATCGACGAAACTGATTTTTTAAATCGATTATCGGTGCAAGGTCATGGTCCCATCAGTATCCCTATTTGGACAACGACACCCTGGAGTTTGCCTGCCAATGAGGCGGTTGCTTTAAACCCTATCGTTAAATATGTCCTAATCCAAACCGATACCGAACGTTTGTTAATTGCAGAGCCTTTATTAGAGGCGACTTTGGCACGTTATAAAATAAAAGATTATCAACGTTTAGTCGAAGCTAACGGCAAGCTATTTGAAGGAATTTTATTACAACATCCCTTTTACCATCGTCAAGTGCCGGTGATTTTAGGCGATCATGTCACCACAGAGACAGGAACCGGTGCGGTGCATACGGCACCCGCGCATGGTTTAGAGGATTATTGGGTAGCACAAAAGTATAAATTGCCATTGGTAAACCCAGTAGGTGACAACGGTTGTTTTTTACCGGATACGCCTTTGTTTGCCGGCGAACATGTTTTTAAAGTGAATTCACACTTAATTACTGTGCTAGAAGAAAAAGGGAATCTATTAAGTAAAGAGTCTATCCATCATAGTTACCCGCATTGCTGGCGCCATAAAACACCATTAATTTTTCGTGCGACGCCACAATGGTTTATTAGTATGGAGCAACAGGGTTTGCGAGTAGATAGTTTAGCGGCTATTGAACAAGTAGATTGGGTTCCAGAATGGGGCCAAGCACGTATCGAAGGCATGATAGAAAAACGACCAGACTGGTGTATTTCGCGACAACGAAGTTGGGGTGTTCCAATTCCTTTGTTTGTCCATCAAACGTCGCGCGAGTTACATCCGAAAAGCTTAGCTTTATTGGAAGAAATTGCAGTGCAAGTTGAAAAGAAAGGCATTGATGTTTGGTATGATTTAAAAAGGGAAGAGTTATTAGGGCCTGAGGAAGCAAAGCAATACGAAAAGTTAACAGATTGCTTAGATGTATGGTTTGATTCAGGCGTTTCGCATTATGCTGTTTTAATGCAAAATGCTGAATTAGCATGGCCTGCCGATTTATATTTGGAAGGTTCTGATCAACATCGTGGTTGGTTTCAATCTTCTTTACTAACTGCCGTTGCGATGTTTGGTAAAGCGCCTTATAAAACAGTATTGACGCATGGTTTTACTGTGGATGAAAAAGGCCGCAAAATGTCTAAGTCTTTAGGAAATGTGATAGCGCCTGATAAGGTTATCCAGAGTTTGGGCGCTGATATTTTGCGATTATGGGTTTCATCAACGGATTATCGTAAAGAAATAGCCGTTTCTGATGAAATTTTAAAGCGTACCGCAGAAGCATATCGTCGCATTCGTAATACGGTACGTTTTTTATTGGCAAATCTACATGACTTTGATCCGGCTACTGATTGCGTTTCTTCGGATCAGCTTTTGTCCTTAGATAGTTGGATTATAGAACGCGCACGCTTTTTGCAAATAGAAATTATCAAGGCATATGAAGACTATCAGTTTCATAGTATTTACCAAAAACTGCATAATTTTTGTATTAACGACTTAGGTGGTTTTTATTTGGATATCATAAAGGACCGCCAATATACGTTGCAAAAAGAAAGTGTTCCGCGTCGGTCAGCACAAACTGCACTTTTTTACATTGCTGAAGCAGTTGTTCGTTGGTTAGCACCGATTTTGAGCTTTACCGCAGAAGATATTTGGCAATACCTTCCTGGCAAACGGGAAAAGACGGTATTTTTGAATGAATGGTACATATTGCCGCATTCATTTGCGAACGATCCCTTAGAAGCTATTTATCAGCAATGGAATCGACAAACTTACTGGAGTTTATTGATCCAAGTACGTAATGAGGTTAATAAAGCTATTGAAAAGCGACGTATTGCGGGTGAATTAGGTTCTTCTCTAGAAGCTGAAGTTGAGCTTTATATTAAAGCGGACTCAGAATTATTTAAACTGCTTAGCGCGCTTAAAGATGAGCTGCGCTTTGTATTGATTACTTCGGACGTTAAACTTCTAACGTTACACTTTCCTGAGCAAATAGCACGGATAAAAATAAACGAGGAAGAATTAGGGGTAAATGTTATTTCTACTGTAGGAAGTAAAGTGAAATGCGCGCGTTGTTGGCATCGTCGTTCCGATATCGGCCAAGACATGGAGCATCCTACGCTTTGCCAACGTTGCGTTGAAAATCTTCCAGGTGGTAAGGGAGAGCAGCGTTGTTACGCTTAGCTTGTTCGCATAAAATATGAAATTGAGGCCGTCAACGGCGTTAAAAATAGTTCAAAAATGCTCATTGACTTCGTGTCAACGCCGCTTTTCTCACTATTTTTGTCTTGTTGACAACCTCAATTTCATATTTTATGGGGACGAGCTAAAAATGGATTTCTAAAATTATAATGTTCCCTTTAATTCAGTAAATATTATGTTCTATAAAAAAACGAATCAATTATCTTGGCTTTGGTTAAGCGCGCTGGTTATTGCAATCGATCATATTACTAAAGTGTGGATGAGCTATTGGTTGGATGGATCCAGCGTTATTCCCGTTTTTCCTTGTTTAAATTTTATTTTGACACACAATTCTGGCGCTGCCTTCAGTTTTCTAGGTTGGGCAGATGGTTGGCAACGTTGGTTATTTGTTGCCATTAGTTTAGGCGCAAGCATTTACTTAATCCGCGTATTATACAAAGGTGGCCATAATAAATGGATTGCTTGCGCAATTGCATTGATTATAGGCGGTGCAATAGGCAATCTGTATGATCGCTTAACGCTTGGTTATGTGGTTGATTTTATTGATTTTTGTATTGGTTATTGGCATTTCGCCACCTTTAATTTAGCAGACAGCGCAATTTCAATAGGTGCGGTTATGTGGGTTATCGCTAGTTATAAATCTGGAGAAAAATAAAATGAAGACAGCGATGGCTAAACCGCTAGGTGTGTTTAGTTTAGCGATGATGAATGTCATTGCTGTGGATAGTTTACGCTCCTTGCCTGTTGCTGCGCAGTTTGGTTATTCGCTTATCTTTTTTTATTTATTAGCCGCGATTATATTTTTTATTCCTACAGCGCTTATCACTGCAGAACTTGCAACCGCTTGGCCAAGTACTGGTGGAGCGTATATCTGGATCCGTACTGCCTTTGGCGCACGTTGGGGTTGGTTTGCGATTTGGCTACAGTGGATATATAACGTTGTTTGGTATCCGACGATTTTATCGTTTGTTATTGCAGCGATTGCTTATTTATTTAATCCTCATTTAGTTCAGCATAAAGGTTTTGTTCTTGCGTTAGTATTAGCTATTTGGTGGTCTGTTACAGGATTAAGCTGTTTAGGTTTACGGGTTTCCAGCTGGCTTAGCAGTGCCGGTGCTTTGATAGGTACTTTGATCCCGATGCTATTTATTATAGCCTTAGCCACCTTTTGGATTAAAGGATCACATCCTCTGGCGATTCATTTTTCTAGTCATGCATTTTTACCTAATCTAAAAGATTTTAATAATCTTGCATTTTTAACAACGGTTGTTTTTGGTTTGATGGGTTTAGAGATGTCTGCCGTGCATGCCGGTGATGTACGCCACCCGCAGAGAGATTATCCCCGCGCCTTATTTTGGTCAGCAGGGTTAATTTTGCTAACACTTATATTAGGCTCTTTATCTATTGCTTTAATTGTTCCTGTTCAGCAATTAAACATATTATCTGGTTTAACGGATGCTTATGTCCTATTTTTTAAAAGTTATCATTTAAGTTTTTTAATTCCAGTCGTTATTGCATTTATTATTATTGGTAGTTTATGCAGCGTATCCACCTGGGTAATAGGTCCTACCCGAGGTTTATTAATTGCTACGCTTGAAAGCAAAATTAACGGTTTACGTTGGGTATTAAAAATAAATCGTTTTGGAGCTCCGGTTAATTTATTATTGTTACAAGGCTTTTTAGTGTCTTTATTAAGTAGCCTATTTATATTAATTCCTAGCGTAAGTGAAGCTTATTGGCTTTTGAGTGTTATGACAGCGCAATTAGCCGTTTTATTTTATATCCTTTTATTTTTAGCCGCTTTACGTTTGCGTTATAAGGAAAGCGGCATAACGCGTGTTTATCGTATTCCAGGCGGGAAATTTGGTATTTGGTTAACGACAAGCTTGGGTTTATTCGCCTGTCTTGCAACATTTTTCATAGGGTTTTTTCCACCAGCTGGCGTTAAAGTGGGTAGTTTTTTAAAATTTGATATTATTTTATTACTCGGTATTTTATTATTTTGTTTGCCACCGTATCTTATAGATCGGGTCCAAGGTTACAATCGAATTAATTAGTAGTTATATGTTAAGTGCATTAGAAATCCATGGTGTTCCTATTGAATGTATTAATCAAGCTGCTCTGGTTTATCACGTTCCAGCAAAATTAATTCTTTCCATTCTAGCAATAGAAAATGGACGAGTTGGTATTGCTTCGGCAAATAAAAATGGGACGTTTGACTACGGTCCTATGCAAATTAACTCAGTTTGGCTGTCTAAAATCCACGCTTATGGTTATACAAAGGAACAGTTGCAGTACGATCCTTGCGTTAATGTAGCCGTAGGGACATGGATTCTAAGTCAAAATATTGCAAATGCGGATACTACTTGGCGTGGCATCGGCGGTTATCATTCGCATACAACTAATTTAAATTTTCGTTATCAGAATAAAGTTTCTGAAGTCTATCAATTACTATCGCATTATTTGTCAAATAATACAGTGAGTTAGTAGGGTTTTGCCTAAATAAAAATCAAAATTATAGATTTATTTTGTTAAATATTCTTTTTAGCTTATCTGTCATTAAATTGACACATTTCCACTTTACCCTAAATTTCGTTAGTTTTCTTAGTTTTATCTAGCATATTTTCGAAATAGTTGAGGCTTTGTTTTGGTACCAATTAAGCAAATTTTTAAAAAGGGAAAAAAAAAATTAATCAAGTTCGATAACGAGCGTTTAGCTATTGGACTCGTTTCCTTACTCGGGTTAGGCTTGTTGCTTCCCTTACTAATTATTGAGCCAGGTCTACTTGAAGCAGAATGGTTTTTAGACTTGCTTAGCATTCCTGCGGAATACGCTAGTTTTATAACAGGTGCTGCGTATATTGGTCGTTTAGTGAATATATTAACGGCACGCTCGTTTACAACTGAAAATAAAGAAGAAAAAACGAAAGTTAAAACGTTTTTAAGTGAAGAAGTTGTGATGGGACGACAAATACTTGTGCGAGAAAAGGAATTGACGCCTGTTGGTATGTTCTTGGGAATGCTGCTTGCAATTGCTTGTATTGTGTTACATGTAACTGTCCCTTTTTTAAATATTTTCTCCTATTTTGCTTATATTCTTTTTATACTGGGCTATGCTTGTTCTTTAGGTGGTTTGTTTAATCGTTTAGGTAGTTCTGTGGATGGAACACGCTTATCTCAGGAAAAAAAGGCAATTTTATTTGGTGCTGTGTTTGGTTGTGTGTTCGCGTTCGGTTTAATAATTGTATTAGCTACAACGGGAACTTTACCCTTAATAGCAGTGGCAGGCATTAGCAAGGTTTTTTTTGATCTTTTTGTTTTGCATAAAACATTGTTTACGTTTATTTTTATTTTTAGTTTGACAAGTGTAAGTACTTCTTTCTTTGATTATTTTGCCAAAGCTATTTGTTTTTTAAAATATAAATATCACTTAGGTGTTACAGATATCGCCATTAATGAGCGTCTCGAATCGAGGTATCATGAATATTGTGGCGCCTTTTGGGGAGCAACCGCTGGATGTTTATTAGCGATAGGTATTGTGACAGGGTTAATATTGACAAGTGGTCTGATTGCAGCGCCAATGGCAGTAGGCGTTACTATTTTTATTACCTTTATTACTTGCAGCAGTATGTTTTCTGCCCTATTTTCAAGAATAGGTCGGGTTATTGATGGATTTAATCGAATTTCTGTCGCTGACGAAGAAAGAAAAGATAAAAAACAAGTTATATTGATTTCTGATGAAAATGAGACGCTAAAAAATAATAGAGGATTAACCCACTCTAATTCGATAAACGTAAAAAACCTCTATAATAAGACGTTACAAAATTGTTTTTCTTACCCTCAGGTAAAAAAGGTAGAGAATAAGGTAAAAATTTATTTTAATGCGAATGTGTTAGCTTTGGAAACAGATCAGGAAGCGGTGCCCATAAACAAAAATTCCTATCTCCTATGTTCTGAGGGCGATGTGGAGACGGCTAAAAAGCTTGGTAAATCTAATGAATCGTTTGACTCTAGAAAAAACCATGCGGCTTTTTTTCTGCCTGACAAAAAAAGTGATGTAAGAGGAGCTGATTTTGTTAAGGTTGCGTGCTCATTAAGCTGACTAAATTTTAGCTAACTCTAAATTTAATTAGTCATCAAAAATTACTTCTTTCAGCCCGGCGAAAGGGTTAAAATAACCCAAAATAATGAGCGGGAAGTCATTTTATGACGGTTAGCATATTCGATCTATTTTCAATTGGTATTGGGCCTTCTAGCTCACATACCGTAGGTCCCATGAAAGCAGCCTATGAGTTTGTTGCTGGTTTGGCTTTAGACTCTGTAGAACGGCTAAAGGTCGATCTTTATGGCAGTCTTGCGTTAACAGGCCGTGGACATGGTACAGATATGGCTATTTTAAATGGCCTAGAAGGTGAGCGGCCGGATACTGTAATTCCTGAGAAAGTATCTGAACGTACAAAAGAAATTTTAGAAAAACAGCAAATTCTCTTAATGGGAAAAAAATCTATTTTTTTTCATGCTGAAACAGATTTATTATTCCATCAAAAAGAATTATTACCTTTACACACTAACGGAATGCGTTTTACTGCCTTTGATGGTGCAGGTAGAGAATTAAAAACCGAAGTTTACTATTCAATAGGCGGCGGTTTTATCGTTACTGAGCAACAGTTCGGTAAATCAACACAATTTACTCCCGTTCCTTATCCTTTTAGTGATGCGAAAACACTTTTTGAGAGTGGTAAGCAACATAACTTAACCATTCCTGAAATCATGCTTGCTAACGAGCAAGCACTGGCTCCAAGTAAAAATATACGCGCTGAGCTTTTAAAGATTGCCCATATTATGGAAGTATGCGTGGAGAAAGGTTGTCACACTGAAGGAAGTTTGCCAGGCGGATTTCAGGTTAGGCGTCGGGCACCGGCGCTTTATAAAAAGCTAAAAAATAAAGATACTCCAAAATTACCTGATTTTTCGGGTTCTTTTTTATGGCCTACAGTTTATGCAATGGCTGTGAACGAGGAAAATGCGGCAGGCGGACGTATTGTAACCGCCCCTACCAATGGCGCAGCCGGTATTATTCCAGCGGTATTAACTTATTACCGTCGCTTTTATGAGAGTGCCAATGAGGAAACGACTGTCAATTTTTTATTGGCCGCAGGCGCTATTGCTTTATTATATAAAATTAATGCATCTATATCCGGTGCTGAGGTGGGTTGTCAGGGGGAAGTGGGTGTGGCCTGTTCTATGGCCGCTGGGGCTTTGACAGCTGTGTTAGGAGGCACCTTAGAGCAAATTGAAAATGCAGCAGAGATGGCAATGGAACATCATCTAGGAATGACTTGTGATCCAGTGGGCGGATTAGTGCAAATTCCTTGTATTGAACGCAATGGTGTTGGTGCAGAAAAAGCGATTAAATTAGCGTATTTAGCTTTAATGGAAGATGGCAAAAATAAAAAAGTTTCTTTAGATAAAGTTATTGAAACGATGTTTGCAACGGGAAGAGATATGATGGTTATTTATAAAGAAACTTCTCTGGGTGGTTTGGCAAAATCCTTAGCAGTAAATGTAACGGAATGTTAGGAGCCATGAGCTGCTTAATAGATATCTCATTCTAATTTTTATCTTTTTGGACTATAGTTTAATTAAAAAAAATATACTAATGAGGAAACTGTTGAAATAAGGAGCTAGGATGCGTTTTAAAAAATGGATTGGAATCGGGTCGGGTATAATAATAGGTTTGATTTCGAATATACTCTATGCAGCAGCTTCTCCTTCTCTTGTTAAGCTGCGTTATTGTCATCCCCATCGGTTTTATTTTGATTTAGGTGTAGGTAAAGCTTACGATTACGCGCGTAGTAATAGTTTTTTAGAATCTTCCAATGGTGCTGTGTTAGGTAATTTGCGCACTGGGAACTCTTATAGCACACCATTTTTTTTTGTTGGTATAGGTTATCGCTGGGCGCGACCAGATTTATGGTTTCCTAGTGTTAATGTAGGTTTGCAGCATAGATATACTTCACCCATCAATGTAAATGGTGTTTCGCAGACGCCTTCTGTAGATCCTGCACCTACGAGTTATAATTACCGGATGCAGCAGGAAAGTTGGCTTATCATGACGAAAGCGGATATCTATAAATGGAAAGGATTCATGCCTTACATAGCAGCGGGCATGGGTGTTTCGTTTAACAGAATTAGTCAGTTTTTTGTAAACTCGCCAATATTTGCTAACCAACTTGGTGGTTCTACAACACTAAAAGGAGGTTTTAGTTATAGCTTCGGTGCGGGTATCGATTACCCCGTAAAAGAAGATTTTTGGTTAAGTTTAGGTTATTTTTATGATGATTTTGGAAAAAATAAGATAGATAGCGTATTTACAAGCAGCACCATGAACTCTATTGGCACTTTAAAAAATGCTAACTTACATGCGAATAGCTTTTTCTTAAGTGCGCGTTACCTTTTTGCTTAGTTTCGTTTTTTTATTTCTAATGTAGAGTCCGCATAAAGTACACTAATACCGTGGTTTGAATAGCAGAAACACCCAGAACCCATTTTGCTATTTGCGTATTAATAGCCCCCTTTACTTTCTCAATAGTTAGCATTACTTCTCTTCTAAGCGCTTCAATTTTTAATTCTAATCTTGATTCTACTTCCTCTATTGTTAATTCTAGTTTTGATTTTACTTCTTTTAGGCTTAATTCTAGTTTTGACTCTACTTCTTTTAGGCTTAATTCTAGTTTTGATTCTACTTCTTTTAGGCTTAACTCTACTTGTTTTATTTTTAGTTCTAGATTCGCTTCCACTTCCTTAATGCTTAACTCTATTTCTTTTAACTTTACTTCAATTCTTCCTTCAGCTTTACAGAGATCTTGTTTAGTAGATGTGTTGTCATCAACAGCTTGAAAAACGAGTTCAACTTGCACTTCCGCTTGCTGAGAAGGAACACCTGCTTTTTCAAGCTTCTTAGCCCAGCTTAAAGTATCGAATTTCATAACAGTGGCCATAATTTATCCTTATTATTATATGATCTTTTTCCAATCTATTCGAAACTACTTAGATATGGTTTAAAATAATTATACAATTTATATAGCATTATAAGGAAGTGCTTTTCTTATATAATTTCTAGTGGATCGATATCAAGTGACCATCGTACGCGGCGCTGGTTGACTAATTTAGGCATTAATTTTGTTAATGGTTTCAGTAAACTATGTAAATCATTACGATGTTGCGCCTGTAATAATAAGTGAGCGCGATAATAACCCGCTCGACGTGGCGATAAAGCGGCGATGGGGCCTAATATGGCAATTTTTGTGGGTAGTTGATTAGCCTGTTGTTTGACTTCATTTAAAAAATCAAGTGGATAAGTGGATGTTATTGCTTCCGCTTGGATTAACGCCAAATGTGTATAAGGAGGCAACATGGATGATTGTCTCTCTTGTAATAATTTCTCGCTAAAACTGAGATAGCCCTCATTGACTAATTGTATCAATAATGGGTGTTCAGGATGATGAGTTTGAATTAATACTTCACCCGGTTTTTCTGCACGTCCGGCACGTCCGGCTACTTGCGTAATGAGTTGTCCAGTGCGTTCTAATGCGCGAAAATCAGTACTGAATAAGCCCGCATCGGTTTCTAAAATACCGACAAGGGTTACGTTAGGAAAATGATGCCCTTTTGCCAGCATTTGTGTGCCTATTAAAATCTGGCTTTCTCCTTGATGTATGTTTTTTAATAAATCCTCTAAATTTCCTTTTCGTTGCGTGTTATCGCGATCTAAACGTGCTATTCCTATACCTGGAAAATAGTTTTTTAAGGTTTCTTCTAAACGCTGTGTACCTTGACCTAAGACAACGAGTTGTGGTTCTTGACAAGCAGGGCAATGAGAGGGAAGCGGACAACGGAATCCACAATAATGACATTGTAAATGAGCTGGCGTTTTATGATAGGTTGTTTGTTGATCACAATGCCGACAATTTGCAGTCCAACCGCAGGCGTGGCAAATAGTCACTGGTGCAAAGCCACGTCGATTTAAAAATAGTAGTACTTGTCCTTGATTTTTTAGGTGTTGCTCCATACTTTGTAATAACGCTGGGGAAAATCCCTGATCTAATTTTTGCTGGCGCAAATCAATAAAACGAAGTGTAGGTTGAACTGCTGAGCCTGCTCGATTCGGTAATGATAAAAAGTGGTAACGTTGTTGTTTGGCATTGGCTATACTTTCGAGTGAAGCGGTTGCTGACCCTAATATAATAGGAATTTTTTCAAATTTAGCACGCATTAATGCCAGATCCCGTGCATGATAACGTAATCCCTTTTGTTGTTTGAATGAAGAATCGTGTTCTTCATCGATAATAATCAGGCCAGGATAACGGAGCGGGGTAAATAAAGCCGAGCGCGTACCTATAATAATACTTGCTTGGCCCGATTTGGCTAATTGCCAATGCCCTAAACGCTGTTTATCAGTAAGTCCCGAATGGAATAATGCGAGTGGAACTGAAAATCTTTTTTGAAAACGTGCTAGCATTTGTGGCGTTAGACCAATTTCAGGGATTAAGACAATGACTTGTTCTTTTCTCTGCAGTACGGCCTCAATAACTTCGAGATAAACTTCCGTTTTCCCACTTCCCGTGACGCCATGAAGTAAAAAAGGTTTAAATTGTCCAAGTGACTGCGTTACCGTGTCTATGGCGGTTTGTTGATGTGTATTCAACGTGATGACGGGGCCTGAAACCCTATCGTTAGCATTATTTTCTGGTAGGAGTGTTTTAGAAATTGAACGTGTTTTTCCTTTGTTTTGCTTTCTTAATAAAGCAGGTAGAGCGTTTGCAAAAACCTCACCAAGGGGATAATGATAATAGTGGCTTGTCCATTCGAGTAAACGCAATACGGTATCTGGTAAAAGTGGGGCCTCATCGAGAATAGCCGTAGCCATTTTCAATTGTGATTGAGGTAACAGAGAGGTTTCACTAACTTCTACTAAAAAACCTATTTTTTCGTATTTGCCAAAGGGTACCAATATGCGTAGTCCTTTTTTTAACCGATCAGCAGGAAAGTCTGTGGGTGCTAGGTAGTCAAAATAATGATTTATTGGCACTGGAAGTGCAATTCTTAGAATAAGTGCCATAGGTTTACTAAAATATTTAATTTGGTCTACACTGTATTTTTAAAAAAATAGTATTGAAAGCTATAAAGGGGTACTGCAAACAACTGTACAAGGAAGGTAATGTTTTATACCATACAATATAACAGACAAACGCAAAGTTTAGAGTTTAGACATAGAGAAACTTTAGGCCCTAGCAGGTTAAATAGTCTATTTCATAATTTTGGATATAGCTTAGCTAATATTGTTATGGGAGTGCGTAGGACGATTCAGTATTCTGAGCGTCTAACGAACATAAACTTCAATGCTATCCAATATTACAACGATACTCAATATAACGAACTTATTACGGATATCGTATTTTTACATGGAATATATCGAGAGCATGATCATCATCACCCAGGTTTTATCAATGAGCAAAGATTTGTACAATGGCGAGATGCTATCCAAAATGTAAACCAGACGGCTATTTTAAAATTGCTTTATTCAGATAACAAAATATCTCGAGCTTACTACTTTAGATATGCATTGAATCATCCTGCTTCTCTTCGAAACCTCGTCATATATAATCTATTCATTAACAACACTTTAGGCGATACTGGTCAAGCTCAAGCTGAAAAAATTGATAAATTACCGCTGCCTGCTTCTATAAAAGCAGATCTAAAGCTTGGGTTGATCCTCGGCATGTGATCGGGTTAGCTTATTATCTGTTGAAGTGCTTGCCAGACTGTTTCAATAGGTATTTCTAGCTTGTCTTTTTGAGTTGACTGTAAATGGATTTGGGATGGACCCACAGCGCCTATCAATTTAGGGTCCGTAGGCCCATATAAAGTGATAGCGGGTGTTCCTAAAGCGGCCGCTAAATGACTTAACCCGGTGTCAACACACACAGCGGCTTTGGCTTGTAGTAGCAGGTTTGCTAATTCACTTAAACTGAGATGTGGTAGCACGCTTACGTTCGCATGCTTATTAGCAATACGCATTCCGCGTTCTTTTTCAGCTTGATTACCCCAGGGAATGAAAACAGGTATTTCTTGTTGCGCTGTTCTTTCCAATAATGAAGACCAGGAAGTTTCTGGCCAACATTTAGCTGCCCAACTTGCATTGGGTATAAATACCAGGTAATTCGGTGGTAGATCGAGTTTTGTTGGGGTTAAATGATCACGGGCTATGCCATAGCAGGGTGGAGTTTTTTCTAACGGGTATCCTAATGCCTTAGCAAATAATTGGCGTAAACGGTCAATGGCATGTTGTTTTTGTGGTATAAAAAATTTTTCTTGATAGGCCAAATCAGCAAAGGTTTCTCTTACCGAATTTTTATCCATGCCTAAACGAGAACCACGGCTCAAACGCGTTGTCACCGCACTTTTAATGGAACCTTGCGCATCAATGACTTTATCATATTGCTGTAAACGTAATTGCTTATAAAATTGCTGGACTTCCTCTTGCTTTAAAGCATACCAAGGTCGCTTTCGCCAACGACGTAAAGCAATGGGAATAACACGATTAACATTTTTATGCCAAGCAGGGATTTCAATAAAAGCCTCTTCGGCAACCCAGTCAAATTGAATTCCAGGCAATGCATTAGCAGCGTCGCTCACAGCGGGTAATGCATGGATAATATCTCCCATAGAAGACATTTTCACGATTAAAACGCGCATAAATAACGATTACTCTAATAAAACGATCAAGCTAACATAAAGGCAAACAGCTGTTAAGTGACTATATAAATTATTATAGGCACTAAAGGAGCGGCATTGGCGATGTAATATTTCTTTTCAATGGCAAGCGGTATATACCTATTGCGAAGTGATTATTACTGCATTAGACTGCCTCTACTTGCTTTGATCTTCGTGACAGAGACAAGGGTTTTCAACAAAAGATTTAATAATGAGGACTTGATCATGCGACAGGTACCTACTTCATTTCACATCCTTCTGCAGGAGGATGGGCGATGAGCTGCCAATTATTTACTCAAAAAAAACGCGACCAAGAAAAAATCGTCGTGTTGACATGCTACGACTACACTACGGCAAAAATTCTTAAAGATACTGATATTGATGCTTTGCTTGTTGGCGATAGCCTAGCGATGACGATGCATGGTTTTAAAGACACCGTGATGGCGACATTAGCAATGATGGAATTGCATACCGCTGCTGTGAGTCGTGGCGCAGGCTCTAAATTTATCATCAGCGATCTTCCCTTTTTAAGCTACCGTAAATCCTTAAGTAAAAGTGTTTCTGCCGCAGAAACACTGATGCGGGTTGGCGCACAAGCGATTAAATTAGAAGGCGCTGCTGGAAATCTCACATTAATTTCGCACTTAGTAGAATCTGGAATTCCGGTAATGGGGCATCTGGGTTTAACGCCGCAATTTATTCATGCACTAGGTGGTTACAAGGTCCAAGGAAGAACCATAGCGGCTGCTGAGCAATTAAAACAAGATGCGCTTGCTTTGCAAAAAGCAGGCTGTTTTGCTGTGGTGTTGGAATGTATTCCAGCATTACTGGCTAAAGAAATCACGCAAGCCTTAGAAATAGCGACAATTGGTATTGGCGCGGGCGTGGATACCGACGGTCAAGTATTAGTGTTGCAGGATTTGCTAGGATTAAATTTGGATTTCAAACCTAAATTTGTCAAACATTTTTTAAGCGGTAATAAAATATTGAGCGAAAGTGTTAGTCAGTATGCGCAATCCGTAAAACAAAAAGAATTTCCTACGTATGAACATTGTTACTAGTATTGCCGAATGGCAAATCATACGAAAAAATATACAGCATAAAAGTATCGGCTTTGTGCATACCATGGGTCATTTACATCAAGGCCATCTAAGTCTTTGTGCAAATGCACAAGCAGAAAATGATGTTACTGTGGCAGCAATTTTTATCAATCCCACCCAATTTAACCAAAACGATGATTTTATCCGTTATCCACGTACACTCGAAGAAGATAAAAATTTGCTTACCAAGCAGAAAGTGGATTACTTGTTGCTATTTGATCAACAAACTATTTATCCAGATGACTATCAAATACAGGTGAATGAAGTTTCCGAATTAAGTCAATTACTCGAAGGGAGCTTTCGTCCCGGTCATTTTACAGGGATGTTGACTGTGGTTTTAAAGTTTTTAAATATCGTTAAGCCAACGCGTTCCTATTATGGCGAAAAAGATTACCAGCAATTATTGCTGATTAAAAAAATGGCCCAGGCATTATTTTTAGACACGGAAATTATCGGTTGTGCCACGGTGCGTGCTGAAGATGGTTTGGCGTTAAGTTCTAGAAACTCGCGTTTAACCTCAGAGCAACGTAAAAAAGCCAGTTGTTTCCCAGAAATTTTACAGAAAGCAGCAAGTCCAGAAGTAGCAGAAAAAGAATTGGAAGCGTTGGGTTTTAAAATGGATTATGTCGCCGATCTTTGGGCTCGGCGATTGGCTGCAGTGTGGGTAGAGAATATCCGCCTCATAGACAATATACCGTTTGAACCTTAAGCTTTCTAAATTAGTATGGACTATATTGGTCGTAATTTAATTAACGATAGTTCAAATTTTTGAGTGTCATTTTGAATGGTATTCGTAAAAAATAAATAGATTTCATCACCAATAATTATAGCTTTTCCTTGTAAATTAGGCTCGGGATTTTCTAACTGAACATTGTCATAGATAACATTTTTTTTCCAGTTATTGCCTAAGTAATCGTAGCAATAATAGAATTTTTCTTCCTGATAGCTTTTTGCAAACTGTTTAATGAAAAAAATATAAATTTTATTTTCTAATACGCAAGAAGTGATATTATCAGTATTACTTATGTCACTTATTTGTGACGTAAAAGGTGCAAAGACTATATTGTTTATCGGATCTAATATTTCAACAGAAGAATAGTTTTCTTCTGAATCTAGTGAGCCTCCTAAAATATATACTTTATCTTGTATTAAATGAATAAGCGGTTTTTTCCTTTTATTAATTAATGTAAAAGATAAGTTTTTATTTTCCTGTTCCTTTTTCTTTTTCTTTTTATATTCAATAGTATCTAGATGGGTATCAAGTCCAGCAAGTGCGTAAACATAGTCATTGAAATAAAAAACACTTCCGGGCGAAACTTTAATCGTTAAATAGGACTTTGAGTCAGTAAGGCCAGCACTATCTACATCTTTTACTTTAAAATCATGTACGTGAAAGGTATTGTTATTCTTAACACTAACTAAAAAGTTAGCTTTATTGATTGGAAAAGCATTGCAAAGTGAGTAATTAAAAAACGTGTAATTATCAATTTTTTCATTCGGACCTGTATCAAGAGAGTAAAAAAAAGAGATTATTTGCTTTGTTTCTTGTGTAATTGACTTTTTTGGAACTAATAGAATACATAGTTGATCCTTTTGGCGTGGAATATAACTGAGACCAATGATTGAAAAATCTACAATTTTATCTTTTTTCCCTGTTATTTGCCCTGCTATTTGCCCTGCTAGATTAAACATTTTTGGTTCTGACCAACTATCGCGTAAAGCACTTTTTGGAAAGATATTAGCATAGTTCAAAACATCGATAGACAAGGCTAAGTTTGTTTTTTTTTCAGTGATATCATTTATACTAGCGAAACGAACATTGCCATAACGATGCTCTGTTGCTTTGGCTAAAGAAAACTCCGGCTTATAGTCTGCGCTATTAATTGTGAAGCTTGTCGGGCTATAAGATCCAATATCCACGACAATGTCAAGTAAAAGATCGACTTGTGGGGTCATTTTAGCAATTACTTCTTCATTAGCATACCGGCCTAATAAAATGCCTTTCTGGTCGTTATCTATAATTAAACCTATTTCCTTAATGTCAAATTCATCCCCGCTTGCGGGGAAAATGGCATTAATATGCAATCCTTGTTTTAGTTCACTATCGGCCGCTACCAAACTCGGTTTAACTTGGATTTTTAGATTATGTAATTCTATATCGTCTGGGCTGGCTGCTCTTCCTCCATCTCCTAATGCAATTATTAAAGAGATGGGTTCATTTGTAGCTTTCAGTAAACGGTCTTCAAGTATTTTCTTACCCTTTGTGCTTAACACTAATTTAAATACAGATTTTTTTTCTGAATTATCCATTTTTTTCCTATATTTTAATATTTTTTGTTCATGATAGCATGATACTTTTTTTAAATTTTTTTAATAAAATAATGTAATTATCACCATTATTAGCTAGCACAGAAGTTGGCAGTAATTGTATAAAGTTCTTGTACTGGGACATAAAGTAATCCACTTTGAGAGCTGCTATAGTAATAGTTAGATTTAAGCCGTGGTGATAGCTTAAATACTTTTTGTGCATTTTCGTCAACAGGAATACCTAAATTTTTTGATCTCTCATATTTTTCGAGTGTCTTTGTCAGATCTTGTTGAAGACTATTAATTTTCTTTGGTAGTTTCGATAGGGCACGGTCAGTTTTCTCATCTTTTTTTTCTAGTGTAGTAATTAACTCATTTAAACCATAGTTAATATCGTCCCACGCTCGCTTTATTTTTTGAGCAACTTCTGCAGATGTTATAGATAGAGTGTATAGATTAGGTATTTGTGCGCACATAGAAGTAAGTAGAGGAGCTTGCTTATTTAGTCCATATAGATCAGAGTTAAGCTGAATAATCTCTGTTTTTTTTCGTTCTAATTCGTCCTCTAAGTTTCTTAGCTCTGAATTGGCAGCAGATTTTTTCCCTAATAAAACCGCCATAGCAATTGCTCCGCCGAAGTTGACTATAGGGATGGCACATGCAATACCAGCTTTGCTAATACCGCTGTCTATTTCTTCTATTTCAAGCTGCTTTTTTCTAATATCTGTAGTTAGTTCTGTTATTTTAGTTTGTACTTCTTTAATTTTTTCTTTTTTTTCAGTAATTTTATCATTATTATCTTTTATTATATCAGGAAGTTTTTTTTCTATATCTTGAAAATTTTGAGAATCAATGGCAATTAATTGTCTGAACTTATCCACATGAGCATTTGTGTCGTTTATAGTCCCCTGATGTTTTTTTAGATTTTCTTCATATTCCTTTGTTATGTCGTTGATTTCCTTTAACTTGTTGAAGGTTTTGTTTTCTCGATAAGCCTTTAATTCTTTTTCCAGATCTTCTAAGGTGTCCTCTTCTAAAAATACTGTTTTAATTGCTAAAAATGTATTTCCAAAGGGCGTTTCAATATTTGTCATCCAATAATTTATTGTCTCTATCGCTTGTTTCCCATACTCTTTAATATCGCTATTAATTGCGTCTTTAAAAGGTATTAATCGTATTATATTGTTGTAGACTGTTATATTTTCATAACCATTTAAGGAATCTATAAGAGCATTATCGAGAGTATCTGGCGTAATATCGAGTATATTATTTTTTTCTGCTAAGTTATTCATCTGTTTTTTTCTCCACTATTTTTATAAATCTTCAGTAAAGTTTTTTAGGATATGTATTTGTTTCTTCATTAAGATTGTTAAAGACCTGATGCAATGTATTGCATCTTGAATAGTGTCTTTATTGGTAGCAGAAATATTTATCAATCTATCCCTGTTTTTAAAACTATTATAGTACGCTTCAATTATTTCAAGGTTGTTTAAAATACCACAGATTCCACGCTGAATATTTTCAAGGGCTAGGATTCCAGTCTTTAAAATATCAACATTATTTTTATATTCTAAATATTTTTTTGCATAAGCATCTCGACTAGTGTTTCTGTTGGTTTCTAATTTTTCTATTTCTTTTTGATCCATTTCTTTTTCTTTTTGTTCTATGTCTTTTGTACAGCATTTTAGAATTTCGCTAGATAGCTTAATCTTTTCTGTTAATTCATAATTAAATGGATTAATCTTCTTTTGTAATAGCATTACTATCTGTTTAACAGCGGTGTCTATGGCAGCATTAAGGTCTGTAATAGCTTCCGGAAAATTAATAACTTCCTGACCGTTTTCTTCCCCCTTAATTATTGTTTCAAGTGATTGTTCTATATCCTCTAAAATGTCAAGAATGTTGTTTTTTAGGACATTAGGAACATTTTTGAAAGTAGTACTAATAGGAGCATCTAAGTTATCTAAATATTGATTACCATGTGTTTTTAGAATATCTTTTTTATTTTCTAGTTTATCTAGAAATTCTAGGAGTTGATCTTTATTTTTTTCGTCTGAAAAATATTTACTTTGATCTTTAAAAATAGCTAAATTTAAATCTTTAGATCGTTCTAAAGTAAAAGCATTGTTTCTTGCTTGCACAATGTTATCGATGAGACTGACTGGGTTAATTATTGGGTTTTCTTTTTCTTGCACTACACTTTTTTTATTCATAAAAAATCCTTCCATGTAATAATTTTACGCGTTCAATTTATTTGTAAAATATTACTTATTTTTTTTAAAGTTGGAAATAAAAATCTACATTTTGTTTTTTTATATTTTTTGAACAATATGTGCTCATTGATATTATTATATAATTTTATATATATAAGCATTTATTGTTAATTATTTTTTTAGCTATAGTTAGTTAAGCTATATGAAAAAATAATTATAAATTAATATCAGTAATGAGCATGTTTAATTTTTAATGTAGTTTTATGCTTGTTTTTGTAATGAGTTATTGAAATTTGTCTATGGGCACATAAAGTATTCCAGATTCACTGTCCATAGGATAGCGCCTTCTTTCGAATAGCTCCCAAAAAGGGAATATCTCAAATATCTCTTGTATTTTTTTGTCTAAAGGAATACCTAGCTGGTTTGAACGTTCGTATTTTTTAATGGTCGTTTCAATTTCATTTTTAGCTGTAGTAAACTTTTTTTCAAGTTTATTCTTGATGTAATCACTTAATCTATCATATTGATTAATATTATTTAGAATTTGGATAAAAGCCTCTAAATTGAAATTGATATTATCCCAGTTCCTTTTTATAGTTTGAGCTATGTTTGCGGATTGTAAAGATAATGAATATAAACTTTGTATTTGTGTCATTAAAGAGGCAAGTAAAGGAGCTTGCTTAGCTAGGTATAATAATTCATCATTAACTTTTTGATAAGTTTCTTTATTTTTTTGCAATCTATTTTCCAAGTTTTTTATTTTTTCCGTAGGGCTTTTTCCCGTAAAAAAGACGGCTATGGCAGTCTCGCTAACATACTTGAAAGTTGCGCAGGTTATGCCGACTTTTGCAATATTTGACTTTAATGTCTCAATGTAAAGATATTCTTTTCTAAGTTCTTGATTTGTTTTGGTAATTATCTTTTGCACCTCATTAAGACTGGCAATTTTTTCTTTAATTTTTTCTTTTTTTTGGTTTAGTATAATATGAAGTTTTGTATTTATTTCTTCAAAGTTTTGGCTATCGCCATTGATTTTTTTTCTAAATTCATCGACATGCTTGATCGTAGTATTTATATTTATAATATAATCTATTACTAGTCCTTTATAATTTTTTATTAGGGTGGTTACCTTTATTTTTTGTTCTGGAGACTTCGGGGTTGTTAAAATATTATTTAGGGCCATTGAAATAAGCCGCATATATTTAGACTCAAGTAGTGATTTAAGGCCTAGGAATATACTTTCAAAGGATTTTGCAACGTGGTTCTCCCAGTAATTTATGTTAGTTAAAGCTTGTTCTGCGTAAGTTCTAGCGTTTTTATCCTCTATTTTTTTTACAGGAAGAAGCTTTAAAGCTTTGTTGTAAACCGTTATAGTTTCATAATTGACCAAAGATTCCAAAAGGTTCTCATTAAAATTTTTTGGTATTAAATTGAATGCTCCTGTTTTCGAAGGTTGCATGGCTTTTTACTCCTATATCCAAAATGATTTATTTGTATTTTTTATTTAGCTTTATATTATGCTGAGTTGGCTGTCCAGTTTTATAAAACTAGCTTCAGTATTTATTAAGTTATGATATTAGAATTTTTTTAAAGTGTAATAAAAATCAGTATCTTGAATTTTTATAAGTATAGGAAGGACACATTGGATCTTTTTTTAAAAATTTACTGATTTTTAATATAATCTAATATCAGTCCGCATTGAAAAAAACTCAATATTTTTATAGCATGTAATGCTAAATTTATATGTATTAGGAAAATTTATATGAATAATAGTAAATCACTTGCCTGTATGAAATTAAAATTACCAGCAGGGGAAAAACTGAAACTTGAAAAATTAGACCCTGAACAATGCTATTCCATAGAGACTTTTTTTCATGCACTTAAACCTGGGAAATATACGATTCAAGCAAAATTTTCTTATAAAGAAGGCGATCCAAAAATACTAGAAACTAATACCTTTGTTGAACAAAAACTGGAAGCAGCACTTAATGTAGGTGGTGTCATACTTGCTTATACACTAATGCGCTTAAGCCTAAATTTTAGCTTGGAATAATATTGGATAACTCAGGTATATGCGTTAAAGCGATCGATGACGGGTAATTTTTACAATATTTTTATACGGTCGAAGTAAACGAATGACTTTAGCGAGTTGTTTTCGGTTTTTTACTGATAAAGTAAAGTGGATGATGCAATGTTCCCTGTCTCGATTTTCAACCTTGATGTTGTCGATATTGGTGTTTGCTTTTGCGATACGGTTGGTTAGATGGGCGAGAACACCATGTTGATTTAAGGTCTCAATGTGGAGATCGGTTTTATAAAAACCTTCTGTAATTTCTTCCCATTGCAACGGAATGGAACGGTCTTTATTTTTATTAAGAAAAGGTATCGCATATTTACATCGTTGTAAATGTACGGTAATACCATGACCCGCGTTGAGTAAGCCTGTTATTTCATCGCCCGGAATGGGACGGCAGCATTCGGAAAATGTAATTAAACTATTGTTTGCATTTTTTATAAACAAGGGCAGCGGCTGTGTATTACTGTTTTTTGCTGTAGTTTTTAAATTTGCTAACGAAGTGGCGATTAAAAGTGGATGGATATAACCTAAACCAATGGCCTCAAGCAGATCTTCTAATGAAGCATAATGAAATTTGATAAGTGTTTTATTAAGATGTTTGGGCAATAGGTGTGTACTATCTTTGGCTATGGGTGTTAGATTGTTATCGAGTAAACGTTGACCCAGTTGGACCGCTTCATTATGTTGCTTTGTTTTAAAGAATTGACGAATATGGCTGCGTGCTCGTCCAGTGGTCACGAAATCTAACCAAGATGAGTCGGGTCGGACCTGGGCATCGGTAATAATTTCAACTGTTTGTCCACTTTGTAAAGGTGTACTCAGCGGCGTATGTTGTTTATCAATTCTAGCGGCTGTGCAATGATCCCCTATATCGGAATGAATGGCATAAGCAAAATCAATGGGCGTTGCTTTTTGCGGAAGCTCGATAATATCGCCTTTAGGCGTAAAAATATAAATCTCAGTGGGGAAAAGATCGATCTTGACGGTTTCAATAAACTCTAATGGGCTGGGCGTTGTTTTTTGAATATCAAGTAGGCGTTTTAACCATTCACGCGCACGTAGATGAGGTCTAAGATCATTCTCTTTGTTTTGCTCTAACCAGTAAGTGACGATCCCATGTTCTGCACAATTATCCATGCTAATGGTGCGGATTTGGATATGAACAGAAGTTGTTGGGCCGAATAAGGTTGTATGCAGCGCTTTGTAACCGTTGGCTTTAGGAAGTGCAATATAATCATGAAAATGATCGGGTAACGGTTTATAAAGATTATGCACAACACCTAGTACGCGATAACATGCATCTATACTCTCGACAATAATGCAAAAAATAGGGACATCAATAACTTCATTAAAATCCAAATGATTTTCGTGCATTTTTTTATAGATAGGATAAAGATGCTTTTTTTTATGCCAAATGGCAGCAGGGTATAGATGATTTTTTTCTAGCGATGTCTTTATATCTGATTCAATTTTGTTAATTAATGCTTTACGTTTGCGCCTCGCTTTTTGTAATGTAGCTTGTAAAATATGGTAACGCCAGGGATGAAGGTTTAGTAAGCATAAATCTTCAAGCTCAATACGTAAGGCATGCATTCCTAAGCGTTGTGCGATGGGGGCGTAAATATCTAGCGTTTCTCTGGCAATACGTTGTCTTTTTTCGGGTGGAACAACTGCTAGGGTACGCATGTTGTGCAAGCGATCGGCCAATTTTATGAGAATGATGCGGATATCTTTCGCCATGGCAAGTAGCATTTTACGAAAATTTTCCGCTTGTGCTTCAGCTCGGCTTTGAAACTGAATCTGTGTGAGCTTGCTCATCCCATCGACAAGCTCAGCAATTTCCGGACCGAAGGTGTCGGTTAGAACATTTTTTTCGATAGCCGTGTCTTCGATAACATCATGGAGGATTGCAACAATAAGTGTTTGGGTATCCATGTGCATTTGCGCAAGGATTTTAGCCACGGCGAGTGGGTGTGTAATGTAGGGATCACCGCTATGCCGCTGTTGGCCCGAATGAGCTTTAGCGGCAAATTGATAGGCGTTGTAAACCCGTTCGATTTGATCGGGCGGTAAGTAGGCTTGCAGTTCTTGTTTGAGTTCACTAAACAGACGCATGCAACCCCCGATCGATTAGTGACTTGTGGTTTGCGTAGCACTTTCTGTGTTAGATTTTCTTTGTCCCTCAATGAATTTCCCACTCGCAATTTCTCTGAGTGCTATAACGGTAGCTTTATCGTTTTCAGGATCGACCATAGCGATACCGCCCTTAGCAATCTGCCTTGCGCGTTTTGAGGCTACAATAACTAACTCAAAGTGGTTTTCGACTTTTCTTAAACAGTCTTCAACAGTAATACGTGCCATAATGATTTCTCTATTTTATCGATTAAAATTAAAGGGATTTTTTTAAAAACAATGATTTGGTTGTACCACAAATTGCTTAAATGCGCACTATACCATTAATTAGCGCGCATTAAGGCTGTTGTTACATCTAACATTCTATTAGAAAAACCCCATTCATTATCATACCAAGCCAAGACTTTTATAAAATCGCCGAGCACACGTGTCTGTGTGGCATCTACTGTGGAGGAGGCAGGGTTATGATTGTAGTCAATCGAGACTAAGGGTTCTTCACTGTAATTTAATAGACCTTTTAGCGCAGTTTCTTCGGAAGCTTCTTTTAAAATCTTATTGATTTCTTCAACCGTGGTTTGACGCACCGCTTGGAAGCTTAAATCGACCAATGAAACATTGATTGTCGGAACACGTATCGCTAGACCGTCTAATTTGCCGTCTAATTCAGGTAAAACAAGGCCAAGAGCGGCAGCTGCCCCTGTTTTTGTCGGAATCATTGATTGGGTAGCAGAGCGTGCGCGATGCATGTCGCTGTGATGTGTGTCCAACAACACTTGATCATTGGTATAGGCATGGATCGTTGTCATCAATCCGCGTTTGATACCCAGTTTTTCATGTAGTGGCTTTGCTAAAGGCGCTAAACAATTCGTAGTACAGGACGCATTAGAAATGATGGTGTGATTCGCTTTTAAGGTGTGATGATTAACGCCATAGACAATAGTAGCATCGATATCTTTGCCTGCGGGTGCGGAGATAATTACTTTTTTTGCACCGGCAGTAATATGTTTGCTGGCTTTATCGCGTGTGGTAAAGAGGCCAGTGCATTCATGTACAACGTCTACGTTTAAGTCTTTCCAAGGCAGTTTTTCAGGATCACGCTCTGAAACCATTTGTATATGCTGGCCATTAATAACTAAATGGTCACCTTCGATAGCAACTGTACCTGGGAATTTTCCATGCGTAGTGTCATAACGCGTTAAATGGGCGTTGATGTTAATGTCACCCAAATCATTGATTGCTACGATCTCTATGTCGTGCTTTTTAGAGGATTCAAAAAGGGCTCTTACTATATTGCGTCCAATCCGCCCATAACCATTGATAGCAACCCGCGTTTTCATAGCTATTTTCCCCTTGTTTTAAGTTTTTAACAGCTCATTGACTGTTTTAATAATATGCTCAGTAGTGATGCCTAAAGCAGTAAATGCGGTTTGGCCTGGCGCAGATTCGCCAAATCTATCTATACCAATAACCTTTCCTTGGCAACCGACAGTGCGATACCAAAAATCAGTGTTGCCCGCTTCTATTGCAATTCGTTTCTTAACAGTTGATGGCAAAATTTCATTTTGATAAGTTGCATCTTGTAAAGCAAAACGGTCAGTCGACGGCATCGACACCACCCGAATTTGTTTACCTTGCTGCGTTAGAAATTGTGCTGCATCAATAGCAAGATTTACTTCAGAACCTGTGGCTATAATAATCACTTCAGGCTGTAGTTGACAATCAAAAATGATATAAGCACCACGCTGAATTGAGGATAGGGTAGATTCTGAATGATTTTGCGCAGCTACTGTTTGGCGCGTGAGTATTAGACAGGTCGGTCCTTGATGTTCCAGGGCTTGTTGCCAAGCTACAGTCGTTTCAGTTGCATCGCAAGGTCGCCATAGCGAAAGTTGCGGGATCATACGTAAGCTGTTTATCTGTTCTATGGGCTGATGTGTAGGCCCATCTTCTCCTAAGCCTACTGAATCATGCGTATAAATGAAAATGACTCGTTGTTTCATTAGAGCAGATAGGCGAATAGCATTTCGTGCATAGTCACTAAATACTAAAAAAGTTCCACCATAAGGTATGAACCCACCATGTAATGCGATGCCATTCATCATTGCCGACATCGCAAATTCTCGAACACCATAGTGAATATAATTTCCTGACGCGTTTTCTTGATTTAATACTTTGGCGCCTTTCCAAAAGGTTAGATTAGACTCTGTTAGGTCCGCAGAACCACCTAATAATTCGGGTAAAAGAGGCCCAAAGCTATTTAAGCTATTTTGTGATGCCTTACGCGTTGCAATTTTTTCCGATTTTTTTGCTGTTTGTTTAATAATTTCTTTAGAGCTTTCTGGCCAATTGTAGGGAAGTTCGGCATTAATTCTTCGTTGAAACTCCTCGGCAAGCGCTGGATATTTTTTTTGGTATTGTTGCCATTTTTCATTCCAGTTTTTTTCTAAGACAGCGCCTTTCTCGTGAGCATCCCATGCTTGATAAATAGTTTCAGGAATTTCAAAAGCAGGATAATTCCAATCGAGTGCTTTCTTCGTCGCGCTGACTTCTTCATCGCCGAGCGGCGCGCCGTGCGCTTCGTGACTTCCTGCTAAGCTTGGTGCACCAAACGCAATATGTGTTTTACAGCAGATTAGACTGGGTTTGTCTTTAACAAGCTGTGCTTGTGTTATTGCTGTTTTAATTTGTTCTGGATTGTGACCGTCAACGCCAGGAATAACATGCCAATGATAGGCTAAGAAGCGTTCTGGTGTATTGTCTTTGAACCAGCCTGAAACATTCCCGTCAATTGAAATTTCATTATCATCCCAAAAAGCAATTAATTTTCCTAAACCTAAACAACCGGCTAATGAGGCCGCTTCATGCGAAATACCTTCCATGAGACAGCCATCGCCTAGAAAGACATAGGTGAAATGATCGACGATTTCTTGATCCGGCTGATTAAATTGCGCCGCTAAACATTTTTCTGCAACTGCCATACCCACTGCATTAGCAAATCCTTGTCCTAATGGACCTGTGGTAGTTTCAACACCGGAGGTTAAACCATATTCGGGATGACCCGGTGTTTTGGAATGTAATTGTCGAAATTGCTTAATATCATCTATAGAAAGATCATAACCAGTAAGATGAAGTAGTGCGTACTGCAACATTGAACCATGACCATTGGATAAAATAAAACGATCGCGATTAGACCATTTCGGATTAGCAGGATTATGGTTTAAGAAATCCCGCCATAAAACAGTGGCAATATCAGCCATGCCCATAGGCATTCCTGGATGTCCTGAGTTAGCTTTTTGTACGGCATCCATGCTTAAAACGCGAATAGCGTCCGCATATTTTTTTTGATAAGGCATAGTAGATCCTAAATTGACGGTACACCCTACTTTAGTAAGCTGAAAAATGCATGCGCAATAATAATAGATGCAGCAATGATAACCAAACCTAATAAAATTTTTCCGCCGGTAACTCGATAAGGAAAGGTGAATTGTTGGTTATAACGTCCTGACCAAGCCATAAGTGCTGGAAGTAAAGCTAACAAACTGGCACACCAAATACCAGCATAATTTAACGCAGACATAAATGCGCCAGGAAAGAATAAAACGATGGCTAAAGGAGGGAGAAATGTTAGTAGTGCGGTAATATTATTTCCTTGTTTAGTTTCGTTTAATTTTAATCCATCTTTTAAGAAATCTGCCAGACTAAGGCCTACGCCTAAAAATGAAGTGGCAAGGCAAATAGAGGTAAAACCCCAGGTTAATCCGGTGATTATTTTTTTATTTAATAACTCGCTGAGTCTATTGGCTAACTCACTCGTGGGTTGGTTTGCTTGAGCAATATGAGCAAGACCTAAATTTCCATCGATAGGAATGATGCCCATAATGGCGGCATTCCATAGAATATAACAAACTAATGGGATTAAACTGCCGAAAATAATGACTCTTCGTAACTGACGTACATCACCGTGAAAATACGTTCGTAAACTAGGGACAATTGCTGCAAATCCAAACGAAGTAACCATAATAGTGAGGCTCTTCGGTATATAGTAGAGCTGGCCTTGGCTTAATTGCTTAGATGAGAGAAATGGAAATATTAATAAAATAAGCAGAATATAAATGAGAAGTTTGCCGCCCATTAGTGCTCGATTGAAGGTATCGACAGAACGGATGCCTTTATAGACAATAATACCGAACCCAAAAACAAATAGAATTGCTGTGGTTTTGAGAGAAAAATGTAGGTTGGCTTTTTGTAGTAAACCTTGTAAAAAATCAGAACCGCCCGCTATATAAGCCGCTAGTAAGGAATACAATAACAGTAAATAACAGAGCCAGGTGATAAGCTCTCCCGTCCTGCCTAAAGTAGCGCGTGCCATGGATACTAAATGACTATTGGCTGGAAACCAAAGGTTAACTTCTAAGATGAGTAAACCACCGGCTAACATAAGCGCCCAACAGGCGATTAAAAAAAGTGTGGAATTAATAAAACCGGCTTGGGCGGTGGCAAGGGGTAATGCAAGCATGCCGCCGCCGATGGCGTTGCCCGTGATCATTAAAATACCGCCAATTTGTTTTGCGTTCATTTTTTCATCTAATAAATAAGACTTACGATGATAAGCATAATGGCGATACTTAATAAACTAATTAGTAAATATTTACCACCACGCACTTGATAACCCGTCGCACATTTTTTTATATAGCGACCACTCCATGCCATCATAACAGGAAGCAGTATTAATAATATGACACAAAGGACGCCAGCATAGGATAAAGCCTGAATAAATACATTAGGAAAGTGATTCGCAATGATCAAAGGGGGAAGAAAAGTAATAACATAAAGCATTACTTTATTCAAACTCGTTTTTTTAATGTTAAGTCCATCACTTAAAAAATCAAAAAGACTTAAGGAAACACCTAGAAAAGAAGTAGCAAGGCAGATAGCTGTAAAAGCTTTGGCTAAGAAGTTAATGATGGGTTTATGCAGTAAGTGATTTAGGCTATTAAGCAAATCACTCGTAGAATGACTTGAGTGTGTCATTGCCATTAAACTTAAGTCTCCTTGGGCTGGAATAACACCCATAATCACAAGTTCCCAGAGCATGTAACAGACGAGAGGTATTAAACTACCGATAAGAATCGCTTTTCGTAAGTTTTTTTCATCATTTTCAAAATAACTGCGTAAGCTGGGAACAATGATCGCAAATCCAAATGAGGTGATAACAACGGTGATACTGCTAATAATGGCTGGGAAATAATGAAGTTCTGCGGATGTTAGTAGTGAGTTTATTGAGACAAAAGGAAAAATACAAAGGACTAACAAAATATAGGCCGTTATCTTGCTAAACATTAGACCCCGATTTACATAATCCACAGAGTGGATCCCTTTGTAAACAATAATGCTTAATAAACCTGTAAATAAAAATGCGGAAGGTGTATTTGCAAGATTTATATGAAACCCTATTAAAAAGTTTTGTAAAAAATCACCGCCACCGGCAACATAGGCCGCCAATAAGGCATAAAGCAATAATAGATAACTGATCCATGCAATAATTTGGCCAAACAAACCTAATGTCGTTTTCGCCATGGAGATTAGATTGCTGTTGATAGAATGCCAGAGATTAACTTCTAAAATGAGTAATGCGCTGGCTGTCATAACGGCCCAGCAAAGAATAAGTGCAATGATGGCATTTATAAATCCCAATTGTGCCGTAGCAATCGGTAAAGCAAGCATACCGCCACCGATACTTGTGCCAATAATGAGGAGAATTCCTCCGATAAATTTATTATTCATAGAGAGTACGTATTAATAAAAGGAAGCTTCATCCACGGGTCTGGTTTTAAAACGACGATGTATCCAGAGATATTGTTCTGGATGAGCACGGACAGCCTTTTCTAGTGACTGATTAAAATAAAGTATGGCCTCAGCGGTATCAAGCGTAGCAAAATCTTCTAAAATAGGGTTAATTGTAATTTGATAGCCTTTCCCAGAGGGAAGCCGATGATAGAATAATGTGACAGCTTGTGCATGAGTTTGTTTCGCGTAACGGCTAGGTGTTGTAATGGTAGCCGTTGCTATATTAAAGAAAGGAGAAAAAATACTGTGAGCGGCGCCATAATCTTGATCGGCTGCATACCAAATAGCGGCGTTTTTTTTCAAAGCTTTAATAATTTGCCGTACCGCATGTCGATGAATAGGTTTCATCAGGTCAAAATTTCTGTGCCGTCGTAATAACATATCAATGACTTGATTTTTTTGTTCGCGATAGACGACATACATAGGAAAGATAGAAGAAAATAAGCGTCCACAGATATCTAGTGAAGTGAAATGACCGCTTAAAATCAGCACCCCTTGTTTTTTTGCAATAGCCGCCTGTAAATGTTCCAAGCCTTCTACATGAATTAACGGGGCCAATTTTTGGTAGGGTATCCACCATGCCATGGCTGATTCAACGAGACCCATGCCTAAGGATTCAAAGTGTTTTTTCAATAGCTGTTTTTGTTCATGCTCTGATAGTTCAGGAAAACAAAGTGCGATATTTGTGCGAGCAACACGTCGAAATCGTTTAAGCAAATAAAATGCACCACGACCTAAATATTTTCCAATGGTTAATTGTAGCGTATAAGGCAATTTGCTTACCCCATATAAAATCCCCAACCCAAGCCAGGTGAGCCAATAGCGTGGATGGATGAGGTTAGAGGATTTTTTGTTCATTAGGTAATAGTAACCGGGTAACTTGCTGTTTGTTTATTATTTGTTTTTCTATGATCTCATCGATATCTTCTTGAGTTTGGCAATGGTACCAAATGCCTTCTGGATAAATGACTAAAACAGGCCCTAATTTACAGCGTCCTAAACAACCGCTGCTACTGACGCGTATTTTTTTTTCGTCAAGTGTTTTTATCTTTGTTTTTAAATAATCCAACAAGGACTTGGAACCTCGTTTAGCACAACAATCTTTATTATTGTCTCGTTCATTAATACAAAGAAAAATATGCTGTTGGTAGTAAGACATAGGGTATTGAAGTGATTTAATTTTTTACTTTACCAGAAAAAAACGTTTATTTCTCTAGAGAAGATAGATTTTAAGGGTAATTATGCGGTGTTTTATCCCTAAAAATGCTAATTAACTTCTTTTAAGTTAAACTAAAACCTTGCTATTCAAGGAGGATTAAAAAGTGACAAATATTAGCCGTTATAGACCTTCTTCTTTAATTCACCAGCTGCATCGTCTGTCTCAGGAATGGGATCAATTATTTGAACCAAGTTATCCCGAAGACAATTCCTTAGTGGAAACGAGTCACTGGGCGCCTTGTGTAGATATAAAAGAGGAACCGGATCGGTTTTTAATTTTTGCGGATATTCCAGGCGTTGATCCTGGGGATATCGAAATTGCCATGGAGAATGGCGTATTAACAATCAAAGGAGAACGAAGTAGTGCCAAGAAAGAAGAAAAAGAAGGATATACGCGAATAGAACGTTCAAAAGGGTCTTTTTATCGTCGTTTTGCTTTGCCTGATACCGCTGATCCGGAGAGGGTAACAGCTGAAGGAAAGCATGGGGTATTGGAAATTATTATTCCTAAAAGAGAGAAGGCCAAACCTAAAAAGATTAAAGTGGGTAAAAAAAGTTAGCTTTTTAGAGCTTTTTCTTGAGAAAGTTATGGCAGACGGTTTGTAACGTTGGGATAACGCTTTTCACAAACCATGGGTTTCGTTTTAACCAAATGTTGTTGCGAGGTGATGGATGAGGTAGTGGTAAATATTCTGGAAGATATTCAGAAAAATTAGCTACCGTCTCAGTTAAGTTTTGTTTACAACGCTGTTTTAGATAATAGCGTTGTGCATATTGGCCAACCAGCAAGGTCAATTGAATTTTTGGTAAAGAAGTGAGGAGAGAAGCTAACCACTTTTTGGCACATTCTTTCCTGGGTGGTAAATCACCATGAGGACCTGTTCCGGGATAACAGAAGCCCATAGGGATAATTGCAATTTTCGACTCATCATAAAATGTTTTTTTATCGATATTGATCCAGTCTCGTAAACGATCACCACTGGGATCATTCCAAGGAACCCCTGTTTGGTGAACTCGGATACCAGGCGCTTGTCCAACAATGAGTAGACGGCTTTCTATGTGTGCACGCAACACGGGGTTAGGCTTAAGCGGTAAGAAAGGCGCGCAAAGACGACACTGACGAATGCGTGAAAGAAGAGGTAATAGCTGTTTCATAACTGGATAGAGTTTCTACTTGCCAAAAGGGTATCACACCCACTAAAGTAGGGCCTAAAATAGGCTGCTTTATTTACAGGTAGGATCTATGGAGTATAAAGAATCGGATATGTTGTTAGAAGATGATGGTGATGGGAGTAATGAGTCTGTATTACCGCCCAATATTTTAGACATGGAAGATGAAGAGTTGGATACATGGCCAGACGAGCTTGCATTAGATGCATTGAATAAAAAATCTAAGCTTTCGCCGGTCCGTTTTTCATTGGAGAACCGACGACGCATTGAAGCGTTGAAGGAAGAAAGACAGTTAGAAAAAGAAAAAGAGTTTGACTATGGATTTGAGGATGCATCGGAAAATAATGATGTGCTAAAGGGCGAGTAATTATGCAAGGTGAGTTTTTGGAGTTTGAACAACCCATAGCAGAGCTTGAAGCAAAAATAGAAGAATTGCGTAAACTTGGTAATGATGCTGAACTGAATGTCAGTGAGGAGATCAAACGCCTAGAACAAAAAAGTATTGATCTAACAAAATCTATTTTTGGCTCACTCAATGCTTGGCAAGTTGTTCAACTTGCTCGTCATCCGAAGCGGCCTTATTTCCGTGATTACGTCGATAAAATCTTTACGGAGTTTGATGAGCTGCATGGGGATAGGCAATTTGCCGATGACGGAGCGATTGTGGGCGGGCTAGCGCGTTTAGCGGATCAGCCGGTCATGCTTATTGGCCATCAGAAAGGTCGCGGCACGAAAGAAAAGGTCAAATGCAATTTTGGGATGCCGAAACCAGAAGGGTATCGTAAAGCATTGCGGCTTATGGAACTTGCAGAGCAGTTTAAATTACCTGTTTTAACATTTATCGATACACCAGGGGCATATCCAGGTATTGATGCGGAAGAACGCAATCAAAGTGGTGCTATTGCCACGAATTTACAAAAAATGTCCCAACTAAAAGTACCGATCATTTCTACTATTATAGGTGAAGGAGGTTCTGGGGGCGCCTTGGCTATTGGGGTTTGCGATCGACTGTTGATGCTTCAATATAGTGTGTATTCTGTTATTTCACCAGAGGGTTGTGCTTCTATTCTTTGGAAAAGTGCTGAGAAAGCGCCGGAGGCTGCATCGGCAATGGCGATGACGGCTAATTGTTTGTTTGAGCTTAAATTAGCGGATGAGGTAATTGAAGAACCGCTTGGTGGGGCACATAAAAACCCAGAAGAAATGATAAGTCGATTAAAAAAATCACTTATTCAACATTGTGAGCAGCTACGGCATGAAACGGCAGAAAAATTATTAGAGCAACGTTATAATAAGTTAATGGCTATAGGCACATAGCTATCAGGTTTTATGGACCCCGCTATCGAGTAACGGGGCAACGATTCTGGGTCCTTCAAATCTCGTTCAATAATAATAGGTTTAAACCTTTACAATTGGCTGTTGGGTTTTGTATTGTTACCCGATGTTTAGTGATAAAAAACTCCTTGCTTTGCTGGAACAGTATCCTGAAACTACTCGATTTTGGGTGGCCTACAGTGGTGGACTTGATTCACAGGTATTGCTCTATGCACTGTCTAATATATTACCAAAGACGCGCTTAAGAGCTGTCCATATTAATCATGGTTGGCATACTGACGCAGTACAATGGACAGAGTCTTGTAGACAAACCTGCGCGCAGCTAGGAGTTTTTTGTGAAGTAATTACTGTGGATGCGCAGCCGAAGCAAGGAGAAAGTCCAGAGGCTTGCGCCCGAAAAGCGCGTTATGCAGCGATGGCAAAACTAATTCAAACAGAGGATTGCTTGTTAACAGCGCATCACCGTGATGATCAAGCTGAAACCCTGTTGTTACAATTATTGCGTGGTGCTGGCCTTCCCGGGTTAGCTAGTATGCCTGGAGTCATGTCCTTTGGAAAAGGTAGATTGGTTCGCCCATTGCTTAAGTTTACGCGGTTAGAACTACAAGCGTATGCCGAAGAACGACAACTCACTTGGATAGAAGATAGCAGCAATACGAATTTACGTTTTAATCGTAATTTTGTTCGTCATCAAGTATTACCTCTTCTTAAACAGCGTTGGCCAGAGCTCAGTAAGACCTTAGCAAGAGCTGCTGAAAATACAGCGGAAGCGCAACAACTTTTGCAGGAATTTGCTCATGAGGACTGGCTAAAAGTTCGGGAACCTTCGACAAATAATCTTGTTATTTCTCGTTTGCTTTATTTAACTCCGGCGCGCCGGCGTAACTGTTTACGCTATTGGTTGAAACAGTTAGGTTTTTCTTTACCTAGTCAAATGCAACTACAACAAATCGAATTGTTATTGAAAAGTAAAAGAGACGCAAATCCCGAAATAAATTGGGGAGATTTTCAGGTTCGTCGTTATCGTGATTTTCTGTATGCACTTGTATTAAAAAAAGAAAGTAAACTTTCTCATTTGGATATACCGCCCGCACCTGAAGCTGCGAATTTTTTAAATTCACGGCGAGCGGTATTCCGATCACATAGCGGTCCCAAGCAGAGCTTGTGTACCGCTATTCAAGAGGAGAATCGCGATTCTCCTCTTGAAAATCTCCATCGCGAGATGAAGCACTTGGAAATGCAACGTCACATTTCCAAGTGCAATGGGTATATTGCTTGGGATTTAAAACAAGCGTTAACATTGCCTACGGGGAATTTTTTAACTGTAGATAGAGTAATCGGTAATGGAATTGCTTGTGATAGGCTAAGAAACAAATCAATTTCTATTGGGTTTCGTCAAGGTGGAGAAAGATTTCATGTACAGGGCCGTCTTGGTTCACATCCATTAAAAAAGTTATTTCAAGAATGGGGTATTCCTCCGTGGCAACGCCAAGAGATTCCTTTGATTTATTACGAAGAAAAATTAATTGCCGTTGCGGGGTATGGTGTAAGCCCGAGTTTTCTAGCTAATGGCGATGAATTAGGGTATGTAATAAGCATTAATTAGTTTTATATAGCCTTTGCTTTTTCGATGCTCAAATAGGAAAGAGAGCATCGAGTTAAAGCTGATATTTTTACTAGATGCCAATAAAAACATTGGCTATGAGGACTTAAAAAAGATTTAAGCTGTTAATGGTGGTGATCTTTGTCTTTATTGAAAAAATCATGAAGTTCTTTTTCAGCCTGGTCTTTAGCAATACCATATCTTTCCTGAATTTTTCCAACCATTTTTTCTTTGTTTCCTCTGACTTGTTGCCAATCATCATCCGTCAGTTTAGCCCATTTTTCGTGAAGTTTACCTTTGATTTGCTCCCATTTACCTTTTAGCTCATCAGGGTTCATTACTATCTCCTTATAGGGGTACATTTTTAACTAGAAAGTATTAAAACTTTCCTTATCCGTTATTTTTTATTTAAATGAGTATAGTCGAAATTTATCGCCATACAAGATGGATAGTTTTTTGTACAAATAGAGGTTTAGATTGTATAAAAATAATCCCGCGGTTTAACACGGGATTATCAATAGAAATATATTAAGCCGATTTAGTCTTATCTTTTTCTACTTCGATAAGATGAATAGTAAATACCAGTGTTTGGTTAGGCCCAATCGCCTTGTCAACACCATGTTCACCGTAGGCAAGTTGAGGCGGGATAACTACTTCAAATGTGGAGCCGGGTTTCATCAATTTCAAAATTTCAGTCCAGCCAGGAATCACGTTATTAATAGGGAAGGTTACAGGAGCTTTTGATTTATCAAAAATAGTTCCATCAATGAAACTACCTGTATAATCCACTTTTACCATGGCGTTGTCTGTAGGGCTTGTACCGTTGCCAGGGCTGACTACTTTATACTGAAGGCCGCTTTGAGTTGTTATAATGCCTGGTTTATTTTTGTTTGTTGCTAAATAGGCATCGCCTTGCTGCTTGTTTTTTACGCTTTTCGTTTTAAATTCAGCTTCTTTCTTAGCGATAAGTTCTTGTTGAAAGTTTTTCAAAATATCCACCATTTGTGCTTGTGATAATCGGGTTTTTCCTTGTTTTGCATCTTTTAAACCTTGCTCTAATTTCTCGGGATCGACATCTATACCTTGTTCTTTAAAATTCTCGCCAAGATCAGCGCCGATACTATAACTTATGTCAGCTTTGCTGAGGGCACTGTTTGTAGCTTTTACAGAAGAGTTAAGTTGATTAACGCCTAAGGGAGAGGTAATCTGTGCAGCTAATGCAGCAGAACCAAGGAATAAGCTAGCCGCGAGGGTAGAAAGGACGCATAATTTTGTCATTGAGTTCTTCCTCATTGGGAATGAGATAAAAAACGGTTATATTGCCTTTATACCGCCTATATAGCAAGGCACAGAAGTGAATTAAGAATAAACTAAAAACCATGCCGCTTTCTAGAAAAGAATTTGATGTCATCGTGGTCGGTGGTGGTCACGCCGGTACCGAAGCTGCTTTAGCCGCGGCGCGTTTAGGCGCAGCCACGCTTTTATTGACGCATAATATAGAGACCTTAGGTCAACTTTCCTGTAACCCTTCTATTGGTGGGATTGGTAAAAGTCATTTAGTAAAGGAAATCGATGCTTTAGGTGGAGTGATGGCCGTAGCTGCGGACCAGGCAGGGATACAATGGCGTACACTAAATGCAAGCAAAGGCCCTGCGGTGCGTGCAACTCGCGCGCAAATGGATCGCAACTTATATAAACAAGCGATTCGTACTGTTTTAGAGAATCAAGCTAATCTACTTATTTTCCAGCAAGGTGTAGATGATCTAATTTGGGAAGGGAATCGTATAAAAGGTGTTATTACACAAACAGGTATTCGTTTTTATAGCAAGACCGTGGTATTAACCGCGGGAACTTTTTTAGCGGGCAAAATTCACATAGGTCTTCAACAAGCACAAGGCGGACGTGCTGGTGATCCTGCTGCCATGCATCTGGCCGAACGATTACGCCAATTACCACTCCGGATTAATCGTTTAAAAACAGGGACTCCGCCCCGTCTCGATGGCCGTACGATTGATTATAAACAATTACTAGAACAGCCCAGTGACTTTCCTCTACCCGTGTTTTCTTATGGTGGCAGGGTAGAACAACACCCCACCCAGATCAGTTGCTACATTACCCATACCAATGAAACAACCCATGCGATCATTCGTTCTGGTTTGGATCGTTCTCCTATTTACAGCGGAGTAATAGATGGTATAGGACCACGTTATTGTCCATCGATTGAAGATAAAGTAGTACGATTTGCGGGTAGGCAAGCGCATCAAATCTTTCTTGAACCAGAAGGACTTAATACGCATGAAGTGTATCCGAATGGAATTTCTACGAGTTTACCTTTCGAAGTGCAAGTCGAATTTGTACGTAGTATCAAAGGTTTAGAACAGGTGCATATTACCCGTCCAGGCTATGCTATTGAATATGATTTTTTTGATCCGCGCGATTTATTCCCTTCGCTAGAATCACGCATTTTAGAAAACTTATTTTTTGCAGGTCAAATTAATGGTACAACAGGTTATGAAGAAGCGGCGGCGCAAGGGCTGATTGCAGGTTTAAATGCGGCGCGAAAAGTGCAAGAAAAAGCGGCTTGGACGCCGCGTCGTGACGAAGCCTATATTGGCGTTTTGATCGATGACTTAATTACACAAGGAACGTTAGAGCCTTATCGCATGTTTACGAGTCGTGCTGAATATCGTTTATTACTTCGTGAAGATAATGCCGATTTACGCCTCAGTGAATCTGCTTATTACTTGGGTTTAATTGACGAAGTGCGTTGGCATACAGTATGTGCTAAACGTGAGATGATAGAAAAAGAACAACGGCGTTTACAAAAGCTTTGTATTAGGCCGCAAACATCAGCAAGTGCTGGCGTAGAAGTTTATTTAAAACAGGCCTTGACAAAAGATTATCGAGTTTCTGAATTGTTAGCGCGTCCCGAATTGAATTATAGCGATCTAATGAAAGTCGAAGGTTTGGGCCCAGGTGTTGCGGATACCAAGGTAAGTGAACAAATTGAAATTCAAGCAAAATATCAAGGCTATATTGAACGACAATTAAATGAGATTCAGCGTCAAGCACGCATGGAAGCAATCTCGTTACCGATTGATTTAGATTATAGCGCAGTTAAGGGATTATCTAACGAGGTGCGAGAAAAATTAAGTCAACATAAGCCGTTGACTTTAGGTCAAGCGTCACGTATTTCAGGTGTTACACCGGCTGCAATTTCATTGTTACTTGTGCACATAAAGAAGCGTTAGACGAAGTTATTAATTAAAAAAATGATGTCTATTTCTAAAGTTTTTAATTTTTCCGTCCCTGATAAGCCAGGCCAACGTTTGCGTTTAGGTAATCTGCAGCACGATAGTATTGCCCTTGTTTTAAGTGAGATAGCAAAAAAGCAGTCGGGTGTCATTTTAGTGGTAACGCCTGATACGCAGTCAGCGAATCGATTGGAAGGCGCCGTAAAATTTTTCTCGCCCGAGTTGGTGGTATTAAATTTTCCGGATAGGGAAACTTTGCCATACGATCATTTTTCACCGCACCAAGATATTATTTCACAGCGTTTATTAACCTTAACACAGCTTCCCACCATAAAAAGTGGAATATTATTGGTTCCTATTACCACGTTGATGCAACGACTTCCGCCGCTAAGCTACATTCAAGCAACAGGCTTAATGATTCAATGTGGCGAAGAGCGGCGTATCGACGACATGCGTCAAGGGTTACAAAAAGCAGGTTATCACAACGTTTCTCAAGTATTGACACGTGGTGAATTTGCCGTACGTGGTTCTATTCTAGATATTTTCCCCATGGGTAGTGATACACCTTATCGCATCGATTTTTTCGATGATGTCATCGATAGTATTCGTCAGTTTGATCCAGAGTCGCAGCGTTCTACAGAAAAGCTAGAAAAAATTGATCTACTTCCTGCCAGGGAATTTCCTTTATCAGAACTTGCAATCAGTCAATTTAGACAGCAATGGCGTGAAAACTTTATTGGGAATCCATTAAACTGTCCGCTTTATGAAGCGGTTAGTCGTGCTTATGCTCCAGCAGGGATTGAGTATTATCTTCCCTTATTTTTTTTACAAACGCAGTTATTACTCGATTATTTACCCAGCGCTGCTTTAATTGTAGAAATAAACGATATTCACCAGGCAGCGCAGCATTTTTGGCAAGAAGTTAACGAGCGTTATGAACAACTAAGACACGATGTAGAACGGCCGATTCTAGCACCGGCAAAATTGTATGTTGTTTTAGACGAGCTATTTGCAACGCTTAAGCAATTCCCACGCATTTTATTACAGCAAACCCCATTAACGGCAGAATCAGATCGCTATAATTTTCCTGTAAAAGCCTTTCCTAATATTACGCTCGATCACAAATTAGAACAGCCATTAGCCAGATTGCAGTTTTTTTTAAATGAATTTTTATCTAACGAAACGGCGCGCGTTTTATTCTGTGTAGAAAGTGCAGGGCGACGCGAAGTATTGCTGGATCTTTTAAAAAGCTTGGCTATTCAACCACAACGCTGTGAGACATGGCATGAGTTTTTACATGCGTCCGATCCAATTCATATCACTATTGCGCCATTAGAAGAAGGTTTTTATTTATCTCATCCTCCTTATGCATTAATTACCGAGTCTCAACTTTTTGGTCAGCAACAGGTTATACAACGGAACCGTAAAATAAAAAGTGTAGATAGCCAAGCCATTGTTCGAAATTTGGCAGAATTAAGCTTGGGCAGTCCAGTCGTTCATATAGATCATGGCATAGGTCGTTATCGTGGTTTGCAGCATATCAAAATTGGCGAAGAAGAAAGTGAATTTTTGATTCTAGAGTATGCAAATGATGCGAAGTTGTATGTCCCCATTGCTTCTCTTGATTTAATTAGTCGTTACAGTGGGGGAGAATCTGAGCATGCTCCTTTACATCGTTTAGGTTCCGATCAATGGGAAAAAGCAAAACAAAAAGCGGCTGAACAGATGCACGATGTTGCGGCTGATTTACTCGATGTTTATGCACGCCGCGATGCACAAAAAGGGTATAGTTTTAATCTGCCTGATGAGAATTATCGTGCTTTTTCGCAGCAATTTGCCTTTACTGAAACGGCGGATCAAAAGCAGGCTATTGAACAAGTTGTTAACGATATGACTTCTGAAAAGCCAATGGATCGGTTGATTTGTGGTGACGTCGGTTTTGGAAAAACTGAGGTAGCTATGCGTGCTACTTTTTTAGCGGTTGAATCGAATAAGCAAGTCATTATTTTAGTGCCGACCACCCTATTAGCACAGCAACATTATCAGAATTTTAGCGATCGATTTGCAGAATGGCCAGTGCAGATCGAAATGATTTCACGTTTTCGTTCGGCCGCGGAACAAAAAAAAATTCAGGAACGTTTAAAGTTAGGCGCTATTGATATTCTTATTGGAACGCATAAATTATTAAATAAAGAATTAGTTTTTCCACGTTTGGGTTTATTAATTATTGATGAAGAACATCGATTCGGCGTGCAGCAAAAAGAACGGTTAAAATCCTTACGCTCTGAAGTCGATATTTTAAGTTTAACCGCGACACCGATTCCTCGTACGTTACATATGGCTTTTTCAGGTTTACGAGAACTATCAATTATTGCTACGCCGCCAGCAAGGCGTTTATCGATTAAAACCTTTGTGCAAATGCGTAATACGAGTTTAATGCGCGAAGCGATTTTGCGTGAATTATTACGTGGCGGACAGGTTTATTTTTTACATAATCAAGTACAGACAATTGAAAAAACTGCCAGAGAACTTGAAGGTTTAGTGCCGGAAGCACGTATTCAAATTGCACATGGACAATTACGCGAACGTGAGCTCGAACGTATTATGGCTGATTTTTATCATCAACGTTTTAATGTATTAGTTTGTACTACTATTATTGAAACGGGAATTGATATACCTTCGGCAAATACTATCATTATTGATCGTGCTGATAAGTTTGGTTTAGCACAGCTTCACCAGTTACGCGGACGCGTTGGACGATCACACCATCAAGCCTATGCCTATTTAATGACACCTCCTAAAAATGTGATGACCGCGGATGCCATTAAACGCTTAGATGCGTTAAGTGCGTTAGAAGATCTTGGCGCTGGATTTACCTTGGCAACACATGATTTGGAAATTCGGGGTGCAGGAGAATTATTAGGCGAGCAGCAAAGTGGCAATATGCATAGTATTGGATTTTCATTGTATATGGAGCTACTTGAACAAACTGTCAAAGCGTTAAAGTCAGGTAAAATACCTACAATAGCTGATATTGCTTCCGAACGTGGAACAGAAATTGATTTACAGGTTTCGGCTTTAATTCCAGAGCCTTATTTACCCGATGTACATACCCGTTTAGTGCTTTATAAACGTATTGCCAGCGCAAAAAATAATGAAGAACTCGAAGCCTTGCAAGTAGAAATGATTGATCGCTTTGGTTTATTATCAAGGCCAATAAAAAATTTATTTGAAGTTACTGCACTAAAATTACTAGCGCAACAATTAGGAATAAAAAAAATAAATGCAGGTGAGCAAGGTGGGCTTATTGAATTTACTAAAAAGCCTCGCATTAATCCCGCAGTTATTATCCAGCTGATTCAAAAAGATCCATCACATTATAAACTCGATGGCCCTTCTCGGTTACGTTTTATCGGCGAGCAACTAACCGCCGAAGAACGGATTAAAAATATTTTTGCGTTGTTAAAAAAATTAACAGAAATAAAATAACTTTCTAACTATGCCCATTGCACTTCAAGTACGAGCGGTATATTTAAGTTTAGTTTAAGTATCGTCCTCTACTATTATTAGCTAACGTATAAAAATAAAATAGGGGCTAATTCTATGCCAAATGCTAACTCTTTAGAGTATGGGTTGGAATTGATCAATAGTTTAGGAAAAAGCTTTCTGAACCAATACTATTTTTCAGGTTTTTATAGGGCGAAAGATGAATTAGCAAATCTAGCAGCGCTTAACTCTTTTGAATTAAACTCTATGCTGGAGATGGAGTTAGGAGCATCCGAACTAAAACAAATAACAGAAGGTATAGAAAAGAAAAAGAATGCAGCGAGTGGTTCACCTTTTGCTTATTTACGCGTCTGTTCTGAAGCCATAGAGTCACTTCGCAAATGGTCAGTCATGGATGGCCACATGGTTGAAAAACATCTTCTAGACACGTTGTCGAAAGTTTTAAATCCGTTTATTTCATCCTCCTCAGATAAAATAGAATCGGGCGATCTCGAAAAAGAGATGCGCGCTGTTGAAAAGCATATTAATAATGTGGAAGCAATAAATAATTTTTTTAAACTGTTAAAAAAAATAAATCAGACTGAGTTGAAGGATATTGAGTTAGAGAAATTACTGGAAGGGATAGATATTAATAGAGGGTTAATTGTTCCTGCTGAAGATTTGACGAAGGAAATTACACGTTTAATAAAAGACGTATATTCATATCTGGATAAAAAACTAAGCCTTATAACTATAAACAATAATGAAGATCAAGTCCGAAAGAAAAATTTTTTATTAAAAACTTTTGAAGCATTAGCACCTCTGCAACAGATTAATCTTACTGAAAATTTACCTTTTGCAAATAGTGATATAAGTCATGTGAATGACTTACTTAAAAATTATCACTCCCGAGAAGTGTTTCTTGTACAGGTAGATAGGCTTTTACTCGAAATAAAGGCTAATATTGAAGATAAGGCTTGGAATAGTAAAGCAAAAAATACTATTGGTCCGCCAGATGGTATACGTAAACTAAGAAAAATATTTAATAATACTGATCTAGGGCCATTTGAAAAATTATTTAGTGCGCGTGAATTTTTAGAGAAAAAATTTAAAAGATTAAATCGTAGAGATACGTCTACTTCTTATTTTTACGATAGTCTGTCAAGAAAATTGGATGCGCTGTACAAAAACTTCGGTCGTGATTATGAGGAAGGTCGGAAGGCGCTTCCTGAGGCTAAATTTCTACTTCCTTTTTATTGGAAAAGTGAAGATTCTCTAGCGCTTACTAAAATCGTTACTGCGGTAGAAGATGAAGTAGAACAAAAAGATGAAGTATTACTGCGTACGTATAATATCCAGCAGATTATTAGTAGCCCCCAGCAGAAAAAGCGTGCATCACAACTTGTACCTTATCTCCAGGAAAAAAATGACGATATTATTATACTAGAAGAGGGTTTTCGTTCTGGCTTTCTTCAAGAAAGCGTCTTGGCCAGAGACTATCATATTATTAAACCAAAAGGTTTTTGGTTAATAAATAGTGGCGTATGTATTCTTTTAAAGAAGGAAACCTTTGATTTCGAAACTTTTACGCAAGAAACGTATACTTCTGCAACATCGGTAGATCGGCTAGTTCCTAAAGGATTTACACATATCGTGGCTACCCAACGTAGTGACAATAAAAAAGTTCATATTATAGGGACGCATACACAAGCTCAGTATGCAGGCCCTGAGATTATTGTAACTTTAGCGCAGCTTGCTCAGTTAGGTGAATATATTTCTAAACTACCTGAAGATGCATCCATTATATTGGCCGGTGATTTAAATATTCCAAGGGATAAAATCGAATTTAATTTATTGCGTTATTTATTACCGCTGGATGATCAGCCAACAGCAGAGGGAAAGTATAGTTATGATTTTAAAGCCAATCCCTTAGCAAAAGATGAGCAAAGTACCTTGGATTATGTTGCTTCTAGAGGTTATGAGAAAAAAACTGCGGAAATAGAAATCGATAGTAACACAAAAGCTATCTCAGATCACTTCCCTGTTTTTATTAAGTTAAAACCTAGAAACTTAGCGCTTGAAGGACTGTCCGTAATTAAAGAACAGGATCCTATTTTATCGAAATTAATACGTTTTGTTTATAAGCAAGCGGTGAAATTACCCTCACCCCAGGCCAAAAAATTGCATTTTTCAGCTTCCAATCTTGCCGCATATATTGGGAATCTAAGCGTTCAAGAAAGAGAGAAATTAGGTACAGGCGATAGGTTTCTAGATGCGTGTTTACGATATAAGCCTACGCTAGCTACTTCAGATACGTTAGCTGAAGAAATGCATTATTCCTTTAGGGTACCGTCCAAGCAAATACCATCACTTGCACTTGAAGAATTAATTGACTACCAGCCTTTTGCAAGTCTTTTAAATGAGTTACCCATGGTTTCTTCAAAAGAAGAAGATGCTATATTTTCAAATGTCTATGCCTTATTAATAAAGGCGCAAGATGTGGTAGGTTCGCAGATATGGGATAAAAGAGGGCGAGATATATTCTATAGAGAAAGTAAATGTCCTGATGGAATAAAAGCTATCCGTTCCTGTGTAAGAGGTACTTCTTTAGAGGTAGTATTTCCCTTTGACCCTAAAGCTTTAATTCCTTTAGAAAAAGTCAAATTATTAAAAAAATACCTTACGTTACATGAGTTAGTTACTAAAAAAAGCAGTAATAATAGTAGCCTACCATGGTTTAAATACAGACAAATAGAGACTCAACATACTTATGAAAAACTTGCTAAGGCGACTACATCACTTTTTGGTTTCTTTTCTAAATCTCAGCTTGATATTTTGAAAGTAATTAAAAAATATAATAAGGGAACAGAGAATGATCAAAGTATAGAGAGTTTAAATGCCATCAAAACATCTGAGGAAGGCAATGCCATTTTCAATGTCGAACCTATAATTACGTCGTGTCAGCAAGAAAAATTTAAGGAAGCGTTAGAGTCCTTGGATTATCTAATCCCGCGGCCACAAGCCCCTACACACTATATGGGTTTATGATACATTGCGTGTAGTTGGAGTTTTTGTAAAAATCACCCGTCATGGCTATCGCTAGCCATGATGACGAGTAAGCCGTTTGTTTAAGGATTAATTTTCACATACGATTGGCGACGTAATTGACGCAGCCAAGTTTGTAAGGCTTGCTGAAATTTCTTTTGATAAACCAGCTGCGCTGCTTGTTCACGTGAAATAGATTGTGTAGTTTGTAGCTTTTGTTCTCGACCTAAGATTTGTAAAATATGCCAACCAAATTGAGATTGAAAAGGTAAACTGATCTGGTTTACAGCGAGCTTGTTTTCTTGTGCTTCAAATGTTGGATCAAATGTACTAGGCAGTGTCCAGCCTAGATCGCCGCCTTTAAAAGAAGATGCCGGATCTTGTGAATATTTTTTAGCGAGATCGGCAAAATTACCACCGCGTAAGATTTCTGCACGAATTTCTCTCAACCGTTGTTCGGCTTGGGTATTGTTAACCAGGGGCGAGGTTTTGATTAAAATATGACGGACGTGTGTAGATGTCACATAATGTGGCGTAGAGATATCGCCGCCGCGCATTTCTATTAAACGAATTAAGTGGAAACCATTTTGTGCTTGAATGGGGCCGGCTATTTCTCCCTGCTTTAATGATTGTACAGATGCTTGAAAAAGATCAGGTAATTCATTAAGTGGACGCCAACCGAGATCACCGCCGGATAAAGGCAGTGAAGTATTTTTTGATTGTTCAACTAATTGTTGGAAAGAGTTTCCAGTTTTGGCTTTTTGTAATAGGGATAGTGCGGTTTGTTTGGTATTAGCAATAACTGTTGAGGAAGGATTATCAGGAAGAGGTACTAAGAGATCTTCGATATGATAGCTGGCTTTCTCTGTACTAACCTTTGGCATATGGGTAAGCATATCGGTTATTTCTTGTGGACTTACTGCAATTTTTTGACCTACTTCATCTTGTTGTAAACGACTAATGATTAATTGTTCTCGAATTTTCTGACGATATTTAGCATAAGGCATGTTCTCTTGCTCTAATCTACTTCGTAGTTGTTCGACAGTGAGACCATTGCGCTGAGCAATACTTGCAATCGTTTTATCTAATCCTGCTTCATCGATCTTCATTCCTGCACTTTCAGCAAGCTGGCGCTGTAATTCTGTATCAATCATGTGATCAAGAACTTGTTTTTCTAAGAGTGTTGCAGATGGAATGGGCTTATTTTCTGCTTGCAATTGTTGACGCGTAAATTCTATTTGTTCAGAAAGCTGTTGTTGTGTTATTACGTGAGTATTCACTACGGCTTTGATGCGATCTAAGCTTTCTGCGGCTTGGGAATTTACACTAACCGTTAAGCCACCGAATAAAAGAATGAGAAAAAAAAGTTTTTTAAAAAGGGTCATAGTTTGTTACTAACTATAAGGGGTTAGCCCCGGACTGAAAATTGTCGAGATAACCTGGAATATTACTTGTTAAAAAGTTGGTTATATCACTGATACCTATTGTACTCAAGCCTTTGAATTGCAATTGAAAGTAGACCACATTGTTAAAAGTAGGGTTACTGTTTTGGTCTAGGGCATAAAAGGTGCGTCCTGCGACTACCCGAAATGCCCAACAGCAACTGTCATATTGCAAACCATAAAAAAAACTTTGTGAATAATTATGACTAAAATTATAGTTCCATCCACCGACACTGCTCCATTGATTTTTAAGAGGTGTTGCAAAGGAAAAGCCTAGCCGATCAAAATCATTTTGATAACTATTGAGAGGCGTAGGAGGGTTATTTACTAAGGCATCACCAAAACGAATGCGTCCATAGTTAATGTTAAAAAGCTGGTTAGGGCGTGGATGATATTGCACATTGGCGGCAGCATTAATAATAGTTCGGTTCGAAGGATCCCAAGCGATATCCGCTGTAGTGCTCCATCTGGGACTGAGATTGTAATTAAGCTGGCCGGCAATGGGTGAAAATTTTTCAGTGGGCGAGGTAGCACCTACGACAGCAAAAGGATCAGAACAGAGTGTTCCTGGCGTACTGAGTTGTCTTTGCAGCGGACTGCATAAAGTTACGCGTCTATTTTGAAAATAATAAATTTCACCAATACTTGCTCTGAGCTTTTCTGCTCCTGTTGTTTGATCAAGTAATCGAGTGGTTAATGCAAAGCTAATTTGGTTGGCGTCGCCAATTCGGTCGTAGCCACTAAAGCGATTGGTCATAAAAAGGCTGTCATAGCTGAAAGGAATAAGGGAGCTATCAAAAATAGGTATATTACTTTGATTGCGATAAGGCACATACAAATAAAAAAGACGCGGCTCTAATGTTTGTTGATAGGTATGATTTCCCCAATCGAATTGACGATCGAAATATAAACCACTATCAATGTTAAATAAGGGGATAGTACGTTGTATAGCGCTTTGAAACCCTTGTACTTGGTTGAGAATGTTGTAATGCGTCAAACTTAGTTGTAATTGCGGGATTAAGTAGGCTCCCCTTTTTAATATGGGATAGCTGATAGAAGGTAGAATATTAAGACGTAATGCTTGTGGTGGTGATACTAATTCACCGGGATCGTTTAAGCGTTGAAAATAATTGAATTGATTACTTATTTGATAATTAAACCCATGAAAAGTTTGCGTACTACTATTGAGATCGATCTCGGGTAAACTATTGTAAGGATTATTTACGGGCGATTGGTTCAATGGGTGAAGTGTTTGATAACGCATTAAACGCGTCGTAAAATTCCAGATATCACCACTATAGTTTATTTCTGCATGTTGCGCGAGCTGGTTAATTGCAATAGTTGGAGGTGTATTAAAATCTTCGTAATAATAATCATCGCCTACCCAGTTGAAATCAATGAGACTTGACCAGCGGGGTGACCATTGTCGTGTTTCTTGCCAAGTAAAAGCGCGTCGATCCTTACGCGGGAAAATTAAGGGATTATTCTCTGGATAGAGGAAAGGAATTTGTTCCGCTAATTGCGCAGCAGCACGATCATAAGGAAGATAATTAGCGATCATTATTCCCTGGCTGTTATGCGTAAGGTAGCGTAATTGTCCGGTTAATTGGATGCCGCGTTTACTTAAAACAGTTGGAGTAAATAGAAAATCATAATTGGTGGCTATATTCCAATAATAGGGGAAACCGATTCCAATTCCGGACTGGGTAGTGGAATTAATGTTCGGAAATAAAAAGCCAGATTGACGGCGGTCATCAATCGGAAATCCAATATAAGGGCTATATAGAATTGGCACCCCTTTATAATTTAGCCAGGTATCGTAGGCTTTTCCTCGTCCGGTATCGCGATTTAAAACTATCTTTTTAGCAGAAAGTTGCCAAACAGTATTGGTTGGCGAACACGTTGTGTAGTTAGTATCGTGTAAGGTAATGAGACCAGGGTAATTTTGCTCCGCTTTACTGGCCGTTCCCCAGGCATTGATAGGCATTCTCTCATTTGTGCCGAATAAAATAGTCGAATTGCGTAACAAAATACGATAAATAATATCTGTCAGATAACCCGTTTGTGACTCTATATTTAAATGTGCTTTTTTTGCTTTTATTAATAAATTAGGTTCGTGGATTCTAATTTCACCACGTAGATCCATATTAGTAATTTTTCCTGTTTTTGAATCGCGATAAAAATAGACCTGATCGGCGTAGAGGATTCGTCCAGGCTGAGTGACAACAACGTTTCCACTTAAGGTCGAAGTGCCTTCAAATGAAAAATGGGATTGTGCCGCATCGATGTGTGTGAAAGCTTGATTAAAATCAGCTAAAGGAATTTGGGCATAAGCGCGTAAAGGATTTTTATAATAGCCTTTACAAATCCCTATATTATCGGGTACCCAACCCAGCTTATTAGCCATAGATTTATTATTTGTAGTTGCCGTGATAGCCGGAGTTGAAAAAAAACAAAAGAAAAATAGACAGTTAATCCAACGAAATGTGTTTGAAAAATTTTTTTTAGTAGACATTTATTTTTCTAAACTCCATTTTTATGATGGAGTTTTAGGGCGACATGCGAAAATATTGTCTTTGTTTGGCTTTTTTTGAAATAGTTTTCACTTAATTTCATTTTTAAAAAACTATCGGGTTAAGCGGTAGGCGAGGCAATTATTACCACTAAAATGGGTATGAATAATATCGCCATTTTTATTTGTTTCAAATGTTGTACGACAGTAACGTACCATCGTCTGACTGTTAAGCCAGGGTTCATCATAACTTGCAAACGCATTGTTATTAATTGCTAGAGAGCGGCGTCTGGGCTCGGGGATGGTATAAAAATTTTTTCGTGTGTATTGATAGAGCGTGTTGCCATTGGCAAGTTTTACAGCGGAATTGGGCTGACCCCAACGATGTTTTAATACTTTAATATTTTTTCCTTGCCATTGCTGCATTTGTTGCTGATAAGCGGCTGTAGTTGCGCAGGCGCTCAATAAGAAGGAAAGTAGGAGTAAAATAAATAAAGAAAAGCGCATGTTATTTTCCCTTAGCGTTTAAAGTAGAGCGAAGTTCGGCTAACGTTTTAGAATAATCAGCCGATTTAAAAATTGCAGAGCCTAGTATAAAAGTATCTGCGCCTACCATTGCAATTTCTGCAATATTCTCTTTTTTTATTCCGCCGTCAACACCTAAGCGTATGGTGGGATTTTTTTCTTGAATAAGTTTATTGACCGCAGAGATTTTTTCTAAGACTTCAGGTATAAACTCTTGTGCAGCAAACCCAGGGTTTACAGACATCATTAGTATAAAATTCATCTGATCCCAAATAGAATTTAAGCAGTTAAGGGAAGTTTTTGGGTTGATGGCTAAACCTGCTTTACAACCCAGATCATGAATTTGTTTTAGATTTTGTTTAACATCACCACTCGCCTCTGGATGAAAACTAATCTGGTCGGCGCCTGCCTTGGCAAATGCTGGAATTAAGGCATCAACTGGGTTTACCATTAGATGCACATCTAAAAATGCCTGAGGAAGATGTTTGCGTAATGCTTCACAAACCAAAGGCCCAAAAGTAAGATTAGGGACGTAATGGTTATCCATTACATCAATGTGTAACCAATCGGCACCCGCATTTAAAACGTTTTTTGCTTCTTTAGCTAAGCAACCCATATCGGCTGATAAAATGGAAGCAGAAATCTTATCAATATGCATTATATTCCCTTCGCCGCACAAATACGGTCGTAGGCGGCTTTGATGTTTTGAGTTTTTTCAGTGGCAATTTTTATCATTTCTTCCGGTAGACCTTTAGATAAAAGCTTATCTGGGTGATGCTGACTCATTTGCTTACGATATGCTTTTTTAATTTCGGCAGGTGTAGCACTTATCGAAACACCTAAGATAGCATAGGCATCTTGGAGATTCAGCTGCTGTCGTGAACCAGGAGGTTGATAATGCCCTTGCCGTTGCTGGCTCGACTGCTGCCGAAAGGCTTGTTCAAAATTAAAGATATGTTCAAAAAAACTGAAATTTAGCGGTGCAAAGCCTAGATTTTGACATATTTTTTGTAATACCTGTTGTTTTTCTCGGCCAATAGGTTGTTCAGCTAATGCAGTTTGCATTTGAATTTCGACAAAAAGCTTTAGTAATACCTTATTACGATGGCAGGTTTGTGCAAGATGTTTTAAGGTTTTTTCTAAGTCGAAATCCGTTTGTTTTCCTTGATTGAATAGATCGATCGCCTTTTGACGCATGGTTTCGGTCAATCCTAGGCGATTCATAATAGTGCGAGCCGCTTGAATTTCGGCTTCAGACACACGGCCGTCTAGTTTGGCAATATGCCCCATGACTAAAAATGTACTATCAAAAAAAACTTGTTGCGCAACTGAAGGGTTGACCGAAGAGAAAGTCCAGCCCTGATTACTAGAAAGTCCGCGATCAAAAAGGTGTCCAATAAAAACACCGAGCAGAAGGCCTAATGGGCCGGCAAGTAAGAACCCAAAAAAGCCTCCGATGAGTTTACCCCATATATTCATGTTGAAAACCTGATTTATAAAAATTTTGCTTAAGGTTAACAGGATAGTTCCCACGAGTGAATGGAGAGGTAAAACTTTCAAATTCACTGTTAAGAGGAGTAACTAGTTTACATCTCTGTGCCGTTGTCATAAAGTCAAAAAGGCGTTAAACTGAACTCAATAATATTCAAAGTATAATCTTATTAAGCATGCGGTACTTATATACAATAATTTTTTCTTTATTGCTGCCTTTTATCCTATTACGCTTGTGGGTAAAAAACCGAAAACATTCTGCAGCACTTAAATTTTGGTATGAACGTTTGGGAATAGGGTTACGCCCAGTACCGCAACAAGCAATCTGGGTCCATGCCGTATCCGTGGGTGAATCTATTGCGGCCATCCCTCTTATCAAAGGTCTTCAACAACGCTACCCTAATATTCCTATCGTTGTGACTGGGGAGACAGTGGGTGGTGCAGAGCGTATTCGTGCTGGCTTAGGAAATAGCGTAGCGCAGTTGTACTCTCCTTATGATCTCCCTTTTATACTTAAAAAGTTTTTTAATCGAATCAAACCGCGTCTACTCATTTTAATAGAGACGGAGCTATGGCCTAATCTCTTAGCAGAATGCCGAGAAAATAGGGTGCCTGTGGTGGTTGCTAATGCACGTTTATCGGAACGATCGGCATTAGGTTACCGCCGTATTTTATCGCTTACGCAAGAGATGCTGAATGGTATTAACCTTGTTATTGCTCAGACACAGGCGGATGCCGATCGTTTTGTTGATTTGGGTTTGTCGAGTGATCGTGTGCAAATAACCGGAAGTATTAAATTTGATTTAGAACTTCCTCCGCATTTAGCGGAGCAATCTCAACTATTACGTGAGCTATGGGGTAAAGATCGGCCAATTTGGATAGCGGCAAGTACACACGAAGGGGAAGAGGTACAGATACTTGATGCCTTTGCACTCGTACAAAAAAAAATAGCCAACGCTCTTTTGGTTTCTGTGCCGCGACATGTTGATCGAGTTTCTCGTCTAGAAAGTTTCTATCAAAGTCGTGGATATTCGACAATAAAGCGTAGTGAAAACAAGCAGGCAGGTAATGCGGATATATTCATTGGCGACACGATGGGAGAATTACTTGCCTTTTATGCAGCGGCAGATCTCGCTTTTGTAGGGGGTAGTCTGGTAGAAAAAGGTGGGCAAAATCCACTTGAACCAGCTGCAGTCGGAATCCCAATACTAATGGGTCCTCATACCTTTAATTTTGCGTTTATTACTAATCAGTTAAAACGTAGAGGTATAGAGATTCAAGTTCAAAACGCACAGGAGTTAGCAGAACAAGTGATTGCTTTATTATCTAACCCACAAAAAAGACAGGAAATTGGCAAAGACGCTAAAAAGTTTGTGGAAGAAAATAAAGGCGCTGTTAGCAAGCATCTAGAACTTATTTCAGGGTTAATATATTCAGAGTAATTGGATTTTTGGTGAGGCGCCGTGAAAACAAGTCAACCTTCGTTTATGAAAAATACATGAAAGTTGCGAGCTGGGCGGCAACGCAGATAAAAATTCAAGTGCAAAGAGTATATACCGCCCGTACCTGAAGATGCGAATCTTTAAATTCACGGCGAGCGGTATACCCGATCACATGACGGGCGAAAGCTAAGCTTCCGCACCGTCATTCAAGAGGAGACGATTCTCCTCTTGAAAATCTCCATCGCGAGAGGAAGTACTTGGAAATGCAACATCGTATTTCCAAGTGCAATGAGTATATATCTAAATTTAGGGTACATATGTTTGCTGGTATCACACAAGGTCTATTTTCTATTGACTCACTTGTTAAACAAGAGGGTTTATTTCACTATACAATTCGTTTGAATGAAACTTTAATAAAAAATTTAAAGATAGGTGCAAGCGTAGCGGTTGATGGAGTTTGTCAAACTGTGGTTGATATCAATGGAGATACAGTTGGTTTTGATGCGATGTCTGAAACCTTGGCCAAAACAACCTTAAACGATCTTTTTGTTAATAGGAAAGTGAGTGTAGAAAGGAGTATATGTTTTGGTGATGAAATAGGTGGTCACGAAGTGAGTGGCCATGTTTTTGAGAAAGGAACAATTATTAATAGAAAAGCTGCAGAAAATAATCTACATTTGACGATCCAATGTTCTGAGATTTGTTTTCCTTTTATTAAGTCAAAAGGATTTATCGCCGTTGATGGGTCCAGTTTAACCATCGGTGTTGTCAGTAAAGCGCAACGAAGTTTTGAAGTTTATCTGATTCCTGAAACTTTACGTGTAACTAATTTTGCAAATAAAATCGTTGGGGATCATGTTAACCTAGAACCGGATATGAAAACGATGGTTTTAGTGAACGCTGTTCAGGATTATTTTTCTGTTATTCAGCATAGAATAGAAAAATTAGAGGGAAAATTAGAAAATATAAAAAAATGTTAATATTTATTCTAAAGTTAGGTTAAAAATAGCTAAAATATCTGTTAAATGTCTAATTGTATATTTTGGTTTAAGCGCACGACAAGCTTTTGCATCTCCATAGCCATATTCTGCCCAGCAAGAATCTGCACCAATGTTTTGTGCAAATAGTAGGTCAGCCGGCGTATCTCCTACCATTAGGATTTCATGAGGCGGGATTGATGGGTATTTTGGTTTAAGAAACTCGGTGTAGGCCATGGGATCGGGTTTTTTTCTTAGCGCTTTTGTGTCGCCAACTACCATCGAAATATAACGGCTAAGATTAAAGTTTTCTAAGGCCGCATTGACCGCAGCGACTGCTTTATTACTAACTACGGTGAGTATAAGACCTGCCGTATGCAATTTAGCTAATACTTCATCTGCTTTTGAAAAAGGCGCACTTTTTTGCTCGCCTTCTTTTAAATAAATAGCTTCATAGGTAGTTAACAGTTTTTGGAGTTCGGAATCAGAAAGTTCTGGGCTCAGAGTTTTTAGCGTACTTTCCATTCCAAGGCCAGCTCGGATTGTTTCATCAGAAAAATCGTGGTTGGGAATTGCTTTACCCTGGATTTCATATGCCTTTTTAATACAAAAAAGAATAGCCTCGTGGGTCGCGCAAAGCGTACCATCAAAATCAAGGATAATTAATTTATAGTTATTCATACAGGGCGCTAAAAGCTAAATTTTAAAAAATACCGATAAATTTAACCCGTTTATTTAGGTAGTGTAGCTTACTCTGTATTAAATAGCTAATCTATTTCCCCTGCAAAGAACTCTATAAATAGTATTTTATTAGAGAATATATAACTTTCTATATTTGTTATTTCGCATCTAAAAAAGATTGATCTAGAATCCTAAGGATTAGCGTATTTAAATTTTTATTGTTTGAGTATTACTATTTTTTTATACTTGGACGCACTAATTTTTTTCTTGTAATGAGATAGACTAAAATGTATGTAATACTAAATTCTACGCGTAAAATAATTTTTCTAATTTTAATTAACTTTCTATTGCTATCACCGGCAATGGCATTTGAGGAATGTCTTATTGCAAAAGAAGGTAATAAAACATTGTTGCAAACAGGTCAGTGTGAACAACGCTATTCGCCGGCATCTACCTTTAAAATTGCGATTAGTTTAATGGGGTATGACGCGGGTATTCTTTTGGATAGAACCCACCCTGTGTGGCCTTATAAAGAAAAATATCGCGCATCTCTTGCAATATGGAAGCAGTCGCATAATCCTAGCACTTGGTTAGCACATAGTTGTGTTTGGTATTCACAAGTCATAACACAAAAGCTTGGATTAGAAAAATTTACGAATTATATTGAGCAATTTCAGTATGGGAATAAAGACGTTTCAGGAGATAAAGGACTGCATAATGGCTTAACCCGCGCGTGGCTTTCTAGCTCTCTACAGATTTCACCTTTAGAAGAAGTTTCATTTTTGCAAAAATTACTTGCTTCTGATTTACCGGTAAATAAAAAGGCACAGGAAATGACAAGGGAAAATTTATATATTAAAACATGGCCTAATGGTTGGAAACTGTATGGTAAAACAGGTGCTGGCCAGTGTCAGGATGCGCAAGGAAATAAAGAAAACATCTGCCAAATGGGTTGGTTTGTAGGCTGGTTGCAAAAAGAAAAGCAGCAGGTTGTTTTTGCACACTACAAACAGTTTCCAGGTAAAAATTGTCTTTCAATGGGGCAATTAGTGAAACAGGAAGCGTTGTTTAAACTTGAGCCGTTAATAAGAAGCTAGCTCTATTGTTTAGGCAAGCGTAAAGTTTGTTTTAAAGAAAAAAAATCTATCCAAGGATCTTTTTTTAGTTGTGTAAGACGCTTTGGAAGTGTTTTAACGGTAAAACTATCAGATTTAATTCGAACGGATAATTCATTCCAGGCAAGTGGCGTTGCTATGGGTGCATTTTTCTTTGCGCGAGTTGAATAAGGCGCAATAGCCGTAGCACTACGCTGATTTCTTAAGTAATCAATAAAAATTTTTCCTTTACGTTTAGACTTATTCATATTGGAAATATATAAATCAGGTTTTAACATTTCTAAATACTTTACGAAAGTTTGAGCAAATATTTTTATTTTTTCCCAGCTATATTGGCGTTTTATAGGAATAACAACATGCAAGCCTTTTCCCCCTGTTGTTTTTACAAAACTGATTAAATTAAGTTGCGCGAGATTTTCTTTTACGAAAAAAGCAGCTTCAATAACTTTCTTCCATTCCAGTTCTGTTCCTGGATCAAGATCAAAGGTAACTAAATCCGGTTTTTCTATGGCGTCAACATGACAGCCCCAAGGATGTATTTCTAAAACGCCCAGTTGCACGAGCGCTAGTAAACCAAGTTTATCTTTTATGTAAAAATAAGGTTCTAATTTAGCTGATTTTGTTTTGCTAGGTATTGAATAGATATTTTCTACGCCGTTTTCCTTGAGATGCCGTTGATAAAAGCATTTTTTCTGTTGGCCTTCTGGACAACGGACAATGGTTAAAAAACGCTTTGTGATATAGGGTAATATCCATTCTTGTATTTGTTCGTAATAATTTGCCAAATCTAATTTTGTTATTCTTTGTTCTGAGTATAAGATTTTATCAGGACTTGATAAAGGATAATTTTTATTAGCTTGTGTAGATTGTATTTTATTTTTTTTAACTTTCATGGGAAATCTCTTTGGCTTTTTTATCGGAACGTAAGCCTTTAAAGCTAGGATGACGTAGAGAGCCTTTTTTCGTCCATTCTGTAAACGCAACTTCGACAATAATTTTTGGTTTTACCCAGGTTACATTTGCACCGGCTATGTTGGGTAGCTGAACTTGTATTTTTTTTGTTTTATATTTATTTAAAAGCTTATCTATTATTTTAAGTGATTCTTCACTGAATCCAGTACCTACATTTCCGCAATATTGCAGCTGCTTAGCTTTTGAATAAACAGCGAGTAGTAACGCGCCAAAATTTATGCGCTTTCCTTTTGCTTTTGTAAAACCGATCACAACGAATTCTTGTCGTTGGCTACATTTTATTTTGAACCAGTGACGGCTACGCTTTTGAATATAAGGACTGCTCAAATTTTTTGATATAATGCCTTCCAAAGATAATTTACAAGCTTTTTTAAAAAGAAAATCACCTTTCCCAATAATGTGTTCACTATAAAGAACCTGTGAATGTGAAATAGGGATTAAATGCTGTAATTGTTCTTTACGTTTGGCAAGAGGGTACGACATAAAATCTATGCCATTGTAATAAAGTAGATCGAAAACATAATAAATGAGATTAGAGGTAGCTTTATTGTGGATAGAGTTTTGTAAAAGCTGAAAATCAGAGCGACTTTTTTTATTTAAGGCGACTAATTCACCATCTAAAATAGCGGTTTTTAGATTTAATTTTCTTAGAGCTTCGATAGTAGATGGAAATTTTGTTGTCCAATCTCTTTGGTTACGCGTCATTAATTTTATTTTATTATTTTTAATAAAGCTAAGGAGGCGATAACCATCGTATTTAATTTCATGACCCCACCCATCTCCGATAGGGGGTTTATCCACTAAGGTAGCTAGCTCGGGGTGAATAAGCGTAGGCATGACATTTTTTTTTGCTTTTTTTATAGGGTTTTTAATTTGAGGATTAGTTGTATTGGTAAAAAACTGATTTTTTTTCGAGGCTTCGCGTTGAGCCTGCGTCGCAATAGTTTCTAATGATCGATGACTTATCACACTGTAAGGTTTTTTTTCAATTATCTTATATTTTTTTTCAGAACAGGCATATTTATCATTAGCCTTAATTAATAACCAATTTTTAGGATCATTTTTAATACGTACTAAATGCCAGTGCCCTTTTAATTTTTTTCCTTTTAGAATAAAATTTAGACTACCTTTTTTATAAGCTATATTAGGATCTAAATTAGCGCATAGCCAGTTACCCGTATCCCAAAGCATGACGGTACCGCCTCCGTATTGCCCTTTGGGAATAATGCCTTCAAATGATCCATATTCAACAGGATGATCTTCTACATGAACGGCTAAGCGCTTAATGGAAGGATCTAAACTCGGTCCTTTAGGCACGGCCCAGCTTTTAAGAACACCATTTAATTCTAGGCGCAAATCATAATGTAAATGACTGGCTGCATGTTTTTGGATAAGGTAGATATTATTTTTATTAACATTAGATTGTCCATAAGGTTCAGAAGTGAGTTTGAAGTCCCTTTTTTTTCTATAATGGCGTAAAGGCATAGCGATTTATTTAGCCGGTTTAGTTTTTCGATGAGGTTTGCTTTTTTTATTTTTTTCTAGGCTCTTCTTTAATAGGTCAACAAAATTAATAACATTTTTATCTTTACTTGATCGTAACTGCATATGTTTAGATGTTTTTTTAAGTTTATGGTGAACTTTTGCCTCCACATATTTTTCCAACGCCGCCCTATATTCATCGTGATATATTTCTGGTTTCCATTGAGTCGTCATGGAAGTAACTAGTTGTTTTGCAATTTCCATTTCTTTTTCAGAAATTTTATAGGGTTTTATATTTGTTGAAGGAAAATCAAATTCAGAAATTTTTCTTAACTCTTGATGATATCGTAACAAATTTAACACTAATGCATTTTTACAGGGTATTAGTGCGGCTAAATATTCGCGGGTATGAATTACTACCTTAGCGATTCCTATTTTTTTCGTGTTTTTTAAAATTTCACGCAGTATCACATAAGCTTTTTCACCTTTTTTATTAGGAACCAAAAAATAAGGTTTTTCATAATCCATAATTTCAAGACTATTTTTATCAACAAAATTAGCGATATCAATCGTTTTAGAATGTTCGCCGCTAATAGCTTTAATGTCAGCTTCTTTTAGTAAAACATAATTATTTTTTTCGTATTCATAGCCTTTTGCTACATCGCTCCAAGCGACCTCTTCACCCGTATGTTCATTGATGCGCATGTAGTGAATTTTGGCTTTATCTCGACTATCGATGAGTTTAAGTTGAATATCAAATTTTTTTTCAGCGGAATATAAAGTAACAGGAATATTGACTAGACCAAATGTAATGTACCCTATCCAAATAGGCCTCGTCATTTTGTACTCCTCAAGAAAATTCGAGTTTTATTCTCTATCTGTCCATAAAGCAATTGATTCTATCTATTATATATAATAGCTTATTATTACCGTGGCTATATAGCAATTTTTTAGATTATTTAGATTTTTACATAAAGCTAAAAAATTGTTCTACAGCAGAAATACATCATTTATTACGGGAGTAGTATATATGCCAAGAAAGTATGGGAAAACAGCTCAAAATGAAGTTGAGAAAGAAATGCATCGTTTCAAGCGCGGTGCTGCTCATAGTGGACCAAAGCTTAAGAAAGTAAAAAGCCGTCAACAAGCAATTGCTATTGGGTTATCGAAAGCGCGCAAAAAAGGGGCTAAAGTTCCTAAAAAGACCAGATAGTTATTATGAATAGCATTTTAGCTTCCAGTATTAAAATTTCTATTTTTTTAGGGATTTTTTTATGCAAGAGATGTAAAAAGTGGGCTTTACTCGGACGTTTAGGTCAAGACCTTCAGATTCATTTTTCTGGTAATGGCTCCCTGTCATTTTGACGATAAAAATTTCTTTTTAAACAGTAATTTATAAACTTACCATAATATTTTATTAATAAATTTTTAAAAAATTAATTTAATTTTATTATCAATATATTTTAATACTTGTTATTTTTAATAATTTAATTAATAATAATTTTTTATAAGGAGAATAAAAAATGAATATAAATAGGATAGAAACAGTTAAACGGCAGATGGTTGAGCTGCGTAGAAGATTAGATCTTGCCGATGCAGAAGTTAAAAGTATTGACAGGAGACGTGCTAATGCAAAACGTACGGTTAGCATGTTGGAACATAATCCAGCAAATAGAGAAAAAATAGAAGAAGCCAGAAGGGAATTACAAAATTACCAGCAAGATTATGATAGCGTTAGTAGGAATTATTATAGAATATTCGCTGAAATTCATAGAAAAAATACTGAATTAGTACAGGAGGAAAGAATAGATTTGAGTTTACGGAAAACCTTTCTTAGATGAAATTTTTTTAGTATTTCATCAAAGATAGTTCCTAAAAAAAGGTAATAAAAATAAGTTTGTAAAATAATAAATGTTCTATAGTCAGAAATTTTTATTAATTAATTTTGGCGCGCCCGGAGGGATTCGAACCCCGACACCCAGGTTGGTATCAAGATTTAGATATTATTTTGGATGAGCATCCTATGAATATTATCTAT
>JAZJZD010000005.1:0-51258 GCA_040390025.1 Pseudomonadota bacterium | reverse complement strand
CAACGCCATAGTGATTGTATACTCTTCGCACTTGGATTTTCGGCGGCGTTTCCGCTCAATCCGCAATCCTCATGTATCATGTATACATTCCGGTTGCTTCATATTCGCGGCGCTTTGCCGAAAATCCCATTGCTGTGAGTATAAGAACATGTAAGGTAAGTTAACTCTTTTTATCAAAAATTAATTAGGATTTTGCTTACGTCGTATATAAGAAACGAAAAACATAATAAGCAATAAAGGCAATAAAATAGGCAATAGAATCGGGAATAAAATAACGGCGAACACCGTCCAAAGCGCCGCAATAAATCCCAAAATAAGCACGCCTGTCCATGTCAGTATGAAAAACAATAAAATACTCAAACAAAAGAAGAAGACCGAAGCCACCAAAAACCCCCATACCGTTAAGCTAATTGCAACAGCCCCATTGAGCAAAGCTAATGCAATGTGCCCACCCAAAATTAAAAGTAACAAAATAATCAATGCGATCGCTAATGATCGAAACATAATTTAAATCTCCTGCATTTATTTACGTAAAAGATAAGCTACAGTAACGGCGTTATTGCCTACTTTCCGTCATGGCGAGCACGATTAGCCTGGCAATCTAGCAACGCTGTTAATTTTCTCCTGGATGGCCACGCTCACTTCGTTCAGCCATCCCATGATGGGACTAAAGTTATGCAATAGTCTACTCACCCATAGCGGCTAACTTATCCGCTTGATATTCACGAATCAGGGATTGAATAACAGGCATTAAATGCCCTTCCATAATATCAGATAATTGATATAAGGTTAGGTTTATACGGTGATCGGTTAACCGCCCTTGAGGGAAATTGTACGTACGAATTCGTTCTGAGCGATCGCCACTACCCACTAGATTTCGACGTGTTTGTGCCTCTTCTTGCTGCTGCTTGGCTTGTTGTGCAGATAATAGCTTCGCCTGCAACAAAGACATGGCTCGTGCACGATTTTTATGCTGTGAACGTTCATCTTGGCATTCAACCACTAACCCAGAGGGTAAATGCGTAATACGAATTGCTGAATCCGTTTTTTGTACGTGCTGACCACCTGCACCTGAAGCACGAAAAGTATCAATTTTCAAATCGGCTGGATTTATGATGACTTCATCAACCATTTCTATTTCCGGCAATATGGCAACGGTACAAGTAGAAGTATGAACACGTCCTTGTGCCTCTGTCTCGGGAACACGTTGTACCCGATGCGCACCGGATTCAAATTTTAAGTGAGAATAGACATCAGTCCCGACAATACGCGCAATAATTTCTTTATAACCACCTTGTTCACTCGGACTACTGTTTATGATTTCAATAGACCATCCTTGTGTTTCAGCATATCGTGAATACATACGAAATAGATCGCCTGCAAAAATAGCGGCTTCATCTCCACCTGCAGCTGCCCGAATTTCTAAAAATACATTACGTTGGTCATTTGGATCTTGAGGTATCAATAAACGCTCTAATTCGGCTTCCAACTTGGCTTGTTTTACTTGTGCTGCTTTAAGTTCCTCTTCCGCTAAATGTTGTAGTTCAATGTCGGGGTCCTGTAAACATTGCTCAGTTTGTCTTACTACTTCTAAATTCGTCTGATATTGCTGAAAACATTGTACGACAGGACCTAATCGGACATATTCCTTAGATAACTCACGAAAGCGATCTTGATCGTTAATAACATCAATATCGCCCAACAAAGCTGTCAGTTCTTCGTACCGCTCGACAAGTGTCGTTAATCTTTTAAGTAAAGAGCTCTTCATAAGACCCATCTTTATACCGAAAGAAAGACTTTAAGTCGAGTGGCTTAAAAAGCTTTGCTTTGATATACAAAAAGGCTATAAAATTGAATGTTGGGGATTCATAAGCTATTCTGAAAGGAGTAGACCACTATAGCGGGCGCTATAAGGTTTTACTGATATAACCTAAGGGGATAGTATGAAAAAATTATTAGTAATGGCTTCAGCTATTTGCATGGGTTTACTAAGTAGCATTAACGTGGCTAACGCCGCCCACTCAGGTCAAAGTCCTTGTGCATTTAATGCTCACTTAGTAAAAAAAGCGGGATTCGTTTCTGGATCGTACTATGACTCAGCTAGCATACGTCAATTATTATCCAGACTCAATGTTTCACCGCGTGCTTGTACAAATATTGCATCATGCCAATATCGCTATGTATGCAGCGAATATCATTATTTAGCAACCAATAAATTAATACCCAACCGAGGTCCAACTATTTATTGGCATACATCACAACCTTTTTAATAAAAAAAGGCTATTCGTCTTATCCCTTCCTTCAGGAAGGGATATTTTTTTCTAGAAGATGAAGCACTTGGAAATGCGATTTCGCATTTCCAAGTGCAATGGGTATATAATAATACTATTAGTATCCTATGACTATTTTATTCATAAGAGAATTAGCTTCAAGACTTTGCTAACTAAACAAAATAAAAAAATTTTTGTCAGTTAGGTTATGTGCTATGTCAAAAAAGACCGTATTAGCTGCCTCACTTTTACTCTCTGATAAAAGCGAACAAAAGAATCAACTTCATTGTCACGGTGCTTGGACATTAACAGGAATTAATAAAAAAACACTCGATCTGGCATTTAATAAGCTAAGCCAGCAAAAAATATCCCCTCTCATTCTTGATGCCAGCACAATCACTGCTATGGACAGTAGTGGCGCATGGCAGCTTTATCAATGGATGGAACAGCTATCAAAGCAAGGAAAAGAGGCTCACTTAAAAGGGCTTCGTGATGATCATCATGCACTTTATAAAGGCGTTCAAAAAACAGCCGCCACATTAAAAATGCTTCCTAACCGTAAAGATTATCATGGCTTAGCACTACTTGGTAAAAAAACGCTGGACCAACTCATTGAAGTGCAATTATTTTTACAGTTTGTTGGCAAAACCTTTATCACTGGCATTCAATCACTTTTAAAACCTTCTCGGATCCGTATTAGCGCGCTCGCCAGTGTTATTGAAAATACCGGACTTAATGCATTAGGCATTATTGCTTTATTATCTTTTATGATTGGCATCGTATTAACTTATCAAATGGGCTTTCAGCTAAAAAACTATGGTGCCACACTTTTCATTATTGATTTATTAGGACTTGCGATATTGCGCGAATTTGCACCTTTATTAACCGCAATAATGGTGGCCGGCCGAAGTGGCTCTTCTTTTACAGCGCAACTTGGCATGATGAAGATCAAAGAAGAAATCGATGCCTTAAATACCATGGGAGTTTTACCCAGCCAACTGTTAATTTTACCACGTATTTTTGGCTTAACGATTGCATTACCACTACTCACAATTTGGGCAGATATTTTTGGCATACTCGGCGGCATGGCCATGACCCATTCTATGCTACATATTGGTTACATCGATTTCTTACGCCGTTTTCCCAAAGTAGTAGAACTTTCATCTCTCGTTATTGGAATAGGAAAAGCGCCAGTTTTTGCACTCATCATATCGAGTGTGGCCTGTTTTCAAGGACTACGCGTCAGGGGTAGCGCTGATAGTGTAGGGAAACAAACAACACGAAGCGTTGTGCAAGCTATCTTTTTTATTATTGTTGCAGATGCCCTTTTTTCCATTTTATTCAGCACATTAAATATTTAAATCCGTTCCATTCGCCGTGAATTTGAAAGATTCGCATTTTCAGGGACGAGCGGGATATACCTATTGCACTTGAAAATGCGATTAGCAGATTAAAGTGCAACCTTGCGCTCGGCCATGTGATCGGTTATACCGCTCGCTGTGCGTTTTAAAAATTCGCATTTTCAGGGACGAGCGGTATATACTTTTATCATGAACGCATCTGATCCCGTCATTAAACTCGATAACGTTAAAATATCCATTGGCGGACAATGGGTACATAAAGGCATTAATCTGGAAGTTAAGCGCGGGGAAATCGTCGCTATTGTTGGCGGCAGCGGCTCAGGTAAATCCACTATTTTACGTGAAATTTTATTATTACTAAAACCGGTATCGGGAAAGATTGAGGTATTTGGAAAAGACATTAACAAACTCTCGCCCTCTGAAATTCTTAGTTTACAACGGCGCTGGGGTGTTTTATTTCAGCAATCAGCCCTTTTTACCTCATTAACCGTTTTAGAAAATATTGCTTTCCCACTGCATGAGCACAGCAAATTGGATAAAAAAACTATCCAAGAATTATCCTTATTAAAATTATTAGCCGTTGGTTTGCCTATCGACTCCGCTATTAAATATCCCTCGGAACTCAGTGGCGGTATGCTCAAACGCGCTGCTTTAGCGCGTGCGCTTGTTATGGATCCAGAATTACTGCTATTGGATGAACCAACGGCCGGACTCGATCCACAAGGTGCTGAAGGATTTGATAAACTTCTGTTAAATTTACGCGCTATCTTAGGCTTAACCATTTTAATAGTCACTCATGACCTGGATACCCTATGGCAAATTACAGACAAAGTAGCTTTTTTAAGTGATGGATACGTCTTAGAATTTTCCCCTATGAAAAAACTAATACGCTCGACTGAACCCGCTATCCACGCCTATTTTCAAGGACCGAGAGGACGTGCCGCGCAACAGCTTTATGAGGATCATCATGGAGTCTAAAATCAATTACACACTCGTAGGTGCTTTTGTACTTATTTTAACAGTAGCACTTATTGTTTTTATTACGTGGTTATCTGCTGGTTTTACCACAAAAAATTATAATACATATCTTGTTATCATGAACGAATCTGTTGCCGGAATAACAACCAATTCGACAGTAAAATATAATGGCGTTGATGTAGGTAGCGTAAAGCAAATTTCCCTTTGTAAAAGCAATCCCAAACAAGTACGATTATTGTTACAAATTGAAGAGCATACGCCGATAACAGCAGGCACAACGGCGACTTTAAATAGCCAGGGTTTGACGGGTATTACCTATATTGCATTACAAGGAAGTGATGCCGATCATGCGCCACTTAAAATTGAGCCGGGTGAAAAATATCCAATTATTAAAAGCACTCCCTCCCTATTTATACGCTTAGATACTGCCTTACGTGATTTGACGATCAATATGAATCAAATTACACAAGATATTAATGGCGTATTAGGCGGAAAAAATCCCGAACGGTTTAGAGAAATTCTCAATAACTTAAACACCACCACAAATCACTTAGCGGCACAAAGTCAACAACTGGATAGCATCTTAATCAATACGGCCAAATCGACGCAATTATTTCCCTCATTGATCGACACCTTGACACAACGAACACTTCCTTCTACCAATGAAGTTTTAGATAATCTAACCTTGATGAGTGATAATTTACTGGAACTTTCTGATAGTCTAAAACAAAATCCGGCTGTTTTATTGCGCGGTCAAACGCCGCTACCACCCGGACCAGGAGAAAAATAAAGTGCGTTTACTCCTTTGTTTATTCGGCATTATAACATTACAAGCTTGCTCTCTTTTTAAACCTATTAAAATAGAACCTCTGCATTATTATACCGTCACTACTTATCCGCGTGCTTGTCCTACACACTGTTCGCGCAGTACCATATTAGTAACCCAACCCCGCGCTAATGCGATGTATAGCAATCCACGTATGATTTATAGTCCCGACTGCTATCAAATCCAATATTTTACCCAAAATCGCTGGGCTGATTCGCCGCCGCATATGCTACATCCATTACTCATAAAATCATTACAAAATACCGGCTATTTTCAGGCTATTATTAATACACCCTCTACAACGCGCTATGATTGGATACTAAATACACAGCTATTGAGCTTTCAACAAGAATTTATAACCCAACCCAGTCAATTCCGTATTGCAATACGTGCGCAATTAATCGATGCGCATGCTAATCGCATTATTGCAACGCAAGATTTTATGGTGGTGCAAAAGGCACTCATCGATAATCCGCATGGCGGCGCTATCGCCGCCAATCTCGCTACGCGTAAAATACTGCGGAAGATTAATAATTTTTGTTTAGACTGGACTTAAGGGTGTATTCAATATATAGCTTCCCGCATTCTTTAAATTGGGTAGTTGAAATAATTCCGATTTAGTCAGTTTAGGTGTCACACATTCATTAACAGTTATCCCTTTTAATTTTTCTAAACTATTTTTTGATGCGATTAACGCTTGAAAAGCGGTATTTACTTGATCTTCTTTTACTTTAATAATTTCTGGAGAAGGTAATTTGCCACTCGGATCATAGAGTTTCTTATCGTTTAAATACGCATTTTTAATTTTAATTGAATCTTCAATACTATTAGCCTTTTTTAGTTTGCTAATTAATTCTGCAGCCGAAAACCATGACCTATTTTTTTTATCGCGCAAGCCATGAATAACCGTTATTTCTGGATCATCATGATAGATAAGTGTATTGACTATCTGACAAAAAGAAATAACACCGCCTTCTAAACATAATAATTTTTTTGCTAAATTATCTGAGAGTGCAACATCATCACCAAAATGGCAGTCTTTTTGATCATCAAATACGACTAAATAATTTTTTACCGCTTCACTATAGGTACATTCCCAATCTTGTATAGCAATTATACTTTCCGGATACACAATATTTGCAACTACCTTATTGCTATATTCAGGATTATTCTCTAGCCATTCTCCAACAACGCCATTAGCACCGCCGTCTTTATTACTCGTAAATCCGTATAGCACAGGGCCTTGGTGTTTTTGCATTAAAGTTTGTAACACTGTACCGGCATATCGATGACCCAATTTTGAAAAAGGATTTGAGTCCCCTATTACCTGAAAACAGGTGCCGCTTGGCAATACAAGTATTTCTTGTAGTTCTTTTCTAAGACTTAGAAAATCTATCTGAATTTCACCTTTTTCATTGGTTTCTAATTTTTCTTTTTCAATAAAAAAAACATTAAGTCCATCTCGTTGGATAAGTATTTTTCTGAATTCCAAATTGGAATTAATAATAGCATTTAATTTATTCACAAAATGTCACCTTTGAAAAAACATATTTCAAAGGTTAATATTTTTTTATTAAGAAAAAATTAAATGCTATTATTAATTTTAATAAAAATTTAATTTTTATCTAAATTAAATAACGTCATAGCAGAAGCCAAGATTTCTGCTTGATTTAAGGAAGCCGCTTTACGTAAAGCGACACTCGGCGCATGAATAAGCTTATTGGTTAATCCATAAGCTAAACGTTGTAATACCTCTTCGTGCGAAAGACCTTTCGCTAACAAAGTAAAGGCTTTTTTTAATTCTTCGTCACGCCAACTTTCGGCCTGTTGTCGATAAGCCGAAATAATAGGTGTTGCTTCTTTTATTTTTAAAAAATCGAGATAATCCTGAACCTTCTTATTGATTATCTCTTCTGCTTTGACAGCAGCGGCTTTACGATGCGATTGGTTTTTTTGAATCTGACGTTGCAAGTCATCCAGTGTATAAAGATAAACATCCTCTAATTGGCCAACTTCTGCTTCAATATCTCTCGGCATACCCAAATCTGCCATAAACAAGGGTCGACGACGACGTTTTTTTAAAGCACTTTCCAACATGCCTTTCCCTACGATAGGTAACGAACTCGCCGTTGCAGTAATGACTAAATCAACATCAGGCAAATAATCAGGAATCTCATCTAAACGAATCGCCTTCCCCCCTATTGCTAAAGCCAACTTCTTCGCTTTTTTAGAAGAGCGGTTTGCAATGCAAAAATGCTGTACCCCTTGTGATAGTAAATGTTTAGCTAGCAAAGCAATGGTTTCCCCAGCGCCCACTAATAACACACGAGAATCACTTAAATGTGCAAAGATATGTTTTGCCGAAGTGACTAATGCAAAGGCCAATGAAACGGGATGCGCTGTAATCTCTGTTTGTTGGCGTACTTGTTTCGTTACATTAAATATATATTGAAATAAACGTTTAAATTGAATACCGGCAATGCCAAGTGAATTTGCAAAAGAAAAAGCTGTTTTGAGTTGACCGGTGATTTGTGGCTCACCTAAAATCATCGAGTCTAAACCGCTGGCTACACGAAGAATATGACGTAAGGCATTTTCTTGCTGGTGAACATACCAATAATTCTGTAAACAGGCCTTCGGTAACTGCTTCGTACGATATAACCAGTCTATGGTATTTTGCGCTTCGCCATTAATACAATAAAATTCAGTACGATTACACGTTGAGAGGATCATCGCCTCTTCAGCCTGTGTTTCATTTAGCATTTCCTGTAAAGAAACAGCAAGATAATCGGGCGTAAAAACAAGTTGTTCACGAACCACTAATGGGGCCGTTTCATGATTAATGCCACAAACAACGAGGTTCATAAAAATTTAATGTGAAAGACGTACTACTATGCTTGCCCAATCTTGCTTATATTGGATATCGATAAGTGTAAACCCTTCAGCAACATAACTTTGCTGAACACTGGCAACCTGCTCACGTAATATTCCAGCGAGTACGCATTGACCTTCTTTTTTTATTAAATGTTTAAATACTTTAGCAAGCGCTATTAATGGTTGCGCAAGTATATTTGCAATGAGCACATCGGCTTTTACCGCTTGCTTAAACTGATGTGGTAACAAACAGCTTATTCTTTCAGACGAAATAGTATTTTGGATAGCATTAGCCACAGTCGCTTCTATAGCTTGTGGATCATGATCGATGGCAAAGACCTGTTGTGCACCACACTTCAATGCGGCAATCGCTAAAATACCGGAACCACAACCATAATCAATAACAGTTTGCTCCGAAAGCAGATGTGCATCTATCCATTCTAAACACAATGCTGTACTCGGATGCGTTCCCGTGCCAAAAGCCAAACCCGGATCTAATCGAACCGTAACACCTAATGGATCGGGTGGTTCAAATGCACTTGGACAAATCCATAAACGTTTTCCAAAACACATTGGTTGAAAGTCATCTAACCAAACACGTTCCCAAGCCTTATCCGGAACTGGCTTAAAATCATAGGCCAAGATTGCTTTTTCACCAAATTCAAGCTGCAAATTATAAATTAAGTCTGCCGTAGGAGTCTCTGCAGAAAACAAAGCACTCACATTAACCCGTTGCCACAAAGGTGTCGTATCGAGATCGGGCTCAAATAATGCTTCTTCGTCAGCCGCTTTCCAGGTGATCGATAGCGCATTGGCTTGCTGCAAAAAATCACTAATACTTTCAGTATCCGCTTCTCTTACTTGAATCGACAGTTCTAACCAGGCCATAATATTACAACGCTAAACGCTGCTCAAGATAATGAATATGCGTTCCACCGGCTATAAAATTAGCATCTCTCACTAAAGCTTGGTGCATAGGAATATTTGTTTTGATTCCCTCAATAACTATCTCATCCAACGCAGTACGAAGCCGCGCTAAAGCAAGTTCACGTGTTTCACCATAAGCGATGAGTTTTCCAATCAACGAATCATAATGGGAGGGTACGCAATAACCGGTATAAATAGCCGTATCGACGCGTATGCCCGGCCCACCCGGCGGGTGATAGAGTGTAATGGTACCAGGCGAAGGTAAAAATGTTTTTGGGTCTTCCGCATTAATACGACATTCAATCGCATGTCCACGAAATTCTACCTGTTTTTGCTTATAGCCTAATTTTTCACCCGATGCGATACGTAACTGTTCGCTGACTAAATCAAAACCCGTAATCTCTTCCGTAATAGGATGCTCAACTTGGATACGCGTATTCATTTCAATGAAATAAAAATTCCCTTTGTCATAGAGAAATTCAAAAGTACCGGCGCCTCGATATTTCATATCGCAACACGCCTTTACACACAATTCACCGATTTGATTACGTTGTTTTTCTGTAATTCCCGGCGCAGGTGCTTCTTCAATTACCTTTTGATGCCGACGTTGCATTGAACAATCACGTTCGCCTAAATGAATAGCATGACCCTGGCCATCGCCTAACACCTGGATCTCAATATGGCGTGGCGTTGCAAGAAATTTTTCAAGATAAACACTGGGATTCTTAAAATTAGCTTGTGCTTCAGAACGTGTAAGAGAAATAGCATTTAATAAAGCCGCTTCACTATGTACAACCCGTATCCCACGTCCGCCGCCTCCACCCGCCGCCTTGATCAAAACGGGGTAACCAATTTTTTGTGCAATTTTTAGATTTTTTTTATCATCATTATCTAATTCCCCTTCAGAACCAGGAACACAAGGTATCTTGGCTTTTCTCATTGTCGCGATCGCGGACACCTTATCGCCCATTGTTCTTATCGTCTCGGGATCAGGACCAATAAAAACAAAACCACTCTTTTCGACACGTTCCGCAAAATCTGCATTTTCTGACAAAAAACCATAACCTGGATGAATACCCACCGCATCGGTAATCTCAGCCGCACTAATAATAGCCGGTATATTTAAATAGCTTTCGATTGCAGAGGCAGGACCAATACAAACGGTTTCATCGGCTAATTTGACATGTTTTAAATTGACATCCGCGGTAGAATGTACCGCAACCGTTTGTATGCCTAATTCTTTACAGGCACGCAATATACGTAAAGCGATTTCACCGCGGTTCGCAATAACGACTTTAGTTAGCATTATTTTTTACCCATTAGCATTTAACAACGAAATAAAGCAAATACCGAACCACTATTCGATAACAAACAAAGGTTGATTATATTCAACCGGCACCCCATTTTCGACTAGTCTTGCTTTAATGACACCCGCTTTATCCGCCTCAATCTGATTCATCATCTTCATCGCTTCAACAATACAAAGTACATCACCCTCTTTAACGGTCTGGCCTATTTCTATAAAAGGCGCTGCCTCAGGACTGGGTGCCAAATAGACTGTCCCTACCATCGGCGAACAAACCTTATGGCCCGAAATAGATGTATTGCCAGTGGAAGCAACTTCTTTTGTAGGTATGGAAAAGGAACCCGGCTGTGAAATAGGAGCCGGTTGTGCCGTCAGCTGTCGTTTAATACGTATAGATTGGTCACCTTCACTAAATTCAATTTCACTTAAGTTATTCTCATTAAGAAGCTTAATGAGCTGATTAATTTTTTCCGAATCCATATAAAACGGCCTCTTTTTTCAATCAAGTATTAGCGGCTTATTGGAGCATATTCAACTTTACTTTACTAGCCTTTACCATGAAATCCCTTCACTAGTTTGATGTTGTCTACACTTTCATCCATACTATTGTTTTTCCAAACGCATATAATCTATAGTAAATCGTATGCCTGAAATTAGCCGGTTTTTAGGGATCATCATTGTAATGTATTATAAAGAGCATAACCCACCTCACTTTCATGTTCGCTATAATGAACATAAAGCAGCTATTTCGATTAATAACCTTGCCCTGCCTGTTAGATGGGAAACTACCACCAAAAGTTTTTGGGCTGGTCATCGAGTGGGCGAGCCAACATCAGCAAGGACTATTAGAAAATTGGCAATTAGCTGAACAATTGCAACCACTAAAATCAATTACACCATTGGAGTAGTAATATGCAATTCTGTCATGTTGATGTTATCAAAGTACAATCATTAGGAAATTATAAGTTGTATTTGCAATTTGATGATGGCGTTCATGGTGAAATAGACATTTCAAAACTGATCCAGTTTAAGGGTATTTTTGAACCATTAAAAGATAAAGCTTTCTTTTCTAGAGTAGATGTTAATCCTGATATAGGTACTATTTATTGGGATAACGGCGCTGATCTATCTCCTACTTACCTCCATGAAAATATTGTTCAAAAAAAGTGAATACACATAGATAGTATACTTTGCACCATTTTAGCAATGCGTTTTCATTAGCACGATTATTTCGCTATCGGGTCTTGTATCTTTTTGGATATTCTAGAAATAGTTGAGAACCCATGAACAATTTATCGCAAATAAAGTGCCAAACACTTCAAGGTGTAGGTCCTAAAATAGCCAACTATTTAACCAAGTGCGGTATCCATACGTTACAAGATTTACTTTTTCATCTCCCCTATCGCTATGAAAATCGCTCACAAATAACTCCGATTGGCGATGCAAAGCCGGGAGCTCCGGTATTAATTAAAGGTATTATTCAAACCAAAACACTCTATAGACCCCGTAAAGGCTTCTATTGTCGCTTCTATGATGAGACTGGCAGTCTAGGGCTACGCTTCTTCCACTTAACCCGTCAGCAACTCCAAGGATTTAAAGAAGGCGTTTCTTTGCTTTGCTTTGGTGATATCCGTACCTCCTTAAAAAAACCATTTGAACAAGAAATGATCCACCCCGACTATCAATTTCTGAAAACCCATGAGCAACCTAAGTTGCCTGACCATCTCTCGGCAATTTATCCAAGTACGCAAGGCTTAACACAGAAAACCTGGCATAAGCTTATCCATCAGGTATTTACTTTGCTGGCAAACTTTACCCATTCCGGCACCGAAGACCATCTCTTTCCGGATTATTTATCCCAGCCTTTATTAAAAACAATGGAACTCCCTGAACTGTTAGGGGCCCTCAATTATCTGCATAAACCACCGATTGATGCATCACTCGCTGAATTAGCGGCGTGGAAACATACCATGCAACAACGCCTGATCTTAGAAGAATTGCTTGCCCATTTACTAAGCATACATACGCTAAAAAAAAATCGGAAACAAGAAACAGCGCCATCACTCAAACCACAAAACGAGTTGGCAACCCGTTTTCTTACCGCATTACCTTTTCAACTCACCACCGCTCAACGGCGTGTTATACAAGAAATAAGTACAGATATAGAAAAACCTTATCCTATGCAACGCTTACTACAAGGTGATGTAGGTTCGGGTAAAACTGTCGTTGCTGCTTTTGCGGGAATTCAAGCTATTGAAAATCATTATCAAGTCGCGCTAATGGCGCCTACCGAACTTCTAAGCGAACAGCACTACCAACACTTCTACCGTTGGCTCATGCCTTTGGGATGCCATGTCGTCTGTTTACGAGCAAAACTTCAAGCAAAAACAAAACGCAACATTTTATCGGAAATAGAAACGGGCAAAGCCCAATTTGTCATTGGAACCCATGCCCTCTTTCAAGAAAATGTAAAATTTGCAAATCTCGGCTTAATCATCATTGATGAACAACATCGATTTGGCGTGCAACAACGTTTGTCGCTTTGGAAAAAAGGACAAAATGAATACTTACAAGCACATCAATTGTTTATGACAGCCACACCTATTCCACGTACCTTAGCCATGACTTCATTCACCGATCTCGATATCTCTTTTCTTGATGAGCTACCTCCGGGCAGATTGCCGGTACAAACGATTGTGCTCTCATCTAAGCACCGTTCTAACGTTATAGCGCGCGTCCGGAATAGTTGTATTCAGAAAAAACAAGCCTATTGGGTATGTCCACTGATTGAAGAATCAGATTTAGTCTATTACGAAGCTGTAGAGGGCATGCTAAAAAAATTAAAATCCTATTTACCCGATTTACGGTTAGCACTTATTCATGGACGTCTTAGCTCGCAAGAAAAAGAAACGATTATGCAAAAATTTAAAAATGGAGACATTGACTTACTGGTAGCCACTTCAGTCATTGAAGTGGGTATGGATATCGGCAATGCGAATTTAATGATTATAGAAAATGCAGAACGTTTAGGTTTGGCCCAACTCCATCAATTACGTGGACGTGTAGGTAGAAGTGCAATGCAAAGTTATTGCGTATTACTTTATGAGCGTTTATCGCCTATTGCAAAAAAAAGACTATCTATTATGCGAAAAAGTCAGGATGGTTTTATCATTGCACAACAAGACCTAGAATTACGTGGACCTGGCGATATATGGGGACTTCGCCAAACAGGCTGGCAGCAATTACGAATTGCCGATTTGAATCGCGATCATTATTTACTGCCAAAAGTACACTATCTTTCCGATAAAATCTTAACGGAATACCCTTACTTAATAGCGCCGATTATCCAACGTTGGACAAAAAATAATTCGGATTGTAGTAAGGTTTAATACATATATACCCATTACACCCCGTACCTATCTTTCAAACTAAGTGATTGAAAACTCACTTTAGCGCCAAGATAGGTACGGGGTACGCCCTATGTTGATCTATAAAATATAGATATATCTATTTATGCAGTCTATTAACATAACGTTAATCTTTCTTGTATAAGCTATTTAGATATAAAAACAACAAGAAAGGTGCAGTATGACTAATAAACTACCACTTACCGATATGCCTCAAGTCATTGCTAAGGATCTCAAAGGTATCGAAACTCAATATAAGGAAATAATAGAATTTTATCTCGCTAATCGTATTTATTCTCGAACATTCATAGCGGGAAGTGTAGGACAAGAATTAGAAATGGGCATCAGCACGAAAGCAAAGTTAGGTATTAGTGGTGCGGAAAAGGCCGTAAAAAAAGGTGCTCCATTGCTAGTTCGTGCTGTTGCTCCCTCTTTGCTAGCAATAGAAATAACCGTAGCGGTGGGTGGACTAATAGCCGGTACAATTACAACAGGGGGAATAGCAACCGTCGTACTAGCAGCAACGGTTACGGGTGGTGTTATTTTTGCTGAAAATAGAAATAAAAATAAAATCAGAGCCAAAGCAAAAACCTATAGACATTTTTTTCCAAGAGACAAAAGTATTATTGAATTATTCTCACAGCTTGTTACGCTTTCCGTAGCCGAGGAGTTGCAGACGATTCAAGCACAACCTGGAAGAGATAAAACTATTTTTGCATCCGCAAAAGAAAGCCTGCATAACACCTGGAAGGTAGTCAATGGAACAAAAGTGAAGGTAAGCGAAGAAGAACAAAAAATAAAACTACTAGCGAAACAGGAAGTTCAAAAAATATGGGAAATTTTTAAGAATTTTGCTCGTCAGCCAGAGAAATATGCCGAGTTTGCCAATAGTGATCAGGCTAAAAAAATGCTAGAACTGTTTGAGAAAGGCTGTGATTTTGGCGATAAGCAAGATACGACGAAGGTTGTTAATGATTGGAAACTCAATGTTTTCTGGCTAAACGTCTTTGCGTGCTACTTAGAAGACAAAGATGTACAAGTACGCGAATCTGTTGTTGCTACCTTAGGGTCTACACTGAACGCTTTAGTGGCGCAGCAAGCGAGCACCTCTGTAACGGAAGTCAGCACTTTACAGACACAAGTAGAAAGTTTACAGGAACAACTCCGTGTTTTGCAGCAAGGACTGGAAGTTTTACAAGCTAAAGATAATACTCCATCTTCTTCTTCACAAAATCAAGATTCTTTATCTTCTCGACCAAACGCTAGCGAATCTGCGTCTGGAGCTAGAAAACCTTACACGCCAGTATTTTTTAGCCAGCGTATCTATATGCATGCTCAACCAGCAGTAGCAGACTTGCAGGTTACACGGTGTCCTTAGAATATACCGCTCGTACTTAAAGAATGGGAAAGAGGGACAAACTAAAGGCTTCTTACAAAACAAGAAGCCTTTAGCATGAATATTAGAATAGTACACAATGTAAACCAGAAGCTTTCGAGTTCTAAATAACGTGAGTATTGTCTAAGGGGAGCTGAAAAAGGAGATACTAAGAGGTTAAACTAACGGTTCCAAGGTAGCAACCACTACAATTGTTAAAAACAATAAGAACCGATATGGAAGATAATTTAACTGTTTTATACTGTGTTGTCGATAATTTTTGCAAGGCGTTTTATCCAGCGTGGGAATCACACTTACTATCAGAAGGATTAAAGAAACGACGCAGAAAAACGAGATTAAGTCCCAGTGAGTTGATGAGTATAGTGATTTATTTTCACATAGTGGGATTTCGGAATTTTAAAAATTACTATGTGACTTATGTGCAAAACTACTTACGGGAAGCGTTTCCGAATTTAATTAGTTATAGCCATTTCGTTAACCATTTAAAGTCTATTTTAGTTCCGCTGTGTATTTTTGCACAGCGCTTCGAGGTTTAATCGAATGTGTCAATGACCAGCTCAAAAATAAGACCCAAATTGAGCATTCTCGGCATCGTAGTGTTTACGGATTTATGCTTAATCTTTTAGCCGCTATTTCCGCTTATGCTTTACAAAATAAAAAGCCTTCCATTAGACAATACTGACGTTAATGTACACCTAATTTTTATTTAATAAATAGATATTATTATTCTCCACTTATCAATAAAAATATCCTTAACCCCACGATTAGTTAATTCGGTTAATACAGAAAGCCAAAATTTGGCACCCTCAGTTTCGGCTATCCACAAGCCAAGTAGCTCTTTTTGTCCCTCACAATTAATGGCTAAGGCTAAATAAATGGATTTATTGATGACGCGTTTATCGTGGTGGCACTTGATAACGATACAGTCTAAATACAGGATGGGATAGACCGTTTCTAATGGGCGATTCTGCCAAATATTAACCTCATCAATAACTGCTTCTTACTAACGAGCCAGTGACCAGGAAATTTTTAATTTTTCTCAATTGAGCTTTTTTCAAATCTTGCAAACGTTTATCGCTAAAAATATTAGGTTTCAGAAGATGGCAATAGAAATCAATCAAAGGAGATTTATTTTTATGCCCATGTGCTCATGTAAATTTCCAATTATAAATTCACCTTACGTAGCTCTACTAGTTTGCAAGGCCGATGGGTCTTTGTATGTCACTGATATGTTAAAAGCATAAGCAAAAAAAGATTTAGCGCCTGAAAAGCTACAGTTATGGGCAAGTTTACTTATCGCTATCAGTAAATAAAAGGTATAACAAACCGTGGCTACCTGAGGTTTTAAAAAACCGTGTGGCCGCTTGATCGTTATACCGGTTCCTATTATCTCAAATAGTTGCCTAGAGTGACACGCCGATCGATAAGGCAGAGAAATGAGGCGCCCATTATATGACTGAAGTAAATGAGAAATACTATATCGCTAAGAGGTATCGAAAACAAATTTTGGGATATCGCATGCGACAAAAAAGAAGTCGTGCAAGTGATCATCTTGTTTTGCTTAGCAAAATATAGATTTTTATAGAAAGTATAACGTTTCGATTATAGTATTAATAAACTATTATAAGTGATAGGAAAGTTTAGCTAAGTATTAACCGATTTGAGATAAATTGATAAGGAATAAAAATCATGGAAAAAGAAAATAAAAAGATTCGTTTAGCACCGACCAGTCAGCTGCTTTTAAAGCCAAATGTATTAAAACGCACCGTGACCTCAGAGAATTTTCAAATAAGCCTAGGAGATGGTGTTCCAAAAAATAGTTTTGATCCCTCTGAAGTTATGAATGAATTAGCCCGCGTGCATTTGGCCGCCATGGAGTGGAAGATAATTGAAGAGGGTAAGCTGTGCGAACTAAAAATTAAAGTGCCTGAGTTGTGTGCCGGAAAAATAAAAGAAATAGGTTTATATTATAGTGAAAGGCCCCAAGATAATGGCACTTTAATTGCCTATTGGTATCAAGCACAAGCTCGTCTTGGGCGAGAAAAAGAGGAATTAGTGTTTCAGTTAGTGGTACCGTATAAGGACAACCAAACAGAGAATACTAATAATTTAGAACATTCTATGTCTACGCAGGGAACAGCAGATTTAGACCGAACTGTGCAAGCAGCAGAAACTGCATCAAAACAATGCATTGTCAGGAATTCTGACGATATATGTCTACTCGCTCTTCCTGAGGAGATGGGCTCTCATAACAATTATTATGGAAACTATAATATTAAGGTAATTGACACTAACGATGCACGAACCGTCGTATTGGTGACATCTCTGTATTATACCAATTCTATCCCTGTTAAATTTATTATTCCTAAAGGCTACAATTTAGTGCCAAATCGTTGGTGGTGGACTTATTGGACAGTTGACAAAGATCTCCATTCCGAAAAACAAGAAAAATTAAATGACACTAATAAAAAATTAGAAAATGAAAAAGACCAAAAAATAAAGGAACTTCAGAAACAGTTAGATGACGAGAAAGACCAAAAAATAAAGGAACTTGAGGATAAAATACAGAAAGTTAAGAATGACCCAATATCCGATCAAAGAGAGCGTAAAAGAGATATACATAGTAAAGTAAAGGAAGAAATAGCCGAGCTTGAGAAAAGGTTAGAGAAGCTCCAGGATGAAGCAAAAGAGGATGAAACAAAAGAAGTTGATAAAAAGATAAAAGAACTTAATGACGCCATTACAGCAATAAAGACGAAAAAAGATAACGATATAAAAAAAATTAATGACGAAAAATCCGAAGACCGTATAGGAGAACTTAAGGAAAAAATAGATGAGCTTGTGGAAAAACTAAATGACGAAAAAAACGAAAAATCAAAGCAGCTTGAAGAGAAGCTAAATGATGAAAAACAGAAAAAAATTCAGGAACTTGGTGATAAACTAACTAAAGCAATAAAAGAAAAACTAAAGGAAAATGATAACGCAGAAAAAGAAACTGGCGAACCCAATAAAATTAACGAAGTAGGATCGCACCAATTTTGTAATTGTGTAGTCATTAATTGTTGTTGCTGTTAAAAGGATTATAAAACATACGTGTAGTGGCGCTCGCACTTTGTAAACGTTTTATCTGCGCTACAATGGTCATATCAACACTTTAACAAGGCTTTTTTGCTATAGATAATTAGAAACCAAGTGAAAAACCTAATGCGCGCGCCTGGCAGCGTTCAATGCCACAGGTTTGTTTTAATTCCTGTGGATATCATAACTAGGGCTGACAGTATTTGTTAAACTGTTGTCAAATCCTAGGAGATATCTATGAATAATAAAGCAAAAAGAGATATAAGCCGTAAACGTAAAGTACTTCAATATGCTCAAGAATCAGGCAATGTTAGCAAGACATGCCGTTATTTTGGCATTTCTAGAGAAATATTTTATCGCTGGAAACGCGCCTATGAAAAATACGGGGAACGCGCCCTAATCAATAGTAAACCCTGCCCAGAAAACCCTAAATTAAGAACCCCGCCTGAAATTGAGGAAAAAATTCTCTATGTGAGAAAAAATTATTATTTAGGCCAGCTGCGTATCAGTTGGTATTTGCAACGTTATCATGGAATTAAAATATCGCCGGGTGCCGTCAGAAACGTCCTCGTGAGACATGGAATAAATCGGCTTCCTAAAAATCAACGTAAACGGACTATTGAATCGAGATATAAACGATACGAGAAGCAAGTGCCGGGTCATCGTATACAAGTTGATGTTAAATTCCTGGATTTCATTGGTAAAGACAGTAGAAAGGTTAGACGATTTCAATATACCGCTATTGATGATTCTACCCATATCCGCACTTAAAAGTTTATAATAAACATACCCAAATCAATGCAATTAATTTAATAAATTATGTTATCAATAAATTTCCTTTTCGCATTCATACCATCCAAACGGATAACGGTCATAAGTTTCAAGCCAAATTCCATTGGCACGTCGAAGATTTAGGCATTCGGCATGTCTATATCAGGCCGGCTAGCCCTCATCTAAATGACAAAGTTGAACGATCGCACGGCATCGATAAAGATGAATTTTATCAATTGCTTAGCTATAAAAGCGATGTCGATTTAGATGAAAAAATTCGTGTATGGGAAAATTTTTATAATTATCAACGGCCCCATGGCGCCTTACAAGGCAAAACCCCTTATGAAATTTTAAAATATAAACTTTCTTGTTAATATCATGCTGTCAACCTTTGTTATATCACGCACATGAAACACTTATATTTATTAGCCAAATAAACTAGGCGCTGTACCGTTTAAGTTTATTTCTTTAATGGGAAGAGACTTTAGCTCGCTAGAAGTTGGTTTAGAATTTTTCTTAAACATTGTCCTAAGCAAGTAATCGGCAAACAAAAGTGTCTCGTTAACGTCAACCTTTGCATCTATCTGTGAAAAAAACCTCTCAGTATTATGAAGTTTATTATCTGGATATGTTAAAGGTGCATCGTTCGCACAAAAAATTGATTTTCTATAATTTGCTTGATTTTTTAGGCAAGTAAAGGAACTACTCTTCTGATAATCAGCTATTTGTGTAAAAAACATCGTTTCTTTATAAAAATCATTCGATTTTGAATAACCGTTTTTAGCAATTTTCCTCTTAGGTTGATTTTCAAAAAAACTTTCTATAGTTTGGTTTGCAGGAGAGTGCTTTGGCTTCAAATAATTATCTTCTTTTACAGCGTGTGTATTAGAGAATAGAAAAAATGCTCTTTTATTCAAAGTTTTTACATAATTGTTTATTTCCAAAACTAAGCGATTTCCTTGTTCCTTAACCCAGTTCAATAAACTGCTTAATGGAGAAGAATTTTTTGTTGCACTGCTTGAAACTGGCTTCTCAAGCTTGAGATTTACTTGACGCTTATTGCGTGCCATAGCAACAGTATCATTAGTTAAGTTTGTAGCTCGAGACTGTATATCATCGGACATATTCAGTCTACTATAGCTATTTAGTACACTGGAAAAACTAATTGCCGCATTAATTTGTTCTTCGTAATCTCTGAAATGCAACGCCTGATCTAAAAAAGTAAAAGTGGAAGACAACACTTTTTCCCTCATTTCAGCTAATTCATAAAATTGACTACATATAATTGTATAGAGATCATATTGAGAAGTATTTATATCCTGCACATTTGTAATAATAAGATCCGTTTTATTTCTCTGTAGAAAAGTAAAGTTACCTCTATTTTTAAGCATCGCAAGTTCAGAATTTTGGTTAATATCTTGGTTTGTGATTACAATAATTTCTTTATCATCACTAATAGTCAAAGGTTTATCAGTTAGAGTCCAGCCATTATTCTTTGTATAGAGAATATTTCTGGGTCTATTATCTTCCAATAGGATATCAAGTTTTTGATGCCATTCAGTTAAAAGTGCTTTTTTTAAGCGTATGGTCGCTATAACCCAGCTATTATCGAGAAGTATGCATTGTCCATTTAATAAATAATAATAGGTATTTAATTTTATAATTAAGTCGTCTCTATCCAGATATATTGCAGTAGAAAGGGATTGGATTGGACATGCACGTTTTGCTTTTTCTTCTACTTCACGCAAATCGAGGGTATCTACGCAGTCTTCATCCTCTTCTCCATCGACATCATATAATGTCACCTCAGGCAAAGGGAATAAAGTCGTATTGAGTGGGGATAGGACATAAACGTTTTCACCGCCATTACCGACTAAATAACTTTCAGCTAAACAATTGGTAGTAAAAATTTCATTTTTTTCTCGTCCAATAGAAACGGTCTGATTATGGGTAAGTTGAACGGTAAAACTTTTTTTTAAGCGATTGGCAACACCTATAAAGTTATTTACTATTTCATCTATTGTTCTAACATTATCTGCTTTAGCATAGATATGGTTTACATCTAAAAATTGTATTTCAACACCCTCTTTAAAAAAATAAGAAGTGTTTTTTGGAAGTTCCGTACAATTAGCCGCTTGCTGCAAATAAAGTGTAGAATTATTAGTATTTTCTAATACGACAGTAAATGTTTTATTCGGAAAATCCATAGCGAGTGACGCAGAAAGACTAAACTGAACACGACTATTCTCAATAGTAAGCGCACTAATATTTTCTAAATAATATTCAAAAAAGAACCGTAGTTGTACATTCTCTAAAAATGGAAATTTAACCCAAGCTTTACCTTGTTGACTATTAGGAATGCTATAGTCGATTGAGTCCTGTGTTGAATTAGAACAATAGACTACCGTGTTATTTCTTAAGACAATGCTCAATTTTTTTTCAGCTTCATCCGTTATATAAATAGAGTCTTGAAGTTCTTCATCTTCGCCGCCCTTTCCATCTACAAGTGTTATGTTCTTCGAGAGAAAGAAAATATCTTTTTTATTACTTCGACCATAAATTTGATTAATATTTTTTAATTCTACTTTATTCTGTAAATCACATTCCTGAACAGTGCTATTCACTAATTCCTTTTCACACAAAAATCCATTTTTATCGATCAGCGTAAAAGCACTTGTATTAGCATAAAAGTTATTCAGTGTTATTATGTCGACTCCGCTGCCTCCTTGCAGGGTACCTGTAACTTTATTTCCCAGTAAAACAAATAAATTTCCCTTATCATTTCCCTTATATTCTTTATTACCATCGTTCACCAAGAAGATTACCGGTGAATCAGATACAACAATCACTTTATCATTGCCTTTATCCAAAGCAATTAATGTAGCATCACCCGTTCTATTTACCGAATATTCGATACCAATCGCTTTTTTACAAAGATAGACATTCGTTTTTTCAGCTCGTCCGAAATGAAGAAACATTCCAGTTGAAGCAGTGGGTGTACCAGAAACACAAAGCAGTTGGCCTGCACTGGGACTGTCAGGCATACTATCAGTTAATAAAACATTGGTTTTCTTATCTAAACGAACTTCACTTCTTTGCTGTAACGCACTTTTGGTAAAAGCAGCTGAAAAAACATATTTTTTGATTGCACTGTGTTCTTTTAAAAATGCGAGTGCTTGCTTTACAAGCTGGTTATTTTTTGCTTTTAATTCTATATATTCAGAAGGGCCCAGATGGAAAAATAAACGTAAACCCTGAATAAATTTTTCAGAAAGCGTTAGATCAACACATTTTTCAATAGCATCAAGCCCTTTGTTAGTTTCATAACCTTCTGCACCTAACCAAATGAGCACAGCTAGCCCTTCTCCTACAGGACCGGTAAATTCAGACACACCCGTTATTATTTCTAATAATTCGGCTGCTTCTATACCGGCTTCGACCCCATCAATAGCAACAATTGCCCCATTAAAAACAATGCCACTTAGCACACTTGTATCACCTGATTGATATTCCTCTATGTCGTTCATTAAATTATAAGCAAAAAAAATTGAGGTCCCTCGTGCAATAAAAGGAGCAGCCATTTTTAGTGTCTTACCTAAAAATCTTTTTTTACCTGCCAAACTAACTTCTTCGTTAAAAAAAATACTCAGTGCCAATTTATCTTCTAAACCTAAATTTTTTTGTAAAAATGCACCTTCATCTGCTGTGAATTTTTCACCTTGCGCAAGTAACTCATTAGATAATTTTCCAAAAAACCTACCGCTTAGCAATAGGCCGAAATTAATCGCCACTGTGTTAAAATCACCTTGTAGAAGCGCCGCTAAGGTATCTTTAGTAAATAAGCCCGTTGATACAAACCCTGCTATATGACTTACCTTTTCTAGATGCTGTGCCGTTCTTTGTTGTTTCTTTTCTTTTAGCGCTTTATTTTCTAATAAACAACTCCCCATTATGCTTCTTTTTTTTCGATCAGATAGACAAAGAGCCAAATATTCTTCCGGAAACATTTTTGTTTTAAACGAACGAATAAGTGACACTACATAGAGTTGTCGCTCTCTTTTTTCGGGCATAGTTGATATATGGTTTACTCTATACTCTGGCTTAAGCCTAAAATTTTCACTATCTAAAATTGCCTTTACATCACTCTTAGTCAGTATTCCCTCGGCTAATTTTTTCTCAATATAGCTCAGTGTATTAAGCACATAAAAAGGAGCAGCTAGTTTCCTATAATTTAGGAAAGCCTCTGATAAAAATTCAATATATTTTTTTTTATTAAATTTAGTATACGCAATATCAAAAAAATAATTCCATACTTTCACATCCGCAATCATGAGAATTGAAGAGATTCGTTTAAAAGAGCTTTTAAATTGTAAATACTCTTCTAACTCTGGATGCTCCAACACATTTAATAAAAAATGAACATAATGGAATCTAGTTTCCATATTCCCTGAATAGTACATGACCAATGCTTCAGTTTTCAGCGCTATTTCTCTAAATTGATTGGGCTCACTTTCTAAATATATATTCACTACCTTTTGCACCAGCCGATGCACTACATACTCAGAAGAAATGCTACCTGAGCTCGTCATTGAATAAACTTTAAGTAAATGCATAGCCGAAGCTAACTTTTCAGATTGATAAAATACAATAAAAGTTTCACTTGAAATATTTTCTGGAAATATGAAAGACATAATATTTAAAATTTCTATTGCTGTTTTTCCGACATTTCCTTCTCTCCTTATTATATCTAGCGTTACTTGCCAAGTTGTATAAACCGTTTTTAGATAAGGATCATTACTATAGAATCTAAAATTAAAATCTAGTATGGCTTTGCTTTTTTCTTTAAATATTTCTAAATAATTTTCTACACTAAATTCGCTATTAATATTTCTTTGATTCCGGATATAGGCAATTGCTTGCTGTAAGGCTAAAGGCAAGCCTTGCAGTAAATTATTTAACTCCTTTATTTTAGCATCTTGAAAATCATCTGTTATAGTTAATCCTTGCTTAACTAATTCTAATGATTCTTGTTCTGTAAAAACATCTAAAGAAATGACAGCTGCAGCATTTTTCCAATTTTTATAGCGCGACGTTATGAGCACATTGGGTTTATTACCGATCATTAATTTTGGTAGAAACTTCTCTAATTCTAAATAGTTTTCAACATTATCAAAAATAAAAAGGCTTTTCCTATCAGAAAAATAGCCATATACCTCTTCTACAATAGTTTCGATATCTTTACTCTCGATATACTTACTTTTTGTTTCAATATCCAATTGAGTCGCCAACTTCAGAAATGAACGCGATATATCTGCTTCCGTCTCACTGTTAATCCACAGTACGTTGTTATCATAGTCAGTGGCATGGAGCTGCGCATAACGTAAAGCTAGTTGAGTTTTACCTATGCCTCCTAAACCACTAACGGATGCCTGTGAACCACTTACTAAACCCGGATTTACACTTGAATCTAATGACATTGCTGATATTGCACTAACAATAGTTGACACTCCTCCTGATAGTAATGTCTGATGGAGTTCGTTAAGTGCTGCTATTCTGCCAATAAAATTTTCTACCGGTTCTCTTAGATTAAAAAGTATAGATTTTTTTTCGCTAGGTTTTACTACTAACGAAGTATCTTGACTAGTTTGAATTCGAGTTAGTATCTCCTGCGTTTTCGCTTGTGTAGCGATCGGCTGATATTTATAGTTTTGTAAATCACGTTTAAATCCAGCTTCTACCTCAGGATGCGCTACTACTAGTCCGTAGTCCTGTTCATAATTTCCTAGCAGTTCATTATTTGAAGCTTTTTCCCAGCTTAAAACTCGTCGATAACCATATTGTTCCACGTCAGTAAATTTTAATTTTTTATAAAATTTTACAGAACCCTCTTCTGTAAAGATAACAAGCCCTACTTTTTCAAATAAATCCGTCGTATAAATTTTATTTTGATATTCATCTTGTATAGGATTTCCTGAAATGCTAAGTCTAAACTTTTTAAAATTTGGATCAAAATATTTATCTGAAGTTCCTAATATAATTGCTTTGGTAATAAACTCTACAGAAATGTGGCTAATATTATCGTTTTCAAAAATATAATTAATAGTTCGTGCTACAGCATCTTCAGCAATTTTTTCTATGGCTACCTTATCCCCGGCTATATCAGTAATATGCATATATTGTGCCTCATAACTCTGAAAAATTTCTACGGCAGCTTCAGCTAAAATTTTACTTAAATCGCCTGAATTTACATTTTGAAAAAGACGAGTAATTTTTTTCGCTTTCTTTTCAGATATATAATATCGACCACTGACTGTACGAAGCGAAGCAACCAATGATGGCATTATTCCTACTAACCCCTGTGATACAAGAAGTCCAAACAGAGCGCCTGTTGCGCCTATTTTAAGCTCTTGCTCTAAAGCACTTACAGTTAACTTTTCACCTCTTGTGATTAACTGAAAAGCGGCTAATCTTTGTCTAAAATAACCTAGATAGCTTGCCACAAAGTTTTCTAATCGGGTCTTACTATTTGCCTTTTCTACTAATTGAACTTTTATACGCTTTGGCATAGTTTCCCCTTGTTCTAACGTAGAAGGAGACTCATAAACTTTCGGTAACTGATCTCTAGACTGTGAACCTTGGGAATGGCTTTGCAGTCTGTCATTACGTTCTCTATCCAAATACAGTTTTTGGACCAGCAAACGACGCAGTGTATTAAAATAATAGCGATTACGCGGGCGTTTTACCTGAGTAGTTAACCAATCAAATGTCTCAGCACCATCTAACATTTTATTGATGTCATCTGCATTTTCCAAGGCCCACAACCCACAGTTATAACCATCTGCTTGCTGAGAAAAATGCAGGCTAAAATCATTAACTACGATGTTAAATCTTCGCAAAAGTCCATAATATTCATCAGGTAACGGGCGACCTTGCGAATCGATATAAAATCCATCATAAGCTGAATATTGACGTGTCAGGACAAGTGTCACCCAATGTTGATTTCTTAAATTAATAATTAATGTAAGCCGATTTCCTGTGAGCTGAGTCGATGCTTGGAAGTTTTCTATTTGCGTAGTTAATTGCGCAATAGAACCCGAAATTTCAAAAGAAAATAAGTCAGGTATTCCAGAGGACCTTCGAAAATAATTATATTCAATGCGGGCTATATCAGCGATATCTTCTTGTGTTAACCAGTAATTATATTTTCCTTTTTCAGTCGCTTCTTCAAATGTTTCAAGTGCACGTTTTTTTCGATGCTTAAAGGAATTTTGTTTTTGCAAAGCTTGTTCCGTTTCTAATATTGGTAACATTAATTCACCTAAAGAGAAAAACACTCATTAAATAAAAAATATTACTTGAAAATATTTTATTTAAAATTCATTTCAACATTAAGAGAATTTTTAAAGTTAGGAACAGATATAGAGAACGCTAATAAAAAGCGCAAGCAGACAAAAGTTTCGCGAATTAAATTACAAGTGAGTAGTGAAAATTATTATAAAAAATCACCGTCATGGTGAGGCAAGCATATCCGATCGCTATGACGATATATACCGCTCGTACTTGAAGATGCGAACTTTTTAAGTTAAGAGCGAGCGGTATTCCGACCACATAGCGGTCTCAAGCCTCGCCTCAGGTTTTTTTCTTTGGCATATAAAGATCGGTAATCGATCCTTCAAAAATCTCACTCGCTAACATGACTGTTTCTGATAAAGTAGGATGTGGGTGAATCGTTAAAGCAATATCTTCGGCTTCGCAACCCATTTCAATCGCTAAAGCAATTTCGCCAATCAATTCACCGGCATTAGGACCAACAATACCTGCGCCCAATACCCGCTGTGTTTTAGGATCAAACAATAACTTTGTTAAGCCTTCATCTCGCCCTTGACCTAAAGAACGCCCACTGGCCATCCAAGGAAAAACTGCTTTTTCAACGTTAATATTTTTTTCTTTGGCTTCCATTTCCGTTAATCCTACCCAAGCGATTTCTGGATCAGTATAAGCAACAGAAGGAATACAACGCGGCTCAAAAAAGTGTTTTTTACCAGCAATCACTTCTGCTGCAACACGTCCTTCGGCAACTGCTTTATGCGCCAGCATGGGATTACCCACAATATCGCCAATCGCAAAAATATGATCGACATTCGTTCTTAATTGCTTATCAACAGGAATAAAGCCCTGTTCGTTCACGGTAACCCCTAATACTTCAGCACCGATTAACTTACCATTCGGTTTACGTCCTACCGCTGATAAAACACGATCAAAGCGTTGCGGCTTATCTGTTGCATTTTCTCCTGCAAAAGTAACCCATAACCCGTCTTTCTTAGCTTCAACTTTGGTTACCTTGGTTTTTAATAAAAATTTATAATGCTTACTTAAACGTTTCGCAAGTGGCTTGACGATATCTTCATCTGCCCCAGCAATAATCCTATCACCACTTTCAACAACCGTAATTGCAGCGCCTAATGCATGATAGACAGTGGCCATCTCCATACCGATAATGCCGCCACCTAAAACTAAAAATTCACCTTTTGTTTCTTGCAATTCGAGTGCGCCCGTTGAATCGATAATACGTGGATCATCGGGTAAAAAAGGTAGACGCACAGGCTGTGACCCTGCTGCAATAATCGCTTGTTCAAACTGAATCGTTTGTTCACCTTTTGCTGTTTTAACACTGAGTTCAGTTTTACCGGTAAATTTTCCTTCGCCTTGAATAACTTCTACTTTACGTTGTTTTGCTAACATGGATAAACCGCCGGTTAACTTTTTAACCACACTATCTTTCCAGGTACGCAGTTTATCCAAATTAACTTTAGGTTCGCCAAACTCCACACCAAATTCCGCCATTGCCGCTGCATCTTCAATCACCTTAGCCGCATGCAATAAGGCTTTAGAAGGAATACAACCCACATTCAAGCAAACACCTCCCAAAGTAGCATCCTTTTCAACTAATATGACTTTTTTCCCTAAGTCTGCGGCACGAAAAGCAGCACTATAACCACCCGGCCCACTGCCTAATACCAGCACTTCAGTTTTTTTAGTTTCTAAGTCAGCCATACATTTCCCCTGGGATAAATAGCATTATATAAAGTAAAATATTTCACTCTAAAGTAGTAATTGCTGGCGTCAAGGCGAAAATAACAAGAAAAGCGGGAGTTGACACAGCGTCAATGAGCATTTTCGAATTATTTTCAACGCCGTTGACGTAGCAAGCATGCTTTAGAGCAACCAACGGCGGATATCCGATAAACAATCTGTAAGATATACAATAAAACGTGCCCCTTCTGCACCATCAATCACACGATGATCATAAGATAACGATAAAGGAAGCATCAATCGAGGAATAAATTCACCAGCTTGATATTGTGGCTTATATTGCGATTTAGATACACCTAAAATAGCCACATCAGGCGCATTAACAATCGGTGTAAAAGCCGTACCACCAATACCACCTAAACTGGAAATAGTAAATGAGCTGCCTTGCATATCCGCACTGGTCAGTTTTTTCTCTCTTGCTTTACTACTTACTTCACCTAATTCTTTGGCCAATTCTAAAAGGCTTTTTTTATCCACATCTCTTATCACCGGAACCACTAAACCTTCGGGAGTATCCACAGCGATACCGATATGAAAATATTTTTTAAGAATCAGCTGCTCACCATCGGTAGATAGCGATGCGTTAAAAGCAGGAAACTCCTTCAGTGCCGTTACTACCGCTTTCATAATAAAGACTAAAGGCGTTAATTTAATTTTTTGTTTTTGCGCATGTTCGCCTTGCGCTTTACGAAACACTTCCAACTCGGTAATGTCTGCTTCGTTAAACTGTGTCACATGCGGAACTAATAGCCAATTTCTCGTTAAATTTTGTGCCGTTAATTTTTTAATACGTGATAAAGGTTTGTTTTCAACCTCACCAAATTGACTAAAATCAACGTCCGGCATCTTGGGTAAACCGATACCAGAGGAACTACTGCTTTGGTTTAAACGACCTTTTACAAATTTTTGTAGATCCTCTTTTATAACACGACCTTTTTGGCCAGTTCCTGTTATTTGATTGAGATTAAGTCCAAATTCACGTGCTAAGCGTCGAACACCAGGTCCTGCATGAACATCACCTTGCTCATCTTCATCGGATGATGGGGGTTCAACAATTGGCGTAGAACTAACCTTAGGCTCAGAGGGTTTAGCTTCGCTAGATACCGTTTCGATCTGTACTTTTGACTTAACTGATTCTTGATTAGTTACCGGTTTTTCTTCTGCCGTTGTTACATCCGCTTCAGTTTCTAATAAGACAATCAAATCACCCTTAGAAACTTTATCACCCACTTTAACCTTTATCTCCTTTATCTTTCCTGCAAATGGCGCTGGAATATCCATGGAGGCTTTATCACTTTCTAAAGTGATCAATGCATCTTCAGCCTGAATAGCATCGCCGACCTTAATCGGTATTTCGATAATAGCCGCAGCAGAAACGTTACCTAAATCAGGTACATGGACTTCTTTTACGTTAGACAAGCTGTCTCTCCTCTTCTCATAGGTCTAATATATTCACAGCAATAGGATTTTTGGTAAGTGCCGCGAAATTACAAACTGAACGGCGTTGCTACCAAAAATTCAAGTGCGAAGAGTATATACTTATTACACTTTAAAATGCGATTTAGCATTTTAAAGTGTTTCATCTCGCGATGGAGATTTTCAAGAGGAGAACCACGATTCTCCTCTTGAATGACGGTGCGCCCCGCACCTATCTGTTGAATTAGCATTTCACTTTGTGGTGAATTACTAAAGATAGGTGCGGGGTGCCCGTCATGTAATCGGATACCGCTCGCTGTGTATTTGATAACTTCGCATCTTCAAGTACGAGCGGTATAGCAAATTTTAAACGGTAACCGGATTCTGCTTTTCAGGGTCAATATTATATTTCTTCAGTGCTTCCTGAACCTTATCGGCAGAGAGAATGCTCTCTTCTACTAAGGCATGCAAGCTCGCTAGCACAATGTAAAAACGATTCACTTCAAAGAATTGACGCAATTGTTCGCGCGTATCACTACGACCATAACCATCAGTACCTAAAACGACATACCTTTGTTTAAAAAACCCGCGAATTTGGTCCGCATTTAAACGAATATAATCTGTCGCTGCAATAACTGGCCCGGTGCGATCCTGCAAGCACGCTGCAACATAACTGAATTTGGGTTTGTCGCTAGAATGCAATAAATTTTCTCGTTCTACGCTCAGTGCTTCTTTACGTAACTCTGAGAAACTCGTCACACTCCAAACATCTGATGTAACATTAAAATCTTTCTCAAGTAATTCTGCTGCTGCAATGACTTCATTTAAAATAGTGCCAGACCCTAATAATTGTACATGCCCCTTCTCCGGTTTTTTATTCTCTGATAATAAATACATACCTTTAAGAATGCCTTCCTCGCTTCCTGTCGGTAAGGCAGGTTGTTTATAGTTTTCATTCATTAAGGTCAGGTAATAAAATACATTTTCTTGATTTTCTACCATACGGCGTAAACCGTCTTGAATGATGACAGTAAGTTCATAGCCAAAACAAGGATCATACGTAACACAATTAGGAACCACAGAGAAAAATAAAAGGTTATGACCATCTTGGTGCTGTAAACCTTCGCCAGCCAATGTTGTCCTACCTGCCGTTGCGCCTAAAATAAAACCGCGCGCTTGCATATCACCCGCGGCCCAAACGAAATCCCCCACGCGCTGATAACCAAACATCGAATAATAAATATAGAACGGAACCATCGCTAAATTATTCGTACTATATGAGGTTGCTGCTGCCATCCACGAACAAAATGCACCGCCTTCATTAATCCCTTCTTCTAATAACTGGCCCTTTTTATCTTCACGATAATACATCAGTTGATCGGCATCGACCGGTTTATATAATTGCCCCACCGGCGAATAAATACCTATCTGACGGAATAATCCTTCCATACCAAAGGTACGTGATTCGTCAGGAACAATGGGCACAATACGTGGGCCGAGTACTTTATCTTTTAAAAGATGGCGCAATATTTCTACAAAGACCATCGTCGTAGAAACTTCACGTTCTTTAGAACCTTGTAATGGATTAGCAAATATCTGCAATGCAGGAACTTTTAGTGTCTCACTACAACGAGGACGTCGCAACGGTAAATAACCGCCTAACCTTTTCCGATTTTCTTGTAAATACTTAATTTCACTACTTTCTGGTCCTGGATGATAAAAGCTAAGTTTTTCAACCTCATCATCGGTCATTTTTAGTCTAAACCGATCGCGAAATGCAATGAGTTGCTCGTGTGTCATTTTCTTTTGTTGGTGCGTGATATTTTGCCCTTCACCCGCAGTTCCCATACCATAGCCTTTGATCGTCTTGGCTAAAATAACAGTGGGTTGACCCGTATGTTCCACCGCTGCTTTATAAGCCGCATAAACCTTTTTAATATCATGACCGCCGCGTTTTAAATGCCAAATTTCCTCATCACTCATATCTGCAACAATCGCTTTTAGCTCGGGATATTTCCCAAAAAAATATTCCCGAATATAAGCACCATCTTTGGCACGAAAATTTTGATATTCACCATCTATCGCTTCCATCATCGCACGCTGTAACAGTCCTTGTTTATCTTTTGCTAACAGTAAATCCCAAGCACTGCCCCAAAGTACTTTAATAACATTCCAACCCGCACCACGAAATACACCTTCTAATTCTTGTACAATTTTACCGTTACCTCGAACCGGCCCATCCAGTCGTTGTAAATTACAATTAACAACAAAAATAAGATTATCCAGCTTTTCTCGTCCAGCGACAGAAAGTGCGCCAAGCGATTCTGGTTCATCCATTTCTCCATCACCACAAAACATCCATACTTTTCTATTCTGCGTTTTTTCAGAATCGAGTAAGCCACGGTTTTGTAAATATTTTAAGAAACGCGCTTGGTAGATCGCCTGCATTGGACCTAAACCCATAGAAACCGTAGGAAACTGCCAAAAATCAGGCATTAACCAAGGATGAGGGTACGAAGTAATACCCTTTCCAGCTATTTCTTGTCGAAAGTTTCCAAGTTGCGTCTCGCTTAATCGACCCTCTAAAAAAGCTCTGGCATAAATACCAGGCGATGAATGACCCTGGATATAGAGCAGATCACCACCATGCTGTTCAGAAACCGCATGAAAAAAATGATTAAAACCCACTTCATAGAGTATGGCAGCCGAAGCATAAGTCGCAATATGACCACCCAGCTCAGAAGAAACCTTACCCGCACGTAACACCATCATCACAGCATTCCAGCGAATTAACGCCGCAATGCGCTTTTCTAGCATTTCATCTCCTGGAAAAGCAGTTTCACGACTTACAGGAATCGTATTGATATAAGGGGTTGTTAAAGCACCGGATAAACCCAAACCTTGTTGACGCGCTCGATCAATAAGCTGTTGTATTAAAAATACAGCCCGCTCATCGCCCTCTTCCTTTAAAACAGATCGCAGAGAATCTAGCCATTCTTTGGTCTCAATAGGATCGCTATCTAAGTGCACTGTTTGCTGCGTCATAAGTAGTGGTAACCCTCAGAAATATATTTTTATAATAAAGCCGATCCCATATTCTAACACGAGGTATTTCCAGGCGCTTCGTGAATCGAAGCATTGGAACAACGCTTTAGGGTTTTAATGCGTGTCTTCAATTGTGCTAGATGAGACAAAAAGCGTTGTTTTTCGAGTAGCGTAACAGAGCATACTTAAGTGTATGCGAGTAACGCAACACAGAAAAACGGCGCTTTTTGACCATCATCGTGCAATTAAATCTCTCTTATAACAGTACCCCTAAAGTCACCGCAAATACAATAATCAAAAAAATAACTAAAGAACGATCAATGAGGTTTAAAGCCTGGGGATAATCTTCCGAGGTTAATTCAGCCACCTCATCTAAACCCAAGGCAATACGACCACTTTTTTCAATTAACTCACGGTTAAACTCGATACTTTTAACTAAATAAGTTAACAACACTTGGCTAGTACGCATAAAATTACCCGCCAAAGCATAGAGAATTGAAAAAATACGAACCGGCAACCAATCGATGATCGCTCGTACTTGACTAGCCGCCTTACCCAGGGTCGGATAACTCGAATGAATATGTGCCGAACGTTCAACGAGACGATAAACAAGCGCTGCAATAGGACCTAATAAAGCAAACCAAAAAATAACCGCAAAGAGGGTTTCATTTGCTTGCCAAAATATCGGCTGATGAACCTTATCTGTATCATAAATACTCATGGGGCCTAAGCAATAAAAAAGTACAAAAGCACCAATAAGAAAGGCAAGCAACCCATGAATAAAAAGTGCGCTTAAACAATAAAGAATTGCAACAGGTATAGCGATAGGCAATACGACCAATAACAATGAAATATAATGGTGCTGTGTCCAAGTTTGATTTTGTGTTAGCTGATTTATTTTCGCAACATACTCTTCAAACCAATTAAAACGGGCAAGTAAATTACCCTTATGTACAAATCGTTCTAAACTTAAGCACAGTAGTAGTGTAATAAATGTCATATATAGCTCCTAGATCCTTTCCAATTTAAATTCTTAATTTTATTTCCCCATACTATACTAACAACGAAACGTGTTGACGAGTTTCGTCAACACGTTTCGTTGTCTTCATATACGCAATGGGGTTTCTCAAGGGGAGAATCGCGATTCTCCCCTTGAATGGCGGTGCGTATGCAAGCGATCGCCCGCCAGTTTTAATCAGTCTACACGCATCTTGTCATTCAAGGCCAACGGTGTAGGATAACGTAAAACCACCCAATAAGACGAGCCAACAAACGTCAAAATAGTGGCCGCTTGAATAAGATAATTCGCTTTCCCACCAATAAGTGCGGGTGTTGTCTCCGCTGCCAAATAAGCAATCAGCAAGGAAAACTCACTGGCTTGCCCTAAACGCAAACCTACTTCTCGCGCGATAGTTTTCTTTTCACCCGACCAACGAAGTAAAACTTGAAACAGCCAAGGTTTGATTAACAATACTAAGCCAGCTAATAAAAGTGCAGGAACAATGACTTCCGGCAAATAACGCAAGTCAAAACTTGCACCAATAGCAAAGAAAAACATTATTAAACAAAAATCACGTAACGGTTTTAAATTATCCGCAATGAACACAGCAATCGGCCCTTCCGCAATAGAAACGCCGGCTAAAAAAGCACCTATTTCTGCCGATAGGCCTAAAGCACGCGATAATTCTGCCAAACCTAAGCACCATCCTAACGCGACTAAAAAAAGGTACTCTTTAACACGATCGAAACGTACAAATAATTTACTAATAAAATAGTGTTGTATAACAAAGGCAAAGCCCAGTAACAAAGGAAATGTAATTAAAGTTAAGCCTAAATCAGCCCATTTCGATCCAGTCATGTGCGCACCGTGCACAAATAGCAGCATACCAATCGCTAACATATCTTGTAGCAATAAAACGCTGATCATCGTTTCACCAATGGGTTTATGGTGCAACGCTAACGTAGGTAATAGTTTTAGCCCAATAATAGTACTGGAAAAAATTAAACTTGCACCTATTAATAGACTTTCTAATAACGTAAAACTAAACAAATAACCCACTGCAAAGCCTATCATAGTAAACAACGCACTAAACACCAATGTGACTAAAGCTGTTTTGCGCAGACTACTAAAAAATTCTTGCGGAGTCAGATCTAAACCCACTAAGAACAAAAGGAATATAATACCTACATCACCAATACCACGCGCGACGCTGATATTAGGCACTAATTTCAAACCACTAGGTCCTAAAATCAAACCCAACAATATGTAGGCAACCAACAAAGATTGACGGGTATAAAGCGCTATCGTCGCTAAAACAGCCGCGCCGGTAAAAATAACAAACGTAGAAAAAACAAAGCTATGATCCATCCATCACTCCTCCAAGCATAACAACGAGGCATTACCTCCCGCTGCAGTAGTATTGATAGATAATGAACGCTCTACACACAATCGTGGTAGATAATAAGGACCGCCCGCTTTTGGACCTGTCCCAGAAAGACCTTCACCACCAAAAGGCTGTACACCAACCACCGCACCAATCATAGTTCGATTGACGTATTGATTTCCTACATGAACCTGTCGCGTTATCGTATCCACTGTATTTTGAATGCGACTTTGTATTCCTAAAGTCAAACCATAACCTGTTTGGTTGATAGATTTGATGACTGCATCACGATCCTTTGCCTTATAACGGATCACATGAAGAATAGGACCAAACACTTCGCGTTTTAAATGGTCTAAACTATCGAGTTCAAATAAACACGGTGCAAAAAAGTTAGTTTCATCAATACCCTCAGTCAAACGAACTTGATAAAGTAGTTTTGCTTCCTGTTGCATACGTTCAAAATGCGCTTGTAATGTTTTCTTAGCTGCTTCATCTATCACAGGACCAACGTCAGTAGCGAGTAATGACGGATCGGCAAGTTTCAGTTCAGCCATGGCGCCACAAAGCATTTCGATTAATTTATCTGCCGTTTCATCTTGTACAAACAAGACACGTAAAGCGGAGCAGCGTTGACCCGCACTACCAAAAGCCGAATTCAATACATCGACAACCACTTGTTCAACCAATGCCGAAGAATCGACAATCATTGCATTTTGGCCGCCCGTTTCTGCAATAAAAGGTAAAATACCACGATCACGACTTGCTAAACCTTGATTAATCTCCCGTGCCGTTTCTGTTGAGCCGGTAAACACAATCCCTTTAATACGAGAGTCTAAGGTTAATTTTGGTCCTATCACAGCACCACTGGCGGGAATCAGATGTAACACGGACCCCGGAATTCCAGCTTCATGGAGTAGCTGTACGGCGGCGGCGGCAATAAGTGGCGTTTGGCCCGCTGGTTTTGCAATCACTGTATTACCCGCCGCTAAAGCCGCGGTAACCTGGCCAATAAAAATAGCCAAGGGAAAATTCCAAGGACTAATACAAGCGATAACACCACGTCCTTGCAGGCTCAACCAATTCTCTTCACCCGTAGGTCCAGGTAACAAGTGTGGAACTAAATCCAAACGTGCACGCATCGCATAATACCGACAAAAATCGATCGCTTCTCGTACTTCAGCTAACGCATCTGGTAAGGTCTTTCCACCTTCACGAATAGCTAAAGCCATAAACTCAGCCAATCTTTCTTCAAAAAGATCAGCAGCACGTTCCAGACAAGCCGCACGCATTTCTACGGGTGTATTTGCCCAGGTAAACGACAGTCGGTCCGCACTGGTTAATGCTTTTTCCAGTTGCTCTAAACTAGCAAGACTTACTTCGCCGATAACTTCCTCTGTTTTAGCAGGATTAACAAGCGACCGCTTTTTTTCGCCTTCTTCTAATTTTCCATCAATGATCGGGCCTGCCAATGTCTGCTTTTTAGACGCTTCTTCTATTTGAGCAGATAATATTGCCCAAGATTGAGTATCCGCAAAATCAATACCCATTGAATTTTTACGCCCTTCTCCATAAATATTAACGGGTAAAGGAATTTTCGGATGGGGAATAGGCCGAATTTTTCGCATTCTGTTCACTGGGTCGACAAGCATCTCTTCAATAGGAACATTCGGATCAACAATACGATTAACAAAAGAAGTGTTTGCTCCATTTTCTAATAAACGTCTAACTAGATATGCTAATAAATCTTCATGTCCACCCACCGGCGCATAAACGCGGCAAGGAATATTGAGATTTTCCGGTCCTACAATATGATCATACAAGGTATAACCCATACCATGTAAACATTGGAATTCAAAATCTCGATTTTTACCGGCTAATTCGAGAATAGTCGCTAAAGTATAGGCATTGTGTGTAGCAAACTGCGGATATATTTCCTTAGTATGTGCTAACAGTTTTTTGGCACAAGCCACAAAACAAACATCTGTTGAGGCTTTGCGAGTAAAAACCGGATAACCTTTTAAACCACGGATTTGCGCATTTTTAATTTCAGTATCCCAATAAGCACCTTTAATTAAGCGCACCATCCAGCGCTTACCCTGTTTTTTGCTTAAATCGATTAACCAGTCAATCACAAAGGAAGCACGTTTTTGATAAGACTGGACGGCTAAACCAAACCCTTCCCAATCCCCTAAATCGGAATCACAAAACACAGCGCAAATAATGTCTAAAGAAATATCTAAACGATCGGCCTCTTCGGCATCCACTGTTAAACTGATATTATTTTCCTTGGCTTGTAAGGCTAATGACTTAAGCCGTTGTGTTAAAAAGGGAACTACCGTTTCTCGCTTTGCAAATTCATAACGAGGGTGTAAAGCGGATAACTTAACCGAAATACCTGGCGCATCATTCAGTGATTTCCCCTGTGCAACCTTACCGATAATACTGATAGCCGTTTGGTACGCCTGGAAATAACGTTCCGCATCTTTCTCCGTGCGTGCGGCTTCTCCCAACATGTCATAGGAAAAGCGATAGCCTCGCGCTTCGTAGTCTTTAGCACGTTTAAGCGCGTCTTCAATAGTTTGGCCCATCACAAACTGATGACCCAATAACTTCATAGCCTGCTTAACTGACTTACGAATAATAGGTGCGCTCGTTCGCCCAATAAAACGACGCAAGGAAGAATTTAAGCCGCCTTGCTCATCTGATTTTAATAGTTTCCCTGTTAACACTAATCCCCAGGTACTGGCATTCACAAAAAATGAAGAACTTTTCCCAAGATGCGAAGCCCAATCGACATTGCTAATTTTATCCTCTAATAGTGCATCAATCGTTGCACTATCAGGAATGCGCAACAGCGCTTCGGCCAAGCACATCAATGCAATACCTTCTTCGCTCGATAAATCATACTCATACAAAAAGGCATCCAGACCACCTTTTGACAACCTCTTTGCTCGAATTTGCTCAACTAAGCGCCTAGCGATGCTCGCTATTTTTGAGCTTACATTATCAGGTAATACGGCGGCTTCTATTAATTGCTCAACAACGGCTGTTTCATCCGCATAATAAGCCGCTGCGATAGCCGTTCGTAAAGAAGTTTCATTCATTGGTGTTAGGGAAAACGACATCTAAACCTCGTATTCAAGAGTACTAAAATTATTTTTTTATTAGAGGGTAGCTTCTATTGTGCTAGGATGGGACAAAAGCGTTGTTTTTCGAGTAGCGTAACGGAGCATACATAAGCGTATGCGAGTAACGCAACACAGAAAAACGGCACTTTTCGGCCATCATCGTACAATTGAAGGCATCCTCTTAATCAGCTTCCGCTATATCCTGCTCTTATTAAAAACGCAAACTTTTTAATAAGTATACGCTTCACAATTGAATTTTCGGCTGTGTTGCCGTTCAGTTCGCAATTTCGCGACACTTACCGAAAATCCAATTGCTGTGAGTATATTAGCCGTATACCAATGTAACGCTGTACCGGCTTTAATCGTACATCAATTCATCCAGCGAGGTTTGTGCTGTAGAGCCGCCGCTTTGAATTAATTCGCATATGACATCCGTAATACAAAGGTAACGTAAAATGTTAGGCGTCACTTCGTCAAAGGTTGCTTTAACGCCTAATAAAGATTGTTCTACTTCATCAAAAGTAACGCCGATTCCATAGCCCAAACAGAGAGAACAAAGCTGGTCGGCTCTACGCGCAATAGCAGGCAACAAGCCCACTTCAGAAAAAACCTCATCATAAGTAATGACTCGACCATTTAGCGTAAAAGTTGCTTTTAAAGTCTTTGCAATGGCGTGCAAGGCTTTTTTTAACTCCATCGCACCCCCCTACTCTTTCCACCAGGGAACCGCGATCTTACGAGGCCCAGCAAAAACTGTTCGCAACCAGCGCAAAAATACGGTAACAGAAAAACCATAACGTTCTAACAACCCAAAAAATGCCATTGCCAGCAGTGCCAAAACAAAGCTCCAAATCCGTATATGGAGTAAAAACAATAATAGAGGAAATGCGGCACGGGCATCAATTAAAAAAAATCGAGGTATACGCGCTGAATCACGCCAATGTGCTTCTGTAGGAACTCGAGCCATACTATTAGGTTCCCCATTGCTAAAATTTTAGTCAACTGCTTGCCAATGCCGGAAATAATACAGCATGTCATCTGGAATTTAAAGTTAAGAAAATAAACAAGCTGTAAACTTAACAACCAATAATTTATTTCAAAGGATGGGTTATGGGTTCAACACCATTTTACTGAGCATTCTTACTTTGCAAAATAAGAAGCAACTTTCTATTGTTCCATAACCTCAACTCATTTTGACCTAATGAAGCACCCCGCACCTATCTCGTTGCTAAAATGGGTTTTCAATCACTTATAGCTTGAAAGATAGGTGCGGAGTGAGAACGTATCCATTTAAGAAGTTTTATTTAAATTGAAATTTTTATATTTCTCTCCATAAGTTATTTGATGAGTTTTTGGAAGTTTTGGCTGTTTAAAAAATTGGGAATTTACAGCCATTTTCTCTTCGAGTCCCTTTACTTTGACTTCTTTCCTATTACAAAAGCTTCGCACAATTAAATCTAAAAGCATCAGTGTCCCATTAAGATCAAATGGCTCCACTACTTGATTAAACGTATATCGATTAAACTGGGTATCGTTCTGTTGTTGCGAAACTAATTCTGGATGCATTTCCAATAGAGGCAGAATTCCATAGGTTTTTGGATGATTTAAATGCAGACTGGAGTTTAGATTTTCTTTTCTTTCTAAACTATAATCTTTTTGGATAAAAAACTCAACGTAAGCGTTATTTGCATACGAAAAAAATGCAATCCCTTTTTCTTTCACCCAACTCAATAAACCCTGAATAGGCGGTAGTGTTCTTGTTGCAGCGCTTGTCGCCTGCGCTGCAAACGGAGCTTGGGGTAATGTTTCATCTAACGAGCGTTTTTTAACAGAATGATAAATCGCTTCGTCTAACAACGGAGTTAAAAGAGTACCGTTGACTTGTTGTGTAATGCTATGCCGTTCTAGCTGAGAAAAGCTAGCCGCCTGGTTGACTGCCTCCAAATGCTGGGTAATCAGAGAAAAGCTAGCTGCCTGGTTGATTGCCTCTAAATAGTCTATCGGGCGAAGTTGGCGATCAAAAAAAGAGAATGTGGAGGCTACTATTTTTTCCCTCATCGTTTGGCTACTATAAAACTGCTTGCATAAAATGGTGCAGCGATCATAAGGGTTACTAAATATATTAGTAATAATAAGATTATTTTTATCTCGGAAAAAACGGTAGTCCTCTATTTTTTTTAATATAAAAATCCTAGCTTGATTTTCTACATCGTGCGACGAAAGCACAATTATTTCTTTATCGCTATCAAAAGTTAATGGAACTACTTCTAACGCCCAAGACTCATTACCTGCGCTAATAATACTCCTAGGAATAGTATCTAAAAGGATATTCAGCTTCTGATACCAATTATCCAACAAAGCATTTTTTAAAATAATGTTTACAAGATGACTCTGATTATTAACCCATAATTCTACCGTTAAATCATTTCCAACTTCCGATATACGAGAAGAAACTATAGCACCAGACCAAACTTGTCCTGCTCTTTCTACCACTTTACGCAAATCCAACGTATCGTTAAGTATTTCAAAATCAGCTAAATTTTCTTGTACGCTATCATAAATAACGACTTTAGGAAGGGGAAATTCAGCATCCGTGGCCGAAACAACATAAATATTCTCATCGTCATTATCCGTAACATTACCAATTACATTCCCTACTAAGTAATTTTCAGCAGCACTATTCGTATAAAAAATTTCATGTTTTTTCTGGCCAATAAATACTGACTTATCATCCATCAACTGAATGGAAAATGCTTTTCCTAAACGCTGAGCTAGCTTTATAAAAGAATTGATTCTTTCATCAATAGTTCTATTATCGGTATTCTCATATTCTCGTGCATAAATATGGTCCTCATTTAAAAATTTAATTTCTATACCTTTGAAAAAATAATAGGCATGCTTTGGAACACCTATAGAACTATTTGTTTGTCTTTGGTATATATCGAGATCAAAATCGTAAATAGAGACACTAAACGTAGAATTTGCAATAGTTCGTGAAGAAAGCGTAAAGTTAATCCTATTTTTTACGATAGTCATTGTACGAACATCTGACAAAGCACAGTCAAAAAAGAATTGATGTTGTATCGCTTCTGTAAAAGAAAATACGACGATACTTTCTCCCGTTTCGCCAGCAGGGATACTATAACTAAGCGTTTCTACTCCCGTGTTAAAAAAGACAAGAATCACGCTATGATTTCTTAATACCAGTTTTGGATTTCTATGAGAGTAAGGGGTGATATAAAGATAGTCTGGGAACTCTTTATTTTTACCTCCATAACCATCTATAAAATCAGTAGTTTGACTGACATACAGGATATCTTTTTCGTCCTTTTTACCATAAATTTGCTCAATATCCCTAACTTCAACTGCCTCATCAGTCTCGCAAAACAGTTGTGTGAAGCTAGTACTGTTATTTTTTCCGCATAAAAATCCGCGGCTATCATGCAGTAAATAATCACTTTTAGGGTGAAAATCATTCAATAACAGCGTATCGGTGCCATTACCTCCTTGTAAAAGACCAGTAATAGAGTCGCCTCGCAAAATAAATAAGTTTCCTTTATCGCCTCCCCTATACATTTTTTTTCCATCTTGGACAAGAAACAAGGTAGGCGCGTTAGGGGAAGCTAGCACTTCATCATCACCGCGTTCCAGGTTGACAAAGGTGATTTGGCCCGTCCTATTGACTAAATATTCAATACCCATCGCGTTTTTACAAAGATAAGTAAATGTTTCGGATTTAAACCATTGCGTTATCGAATCGGGATGATCACCTGCCAAACAAAATAAATGACCTTCATCCAAATCGTCAGGCATGCTATCACTTAATACCAAATTTCTTTTCTTATCTAAAAAAATTTCACTTTTTTCGTGTAAAGCTGTGACTGAATAAAAAGAAGGGAAAATGTATCTTTTAATTTCCGTATGATTTTTTAAAAAACTTACGGCATTTTGAGCCAACTGAGTATTAGCCGCTTTTATTCCAAGATATTCTGAGGGCGGAAAATGAAAAAAAGCACGTAAGCTTTGCTTCAATTTTTCTATCAATTTAAGATGAACCTGTGTTTCAATCACTTCAAGCTGCTTTTTTGCATGATACGCTTCACTGCCAAACCAAACGAGAGCAACGGCGCCTACGCCGAGAGGACCTGTGAATTCTGATATACCAGTAATTAAACCTAAAAATTCGGATGCTTCTATACCTGCTTCAAACCCCTCAATACCAACAATAATACCATCGGAAACAACAGCAGAAAGTAGTGCTTCATTCCCTGCCTCATAATCTTTTATTTCATTTATTAGATTATAAGCAAAAAGAAGTGCCGTTCCTCTCGCAACAAAAGGTGATGCTGTTTTCATCGCTTCACCTAAAAAGGTTTTTTTCGCAGCCGCTAACACTTCTTTATCTAAAAAAATACTGAGTGCACGCTTGTTTTCTAAAGCTAAAATTTTTTCCAGCAATATCGAGTCACGGGTTAATACGTTACCTTGTAGAAGTAACTTATTGGATATTTCTCCTAAAAGAATACTGCCGCCTAGTAAACTGAAATCAGCGGCTACCGTAGTAAATTCACCTTGTACAAAGGCGGCTAAAATATCTTTAGTCATTAACCCTGAACTTAACCAATCCGATAGCCTGATAACATTTTTTAAATGGGTTTTTATTTCTTGCTGATCTAGGGCTTTAGCACGTTTTCTTTCCGTTTCTGATAAACGACAGAGATTAACACTGCGCTTTCTTAAAGTTTGCGCTGAACAGAAAAGATACTCTTTATTATTTTTAAACAGTTTTTCTTTTAAAGAATAAAGAAGCTCTAAAGCAAACTTTTGTTGCTCTCTTGTCCTTGGTCTCTCAGGTAAATAAGTTAACAACCTATAATAGGGATTATTGGGATAGTATCTGCGCTCTAAGATATATTTAATATTTTCTTTAGAAAGCGCACCTTCTTCCCATTTTTTCTCAATATAATTTATCGTTTCAAGTAAAAAAAGGTGTGAAGGAATTCTCGAATAATAAATTAAAGCCTCTCCTAAAAATTTAAGATATCTTTCCTTTGGAAATTTGCTATAAGCCAAATCAAGAAAATAAAGCCAATATCTTGTATCATGCTGAGGAAGTATGCGAAAAAGCTCTCTAGATGTGTTGCCAGTCTGCAATGTAGTTTTTAATTCCGTATGCTCCGCCATATATAACAAAAGATGCAAATAGTGAAAGCGATTCTCTATATTGGTCTCATAATCCATAATTAGGTTTTCAGTTTTCCATATAATCTCCCGAAGTTTACTTGGATTCATTTCTATATTAATGCGCACAACCTGTTGCACTAAACGATGAACGGTTGATTCGTCTCGTTGGCTACCGGGGCTAATCATAGAGTAGCTTCTAAGTAAATACAGCGCTGAACTTAATTCACTATTTCCCAGCCTAAGAAAAAGCGAATTCGAAATCTTATCTGGGCATAAGTAGGCCATGATATTCAAAATTTCTAAGGCATTTTTACCAATATTTTTATCATCTTGAATTTTTTCTAGCGTGATTTGCCAGGTAGTAAAAACTGTCTTTGTATAAGGATCGTTGATGTAATTCGAAAAATCAAAATTCAATAGTTGTTCAGTTTTTTCTTTATAGAGCTCAATGTAATTTCGAATACTAAATTCAGAATTTATGTTTTTTTGTAAATTAATATAAGCTAACGCTTGTTGTAATGCGAGAGGTAACCCCTGTAATATTACCGTTAATTCCTTTATCTTCTCGTCCTGAGTGTTATCCATTATATTTAATTCTTTTTTAATGAGCAGCATAGATTCCTCTTCTGTGAAAACACCCAGAGATATAACAGAAGCAACATTTTGCCAGTAGCTATACCGCGAAGTGATTAAAATACTAGGTTGATTACCAGGAATTAATTTAGGTAAATAAGTCTGTATTTCTTTATAATTTTCAACATTATCAAAAATAAATAAGCTTTTTCTATCTGAAAAATACTCATAAATTTCTTGCGCTATTTCTTCAGAGGGTTTGTCATGGTTATATCTATCTTTTGTTTCAAGCTGCAGTTTAGTAGCCAAGGTATTAAACGAATAAACTAAATTGTTCTTTGTTTCAGCATTAATCCATAACACATTATTATCATAATCGACCGCATGCAGTTGCGCATAACGCAAAACAAGTTGTGTTTTTCCTATTCCACCTAAGCCACTCACAGCCGTTTGTGAACCACTCTGAGGGATACTCGTATCTTTACTGGGATATAATCCTAAACTTGACAAACTGGCCGTAATTGCCGTGGTTCTTCCTTCCAGTAATGTTTTATGTATCTCGCGCAGTATTTCTGTTCTTCCTACAAAATTTTCTACTGGACTCCTTAAATCAAAAAAAATTGAGTCCTTTTTAACCGGGTTTTGCCGTATACTACTCACTGGCTGTACACTGTAGCGGGTTTTAATTTTCCCAAGAATACTTTGCGCTTCTTGGGAATACATTTCCTCTTCCAAACTATATTCATAATTTCTTGAGCTAAGCTGAAAAACAGTTTCTTCCTCAAAGTTTTGTTCCTCTAAATAATAACCCTTAATAGCTCGCTTTAATTCACCGTTTTCCTCTGTTTCCCAACTAAAAAGACGCCTGTAACCATATTGATTACTCTGCGGTTGGTCTTTAATTCTATAGAATTTTTTTACACCTTCCTCCGTGCTGACAATAAGCCCAACTTTGGCATATAAACTGGCTGTATTGATACTATTTCCATCTTTATCTTGTACCGTATTTCCTGAAAGCCGAATCCTTACTTTCTTAAAGCTTGGATCAAAGAACTTTTCTGAAGATCCTAAAAGCAATCCTTTTTCTATCAATTGTTCAGAAATAGGATTATCCTCATGCGCATGTTCAGTTAAATAATTAAGTATTCGACCAACGGCATCTTCAGCCAATTTTTCCATCGCTACCTGGTCGCCCGCTTTATCTGTAATCTGTATAAATTGACTTTCAAAACTTCGAAAAATAGCCACAGCGGCTTCAGCCAAGAGTGGACTTAACTCGCCTGGAACCACACCGGAAAAAGCTTTCGTGATTTTTTGTGCCGTAGCTTTGGACAAATAATATTTAGCACTGAGTATTCTTAGTGAAGCAACCAATGACGGAATTGAACCTATGATGCCTTGGGAAATGCTAACTCCTAATAATCCCCCAGTAAGACCTGTTTTAAGCTCTACTTTTAGTGCCGCATCAGTTAATCTTTCTCCTTTGGCAGCAAGGTGATAAGCCGCTAGCCTTTTCATAAGGGCACTCAAGAAAGACTCTACAAACGTTTCTAATAACACCGCTATTTTCTCTTCCTTTGTCTGAAATAGGCGCTGTCTTTTTGCTGTAGGTTCACTACGGCTTCCTAAGCTACTTAGTACAGGACCCATGTGATGGAGTCGCCTTGCATTACGTTCTGTATCAACACGAAGTTTCATAGAAAGAAATAGGCGTTTGTTATCAAAGTACTCTCTATCACGCGGCTGTTTTAATTCATTGATAACGTAATGCAAAGGCTGGCTATCATCGAGCATCTCATTAAGGCTGAACGCATTTTCTAAAGCCCATAAACCACAATTATATTCATCGGTTTGTTGAGGAGCATCGGTTCGCAAACTGATAGGTTGTATTTGAAAGTGGTCTAAAAGTAGCTGGTAATAGTCTACAGGAAGTGAATTATCTTTTGAGTCGACATAGTAGCCCAGGTAATTTCCATTTTGGTAAGAAATCATTAACGCGACCCAATGTAAATTGGCTAAATTAATAACTAAAGTAAGTCGAGCTACTTCTAAGTACCGTGTTTTTAGCTTAAATTCCTCTATCCGCGTACTTAGTTGTAATATAGATCCCAAAACGTCAAATTCAGAACTTACCCCTACCCGCTTGTAATTGTTATAATGAAGTCTAGCGATATCAGCAATATCTTCTTGGCTTAACCAATACGCATAGTTCCCTTTTGCGGTAGCTTCCTCTAAGGTTTCATCCTCACTATTACGCTTGACGCGAGCATTAAAAACTGCAAGCTTGTCGTTAACCTCCCCCTTTACTTCTTCTTGTAACATTATTCAACTTCCTTATTAAAAATAAGGAACTATATTAACTATCTTTTTATTAACAATAAAAAACTATTAAAAAAAATCAATAAATAGCTAATATAATCAAAAGTTGGTATATTTATTAATCTGCTATTACAGAAAAACAAACAAAATATTTACTATTTTTTCTTACGGAAATCACGAAAGAAGACTTAGTCGGTATCGTTAAACAGAAGGCAAGCAGCCACGTTCAAAAGTCCCCGGGGGTTGATAGGAACTTGAAAGATAACCTAAATTACCCATTTTTACCTGTCACGTAGCTACATCGTAAAATGAGTAACCCTATGAAAAAAGACATAAAAAAGTTGATGATTGCTAAGTTTAGTGAAATTGATTACAATCTTTGCCCTTCACATGGCCGAATAGCTCAGTCGGTAGAGCAGAAGACTGAAAATCTTTGTGTCGGTGGTTCGATTCCACCTTCGGCCACCAGGAAAATCAAGCCCTCACAACATTTTCAAACCATCCCTCAAATTCCCGTGCGGGACTTTTGCGGGAGCTGCCACATTTCTTTTCAAACGAAGTACAGTCAAATGCGGTTTTCCTTCTACACATATCTTATTAGCCGCTCGAATTAAATTGCCCAATTCTACTTGTGAATAATGCGTAGTGATGCGACTACTTTTATGTCCAAGCAAATCTTGCCTATCTTCAAAACTAACTTCAGCTGCGCGTAATCGCCGTCCAAAGGTATGTTTCAAGTCATGCACCCTCACATGGGGTAAACCTGCTTTTTTCCGTGCTTTCAACCAAGCAGAATTCAACATCCGAGTAACAGGTTTACCTCGAAACGTAAAAACATACTCAGGATGAATTCCCCGCACTTCATCTATTACACGATGTACTACTCTATTTAGTACAACGAGTCGCTCTTCTCCATTCTTAACTTGCCACTTAGGAATTAAAAAAACCGATCCTTCCGGCACCTTTATTTCCCACTCCCACTTTAAATTACAAATTTCTTGGTCACGACATCCTGTGTTTACTGCAAATAAAGCCATCCTTCTTAAGTGAACAGGAAGTTCTCCAAACAACTTTGCTTCCTCAACATCTGATAAAGGATAGGGTTCACGAGCATCCGATAGACTCTCTAATGTAATCTTAGGTGCTTTGTGCAACCAGCTTAAATTATCTTCGTCCTTCCATAAACCCGCTGCCAAATTTACGATTTGTCGTACCACCTGTAATCCATAGTTGATGGTTCGCTTTTTTACTCCATCCTTTTCTCGACTTTTAATATATTTTTGAAGGCTAGACATATGGATAGAATCTAAAGAAAAGTCTCCTATAAATTTATCTAAAACTTTTAAATGCATTACTTCAACACAAATACTGGCTTTATGTTGATTCTCTTCTACGTACTTTATAGCAGCCTGCCTAAAAGTCCTTTTAGGCCTAACGCCATAAATCTTAGCTTGTCTTAATTCCTCGATGCGTTTTGCGAGATAGATTTCCGCTTCTTCGAGAGAATCTGATCCAGTACTTTCGCAAATTCGTTGTCCGAGTATTTTTTTGTCGATGTGCCAGGTCCCTTTACGGTTAAGCAGACCCGACGTTCTTTTTCGCCCCATAATCTTTTACTCCTCTTAGCGGGGCGGCCATTACATTGCTTATAATCATCCACCCACGCATCTAAATCAAGTCGATCAAACGCAATTCCCCTTTTTCCAATCGGAATAACTGACAAGCTAGGTTTGACTTCTTTGTTAAATCGATTTTTATCCATCCCTAAGTAGTTTGGTGCATCACGTAATCGTATAAGTCGCGGTTGCATTTTTTATCCTTTCATTTTTTGTATTTTTTATTTCTTTAGATTATCTGTTTTTTGCGGAACATATGTTCCGCAACATTTATATAAACTATGTGTGTGCATAAATAAAAAATAATAAAAAAGAATAAGGAGCGAATGGCTATGAATAATGCTATTGAAACTTTTATTCGGGAATGTGGATCAGTACAAAAAGCTGCCGATGTATTAGGTTTAGATCGTGAGCATGTAAGTGCCATGCGACGAGGATTAAATAATGTGAACTTAATATATGCACTAGAAATACAAAAATACATGTATGAAAAATGTAACAAAATCATAAACCCTATAGATTTAGTATCACACTGCGTAAAGCAGCGGCTAAAAAAACTAGCGCTTCCTTTTACAGAACACTCGATTAAATCAATTCAAATATCACTCAATAGCGTGAAATTCTCTAATACCGATGTACACCGTACAGAGAATACTTTGCAGGATTTAAATCAATTAAGACCAATTATTTTGGATGAAGCTCAACAATTGATAGCCAATGCAAACACGTATTTGCTTTACAAGTTACAAGGTAAAAAAACAGTTCCTGCCTGGCAAGTCTCTTTACCGGATCTGTTAGCACGAAAATATTTGCCAAGCCTATTAGTGCAAACCTTTTTACTTTTCGAGCGAACCGCTATTGGCATTGCTGCAAAAAAACTTTTAGGAAACCGTCAAGGTCCACGTAATTACAAAAGATTTCGTCGAAATTTCGACGAAATTGAAGGAAGAACAGATGAATTGATAGCTTTCTTGCTCGGATTTGGCAGCAAAGACAGTTATCGGCAAACCGAAAAAATCTATTTATTAGGTTGTGATGAACTAATTCGTTTTGTTAAGGAAGGAACGTTAAAAATTTCTACAGCAGCTCAATTAATTCGCTTCAGTCATAAAAAACAACAAAAAATTTTAATACGAAATAAAAAACAAATTCTTGCTTTTATTTATCAATCTAAAAAAAGGAAATAAGACGATGAGAGAATATGGCTCCATACAGACACAATTTTGGTCTGACTTAATATTACAAAATTTATCCACACATTCCAAATTATTAGCCATTTATCTGCTTAGCGGCCCACACACTAATATGTTGGGCTGTTTTCGATTACCTATTGCCTATGTGGCTGAAGATTTGAAATGGGATCAAGAAACAGTTTCTAAAGCATTTGCAGAATTGGTACAAGTTAAATTTTTAATCCGTGATGCTCAGTCAAGCTGGATTTTGATCCCGCACTTTCTAGTCTGGAACCCCATTGAGAATCCCAATCAAGGTAAGAGCTTAAATAAACTTTTCAATCGGGTTCCATCACAATCATCTGTTTTTAAACCCTTAGTAGAACAATTACTCACCCAAACTAAATATTTGGATAAAGGGTTCCAAAACCGTTTAGAAACCCTTGCGGAACCCTTTCTAAACCAGGAACAGAAACAGGAACAGAAACAGAAACAGGAACAGAAACAGGATGATGATGTGGGCAAGCCGTCTGACGACGACTTGCCCAGCAGCAACAGCAACTTAAAAAATTTCCCCGTAATTATTAAAAAAGGGGAAATAAATTCACAGTCCAACCAAGAAACAATTACCGTGCCACTCCAAAGCGGCCGTGTATTTGTCATAGGCAGTGCTTCTATCAACGAATGGAAAAAAACTTATCCGGATATCGATGTGTGGCAAGAGCTGCGTCAACTACGCGCCTGGAATGAAGCCAATCCAAGTGAACGTAAAACACGATCGCAGATTTTGCGGCACATCAATGCCTGGCTTGCCAAAGAGCAACGAGAATATTTGAAACGAAAACAGTCTCCTCCGTCGGATTCCATGACTTGCTTAGCCACACGCGGACTGAGTCCTACCTTGGCGCATAATCTCATTGTGGGTAAGCAATGGCTAAATCCTTCTAAAAATCCTGAAGAAAAATAATAGGAGAAACTATGCTAGAAAACGATAAAAAATCATTTTTGCAATGTTTAACTTTATTGGCAGAGTCCTTTAACCGCAAAGTTTCAAGTTTGTTGCTAGAAACCTATTGGCAAGGTCTCAAGGCTTACCCGTTTGAACAAGTCAAACAAGCGATGTTAAGCACTTTACAAAATCCCGATCGGAAATGGGGCATGCCAAACCCTGGTGATCTCATCGCTTCGATTCAGGGAGATAGTCGTAGCCATGCCTTGAAAGCCTGGAGCCAAGTGGTTACCGCTATTCGTATGATAGGTCGCTACGATAGTGTCGTCTTTGATAATCCTCTCATTCACTGTGTTATTCGCGACATGGGGGGTTGGATTTACTTATGTCAGCAACCGGAAAAAGAATTACCTTTTTTACGCTATGAATTTGAAAAGCGTTATCACGATTACCAAGGCAAACCCTTGCTTAACTATCCACGTTCACTCAAAGGTAGTTTAGAACACGATAATCAAGTACAGGGGTTCTCAAATCAATCTGACCCAGTTTTGATAGGAAATACTGAACGTGCATTAACGGTTTATAACAACGGTGTTAAACAGCCCTCTACAAAACCATTATCATTGTCACAAGCGAGCCATCAGCTCGCAAAATTAGTTCAATCTGAAGAAGAAAATTAAAGGGTTATCCAAGATGTTTAATTTAAACGAATCAATTACTGCTTTTAATCAACTCTATGGTGCAAAAATAAAATCACATAAGACATGGGGCTTAGTTTACTTACAACCCAATCTGTTAGCCTTTTTAAATCAGTGTTCTCATTTAATTCAAGGCTCCGTCTATTATGCTTCCCCTTTTGTGACGGATCGCAAACAATTACGTGCCAACATAGCCAGAGTAAAAAACCAACCATTATCCGAAGCATTACCGATGTTACGAAACATCGTTCTGCAATTGAAAACGGATCAGTCTATTTTACAGCGGCTAAATTGGGAAGAACATTTAAGTGGGCTGTTAAGCAATACGCTATTTTGGCAAGCGCGTTTAGATAGAGTCGATATTCACCCGTTGATAAAACGTTACCTAACAGACTTGCAGGCGCAGTGGAACACGCATCAACCCTTTCAATATCACTCCAGCCAGGCGCTTTTGTTTCTACTGAATGTTGTTTGTGAATATCACTAT
>JAZJZD010000004.1:0-265444 GCA_040390025.1 Pseudomonadota bacterium | reverse complement strand
AAGCTTCTTTACTCTAAAAACCCCGTTTCATTATTAATGATGCGGGGTTTTTTTTACAGCTCATTGCTAGATTTTTTTTAGTATAAATGGGAACAGAAGATTGTTCTCATCTAGGGACTTTACTCCTTTTCTATATTTCTAGCTTAGTTTGATTCCTTTTCTCACATTGCCTCATCATAGCCTTAGTCGTCGTCTCCTGGACATATGTCGATGATTGCGTCTTCGTGCTCGCCTTCGCGATCCAATGCTTTAACTTTTCTACCAGAATTCATAAATTTCCTTATTTTTAGGTTGCTGAAATAATTTTAATTATTAAGTTTCTTTAAACTACAAAGCAATAAAAATCATTATTTTGTTGTGCGCTAATCAATCTATGTTAAAATGAAGGGTTTAGTAACTAAGGTAGTTGTTTAGTGTTTCTCGTAGAATCTAATAAAACTAGAGATTATTTTTTGTATGAAACCTGTTATTTTAAACATGTGATTTCTATACAAAATGAAGGTCTAGCTAAGGTTGCGATTATGATGCCGATGCAGCTAAAGTAATCTATTTATGAGTGACCCTTTCTCCTCAATTTACTCTCTTTCAGATTTTTTTTACGACTTACCGCCTGAATTAATTGCTGCTTATCCAACTGCGCAGCGTACAGATAGTCGCTTACTTTGTTTGAATAAAGAGACGGGCGATATTAATCACCAAAAGTTTAAGGATATTTTAGATTTTATAAATCCTGGTGATCTCTTAGTTTTAAACGATACGCAAGTGATTCCTGCTCGCTTGTTTGCACATAAGCTAACGGGAGGTAAGGTTGAAATCTTGGTTGAACGTATTTTAGATGGGAACCGTATTTTAGCACACTTAAAATCAAGCAAACCAATAAAAGTGGGTTCTCAGCTACAACTAGAAAATAATATCAGATTCGAGATTTTAGGGCGATTGGGCAATTTATTTGAATTACATTTTCTTGATGAAATCCCATCTATTTTAGCGTTGCTCAACGATATTGGCCGTATACCTCTTCCCCCTTATATACAACGTTCTGACGAATATATTGATCAGGAACGCTATCAAACTATTTTTGCTCGTAACCCAGGAGCTATTGCAGCACCAACGGCGGGCTTACACTTTGATGAAGCATTACTAGAACAATTAAAAGCGAAAGGTGTCAATATAGCGTTTGTTACTTTGCATGTAGGAGCGGGAACTTTTCAGCCTATTCGAACTGAACGTATTGAGGAGCATAGTATGCATGCTGAATACGTTTCAGTTTCTTCCTCTGTTTGTGAAAAAATAGAAGAAACAAAAAAAAATAAAAAACGAGTTATCGCTGTTGGAACGACAACAGTAAGAAGTTTAGAAACAGCGGCAAGCAGTGGTTCTATTAAGTCTTTCCAAGGAGAAACCCAGATTTTTATTTATCCGGGCTTTCAATTTCATTGTGTTGATGCTTTGCTTACTAACTTCCATTTGCCAAAATCAACCTTATTAATGCTTGTTTGCGCATTTGCAGGTTATAAACCAGTTATACAAGCTTACCAACAAGCCATTGCTCACAAGTACCGTTTTTTTAGCTACGGAGATGCTTTGTGGGTGAGTAAATAAATAATTTTACTTTATTGTAACGCTTGCACCTTCATGGAGTGAGAGTGGTTACATCTTGATAAATCTTTTTGATGTCAGGAGAAATTTTAACGTAAAATTTGCGAATAATCAGGGAACCAGGTAAATTGCATGGCTTAAGTTATGACCGGTTTTAATCGAGGAGAGAATGATGAGCTTTTTTATAACCGATGCGTTGGCTGAAACAGCAACCACTACAGCTTCTGGACCAGGGGGTGGCTATTCACAAATTCTTATTTTATTAGGTTTTGTGGTCATTTTTTATTTATTGCTTTGGCGTCCACAGGCAAAACGGGCTAAGGAACACCGTCAATTAATGGCAAGCTTAGCAATTGGTGATGAAGTGAGCACTACAGGCGGAATAGTGGGAAAGATTACGGCGCTTAGAGATGAGTTAGTGACTTTAAAGATTGCTGAAAGTGTTGAAATTAAAATGCAAAAAGCAGCGATTGCCAGCGTGCTACCTAAGGGAACAGTTTAGAGTGCATCTTCAATTGCACGATGCAGGCCAAAGAGCGCTGTTTTTCTGTGTTGCGTTACTCATACGGCCCGTATGCTCCGTAAGCTACTCGAAAAACAACGCTTTTTGTCTCATCCTAACGCAATTGAAGACACACTCTTAACGGCTAAACTAATTCGATTATGCTGAATAAATATCCACTTTGGAAGAATATTTTATTGGTGTTGCTCGTAGTCCTGGGCTTTATCTACGCCATCCCCAATCTTTTTCCTGAACAGCCTGCCGTACAGATTTCTCCTGTCGCTGTGGCTAATCCTGATATGGCGTTGTTAAATTCTAAAGTGGAAAAACTTATAAAGCTGGGCCAGATTCACCCAATAAGCGAAGAGAGTGAAAAACAAACTCTTTTTCTACGTTTTAAAAACACAGATGTACAATTAAAGGCTAAAGATATTTTATCAGCGGCTTTGGGTGATGATTATACAGTCGCCGTTAATTTGCTTTCATCGACACCGAAATGGATGCAAGCTATTGGTGCACTTCCTATGAAGCTTGGACTCGACTTACGTGGTGGTGTGCATTTTGCTTTAGAAGTAGATATTAATAGCGTCGTTACGCAGCGCATGCAAGGATTAATGAAAAATATCAATGAAAATTTGCAGCAAGCGAATATTCGATACACAGAATTAATACCTGTTGATCAGCAGCTACATCTTACATTTCGTGATGCGATTAGTTTGAGTAAAGCTAAACAGTTACTTGGACGCCAATTTCCTGATTTTCTTGTGACTGCGGAGACTAGCCGTCAGCATTACCAGCTTTCTTTACAGTGGACGGAGCAAGGGCTGAATAATTTACGACAATCGGCAATTGATCAAACAATTAATACCTTACGGAACCGTATCAATGAACTGGGTGTTGCTGAGCCGATTGTGCAACAACAAGGTAAAAATCGGATTTTAGTGGATTTACCCGGTGTTCAAGATATTGCGCGTGCACAACAAATTTTAGGTGGAACAGCGACTATTGAGTTTCGCTTGGTAGATGTGACACATGATGCACGTATTGCACAATCTTCAGGCGCTATACCTCCAGAGTTACAATTATATAACTATCAAAATCGGCCGGTATTATTGAATAAATCAGTAATATTAACGGGGAATTCGATTACGGATTCTTCAACGAGTTTTGATGAATCGGGCCGTTCTGCAGTGAGTATTAGTCTCGGCGGTGGAGGAGAAAGTTATTTTCATCGTATTACAGGTGAGAATATTGGGAAACCACTCGCAATTGTGTATGTTGAAACCAAAGCAACGACAAAAACTGTCAATGGAAAAGTGATTCATATTCCTCATAAAGTTGAGCGAGTGATTAGTATCGCAACGATTCAAACGGCATTGCCACCCAATTTCCAGGTAACTGGTTTAACAAATACCCAAGAAGCTTTGAATCTTTCGTTATTGCTACGGGCAGGTGCATTACCAGCTCCAATTTATGTGGTAGAGCAGCGAACGATTGGCCCGCAATTAGGTGCAGAGAATATTCATAAAGGGTTTATCTCTATTGTTGTTGGACTTATTTTAGCCATTATTTTTATGGCCATTTATTATGGCGTATTTGGCTTAATTGCAGATATCGCTTTAGCGATGAACGTTGTTTTACTTGTTGCACTATTATCCTTATTAGGAATGACCTTAACCTTACCAGGTATGGCAGGAATCGTATTAACAGTAGGTATGGCAGTTGATGCCAATGTCTTAATCTTCGAACGTATTCGTGAAGAGTTACGAAATGGGGCATCACCGCAAGCAAGTATTCATGCGGGTTATGATCGGGCACTGGCGACTATTATTGATGCGAATGTTACTACATTGATCGCGGCTTTAGTTTTATTTGGCATTGGTACCGGTTCAATAAAAGGTTTTGCAGTCACGTTAACGTTAGGCTTGCTAACCTCCATGTTAACGGGTGTTATGTTAACAAGAGCCCTTGTTAATGCTTGGTATGGCGGTCGTCCGATTAAACATTTGCCGATTGGCATTTAGTGCTATTTAGTTTTTAAGAGTTATAAATTGTGGAATTTTTTAAAAGACAGACGAATATCAATTTTTTAGGCTTGCAGCGCTGGGCGGCTGTATTGTCTTTATTGCTCTTATTGGTTTCAGTCGGCTCACTCCTTATTAAGGGTTTGCATTGGGGGTTAGACTTTACTGGTGGTAGTCAACTACAAGTTTCATTTAATCGTTCTGTAGAGTTACCTAAAGTGCGTCAGGAATTGCAGCAAGCTGGTTTTAAGGACGCTTTAGTACAAAGTTATGGCACATCCCAAGATGTTTTAATTAGTCTTGCAGCTGAAAAAACCAGTCAGCATGATTTGGCCACTAAAATTATTCAGGCATTACCCGGTGCACAATTAAAACAACTTGAATTTATTGGGCCGCAAGTAGGGCATGAATTAGCTACACAAGGGGCATTAGCGGTATTTATTGCTTTGTTGGGTATTATGGTTTATATCTCACTTCGTTTTGAATATCGATTTGCAATTGGCGCTGCAGTTGCTTTGATTCATGATCCTATTTTAATTTTGGGTATTTTTTCTTTATTCCATATCGAATTTAATATGACTGCACTTGCAGCAATATTAGCGGTAATTGGTTATTCGCTGAACGATACTATCGTTATTTTTGATAGGATCCGTGAGAATTTTCGTAAACTGCGTAAAAAGACTTCTGTTGAAGTGGTTAATCTTTCCATTAACCAAACTTTATCAAGAACGATTATGACTTCAGCAACCACGCTTTTTGTCGTGCTTTCTTTATGTATTTTTGGTGGTCCAATGATTCATAGCTTTGCACTGGCTTTAGTCATAGGGATTGTTATTGGGACTTATTCTTCTATCTATGTGGCGGGTGCCTTGGCTGTTGCATTAGGCTTGGATAGAAGTAACTTGTTGCCATCGATAAAGGAAGTTGATTCCAGGCCTTAGAAACCATCGTCTTTTGTTTAATTTCATTTACTGGCGTGGTAACAAAGCTTCTCAAAGCCAATCTACTAGAAATCAAACAAAAGACTTAGTTTTATGAGGGGCTATATTTTTAATTGAATGGCTTTTAGTAGGAGAGGGCAAAGCTTTGGATTTGCGCCGATGATATGACCTGTTTCAAAGTAATTTTCTTTGCCTTGTAAATCGCAGACAATCCCACCGGCTTCTCGAATCAGTAAAACACCAGTAGCCATATCCCAAGGTTCAAGATTAAGTTCGAGTGCTGCATCTAAACGACCAGCGGCTACATAGGCAAGATCAAGGACAGCAGAACCTGTACGGCGAATACCGCTGGCTTGTGCCATCATAGTACGTAATGCTTCTTTATTGAGCGGAGGCGTCAGCGTATTCAGTCCTCGTGAAGGGATACAAATACCTAAGAGTGATTCCTCGATCTTGGTTCGATTACTAACCCGTAATCGACGAGAAAAACGCTGTGTATTATTTAAATAGGCGCCTCCGCCTCGCGTTGCGCTGAAAGTTTCTTGGCGTAACGGATCGTAGACTAAGGCATGTTCAATACGGTTTTTTTCTTGATTTTTAATGGCTATTGAAACCGCAAAATGCGGAAAGTCATGGATGAAGTTACTTGTTCCATCCAAAGGGTCAATAATCCAAATATAGTCTTTACCCTCAATAGTACCGCTTTCTTCAGCAAAAATACCATGAGATGGATAGGCCTCTTGAATCGTTTCAATAATTACTTTTTCTGCTCGTAGGTCTATTTCTGTGACGATGCTACGGTTCTCTTTTTGTTTTGAGCGAATAAAATCTAGGCGTTTTAAGCCATCTAAAATGATTTTTCCGGCTGCTCGTGCAGCGCCGTCTGCGATATTTAAAAAAGGGTGCATCTTCAATTATTAGAGTAAAAGTGTCGAGTTCTGAGTATGTCTTTGCTATAGGAAGGATGATACCATAGCTTGTTTTTATTAAGATACCTTCGCGCTTGAATTTTTAGCGGTGGCTGCTCAACTCGCAATTTCGCGGCACTTGCAAAAAACCAATTGTGGTGAATATAACATTATAAATGGCCTTTTCTGATTTTCTTTCCAAAATTCGCATTGTCTTAGTTAATCCCAGCGATCCCGGCAATATCGGGGCAACGGCTAGGGCTATGAAGACTATGGGTCTAAAACGCCTTTACCTGGTAAATCCAGAAGCATTTCCTCATCAAAAGGCTTCTGTGCGGGCAAGTAATGCCTTGGATATTTTAGGTGATGCACAAGTGGTTAGTACCTTAGAGGAAGCACTTTCTGATTGTACTTTAGTATTTGGTACCAGCACTCGCGTGCGGGAACTAAATTGGGTCGCTTTAACGGCTCGTGAATCAGCAGAAAAAATAGAAGGGATGTTACCGCAAACCATAGCTATTTTATTTGGGCGTGAGCGGTCTGGCCTTACCAATCAAGAATTACAGCAGTGCCACTTACAGATAATGATTCCGACTAATCCCGAGTATAGCTCTTTGAATCTTGCTTCTGCTGTGCAGATTGTTTGTTATGAACTACGGCAGGCTTTTTTACAGAAAAAAGAAACAGTGGCTGTTAAAAAAAACGATTTAGCCAAAGTGGAACAACTTGAATATTTTTATCAGCATTTAAATAGTGTATTAACGAGCGTTGAATTTTTACAATCTTTTCGTAGCCAACAGATTATGGATAGGCTGCGTCGATTATTTAGCCGTGCTGAACTTGATGAAACAGAGGTAAAGATTTTGCGTGGGATTTTAAGCGCAATTCAGAAAAAACTATCCGCAACTACCACGGATAATAAAATCAAAAATATCGATGGCTAACCAATTTTCTACACGACTAATTAAATCTAGCAAACTTACTTCTGCAAGGGTGTTGGAAATTACAACACCGCATGGGTGTATTACAACGCCCGCTTTTATGCCGGTTGGAACACGGGCGTTTGTTAACCATATGACACCGGACGACCTTGTTGGTACGGGCTCGCAAATTATTTTAGGTGGAAATACCTACCATATGTTGGTTAATCCGGGAATGGATATAATCGAAGCGAGTGGTGGTATGCACCGCTTGATGGCTTGGGATGGGCCTATGCTAACGGATAGCGGCGGATTTCAAGTATTTAGCTTATCTAAAAATGGGAAAATTTGCAGGATAAATAGTGAAGGCGCTCATTTTAAGCATCCAATCACAGGAAAAGTGATTCACCTAACACCTAAAAGTTCTATAGAAGCACAGAAAGTTATCGGTGCTGATATTATCATGGCATTTGATGAATGTACGCCAGAGGAAGGTGGAAAAGAAGTGGCTTTAGCGGCGATGGATCGTACACATCGTTGGTTACTCGAATCAAAAGAAACACATCTGTTATCACCTGATTCTGCATATGGCTACAAACAAGCCTTATTTGGTATTATTCAAGGCGGCAGCTTTCGCGATCTTCGGGAAAAAAGTGCGCAATTTATTTTAGAAGCTGATTTAGAGGGTATTGCCATTGGCGGCGAAGTGATTGGTTTTGATATGGAGAAAACCTGCGAAGTAATCGACTGGGTTCGACCTTTATTGCCTATTAATAAAGCAAGGTATACGATGGGTGTTGGGCTTAACCCACAAGATTTAATTGATGTTGTGAGAAAAGGCGTGGACATATTTGATTGTGTTGCACCGACTCGGAATGCGCGACATGGTGCGCTTTATCATGGGAAAGTCAGTAAAACAGCAGATTGGTTGGAGTTTCTCAGTGAAGAAAAAAATGGCAGACTTTTGATTAAAAAATCGATTTATGCGAAAGATGATAGACCTATTTTAGAAGACTGTTTATGTTATACTTGCCAGCGCTTCAGTCGCGCTTATTTACATTTTTTGTTTAGACAAGGATCGTCTCTCTATAACCACTTGGCCTGTATTCATAATATTTCCATAATGCACTCAGTCTGCGCGGAAATGCGTGCCGTAATTCTTGCTGAACAAGCAGAAGAGGGTGAGATTTCTTATTTGAATAGATAGCTAAAAAGCCGTAATCTAGTTTAGCGTCGTCTGCGGAACAGCATAGATATAAACGAAATAATCGCCAATATAATGAATATGAGAAAGATGATTTTAGCAATGCCAGCAGCAGCTACAAAAACGCCTGTATACCCAACGATAGCGGCTATAATGGCAATGGCTAGAAATATAAATGCCCATGTTAACATCGTGTTTTCTCCTCTATTAAATTTCCTTGCGTCTTAAGGTTAGTTGATGAATCGAGTAGCTGCAAGTTAGTTTTAGTATTTTGAATAAACTGGGCTTATGTTACAAATTGAGGCTTTTATCATAATTCCAAGTAAGTAGTGTAATTTTTAGCCAGTAATAATTAAAGTGCCAAATGACGGTATATCCTAGGCTAATTTGTGCAGTTTATAGTCGAACTACTCAATGTTAAAAATAGAGGAGAATAAAACTATGTCCATTAGCGAATCACAAATTGTGAGCTCTATGTTAAATGAAACCCGTGTTTTCCCCCCCTCTAAACGTTTTGTTGATAAGGCCACTATTAAGTCATTGGACGATTATGAAGAGATATATCGCTACTCTATTGAGCAACCTGAGCAATTTTGGGCCGAAATTGCGAAGGAACTCCATTGGTTTGAACCTTGGAAAAAGGTTTTAACATGGAATGAACCTTCTGCAATTTGGTTTGACGAAGGAAAAACCAACATTGCCTATAATTGTTTAGATCGTCATTTGGCAAAACATGCGAACAAACCCGCCCTGATTTGGGAAGGAGAGCCTGGCGAAAAACGTCAATTAAGCTATCAAGAATTATATGAAGCCGTAGGCCAATTTGCGAATGGCTTAAAAAAACTGGGAATAAAAAAAGCAGATTGTATTACGCTTTACATGCCATTGATTCCAGAACTTGTCATCGCCGTTTTGGCATGTGCGCGTATTGGTGCTATACACAACGTTGTTTTTGGTGGTTATTCTGTGCAGGCTTTAGAAGATCGGCTCCGAGATTCTAAAAGTAAATTAGTCATTACAGCCGATGCGGGTTATCGACGTGGTAAGGTGATTCCACTGAAATCCGTAGTTGATGAGGCTTTAGAAGAGCTGCAACGTTCTGGCTCTGATAATGTAAAAAAGGTAGTCGTCTATCAGCGTACGGAAACTCCCCTTTCATTAAAGCCAGAGCGAGATATAAGTTGGAATGAATTAATACAGGGTTTAGGAAACGATTGTCCTGCCGAGCCACTTGATAGTGAAGATGTGTTATTTATCCTTTATACCTCCGGTTCTACGGGTATTCCGAAAGGAATTTTCCATACTACAGCTGGTTATATGGTAGGAGCCTATTACACCTCAAAAATAGTCTTTGATCTGAAGCCTGATGATGTTTATTGGTGTACAGCCGATGTAGGTTGGATCACAGGTCATACCTATGTTGTTTATGGCCCATTACTAAACGCGGCAAGTATTGTTATCTATGAAGGAGCACCAAACTGGCCTAATCCTAATCGTTTTTGGGAGCTGATTGATAAATACAAGGTAAGTATTTTCTATACCGCACCCACAGCGGTCCGCTCTTTTATGAAGTGGGGCGAGCAATGGATAGATGGAAATGATTTATCGTCTTTACGACTACTAGGAAGTGTGGGCGAACCTCTAAATCCCGAAGCATGGGTTTGGTACTCTAAAAAAATAGGGAAAGAGCGCTGTCCTATAGTGGATACATGGTGGCAAACTGAGACAGGTGCTATTATGATTTCGCCTATTCCTGGAGCGACTCCTACTAAGCCAGGTTCAGTTGCCAAACCTTTACCCGGAGTCGTGGTTGATATTGTCGATCCGATTTCAGGTGAACCCGTTGCTTCAGGTCAGGGCGGTTCTTTAGTGATTCGGCAACCATGGCCTAGTATGTTACGCGGAATTTGGGGTGATCCTAAACGTTATGAAGAGCAATATTGGGTACAAATGCCTCATGCCTATTTTTCCGGAGATAGTGCCCATTATGATGACAGTGGCTATATTTGGATTATGGGGCGTGTTGATGATGTGATTAAAGTATCAGGGCATCGTTTAGGTACGGCTGAGGTTGAATCGGCTTTAGTCAGCCATCCTCTCGTTGCCGAAGCGGCAGTGGTAGCAATTCCGGATAAAACAACAGGGCAGTCAATTACAGCATTTATTACTTTATGCGATTCTGTAAAGCCTTCGCCCCAGTTAAAAGTAGAAATTATTGATCAAGTGCGAAATACAATTGGACCTTTAGCTAAACCGAAGCAACTTATTTTCACCATGACTTTACCTAAAACACGCTCTGGTAAGATTATGCGTCGCTTATTGCGTGATATTGCAAGTAACCGCCCTATTAATCAAGACATTTCCACGCTCGAAGATTTTTCAGTGTTGGTCGAATTGCAAAAAAAAGAGGATGATAATCCGCACGCATGAAAAATATTATTATTATTCCTGCGCGTTATAATTCAACACGTTTCCCTGGAAAGCCACTAGAAAAAATTAAAGGGAAAAGTCTTATCTATCGCACCTGGTCTATTGCGAAATCAGTTAAAGATATCGATGAAGTGTATGTTGCTACGGATCATACGGATATTCAAAATCATGCAATAGATTTTGGGGCAAAAGTCATTATGACGGACGATTGTCCCAACGGAACTGAGCGTGCTTTTGTAGCAGCTAAAGCGTTAGCGATGCAAGAAAGCGATCTCGTTATTAATTTACAAGGAGATGCCGTATTAACTCCTCCTTGGACTATTCAAGAATTGGTTGATAGGATGAAAGCGGATAATACTTTAACAATAAGTACCTTAGCGGTGCAAATTACCCCAAACGAATATACAGAAATGAAAACCTCGAAGATGCAAGGAAATGTAGGGGGAAGTATGGTTGTGTTTGATAAAAATTATAATGCACTTTATTTTTCTAAAAGTATGATTCCCTATGTGAGAGACTCGAAGAGCAATAATTTGCCGCTTTATCGACATATCGGATTATATGCCTATCGTTTTTCAGCGCTGAAAAAATATATTTCTTTAACCGAAACTGCCTTAGAAAAGGTAGAAGGCCTTGAGCAATTACGTGCATTGGAAAATGGGATGCCGATGCGAGTTGTTGTTGTCGATTACAAAGGACGTACGCATGGGTCTATTGATAGTCCAAATGATGTTGAGTTAGTTGAAAGGATTATTGAAGAAGAAGGCGAGCTAGTTTCTTTTAACTAACACTTAAGTAATATGCAAATTATTTTTTCAAGACACGGTAATACGTTTGTTCCTGGCGAAACAGCAGTATGGGTAGGTGCAAGAGAAGATTTGTCACTGGTTGATTCGGGAATACAACAAGCTAAAAATTTGGCCCGTGTTATACAAAAATCTGGATTAAATATAAAAGCGGTTTATTGTGGCCCTTTAAGAAGAACACATGATTACGCTAAAATTATACTTGGCGAATTAGATTCTCCATTGAAACCTATTGTTGATCCTCGATTAAACGAAATCGATTATGGTGATTGGTCTGGCTTGAGTAATGAAGAAATTCAAAAAAAAGGGGATAATTCTGAATTGTCTGCTTGGGAAAATTTTAGCGAATGGCCCAAAGCAGCTAATTGGTTAGGTTCTTCTTCTCATATGTCGGATGAAGTAAAGTCATTTGCGCAAGATGTCGTAAAAAAATATACGCCAGAAGATGCGATCTTAGTTATTACGAGTAATGGCCGATTACGTTACTTTCTGCAATTGGTTCCAGAAGCATTTGAGCAGCATATTCAGAATAAAAACTTTAAAGTAGCCACAGGTAATCTTTGTTTATTTATTTATGATAAACAAAAATGGCAAGTAAAATTTTGGAATAAAAAACCTGAGTCGCTTTTATAACAGCCCAGGTTTTTTTATATCTAAATTTTAAATAGCGGCTAATAGAGGAGTAGATTCTCTAGTAGGATTATTTGGTATACGTTGTTCTTCCGTTTTTTGCACTACTTTGAAAAACATAATTCGTTTTGTAGCTTCATCCATACTTGAAAACGCATTTACACCAAAACCTTCTATTTTCGGCATATCACGATTATATCCTATGCCTTTTACTTTTTCGTTCTCATCAATTCCCTCTTGTACTAGGAGGACAGTATGTCCACCTTTGCCAACACCTGTCATTTCTGGATCTTCTGTCGTGTCAAAGGCACGCATTGCCCATACTAAACCGGGGACAATATCTTTGTTAGGGTCAGTAATTTTTATAGGGATAAATTGGGAGATGAGTGATTGAGCAGTGTGAGTATTGATCCAAGCCGCAGGCACAGAGTAGCCTTCTTGTGGATATTCATATCTCCAACGATTCCAAAGATCGCTCGTAGATACTGTGTCTATCCCTAACGTTATTTTTCCTATCCATGAAGAGCAATCTTCGGAGCCAAAAGGTTTGCCAGGCGGATAGGGATACCTAAGATCATTACGATAACCGCCAAAAGCATATCCACTATGAATAAAAGCTAATCCTTTTTCAGTTTTTGCATCGTTGTAGAAATAGGTGCACTCAGTAAAATCAGATTCTTCAACCTTTATGGAGTGCGGATCTAAATCTCCAGGTAGTGGAGTTACTTGTGCATTTGAGGTTTTATCAATCCAGAATTGACTTGTTGCGCCGAAACATTTTTTTAAAAAAGAAATGAGTGTATTTAGCCAATTCTCACTGGGTTCAATTTCACTGAGATAAGTTTTTCCTGAATAAATAAGTTCAGCGTTAATAAGTACGGTTTTTAAAGTACTACCTTTTGAGGTGCCATAAATACTAGGCCCAGTATTATCCATGACGGTAATGTCGTCTTTAGCCGTTTTAATATGGTAATTATCAAGTTCCTGCCCAGTTTTGATACTTTCTATGAAAGAATCAAAATTATTAGTGGTAAATTCAATTGCGAGATTGAGGATGTCCAACATTTTATTGAACTTTAAGGCAAAGGTTGCTTTTGTTGGATCATTTGCCGCTTCTGAACTGGCAGAATAATTTTTTAATTGTTCATTAAGGGCAAGTATAAACGCTTTATCTCTTTCTAATTTTTCTAAAAGTTTCGATTTAACATCTTCAAGCGTTAAGCTAGATTTTTTAATATGTTTCCTTAATTTATTTTTGAATTTGAGTAATTCTTTTTGGGTAGCTTTCCTAAAGGCCCATTCTTGGGCGAATGCTACGTCGACTAGTTTTTTATTTAAATCTTTCATATTTCCTTACTTAAAAATTATTAATAACTGTAATAGATTATTCTAAATCAATATTAGATTTCAAGCTTTAAAATTTATTTGTAGCTAATTAAATTATTTTTAGATAGCGGATAAAAAATTATCTACAAATAAGCTATTTAATAATTAAATTAATTTAATTATTAAATTTTTTACGGATATTGAAAGGCTATACTATTCCACAGGAAAATTAAAATAAGTGTCTTTATAAGGTTCATTTTTTAAAGTGAAGTGCCACCATTCTGTGCTTAATGGGATAAAACCTGCTGTTTGCATAAGGGTTCGTAGTAACATACGGTTTTTAAATTGTTCGGCAGTGATAGCGCGGCAGGAAGGATGCGATAAAGGGTCCATGAAATCAAAAGGAGTTCCCATATCAAGTGATTTATGGGTGTTGAGATCAACTATCGTTAAATCAACCGTGCTTCCACGTGTGTGGCCGGATCGATAGGCAATATAATTATGTTGAAATAGTCTGGATTTATCCATACGAGGATAATACTCAGCCTTCCTTACTTGATCTTGCGGATCTTGACTCCATTGAACAAAGCTATCGACAGCCATTTGTGGTCGATAACAATCATATAGTTTTAGTCCCAGATTTTTTTCATTTAGTTTATGTTGTATTTTTAACAAGGCGTGCGCAGCAGGTTTCGTTAAAATACACACTGGACGTTTATAACCAGAAATAGGGTGGCCTATAAAATTATTAGCGGTGTAATAGCGCATATCCTCTTGAATAGTAGGAATTAAAGCTTTTACATAAATAAAATCATTAGATTTATCTGTGGGATAGGCATTCATAATATAAAAAAAATTTATATAAAAAATAAGGAAAAATTTTTTTATAGATACAGCCATATCTTTAGTTAAAAGTATCTAAACAATAAAAATTCTGTGAATAGAGCTCAAAAAATGAAATTTTCGTTATTACAAACTCGGTACCTATCTTAAACATTCAGTAACAAAAATTGCTGATACCTGACGCACTTTCTGTGAGGATAGGTGCGGGGCACGGCAGTCAGCGATTAGGCAATTTTTCCGCCGCATTTTTTTTAAATTGGATAATAGGGATTATATATAATAGGCTTAATTTAGGAAGCAAATTAATAAAGAATGGAATTAATTTCTAACAGTGGTCATTCATTGTCCAGAAGAGGGGTTAAGTATGATTTCTTTATTAAGAAAGGGTTTGGTTTTTTTTATTTGTTTATGGTTTTTAGAATTCATAAGCCCAACGTTTGCAGCAATACAAACAATAAGTATGCCGGTTTCAGTAAATGTTTTGCCTGGGTGTATTATCACAGCAACCCCATTAGTATTTGGCCTTTATAATCCGAATGCAGCGCTTTCTACAAAAAGTATTGCTAGACTCAATCTCCTTTGTACTTTAAATACACCTTACAGTATCGCCCTGGATCAGGGGGTTGGCGATTCTGCAACAACGAGACTTCGTACTATGTCAGGGCCTGGATTTGAAGCGATACGATATACATTATCTCAGAATCCAACGCATACCATTAATTGGGGGAATATAGTGGGTGTGGATACTGTCTTAGGAAATGGTACAGGTATTAAACAGTACTTGACCGTCTATGGTGAAATTCCAGCTAAACAGAACGTTGAGATGGGGGCGTATAGAGATGTTGTAAATGTAAGCATTATTTTTTAGAGAGAATCCAGGAGCCGTCCTTAATCTTTTATCCCTGGGTATAACCTTTGTGTTATGAAAAATTTGTCATTAGCCGAAAAGTTGTTTGTCGATGAGATCACAAAGGCAATGAATAATTAATAGATGCGTTTCTTGTATACGGGCTGTCGATGAACCAGCTACTCGTATTTCAATATCGGTGGAACTTAGCATATCTGCTAGTTTACCTCCATTTTTACCTGTGAGCGCAATTATTTTTAATTGCCTTTTTTGTGCGGCTATACATGCCTCTAAAATGCTTTCTGAATTGCCGCTAGTCGTAATCAAAAGCAAAACGTCACTTGATTGTCCTAGTGCGTAAATTTGTTTGGCAAAAATTTTATTATAATTATAATCATTTGCAATGGAGGTGATCGTTGATGTATCTGTAGTGAGCGCAATAGCCGGTAAACTAGGACGTTCTATTTCAAAACGGTTGATCAACTCTGAGGAAAAATGCTGTGAGTCGGCCGCAGAACCTCCATTCCCACAGACCAGTATCTTTTTGTTATCCAATAAGCAATCAACAAATATTTGACTTGCTGATAGGATAATTTCCTGTAATTCATGCAAAGCTTTCTTTTTAGTCTCAATACTTTCTTCAAAATGAGTTTGAATGCGTGCAAGAAGATCCATAGAACTACCTAGAGAATGCGTTTTTTACCCATTCTACTTGAGCAGAGTAATACTGGGAAGTATTGCGTTTTTCAAACCATTTTTTAGGTTTTGTGGAAGGGGAAACCCCTAACACGTCAAAACGACAGGAAATTGCATCTAGTAATGAATGATATTGTAGATAGTATTCCGCGGTTTTAATCAGCTTATTTTGCTTAACTGTATCAACCGTTTCGATACTATGACCAAAGTGGGGATCCCGTCGAAATCGGACTTCAATAAAAACAAGTGATTCTTTATCTTGCATAATTAAGTCAATTTCACCAAATCGGCACGCATAATTGCGTGTGATCAGGGAAAGGCCTTGGGTTTTGAGATAATGGCAGGCAAATTTTTCTGCTTGTGTTCCTATTTTTTTGGAAATATTAAGCATGATATTATTTTACCCATATTAATCTTCCCCTACGGAATTGTGCACATGGCATTTCGCGAACAATACGTTGCTGATTATTTAGAGTAAGTTGACCTGTTGCTCCGGATAAAGTTTGTGAAGAAGATAATCGGGGTAATTGTTGGGTAATATGCAGCGCATCGACACCTAAAGCATAGTAGCTGCGATTACGCAAAAAGAACTCCAGTGAATTTGCTGCTTGAAGTTGTTCGTAAAGCAAAGGGCTGGGCGTACTTTCCCCCAGTACCCAAGGGGCGCTACAAAAAATAACGCTATTAAGATCATTATCTAAGCGAGAATTAGGTACTCCACTGTAAATTGAGGCAGTAGCATACACCGGAATATCGCTTGCATAGAAAAACTTTAATAAAGGTACAACTTGACGACCGATTTTAGGGTCACTAGCCAAGAAAATTACATCGAAGTCAGTGCGTCTATCATGAGGGGGTTTGAATTGTAGAAAACGGCGGATCTGTCCAGTCAATGCGGATGAATTTTGGGAAAGTACTAAACGACCGACTAAGTTTCCACCTAAATCTTTCCATTCATCAGCAAAAGTTTGTGCTATCTGCGAACCCCAGCTATTGGTCATAATGAGTGCGGAACGGCGACCACTTTGCCACGCTTTATTGGCAAGCTCTTGCGCTTCATCTAAGGGAGATAGACCAAATTGGTATAATTTCGCCGGTGTACTAATATCCGGATTTAAGTAGTTTAAAGATAATACAGGTGTGCTCAATTCTAAACCTGCAAGTGTTTGGACTTGTGATTTAAGAAGCGGACCTACGACAAACTGCGCATTTTGTGCTAAAGCCTTATTATAGGCTGCTTGAATAGTCGGTTCTTTTGTCGTATCGATTATAATAATTTGTGGATTATTTCCATTTTCTTGTGCAGCCGTTACAAAGCCTTGCTTAACAGCTTGGCCAATACTAGCAAGTTGGCCTTGGAGAGGAAGCAATAAAGCAATAACCCTCGGGTTTTCTGATTGAGGAGTGTCTAGCTTGCTTTTTGATAGGATGGCAGGCGAAACAGGCGAAGGTGCATTAGTCGAGTTTTGACTACACCCTATTAGCAAAATAATGTTGGCCAATAAGAAGATAATAAAAAATAATAAACGTGAAAATAGAAAAGACATTTTTGCTCAGCCGTCTAATTTTAAATATTCTTATCAATAGTAGTTTATTCCCATGCGGTAAAGCAATGTTACGGCTTAAAAACTGGCTTGTGAATATAGGTATATGAAGCATGTCTAAGTATTTCCCACCCGATGATGAGGATCTTATCTTTTTTCGCAAAGCAATGCAGGATGTTAAGCGATCAAAAAGAATACCCGTTTTAAAAAAAACGCCAAAAAAATTTTCCCCTTTAAAGCAACGGATTAAATCCATATCAGAGAAAAAAGAAGTACAACATAAATTTACGATGCCTTTACCGCCGCTTTCTGATCCCATAACGCAGATAATAGCGGTGGAAGAGAAACTTTTTTTTCGGCGCCAAGGGCCTCAGCTCAAAGTGATAAAAAAATTAATGCAGGGTGAAATACCCCGATCCGCTTGTTTAGACTTACATGGTATGTCCGTCGAACAAGCTCGTTTAGCCGTTGTACAATTTTTGCAAGTGAGTCGAAGCGCAGGTTTTCGTTGTGTGCAAATTATTCATGGTAAAGGTCAACTAACCCCCAAATTAAAAAATCATATTAATTATTGGTTACCACAGATTCCATGGGTTTTAGCCTTTTCTTCGGCACAACCTAGAGATGGGGGCGCAGGCGGAGTCTATATATTATTAGGCCGCAGCCCTTCGACTTCTAATAAATAGAGCGGCTAAATTTTATTATTCCTTAGCCACGAACAGTGAGTTTAGCAAAACTCGCGATGAGCCACTTAGTTCCAGCTTTATTAAATTTAACTTGCAATCTGGTATGCCCACCTTGTCCTTCCGCATCAACAATAACCCCTTCGCCAAAAGTTGAATGCGTGACTTGTTGGCCTAAACGTAATCCCGTATCGCCAATGGTTTCTTTATTTTGGCGTGAGGGTTTTATCGACGCTAATTGGCTGGGACGGATTATCTGTGTTTTTAGTCTTACTTCATTTAAGAGTTCTTTTGGAATTTCAGCAATAAATCGTGAAGGTCTATGGTGGCTTTCTGTGCCGTGTAAGCGGCGTACTTCAGCATAGCTTAAGTAAAGTTTTTTCATGGCACGCGTCATGCCTACATAACATAAACGCCGTTCTTCTTCTAATCGTCCGGGCTCTTCATGGGACATGTGATGCGGAAATAGACCTTCTTCCATACCGCATAAAAAAACCTGAGGAAATTCTAAGCCTTTGGCGGAATGCAATGTCATTAACTGTACACATTTTTCCGCGCTATCACTTTGGTGTTCACCCGCTTCGAGTGCAACGTGGGCTAAAAAGGCCGATAAAATAGAAACACTATCCTCCTCCGGCGTAAATTGGCGTGTCGCATTAATTAACTCCTCGAGGTTTTCAATGCGTGCCTGACCGCGTTCCCCTTTTTCTTTTTTATAATGGGCAAATAAGCTACTGCTATAGAGTACTTGTTCTGTCTGTTCAGAGAGTGATAATGTTTTTGTTTCTTCATCCATTTGATCAATTAAGCGTAAAAAAACAGTTAACGCATTATCAGCTCGTGCGGATAAGCGCTTATTCGCTAATATTTGCTGCGAAGATTCCCATAAGGAGATAGCTTGGTTACGTGCCTCGTTACGTAGTGTCTGAACCGTTGTGTCACCGATTCCTCGCGTGGGTGTATTTACGACGCGTTCAAAGGCTTGGTCATCGTTCCGATTTGCGATCAAACGTAGATAGGCCAAGGCATCTTTAATTTCAGCACGTTCAAAAAAGCGTAGTCCGCCATAGATACGATAAGGAATTTGTGCTCGAATCAACGCTTCTTCTAATACCCGTGATTGAGCGTTAGAACGATATAAGATAGCATTTTCATTGTATTGCAACCCTTTTTTATAAGCTTGTTTAATTTGTTCGACGATAAAGCGGGCTTCGTCAAGATCATTAAAGGCACCGTAAAGGGATATTAACTCGCCTTGTCCGCCGCTACTCCAGAGTTTTTTACCTAAACGACCATCATTGTGAGAAATAAGTGCGTTCGAGGCGGCTAAAATAACGCCAGTGGAACGATAATTTTGTTCGAGTCGAATGACCTGGTTATTTGGAAAGTCGTGTGTGAAGCGTTGGATGTTTTCTACACGCGCGCCACGCCAGCCATAGATAGATTGGTCATCATCGCCGACTATCATTAAGTAATTTTGTCCGCTACTGAGTAATTTTAGCCAAGCGTATTGAATCGTATTTGTATCTTGGAACTCATCCACTAAGATGTGTCGAAAACGTGTTCGATAATGTTCTAATATGTCTGGATTTTTAATAAAAAGCTCATAGCTCCGTAAAATAATTTCTGCAAAATCAATAACCCCATTCCGTGTACAGTGTTCTTCGTAGGCTTGGTAAATGGTGATTAAGGTTTTGTTGTAAGGATCATTGGCATTGGCGACTTGGTGCGGCCGTATACCTTCATCTTTTTGTTTATTAATAAACCATTGAACTTTCTTTGGAATCCATTGCGCTTCATCGAGATTTAAGCCGTTGATAATACGCTTAATAATGCGATGTTGATCATCGCTGTCCAGAATTTGAAAGGCTTGCGGTAAACCGGCCGCTTCCCAGTGTTGGCGTAGTAAGCGATGAGCAAGTCCATGGAAAGTGCCTACCCACATCATTTTAATAGGTAAGTTCACTAAAGCTTCTAGCCGGTGACGCATTTCTCCAGCCGCCTTGTTAGTAAAGGTGACGGCCAAGATATTGTGGGGAGATATATTTTCGACATCGATAAGCCAAGCGATACGATGGACTAATACACGTGTCTTGCCACTGCCAGCACCAGCGAGTATGAGTAAATGGCCTTGTGGTGCAGAGACAACATTTCGTTGCGCCTCATTAAGGGATTCTAATAAGCTTTCTTGATTGTTCATAGACTAGGGATTGTAACGGACTTTGGAAAAATTTATAAGGATGATCTAAACATTCGTATTTACGAGTACAAGGGTATCGTCACAGCGTAGCGTACCAAGGATAACTATTTTAATTGTAGGTGTATTCTAAATAATTCATATGTTTTTGAATAACTTTTTCTTGTACGAGAAAATTTGCAAAGTGTTGATAACGTTTTTTATCGAATTGAGCGGGATAGTGCGCAAAATAAGGTAGTGTGGCCTGCCAAATTTGGTGATTTAATGCATTGTTTAAGGCGGGATTATTTTTAGCAAATAATTTCCAGCTTTTTTCAGGATGCTTTAATAAGTAGTTACTTGCTTTTTGCAGCGCAATTAAAAATTTTGCTATACGTACATCTTTGATTTGCTGGCGATTGGTGACAATAATTAATTCATCATAGGAAGGCATTGCTCCTTCGACAGGGAATACTTTTACGGGTTGACCGGCAGATTGTAATTGTAAGGGTTCAACGTTTTGCGTTACATTAATAATGGCATCTAGTCGTTTTGTTAGTAATGCCTGCGTCAAATTATATTGGATGTTGATAGTTTGGACATCATTAAGTGTCAATCCCGCTTTTTGTAATAAAGCATTCAGCGCTAAAGTACCTTCAATATGCGAAGTATAGCCGATACGCTTACCTTTTAAATCGGCAATAGTATGAATGCCACTATTTTTTCTAACGATCAGGCAGTTTAAGGGATGATCTATCAGAGAGGCTATGCGTACTAAAGGCAAGCCCTGTGCAACTTGTACAATGAGCTGTGGTTGGTAAGTGATAGCGAGATCGGCGTGACCTGCAGCGACGAGCTTTGCTCCATCATCGGGATCGGCGGGCGAAATAATGTTTACCTGGATTCCTTCTTTTTGAAAAAAACCCTGTTCTTGTGCAACGAAAATGGCGGCATGGTTAGGATTAATAAGCCAGTCAAGGATAAGCGTTAGTGGTTTTGCGAAAGCACAACTAGAGAAGGAAAATAATAACCCTAGGAAAATGCATATTATTTTTTTCATAAATTAAAGCACAAGTTATTTTTTTAGAAATAGCCAAGGAGTTGCAAGATATAATAGCTTGTCTACTAAAAAATAAATGGAAATACTTAATAAAATAATAACGAATAATACAGCAAACATGAGATCAATCTGCATTTGTGCGTTGGCGCTTAATAGTAAAAATCCTAAGCCATGACTGCTGCCTACCCACTCGCCAATAATAGCGCCTAAAGGGGCCATAACTGTAGCGAGGCGTATGCCTGAAGCGAGATTGGGTAGCGCTGCAGGAAAACGAATTTGATAGAGTATTTGCCATCGGCTACTACCCATAAGTTGCGCCATATCCAAATAGTGCTGAGGTGTCTGTTTAAGTCCATCAAGAAAATTATTCGTAATAGGAAAAAACAACATTAATGTGGTTGTTAAAATTTTAGCCGTGATCCCATAACCAAACCAGATAACGAGCAAAGGGGCGAGCGCAAATATGGGTAAAGCTTGACTAGCCAGTAAAAGAGGTAGCATGAGTGTATGCAGCGTACGGGATAAAGTAATGCTCATGGCTAACAACATGCCAAGCGCTATGCCAAAAAACAAACCCAATAGTGTTTCTATTAACGTAGGAATTAATTCACGGCTAATCAATTGTGCATGTTGAATTAAGCTGGAAATAATTTGTAATGGAGCAGGTAATATATAAGGGGGTAATTTGAATAGGGTAACGAGACATTGCCAAACAATAAGTAGAAATAAAGTTACCATGAGTCCGCGCTGTAATAAATGCATTAGTGGCACTCTTGAAGGCGATGTAAGAGTTTACTTTGCCAGCTTAATAGATCTACATTGCTATGGGAGCGTGGCGGGACTGTAGTTAATGCTGTATCTAAATATTCAATTTGCGCGGGTTGGCCTGACATAATGGCAATATGATGTCCGAGACGCAAGGCTTCTAATGGATCATGGGTTATGAGCAATACAGTACGATCTTTTAATAACGGGGCTGCGAGTTCATGGAGTTGATAACGCGTGATGGTATCAAGAGCAGAAAAGGGTTCATCCATGAGCAGGATAGGGCGATCTTCAAGTAATATCCGTGCTAAAGCGACACGCTGTTGCATGCCTCCTGACAACTGGGAAGGATATTTTTTTAATGCGTGGTATAACTCTAATTGCTTCAATAATTCATAGGCACGTTCGAGCGGTTTAGTTTTTGTGCGTCGTAAGCGGTAACCCAGTAAAACATTATCTAAAACAGAGAGCCAGGGTAATAGATAATCGGACTGCGTAATATAGGCAATGCGAGTATGCAGATTTTTTTGATCACTGGCATAGATGTCCGCTTGCGCATTTGTATTTAATCCGGCAATCAATCTCAAAAAACTCGTTTTACCAATCCCGCTAGAGCCAAGTAAACAGGTTGTCATGCCGGCGGGCAAATGAAAATTAAGGCGATCAAATAGAATTTGATCTTTATAGCGTAAACACGCATTCGCTATAGAAATAGCGGGTGATTTCATATGACTTTTCCTACGCGGGCATTATCCCGATCAGGTGGTAAGGGTATTTCTCAGCCCACTTGGTTTTTTATAACCTTAAAAATAGGCACCCCTAAGTGAAATTTATAATAGCAAGTCTATAAGTGAATTAAAAGATTTTGCCGAGAAACTGCAATTTTAATTTTACTAAAAACTTGAGTTATTTGAAAAGTTAACGTTTAATCAGATAATAACACCTAATTTTTGGGGAGTATTATGACGAGCGCTTTTCGAGCAATTGTTTTAACGGCCATGTTGGTTTTATTTTCTACAGTAGCCTTCGCTGTTTCGCCTACTCCTTTTACTATTGTAAAGGACCCTATTAACTTTTCAGATTATAAAGGCAAATGGGTTGTGATCAGTTATTGGGCAACCTGGTGTAATATTTGTATGGAAGAAATACCGGATCTAAATGCTTTTTATAAAGCACATCGTAATGAAGTGGTTATGTTTGGTGTTAATTATGAGGATGGACCTTTAAAAGACTTACCTCAGCGCATACAAGAAAGTGGCGTTGCCTTCCCTACTTTTGCTTATGACCCTAAAGGTCGTTTTGGTGTTGGAAGAATCCGTGGGTTGCCAACGATGCTTTTAATTGGGCCGGATGGTCGTTTGAAACGTATACTGGTGGGTTCGCAGACTAAGCGAGACTTAGAAAATGCAATAGGGTTACGTTAAGTTAAGCCAGTGCGCTTATTATTTTGTGGCATGCGCAAGCGCAAAAAGAGGGTCGGCTAGCAATGCAAGGATATCTAGTGTTTTTTGTTTTATAAGCCATTATTAAAACAATGGTTCATTATTTTGAGAATTGTTTTGAATTTCTGTTTGTGGCGAATCTGCTGCGCCTTCTTGGTTTTCAGGTTCTAGAGGAATGGTCTCTTCGGTTGCTATCCTTGGCAAATTATCTTTGCGAAAGTACTCTAAAATGGAACCAGACGTGCCTTCTGGAAGTAAGTAACCTGTCATTGGATCAATGCTAGCAGTAATAATATCAGGAGGTTGTGGCATTGTTCGTTCGGGTTTACCTTGTAACGCAACACGCATGAAATCAATCCACATCGGTAAGGCAGTTTTTGCCCCGTATTCGAGAACCGAACTGGGTTGATCAAAACCTATCCAAACAGTCGCAACCAAATCACTATTAAACCCTGTAAACCATGTATCTACATAATCACTAGTAGTTCCAGTTTTTCCAGCGAGATCATGGCGGCCGAGGCTTCTTGCTTGACTGCCAGTGCCATAGCGAATGACATCTTTCAAAGCAGAAGTCATTAAAAAAGCGATATCAGGTGGAATAGCTTGCGGTGCGAAAGGATTATCTTTTACGTCCGGTGCAGGCGATTCAATTTTACCGATTATGCAATCTTCACAGGCTATTTTGGGCTCAGCTTGATAAATTATTTCGCCCTGTTCATCAGTAATATGGTCAATTAAATAAGGAGTTACTCGATAGCCGCCATTTGCAAAAACAGCATAACCACGTGCCAATTCAATAGGAGTGACCTCACCCGTACCTAATGCGAGCGAAAGATTACGTGGTAATTTTTTGGGATTAAAACCAAAACGTTTGGCATAAGTTAAAACATAAGGTATATCGATTGCTTGTAATAAACGGACTGAAACAAGATTGATAGATTTGGCTAAAGCAACACGTAAACGGGTAGGTCCACTAAAAATATGATTATCATTTTGTGGACGCCAGGGTTCAGCACGTCCTGGAATATCAAATACTAAGGGCGCATCATTAAATACGTTAGCAAGCGTATATCCTTTAGCAAGTGCTGCGGCATAAATAAAGGGTTTAAAGCCTGATCCAGGTTGTCTCTCAGCTTGAATGACACGATTGAATTTACTTAAATTATAATCAAAGCCTCCCACTAACGCACTGATAGCGCCATTTTGAGGGTTCAAAGCAACTAGAGCCCCTTGTACTTTGGGTATTTGAGCAAGTGTCCAAGAATTATTTTGGTTTTGGACGCGGATGATATCGCCTATGTGTAGTTTATTTCTCAATGCTTCAGGTGGAGGATTAAGTTGCGTGCTATCTAATTGTGGCATTGTCCAGGCAAGTCCTTCCCAAGGGATAAGAATCGATTGATTATTTGGCAACAAAGCCATCACGCCTTGATCCGTAATGAGCGTGACAATAGCGGCTTGTAGATCATTTATTGAAGCAATGCGGTGAAGTGCACTTAATGCATGAGTAAGCTTTGCAGGATTTAATGGACCAATATTTTTTTCCGGCCCGCGATAGCCATGACGAAGATCATAAGCCAATAAAGCGGTACGTAAGGCTTTGTTAGCTGCTATTTGTTGCGCTGTATTCAGCGTTGTATAAACGCTATAACCTTTTGTATAAATATTGTCGCCAAAACTTTTATACATCATATCGCGCACCATTTCTGCGACGTAAGGAGCTTTTATCATTCCTTCAGTTTCTGTGTCGGGATGTGTTTGCATGGGCGTTTGAATGGCGGTTTCATAAGCAGGTCTTGAGATATAACCTAATTCAAGCATACGTGCTAATACATGATCACGGCGTTGCTTTGCTGCAATAGGGTTAACCAATGGATTAATAGCAGAAGGCGCTTTCGGTAGGCCTGCGATCGTGGCCATTTCGGGGAGTGTTAATTGGTTTAGTGTTTTATCAAAATAAATTTGAGCCGCAGCGGCAATCCCATAAGCGCGATTCCCCAGAAAAATTTTGTTAAGGTACAATTCTAGAATTTGATCTTTGGTAAATTCACGTTCGATTTTGAGGGATAAGAGAATTTCCGTAAATTTACGTAGAAAAGTTTTTTCACGGGAAAGATAAAAATTACGTGCAACTTGCATTGTAATAGTGCTACCGCCTTGTACTTTATTACCGGTTATTAGTAATTCGCTGGCAGCACGTAATAGACCATAAAAATCAACACCATGATGTTCTAAAAAACGTTGATCTTCTGTCGCTAGAAAGGCATTTACCATTAAGGTCGGAACTTCATTCAGTCTAACTAAATTTCGGTGAAGTTCGCCGAATTCAGCAATGGGTTGACCATCGCTGGTGTAGATTTTCATGGGAATGGGTAATTGTACAGATTTTAATTCATCCACGTTTGGTAATTGCTTGTCCAAATACATATAGAGAACGCCTGCTACAACAATAAGCGTAATTAATAGGCTTAATAACATCAATAGTAGGTTACGTAAGAGGGAGGTTCGATGTTGTTTCATAGTTAAGGGCAATGACTCAATTACAACATAATATCGCATCTCATTATTAATGTCCTAATGGCGGAGTTTTGTTATTTAAGAGGCTCTCTGCAAAAAAAACCAGTTTGCTGGGTTCCAAGTTAAAAAAGAGGCTGTTAGTGCTTTCTTATTTTTTACCAATTTTATAATTTGTCCCTTTGAGCTTGTTTGAGAATAAGGCAAAAATGTAATGTACCTGGTTTGCCTGAAGGCGCGAGTCATTTTTAAATATAATAATTAAATCATTTATTGATATATAAACTAAATATGGAAAAAACTATAGCGCAGCCACATCATTGATTAATATATGACCAGTCTTTTAAATATTTACACTGAAGTACGTTTTTATCTTAACGGAGTAATTTATGCTAAAAAAAAATATTTTTTCCCTTTCGCTATTTTATTTTTTACTTTAGCTGTTAAGGCAGACTATTGTCCTAGTCCAGAAGCTATTAAACCCGGCTGTAAAGTACTTGTCACGGAAGCTATGGTAAAAACTACAATAAAAGAGCATCTGAAAGAGTATAACTTGGAGAAATTAGATAAACAGGCTGTTAAAAAGATAACACAGCGAATCAATGAGGATCCCGAAAGTTTTTTTACGACTATCCGCCCGAGGTTTGGCAAAGAGCCTTTTAATCCGCTGGTACTATTTATTGCTAATCAATTAAACATACACGTGTCCTTTTCTTCAAGCGATGGTAAGAACATAAGACATATGCTAGTTTATTTGCTCGATAAAGCAAGAAAGACCTGTTTGTATACAAGTATTCACTTAAATTTAATTGGTAAGCATGCTAGTGAGTTACATCTAAATAGAATTGAAAATTTTGAAGCAGCTTATTTTTTTTCTAAAAATGCCAATAATCCCACTCTAGGAAGAGCGCTTACAGGGTGCGAATACCGTTTAGCCGATGGAATAAGGTTTGATCTGATAGATAATGATCAAACAGAATATAAACCCCAGTTTAAGCTTAATGGCGATTATAGAAAACGCTGGGAGGCCATCAATGAATGGGGTCTTTACAAGTGTAAAGGCGATACCATTAAGGACTGCCCATTTAAGCTGGAATCATAATTTGTTAAATGATTTAAAAGTAGAAATAGAAAATTTTGCATTATACCACTCACTTTAATCTTTAAAAATCTAGGGTTTTAAGTTCGAGTGGTATCTTTATAAAAACTTTATAGTTCAATAAAATAATTTTGTACACCTATGATATCTTTCCCATAAGCTTGAATATTTTTTAGTTTTTTTAGCCGCTTCTTAACGCAAATTATGTTTTAAATTATTGACAAAGCTTTATTTAAATGCATAATAAAGGAAAAGAATTTTCTAGCTATTGAAAACAAAAATAGGTTAATCCACATGTGTTTTATTAGGGATAGATTTAAAATAGCTGCATCGAGAAACGACATAATAGGTTTAGATATAGCTACCACGTCGATCAAATTCGCTGTTTTAGGAAATTCTAGATCATCTTGCCAACTTAAACATTATTCAACAGAAGCTATCTCGGGTTTTAATGAAGAAAGTATCGTTAAAACAAGCACAGAATTAGCGGCGTTGATCAAGAGAATGCTGGCGAGAGAAAAAATCTCTACAAAAAAATGTATAGTAGCGCTACCGGATATTCTAGTTAATAGTAAGTGGATTCGCATTGATAAATCTGCCACTGAAAATCTTGAAATTGCAATAAATTTAGCGGTAGAAGAACATATCCCTTATCCTCTCGACGCCATTTATTTTGATTACCAAGTTTTTGATATTCCAGACCAGAATTATCTAAAGGTGTTTCTCGTTGCTTGTCGTAAAGAACATCTTGATGTTCGTTTAGAAGCTATTTATAAGGCGAATTTAATTCCGTTGTTTATTGAAATAAATTCTCATGCACTAGAGCGAGCTTATATTTATTTATATCCTGAGTATAGTAAAAAACCTTGCGCATTACTTGTTATTAGCGATAATCAGTTGACTTTTTTGTTTTTAGAAGCGGCAAGGCAAATCCATAGTTATAGTGAAAGAATCTGCAATCTAATCGACAAAGCGATGGTGTTAAAGAAAATCCATCGATGTATACATACATTTTTTTTAAGTTACCCCGATATTAAGTTTAAAAATTTATTTTTGATAGGCTCTGATTTTTTATTATTGCAAGATTTGGAAAAAGCGTTTGGTGAGCTGTATGGACTAGAAGCGGAGATTGTAGAACACAATCAATTATTATCCTGTTCCGAAAATTTAAATGTAAAAGTACTTGAGGAGATTTTTCCTAGTCTATTTTTAAGCGTTGGTTTAGCGTTAAGAGGTTTTATGTCATGAGATAATAGTGAGTTTAGGGAGTAGAAAAATAAAGTATGAAAAAAATTAATATCAACCTATTACCTTCGAGCGAAGAGCAAATTAAAAGAAAAAAAATAGAGTTTGTTCTTTTTGCTTCGAAGGTATTTTTTTTAATTTTTTTATCAATAGCTTTGTTGAGTCATTTTATTTCTTACCAAATTAGAAAAATGGAATCTTATAGAAATCAATTAGCTGCCCAATTAACCCCTATTTTGCCGGTTATTAAGAAATTAGCTCGGTTAAAAAAACAGTCTGATCAATTGAATTCTGTTGTAGAGCGTTTACATACTAATCGTCGGCATATTAAAAAAATTTTATTGATATTAGCTGAGTTGAAATTATCGGCGCCTTTGGGCGTTCAGATAAAAACTGTCGAATATAACTCAGAGTATTTGGTGATTGCCGGCTTATTACCTTCAATAGATGCATATTTGCAGTTAATGAAAAAATTAAAAGAAAGTGATCACTTGGATTTTAAGTTGAATTATAGTCTGAAAGAAAACTTAAAGATTGAATTTATGCTAAAGGCAACACTTTAAAAAATGTGAAAAAAGCTATAAAAAAAATAAATGGGTTTTTATTAGGGCTCAATTTTTCTTGGAGAAACAGGTATATTTTTATTCTGGCGTTTGTTTTTTTTGTTTTTATATTCAGTTATTTTTTTTATTTAAAGCCAGCTATAGCTAATAAAAAGTTAATTTATAAGCAGATAGCCACTTTGATGCAAAAGTTAAAAGAACAACAAGAACTTTTAAAAAATTATGATTTGATTGAGAAAAAGTTAATAATTTTAAAGCGGCAGGTTTTTGAGGATTGTGAGAACAAAAATAAAAAAATTAAGCATGAAATAATGCCATGGGCAATTCGGCACGGATTATCGCAAGATTTAAGATTAAATGACTTAAAGGTTGTATCCGGCGTAAATAAGGAATTTTATACCGAATTGTTTGTTACAGCTTCAGTAAATAACAGTAATGAAAGAAATATAAAGGAATTTTTATATCAACTAGAAAATTTAAAATATCATGTTTTTATAAACAAATTTAAATGGGGTTTTTTAGATGCTAAAGATACTGCTTTAGAATCAAAAAACAAAATATATATTTTATTTTCTATCTTGGTGGAGAGTTCTTTTTTTCAGACTAATCAGCTGTCTAATTTGAAGCGTAATGCCATTTTTAATGCAAAAAAAATAAATATGTGCATAAATTATTTAACGCATTACCCAATTGATCAATTGAAAATGGTTGGTTTTTTAATTAGAAATCAGATCGAAAAAAATTGGGGTTTGATTAAATTGCCAAATGAACATATTTGCAAGGTTGAAATAGGAAGTGAAGTTGGAATAGAAAAAACACGTGTTGTTTTTATTGATTCTAAAAAAATGATGCTTCAAGAGAAAAATAATAAAAAAAATATTGAATTAATAATAAAAAATAAGGATTTCTCCTATGGTTGATTATTATCATAGGGTATATACTGCTCGTACCCGAAAATACGGACCTTCCAAACTCATAGCGAGCGGTATAGCCGATTACATGGCGGGGATCAGCAAAGCTTCCGCGCTGTCATTCAAGAGGAGAAATTACGATTCTTCCCTTGAAAAACCCCATCGCGTAAAGATGGCACTTGAAGTTACGAGTTCGCAACTTCAAGTGCCATGGGTATATAAATTAGCCTTAATGATAATTTTTCTTTTTGCATCGCTTGATTTATGGGGTGTGGATTTGGAAAATGTGGAATCGCTAGAGAATAAAGAGCAACATGTATCGTTAAATTTTCAAGACATTAAGCTGCGAGCAGCATTAACACTATTAGCAGAGTTTAGTGGGTTTAATTTGGTGGTAGATGATAAGGTGCAAGGTAACGTTAGTATTCATTTAAACGATATGCCTTGGCAACAGGCTTTGGATATTCTTTTACAAACACAAGGATTAGTTAAACGACCTATTAAGCATGGATGGTTTATTGCGCCACAAAGTGAATTTTTGGAGCGGGATAGAAAAAATCAGGAAATTCGGGAACAGCAGCAATCACTAGAGGTTTTGTCTTCTAAACTGATAGAAATTCGCTACAGCAAAGCGGCAGAATTAGTATCATTATTAAATGATAGAAAAAATTCGTTTTTATCTTCTAGAGGAAGTATTAGTGTAGATAAGCGAAGCAATAGTCTATGGATACAAGACACAAAGAAAAAATTAGTTGGAATTGAAAAAGCTATTAGGCAATTAGATAGACCTATTAAACAAGTGTCTATAGAAGCACGCATAGTAAGCGTAGATAAGAATAAGGAGCGTGAGTTAGGTGCCCGGTTTGGATTAAGGCAAGTTTACGCACAAACTCCTATTGCTAGAGGAGCTCGCCGGATAGAAAAAAACACGAGTCCGTTATTACCCCAATTAAGCATGGATTTACCTTTTTCTGTGCAAAATGTTGTCGGAGGGGAAACTATAGGGTCCGTAGGGTTGCATTTGCTGCGTATGGGAGAAAATTTTTTTCTAGACTTAGAGCTATCGGCGCTAGAAAATGAAGGAAAAGCCCAAATTATTTCAGCCCCCCATTTGATTACCGAAGATCAACAAACAGCATCTATAGAAACAGGTGCCAGTATTCCTTATCAGGAAAAAACTTCAAGTGGTGCTACGAATGTCGAATTTAAGAAAGCCGTATTATCTTTAAGAGTAACGCCCCGCGTTATGCTCAACCATCGACTTACTTTGGATTTAGAAGTCAATCAAGATCAACCCAGTGCTACTCGGGTATTAGATGTACCTGTAATTAATGCACGTTGCATCAAAACCAAAGTGATTTTGAAGGATGGGGAAACGGTTGTATTAGGAGGTATTTATGAGCATTCGCAAAACCAAACCTTACAGCGAATTCCTTTTTTAAGTTCTTTGCCGATAATAGGAAGTTTATTTCGTTATAGAGAGGTAAGTGATGAACGCAACGAGCTTTTGATCTTTGTTACGCCGACGATATTGGAGCCATAGCTGAGGGGAAAAGCCATCTGGCGGTCCGTTGTTTCCCGCATCTATCTTTGTGGGTAGGTGCTGAAACCCAGCCTACCTAAGCTTGGTGACTTTAGTTATTTTATACGGTATTTTTATAGAATGAAATTTATTCAATGGTTCCAATCTTTAAAATTAGATAGTAATCGTCTCATTCATAGCCTAAAAACAGCTATTGCTTTTTTAATTGGGATATTTATTATCCGAATATTTAATTTTCAGCAAGGGCAATGGATACTAATTAGTATTTTGGTTGTGATGTGCGCACAATCTCGTGTCGGCGCCATTATACAAAAATCTTATATGCGCTTTTTGGGAACTGTTTTAGGTGCTTCTATTGCCGCATTAACGCTTTGGTTGGCTTACCCAAATGTTATATGGACTACTTTGATTCTATGTTTAACGACGGCTTTATTTAGTTATATCGCAGATAGCCCGGGCTATTTAAGCGAGGCAGGTCCTTTAGGGGCTGTGACAACGGTTATTATATTGGTTGGTCTAAATCCTAGTTATACCAATGTGCTAGGTCGCTTTTTTGAAATAAGCTTAGGTATTATTATTGCCTTGTTGGTATCACGTTTTATCTGGCCTTTACATTCGCGTACACAGTTGCGCTACATAGTGACAACTACTTTACAAGATTTGAAACAACTCTCGGAACAGCTAAAAATATTTACTTCTGCTGAGGCTGAAAAAACTTATCAAAAGTATGAAGATAAAGTTATTAGTCGTTTTGCTAATCAAACCAAATTATTGGATGAAGTTTTGCGTGAATCCTTCGGGAGATCAAAACCTGTGCTGGTTTTTAAGGACATTCTACGCGGTGAGCGCGAAATTTTACGTTGTATTAATCTGATGAAAAATGCATTAAAAAATTTTTCAGAAACCGTACGTTTGACTTTTAATCAGCAAGTCCACGTACAAAAAATTTATGAAGTAAGTGATCAATTATTTTTATCACTTATCGAACAGCTCAATAAAAAGAAAATTAAATCGAGTGTAGAAACTTTAGCTGATTTAGATTGGAAAGAAGAAATGCATGGGGAACTTAGTACGCTAGTAACTAATACTTCCGATAGGTTAGCTATTGATTTGTTTATCTTTGCAGCGGGAAATTTAATAACACAACTTAGGACAATGAATTTTTTAATAGAAAAAGTCTAATATTATTTACTATGAACAATCTATCTCATCGCTTCATTCGTGCTCTTTTAAAGCAACCCGTTGATAAAACACCGGTTTGGATTATGCGACAGGCTGGACGCTATTTGCCTGAATACTGTGCTACGCGGAAAAAAGCGGGCGACTTTTTAACCCTTTGCAAAACACCTGAATTAGCCTGTGAAGTGACATTGCAACCGTTAGCGCGTTTTGATTTAGATGCAGCTATCATTTTCTCTGATATTTTAACTATTCCTGATGCAATGGGTTTGGGACTGTATTTTGTAGAAGGTGAAGGTCCAAAATTTTATAAACCCATTAAAAATTTGTCAGATATAAAAAAATTACGAGTTCCTGAGCCCGAGCAATTAGATTATGTCTATCAAGCGATTAGCTTAACTCGCCGTGAGTTAAACAATAAAGTGCCTTTAATTGGATTTTCTGGTAGTCCATGGACATTAGCTTGTTATATGTTGGAAGGAGGTAGCAGTAAAGAATTTAGGCAAGTTAAGACATTGCTTTATCAGGATCCAAAAGCATTACATCATTTGTTAAGTACGTTAACCGTAGCCATTATTCAGTATTTGAATGCTCAAATAAAAGCCGGTGCGCAAGCATTGATGATCTTTGATACGTGGGGAGGATTACTAACGCCTTCTGCGTATCAGCTATTTTCGCTGGATTATATGACCCGAATTATTAACGGGCTTGCCTACAAAAGTGAAGAAGAAAAAATACCTATCTTATTATTTACCAAAGGCGGTGGTTTGTGGTTAGAAAAAATAGCGAATTCGGGTTGTGCCGCTATCGGTTTAGATTGGACTATTGATATAGGAGAAGCGCGACAACGCGTAGGGAATAAAGTGGCTTTGCAAGGTAATATGGATCCAGCGGTGCTTTTTGGGTCTAAGGAGCGAATACGTGAAGAAGTTAAGACTATTCTATGCTCCTATGGCCAAGATACAGGACATGTGTTTAATCTAGGTCATGGTGTTTCACAATTTACTTCGCCTGAGAACGTAAAGCACTTTGTGGATGCGGTGCACGAACTGAGTCTGACTTTTCATAAAGTGCTCTAGTAGGGCGCTGAAATAAATTCATCTTAGAATGATCGAAGTTTATTTTACTTGAAGCCTCAATAGGTGAATATAATTCTTTTTCGACAAATCTTGCTGCACTACACAGAATACTCATTGGAGTAGGACGTATTGGAATAGGTTTAATATCTTGTTGTTTGTTTTCTTTGTTCATGTGTATACCCATTCACTTGGAAATGTGGTTTCTCCCCTTGAATAACGGTGCGCAAGCTTTGCTTGGGTTGCCGTTATGCGATCGGATACCTCGCTCTGAATTAAAAATCCGCAGTTTCAGGTACGAGCGGTAGGCTCTATTCTATTAAAAAATAACACGCAATAACCGAGAATACCGGATAGAGCGGAACCCGTTAGAACACCTAAGCGAACTAGCGAAGAAGTTTCAGTGTTAGCAAAAGCGAGATTAGCAATAAATAAACTCATTGTAAATCCAATACCGCAGATTAATGCTGTTCCATAGATATGCTGCCAATTTGTTTTATAGGGTAATTTAGCCCATTTTGCTTTTATCGTTAACCAACTTGCACCTAAAATCCCGCATTGTTTTCCCAGAAATAATCCGGCAATAATCCCCAACGGTAAAGGATGAACAAATGTTTCCCAATGCATACCTGTAAAAGACAAGCCGGCATTTGCAAAAGCAAACAATGGTAAAATACTGTAAGCGACCCAAGGATGTAATTGATGTTCCAGTTTATTTAATAAGGAAGATTGTGTTTTCTGGATAGGTTGTAATGGAATCGTTAGGCCGAAGAGTACGCCGGCAATTGTTGCATGTACACCCGAACTAAGAATAAAAAACCAAAGAGGGAGTGCAAACAAAACATAAGGGGCAAAACGATTAACGCCATAATAATTTAATGCGGTTAAGCCAATGAGACAGGCAAAAGCGAAGATTAAATAGATCCAGCCGATCTGTTGCGTATAGAAAATTGCAATAACGATGATAGCGCCTAGATCGTCGATAATAGCTAGTGCAGTTAAAAAAACTTTTAGGGATCGAGGAATTTTATTGTTAAGTAGTGATAATACGCCTAATGAGAAAGCAATATCGGTTGCCATAGGGATGGCCCAACCAGGCGTATGATCAGGATGTGCATGATTAATTAACAAATAAAAAAGGGCAGGTACTACCATCCCGCCAATAGCTGCCATGGTAGGTAATAGGGCTTTCTCTAGACTGTTGAGTTCACCGTGAATAAGTTCACGTTTTATTTCTAAACTGACTAGAAAAAAGAAAATAGTCATTAAGCCATCGTTAATGAAATGTAAAAACGAGATATGTGCTTTTCCTAGTGTAAGCGTTAAATCTAATAGATTTTGGTAATAATTTTGTAAGGGGGAATTTGCAAGGAATAAGGCGGTAAGTGTAGCAATACCTAAAAGTATTCCTCCTGATGTTTCTAGCTGTATGAAATGATTTAAAAATCTACGCATTTAGTCTGATTCCTTTACTTCTAAGTTAGACCAAATGCAGCGCCCCGCTGTTTTGTTAATGTTGGATAAACACTTTTTATGTGCGAGAAGATCATCTTCCGATGCAAGGATTACAGGTAGTTCATGAGTATTTACATTTATTTTACTTTCTTGGAAGACAGCCTGGCTACTAATGTGTTTGTCGTCAAATAGGGTAGTTTGGCCGCCGGTCATTGCAAGATAAACGCGCGCTAATAATTCAGCATCTAATAATGCACCATGCCTCTCACGCTTAGAGTTATCAACTTGATAGCGTTTACAGAGTGCATCTAAGCTATTGCGTTGTCCAGGATGAAGTTGACGTGCCAATGGCAGCGTATCTAATATTGGGCAATATTGAGTTATGTTTTTATAATTTTTGTTCGTTAACTTTATTTCATGGTCGATAAAAGCCAGATCAAAAGGCGCGTTATGGATAATTAATTCTGCTCCTTTTATGAATGCTATAAACTCATCAACAATCGATACAAAGCGTGGTTTGTCCTGAAGAAATTCGCTTGTTAAGCCATGTACGGCTAGTGCGCCAGCATCACTATCACGGCCTGGATTTAAATAACAGTGAAAATGTTGTTGTGTTAATCGACGATCGATTAATTCAAGACAACCAATTTCAATAATTCTATGTCCGTCACTAATGTCTCTACCGGTAGTTTCCGTATCTAAAATGATTTGACGCATAATTAAAAAATAAATCAACAGTGTATTCTATCAAGTATGCTACGCGTTAGTCACTAAATTGACCAGTCTTGATAAAGCTTTAATAAAAAAAATTTTTTTGAGTTACTTATTAACAAAAAATATACTTTGGGGATTTTATATAAAATAATTTATAATTAATAGATGTATTAGGAGAGATTGTTATAGAAAACCATGTTAAATGGAGATGAAGAAATAGAATGGAGTCGCATGAAATAGAAATGCTGCTTGATAGTAGTGAATTTGAAAAAAAATTAGAAGAAATAGGAATAAGTTATAGTAGGTCTTCCTCTTTATCTTTTTCTTTATCAGAAGTGGACATGGAAGCTATAGATTCTTTGATAGAGAATACACAACAAGAGTTAGCTAAGGCGAGTGTGGGAGAACTTCTTTTAGAGGAAGATAAGGCATTAGCTGTCCTCGATCCTTCTCAAAAAAAAGAGAGTGAAATTGGAGCTGGACGCCCAGATAGTCAAACTAAAAAAAATACAGAATATATTGGAATAAGTTTGCAGCAACAAAATAAGCAAATTTATAACAAAATAGAGCAAGTTGTAGATTTAATGTGTTTTAAAAGTTCCAAGCTTAACGATCCTAATGAATATTGTTCGGCTAAAGAAAAGTCTCCCTTGATTGCAAGCTTATTTAAAAAACCGATTCGAGATTTTTTAATGTCTTCAAATTTTCTAGATAAATGGTGGAATGTGGGATACACAAGAGAAAGAGCTATATGTGCAAGGTATGATGCGACAGGAAAAACTACCTTTTTTCGAGATATAAAAACAAATGGAACAATCATAAATAATCTCTTAAATTCTGAGGAGCAATATAAATTGCTTGATGCTAATTTAATGGATTATTGGGGCGGGTTGGGATGTTTAGCCTATGCTGCGCGGCAAGAAATGGATAAAAAAGAACACTGCTATGCAAAGGGTGCTTTTTAAGCATTTCTTTATTTGTGTTACATTTTCTGAAATTGCCGTAATTGTTCCTGTAACTTTGATAGCTGGGCAGTAAAAGCATTTAAGCGTTGGCGTTCTTGTACAACCACTTCTTTAGGCGCATTGTTGAGAAAAGCATCGTTGGATAGTTTTGATTGCGCACGTTCAATTTCTTTTTTAAGTTTACTGATTTCTTTTTCGAGACGCTGCACTTCTGCTGCAGTGTCAATAATTCCTGTCATAGGAATTAAAATTTCCAATGTCCCTACTAGAACTATCGCGTTCTGTTCTACTTTTTCTTTTTCATCAGTCCAGTTTATCGTGCTAAGTTTAGCTAGGTTGATAAGATCATTTTGAAAGAGTGAACTATTTTTACGATCTTCTTCACTACCTTTATAGAGAAACAGTGGGATTTTTTTTCCAGGCGCTATTCCCATCTCACTACGAAGTGTACGTATAGCGGTTATCACTTCTTTAATCCATGCTAAGGATTGTTCAGCAGCTGGATCTTTTTTATCCTCACTGATATGAGGATAGGTTTGTAACATGATTGTATCCGCTGTTTTCCCTGCAAGGGGAGCAATAGATTGCCATATTTCTTCAGTAATAAACGGCATTAGCGGATGTAATAGACGTAAACAAATTTCTAGCGTTTCGATTAAATTACTTAGTGTTTCATGCTGTTCGCTGGGATTATCGGTTTGGAATAAAATGGGTTTAACTAACTCTAAATACCAATCACAGTATTCATTCCAAATAAATTCATAGATCGTTTGTGCCATTAAATCAAAGCGATAGGTTTGAAAATGGGCATGCATGTTAGCTATGGTAGCTTGTAATAATGAAGAAAAGGCACGATTAATCGGCATAGTAAGTGAGTCAGAGGCAGCGAAAGGTGTTTTGTTTTCTGTATGCATTAAAACAAACCGCGTTGCATTCCAAAGTTTATTACAAAAATTACGATAACCTTCAGTACGGTTTAGATCAAAGCGAATATCACGCGTGGGCGATGCTAAGGCACAATAGGTAAAGCGTAATGCATCTGTACCTAACGCGGGAATGCCTTTGGGGAACTGCTGGCGTGTAGCAAGTTCAATTTTTTCTGCCATTTTCGGTTGCATTAGGCCTTCGCAACGTTTACTGACTAATTTTTCTAAACTAATACCTTGAATGACGTCGAGCGGGTCTAATACATTACCTTTAGATTTCGACATTTTTTGTCCATCGTGGTCGCGGATTAAGCCGGTTACATAGACTTGTTTGAAGGGGACTTTTCCTGTGAAATGTAAACCTAACATCAGCATTCGTGCGACCCAGAAAAAGATAATATCAAAGCCCGTGACTAAGACATTGGTTGGGTAGAATGTGTTGAGTTCATCGGTTGAGTTTGGCCAACCTAAGGTAACGAAAGGCCATAAAGCGGATGAAAACCAGGTATCTAATACATCTTCATCTTGTTTAAGTTGAATGGAATCAGCAAGCGAGTAATTTTTACGAATCGTTTTTTCATCATAGCCAACATATATTTGACCTTGATTATCATACCAAGCTGGAATTCGATGTCCCCACCAAAGCTGACGGCTGATACACCAATCTTCAATATTTTCTAACCACTGCAAAGAAACTTTACGCCAGGTTTCGGGAATAAAGTTGAGTTGGTTTTCATGAATAGCGTCGATAGCCGGTTTTGCTAACGGTTTCATAGACATAAACCATTGATCGGTAAGGTAAGGTTCGATAATGACACCGGAACGATCCCCTCTAGGGATTTTTAAAGTATGTGTTTCTACTTTTTCTAATAATCCCAAAGTTTCCAAATCGTTGACTATCTTTTTCCGAGCTACAAAACGTTCGAGTCCTTGATAAGTTTTAGGGACGTTATCGTTAAGATGTGCATGTGGCGTAAAAATATTAATGCTTTCCAAATGGTGTCGCTGTGCTAGGGCATAATCATTGAAATCATGCGCGGGTGTTATTTTGACACAACCACTACCAAAGTTTGGATCGACACTACTATCGGCAATAATGGGAATTGTGCGGTTAGTTAATGGTAGTTTGATTTGCTTGCCAATAAACGTTTGAAAGCGGGGATCGTCAGGGTGAACAGCAACGGCCACATCGCCTAATAAGGTTTCGGGTCGTGTGGTAGCGACGGATAAAAATAAATCACTATCCGCGAGTGGGTAGCGAATAGTCCATAAACTGCCGTGCTCTTCTTGATTAATGACTTCGAGATCCGAAACAGCGGTTAAGAGCTGCGGATCCCAATTTACTAAACGCTTGCCACGATAAATCAAGCCTTTTTGATAGAGGTCGATGAATACTTTTTCTACAGCCGCTGAGAATTCTGGATCGCGCGTGAAGCGTTCGCGTGACCAATCAATGGAAGCACCCATACAACGTAATTGTTGGGTAATCATGCCGCCTGATTTATTTTTCCACTCCCAAACAGCCTGTAAAAATTTTTCTCTTCCTAAATCATGTCGTGTCTGTCCTTGTGCCAGTAATTGGCGTTCGACAACCATTTGTGTAGCTATACCGGCGTGATCGGTACCACCTTGCCACAATACATTTTTGCCGCACATGCGTTGGTAGCGGATTAAGGCATCCATTAATGTGACTTGGAAGCCATGGCCCATATGTAGGCTACCTGTTACATTCGGTGGCGGAAGCACAATACAATACGCCTCTCCCTTGCCGCTGGGTTGAAAATAGGAATGGTTTTCCCAACGTTGGTGCCAAATGGCTTCGATCTGTTGCGAGTTATAGGTTTTATCTAACATGATAAGCTTATATTATGCGTTGTTAATGAGCAGTTTTTTTCTTTATAGACTTTATATTTTTTGCGGGCGTGTGTTTTGTAGATTTTTTCTTCGCATACCATTTCAATGATGCGCGAAAACTTAGAAAAAAAGTGCGGTACTGTGTGAGTAAGATTGAATAAAATATCGTAGTTGGTTTGTTTAGGTTCTTCGGTAGCAATTGTAATCAATATAGGAGGTTGGCTAGGGGGTGCTTCTTCTAGCTGATGCGGGATAAAACTGATGTCACGAAAGGTCCACAGTAAGTCATCTATGCGCTGGGCTTCTTGTAAAGAGCTTGCGTGAATATAAGCTTGCTGTTGTTGTTGATAAGCCTTATCTACGAGACGACAAAGAACACGGTATACATCTTCTTGATTGGGCGTTTTTAATAAATAAAAGTTTACATTTGACATGGCATTAAATTTTTTACGAGATTTTGTTGGATCTCGCAGAGGTGTTGGATTCAATATCCATTGTTTGGGTTTCGTTTGTGTTGGCGGACAAATCTGTTTTAGGTTTTGCTGCCGCTAACATACCGGGATCACGGGCTTTCTCAGCCAATGGCAAAAAGGGATGTTTTTCTGCATAATTGAGTACGGTGCTTGCGTAAACTAATCCAGTTTGTGTATTCCCTGTTTTATATAGCGAAAGCATACAGGCTGGAACGTTAAGGGTTGGATTGCGTTCGGCTAAAGTCTGGCATTGAAGCTGTGCCTTATTCATAATTTGTGTGGCAACGACCAGATTTTTGCAAGGGCGGAATAAATCAGCGGCATGGGCGCCGACTTTTGGAAACCATTGGCTAGAGATTTGCATTAACCCAATGCCCACGTGCTTACCACGAGCCATTTGTTTTTGAGTATAGGCAATGGCTTCGGACTCGGTTTTAAAGTGCTTAGTCTCATTATCAACCGTAACAAGCAGCGGATTATTTTCACTTCCTGTTTCTATCATGGCGTAGGGAATAGAGTTGTTTGAATAAAGACTGCAGGCTAAAACAAGTGTGATTAAATCCATCATTTTCTCTCTTGAGTATAAGCAAATTATTATTAATAGAGAAATATACCTAGGCTGCTCTTAACTTTGCAAGGTATTTAGGTACACAATCCATGCTAGCCCGGTGGCCATTCCAATTTTCGTCCACCAATCAGGTGAAGGTGCAAATGAAAGACGACTTGCCCACCATCTGCATTGCAGTTAAAAACCGTACGGTAGCCTGATTGTGCAATTCCAGCTTTATCTGCCAAAAACCGAGCGTTTTGTATCATATTTCCAACCAATTCAGTATCGCTATCCTTCAAATCATTCAAAGTGGCGATATGTTTTTTGGGAACAATTAATTGGTGAATGGGTGCACGTGGCTGAATATCATTAAAGGCCACCATATTTACATCTTCATAAATGATGTCTGCGGGTATTTCGCGTTTAATAATTTTACAAAAAATGCAATCCATAAAATTTATAGTTAAGTGTTTACGTTATCGTAGTGTATCCAAAGCAATTATGTTTCTCTAGTGATTCTACATAAAAAACCATTGTCATGGCGAGCGGTATTCCGATTTGAAAAAATAGGATGGTCTAAGTCGAATAGTTTGTTTATGATAGGAGTAACTGAAACTGTTTAGGATAATTCAATCATGAGCGCGCTTGTCAAAATTGGTCCTGGTAAAAATACACCGGATGAAATCAACGTTGTAATAGAAATCCCTAGCCATAGCGATCCGATTAAATATGAAGTAGATAAAGAGACAGGTGCTTTGTGTGTGGATCGGTTCTTAGGGACGGCAATGTACTACCCTTGCAACTATGGTTATGTTCCACAAACCTTATCCGAAGATGGTGACCCAGTTGATGTATTGGTGGTGGCGCCATTTCCTTTATTAATTGGCTGTATGATTCGTTGTCGACCCATAGGAATGTTGCAGATGGAAGATGAGTCAGGTATCGATGCCAAGATTTTGGCCGTACCGATTGATAAGTTGTCTACACTTTATCGCAAGGTTGAGACATGGGAAGATTTACCTCCAGAACTGCCAAAAAGCATACAGCACTTTTTTGAACATTATAAGGATCTCGAAAAAGGTAAATGGGTTAAGGTAAAAGAGTGGAGCGGGATTGATGCAGCTAAAAAAGAAATCCAAGCTAGCCTTGCTAGGTATAAAGAGTAAAAAATAAATATACTCACAGTAATTGGATTTTTGGTAAGTGCCGTGAAATTTGCGGGTTGAGCGGCGTTACTGCCAAAAACTCAAGTGCGAAGAATATAAATAGGAAAACATGGATGAATTACGCAGCTGGCTAGGCCTTTATACATTACCTCAGTGTGGCGTTGCTACAGTTTTTAAATTACTTAAATTATTTTCAACGCCGGCTGCACTATTATCGGCTTCGCAGGCGGCTTTGCGAAACGTAAATGTTACGGAGCGGTTGATTACACATTTAAAAAAGCCCGATTGGAAGCGAGTAGAAACATGCTTAGCTTGGCGCGAAAAGGGTGGAAGAGATATTCTCCACTGGCAAGATCCCCGTTATCCCCGTTTATTACGCGAAATTGCTTCTCCGCCTTTAATTTTATTTATTGAAGGCGATACTTCTCTACTTCAGGAACATCAATTAGCTATTATAGGTACCCGTCGCCCAACACCGACAGGTTTAGAAACGGCCTATCAGTTTGCCAATGAATTAGCTAAACAAGGATTTGTTATTACCAGTGGTTTAGCTCGCGGCATTGACGGTGCAGGTCACCAAGGCTGCTTAGCTGCAAGAGGTAAAACAATTGCTGTTTTAGGTTCTGGACTTACCCAAATTTATCCGATTTGCCATCAACGATTAGCGCAACAGATAGTAGAAGAAGGAGGTACTTTGGTCTCCGAGTTTTTTCCTGATTCTCCTCCCAAAGCAGAACACTTTCCACGCCGTAATCGAATTATTAGTGGTTTGAGCGTAGGAGTTATTGTTATTGAAGCCGCATCACGAAGCGGGTCTTTAATAACAGCGCGTTATGCGGCTGAACAGGGACGAGAGGTATTCACTGTTCCAGGTTCTATCCTTAATCCCTTAAGTAGAGGATGCCATGCCTTATTAAAACAAGGAGCTACTCTTATTGAAAGTAGTCATGATATTTTGCTTGAGTTGTCTTTTTCATCCTTGATAGATAAGTCAAAGGATAGTTTTGAGGTCTGTAATCGATCTGATTCAAGACTTGGGCTTGATTCTAATGATAAAAAGCTTGTAGAGTGCCTTGGGTTTGAAACGACGACGATAGATACCTTGGTTATGAGGACTGGTTTAACGGCAGATAGAATACTTGCCCGTTTAGCCCTACTTGAGCTACAAGGTTATATTAGTGCAGTCCCTGGGGGTTATGCGAGGAAAAATTATGGCAAAAAATCTATTGATTGTTGAATCGCCTGCTAAGGCTAAAACGATCAAAAAATATTTAGGTAAGGATTTTGAAGTACTCGCCTCCTATGGACATGTCCGTGATCTACTTCCTAAAGAAGGCGCTGTCAATCCAGAGCATGACTTTGCTATGAAGTATGCTTTGATTGAAAAAAATGCAAAACATGTGGATATGATCATTAAGGCCTTTAAAGGGGCGGATGCGCTTTATCTGGCGACTGACCCTGATCGTGAAGGTGAAGCGATTGCTTGGCATGTCTATGAAATTCTTAAGTCCAAAAAAGCGTTAAAAGATAAGCCTGTTTATCGTGTCGTTTTTCATGAGATTACGAAAGCGGCCGTTAAGGCCGCGGTGGCTAATCCACGTGATATTGCGATGGACTTGGTCAATGCACAACAAGCGCGGCGTGCGTTAGACTATTTAGTGGGTTTTACTTTATCTCCCTTACTTTGGAAAAAAGTGAGGCGCGGGTTATCCGCCGGCCGTGTACAAAGCCCCGCCTTACGTTTAATCGTCGAACGTGAAGAAGAAATTGAAGCGTTTAAATCGCAAGAATATTGGACTATTACTGCCAATAACAACATAGAACAACAGAATTTTTCTGCACGCTTGATTGAATATAACAATGAAAAGCTCAGTCAATTTAGTATTAGCACGCAGGATCAAGCGGAGACAATAAAGAGCGCTTTGGAAAAAATGGCACAAGGCCATTTACACGTGACGAAAGTTGAAAAGAAACAACGTAAACGTAACCCTGCCGCTCCATTTACGACATCGACTTTACAACAAGAGGCAGGACGTAAACTCGGATTTACCGCGCAACGAACCATGCGTTTAGCGCAACAACTTTACGAAGGTATTGATGTGGGTCAGGGTCCTGTCGGCTTGATTACCTATATGCGTACCGATTCTGTTCATCTTTCTAATGAAGCGCTAGCGGCTATTCGTGAATTCATTGTACAACGTTATGGTGAAAAAGAAGTTCCAGACGCCCCTCGTCAGTTTCGTACTAAGAGTCGTAACGCACAAGAGGCACATGAAGCCATTAGACCCACGCATGTTGAATATGCACCTGAGCAAATAAAAGCACATTTAACGCCTGAGCAGCGTAAACTTTATGAATTAATATGGAAGCGGGCCGTCGCATCGCAAATGATCCATGCAACGATTGATACGGTGGCTGTCGATTTAAGTGCTAATGCAGCTTCTGATCATTGTTTTCGTGCCAATGGCTCCACTATCATTCACCCTGGTTTTATGGCGGTGTATCTCGAAAGTCATGATGATAGCAAAGCAAAACCCGAGGACGAAGGAAGCATGTTGCCGCCGCTAAAAGTAGGCGATATAGTCGATCTCATCGGTATCCTTGCGGATCAACATTTTACTGAACCACCGCCACGCTATAGTGAAGCGAGTCTCGTCAAAGCTTTAGAAGAGCGGGATATTGGTCGTCCTTCAACGTACGTTCCTATTATTTCTACCTTACAAAATCGTGAATACGTTATACTCGATCAAAAGCGCTTTAAACCAACCGATGTTGGAAGAGTCGTCAATAAGTTTTTAACACGTTATTTTATTCAATACGTCGATTATGGTTTTACTGCGCTGTTAGAAGATAAGTTGGATCAAATTTCTAGAGGAGAGCAAGAATGGGTACCTTTATTAAGAGATTTTTGGATGCCTTTTAAAACATTGGTCGATACCACTGAAGAAACTGTTCAACGTAAAGATGTGACGCAAGAAGCTTTAGACGAAAGCTGTCCTAAATGCGGTAAACCTTTATCGATACGCTTAGGAAAACGGGGCCGATTTATTGGTTGTTCAGGTTATCCTGATTGCGACTATACCCGGAATATGGAAGGGGAAGTGACTACGGTCAGTGAACCTGAAGTGGTGGAAGGACGCGTTTGCCCGGATTGCGGTCATGCTTTACATATAAAAATAGGACGCTATGGCAAATTTATTGGCTGTAGTCATTATCCAAAATGTAAACACATGGAGCCTTTAGAAAAACCAGCAGATACTGGCATAGAATGTCCGGAGTGTCATAAAGGTAGCTTACTTAAACGTAAATCTCGTTATGGTAAGATTTTTTATTCATGCTCCACGTACCCAACCTGTAATTATGCGGTGTGGAATGAACCGATTGAAGAGCCATGCCCTCGTTGTGCGTGGCCGGTGATGACGATCAAAACCACTAAACGACGCGGTACGGAAAAGGTGTGTCCGCGTAAAGAGTGCGCTTATGCTGAACCGATGCCAGTTACTGAGGGGCACACAGAGACATAGTTTTTTTACTTACGGAGAAAATAATGATAAGGAAAGCAGAAAATAATAACGCAACAAATCTTTCTGAGAAAACTAATCTAGAAGCGCCGCAGTTTTTCCCCATCAATACCGTTCAAATCGGTAGCTGTTTATTTTGGTCTACAGCTTTGGCTTATCTCGTTGATCTAAAGCAAGACAAACAGATACTTAACGAAGAAGAGAATGATCTAAAATTTCATTTAGCGTGTATAGCGTTGTTTGGTCAAATAAGTGCTGCTGATGAAAAGAGATTAAAGAAATTAGTCGATCAATTTTATGTAACTCACGATCTAACCTTTATCTATAGGAGTGGTTTTGTCCAAGATTTGATTTTCTTATTTCGGCAACGTGTTGTGGATTATATAGATCAACATAGAGATCTATTTAAAAACGCTATCACGGATTTTGATAACTATTTAGCAAGTATGTGCCTGGCTACTAAATTTGCGGGCAAATGCGAAATAGAGGCGATGGTTTTATTATTAAACTGTTCCATTGAAGTTATTGATATAAAAACCCATTCACGGGTTGTACACCCATTTGATAATGAGGAAAATTTTTGCGAAAGCGGATTTTTAATTCAATCAAGACGTTTGTGCTTATTTATTGAGCCTGAAAAACAATGTTATTATTTTGGTTTAAAGCAAATTAAAAAGACTACACAGTCAGATTATTTTTCAAATAAGCCGTCGTTAGAAAGCGATATTGAACTAAATAATTTGGAAAAAATTCAACCATTGTTGTTTCCTATAGATGTGCCTGGAGACAATAGTTGTTTATTTTGGGCCGCTGCTTTGGCCTATCTAATATCAATGGAAGAAGGGCAATTTGAAGAAGCGTGTAGAACATTATTTGGCTCCTGTTTTTCTACCGATTTAGAGGAAAAAATATTTTTTTCTGTCCATTTAGAGGACATAAAAGAAGAAATTACAAATTTTAATTTACACAGCGTGCAAAATCTTGAAAATAATCACATATTTGTGAACTTAATTAGAGTAAACTTTCGTCGTCAAGTCGTAAACTATATGTCGTTGCATAACGATGAGTTTGATATTGAAGCTTATGATATAGACGATTACTTGCAACAAATGTTGTCCCCTGATACTTGGGGTGGTTTGCAGGAAGTCAAAGCTATTAGTAGTGTATTAGGATGTGAAATTCATTTATTTCCAAGTTGGGATCAAAGTATGGAGGAGCCTTTAAAAATAGGATCGGGGTTGCCGGTGTTGTACTTATTTTATGATGAGAACCATTATTATTTTGGTATTCTAAAAACAAGTATTAAAAATTATTTAGCCCAGGCTTCTAATGATTTACATAACGAGGAAATTGAAACTGATTTAAGTACAAGTAGTTCTAATGCGACCAAAAAAAGCAAAAAAATAAAAATTTCGAAACCTAATACAAGGGCTGTATTAGAAAGTGAAGAGGTATTGAAGCCCAGTTTATTCAATGATCTCATAGAAGGTTTGTCAGTCGGCCTCTTTTGGGAGTTAAGTTTGCGGCTTTTAACTTCGATACCGCTTGTTAAATTTCTTGTTTGTGAAAAAAGTGATGCTCTTAAAAATGATCTACAATTTTCGGCGCTTATTGCTTCTCCCTATTCCTATTATCAGAATTATCAAGAATTTTTAGTAAAAGGTACGGTGTTTGATACATTTTTAAATTATTTTTTAGATAAAGACAGGCTTTTTACCAGTGCTATTTTATTTGGCATACCGGCTGGTTTAATTAAAAATTTGTTTAACTCAGAGAATAAAGCTGAATTTTTGATTATGATGAGCATTTTTTTTAGTATTTTGCCGTTAGATTATTTTGGCGATAAAGCAATAGAGGGAGCACAGTTACTTTTTCGCAGCGCTTTGATGTTAACATTTTCGCTAAATGGGTTAGTAAACACGGTAGATTTTTCAGTAACTTGTGTTAAAAAAATAGCTAACGGCGCAAGTTCTGCTGTTGAAAAGATGAGTAAGAAAATACCCGTAACTTTTTTTTCTTTAAAAACCGAAAAAAAAGTTACGGATTCGGAAGCTTCTCTACAATGCGGCACAAGAGCTTCCCTTTAGCTATTTGTGCAATGAGTTTATCGTCTAAATTGATTTGGTCTATTTCACGAATAATTTGTTTTGTTTCAGCATGCGTAATAATAGCATAACCACGTGCTAGACTGGCTAAAGGGCTAACGGCATGCAGCGTGCGTGATAGGCCTAACAATTTCTGCTGACGAATCTGTAGTTGTGTTTTTATGCTTAGATTTAAGCGCAGCGTTAAGTCGTCTAAACGCTGCGCATTATCCTGTAAACGTTGACGGGGATGTCGGCAACGCTTAGAAAGGTTTTCAAGCTGCTGTTTATAACGATTGAATTGATATCCCATAAACGTTACTAAACGTTTTGTGGTTTTAGCTAAAAGCTGCTGGAATTCTTGGTTATCAGGACTGGCTAATTGTGCGGCTACAGAAGGCGTTGCGGCACGACAATCAGCCACAAAATCGGCGATAGTAAAATCTGTTTCATGGCCTATGGCACTGATAATGGGAAGATGACTTTTAAAAATAGCTCTGGCTACATTTTCTTCATTAAAAGGCCAGAGATCTTCTAGCGATCCACCGCCTCGAGCCAGAATTAAAAGTTCACATTCTTTACGCTGATTGGCTTGCTTGATTTGTTGAACAATTTGTGCCGCAGCCATTTTTCCTTGTACAAGACTGGGGTAAATAATAATTGCAATAGCCGCAAATCGTTTTTTCAATACCGCGCAAATATCTCGAAGTGCGGCGCCTGTTTCTGAAGTAATAACACCAATAGTTTTAGGGAACTTAGGTAAGCTTTTTTTGTGACAGGCGTCAAATAAGCCTTCTGCCGCTAATTGGGCCTTTAATTTTTCGAATGCTTTGCGCAGTGCTCCTTCACCAGCAAGCTCTAATCGATCGACAATTAATTGGAATTCACCTCGTGCCGGATAAAGACTGATTTTGGCACGTACTAAGACCTGCATTCCATCTTTAGGCCGCAAATCTTTATAACGATTACGGCCTTGAAACAGTGCACAGCGCACTTGGGCATTTTTATCTTTTAAAGAAAAATACCAATGTCCCGAACTAGGACAAGCAAAATTAGAAATTTCGCCTTCTATCCAAAGTGGTAGGAAAGCGTCTTCTAGTAATGTTTGAACCATTTGATTGAGCTCGGAGACGCTATAGATAACATCATCAGTGCTTAATCTTGCGTTTCTTTCTACTAGGTTGGTTATCATAAAAATATATACCCATTGCACTTGGAAATGCGAAATTGCATTTCCAAGTGCTTCATCTCGCGATGGAGATTTTCAAGAGGAGAATCGCGGTTCTCCTCTTGAATAACGGTGCGCAAGCTTTGCTTGTGCCCGTTAGGTGATCGGTATACCGCTCGTTCGAACTTAAAAAGTTCGTATCTTCAGGTACGAGCGGTACATTAACATCGGAAAAGCCAATTCAACCGAAACCAAACAAAAGACGAAGTTTTTTGGATTTAATTTATCACTTGTCTTCGGACATCAATCACATTTGGAATCTGTTTGATCCTATCCAGAATTTTACTTAGCGACGTTATACTCGGGATTTCAATAGTTAATTTGATGTAAGCAGTTGATTCTATCTTATTGTTTGATGAGTTCAGCCCAATTAGATTTAATTTTTCATTAGCAATTAGTGTAGAAATGTCACGCACTAATCCCGGCCGATCATAGGCTTCTACACAAACATCGACAGGATAGATTTGACTTACTTCTTCTCCCCAGTTCGCATCGACCAAACGGTTCTGTTTATCAGACTCGAGATTTAGGAGATGAGTACAATCATCACGGTGTAAAACGATACCACGACCCTGAGTAATAAATCCACGGATAGGGTCACCTGGAACAGGTTTACAACAACCCGCTGTTTGCGTTAGAAGATCAGTGACTCCAGCGATGGTAATACCTTCTGGTAGTGTGCCACGTGGCTTACCTAGCAAGACTTCAGGCTTAACTAACAGGTTTGCTTCATGCATATGATCCTGTGTTTGTATCGCATTTAAAAGCTGCGTAAGTCGTAGATCACCACTACCTAAAGCGGCCAACAGTTCTTTCTTAGTTTTAAAGTGAAGTTTATGCGCTACTCTTTCTTGATCGACAGCTATTAGGCCAAGGCGCTGACATTCTTTATCTAATAATATTTGACCTTCTGCTACGTGCTTATCAAAATCTTGGTTTTTGAACCAATGGTGGGCTTTAGCTTTGGCACGAGCGGTATATAAATAACCAAGGTTATGATTTAACCAGTCTCGGCTTGGGGATCCTTGATTAGCCGTGAGAATTTCAACTTGCTCACCAATTTTTAATTGATAAGTGAGGGGAACGATTGCGCCGTTAATTTTTGCTCCGCGGCAACGGTGTCCCACTTCACTATGGATGTGATAAGCAAAATCTAAAGGAGTTGCACCTTTGGGTAAATCGATAATATCGCCATTTGGCGTGAATACATAAATTCGGTCATCTAAAACCGTAGTGAGACCAGGAACTGTTGCCTTGCCATGTTTGACTAATTCTTTTTGCCATTCAAGTACTTGTCGTAACCAAGCTATTTTTGTTTGATAGTTCGCATTTTGTTGTGCATTTTCCTTGTATTGCCAATGAGCAGCTAAGCCGTGTTCTGATTCTCGATGCATTTGATGGGTACGGATTTGTATCTCAAGTGTTTTTTTATCAGGGCCTAAAACAGCCGTATGAATAGAACGATAACCATTGGATTTGGGCGTTGCAATATAATCATCAAATTGTCCAGCAATGGGCGGCCATAAACCATGAATAATACTTAAGGCGTTATAGCAGTCTTTCACTGTGTTAACTAAAATGCGGATTGCATTTAAATCATAAAGTTCTTCGAACTTTAATTTTTTTTGCTGCATTTTTCGATAAATGCTATGGATGTGTTTAACGCGACCATACAATTGAAAATTTTGTAAATGTGCATTTTCCAGCACAGTTCGCAAATGGGCAATCAAGGTTTGTACATAGGCTTCTCTATCGACTAAGCGCTCTTGTAATAAACGCGCTATTTTTTCGTACGCTTCAGGTTCTAAATAATGTAAAGCCAGATCTTCAAGTTCCCATTGTAATTGTCCGACACCTAGCCGGTTAGCAAGTGGAGCATAAATATTTAAAGTTTCTTGTGCATAGGCTCGTTTTGTTTCTTCTTCGAGTGTATGCAAGGTGCGCATTGTTGTTACGCATTCAGCCAATTTGATTAAGACGACGCGCATGTCCTTTACCATAGCAAGGAGCATTTTACGCATATTTTCTAACCGCGTCTGATCGATAGGGATGGGCGTTGTTGTAATACGAATAGCGTCCATTTGTTTGACGCCTTCGATAAGTTGAATAACTTGTACTTGCGGTCCTAAATGCTCATTGATCGTTTCTGGACAAAGCTCCGCATAATTAACAGCGCTATAGATTAAAGAAGCCGCTATGGTTTCGGTATCTAGATGTAAATCAAATAAAATTTCCGCCATCGTTAATCCTTGCTGTAAGCAAGATATCTTGGTGGGCGTTAATTTCGATTCGCCAACGATTTGGCTTAAAATACAAGCTTGACGAATAAGTTTAAAATCTTTTTGATTACGCTGCACAGCCGCATGATGCAACCAGGCTTCTAAATTGATACTACTGTCGTCATTTAAGTAAAGAGAGTTTTTTATTTTTACCATATTTTATTGATCCTTATCTTAGCTGTTGTCCGTAAGGGGCTCAACTTTGTAATTGGATTAATAATAGTTTGTAAGGACTCATTGCAAAAAGCTCGCGTTACAAACTACTTCTTGCCAGAAACTCACAAATTCGATTTTCCAGTAAACGATAGCCGCCTTGATTATTTTTTCCGGGGATAGGATCATTAATTAAAATTGAAAAAGCTAAAACTTGGTTATTTGATGTCCGAATATATCCTGCTAAGCTACTGATGCCATGCATACTACCCGTTTTTGCGTGGACTCTTCCTAGCATATCTCCGCCTAAGCGGTTTTTTAGTGTTCCATCGCGACCGGAACTAGGTAGCGATTCAAAAAATAATTTACTTTCTGGTAATTGTGTATAAGCAAAATTAAGTAATTTAACAAAGTCATTTGGCGTGACAATATCGTTGAGAGATAAACCTGAGCCATCGACCATGATGACATGTTTAAAGTTGATACCTGTTTTACTTGCAAGGACAGCTTGAACGGCGTTTCGTCCCGTTTTCCAACTACCCTGCGCCGAAAAATATTGCTCCCCTAGTTTTTTTAATAAGCTATCGGCAATCAAGTTATCTGATTTTTTAAGCATATTTTTTATCAAAAATGAAAGTTCCGGTGAACTGTTTTCAGCAAGCATTTTGGCCATAGGTGGCGTTTTTCCATAAACGATGTTGTTATAATGAATGGAATATTTCCGTAGTAAGCCGGCTAAAATATCATAGGTAGCGAGATTAGGATTTTGCAAAGCGACTGCAAAGGATAAAGGGCCCATTTTCGGTGAAAGATAGCCTTTTAAGGTATAGTGATTGTTTGAATGAATAGCACTTGGTTTTAAATCTAAAGAGTAGCTTGATCTTCTTAAGCGTTTAGTGACAGCTTGGTTGTCAATGACAATCCCTAAGTTACTGTTGCTTTTTACTACAGTAGGGTGTGGTAATTTGTTGGGTTTTACACTTAGGCTAAAACAATTACGATTAATGATTGTTGCCGTAACAGGTGCTGCATAACAAAATATTTTATCATCAATGACGCGTCCCGGTGGCCACGTGTTTCTATCGATGACAGTATCGTCAATAACGATGTTTCCTTGTACCGATTTAATGTGTTGTTCACTTAAGGTGTCAAACATATCCTTGAGATCTTCTAAGGTTAAATAAGGATCTCCGCTAAATTTAATATAAAGATTTCCCTTTAAAACGCCATTCACTACTTTTGCAGCAGGGTTTGTTAGAAAATGGGTTTTAAATTGATAGTTTGGACCTAAATAATCTAATGCCGCAACGCCTGTAAATAGTTTTAAGGTACTCGCGGGAATAAAACGGTCGTTCGCATGGTATTGGTAGAGCATTTTTCCTGTTGCTAACGACTGAATAGCCACACCGATATGGTAGCCTCTAAACCGGTTTATTATACTGTTCAGGTTCATTTGAAGTGTTGAAAAATTTTGATTTCCATTTTCATCATAAATAGCAAGACTTTGTATCGGTATTAATAGACTACAGGTCAAAAGTAATGACAGTATGAAATGAACTGTCCTTTGTATACGCTTCGCCCTTGCATTTTTGGCTGTGTTGCCGCTCGGTTCGCAATTTCGCGGTACTTGTCGAAAAACGTACTGTGAGTATATAAGCCGAATAAACTTATTCATATTACCTATTTAGTAAATAGACAAATAGCTTCGCTATGTTGCGTGTGTGGGAACATATCCATGATACCGGCTTGTGCTAACCGATAGCCTTGTTTTGCTAATTCAGCCGCATCACGTGCCAGAGTAGCTGAATTACAGGATACGTACACAATACGCTCTATCTGCCAGGCGGAAATTTGTTGAATAATTTCAAAAGCACCAGAACGGGGAGGATCTAATAATAGCTTATTAAAAGGTTTTTGTGACCACTCTTGCTCTTTTATAGCTGTCGATAGGTCCGAAGCGTAAAATTCGACATTAGAAATAGCATTATGCATAGCATTTTTTCTCGCTTGCTCTACGAGTTGTAAAGATCCTTCTATACCAATGACAGATTTACACTGCGTAGCAATGGGTAAACTAAAATTACCTAATCCACAAAATAGATCCAATACCTGATCGTCGGAATTAGGTGCGAGCAATTCCATAGCGCATTTTATCATGGATTGATTGATGGTGGCATTGATCTGTATAAAATGACTCGGCTCAAAGAATAGCTCAATTGGGTTTGTTAGCAGGCCGTCGGCATACAGGAGATAGCTTAATGGTTTTGGATCTTTTTCTGGCCAAATACAATGCGTTGTACTCTCATTTCCAGGTTGTAAGTAAAGCTGTAGCTGATTTTCTCTGGCAAAGGCTTTGAGCTTGGTCTGGTCTTCCATTTCCAGGGGAGCTAAATGCCTAAAGACTAAAGCGAGGTCTTCATCGCCGAGCGCCACTTCAATTTGTGGAATAGCTTGATAGGCATACAAGGACCGAATGATGCTTTGTAGCGGAAGAATGAGTTGGCTGATTCTAGGCTCCAGGGTTTCACAGCTGTTAAGTTGAGCCAAATAACGCCCGTTTTTTTCTCGAAAACCGACGAGTACCGCTTCTTTTTTTGCCACATACTTTACCCCTAATCGTGCGCGACGCCGGTATCCCCAGTTCTTGGCTTTGAGTGGCGGCAGTAATATTTCGGGCCGGATTCCAGCAAGGTGTTCCAGTTGCGCTAACAATGCTTTTTCTTTATGTTGTAACTGTGCTTCTGTAGAGAGGTGTTGGAGGCTACATCCTCCACAAATCCCATAATGGCTACATTTTGGCGTAACCCGATCTGGAGAGCTATTTATAACGATTGAAGTTTTTGCTTCGTCGTATTGGCGATGCCTTTTAATGGTCTCAATTAAGACTGTTTCACCCGGTAAAGCATCCTGAATAAAGGTTGTTTTGCCGTTAATGTGAGCTATGCCGCGACCTTCGTGAGAGAGGTCTGTAATAGAGACGGTAGAAGCAAGAGGAGTGTTTAATTTTTCCATGTTTTTGTAAATTCTTCAAAATGAGGTTTTTTTTCTTGAGAGATATATTTTCGCGTTTCATCGCACGCTTGTCGGTAAGCCTCCGAAGTTAATTTTCCTCGTATCAGCTCAAACCGAAGGTAAATTAAATAAGTATTGAGTACGTCTGTTTCACAGTAATTGCGAATTGCTTCAAGTTTTCCTTGTAGGAAATAATCCCAAACTTGAGAACCATCCATACCTAATTTTCCGGGTAGTCCAAGCATCAATGCAATCTCAGTCAATGGAGCATTGGAGCGCCCTTGATAGCCAGCTAATATATCCATCAAATCACTATGGCGATAGTGGTAACGGCTAAGGTAATTATTCCAGCGAAAGCTGGCATCGCCGTCGTCGCCGATATTCCAATAGCTAGGACTACTAACACCATGCAATAAAGCGCGATAATGTAAGACCGGGAGGTCAAAGCCGCTACCATTCCAAGAAACCAATATAGGTTGGTATTTACCGAGACATTTAAAAAAAGCCTCGATGAGATCCGCTTCATTAGATTCTACATTACCAAAAGAGCCTATTCTAAAGTAATCTCTGGTGTGTAAAACAGCAGAAATAGCCACAATTCGCTGTAAATGATGAGGGAGAAAAGTAGATGCAGATGCGGTTTTTTCCTGCCGTTTTTTTACCATGATTTCAGCGACTTCTTTCTCGCTTTCATTTTCTAGTTGATAAAGAATTCTGCCAGTTTTTGTATCAGGGACGGTTTCAATATCAAAGACAAGCTTGTTCATAGGGTAGTAATAGGTTTTGAGATAACATAGGTGTTTAAATTAGTAGCGGCCTACATTTGGGCTTATTTATTTGATTTTTATAGTAAACTGCTTTGGAAGCAGAGTCATCTATTTAGATACGTAAGCAAATGCTGATTTTTTGAATAAGGGTAGCCTCTTGAGGGTCATAAAAGCATACTTTTGAGGGCTTAGCCAGGCTTGATTAGCAGGGATAAGAAAGGTATGGAGGAACCTTCAGCATCACCGATAGTATTTGAAGTTGTCTGTTCGCAACTTCAAATACTATCGGTATAGTATATAAAACTTATTTTGAGCTAAAAATAGAATTATGAGAGTTATTTTGTTAGGTAGTCCAGGTGCTGGAAAGGGAACACAAGCGAAATTTATCACAGAGCGTTATCAGATTCCGCAAATTTCTACTGGAGATATGTTACGTTCTGCGGTTAGTCAAGGTACGGAAATAGGTTTACAGGCCAAGGCCATTATGGATGTAGGCCAACTAGTACCTGATAATGTCATTATTGCTTTAGTTAAAACTCGAATTCAGCAAGCGGATTGCAAAAATGGTTTTTTGTTAGATGGGTTTCCTCGTACTTTACCTCAAGCTGGGGCAATTCGGGAAAGTTCTATTTTTATTGATTTTGTGATTGAAATTGCTGTAGATGATGAAGAAATTGTGCGACGCTTAAGTGGGCGTCGGATCCATCCAGCTTCGGGTCGTGTTTATCATCTTATCTATAATCCTCCCCGTATTCCTAATAAAGATGATGAAACGGGTGAAGATCTTATCCAGCGAGAAGATGATTGTGAAGCAACAATTCGCAAACGTCTAGAAGTTTATCATCAGCAAACAAAACCATTGATCCACTATTACCAAGATTGGCAGCGTTCCGATGATCCGCAGGCGCCTCGTTTTATTCAAATTAATGGCTTGGCAGGAGTATTAGAGGTGCGCGAACAGATATTTGCCGTGCTAGATAAAAATTAAACAAAGTGTAATAAATATTTTAAGCCACTTTGTTTTTTTTATCAAAATCTTATAGCCACATCATTTTCAATTTAGATAGCTAACATTAAATACTGTAGAACTATTCTCTTAGTTAACGTTTTAATAGTGAGTTCGTAGGTAGTTTATTCCATCAAATTAAATACGGGTCCGTTTGCATCTGATATAAGAATCCATTTTAATCAAATTTAATAAAGATTAAATAATATGTTAATAATGCCTATCTATACTTTGAGTCCTTTTTATTTAAATTATTTAAAAAAATGCCAGACTCAAAAAAAAATAAACATATTCAAGAAAGAATTAACTGGGTAGCAGGGATAATCGCTGGAATAACAGATTTAGATTTTCCAGAGATCCCTAGAAAAGATTTTTATCGTTTGAAGGAGCAGCTCTACTCAGAGTTACAAGAGCCTTTAAAAAAGCTTGAAGCAAAAATAGAAAATTCCCTATCTGTTAAATCTAAGCAGTTCGTGCAACCATTAAAGGGAGTATTTTCTTCCATGATTGAGCGTTTGCCTCGGAGTGTCAAAGACTCTGTCGCTGAAAAAGCACATTCTGTGGCTAGTTCTAGTAATGTATTGAAACTAAAAAATGGATTAAAAACTACCAAAGAAGAATTGGATAACTATTTTTCTGCAACCTCTATAGAGGATCTAAATCTTCGTATAGAACTGGTGTCTAATTTGTTTTTCTTATTTAATTTGCTTGACGTAATAAATACTACTAATACATTTAATAATTTAGAATTAATTGAATCTCGCCTAAAAGATAATCTAGAAAAACTTAAGCTTGCTTTCAAGAAAAAGCTAGATATTACTTTATTTAATGAAGGTTACTCTGCAGTTCGCAGACTAAGAAAATGGACAGACTTAGAGACTTTTCATAAAAACGATCCGCTACAAATTTTTCTCTATGAGCTTGATTTATTTGTAAGTTTTCAAGTATCAGATAAAGTTAGAGACACTTTTTTTACTTACATAGAAAGCGGCATTGGATTTAGGTATGAAATTAATTTAGTTTTAATGCAGATAAATGCTAGTTTAGCGGGACGGGAGCCAATGCCTCCTATTCCTCCGCCACGTAGAAAAAGAAATCCTGCTTTCTTTACTAATGATGTTCCAAATGAAGTTACTGCCTCTACTCAAGAGCAACCTAGTTTTGGTGATAGACCTAATCCTTAACGTTTCTAATGGGGCAGACATTTTTTTGCATTAAAGAGTACTAGATTGGGTTTCCCGCACATAAAGATGTGTGGGAAACCTTGATGTTTCCAATGCGTAAATGTTTGTTAGGAACGACGTAGCGGTGTATAGCTAGAATGTGATGCAACAGACGACGCATCTGCTTGTGATCGCATGTTCTCGTGGCGTGATGCTGGGCGGAAAAAGCCTGGATTAGCTGGTGTGGATCGTGTGTTGTGTTCTAACGGTGTATAGCTAGATCGTTGCGATGCAACAGTACTTGCCTGCGATCGTGCGCCTTTACTATGTGGATGCGAATGACGAGCGACGGGTGGCGCATTCTCATAGGTGTGATTAGACTTCGAGCTTGGAATATTTGCATATCTGCGCTCAGATTGTAGGCTAGCAATACTCTCGTAGGTATGATCAGTTGTCCAGCTATCAAGGCTGGAAGTATCACTATTTGCTATATCATGCAATGACTGCCCAAGTGAATGGAGAAAAGCTTCCTGTATTTCTGCTTTTTCTTGACTGATTAAAGCGCCCGTGATGCTAAGGCAAAATCGCATTTCTTCACTCAATGTCGGTATTGGAATAAACTCTTTGATTGTCTTTATAAGTTCTTGGGTGATTTGTAGATTTTGATAATGTATCAATTTTTTAGGGTCTTGTGCCGCTTTTTTACTTAGTTTTATCAATGTTTCAGAATTTTTTCTAGCCAATTGATAAAGTGCTTCATCTGCTTGACTCAGTTTTTCACCGTCAGGATTCGTTATTTTTTTAAATAAGTTTGAGATATTAAATTTAACATTGGCTATGCCTCTCAGTTTTAGTTCAGTATCAAGTTTTTTTATACTTGCTAAGGTTGAGAGGTTGCATATGAGTTCTAATAAGGGTCCTTGGTCTGGTAATAAGCTGAGATCTACAAATGCATTTCGATTTTTAGCCACTGCATCAACAGTTTTGTTTAATCCCCAAAAAAATAGTTTATAAAGCTGTGGTACTGCTATATATAAAAGTGCTAAGGGAAGAACAATTCCTGCCGTTACGCCTACTACACCACCTAAAGCAGAGCTTGTCGCATTGACTACAGGGGAGATGACGGTACTCAAAATTCCAGAGTTGCTAGTAATTCCTGAAAAAGATGCACTGATTGCACCTTGTGTCAGTGACTGTGCTGTATTAGCCATAATTGGTGCAAGTGTTCCTGCAACTACACCGCCGGTAGCAACTGCTCCCGCTGCCGCTGTCACTCTTGTTACTGTTTTTACAATTTTAGGTTCGTTTAGGATCTGGACGGCTCCTTTTACGACTTTTTTTGCTTGTTGTGCGCGTTGATGGGCTTTATCCACTACTAGTTTAGCGCCGATAGCGCCAATAGGACCGCCTGCGGCCATACCGGCCTGCATTGCAAACGGCTCTATGGCCGCGAAAACTTCCTTGGTGGCATTGGTTTTCCCTTTGACAGCTTTTACTGTTTGCACAGATTTAGAGTTAGTAGCGCTCAGAGCGAATTTATTTCTGCTCGCTTTTTCTTTTCGTTTTTTTATTTCCGATGCTAATAAAAGTCGATATTCATGGGCCTTTTGCGGCGTATAGTGTTCAGAATCACCCTGGAAGTTTTCCAAATACGATACCATTTTCTCGTTAATAGGAACGAGATAGGCTATGGGATTTAGTCTTTCTAAAGTGGCTAATCGCGATTCTTCTGTGTTGTTTAGTCGAGGCATTTTTTTGTACCTTTTTATTTTTAGGAGTGTTTCAAACGCGTTGTGCTAAGTTTTGGAAGCAACATGTAGTGTTGCTTCCAGAAAACTAAGCATTCGGTATTAGGGACGATACGATGTATAAACAGACTGTTTTGAGGTAGCAGACATAGCGGGTGATCGTGCGTTGTCTCTGTCTAAGGGTGTATAGCTAGATTGTGATGCAACAGAGCCTGCTTGTGATCGCGCACTGTTGTTTGGTACGGGTTGAAAAAACCCCGGTCTATGGCGTGGTAGCGTAGAGCTAGTGTGTGATGCAACAGATCCACTCGCGTGTGATGATCGTACACTACTTTGGCGCGACAGAGAGCTAGCATACGATGTAGGTATACTTACTAGTGATTGTGCACTGTCATTTAGCGCTGGACGGAACAAATCTGATTTGCCTGTAGAGTATCGTGCGCTGTTGCGGCGTGGTAGTGCAGGGCTAGTGTGCGCTGTAGATGTGCCCGTCTGTGATTCTGCGCTTTCACTGGATAATAACCGTACACGACTAGAACCGGATCGAGAGGTAACCGGTGATGAAGGGTATGCCATAGCCGGTAACGGGGTATAGCGGCTAGAATGTGAGTTAAGGGATACATCGGATTGTGACTTCGCGCTGCTAAAATCGGGTCGATTTACCCAGTCTCTTGATTTTTCTATACCACGTACCCTGCTAGAGGTTATAGATGCGGCTTCTTCATGACTACTTCCTCTTTCCATTTCTAGTTCCATTTCTAGTTCCATCACTTGCCCATCTACTTGTCTTCGTATATTACTTATCTCTGCATAAAAAAGTTCTTGATGATGTGGAGGTTCTTCTGCTACTAGCATACTTAAGGCGCCTAGCCAAGCTGTTAAAATCACTCTATTTTGTGTAACTAGCACAGAGCCGTTATTTTGGACAAATCCTGGTATAAGCGTCTTGTATATATCCCTGTTTATTTCTGCTTTCCCATTTTCGTTGTTTTCTGAATACTTTATGAGATTTGCAAATAATTTTTTAGCGTATTTTTGCGCTAAGTCACAAACAGCTTTTTCTTCTCTACTCCAAGATGCAGTAATATCATTCTTTGCTGAACCATTAAAGATATTTTCAATTATCTGTTTAAGGTGGCTATGATCAAATTTGAATTTTCTTGCATGCCTTATTTGTAACTCTGTATCTAAATTATCTTTGACAAGTAACACTAAGAGCGAGCTTATTACGTTTAGAATGTCGCTGCCATCTTGAGGTAAATAAGGCTGAAGTTTTCTAGCGATTACACGGTTTTGACGGGCTTTTATTACTTCAACTGCCAGGTAACCTACGTAGATCATTGTGGTGGCTGCAGCAAGTCCTATTCCTAATGCCGGGTTTACCGCGAGTGAAAAGGTTGTTGCAAAGCCACCAACGCCCATAATTGCATTTAATCTTGTTTGTGTAGGGCCAGATAAAGCAAGTTGATAAAGTGAGGTATCAGCTTGCATTTTTTTTTCGTTAGATCTTTTTTGCAGTTCGTGGTGCGCGGTACGCTGAAAAATAGCTCTTTTCTTTTGTATTGCAGATAAGCTTTCTGGACTTTCATTCGAGTTTGCGATACCCAGTTCTACTTGGGTTGTTGTATGAAGGATATTTAAATAGGTGGCAAAGAGTCGCTCTAATTCTCTTAGTTCTTGTACTGGGTTATTAGCACGCTGGTAACTTATTTCCGAATAAGATTGACTATCTGACATGCTTACAGTGCTTCGTTGATTCACGCTTTGGGCTGAATGATATCCAGATTCTCTACTTGTAGTGCTTCGTTGCCTTACGCTTTGGGCTGAATGAGATTCAGATTCTCTTCGTTGTTGTGCTTCGTTATTAGTACGATGGGAACTTATCGAATGCTGAGATTGATTATCTGCTACACTTGCAGCGTTTTGGGCTGAATTAAATTCAGGTTGCATGCTATATCCTCTTGTTCTTGTTGGTTTTGTTCTGAATGAACTTGCTACGGAAGCCGATCGTTTTAATGGAGAAGCTGATCTTGCTGAGTTAGATCCTTCTCCAAGTGGATTCATAAGATCTTTCCAGGTTCTTAGATTAAATATTCCACCAAAACAACCAGATGTATGGTTTTTACTCAAAGGCATTTTTTTATCTCTTATCTAATATATCAATAGAAATAATTTTTCTAATAAAGAAAAATTATTAGCACTTTAAGTAAAAAAGATTAAATTAATATTAGTAAATTATTAGATAAAATTAAGTAAACACTTTTTTAAACTTAATAATTTAGAATTTTTTTTGTTAAAAATATTTTGAAAAATATGAATAATTGTTTGAGCGTACGGATATTTCTGGGAAATTTTTGTGAAAATTAGTAAGTGGAGTTTCTGCCCTGGCCGTGATGTGTATGATTGTTGCTCATAAATTCAAGCTATTGAAAAATGAATTTTTTATTTATTTTCTTGTTAAGAATACGGCTTCCAAATTATTGAACATTATTAGGGTGTGCTTAAATTTTTTTGTATTAGGATGTTGAGTTTTAGGTGACGGGGAGTGTCAAGAAAAGTGCATGCAGCAGTTTAAATTAAAGGGTTGGTGTTGCCCAATTGCTTTAAGAGGCACTTTAATTCATAAGGTAATTCTGCTTTTAGTGCGAATGTTTGTTCTGTGGAGGCTAAAATAAAGTTGAGTTGGCTTGCGTGTAGAAAAAGTCGCCGGCAGCCTAGCGCTTTTAATTTTTTGTTAGCGAGTTTATCACCATATTTTTCATCGCCAATAATCGGGTGTTTTGCATACTGAGCATGGACACGAATTTGATGAGTTCGGCCGGTAATAGGCATGGCTTCTACTAAAGTAGTATCAGAGAAATAATCTATAGGACGAAATTCTGTTAGACAGATTTTTCCTGCTTGATGAACTTGGACGATACGCTCGCCGGACTGTAATTGATTTTTATACAGTGGAACATCAATTTTCTGCAAAGATTTTGGCCAATGACCCACTACCAATGCAAGATAGGTTTTTTTGATAGCGCCAGATCGGAGTAATTCATGTAGTTCTTTTAATATGCTGCTTTTTTTAGCAATCAATAAACAGCCTGAAGTATCGCGATCCAAACGATGGACTAATTCTAAATATTTTTGTTGTGGTCGTATAGCGCGTAAAGTTTCGATCACTCCAAGTTGTATTCCGCTGCCGCCATGTACCGCTAATCCGCTTGGTTTGTTGAGAGCTAGAAAGTTTTTATCTTCAAAGATAATTGCCTTTTCTAGTAAGCTAGCTAGTTTTTCATTAGGGGTTTTTGTTTCGGTAGGCGGAGAGAGTTTTAAAGGCGGAACGCGGATTATATCCCCCTCTTGTAATCGATAATCAGGTTTTACACGTTTTTTATTAACACGGACTTCACCTTTACGTATAATTCGGTAAAGACGACTTTTAGGTAAACCCTTTAGTCTAGAAAGTAAATAGTTGTCAAGACGCTGACCGATAGAGTCTATGGTAGCAGTTAAGTATTGAATAGTTGACACAATATCGTTAATCTAACATAAAAACCGCGTGCCTATCTAATATTTTGATAAAAATTTAATACGAAACAAGCTGACTCTTTTATCTCTATTGTATAATCACGAACTCTTACAGATAATTAGCTGGTTTAGTTAACCAGCGCGATTAATTTATAATTATAGAGGCCATTATGACCCAATCTACGACATTAACCATCAAAGATTTGTCTCCTATCGAACTACCTGTATATAAGGGAACGTTAGGCCCAGACGTCATAGACGTGACTCAGTTGGCAAAAAGAGATGTGTTTACTTATGATCCTGGGTTTTTATCGACAGCCGCTTGTGCTTCTAAGATAACATTTATCGATGGTGAGAAAGGTCAGCTTCTTTATCGGGGCTATCCGATTGATCAGCTTGCAGAAAAATCAGATTTTATAGAAATTGCTTATTTGTTACTTCATGGTGAATTGCCAAGCCATGCACAAAAAGAAGATTTTAACAAAGAAATTAATAATCATACGATGGTTCATGAGCAATTACGTCATTTTTTTAATGGCTTTCGTAGAGATGCCCATCCTATGGCAATTATGGTGGGTGTTGTTGGTGCTTTATCTGCGTTTTATCATGAGTCATTAGATATTAATAATAAAGAACATCGTGCCTTAGCGGCTTTACGTTTAATTGCTAAAATGCCAACGTTGGCAGCGATGTGTTACAAGTATTCTACCGGTTTGCCTTTTATGTACCCCTCTAATGATTTAACTTATGCTGGAAATTTTCTGCATATGATGTTTGGAGTTCCGAGTGAAGAAAAGCAACCTAATCCAGTTTTAGCAAAAGCGTTGGATAAGATTTTTATTTTGCATGCCGATCACGAGCAAAATGCTTCTACGTCTACAGTAAGGCTTGCTGGTTCAACGGGCGCTAATCCTTATGCTTGTATTTCTGCAGGAATTGCGGCGCTATGGGGGCCTGCACATGGTGGAGCTAATGAGGCTTGTTTAAATATGCTTTACGAAATAGGTAAGGTAGAAAATATTGAAAAGTATATAGCAAGAGCAAAAGATCCCAATGATTCATTTCGATTAATGGGCTTTGGCCACCGTGTGTATAAAAATTATGATCCACGAGCCACGGTTATGAAAGAAACCTGTCACGCGGTATTAGAAGAAACGGGCCAAAAAGAGGAGCCTTTATTTAAGCTTGCTCTGGCGCTAGAAAAAATTGCTTTAGAAGACCCTTACTTTGTGGAAAAGAAACTCTATCCTAACGTTGATTTTTATTCAGGAATCACTTTAAGTGCATTAGGGATTCCTACGAATATGTTTACCGTTATTTTTGCGCTTGCACGTACCGTGGGCTGGGTTTCACATTGGGAAGAAATGATAGCTGATCCTAAGCGTCGTATCGCAAGGCCTCGACAATTATATTGTGGAGAAACACAGCGAGATTATCCCTTGCGCAATTAAATTTTTGTTTAGCAACATCAGGAAAACAACCTACATTTGCTTTAGTGTACTGCCCGCTTATATTTTTAAAATGCCATATTTTCATTTGTGGGCAGTATTTCTCTTGAAAAATGAAAATAAATACCCATAAATAGACTACTTGCTGTAATTATTTAACTTACGACACCGAAATAATACAGATTTCTTTATTAAAATAATAAAAAAACGGATAGGTATACTTATAAAATAGATTATTTTTTAAGTGAGCTATTGCTGAACTCTATTAAAACTATATAATAAGTATATTAGGATTTGAGTTTTGTACTTTTATTTTAAATAGTGTGCAAAACTCTGTTTATTTTAATTTAAAGGGATATGCTAATTTCTATTCTTACTTAACAAAAGGAAATTAAAAACTATGACAACTTTTACAACACAAACAAAAAAGAAACGGGGTAGACCACCCTTAAGTGTGGCTAAGAAAATGCAGCGTAATAAAGCAGCTCAAAATGCTCGAGTGGTTCATAAGGCTTTACGCGCTAAAATCGCTACGCTTAAAGCAGACTTTAAAGAAAGACTCCGGGTTGCAACGCAAGAGGCTTATCAAAGAGCACTGGAAAAGGTCGTTAAAATTGAACGTAAGAAAATGGAAGCTAATTATAAAGCATTAGCTATTGCAAAGGCTAAGTTTGGAAAAAAGCTTTCTAAAGCTTCTCAGCGGATGATGATGTCGGGGCGACGCGGAAGGCCTGCTGCTATACAGACTAATTTAGTCAAAAAAGGAACGAGTATAAGAAAACGTGGTCGACCATGCAAAATGAAATAGATAGGAGTATTGTAAGTAGAATGCTGATAGCAGTCAATCAAAGCCGTTAAGTAAACAAATAGCTGAAAGGACTGCTTTAAAAAAGGTAGAAACTTCTCTGAATCTTTTCTTTATGAATTGCTTCCAAAAATATAAATTTAAATGTTTACAAAAAAAACTTCATAAATTACATAGACTTTATGAACAAGAGGGGTCGGATAAGCAACTGAAGGCTTTAACCCAAGCTTTCTACGCTATGGCCGCCTTTTATAAAAAGCATAGTTTTGATAAGGGTTTACCTTATGCGGAGTTTCATGTTTTAGAGTGTTATAGGGTGTTGTCGAGTTTTGGGGATCCAAAGGCTCAATATTTACTTGGGGAATGCTTATTAAATTATGGTAAGTTTTGGCTAGATATGGTCAAAAACCCACTCTATAAGACCAATCAGCCTAAGGTCTATGCGCAAACTTTTTTTGAAGAGTCGCGTGTTTATTTGCAAGCAGCAAACGAGCAAAATTACTTTTTAGCGCGCCGTTTGTTAGGGTTGGTGCATATGCATGGATGGGGATGTGACGCTGACTTACAGAAGGGCTATCAGCTTGTCTTAGAGAGTATTGATTTAGAGCAAGCTTGGGGTAAAGCCACCCAGATATTTGATAAGCTCCAATTAAATTCTCCTGAGTTTTTTGCTACTTTACGGGCCTATAAAGGCTAATATGTAAGCCTTTTACTGGCTAAAGTGGGCTAAAAACGTTCATTTTATGTGCGAATTATGCTATAGTGTCTCTTCCTTGCTTAATCGTGAGGAGGAGGTTGTTATAGTGATTTTAAAGAAAATAACAAGTTTGTTACTTTTAGCCAGTGGTCTTTTTACTATGGCTGTAAGTGCTAGTCCTACAGGTGACTTGAACGTACAGAATGAAGTAAATCAATTCCGCAGCAAAGCTCCTGGGCTTAACCCAAAGGCTTTGCAACTAGGTTTAGAAGCTTATAGTAAAGCAAGACAAGAAGGCTTAGATAAACAGCAAGTTTTAACGATTGTGGACTATACAAAGCCATCGACAGCTCGTAGGCTTTGGGTGTTAGACCTAAATAATCATACAGTCCTGTTCAACGAGTACGTTGCTCACGGGCAAAATAGTGGTGGCAATTATGCCAATGCCTTTTCTGACAGTCCAGGAAGTTTGGAGTCAAGTTTAGGTGTGTTTTTAACTGAGTCTACTTATGATGGTAAACACGGTTATTCATTAAGGGTTAAAGGATTAGAGAAAGGATTTAACGATAGAGCAGAATCTCGTGATATCGTCTTCCATAGAGCTGATTATGCAACAGCACAATTTGCTCAAGCGCATGGTCGCTTAGGACGAAGTTGGGGTTGTTTTGCAGTAAGCCCAGCAGTTGCCGATTCTTTAATTCATACAATTAAGAATGGTACATTAGTGTTAGCTTACTACCCTGATCCATCGTGGTTAGCGAAATCTCACTTTCTTTCATAAGATATATAAAGCAGCCCTAGGCTGCTTTTTTTTAGCCTGTTTATAACCGTCGTCTTTTGTTTGATTTCGTTGTTAGATTGGCTTTTCCGATGCTCATGTACTTGCATGTACATTCCGCTAGTCAAAGCCAATTTGCCCAGAAATCAAACAAAAGACGACGGTTATAAACAGGCTATTAAATCCAAAGCCGCTATAGCGGCCGTAATTGTAGATGTTAGTTACGAATACGAAACTAGATTTTAAAGTAATAGCTTTTTTAAAAGAGCTTCATAAATTAAAGCCAATTGTTCTAACTCTGTAATGGAAACACATTCATTGATTTGATGGATGCTTCGATTGCAAGGGCCAAATTCTATAACCTCGGTTCCTAAAGGCGCAATAAAGCGCGCATCGGAAACGCCTCCGCTCGTAGAAAGCTTAGGCGTTACGCCAGTAATTTCTTTTATGGCAGAAATTGTAGTGTTGCGTAATTGGCCTGCAGAACTGAGAAAGGGTTTACCACCTCCAGGTAGCCAATTGAGTGTAAAATTTACACTGTGTTTTTTTAAAATACCTTCAACTCTATCTTGTAGTTTTTCAGCCGTAGTTATGGGTGAATAACGAAAGTTGAATTTAATGTCTAAAATATCAGGAATGACGTTGCCTGCCCCTGTTCCTGCGTGGATATTAGAGAGTTGAAAACTCGTTGCTTGGAAATCCGCGTTACTAACCTCGTTATCCCATTGGGTATGCAGTAATTCAGCTAAGATGGGCGAAAATAGGTGGATAGGGTTTTTAGCTAATTGCGGATAAGCAATATGGCCTTGTTTCCCATGGATAAGCAAATGACCTGACAGCGATCCACGCCGGCCTATTTTTAAAGTATCACCTAGTTTTTCTTCGCAAGTCGGTTCCCCTACTAAACAGTAATCAATTTTTACGTTCCTTTTTTTTAGTGTTTCAATTACTTTTGCTGTGCCATCAATACTAAGGCCTTCCTCATCACTTGTAATCAACCATGCGATAGAGCCGTGGTGGTTAGGGCTTTGTGTGATAAATATTTCACAAGCAACTAACATAGCGGCTAGACTGCCTTTCATGTCGGCACTACCGCGGCCATACAGAAGACCATTCTTAATTATAGGCTCGAAAGGTGGTGTAGCCCACTTTTCTAGAGGACCTGTTGGTACAACATCCGTATGCCCGGCAAAAACAAATAAAGGTTCTTTTTCGCCGCGTTTAGCCCAGAAATTATTGACTTCTCCAAAGGGTAAGTGTTCAATCTCAAAACCTAAGCGTTGCAAATGTCTACTTAAAAGGGTTTGACAACCTGCATCCTCAGGTGTTACAGAAGGACAAGCAACAAGTTGTTGCAAAAGTTCAATCATGGGTAACATAGCGCAAATCCTCTTGGTTTCTCTGCGAGTATATTGTATGTTAAAGCAAAGGTTCGGGTACTGAAATTTTAAACAATAAGAAGGATTTTTAGAGGATATAAAAATAAATGAATAAAATCCAAAAAACTATTTCCATACCTTATCATGGTTTAGCGTTTGTCCTAAGGGGATCATCAGAGTGCCAAGCGTATGAACGTCGTGTATACTTGACAGCGATTTTAGGTGATGGAAAGAACGTTAAATGACTAGCACCTTCGTATTTATTTATTTTGTTGTCTTCTTAGCGTTTATATTTGACTTTATCAATGGATTCCATGATGCAGCCAATTCTGTTGCTATTATGGTGGCCACTAAAGTTTTAAAGCCATTTACGGCGGTTTTATGGGCCGCTTTCTTTAATTTTATTGCTTTTTTATTTTTTCATCTCAATGTAGCCACCACGATTGGATCAGGTTTGGTGGAACCACATATCATTACACCTTACATTATTTTTGCGGCGCTTATTGGCGCTATCATTTGGAATTTATTAACTTGGTATTTCGGTTTACCTTCTAGTTCGTCGCATGGATTAATAGGTGGACTAGTCGGTGCTGCAGTAGTTGGAGGTGGATGGAGTGTTTTGAATTGGCATGGACTACTTCCCGTATTAATTGCCATTGTTTTATCTCCGGTGCTCGGTTTATTGATTAGTTGGTTCTTGATAAAACTTTCAAATTGCTTACTGCAGGATGTAAATTCGCTTAAAGCAGAAAGATGGGCTAAGCGTGCCCAATTTGTTGCTGGTGCTTTACTGAGTCTAGGCCATGGTGGTAATGACGCACAAAAGACCATGGGTATTATTGCCGTGTTGTTATTTTCAACAGGTCTTTTAAACGGGCATTTTTATATCCCATTCTGGGTTGTTATTTCCTGTAACTTTGTTATGGGTTTAGGAACGTTAATGGGAGGTTGGCGTATTATTCATACCATGGGTAGTAAGTTAACAAAACTAACGCCTTTAAGTGGTGGTTGTGCGGCGACAGGTGCCGCATTAACGTTATTTGCAGCAACCGATCTTGGTATTCCTGTTTCAACAACACATACAGTAACCGGCGCTATTCTTGGTGTTGGTACAAGTAATGGTTGGTTAAATACTCATTGGCCGACAGTTCGACGTATTGTATGGGCATGGGTACTCACTATTCCTGCCGCGGGATTCGTTGCGGCGGCGGTTATGGCGGTAGAAACATTTTTTAAATTAGGCATGTAAGTTTTCTAATTTCTTTGTAAAAACCTATCTACGATTTACATGCTTATATTTTATTTACATCAATGCATAACTAGCGTAAAGTTTTTAGAATACCAATAAATAATAAGAATTTTATGGCCCGCTGGACGCTTGGGTTTTTGGTTGGTGTGGTAGTTTGTACACGCTTTTGCTATTTGCCTTCTCCGCAAGTAGCGGGGTGGTGTATTGTAATAAGTAGCATTGTATATATTTGCTTTCGGCGAATTTCTTCTTTATTAATTACATTTTTTATTGCTTGTTTTCTGGGGTTCTCATGGGCTCTCATAGTCGCGCATTATAGGCTATACCACTCCCTGCCTATAGCATTAGAAGGGCAAACATTGACTGCAAAAGGCATGGTAGCCTCTATTCCAGAGAATCATCCACATCAACTTCGGTTTGATTTTCTGATTAAAGAGTTAACAACAAAAATTTCAATTCATTATCCATTAAAGGTCCGTTTAAGTAGCTATCGCTATAGAAATTCAAATAACCCGCCACAAATAAAAAAAGGGGATGTCTGGCAGTTTGCTATTCGTTTGAAGCGACCTCGTGCATTTTGGAGTGAGGGAAGTTTTGATTATCAAGCGGCATTATTTCAACAGAATATTCAAGCGACAGGCTATATTGTTAATAGAATCCCTGCCCATTTAATTAAAACATCAAACGCTTATTACTTTATAGATCATCTACGAGAAAGACTAACTCGTAATATAGAAAAATCACTAAAAAATTATCCGCTGGTAGGCCTCATCAGTGCATTAAGTACAGGCGTTCGCTATGAAATTACTGATGCACAATGGCAAGTGATGCGAGGAACAGGTACCAACCATTTATTTGCTATTTCAGGCCTTCATCTTGCTTTTATTGTGGGGATTATTTATTTCATAACTCGTTTTTTTTGGTGTCGTATTCCTAATGCGGCGCTTATTATTCCAGCTTCTCAAGTCGCGGCTGCGCTGACGGTTTTGTTTGCACTGTTTTATGCGGCTTTGGCTGGATTTGCTTTACCGATACAACGTGCTTTATTGATGTTGCTGGTATTTCTGGGAGCTAGCTTACTACGGCGCAATCTTGTTTCTGGCTATACATTGCATTGTGCATTGCTGATTATTTTAGTTTATTCTCCTTTTTCGGTTTTATCTGCTAGTTTTTGGCTTTCCTTTATGGCCGTCGCTTTTATTTTTTACAGTACTTTAGGACGGCTTAAACCAATGAAAGTTTGGCAAGTTTGGGGGAAAACGCAATTGAGTGTGGGGTTAGGGTTAATCCCAATATCATTATTATTTTTCCACCAGATTTCTTGGATAAGCTTTTTAGCCAATATAATAGCTATTCCATCGATAGGCTTTATTATTTTACCCCTGGCTCTCCTCGGGAGTTTTATAGCGTTATTTATTTCATCTTGGGGGAATGCGTTATTAGTTTTAGCAGAGCAATTACTTGAATTACTTTGGCAGCTGCTAAGTGTACTTGCAACACTGCAATGGACTCAATACACAGCATTTATTGCAGCGCCATGGATATTGGTTTCAAGTTTATTGGGAGTATTATTGCTCTTAGCGCCACAAGGATTTCCAATGCGCTTTTTGAGTGTGATCTACTTATTACCTTTATTTTTTTACAAACCGGTTGGACCAAAAAGTGGCGAGATTTGGTTTAGTCTTCTCGACGTTGGTCAAGGTTTGGCAACAGTAGTCCGAACACAGCATCATACACTAGTTTATGATACAGGCCCGAGCCGAACTTTTGATGCAGGACGTGCTGTACTTCTTCCATATCTACAAAAATTAGGTATTCAAAAACTTGATATGTTAATAGTGAGTCATGGTGATAATGATCATATCGGTGGTGCCAAAAGTCTTTTAGAACAAATGCCAGTAACCAATATAGTTACTAGTATTCCAAAAAAATTTTTACCACGGCCCGCCGATTTTTGTCGCGAAAAAACCAATTGGGAATGGGATAAAGTCAAGTTTGAAATAATGTATCCTGTTTCTAATGATGTTTACTTAGGAAACGATAGTTCTTGTGTATTGAAAGTAAGTAATTATCGGCATAGTATTTTATTAACAGGTGATATTGAAAGTAGTGCAGAAAATTCTCTGGTAAACCATTCGGGCGATCGTCTGGCGAGTAGTATTTTAGTTGTGCCGCATCACGGTAGCAAAACATCTTCCAGTATTGAGTTTTTAAATCAAGTTAAACCGCGTATAGCCTTATTTCCCACGGGTTATCGTAATCAATTTAAATTTCCACATAAAATTGTGCTAAAGCGATATCAGCGCTTACAGTCAACCATCTATGATACAGCGGTTGATGGGGCGATAACATTAAAATTAAACCCAAATTCTAGCAATATACAAATAGAGACGTACCGTCAAAAATACCATCGGTTTTGGCAAGACTAAAACTGATTTTGAAATTTAAAAACACGTGAAGTTTGCAAGTTCAAATTCGTAACTTCAAGTGCGATACATATAGATAAAGATTAAAAATTTTTTTAGAAGAGAAAATAAAAAGGGCCGTAAAACGGCCCAAGGGGGTATATCTGCGTTGGTGACATCCCTGTAAGCATCCTTGCTAGCATCATATCCTTATGATGTGGACATCCCTATCCTTTCGTTCCACGAGCAGAGTTTTGCTAATTAGTTTCCAGAAGTGAAGCTAAAAACTAAATCCGTGATCTCAAACAAGATCATTAGCAAAACACAAAACATAGATTAACAAACTTATTATTTATTACAATGGGCGATTGACTGCTTCAGTTTTTGCTTACACGAATTTGCGTAATTACTTACACTTTCTTGACAGATGTAGAATGCGCGATGTTTTAACTCAATTTTTTCTGCACACTCAGCTTGAATTATATGCTTGGTTTTTTTTAGCTGCTTTTAAGATGATCTAGCCGCTTCATGCGCTAACAACCATTGCTTTATGGACGTTTTTTTTCCTGTACGTTCACCACTAAAACCACCGAGTCCGTGTTGGGCTAGCACACGGTGACAGGGGATTAATAAGGGTAATGGATTGGATCGGCACGCATTTCCAATAGCCCTTGCGCCTGTTTTTAATTTCTTGGCTAGTTCTCCGTAAGTGCTTGTTTTGCCAGTAGGCAGATGAATTAAGGCATTCCATACCCGTTTTTGGAAAGTGGTTCCAGCGACGTAATAGGGGATAGTAAATTGAAAATTGGGATTTTTAAAATAATGGTTTAATTCACTAACGATTTGGCTAATTACAGGTTGTTTTGCAGCAAACCCTAAGGGAACGTCATCTTCTAGAAACTCAATCTTTACAAGGAAAGATTGAACTACTATTCCTAACTTACCGAAGGGTGCTTGAATAACGGCTGAATAATTTGAATTAGTACGTTCGGCCTTTGTTTGTAGTCCTTTTTTATTTTTATTCCGCGTCGCCATAAACCTAAACCAAGATTCAACAAATAGTGCATTTTATCCTGTAGTTTCACTATTGTTGTTTTTTACCTCTGGCAATATTTGCTTAGTATTTTCTAGTTTTTCTTTAATACGAGCCGCCTTACCACGAAGATTGCGCAAATGATAGAGTTTTCCTTTGCGAACATCACCACGGCGTTTGATTTCTATGTCTGCTATTAAGGGACTATAAAGTGCAAATACACGTTCTACACCTTCACCATGCGAAATCTTTCTAACGGTAAAAGATGAATTAAACCCACGTTTACGCCTTGCAATAACAACGCCTTCAAAGGCTTGTAATCGCTCTCGAGTTCCTTCTTTAACTTTTACTTTTACGATAATAGTATCGCCAGTACGAAAGTCTGGGAAGTTTTGTTGGGTCATTTGTTCTTGTTCAATCGTTTGTATGAGATTACTCATCGCTAACTCCAAATCTTATTCGCTATGCTCACGGATGAATTCTGCCAATAATACCTGCTCTTGTTCGCTAAGTATATGCTTTTTTAGTAAATCGGGACGGCGTTGCCATGTTCGTCCTAGTGCTTGTTTTAAGCGCCATCGGCAAATAGCTTTATGATCCCCACCGAGTAAAACGGGAGGAACGGCTAGATTATCAATTTCGGCAGGGCGCGTATAGTGGGGATAGTCTAGCAAAGAATGGCTAAAAGAATCCTGTAAAGCTGATTCCAAATGACCGAGGGCACCTTCTAATAGGCGAATAACGGCATCGATAAGGCACATCGCAGCTAATTCCCCACCACTTAAGATAAAATCGCCCACGGACCATTCTTCATCCACTTCTTTATCAATAAGACGCTGATCTACACCTTCATAGCGCCCCGCTATTAAAATGAGGCTTTGACGTTGACTTAACTGTTGAGCGGCTGTTTGGTCAAAACGGGCTCCCTGCGGAGAGAGGTAACTAATAAGGCCCGGATGGTTCTGTCTAGCCGCTTGTATTGCTGCTTGAAGGGGCTTAAATTTCATAATCATGCCTGGGCCGCCACCATAAGATTTATCATCGACTGTTTTATGTTTATCGGTTGTAAAATCTCTAGGGTTTAAATAGGAGAGTTGGATAAGCCCTTGTTTTTGTGCGCGGCCGGGAATACTTGCATTTAACGCGGCAAACATTTCTGGAAATAGGGTAATGACTTGAATATTCATAAGAGTTTAGAGGGTGTCTTAAGGCACCCTTTTAAAAATCGGGGTCCCAATCGACTACCATTATTTGCTGATCCAAATCAATGGATTTAATTGTGTGATCGAGTAAAAATGGGATAAGGATTCTTTTTTCACCCTCAATGATGAGGACATCGTTAGAGCCCGTAGCAATAAGTGTTTGGATAACACCTAAATAAACTTTCTCACAAGTATAGACTTTTAGGCCTTCTAAATCAGCCCAATAGTATTCTTTAGAACTCAGCGGAAAAAATTGCTTGCGTTCAACATAGATTTGGTTATTCGTAAAGAGACGGGCAGACTCAGGGGTTTGGCAGTTTTCAAATTGCACGACCAACCGCTGATCCTGAATCTGATGCTGGCCTATTTTAACAAGGACGGGCTCTTCTTTATCAGACGTTTTTAGGTACCAAGGTTTGTATAGGAGAATGTTAGTTAGAGGTTCTGTATAGGAGTTTATTTTGACCCAGCCTTTAATGCCATGAGGCTTTCCTACAGAACCGACTAGAACCCAAATTTTTCGCATTAGACCTCTTTCCAAACTACCGTTATGAGCTTGATTTCGTTGTTGAGCGCTTACCTACGGTCCTCGTTAAGCGTATACCTCAAGCTCAAGTTCATACTTGACTTGAAAAGAGGCTTATTTAGAATAAAAATCTATGTTGGGTTTTAAGCGGCAATTTCGGTCTGGTCTGCGCTTTTTGTAGCCGGGGACATCTTCTTGGCGGCCTTAATAAGATTTTTAACTTTTTCAGATAGCTGGGCACCTTGCGATAGCCAGTATTGTGTTCGTTCTTCTGCTATTTTTAAAGGCACATCATTGCCAGCTGGCATGGGGTTATAATAACCTAAACGTTCAATATAGCGTCCGTCACGAGGTTTTCGGCTATCTGTTACAACAATGTGGTAAAAGGGACGTTTTTTAATACCCCCTCGCGATAAACGAATGGTAACCATGGAATAAGTCTTCCTCTTATATATATATCTAGAATTCAATTGGATTGAAGCTGGCGATTCTACTCAAATTTTAACCATTTGGGAAGGGCTTAATGAGGATGTTGGTTTTGTAACCCTTGTAGGAGTTTATCCATACTGCCTGGTTTAGAAAAACGCTTCATCATTTTCTGCATTTGATTGAATTGCTTAAGTAAACGGTTAACGTCTTGTATTTGTGTACCCGAGCCTGAGGCAATCCGCCGTTTTCGAGATCCTTGGATGATATCTGGAAAGTGACGTTCTTTTTTCGTCATAGAACAGATGATAGCTTTCATTTGAATTGTTAATTTTTCGTTCAGGGTATTTTTAGCGGAGGCTAAAAGTGCAGAATTTCCTCCTGGAAGCTTTTCTAAGAGTTGCGACATTCCTCCCATTTTGTCCATCTGTTGGAGCTGATTCAAAAAATCCTCAAGATTAAATTTTTTTCCTTTTTGCAGTTTTTGATTGAGTTTTTGCACTGATTTTTGGTCGACATGGCGTTGCACTTCTTCTACAAGTGAAAGTACATCACCCATCCCTAGTATGCGTGATGCAATTCTGTCCGGGTAAAATGGCTCAAGTGCTGCAGTTTTCTCGCCAGCCCCTATAAATTTAATAGGCTTTCCTACCGTAAATTTCACCGATAGAGCAGCCCCGCCACGCGTGTCGCCATCGAGTTTAGTAAGAATAATTCCTGTCAGGGGAATAGCTTCATCAAAGGCCTTCGCTGTTTTTGCTGCCTCTTGCCCCATCATACTGTCCAAGACAAATAAGGTTTCTATAGGGTGGGCCACTTTGTGGAGAGCACGAATCTCATCCATCATGGCTGTATCGATGTGTAGACGACCAGCCGTGTCGATGATAACGATATCTATTCCTTTAATTCGGGCTGCTTGGATAGCAGATTGTGCGATATGTGTGGGGTTTTGAGAGGCATCGCTGGGATGGAAGGTAACTTCTATCGATTGTGCTAAATTTTCTAGCTGTAAAATGGCAGCGGGACGATGAATGTCTGTACTGGTGACCAGCACAGATTTATTTTTTTGTGTCTTTAGCCAATGGGCTAGTTTAGCAACGGTTGTGGTTTTTCCCGAGCCTTGTAAACCGGCCATCAGTATAACTGCAGGGGGTTGTGTGGAAAGATTTAATTCTGAGAGTTGTTCTCCCATTATCTGGGTTAGCGTGTTATTAACAATTTTTATAAAGGCTTGACCAGGTGTTAAGCTGGCCATTACTTTTTGCCCTAGCGCCTCCTGTCGTATTTTTTCGACTATCACTTTGACAACGGGGTAAGCGACATCGGCTTCAATTAAGCTTTTTTTTACGTCGCGTAGACTTTCGCGAATATTATTTTCACTTAAACGGCCTTGTCCACGGATATTCTTAAAAGATTGTGTTAAACGTTCGGTTAAATTATCAAACATGGGTGCGACTCTTTTCTTGCTTTTTAAGAAGCTGATAATGAATGACTTAAAAAATTCTGTTATTGTATCAGCTTAAGGCTGAGGTAGGTAAATTTATTATGGCTTCCTGCGCTGACTTTATTCATTTTTTTCTCTCAACGCTCGTGTTCATCGTTTTATGTATAGCGGCACTTCAAGCGTTATTACTGGCTAGTCAAGAATGGATTCTTAAGCATAAACAAGCGATTAGCTTTATCCATTATTTCCCTCCGCTTGAAGTAATGGAGACTTATTTATTCACCTTAATTTTTATTGCCATTGTGTTGTTGACGCTTGTATTAGTCACCAGTTTAGTTTTATTTCATCCGATTGCCTTAGAAGGCTTATGGCAAAAAACGCTTTTGTCGATAGTGGCATGGTCAGTGCTTTTAATGTTATTAATTGGTAGAAGCTATTTCGGGTGGCGTGGAAAAGTAGCTATTCGCTGGACCTTAGTAGGAGTGAGCTTAATTGGTGGAATTTATTTAGGGGCAATTTTACTCATGCCTGCGCTTTAATAAGGAAAGATTTTAAACAGTGCATTCACTTAAATTTCTCGTCAGTTTATTAGTAGTTTTACTGCTATGCACGGTCTTTTTTTCATTGGCAGAAGCGGCGATGTTATCAATTAATCGATATCGCTTAAGACATTTAGTGCGGCATAATCATTATTTAGCAAAGCAAGTACAAAATTTATTAAAAAGACCGGATCGCTTGTTAGGCGTTATCCTGTTGTGTGGAACTTTCGCTGATATTTTAGCCGCTGCCGTGGCAACGCTGATCGCTATTCAATATTTTGGGCAAGGAGGTGTTTTTTTTGCAACGTTAGGGCTTACGTTTGTTGTATTAATTTTTGGCGAAGTGGCGCCAAAGACCCTAGCAACACTTTATCCACTCCCAATTGCATTTTTTTCGGTGTGGCCGCTTATTATTTTATTACATATTTTATATCCGTTGGTATGGTTAACGAATCTTATCGCTAACTCAAGTTTGCGCTTGTGTGGAATAAGGCTTTCAAAATCAGCTGTTGAGCAGTTATCTCGCGAAGAGTTGGCAAGCTTGCTGCATGAAAGTACGGGACATATGCCCAGTGATTATCAGGATATGTTATTGAAAGTATTAGAGTTAGAGAAAGTGGCTATAGAAGATATTATGGTTCCCCGTCAAGAGATTATAGGAATCGACATCAATGAGTCGTGGGATGTTATCTTAAAAAAATTGATTAAGAGCGAATATACACGCTTACCTATTTATCGAAAATCTATTGACGACATTATTGGTATTTTGCATTTCCGTAGGGTTTTAAATAGTTTAAGTGAAACGCAGTTGAGTAAAGAAGGGTTGCTTAAAGTAGCAGAGGAAGTTTATTTTATCCCAGAAGGGACGTCGTTAAGTAGTCAGTTATTAAATTTTCGCCGAGAAAAGCATCGTATTGGTTTGGTTGTGAATGAATATGGCGAAATCCAAGGACTTATTACCTTGGAAGATATCTTAGAAGAGATTGTAGGCGAATTTACAACCGATACGGCGTTGTTGCGCCGAGCTGTCTATCTTCAAGAGGATGGAAGTTATTTAGTTGATGGTGGAATTTCGTTGCGAGACTTAAATCGTGAATTAAATTGTAATTTCCCCTTACGCGGTCCTAAAACACTTAGCGGCCTTATCATCGAACACCTCGAAATCATTCCCAAAGTAGGGACAATACTGCAATTGGAAGATAAACGAATGGAAGTTATTGCAGTAAAAAACAACCGTATTAAAACTGTGAAAATATTTCCAAGCATCGTTTTAACGTCTCTTTCTAAAAAATAAATTTCTTTTTTTAAAAAATTTTTGAAAAAAAATAAATAGTTGCTATACTTAATATGAATATTTTATTTACATAATATTTTAATTTTATTTTAAGGTTATATCAAATGTTTCATACAAGACGGAGTTTAAAAATTTCAAGCATTGGAAATAGAAATAGGGTTGTAAAAAAAAGGTTGACTAAAATTTACTGCACTAAAGAAAAAAGGTTATTAAATTTCATTGACAGAAATGCGATAGCTACGTCTAAAGAGTTTTCAGAAAGTAATGACGCAATTTGCGTATTAAATAATTTAGTGGAAAAAGAACGAATAGATAAAACTTCTTCAGTCGGAAGCTTTTGGTCAGATAATGCGGAAAGTAAAAAAATAACGAGTGTTAAAGTAATAGAGGATTCCGGTGAGCTTTCTTCAAAGCCAGAAAATTCACTTAAACCTTGAATAGTTCTCATTCTTTATGAAGGGTTAAGGGATGATAACTTTAGATTTTCAAAGCCAGGCTTGGTGATGCTTGGTTTGCTCCGAAACGGAAGTATAAAAAACTCTACATGTGAATTATTTATGCCAGCAAGGTAGGCAACGGTATTTTTAGGATTTGGTTTAATATCTTAAAATAAATAACGTATTCCAACGCCTACAGCATTAGAGCTTAAGTTACCTGCTCCAAATAGACCCCAAGCGCCACAACGATGGTTGACTCGTACAACAAATTGTAAATCAGGATGTTTAGGCGCGGCAAAACTGGCTTCTAGGACTAAAAAGTTTAATAAATGTTTTGCATTATTATTTGTTGAATCGTGCTCTTCCCGTAGAGGGAGTCCTGTTGCATAAGAAAGTCCATCACCAATAGAGAATGTTGTTGTGATGATGTTATCCCAGGGAAAGGACTTCCAACGGAAATTTAAGTAAGGGTCGAATTCATAAATTAAGCCATTGGGATCACGCCGCTGGCTAAAATTTCCTGCGACTTCTACCGTACTAACCAGCGGTTGAAAAAAATGTCGTAGCGGATTTTGCGGCGCTAGTTGATAGGCTAGGTCTATGGAGTTTAAAGTCCCGTATTTTAAATGGACGTTTTGCCAGGTTAATACGGCGCCAATATTGTTACTAGTCATCCAGCTGTGGTAGACAAGTATTCCCCATCGTTTTTCATCGATATCTTGCTGAGGATTTATTGAAAAGTCTTGTGGTAGCGGCTTAGCAAAAAGGGGTATGGTGAATAGCCCAAGCAAGCAGGCTAATAAATAGCGACGCATAAATAGTTGTTATTGTTATAATTATCTTATTTTTATATTGACCGTAGTATAGAGGAGAGAGGGTGTTTGTACAAGAAAAGAACAATAAAAGACTTTGCTTTACAGGTTACAGGGTAAGGGGCTGTTTTGCTTAGTTTGTTGATTCAGGAAGAGAGCCAGTAATCCAGATGAGACTAGCCATGCGGCCCGTTACTTTATCTCGGCGGAAGGAGAAGAATTGCTCTTTATTAGTGTAAGTACAATGCTTACCGCCATAAATAGCGCTTATTCCGAGGCTATGTAACCGTAGTTTGGCAAGTTGATAGAGGTTTGCCAACCAGTGTTTATTGTCTATCCGTTGAAAAGCTGCGCTAGCTGTAGGGCTTTTCTCTGTAAATGCCGTGATAACTTCCTCTCCTACAACAAAGGCTTGAGGGCCAATGGCGGGGCCTAACCAAGCTATTAGATCGGTCGGCGGACAATCGAGTGCTTGTATACTATTTTCTATAATGCCAGCGGCTAGACCTTTCCAGCCGGCATGAATGGCAGCTACACCATAGTGAGTACGATTACAAACCAATATGGGTAAGCAGTCAGCTGTTTGTACAGCACAAACTACTTGGGGTTCGTGGGAGTAAACCGCGTCAGCTACTAAGTCAGACGGGACATTGGCAGAAATAACCTTTGTTCCATGCACCTGTTTGAGCCAGAGAGGATCGTTTGTTAGGCCTAGTAAACTTTTAAGAAGTTGGTGGTTTTGGGCCACACTATGGTCATTATCTCCTACATACGGGCTTAGATTCAGACTATTGAAAGGTGGATGGCTAAAGCCTCCATGACGCGTTGTGGTAAAGGCCTTAATCCAAGAAGGCGCAGGCCAATCAGGGACAATCAGGTCAAGCATGCTGCTTATCTTCTCTTAGACAGTTTATTAGGTTTTTCATATCTTCTGGTAAAGGTGCTTCCCACTCAATTGTTTGCTGAGTAACAGGATGTATTAGTTTTAAATGGTATGCATGTAAGGCTTGTCGAGGGAATTGGCGTAAGCACATTATCAATGCTTCACTGGCTTTTTTGGGTAACTGTAGGCGGCCGCGATAGGTTTTATCACCAACTAAGGGATGATGGATGTGAGCCATGTGGACACGGATTTGGTGCGTTCGTCCCGTTTCTAATTGAACTTTTATCCAAGTGTGCTGCGGGAAGCGCTCCTCAACGCGGTAGTGTGAAATGGCTTCTTTTCCACTAATTTCATTGACAGCCATTTTTTTTCTAAGTCTAGGGTGCCGACTCATAGGCGCATTAACAGTTCTTCCTGAGATTATAACTCCTTGAACTACGGCATAATAATCCCGCTGAATGGTCCGTGCCTGGAGTTGTCTGACAAGTTTAGTATGTGCATCCAAGGTTTTTGGGACGACTAATAAACCAGAAGTATCTTTATCTAGTCGATGTATGATGCCGGCACGAGGAAGTTGTTTTAACTGCGGGCAATGATGTAATAACGCATTAAGCAGCGTTTTATCAGGATTACCAGCTGCAGGATGAACAACTAAACCGGCAGGTTTATTAATGATAAGTAAAGACTCATCTTCATAAATGATGTTCAGCGGTAATGCTTGTGCTTCCCATTTCGTTTCCTCAGGCAGTGTTGCACAAATAGTAATCAATGCCCCTGCTTTAATTTTATCACGAGGACGTTTTAGTTCTTGATCGACTCGAATCTGTTGGCTACGTATCCAGCTTTGCAAACGGGACCGCGAATAGGCAGGAAACAATGCACTCAGAATTTGGTCGAGTCGTTTTTCTGCTAAGTGTTCAGGGACAATAACCTGACAATTAATGGTTTGAGCTGTGTTTTTCATAGAACTATCGCTATAATGCTGTCGGGAGCGATGCCTTTTTATTATTACTTAATAGAGGATACTATCTATGTTGAATGTAGCAAGCAATATCCAAGCCAATGAACGCATATCTCGTTTAGTCATTGGCGTTGTCTTATTGATCGGTGTTTTATTAGGTTTGGGTAAATTATTTGCATTTTTGGTGGGTGTTATTCTTATTGTTGAAGCGGTTATAGGATGGTGCGGAATTCCTATCTTAGCGGAAAAATTTAAGCTAAATGAGATTTTTCGAAAAAAAGAATAAGGGTTAAATTTTACACAAAGATTGGAATTTGGACTTGCCCTGTGCAAAAACCTATATATAGGGTGCTTTTTCGATGAAAGCTTGTTCAAGGGCTTTGTCCCGCGGCCAGATAGGTTGGCAAGGCGGGATGCAGCATTCATTACGCTAGAATTAGTCATAACTTTATTAATAAATACATTGTGAAACTATTTAATTTTGTTTTTCTTATAGGTTTAGTCGCTGCTTTATTGAGTGCTTGCGCTACTAAATCTAATGACCCATTGATTGCCTTTCAGGAACAATCCGTTGGGCAAATTTATCAAACGGCTAAAGAATCGCTCGCTAATCGAAATTATGTACATGCTATTAAGGCTTACGAAGCACTTGATGTTATATATCCGTTTAATCGTTACTCAGAACGAGCGCAATTAGAACTTATCTATAGTTATTACCAAAATGGGGATTCCCCTTCAGCAAAAGCAGCTGCAGAACGTTTTATCCATTTATATCCTAATAGCGCATCGATTGATTATGCCTATTACATGCGTGCTTTGGCAGATATGGATCAGGATAGAGGGTGGTATTTACGGTATGTTCCTATTGACCTCTCGATGAGAGACCCGGGAACGATGCGTCTTGCTTACCAGGAATTTGCACAGTTGATCGATCGTTATCCCCAGAGCCGTTATGTTGCAGATGCTAGACAACGGATGATCTATTTACGAAATTTATTTGCAAGTTATGAGCTTCATATCGCCAATTATTATTTTAGAAAAAAAGCGTATGTAGCGGCAGCAAATCGAGCAAATGAAATAGTGCAACGTTATCAAGGAGCGCCAGAAGTAAAAGAAGCATTAGTCATTATGATTAAATCGTATCGTGCTTTAGGATTAGAAGATCTGGCTAATCAAAGTTTAGCTGTATTCAAATTAAATTTTCCTAACTCGAATTTCATATTTAGCTAAGTTCGTTACTCTTATATGTAGCAGTTCCCACAAAAGCGGGAACTGCTATAGGATTTTATTCTTAAGGATACCTGACGTTAAATTACATTCTTGGTCTTATATAAGGAATTTCATAAGACTTCGATGGTAAATTTTTCTGTTCTTGGACAACTGTATCATCACCTTGTTTTAGCCGCCCAGGTGCTTCGGACGTTCCACCCGGTGCTACAGACGTTCCAGGCGCGAATGCTCGTGCTTCCGGTCGTGAAATATCCATGTCATCTTTCCACTGTCTAGCGGGTTGCAGATCATAATGCTCTTTCAAGCAAGTAGCCAAAAGTTCCTCTAATAAAAAGTGTATTTTACCTATGGGGTGTAACCCATCCCAAAATACGCTATTAGAGTCTATTAATTTAATTTCTTCCGCAAAGGATGTTTTATAAGCAGCTACAGCATTTTGAATGAGCTGTATAGACCAGCCATTGTGTTGTTCATTTGGAGTTGTTAGGCAAACTAATCCTTTTTTGCTCTTTCTAGGTTCCTTTGATTTTTTTTCTAATTCTTTTTGAGCATCTTCTGAAAGTGTCAATTCTATGTGTCTTGATCTATCTTCTGACCGCACTTGTTTGCCATCTTTAACAAAGTAAATTTTGACGTTAGCGCTGCTTGCTTGCGTTTGATTTATAACAATCGCATTCCCTTTTATATTTTTTATACTTTCCGGATTTGTATGGCTATCACAATAATAAATAGCGCAGCCATTAGTAACACTGTATTTTTCAGGATGTTCAATGACTTCTGCAAAGACAGCGGCGGCATCAAATATTTTTATATCTGCGTTTAGTTTTGCTTGACCAGCTAGCTGGTGGATCCATTCTTGAAATGCCACATCGCTAGATTGGTTAACTTTGCCCTGTTCTGTACCAAGCATGTTTTGCTGTTTTTGCGATAATGTGGTCTGAACTACACGCACTGCTCCCTGACTATCCAAAATAAATTTGCCATTATCGACAAATAAAACCTCTCTAGCGCTTCCTTTGCCTACGAATAGGATTCCTTGCCGAACATTATATTTTTGCAAAAATGCTTCTTTATTCGTTAGTTCTTCTAACTGGTAAATAGTACACAAGTCAAAATTAACATAACGATAACTATCTGCTAGCACCTTTAAATGTGCATTAAAGGATTGGCAGGTTTCACTTGCTTTTCTTCTTTCTGCTTCTGATTTTTTAGAAAATCTCGGTGTTGTGCTAATATCTGGAAGTGTAAAGAGCAGGATATTTTTAGAGAAATTCAATCTTCCGGTGTCTTCTTGGCTTGTTGATAAATGCACTATCGTTTTTTGCACCGCTTCTATAGCACGCAAAACTGCTGCTTCACCAAGATATCCTACGGTTACAAAATCATTTGCGCCAGCAAAAATGATATTTAAATCGTCAGGTTTAATATTAATTTTTTGTTTTAAAGTACGACTCTGCTTTTGTGTATCGCTAAGGCGTGCCAAATTACCCAAGACAAAGCCTTTAACTAATCCTTTCCTTAAATTAGAAGCATTTTTATAATTATGGGCTGTTGCACCGCCTTGCGCCACATCTCTATCTACGGCATAGCCAAGCGAATCACGAGCGGTTTTATACAGTGGATTAGTGTTATGTAGTTTTTCCATTTCAAATTTCATTCTTTCAGCAAGTGCATACGACCAGACAAAACCGTTAGTAAATACCTTGTTAGGAGACTTGGGGGAAAGTAGCGTAAAAATAGTCTTAAAAGTTATAGGCCCTGATGATTTCTGATTGTATTTACCGTGCTCTTTTCCTGCATCACTAAGGCTGTCGCCAATTATATTGATAGTTCCATTTATTGTTATCCTGTTTTCTGTTTTCCTGCTTGAGGGAGAACTACCAGCGCCATCGACTACATCTACATCAGGTATACTAGAGAGAGGCATGGCTCGTTCAAGCAAGCGACGATGACTTACCGCATTGATATTCATTGGCGAATTATCTGTATTTTTTTTAGGTGGACTAAACAGGTTTGGCATAATATTCCCACTTTGTTTTTATAGTTTTTAATAGGAAAAATCTAAGTTGACTAACAAGCAAATAAATTACGTTTTATTCCATAAATTAAGGAAAGAGCGTTCTATTTCTCTATAGCCAGTTGATATTTAATATCAATAACATTAACGATTTATGATAGATAAATTAAATATATATTAATTATACATTTAAGATATATTAAAGATTTCTTAATAATAAATTTTTAGAAAATTTTATCTGTTGAATAAGTCAATCAAGCGCATGAGAGATAAGCGTAAATGTGTTGCTACGTGCTTGGCATATATGATTTGAATCTAAGGTTTTGTGGCGCAAGGGCCATAGGTAGATTGGAATAGGCTATACTTAAAATAAACTTAATAAAAAAATGTTTAATAAATTTATTTTTTTTATTTTAATCTAGTGATTAGAGTCTTTGCTTATAACAAAGCCCGAAGTAATGGGATAACGTCTTTCTCGACCGAATGCACGGGGAGTTGTTCGTGGACCGACAGCTATTTGACGGCGTTTATATTCATTTTTATTCACTAAGCTAATAACCTTCTCCACAGTTTCTCTTTCAAAGCCTGCGGTTACAATGTTCTCTAAGCTTTTATCTTGTTCTACATAAAGCTGTAAAATAACATCTAATTCTGAATAGGGAGGAAGCGTATCTTCATCGTATTGATTTTCAGCTAATTCCGCAGTGGGTTTTCGATCGAGAAGATTCTTAGGGAAAATAGGGCTCAGTGTATTACGATAATTCGCTAGTTTATACACCATGGTTTTAGGAACATCTTTGAGTACCGCAAAGCCACCAGCCATATCGCCATATAACGTACTATAGCCTACAGCCAATTCGCTTTTGTTACTTGCATTTAACAACAAATCACCTGTTTGATTGGATAAGGCCATAAGTAGTACGGCACGACAGCGTGCTTGTATATTTTCTGTGATAATACCGGAAGGTGGTTGTTGGGGATCTAACCCCAGTGTCGTTAAAAAAGCAGAGAAGCTTGCTTCAATAGAAAGTGTCGTGAGTTTAACGCCTAATTTAGCCGTAAGATCTGAAGCAATTTTCTTACTGAGATCAGAGGTATAACGTGAAGGCAGTGAGACAGTGTGGACACGATCTTCTCCAAGCGCATCTACGGCAATGGCAAGAACGAGTGCCGAATCAATCCCACCAGAAAGGCCGAGCAAAATACCAGGGAAATGATTTTTATTAATATAATCACGAACTCCTAAAACAAGCGCTTTATAGATAGATTCTTCAGTAGACGGATTGGGTAGCAATTTCTGTGAGATAAAGATGGGCTCAGGTTGTCTTTTTAATTCCACAATCCATAGTTTTTCTTCAAAAAAACCAGCCTGTGCGCAAAGGGTAGCATCCGCATTAAATGCTTGTGATCCACCATCGAATACTAAATCGTCTTGACCACTGATACCATGAACATACAGGATAGGAAGTTTTGTTTCTTTAATATTTATTTCCAACGCCTTTATACGTTCTTGTGCTTTGCTTAGATCAAAGGGTGAGGCATTTATACAGATAATTAAGGTAGCACCGGCTTCTTTTGCTTCTAAAATAGGTTGAGGATGCCAAAGGTCTTCGCATATTAATATCCCTATTGAAATTCCTTTTACCGTAATTAAGCCTGATGAATCTCCGGGTATAAAATAACGCCGTTCATCAAACACACCGTAATTAGGCAAGCATTGTTTATGGTAAGTTGCCACTATTTTTTTGTTCTCAATTAAACTGGCAGAATTATAAATACCTTGTTCTGTATAATGCGGATGACCTAGTAAAATCGAAATATCACTTGAGTGTGCTTGGATAAGTTTCAGCGCTTCATTGATTTGTTGTTTGAAGTCTTCGCGTAATAGCAGATCCTCAGGCGGATAGCCACAGAGTGCAAGTTCAGGGAAAACTAAAAGGTCTACTTTTAATTCTCGAGCTTTCTGCATTGCATTGATAATTTTTTTTGCATTGGCTGCAATGCCTCCTACTAAAAAATCAAATTGTCCGACAGCAAACCGTAATGTTGGCATTATAACCTCGTAATATTAATAGCATGCTTCAATCTGCCCAATACATTAATAAAGCAGCAACGAGCATAAAAATAAGGAGTGGCAATAAAGCGGCTAAAAAGGGTGGCCATTGATAAACAATGGCAAAAGGGCCAAAAAATTCATTTAAAAGATAAAATCCAAATCCTACAGCAACGCCTGCGATTGTTCGCAAACTCGTTGCCAGGCTTCTTAAATGTTTAAAAGTAAAGGGAATCGCTAAGCACATCATTATCCAAATAGCAAAGGGTTGTAGTACGCGTTGCCAAAATGCAAGAGAATACTGACTCGTACTCAGCAGATTTTTCTTTCGATAACTAATATATTCATTGAGTTGTTTTAAGGACATTTGTCCCGGCAAAATAATGGAAATATTCAGTAATTTTGGGCTAAAAGAGAGAGGCCACATTTCATGTTCAGCATGAAAGGCACTAATTTTTTTAGGCGTTAGAATGCTTGTGACAACGTCATGGGCAATCCAATTATTTTTTTCATAATCGACTTGTTCGGCAAAACTCGCCTTCAATAAATTATTATGGTCATCAAATTGATAACGACTAACTCTATTCAAATGCGTTAGATTTAAAATGGATTGAATATAAATAAAATTATGTCCATCTCGAATCCATAGCGATCCTTGTTGTGTCATTAATGTTTGGCCGCTGGTAGTTAGAAACGCTTTATGACTTTCGGCAAGGCTAGCGGCGCGGGGGGCAAGGCCCTCACCGATCAAAACAGTAAAAAAAACAATCAGTAATGTGGCTTTAAATAAACTCCATGCTATTTTATAGAGAGAAATTCCACTTGCATTTAAAATGATTAATTCACTATGTCTGGCTAATAGCCCTAATCCGAGAATAGTTCCTAATAGAATAGCAATGGGCGAGAAAGTATAAAATTGAGAAGGAAGTGTGAGTAAGACATAATAAAAAGCACTGAGTAAGGTATAGTGTCCGTAGCCAATATCCCGTGTTTCTGCAATTAACTGAATTAATGCAAAAAGAGCGAGTAAAATGCCGAGTACGGATAATGTCGTACTGATGACGGTTTTACCGAGATAGCGTTCTATTATTTTCATCGTCTGAATCTAATTAAGTGGGTAAGTCGGTATTTAACCCGATTCCAACCCAAGGCATAACACCAGGCAAGCAATATAATAATCACTAACAGGCCATGTATCCACCAAAGGCCCCATTGATAAGAAATGCTGCCATTTTCAATCCAATTGCGCCCAAACAGTAATAGATTAAGATAAAGAATATAGATAATAATGGCAGGTAACAAATGCAGGTATTTTCCTTGGCGTGGATTAACGCGGCTCAATGGGATAGCAAGAAGCGCTAAGAGCAAGGCGGCAATCGGCGCGGATAGGCGCCATTGTAATTCAGAAAAAAAACTTGGTTTATTGAGCTTATTGGCTCGCCATAGAGCCAGTGTAGATAAAGATTCTTGTGGATTACTAACCGTGCCGATATGCGAGTCTATACGAATAGCATAATTAGCAAATTGTGTGATGTAATATTCTTTTCCACCGGGCGTTCCTTGGTAACGTCTGCCATTCACAGCAACAAAGAAAGGTTCATTAGTTTTCGGGCTTATCATTTGGTAACCGCTATTAGCGCTGAGTATCGTCCAAGGAGTTACTGTAGAAAGCGGTTCGTTGGCGTTTGTTTGTGCCATAAAAAGATTTTTAACGGATTTATGGTCACCCGAAATGCTTTCTACATAAATAATGCGATGTCCTGCATTCGTTTGCTGAAAACTACCCGGTTGTACAGTTTCCAATTCAATTGCAGTACCAGTTTGGGCGCGTAGTTTATTACGATAACTTAATAGTTCTGGATTTATCCATAGATTTAAAAGTGCAATGATAAAACTGAGTAAAAAAATTAATGGTAAGGTTAGCCGTGCCAATTGACCTAGACTAAACCCGCAGGCATTTAACGTTGTCATCTCATAATCGGCGTAAAGGCGACCGTAAGTGAATAAAATAGCGAGGAATAGGCTAAAGGGGAGTAAAATAGCGAGAAATCGAGGTGATTCTAGGATAATTAATTGCCAGAGTATATTAGCGGCAAATTTACCGCCTGCGACTTGATTAAGATAGTGTACGAACTCGTTACTCATCAAAATAATGAATAAAAGGCTAGTGATAAGACAAAGACTAGCGAAGATTTCACGAGTTAGATAACGGAAAAGGATCATTATGTAGGTTACAGCCTAGAGGAGTGGAAATTATTTCATAAAGGGTAGAGCGTGTCGACATTTGATAAGTTCTAGGGCCACACACCCTAGTTAAGGCTAGTAAATCAGGAAAATCTGCGTAAACTAATACCTTATCTTTTAATTAAAATAATGAGGGGAGACTCCCATGCGCTATATTGTAAAGCCGATTCAACCTGCTATAGAAGAGGTTGATTGTCTCATCGTGGGTATTTTCAAAGGTAAGAGGCTTTCTCATGCGGCTAAGCAAGTGGATGAGGTGAGTCAAGGAACGCTTACTAAAATGTTAGCAAAAGGGGACTTAGCGGAAGAACTTGGTAAAACTTTGCTTCTTTACTCCCTTCCTGGGATTACTGCAACGCGTACCCTTCTTGTTTATTGTGGGGAAGAAGCCAATTTTAAATTTGCTGATTTTCGCAAAGTGATGTGCTGTGTAGCCAATGCAATCAAATCGATGAATGTTAATCGAATTGCTAACTATTTAACGGATATTGAGGTAGTGGATTTAGAGTTTTGTCATAAAGTTCGTCATAGCATTGAATTAACAGAGGATTGCTTTTACACATTTGACGAATTTAAAACTAAAAAAACAGATAAAACACTTAATTCTAATGCGCTTAACTTTATCTTTAACCTTCCTTCCTCTGCAGATTTATCTCAAGCGGAAGCGGCTATCCAACAGGCCGAAGCGATTACGTCCGGAATAAAACTAACAAAATATTTAGCTAATTTACCGGCTAATGTCTGTACACCAAGCTATATGGCTGAGCAAGCAAAAAAACTAGCAGCAGAGGATGGAAGTTTAGAAGTTAAGGTATTAGAAAAAGAAGCGATTGAAAAGGAAGGAATGGGCGCTTTACTTGCAGTGGCGCAAGGGTCAGAACAGCCACCCCGATTTGTGGTTATAGAATATAAAGGTGCTAAAGAAGAACAAAAACCTGTTGTGTTAGTGGGCAAAGGTGTTACGTTTGATTCGGGTGGAATTTGTATTAAACCTGCCGCTGGTATGGAGGAGATGAAATTTGATATGTCAGGCGCGGCCAGTGTTTTAGGTACGTTTAAGGCTATTGCAATGCTCAAGCTACCTATTCATGTGGTAGGAATAATGCCTCTTACAGAAAATTTACCGAGTGGAACGGCCATTAAACCAGGTGATATCGTGAAAAGTCTTTCTGGGCAAACCATTGAAGTGATTAATACCGATGCAGAAGGTCGTTTGATTTTGGCAGATGCGTTAACTTACAGCGAACGTTTTAATCCTGACGTTGTTATTGATATGGCGACTTTAACCGGTGCAATTATCATTGCCTTGGGTGCTGTGGCAACGGGCTTAATGAGTAATAACGCTACTTTAGCCAGTGCTTTAGAAAGGGCCGGCGAACAAAGTCATGATAGGGTATGGCCTTTACCTTTATGGGATGATTATCAAGAACAAATTGATAGTAATGTAGCCGATATTTCTAATATTGGTATTGGCGGAGGTAAAAGTATTACGGCGGCTTGTTTTCTTTCTCGATTTACTAAGAAGTTTCAGTGGGCTCATCTAGATATTGCAGGAACAGCTTGGAAGAGTGGAAAAGATAAAACAGCGACTGGAAGGCCTGTTTCATTACTGGTTCAATTCTTGTTAAACCGAGCAACCTCGTAGTTATATTTTACTAATTGCTAGCAGACTCACTAAAAATGTTTAGTGGGTCTGCTATTGTAGTGCAATTACTCTTTTTAAAAATTAAATTTCTTATTGACCTTGAAATTTCACCGAAGCAGGTAAAGCATCACATTTTTTCTTAACTGCGAGCGTACGCAGCCAATTGTCACGTAGCTGATAGGCTTGCACTTCGACGCGCTCAGCATCTGAAAAATCCATAAAGAACCAAGGAACAAGAACAAAAGCACCTGCAACGCCTAAAGCAACGTTTTTACCGATTTTGTTTTGTTGGGGAATCAGATTCATAACTTTTGTTTGATTATCCATTAATTCTTGTTTGATCTGTGAACAGCTTAGCAATTCATCGCCAGGTTGACGTTGAGGAATAGGGTTTGGAGTTCTGCCTGCACAAGCAGAAAGTAATAAAGTGGCTGCAAATAAACCAATTAACGATTTTTTCATACTAATACTCCTTATTATTTTTCATTAGAAATGAAGTGCGGATTTTACTATCGATTAGCTTTAAAAAGAAAGTTATTTTACCGCTAATTTTTTATTTGATAATTATTTTATTATGCATATAATAATTATCTTGGTATTAAGGGAATATCTGCTTAAAAATATGAAAAATCAAAAAGTATCGTTTTTATGGTGTAAAGAAAAAGAACAGGGATTGAGTTTAATCGAAGTCATGCTCTCGTCATTAATTTTAAGCTTTGGTTTATTAGGTTTTTTGCAAGGACAGTTAATGGCTTTGCGTGTTAGTGAACAAGCCTATTTTATTAATTTAGCGGATCTAAAAAATGGTGAGCTGGCTGAGCGAGTAAGAAGCTGTAGTAATACGTTACTTTGTATTCACGAACAATTAAATTTTTGGCAAGAAGAGATTAAAACGCTTTTTCCTGAAGGTGAAAATTTATCGGCGACGAGTGGAACAGATTGTCAAACTAAGATCAGTTGGATATCTACTTACCAGCCTAAGTCGCAGTCACTCTATTTGCTGTTTCGGTTATGAAGCGAAAAGAGAAAGAAGGTCATACTTTGTTGGAACTACTGATAGCACTAGCGTTAGCTTCATTTCTTAGTAGTATTTTGTTAAGTATTTTCCTTCAGTGTAAAAAGATGTATTTCATAACCCAGTATTCAGACACGGTTCAAACTACTGCACGGATCGCTTTTAATTCTTTAAGTCATGATATTCGTATGGCGGGCTTAATTGGTTGTGTACGTTTGGTTGATTTTTCTCCACTGAATTCAAAGTTAACCCTTGATACGAGCTTGGTTATTTGGCATGAGGGGCATACTAATGTGGAATTTCTACTTCCCTTTTTGCCTCGAGCTATAGCGCATAGTGATATTATTTTAATTCAGTCTTTGGACCCAAATACGATTCCTGTAAAACAGGCTAAGGGAAAGCATATTTTTTTAGTGGGACGCTCTTTATTTCATCCCAGCGATAAATTATTGATTAGTGATTGTCAGCATGCAGAAGCCTTCCAGTGGGGACATATCAATCTAAAGTACATCTATCAAAATGATAGTGAAGTCGGGTTTTTAGATAAAATTATTTACTATATTGGGGATACAGGGCGTCAAACCCGGAAAGGGCTACCTATCTATGCGTTATATCGGCGTAATTTAAATAAAGCTTTAAATAATCCCGTTGAATTAGTAGAAGGTATAGAAAAAATGTCGATTCGACTGGGTGTGAAAGAAGGTGCTCATTTAATTTATAGGATGCCGGATCAGGTAAAAAACGGTGCTAATGTGCGTAGTCTTGAAATTATTTTAGAATTACCTCATAAAAAACCTTTGCGACATGAATGGAAGCACATAATAGCATTACGTGAGCGAGGTATTTAGAGGAGTTTTCAATTGTACGATGATGGCCAACAAGCGCCGTTTTATAGGAACAATCAGCGTGGGTATATATTAGTTACTGTATTGTTTTTCCTTTTAATGATAGGTTTGACAGTACTGAGCTTATTAAATTCAACGCATCTTGAATTGCGGATGAGTCAAAATTATTCAATGGCTTCACAACAATTTCAGGCGGCTGAGGCGGGTTTGAAAATAGCAGAAACTCGATTAGACAGCTTATTTCGGGAAAGTATTTTGCATGATGGGATTAATTATGCCGGCTATCAGGTTTCCTATGAGATTAAACGTCTTAATCTACCTTTTTGTATAGACCAGCAATTGGCCTATTATTATCGTATTACAGTACAAGCGATGCTGGCGCAACAACGTACGTTTATCTTGCAAACGACTTACGCAAAAAAAATAAATGACATCTGTACAGGTAAAGAAGAAAAGCTAATTAAAGAAGGGCGAAGTGCATGGAGGGAACTACGCTAGCTTCTGTCGTTATTTAGGACGACAGAAGCTAGTTTCGCAATAGGAATTTAATAGTATGTTGTATATAACGTTACTTGGGTTTTCGTTACTTATTCTGGGCTTATTTGCCATATTTTTTTTTCCTGTATTACGCCGTTCTTTCTGGGTAAAACCCTTATTGGCTACTTTAAAAAAAGCACTTCCGACTATTAGCCAAACTGAAGAAATTGTTTTAGAAGCAGGGGATATGTGGTGGGAAAAGGAATTGTTTCGCGGAAAACCGGATTGGCAAGCATTGCATAAGATTTCTTTATCTAAGTTAACTTCGGATGAGCAAAATTTTATAGATAATCAAGTGGAAACTTTATGCGCCATGCTCGCAGATTATGAAATTTTAACAAAATATCACGATTTACCTCCAAACGTATGGCACGCTATCAAACAGAATAAATTTTTCGGCTTGGTGATCCCCGAAAAATATGGTGGATTAGGTTTTTCTGCTTTAGCGCACTCAACTATTGTTTTAAAGATTGCAACACGTTCGGTAAGTGCTGCGGTCACAGTGTTAGTTCCTAATTCTCTAGGCCCCGCAGAATTATTATTACACTACGGTACTGAAGAGCAAAAAAACTATTATTTACCTCGATTAGTCACAGGTGAAGAAATCCCTTGTTTTGCTTTAACTTCTTTACAAGCAGGTAGTGACGCAACGGCCATTACGGATAATGGTATTGTATGTAAAGGTAAATATGAGGGTAAGGAAGTCTTAGGGATACGGCTCAATTTTGATAAACGTTATATTACCTTAGCACCCATTGCGACAGTAATAGGTGTGGCTTTTAAATTATTTGATCCTGAACATTTAATTGGGTCAAACCTTGAGTTGGGTATTACAGTTGCTTTAGTACCTTCAGCATTACCCGGTGTTGATGCGGGTAAACGCCATTCTCCGATGGGGCTTGCTTTTTTAAATGGCCCTGTGCGTGGCAAAGATGTTTTTATTCCGCTTAGCTTTGTAATAGGTGAAGAAAGAATGTTAGGCCAAGGTTGGCGAATGCTAGTCGAATGCTTATCAATAGGTCGTGGCATTTCCTTGCCTGCGGTTAGCGCTGCACAAGCGCAATTAGCTTATCGCATGGCAGGCGCCTATAGTGTTTTACGTGAGCAGTTCAAGCAACCACTTTTTAGGTTTGAAGGTGTAGAGGCAGGGCTAGCAAGAATAGCGGGTTTAAACTATTTAATGGAAGCAACGCGTCGTTTTACTGTGACAGCGATAGATGCTTCATTAAAGCCTGCATTAGCTTCGTCAATTGCAAAATATCACATGACAGAGTTTTCTCGGACCATTGTTAATGATGCCATGGATATTCATGGTGGGCGTGGAATTCAGTTAGGTCCACGTAATTATCTAGCTCAAGGATATATCGCAATTCCTATTTCTATTACGGTTGAAGGTGCTAATATTTTGACACGAAACCTTATTTTATTTGGTCAAGGCGCTGTCCGTTGTCATCCTTTTTTAATGGATGAAATAAAAGCTATTCAAAAAAATGATATTGAAAATTTAGATAAGTTATTAATTAACCATTTTTTTTATGGTGTTAAGAATCTGTTAAAAACTTTTAGTTTTGCTTTTGGAATAGGCCCTATTTTTGTTAAAGGCCCATTAAAAGAATTCAATTATTATTATTGTCAGTTATCACGCATGTCTGCTGCATTGGCGTTAGTAACAGATTTTACTCTATTAACGTTAGGAGGGTCGGTAAAGCGCCGAGAACGTTTATCGGCCCGTTTGGGAGATGTATTAAGTTATCTCTATCTTGCTTCCAGTGTGTTACGTTATTACCAAGACCATACTGCTTCGAAAGAGGATAGTTATTATACAAAATGGGCTTTGAATTATTGTCTTTATCATCTCCAATACGCATTTGAAAAATTTTTTGCAAATTTTCCAAAATTTTTTTTAGGAAAATTATTACAATTTATTGTTTTTCCTTTAGGGCGTTCTTACAAACTACCCAACGATAAGGAAGATACCCGCTTGGTTGAATCGATGACGCAGATTTCTGCATTTCGTGATCGAATGACACAGCATTGTTATTTAGGCAAAGAGAAAAACGATGTTACTGGTCGTATGGAAATTGCTTTTAACGAGTGGATGGCGATTAAAAAAATTAGAAAGAAAATAAGAGAAGCTCAAAAAAAAGAACTGAATAAAACATTGAATATTGAGCAGCAACTTGAATATTGTTTAAAACATGAAATACTGACCAAGATCGAAGTAGAGCAATTTCTTAGTGTTAAAAAAGTTCAAGAAAGTGCAATGCAAGTGGATGAATTTTAGTTTTTATTTGAGGAATTATGCACCCAAATTTCAGATCGGATTTTGCACGACCTATATATATCGTCGATGGCTTACGCACACCTTGGTTAAAAGTTCGTGGAGAACCTGGTAATTTTTCAGCTTCAGATTTAGCCGTACAAGCGAGTCGTTACCTTCTTGCGCGTCAAGCATTTAGACCAGAACAGCTTGACGAAGTAGTGACAGGTTGTGTGATGCCAAGCCCGGATGAGGCAAATATCAGTCGGGTTATTGCCTTGCGTTTAGGTTGTGGTAAAGCGGTGCCTGCTTATACTGTACAACGAAATTGTGCTTCTGGATTGCAAGCTTTAGATAGCGCAGCGTTAGATATCGCTTGCGGGCGTTATGATCTGGTATTAGCGGGTGGCACAGAGGCGATGAGCCAGGCGCCGTTGTTACTTAGTCAAGAAATGACGCGTTTCTTAGCACATTGGAATTCTGCTAAAACACTGATTGCACGTTTACGTAGTTTAAGTCATTTTCGACCGAATTATTTAGTTCCGGTTATCGCTTTGTTAAGAGGATTAACTGATCCTATTGCTGGTTTATCGATGGGACAGACAGCTGAAATTATTGCGCACCGATTTGGAATTACTCGAGAACAAATGGATCAATGGGCATTGCAAAGCCATCAACGTTTAGCGATTGCGCAGGATACAGATATTTTTAAGGATGAAATTAATGCCATCTATGATGGAGCTAATCACTATTATTCTTATGATAATGGTTTGCGTCGTGATACCAGTCTAGAAAAACTCGCCACGCTAAAGCCTTTTTTTGATAAAAAATTTGGTTTAGTTACTGCCGGTAATAGTTCACAGGTGACAGATGGCGCTGCTTTTTTAATTTTAGCCAGTGAGAAAGCGGTTCAACAATACCACTTACCTGTATTAGCACGTATTGTTGATATAAGTTGGGCGGGAGTTGAGCCGAGTGAAATGGGTTTAGGGCCGGTGCATGCGGTTGCTGCTTTGTTAAAAAAACAGGAATTAGATTTTAATAAGATTGATTTTTGGGAAATTAATGAGGCTTTTGCAGGGCAAGTCTTAGCTTGTTTAGCTGCTTGGCGGGATAGTGACTATTGTAAAACACAGTTAGGATTACCTACGGCTTTAGGAGAACTTGATCCATCGCTTATAAATATTAATGGCGGTGCTATTGCTATGGGACATCCTGTGGGTGCGAGTGGAGCAAGGATTGTTTTACATCTTGCCCATGTATTACAACGAAAAAAAGCACATTTAGGGATAGCGACTCTTTGTATTGGTGGCGGTCAAGGCGGTGCACTCTTATTAGAGAATACTGCAAAGGGGGAGGTATGATGGAAATAGAAAATGTGACGCAACATTGGCAACTCGAGAGACAAGGAAATATCGTTTGGCTTTTTTTTGGAAAAAAAAATAGCGTCAATAGCATCGACAAAAATGTATTAATAGAATTAAAGTCGCTATTAAATATAATCGAAAAAGATAAATTGATTCATGGATTGATTATTACTTCCCATAAATCAAATGATTTTATTGTCGGGGCTGATATTCAAACAATTAGCTTCTTAAATGGTGAAGAAGAGATATTTGAATTTATTCGACAAGGCCAACTTGTTTTTGACCAATTGGCCGCATTAAAAATTTCTACCGTTGCTTTGATAAGAGGTTTTTGTTTAGGCGGTGGTTTGGAGTTAGCACTGGCTTGTCGTTATCGTGTTGCTATTGATGATCCAAAAACGTGTTTAGGTTTACCTGAGGTTAGATTAGGAATTCATCCTGGGTGGGGTGGAACCATTCGTTTACCCCGTTTACTGGGTGCTTTTAGTGCACTGCAGTTAATTTTAACGGGAAGAATGCTTATCGCTCAAGCTGCAGGCAAGGTAGGTTTAGTGGATTGTGTGGTTCCAGAACGACATGCACAACGCGCTGCTTTGTACTATGCAAATTTAGGGAAACGATCGGTTGGATTAAATTGGCGGGATTTGAGCAATCTTCCCTGGATAAGAAATGGAATTGCTGCCCTTTTTCAGCGTCGTTTAAAGGCTAAGGTGAACCCTGAGCATTATCCAGCTCCTTATCAGGTGCTCGAACATTGGCGACAATATGGTGTATCTGATAAAGCATTTTTGCATGAGGCAGAGTCGTTAAGTCAATTAGCAATGACGCCTGCAGCACGCCATTTAATTCATATCTATTTTTTGCGAGAACGTTTAAATAAATTGGGTAAAAAAAGTTTAGCTTCATTTAAACATATTCATGTGGTGGGTGCAGGCACGATGGGCGGCGATATTGCGGCTTGGTGTGCGTTGCAAGGTCTTTATGTTACCTTACAAGATCGCGAGCCTAAATATTTAGCACCTGCGATCGGGCGTGCTCATGCTTTATTTAAAAAAAAATTAAAGAGACCACGCGCTATTCAAATGGCGATGGATAGACTTCTTCCTGATGTGGCGGGCTATGGTATCCGTCGTGCTGATTTGATTATTGAGGCCGTGTTTGAAGATTTAACTGCTAAGCAGAATTTGTTTCGCCAATTGGAGACACAAATTAAACCCGATGCAATTTTAGCAACGAATACTTCGAGTATTGTATTGGAAGAAATTCAACAAGGATTAAAGCAGCCGGAACGTCTTATTGGATTGCATTTTTTTAATCCTGTTGCAAAAATGCCATTAGTAGAGGTTGTGCAATCTGCATTAAGTGCACCTGATGTGGTAGAAAAAGCGTTGGCTTTTGTTCACCAAATTAAGCGACTGCCCTTACCTGTAAAAAGTTCTCCTGGGTTTTTAGTCAATCGGTTATTAATGCCTTATCTAATGCAAGCGGTAATGTTATTAGAAAAGGGAATTCCGGCAGCAGTAATTGATAAGGCGGCATTAGATTTTGGCATGCCAATGGGTCCTTTAGAATTAGCGGATACGGTGGGTTTAGATATTTGTTTGGCTGTGGCAAAGATTTTAAGTCAATCTTTAAAATTGCCGCTCCCAGAAGGCCTAGAAAAAATGGTTGCCAATAAACGCTTAGGTCGAAAAACAGGGCAAGGTTTTTATCGTTATAAGAAAGGAAAACCTATTAAGGAAAAGATTCCAGATGATTACAAAGTACCGGATGATTTAATCGATTGTTTAATTCAACCGATGATAGAAGAGGCTAAAAAATGTTTACAAGAAAAAGTGGTTGCCGATAGTGATTTGCTTGATGCCGGAATGGTTTTTGGTACAGGTTTTGCTCCTTTTCGTGGTGGATTGTTGCAATATGCGCAAGAGAAAGAAAAATTGACTTTTTAGAAACTAAAGGCAGCTAAGCGCAGTGACCCGTAACATAAGGAAAGAATTACGGTTTTCCCTTACAAATCTTCATTGCCAAGGAGGGCGTTTGAAGTTTATAAATTTATAACTTCAAACGCCATGGTGTAGCTACTGCGTATCAGAGACTAAATTATAAAGTAAGGCGCCTAATGTCCACGCTACTTTATTTCCTTTTATTTCTTTTGTTACTAGTAGTTGTTGACCGGATAATTGGTAACCTTCGAAAAGTAAATTACTAATATAAGTTGCGTCAGAGCAATAGTAAGGCAGATAAGTTGTATTTTTCTGCGAATATGTTTTCATAAACTCATGCCAAGGCGTGTCACATATAGTTTGAATAGCGTCTTCTATCGTATGTTTTTCTGGATTACTTTCGGTAGAAAAAAAATGAAGGGGACCGTAGATACCGGAATAAGCTATAAATTGCATTTTTTTAGGAAAGTGTAATTCTGTACTAATTTTATAGCTATCAATAAATTGTAAATATAAATCGCTGCAATTTTTAAAATTAAAATCACCGGCAAGTTTTTCGTTTATTGTATAGTTTTTAGGGTAACAGCTAGCGATTGTTTTTCTTGCTTCACGAAGCCCAAGGCCTAGAAAGCTTTTACTTACTATATGAAAATCTTTTTTATTTATTTTTAGATCAGCGAAAGGGTTATTTTTTTTCGTATTAGGGTCTTCTATTACAAAGGTAATTTGTGTGGAGGCATTTCCCATATCAATGCTGCCAAAGGTAGGTTGTCCCTTTTGTAAGGTTTCTGTCAGGTAGTTGACAGCTAGCCATCCAAAAAGTCCTTCTTTTTCTCCAGAAATAGTTTTTATTTCTCCAATAGTGAAAGGATAATTTTTTTTAATAAAGTTTTTAAGAGACGTATAAATTTTAGTTTGGTTCTCAATAGTTAATAATCGCATGCCGCCAGTACTTAATATATTGACGGGGATAGCTTGTAAATTTATATTTTTTAGTAAGCCAGTGACACTATCGAGTAATTCTTTCATTGAAATATTGGCTTTTTCTGGGCTATTTTGAAAGCTGGATAAGCCGGGAGTAACTTTTTTAGAAAAAACGGTATTAATTGTGGCTAATGGTTTGGTGTTTTCATATTGATATAGATAAAGTCGAGAGCCACTACTTCCCGCATCAATATAAATAGCATAATGAGCATAGATGGGAAGACTAAAAAGAAAGAGAGGTAGGCTGTAAATTAGAGTTTTTATTTTGCGAATTAATTCGGTCATAATGTATATCCTTTTAATTATGATTTAATTAAAGTTTAATTCAAAGAATAAAAAAAAGGATAGTTTTATCAATAATTAGTTGAACACAGGATTTTCGAACTTAGAAAATAAAATAGTGAATAAATAGGCTTTATTAACCTTTATTTTCTTGTTGTAAGCGAGCGATGCGTAACTCAAGTGGCGGATGACTAGAAAATAAAGCACGGAATCCGGTACTTTTATGGGAGATTTTTAAAGTGGCTAACGAAGGAGCACGCGCATCTTCCGGTTGCATATTGCGTTGTAAAGCTTGTAAGGCAGCAATCATATTATTGCGCCCGGCTAAGTTTGAGCCTCCTCTATCAGCACGATATTCGCGATATCGTGAAAAAGTAGCGACTAAGATGCTACCGAGTAACGTAAACAATACATCAAACATCATAGTTAACATATAAAACATCGGCCCTGGTCCAGCAATCGATTCTTGATTATTATCACGCCCCGCTGCGCCCATTGAAATGACATAGGCAACAATACGCGATAAAAAAAGAGCAAATGCGTTGATAATACCTTGCAGTAATGTCATGGTGACCATATCGCCATTCGTAACGTGCGAGATTTCATGACCTAAAACACCTTCGATTTCATCTCGGTTCATTTTTTGCAATAATCCACTGGAAACAGCTACTAACGAATTTTTTTTTGTTGGTCCTGTGGCAAAGGCGTTGAGTTCAGGGGATTGATAGATACCTACTTCAGGCATGGTTGTTAAACCCGCTTTACGAGCTAAACCGTGGACGATATCTAGAATGTTTCTTTGTTCTTCAGTTTGTGTTGCATTGGGATCTATTACTTCGACTCCCATACTTTTTTTTGCGATGAATTTAGACATCAAAAGAGAAATGAACGCGCCGGCTGTTCCCCAAAATGCACAAAAAATAGCAAGTGATTGATAGTTGATGCCATGTGCCGTGAGATAGGTATGTAATCCAAGCAAATGTGTGACGATAGAAATAGTCGCAATGACTAAAATATTAGTTCCTATAAATAAGAGTACGCGTTTAAACATATAATAATTCTCCTATAGCAACGGTTTTTGCCATCTCATTTGCTAAAATGACGTTTATACCCATCGTACCTCGCATCTATTTGTTGAATTAGCATTTCACTTTGTGGCGAATTACTAAAGATAGGTGCGGGGTGCCCCCGATGTGATCGGGATACCGCTCGCTCCGAATTTGAAAAGTTCTCAGCTTCTAGTGCGAGTGGCATATTAAATTGTAGGATAACAGAGTGAAAAAAAGAAGCGACAAGGTATAGATTAGAGATTGGAAGTACGGAATGATTTACAGATTGTTATTTTAGTGTGCAATAAAAAAACCCCGCATAAAGCGGGGTTTTTTATGAGCAATCTTAAATAGAATGTTTACATCATTCCATCCATACCACCCATGCCTCCCATACCGCCCATACCACCTGGCATACCGGCGCCTTGTTCTTCCTTCTTAGGAAGTTCGGCAACCATACACTCAGTTGTTATCATGAGACTAGCAATAGAAGCGGCATTTTGTAATGCAGTACGTGTTACTTTAGTTGGATCTAAAATACCCATTTCTATCATGTCGCCGTATTCGCCAGTAGAAGCGTTATAGCCATAGTTACCTGTGGCTTCCTGTACTTTAGCAATAACGACGTCAGCGGATTCTCCAGCGTTTTTGACGATCTGAGCCAGAGGTGCCTTCATCGCATCACGGATGATTTGAATACCTCTATTTTGATCTTCATTGTTAGCTTTTAGATCTTTTAAAGCGCCTAAGGCTCGTATTAAAGCAACGCCACCACCAGGAACGACGCCTTCTTGCACAGCCGCACGGGTTGCATGCAGTGCATCTTCGACACGTGCTTTCTTCTCTTTCATTTCAGTTTCTGTAGCCGCACCAACTTTGATAACAGCAACGCCACCCGATAATTTGGCTAGGCGTTCTTGTAATTTTTCACGATCATAGTCAGAACTGGTTTTTTCGATTTGGATTTTAATTTCTGCTATACGACCTTCGATATTATCTTTTTCACCTTGACCATCAATGATCGTTGTTGCGTCTTTTGTAATAGTAACGCGTTTAGCAGAGCCTAAGTCTTCTAGCGTCGCTTTTTCAAGATTTAATCCTACTTCTTCAGCAATAACATTTGCTTTAGTTAAAATAGCAATATCTTGTAACATCTCTTTACGGCGGTCGCCAAAACCAGGCGCTTTAACCGCACAAACCTTAACAATTCCACGGATAGTATTAACTACTAAAGTTGCTAAGGCTTCGCCTTCGACATCTTCAGCAATAATTAATAAGGAACGACCTGCTTTGGCAACGCCTTCAAGAATAGCTAGCATTTCACGGATGTTAGAAATCTTCTTATCTACGAGTAAGATATAAGGGTTATCTAATTCACAGCTCATGCTTTGTTGATTGTTGATAAAGTAAGGAGATAAGTAGCCACGATCGAATTGCATACCTTCGACAGTGTCGAGTTCATTTTCAAGGCCTGAACCATCTTCTACAGTGATAACACCTTCTTTACCCACTTTTTCCATCGCTTTGGCAATGATAGAACCGATTGCTGCATCATTGTTTGCAGATACGGCACCAACTTGGGTAATGGATTTAATATCATGGCATTCTGTTGAGATTTTTTTGAGTGCGTCTACGACAGTAGAAACAGCGGTATCAATTCCTCGCTTAAGATCCATGGGGTTCATACCCGCTGCAACTGCTTTCATCCCTTCTTTTAAAATAGATTGGGCTAATACAGTGGCCGTAGTAGTACCATCACCGGCTTCATCCGATGTATGAGACGCCACTTCTTTAACCATTTGTGCGCCCATGTTTTCAAACTTGTCTTTTAGTTCAATTTCTTTTGCAACAGAAACACCATCTTTAGTAATCGTAGGGGCACCAAAGCTTTTGTCTAAAATAACATTTCGACCTTTAGGACCTAAGGTTACTTTGACAGCTTCTGCAAGTATATCGACGCCACGTAAAATAGAGGTGCGGGCATCTACACCAAATTGTAAAACTTTTGCAGCCATTTTATTAATTCCTCTGAAAAATAAGGTTAAAATTGATTATTTCATGATTGCTATGACGTCATCTTCGCGCATGACAATATATTCATTGGTATCGAGTTTGACTTCGGTGCCGGCATATTTACCAAACAATATTTCATGGCCTACGTTAACTGACATAGGCTGAATTTGACCGGACTCAAGCCGTTTTCCAGGACCTACTGCTACAACGGTACCTTTAACAGGTTTTTCTTTTGCTGTATCAGGTATAACGATACCCCCTCTTGTTTTTTCTTCTTCAACGGCACGTTTAACCACAATACGGTCTTGTAGTGGTGTTATCATTTCAACTAATGGTTTTTCTATTGTTTCACTCATGCATATTTCTCCTTAAGAATTATTACTATCACAATGAGGATATATACGACTAACCTCTGAGATTAAGGCCAATCATAATAATATCGGGTATACAGTACAAGTAACTGATTACCAACATCCCTTATATGGGGAGTTAGGCTTTGAAATTCAAGTCATTTACAACTAAAGGCCAGCTTTTGGGTCGTATATTCTTCAGACCCGTTTCCTTGGGGGCGGTACCCAAAATTTTCCTTTAACACAGCTTGTTTATGTTAAAATCACGTGGATTATTACTGATTTTTTTAAGGTGTTAAATGAATAATAAGCAAGCTATTGAGACTCAGAAAGCGCCTATTCCATTGGGGCCCTATTCCCAAGCGGTTAAAGCGGGGAATACGGTTTATTTGTCAGGTCAAATTCCTTTAAATTTACTGGGAGATTTGCTTGAAGGAAATATTGAAACTCAAACTAGACAAGTTTTTGATAATCTAAAAGCAGTCGCCGAGGCTGCGGGTGGCGACTTAAATCAATGTGTAAAATTAACGATTTTTCTAACTGACTTGGATAATTTCTCTGTCGTTAATAACGTGATGGTAGATTATTTTAAATCGCCTTATCCAGCAAGAAGTACGATTGAGGTTTCAGGGTTACCCAAAGGCGCTAAAATAGAGATAGAAGGAACTATGGTGCTATAGAGTAAAGTAGCAATCTTTGATTACGTGGCTTTGAAGTTTAAGAAACCTCATTTGTAGTCGATGGCATATGATTATTATTTAAATTTCCACGTAGATACCACAAGAGACCTAAACCCGGGAAACATGCAGCTAAGGATAATATAAAAAATATTGGCCAATTAAAGTAGGTTACGATAAGGCCGGCAAGAGGGCCAATGAATACACGTCCTACACTAGATAATGCTGAAAATAAAGCAAATTGTGTGGCTGTGTAGCGGTGGTCACATAAGCTCATAATAAAAGCGAGGAACGCGATGCTGCCCATGGCATTGCAGAAGCTGTCAATGAAAATAGCGCCTACCAATAGCCTATAATTATGGCCTACTAAAGCAAGTTGTAATAACGCTAAAATAGCGCCGGCCTGTAAAATACCAAAATAAAATAATGCACGAAATAAGCGAATGCGCGTCAACAATAAACCACCCGCTAAAAGGCCTAGCATGGTTGCACCGAAGCCAATTCCTTTATTAACAAACGCCACTGTTGTTAATGAAAAGCCTAATCCCCGAATTAAAAAAGGTGTTGTTAAGGAAATACTGAGCGCATCGCCTAGTTTGTAAAGGACGATGAAAAGTAAAATTAGCCAGGCTGATTTTCTGCTTAAAAATTCTTTGAAAGGTTCAACAACTGCAGCATGAAGGCTGGTAGGTATAGTTTGTTGATGAGGAGGTTCTTCGCCAAACCAACTTGCAAAAAGTCCTATACTCATTAGGCAGGCCATTAGCAAATACATAGGACGCCATCCTAGATATTCAGCTAATATCAGTGCAAGCGCACTGGAAACCAGCATGGCTATTCTATAACCCCAACTCGTCAGTGTAGCTCCAAGCCCCCTTTCGTTAGGCTTTAGAACATCGGTTCGGTAGGCATCAACAGCAATATCCTGTGAAGCGGAGAGGAAAGCGACGAGAAAGGCAAGACTAACGAGTAAGGCAGGGCTTGTTTTTGGGTCCGCTAAGGTCATACCTGCAATGGCAAGTAATAAAGCGAATTGTGTGATAATTAACCAACCACGGCGGCGTCCTAATAAAGGAGGTATCCAGCGATCAAGTAAAGGTGCCCATAAAAACTTATAAACGTAAGGTTGGCCGATTAAACCCAAGCTACCAATTGCAAGAATGCTAGCACCGGTTACAGTAAACCAAGCTTGTAAAGTGCTTGCTGTTAAAGCAAGGGGTAAACCTGATGAAAATCCCAACAAGAGGGTGGCAAAAAGATTCCGTTTGTTGAGATGATTTAACATTAATAAAGTTTCCTCAAAAAAAAGGAGATAAAATCTCCTTTTTTTAAGATTATAGATATCTTAGTAGTTAGGATCTGCAATGATGCGTGAACGTCCACCGGCTCCATATTGTACTAATACATGCTTACCACGGTTAAAAATAGGCGTAGGTCCTTGAACAACCGAAATTAAGGATTTGTTGGGAAGCCTGACAACATATTCAACGCCGGTTTGGGTGGTAAGACCTTTTTGAGCGTGATTACCTGCAATCCCACCTAAAAGTGCTCCGCCAATTCCGGCCGCTAAACTACCATTTCCTTGACCAATTTGAGAGCCAGCAATAGCACCTAAAGCACCACCGGCTACTGAGCCGACGCCAATGCCAGTTCCACTATCCGAGACGCTTACGAAACGACTACTGACTATGACACCCTTAACAACTCTATGCACTTGCCCTGCATTTTCTGTCGTGTAGACATCTGGCGACAAAGAGGGTGCACAACCAACTAGAGTAGATAAACCTAGTATGGCTAATAAAAAATAGCTAACAAACTTCATAAATAACCCCGAAATAAGCTTATTTTATAATAAATAGAAGCTAAGCGACTTAACTAAGACTAATAGTAATGATTAGCTTCTTCTTCGTCAAATACTTAAGTTGGTTCGGTTGTTCTTAAAAATAATTCACGACTACGAATGTTTTTTCCTTCGAGTAGATGGTGCAAGGCGAGACGAAATAAACGTTTGGCATCTGTTAATTGTTTAGATGTGGTCCATTTTTCGGCATGGATGGCTAGTAGTGATGTGCCAGAGAAAACGGACGCCTTGGGAATAGATGCGTTTAGGCAAATGACCAGACCTTGACTCGGTATAAACTGATAATATTGGTCTGGCAAAATGGCTTGTTGTGTTTGATACTCTTGATTGAGATGTAAAGCGTAACCCAGTTCAGTTAACAGTTGTTTCTCAAATAGGCGTAATGCTACAGTGGGGTTTTGCAATAAGTTGGCCAGTGTGGTTTGGTAGGCTAGAAAGAGCGATGGGTGGGCATCATAGCGATAAAGTAATTTTATTAATAACTCATTAAGATAAAGTCCGCATATTAAGTATTTACCCGTTAGTTGTGGCATAACAAAACCGTTTGGTTCGGCATTTAACAAATTCAGCAGTTCATTTTTTCCTCTCCAAGAAAGTAATAAAGGTATAAAAGCTTGTAACAACCCTTTAAAACGTGAGGTTTTACAGCGTATTCCGCGGGCAGCTTTTGCGATAAGGCTGACGCGTCCTTGCGAGGCTGTAAAAGCATCGATGAGTAAACTGGTATCACGGTAAGGACGTGTGTGCAGAATATAAGCAGGTTGAAGTTGTGCGGCGTTGACCATAGAACTGAATAAGATAATTTAATGAGCATGCATAGAGATTTATCTAACGCGAAGATAAACTTTTTTTGTGTATAAAATAAACTTATAGTTTAGTATTTTATTACTTCCCCTTATAACGGAAATCCAGTAATATTACTTTATATAGGTATATTTTATTGCTAACCATCAATATATAGAGAGTGTGTTACTTAGGCAACTCTAAAAAAATCAAACCTAAATCTTAAAGCAAACAATGATCCTTATTTTTTAAATTTTTTAACTTGTTAGTTAAGAGGAGCGATTTCATTGGCAGAAATAATTGTTATTACATCGGGAAAAGGCGGCGTTGGTAAAACAACAAGTAGTGCAGCTATGGCTGCTGGTCTTGCGTTTCGTGGATTTAAAACGGTCGTCATTGATTTTGATATTGGCTTACGTAATCTCGATCTGATTATGGGATGTGAAAGACGTGTTGTTTTTGATTTTGTCAATGTTATTCGTGGCGAAGCAAATATTAAGCAAGCATTAATTAAAGATAAAAGACTTGAAAACCTTTATGTTTTACCTGCTTCGCAAACACGAGATAAAGATGCGCTTACACAAGAAGGCGTAGAAAAAATTTTAGAAGATCTTAAAAAAGATTTTGATTATATTCTCTGTGATTCGCCGGCGGGTATAGAGCGTGGCGCAAGTTTAGCTATGTACTTTGCTGATCGCGCGATTGTGGTAAGTAATCCTGAAATTTCTTCGGTACGCGATTCCGATCGGATGTTAGGTATTCTCGATAGTAAATCACGACGTGCTGAATTAGGGCTGGATCCTATTAAGCAACATTTACTATTGACACGTTATTCATTAGCACGCGTTGAAAGAGGCGATATGTTAAGTGTGAATGATGTTTTAGATATTCTTTCGATTCCCCTTTTAAGTGTCATTCCCGAATCACAAGCGGTTTTACGCGCATCAAATTCAGGCGTGCCGGTTACTTTAAGTGAAGAAAAAAGTGATGTGCAACAGGCTTATGTAGACGCTGTTTCGCGTTTATTGGGTGAAGAGGTGCCTTTTAAGTTTGTTAAGCAAGAAAAGAAGGGCTTGTTACGTCGTCTCTTTGGTCGTGAGGAGGTAACAACATGAATTTATTAGATCGTATTTTTCGAGGTCGGCGAAAAAGCACAGCTTCATTGGCTAAAGAGCGATTGCAAATAATTGTATCTCATGAGCGTAGAACGGAGAATGATGCTGATTTTTTGCCTAAATTACAACGCGAATTAGTCGAGGTAATTGCAAAATACGTTGATATTGATCAAGATCAAGTTAAAGTTGAGTTAGAAAAAACAGGAAATTGCTCGGTATTAGAATTAAATATTACTTTGCCGAATACAGAAAATGCAGAGATAGAGGAATAGGATTGCGTTACTCTTTAGGTACCAAGCGCTTTTCACCGGGTTTTGATACGGCAACGTAAACAAGGGTGGCATCGGATACTTTAATTTCAGACAATTCCGTTTCTCCTTCTTTATAACGTTCAGCATAAACTTCAACTGCAATTGTCACGGACGTTTTACCCACGCTAATTACTTTTGTATAAAAACTGGCGATATCATAAATAAATAATGGTTTTATAAACGTTAGTTCTTTTACTGAAACGGTAACAACAGGTCCTTTTGCACGACGAGCGGCAGCAATCGCCCCTGCCATATCGATCTGTGACATAAGCCAACCGCCAAAAATGTCTCCTCCTTTATTCGCATCGTTAGGTCTTGTTTTGACGCGTAGGGTTGGATCTGATTTTATATTGTCCACAGTATGGGCCTTTAAAACAGAAAGGTTGAGTATATACCGCTCGTGCCCGAAGATGCGAATTTTTTAAGTTCGGGGCGAGCGGTATCCGATCACATAGCGGTCCCAAGCAAAGCTTGAGTACCGCTATTCAAGAGGAGAATCGCGGTTCTCCTCTTGAAAATCTCCATCGCGAGATGAAGCAGTTGGAAATGCAACTTCGCATTTTCAACTGCAATGGTATATACCGCTCGTGCCTAAGATGCGAATTTTTTAAGTCGATGGGTAGTTTGACAAGCCTTTTTAAAGTCATTACGCTTCAACGCGTTATTTTATACTAAAAAAAGATGCTTTTTACCCAAGAACAAAAGAAAACCATACTATTAACCAGTTTAGGCGGGGCTCTGGAATTTTACGATTTTATCGTATTCGTCTTTTTTGCAAAAACTTTAGGTACTTTGTTTTTTCCTAGTAGCGATTCGTTTGTTTCCTTAATGGCAAGTTGGTCTTTATTTGCCGTAGGCTATTTAATGCGGCCTTTAGGCGGTATTATTTTAGGGCATTTAGGTGATCGTATTGGGCGTAAAAAAACCTTTCTGATTACTTTAATAGGTATGGCTATGCCTTCGTTGTTGATAGGGTTGCTTCCCGTTTATCAGACAATAGGTATTCTCGCGCCAGTGTTATTAATTTTATTTCGCTTATTACAAGGCTTTTGTGTTGGGGGAGAAATCCCGGGCGCATTGGTATTTATTACTGAATTAACACCAACACAAAACCGTGCTTTAGTGTGTTCCCTGATTTTTTTTGGAGTGAACTCTGGATTATTACTAGGCTCAGTAATAGCCGCATTATTATCTCACTTTATGGCGCCTAAAGTTTTGCTTACCTGGGGTTGGCGTTTACCCTTTTGTTTAGGGGGAGTTTTGGGGATTTTGGGTGTTTATCTACGTCGTCAATTGCACGAAACCCCCTTGTTTTTGCAGTTACAAAAGTTAAAAAAACAATCAAGTTTCCCTTTAAAAGAAATTTTATCGAAGTATTCTGTTCAGGTAGGACAGGGCGCATTATTAACTTCTTTAGGCGCGGTTACTGTTAGCCTATTTTTTTTATTTATGCCGAACTATTTAAGTACTTTTTTTCATTATCCTTTTGATAGTTTAATGGGTTTGAATAGCATTTTAATTTTTACTTGTTCTTTGTTCTCCATATTGATCAGCTATTATGCTGATCAACACGGCTATTTAAAACTGTTCCGTTTTGGTGCTTTGGGACTACTTTTATTCAGCTATCCCTTATATGCGCTGTTTGCTTGGAAGTCGTTTTATTGGGTAGTCTTAGCAACGCTACTTTTAACGGGAATGGGAAGTTTAGTTATTAGTGTATTTACCAGTATTTTAGTAGGACTATACCCTACCTCTGTGCGTTATACTGGCGTCGCCCTTGTTTATAATTTAGGTTTTGCAATTGCAGGAGGATTTACTCCTTTATTGGTGACTTGGTTTATTCAGGTTACTGGGAATCGATTTGTTCCAAGTGTATATTTAATGGGTTTCTCCGGTTTTGCTTTTTTAGTCAGTTTATTTATGTACGAAACGCGCGGTGTTGCTTTAGGATGTCGCTCATAGTTCCTAACCGTGCCTTGTCCTAGCACAATTGAAGGCGCTCTTTCACTGCAGCTCACTTTTTTGTAATGCTTGTTCTTTGGTTACTGAGTTAAGTTTTACTTTCTAGTTTTAACCAATCAATAATAGCTAGCGGGGTGTCAATCATCCCACTGGCTCCCCAGGAGTTAGCCTCTTTTTTGCTCGGGATATAGCCATAAAGAGCAACTAAGCTATGTAGCTTGGCCGCATTAGCGGCATCAATATCGCGCTTTGCATCGCCAATATAAACACTATTTTCCGGAATACACGCAATGCACTCGCAGGCATGCAGTAAAGGTTTAGGATGAGGTTTACTATATTCTAAGGTATCTCCGGCAATGATACACTTTGCTGTTTTCAGTAAAGGGAAATGATTAATTAACTTTGTAGTTAATACGGAGGATTTATTGGTGACAATTCCCCAAGGTAAATGGTTTTCTTGTAAATAGTGAATAACCGTATCTATGTGAGGAAATAATTGTGTGTGTTCACAAATATGCTGGCTATAGTATTCAATAAACTGTTTTCGCAGGCTAGATAATTTAGAATCTTGGTCTGTGATCTTAAACCCTAATTTTAATAAACCAACAGCACCTTCAGAAATAGCAGAGCGAATATTCTCTAGCGGTAGCGGTTGATGACGATGACTTAATAAAACGGCATTGAGTGCGGCGGCTAAATCAGGTGCAGTATCAAGCAAAGTTCCATCCAAATCGAATAGTACACTATTAATTTTTGGTCTTGGAGACGTTGAAAGAGACATCAGGCTTGTTTTTGAAAGGCAGCAATGTAGTTAACAGACACAGTATTTGTTAACTTAGCAAAGCGGGTGAGTGGATTATAATGAATGCCTTGTAGTTTTTGTAAACTTAAGCTGATTTTACGCGCAGCGCTGGCAAGTTCTGAAGGACGTATAAACTTTTCATATTGATGCGTTCCTTTGGGTAGAAGTTTTAGTAAATATTCTGCGCCGACAATCGCCGTGAGATAGGCATAAGGATTACGATTAATTGTGGAAAAAAATAACCAGCCATTTGGTTTAACGAGATCGGCACAAGCCTTTATGAGTGAGGCAGGATCAGGAACATGTTCGAGTAATTCCATACAGCAAGCGACGTCAAAGTATTCAGTTTTGTTTTTTGCCAATGTTTCTGCCTCTTCTATCAGATAGCAAATATTTAATTCATTTTGGGCGGATGTATGTTGCTCTGCAATCTTTATTAGCGCTTCGCTTTTATCAATACCAGTAACTCGAGCGCCTGCCTTTGCCATAGCTTCAGTTAATAAACCGCCACCGCAGCCGATATCTATTACTTCCTGTTTGGGGAGGTTCACATATTTTTTTATAAATTGTAAACGTATTGGATTGATATCGTGTAAAGGCTTGCAGGGACCTTCTGCATTCCACCATTCCTCAGCCATTGTGGAAAATTTATCGATCTCTAGCGGATCGCTGTTGGAAAATGACATAAAAAAGGATCTCTTACATTGGTTTTTCATAAAGAGCGTATTACAATAGCTTAGTCTACATTTACCCCCATAGAGTGTCTATTGGTCATTACAGGAGTATAACTGGATTTATGTGGCTGGATATTTTTGGCAAAAGTGTTCAACTTGCAAAAAAGCGTTTAGCGTAAATTCAGAGAGTTAGGATAGCCCGCGGACGGCTGGGGATCTGACACTATTTTTTAGATACATATGAATAACCTTATTGACCGTACGCATCAAGATATCTTAGAAAAAATTGTAGCCCTGGCTAAAATAGCGAGGGAACAGCCACCTTTTTTTAGCGCCTTTATCCAGCAATATTACGCTCATACCGATTTGGAGACACTCAAAAGCCGTTCAATAGAAAATTTAGCGGCGGCAGTAGTCTCTCATTGGGATTTGGCTTATCAGCGTTTGCCAGACCAAAATAAAGTTAATATTTTTAATCCTAGTCTTGAAAAAGAAGGCTGGGAAACTAAGTATACGGTAGTTCAGTTAATTACGGAGGATAAACCCTTCTTGGTAGATTCTACCCGTATGGAAATTAACCGACAGGGCTTTAACATCTTTTTTAGTGTCAATATTGGAGATATAAAATTACGACGTAATTCCGAAGGAAAACTTATTGAGGTTTTAGCTTCCAACGCTGCTTTACCAGAGTCACAAGTTGAAGCGTTGATTTATATGGAAATTGATAAAATTTCTGATCCTGAGGCGCTGAAAAAATTGACTCATAAATTAGAAAAAGTATTAGAGCAAGTGAGTGTTGTTGTAAAAGATTGGCCAAAGATGTGTGGTAGGATGCAAGCTTGTTTAATGGAATTGGAGCAAAATTCTCCACCTTATGATTTGGAAGATGTAGCTGAATCAAAGGATTTTTTACGTTGGTTGCTCAATGATCATTTTACCTTTTTAGGGTGTCGTGATTATGAATTAAGTAAAGATCATAAAACATTGCGTATGATAAAATCATCCGGCTTGGGTGTGTTGCGAGATGAGAGTAGGAGTAAAGAAGAGAAGCCCTTAACAGAATTACCACCTGAAGCACGGCGACTCGCGTTTTCACCGCAAGTGCTTGTTATTTCTAAGACCAATACGAAGGCAAGAGTGCATCGTCCAGTCTATGCCGATTATATTGGTGTTAAGCGATTTAATGAAAAGGGTGAGTTAATTGGCGAACGACGTTTTATTGGTCTTTATACCTCCACGGTGTATCACAGTGACCCAAGAAATATTCCTTTGATAAGACGAAAAATCCAATTGGTTTTGAAAAACTCAAATCTTCCTTTAAAAGGGCATGCGGGGAAAGCCTTATTAGATATATTATCTAGTTTACCACGAGACGATTTATTTCAAGCCAGTGCGAGTGAGCTATCAGAACTGTCTTTAGGTATCCTGCATATTCAAGAACAGCGTGCAGTTTGTTTGTTTGTGCGCCAAGACACGTATCGACGTTTTATTTCTTGTTTGGTTTATCTGCCTAAGGAAAAATTAAATACCGATTTACAGAAAGAAATGGAAAAGATTCTGGTTCGTGAATTTTCTGGTATAGAAATCGGTTTTTCTACGTTGTTTGGTGATTCTACACTAGCTCGTGTTCATTTCCTGATTCGTACTGATCCGAAAAAAGAGCTGACTTATGATGTCAAAAAAATAGAAGCACAATTGGTTAAAGTAGCGCGCTCTTGGAAAGAAGAATTACGGCAAGCCTTAGTCGAATATTATGGTGAAGAGCAGGGTTTCTATTTAATTCAGAAATATAGCTATGCTTTTCCCAGTGGTTATAGAGATACTTTTCCAGCATTAACGGCCGTACATGATATTGAACATATAGAAAGGATTTCATCGAAACGTCCTTTAGAAATGAACTTCTACCACCCGGCAAACGAAACAGCAGTTCCTTTACGTTTTAAGTTATTTCAAGCTGACAAGCCTATTATTTTATCGGATGCTTTACCGGTTTTAGAAAATATGGGTTTACGCGTTATCGATGAATGGCCACAAGAGATCACTTTAGATAATGGCCAACGTGTTTGGATTAATGATTTTGGGCTTAAGCCGGTCCACATTGACGATATCAGAGTTCCGCAAGTCAAAGAAATTTTCCAGGAAGCTTTTCGCAGAATTTGGTTTGGTGAAGTAGAAAATGATGGGTTTAATCGATTAATATTGGCTGGCCAGTTAACCTGGCGTGAGGTTTCTATATTAAGAGCTTACACCAAGTATTTACGTCAAATAGGTGTTCCTTTTAGCCAATTCTATGTTGAAAGTGTCGTGTCGCGTAATGCAAACATAGCTAAAATTTTAGTTAAGTTATTTAAATATTATTTTGATCCCAGTCGTCAAGAAGAGAAAGACACCCGCAACGCTATTGAAAGTCTGGAAAAGAGCTTACAAACTGCATTAGATGCAGTCGTGAGTTTAGACGAAGATCGTATTTTGCGTTACTTATTTGAAGTGATGTCAGCGACTTTACGGACAAATTATTTTCAAAAAGATGCTTCGGGGAGATCAAAAAGCTGGATTGCGTTTAAATTAAATCCCGCCCGAATTAGTGATCTTCCTCTACCGCGTCCTTTATATGAAATCTTTGTTTATTCGCCACGTGTTGAAGCAGTACATTTACGTGCCGCCAAAGTAGCGCGAGGTGGTATTCGTTGGTCAGATCGGCGTGAAGATTTTCGAACGGAAGTCTTAGGACTCATGAAGGCGCAGCAAGTTAAAAATGCTGTGATTGTTCCTGCGGGTGCAAAAGGAGGATTTGTTTGTAAGCGGTTACCTGAAGGCGGTGATCGTGAAGCGCTCATGAGCGAAGTTATTGAGTGTTATAAAACGTTTATGCGGGGCTTATTGGATTTAACCGATAACTTACAAAATGGTGTACTCATTCCTCCTCGCGATGTTGTGCGTTACGATGAAGAGGATCCTTATTTAGTCGTTGCAGCAGACAAGGGGACGGCTAGTTTTTCTGATATTGCTAATTCGATCGCGGCGGAATATAACTTTTGGTTAGGTGATGCTTTTGCTTCAGGTGGTAGCGTTGGTTATGACCATAAAAAAATGGGTATTACAGCGCGCGGTGCTTGGGAATCGGTGGAACGTCATGGTAGGACTTTGCAGCTCAATCCAGATAAAGATGAATTTACTGTGGTTGGTATTGGCGATATGTCTGGGGATGTCTTTGGTAATGGGATGTTGTTGTCAGAACATATCAAACTGGTCGCTGCATTTAATCATATGCATATTTTTATTGATCCTATGCCGGATCCAGAAAAGAGTTTTGCTGAACGTCAACGTTTATTTAATTTACCCCGTTCTACCTGGCAGGATTACCAGTCTGGTTTAATTTCACAGGGAGGCGGTGTTTTTAGCCGCTCGCAAAAATCCATTGCTTTATCGACTGAGATTAAGCAGTTACTGGATATCAATAGAGATTTTATAGCTCCGGATAATTTGATCCGTGCCATCTTAAAAGCTAAGGTTGATTTGTTATGGAACGGTGGTATTGGTACGTACGTTAAAGCATCCAATGAAAGAGATGCGGACGTAGGGGATCGCACTAATGATAATTTACGTATCAACGGCAGTGAGTTGCGTTGTCGTATGGTTGCAGAAGGAGGAAATCTCGGATTAACACAATTAGGACGTGTTGAGTATGCGCTTAATGGTGGGTTAATTTATACAGATTTTATTGATAACTCTGCGGGTGTTGATTGTTCAGATCATGAAGTTAATTGCAAGATTTTATTAAATGCCGTGGTTACCGCGGGAGATATGACGCTGGCCCAGCGAAATCAGTTACTCATGGAAATGACTGATGAGATTGCTAAGCTTGTTCTGTATGATAATTATTGCCAAACGCGTACGATTAGTTTAGCTGCAGCGCATGCTCCGCAAGAGCTAGAATTGCATCGACGTTATATTGAAGAATTAGAACGTGATGGAAAGTTGGATAGGGCTTTAGAGTTTTTGCCGGATGAAAAAGGATTATTGGAACGTAAGGCATTGGGTAGAGGGTTAACGAGTCCTGAAATTGCAGTTTTATTAGCCTATACCAAGATATTGGTTAAGGCTGAATTATTAGAGCATAGTTTAGAAGAAGATTATTTAACCCGAATATTAGAATCGGCTTTTCCTAAGCCTTTGCGTGGTCGTTTTTCTCACTTTATGCAGCATCACAGTCTGCGCCGTGAAATTATCGCAACAAAAATTAGTAATGCGATGATCAATGACATGGGCATTACTTTTGTGTTTCGCTTAAAAGCTGAGATTGGTGCTGATATTGCTTGCATTGCTCGTGCTTATGCTATTGCGCACCAAGTATTTGGCCTTTCGGAGCTGGTTAGTCTTGTCGAGCATTTGGATGACACAATAGCTTCGGAAACTCGTTATGCGGTTATGCGCCAAATCAATCGCTTAATAAGACGCGCCACACGCTGGTTTATTTATAATTATAAAGATCAACTGACAGATATTGTGGATATGGTTAATCGCTTTAAGTCGTCTGTTGCGTCCTTGCATGAAAAATTACCTCATTTAGTTGTGGGTGAGGAAAAAGAGCAATGGGAAAGAAGTGTAAAGGGATTACAAGAAGCGGGCATACCGGAAAAAGCGTCTATACGTATAGCTAGCATTGATCATGAATATGCTTTACTGGATATTATAGAAGCCACTCAAAAAAATAGTTTGTCTTTACTGGATGTGGCTGAACTTTATTTTATGATAAATGATAGGTTTGAGTTTACTTGGTTGCGATCACAAATTATGAAGCAGACTATTGAAACACTCTGGGATACGTTGGGTCGAGTCGTTCTACTTGATGATTTGGATTCTCAGCAGCGTCAGTTAACAGTGGCTATTTTACAATGTGTCATTGATGAGCAAGGTAACAATAAAACCTGTTTAGAGCAGTGGGAAACTAATAATCCAGTATTTCTAAAACGGTGGAAGCGTCTTCTAGCTGATTTAAGGAGTACTGCTGAGTTAAAGTTGATAATGTTTTCTGTTGTTATCCGTGAATTAGTTAGGATGGTGGGAAGTTCCAGCCATTCTTAAAAAACCTAATAATCGTTTTATTTAAAATACTAAACCTGAAAGTGGTGAGTCCACCACTTTCCCTTCTCCCTTTTTATATTAATTATTTTAAAAATAATTAAGTCTAATCTACTATTCTTTTGGATTCTAACCCTTAAGTTTTTTGTTTTACACGTCTGAGCTATTTATTTAGTTGAGTTTCAATGAGAGAATTTTTTTTTAAGTTTATATAATGTAATTAAAGAAACTATTTATTTTAAATATAAAATTTAAATTTTTATTTTTTAAATGGATTTTTTATTAAAAATAAATTATGGTTTGTTTTTAGTTATAGATACCACATATTGTTTTAAATAGATTACTTGAGTATTAAGTCATACTTAAAAAACAAAAATTTTTAAATAAAGGTTATTTTTTATGATAGTAGAAGGAAATAAAAATAGTATCAGAAGTTGTTTCATTATTGGCGAAGGAAGTTTAACGCTTAACTGCGCAGAATGGATTCTATTACAGGGCTGCCAAATACATGGGATAGTTTCTTCTTCTAAAACTATAAAAAAGTGGGCTAATGAAAATGATATTCCATATTTTGATAGTAAGAATAAGCAACTCTATGAAACGGCCATTTTAAATGATAACTTTGATTATCTTTTCAGTATCGTTAATCCGGCTATTTTAAAGGAGCCATTGTTAAGTAAGCCGCATATTTTTTCTATTAATTTTCATGATTCCTTTTTACCTCGGTACGCAGGTATGCATTCAACTTCATGGGCTATTATTAATGGCGAACAAGAACACGGCATTACATGGCATATTATGTTAGAAAAAGTAGATGCCGGGGACATTCTCAAGCAGGCTAAAGTTACTTTAGAACCCGATGATACGGCAATAAGTCTTAATCAAAAATGTTATGAAACAGCTTTTTCTACTTTTAAAGAATTATTATCAGAGCTTTTAACGGATACTTATATAAGGCAACCGCAGCAAGTTGATCCTAATACCTATTGTGGATTATATAGTAAACCTAGAGGCAATGGCTGGATCCGTTGGGATCAAACAGCAGAAAAGATAGAGGCGCTTTATCGTGCAGCACAGTTAGGAAAACATAATAATTTTTTTTCTACTTGTAAGTTTGTTTATAAGGGAGCGGCTTATATCGTTGAGGAATTAACCTCTATTTCCTGCAATGAAATTAATTCGCCAGGGACCGTTGTGTTATGTGATAAAAAAGAATTGCAAGTAGCTACTAAAACAAAGACTATAAGTATTAAACGACTTAAAAATTTAGATGGTACTCCTTGCAAGTTTTTGGAGATGTATAAAAATTTAGGTATAAAAGCAGGTAAAGCGTTACATATTCCCGATTATAATAACTGGGAAGCATTCCAAGAAAAAAGTATTGAGTTGGCAAAGCATGAGCAGTTTTGGTTGAGGCAATGGAGGTGCTTTAAACCGGCAAGTCTTCCGCGTTTAGAAATAAGAACATTGAGTAACTTAGAAGATATCCCAGAAAATATAACCGAATTTAATTTGGGAGAAAAGTTTAGGGTACCGTTAAATAACTTATTCCCTGAAATAAATAATTCAGATATTCTTTTGGCGCTTTGCTTGCTTTATCTGTACCGTTTTGGAAATAAAGAAATGTTAGGCGTGGCGCTAAATACGCCGGTTACTCGGAAACATTCGTCTTTACAACGAAGTCTCATATCTGATGCGGCCCCACTCACTTTAGTGCTTGAAGATGAAATGGATTTTAGGGTAGTTTTAGAAAAAATTTTTAAGGAAAAATTAATTTTTGAGCGTAATAAAACTTTTTTGCAGGATTTACATGGGCGTTATCCGGAGCTTCTTACAGTTGAAAAACCTATTATTTCAATCACATTAGATCTTTCTCCGGCAGAAGATCCTACTTTATCCGAACGTAATAGGCTAAATCAATATCCTATTAATATTTACATTAAAGAAGGAAGAATTTTATTTTCTATAAAAAAAATAGCTTCTAATTCACAATTAGATGAAGTGTTTAAGTATATTCCAGGTCATTTAGAAACATTATTAGAAGGTATTATTAAAAATTCAGATCAGTCGATTGCTTTATTACCTCTGCTGCCCCCTCCACTTTTTAAAAAAATAGTATATGAAATTAATAATACGGATGAATATTATCCAGAGGAAACTATTTATCAATTGTTTGAAGAGCAAGCTGAAAAGAAGCCATATAATAGCTGTATATTTTATGAAGAAGAAAAGATTAACTTTATAAATGCAAATGAAAAATCCAATCAATTAGCACATTTTTTACTTGAAAAAAAAATAAAGCAAGAATCACGTATCGCTGTTTTTATGCAGCGTGGAATCGATAGGGTTATAGCCCAATTAGCCATAGGAAAAAGTGGCTGTTCCTTTGTGGTTATAGATGTAGAATATCCAGAAGAAAGAATAGCTGAGATCTTAAAAGATAGCCAAGCGAGCTGCGCATTAACGCATAAAAATTATAGTAGCAAGTTAAAGGGGAAAGCTAACTATTTTGAATTAGATAAACTAGAAGAAGATTTAATGCTCCAGCCTAAGGGTAATTTGAATATTACTGTATCCCCTGATTCTGCGATTTATTTTTTACCGACCTCCGGTACAACAGGTAAATCTAAATTGGTTAAGGTGCTTCATAAAGGTGTTGTGAATTTAGTTTTTTCGCTAGCGAAAAAATTGAAGGTAACAGCCAATGACACCGTACTAAATTTTTCTGAATCTACCTTTGACGTCGCTTATTGGGAAATATTTGCTGCTTTGATATCCGGTGCAAAGTTGCGAATTCCCACTCAGGATGAGCGTTCTCCGGGACCTATTCTTGCAGATACATTGCGCAAATACGGTATAACCATAGCAGGTTTTCCACCCTCAGTGCTCAAATTAACCCCCTCTGTAAACTTACCCGCTTTACGTTATGTGATTGCTGCGGGTGAGGCATGTACTGAGGAAGTCTTAATACTATGGAGAAAATATCATTTATTAAATGCTTATGGTCCTACGGAGACAACGATTTTTACAGTTGCAGCTGACCATCCTCCTGAAAGTTATCACTCACATGCTGACATTGGTTTACCTTTAGCCAATGTAAAGGTTTATATTCTAGACGAAAATTTACAACTGGTTGGTATTGGACAAGAAGGTCAGCTTTATATTGGAGGTGTTTGTTTAGGAGGAGGTTATGAAAATAAAAAACAACTTACCGATGAAAAGTTTATTCCTAATCCTTTCATTTCAGGCGAACGTATTTACGCCACGGGTGATTTAGTACGTTTTTTAGTCAACGAAAGAAAAGAACTTAGTATAGAATATTTAGACCGTATTGACACAATGGTGAAAGTAAATGGTCTACGAATAAATTTAGCCGGTATTGAAGCGATACTTGAAAAACATCCTCGTGTTAAAGAAGCGGCTGTTGCGATAAAGCAAGTGGGAGTTAATGGGCATAAGCAGTTAGTCGCCTATGTCATTCAATCTAAAGAACTACAATTAATAGATGAACCTTTAACGACAGAAGGGTTGCAATGCTATTTAAGTAGAATACTTCCGCATTATGAGATTCCTGTTATTTTTTATGATCTGGATGATTTACAGTTTCCAAGAACTCGGCATGACAAACTTGATAGAAATACACTCATTAAAGGAAGTTATACTACGTTGCCTCTTACAGCAACTAAGCAAACGCCGCCTGAAAACTCCGAACAAATTTTACTAGTTGCACTTTGGCGTCAGATATTGCATAGAGAACAGATAGGTATTCACGACAGTTTTGTTGCCTTGGGTGGAGATTCTATTTTGGCAATGCAAGTCTCAGCAGAATTACAACAACGTGGGTATTATTTATCAATAAAGAATTTCTTTAAAACGCCGACGATTGCGGAATTAGCCACTAAATTAGAAAAAATTACTTTTCATGAGGCCGTGGAAGAGTCAATGACATCGTTTCCTTTGACACCGATACAGCATTGGTTTTTTAATAAAAAATTAAAAATGCCGAATCAATTTAGTCAAGTCTGTTTATTGGAAGTAAGGCCAGATACTAATATTGATCGTTTAGTAAAAATTTTAAAAAGCTGGTCTACTGTGTATTCAACTTTTTCATTACGATTTAAACAGACGCCTTCTGGTTGGGAACAAAGCTATGTGCGAGAGGAGCTAGACAATAAAACTGTAATTGAGGTTCAGAAAACGAGTTGGGCTAATAAAGCTGATTTTGAAAAAATTATGGACGATTGGAGTGTTCGTCTGCAAAGTAATTTTAATATAGAAACAGGACCTATCATTGGTGCCGTAATTCTACAAAATTTAGAAGTAACTGATTCAACAAGCCACTATTTATTAATAGCGGTTCACCACCTTGTAGTCGATGGTGTTTCTTGGCGGATTTGTTTACAAGATCTAGAAACGGCTTATAAATTGGAAAATTTTTCTTTAGCAAATTTATCGCTTTCTGCGCATGCTAGCCCATTTAGTAAATGGTCAAGTACTTTACAAAAATATAAAAAGATCCAAGATGATGAGCCTAGCTATTTTGGGAAAAAGGATATGCATAATCCGTTTTCTTTGATTTGTGATCATATCAGAGGAGAAAATATAGAAAAATATAGTGACAATATAACGCAGAGCTTAAATAAAGAATTAACGGTAGAACTTTTAAAAAATGAAATTCGCCCTCGTGAATTGTTAATGGCAGTTTTGATAAAAACAATAGTTAGTTGGACGGGTAATAAAGAGTGTGTTTTAGATATAGAAACACATGGGAGAGAAGCATCTATTGATCCTACCTTAAAGTTAGAAAGTGCTATAGGTTGGTTTACAAGTTTATTTCCAATCAGTTTTAACTTAAGCGGTTGTACTTCGTTAAATGAAATAGTAAAACTCGTGAAGGATCAATTTGAATCTATCCCAAATAATGGGCTCGATTATGGAGTACAACGTTATCTCAGTCTTAATGAGAAAAAATTAATAAACGCTAGTCAGATTTGTTTTAATTATTGGGGACAATTCGACCAACTGTTTTCTGAAGATAGTCCTTTTCAGTTTAAGGGACTTGATTTGGTGTCTCATCCTGAAAATGAAAGGACACATTTGATGGTTATTGAAGCGGCAGTCATTAAAAATCGCCTTCATGTTACTTGTAATTACAGCAAAAATCATTTCTTGCAACAAACGATGAAGAGAGTTTTAGAGGACTATTTTAAAATTTTAGAATCCTATTTATCTAAAGCTAAGAAACATGAGATAAAAACTTTAAGAAAGGATAATAATTTAATTTCTACGGAGTCTCCGATAGAAAAATCATATCCATTAAGTCCGATGCAAAGAGGGTTATTATTTCATTATCTCGTTAATCCGGAGTCAGAATCGTATGTAGTGCAATTACTCTGGGATCTTGATCCGAGTATTGAAATTGTAAGGTTACATCAGGCTTTTGAATATCTGGTGGCACGGCATGATATTTTACGGACTGCTTTTGAATGGGAGCGTTTAGCAGAACCATTACAACATGTTTATAAAGAAAGTACGCTTATTTGGCAAAATCACACCTGGGTTAATTATTCCGAGAAGAATTTAGAAGTAAAACTGAAAGAATTTTTACAAGCAGATAGACAATTGGGTTTTAAACCAGATAAGCCGCAAGGGCTACGAATAAATACTATTTTATTGCCAAATGGCCAACATAAAATTATCCTGACAGTATCTCATCTTTTGCTTGATGGTTGGTCTTTATCTTTATTATTTAAAGAGTTGGAGCAATACTATAAATACTTAAGTCAATCGAATGAAATTTTGCCTGCTTCTGTTCCCTATCAAAATTATATAACATGGTTAGTGGCACAAAATTTGGATAAAGCGGGTGATTATTGGAAAGCCTACTTTGAGGGAGTTGAGCCCACGACAGAATGTCCTATTATAAAACCGTTAAAAACGGAAGATTTATTTATATCACCGAATCATCAGAGTGAAGTAACCGAATTTTCAGCAGAATTAATGGTTCAAATTGAAGAATTTTGTCAATCACGGGGACTTACTTTTAATAGTTTTATCCAGGGAATATGGGGTTTAATTTTACATTATTATGCAGGGTGTGCCGGAGGTGAAGACGTTATATTTGGAATTACTGTATCTAATAGGTCGTTTGATTTACAGAAAACACTCGGGTTGTTAATTAATACCTTGCCATTACGCATTCGCATGAAAAACGTGACAATAACTCAGTATTTTAAGGAAGTACAAGAGCAGATATTTGATATGTTCAATTTTGCTTACACTCCATTGGACCAGATAAAAACATGGAGTGGTATTACTTTTACTTCTCCGCTTTTCGAAACATTAGTAGTGACGGAGAATTATCCGAAGTTTAAGAGTGAAGTATTAAAGATGGACTTTAGTGATTTAGAGATTATTGACCCTGTCCATTATCCACTGACATTAATCGCTATTCCTGGTAAAAAATTATCTTTAAAATTTAACTATGATAGTAATCGTGTTAATACAGTTAATATTCACCGCTTAATAGGACATATTCAAACCGTATTACGAGAGATTCTTACTAAACCCTATCAACTTATTCATCAGTTAAATTTTTTGACTGCCAGTGAATACCAATCGATGTACGCTGAATGGAAAAAAACAAAAATGGGTACGTTTTTTGCAAATAAATCTGTTATTGAATTATTTGAGGAGCAAGTTAAAGAAACACCCGATCGCATTGCAGGTGTTTTTCAAGGGAAACAATTAAGTTTTAGCCAGCTTAATGATAATGCTAATTTTTTAAGTGCTCGTTTGCTAAAAAGAAAGGTAAAACCAGGCGATGTTATTGCAATATGTATTGATCGAAATTTAGAAATGTTGATAGGGCAGTTAGCCATAATCAAGACGAAAGCCGTTATTGTTATGCTGGATATTAAAAATTCTGTGCAGCGTATTAATTTTATAATTGAAGATTGCAATCCAACTTTGATATTGACTGAATCTGCCATAGAAGAACAAATAGCTTATAAGTTTCCTAAAGAAAAAATAATTTTTGTTGATAAAGCCTTAAAAAAATTTCGAAACTCTACCATAAACTCGCGTTTGTTTTGTTTTAAGCAAATGCTTAGAACCGAAATCGAAATGCCTTACTATGTCGCCGTAGATAATACGTTGGCTAGCAAAGCACTTTTCCATGTTTATACCTCAGGAACGACAGGTAATCCCAAAGGCGTTGTGCAATCTCACGAAACCATTGCTAATTTAGTGCTTTGGCAAAATAAAAAATATCTAGGCCGTACGTTAAGAGTAGCTCAGTTTGCAAGTTATGGGTTTGATGTTTGCCAGCAAGAAATATTTTTTAGTTTGCTTAATGGTCATATACTTTATTTTATTCCAGAAGCTATAAAATTAAATCCATCGCTATTAATCGAATATATTATAGGCAACGAAATTAATATATTATTTTTACCTACCGCTTTACTCGCTATTTTTTGCCAAGCAGCTAATCAAATACCCAATCATTTTCTACCGAATTTAGTAGAGGTTATTGTTGCTGGAGAAGAACTTAAATTATATGCAGAAATTTTATCTTTTTTTAAAAGAAATATGCATATTAAACTAACTAATCATTATGGTCCTTCGGAAACCCATGTAGTGACTTCTTATACTTTAGATACTGCAATTCCTGAGTTGCCTTTTAAATGTGCTATAGGTAAACCCATAGCCAATACTAAAATCTATATACGAGATTCCGCAGGACGCTTACTTCCTCCTTTATGTATTGGGGAAATTTGGATAAGTGGTCCGGGGGTTGCGCTAGCTTATTGGAATCATCCGCAGTTAACTCAGGAAAAAATTATACAAGATATTTACAGTCATAATCCGGCTGATCGTATGTATTGCACTGGAGATTTGGGCTATCAAACAATAGAAGGCAACTTCATATACGTGGGACGAAGCGACGATCAAGTAAAGATTGACGGATCTTTTGTAAAATTAAGCGATGTGATAACAGCTTTTGAAAAACATCCTGAAGTTGCAAAAGCAACCGTACTTGTACAACCATTACAGAATGGTATTAAAAAACTGATGGCTTACGTTATACGAAAAGAAGGAAGTCAAATAGATAAAGAACAACTGCGAAGATTTTTAGAAAATAGTTTTGCGCTAACTGTCATACCTAACATTACTTTTCTTACTGATTTTCCTTTGATTGCTAATGGTAAAATTGATAAGGTCGCTTTATTGGCATTGGCAAGTCATGAAAATCATTCGGTAAACTATGTAGCTGCAGCTAATTCGCCAATAGAGATAAAAATGGAAGCTATTTGGAATACTATTTTAGGGATAAAAGAACCTATTAGTATCCTTGATAATTTTTTTCAATTAGGCGGAAAATCATTGCTTGCTTTACAATTATTAGGGGAGATTAAGAGTCAGTTTAAAGTAGAGATGGATTTAAAAACGCTTTATAGTCATTCTACTATTAAAGATCTGGCCAACTATATAGCTCAGATAAATACAACAAAAATTGATATTTCACAGTTTAATTTTTTTGAAAAGAAAAAAAGCCTGTTTTTGAAACAGTGTGTTATTCCACTTCATAATTCAGGCAGGAAAACGCCCTTGTTTTTAGTTCATCCGGTAGGGGGGGCTATTTTTTGGTTTCTTCAATTAGCCTTATCAAAATCATGGGATTTTAACAGGCCACTTTACGGAATTCAGGATTTAGGGATAGAAACATTAGCCCTCCATTTCCATTCAGTCGAGGAGATGGCAATAGCTTATGTGCATGCAATACGTCAAATTCAACCGCATGGACCCTATTTAATAGGGGGTGCTTCTGCTGGTGCTGCTACCAGTGTAGCTATGGCACAAGTGTTTAGGCGCCTTGGAGAAGAAATTGCATTTATAGGTTTATTTGATGGTTGGGCACCTTATCCTGCACAATTGAAAAAAAATCAAAATTTATTTGATGTCATTATGAGGACCCAATATGATAAATGGAAAAGAGAGTTTTTAGATAAAAAAATTGAATCGGCCGATAAATTATTGCAATTACAGTGGGCAAGGGCGCAACAAAACGCAAATTATAAAATTCCATTTACGGATCAAATGTTAACGCTTTTCAAAGCAAAGGAAGTTTCGCCTGTATACCGTGATATAAATTCACCTGATAATCATTGGGCTAAGTATTGTAAACATTTAGAAATACATAATGTAACGGGAGGACATGATACTATATTTGAAGGAGAGAACGTTTCGGAGTTAGCGAAATTAGTTTGTGATTGTCTAGATAGAGCAGATTTAAAAAAGCAATTTGATGCACAAATTGGAAAAATTTGTTTAGCAAAATGAACTTTGACACTTTGAGGTTTTTACTATGAGTAATAAGAGCGAAAATACAATAGAGGTGCCAAAATTTTCGAGCGTTGAAGAGGTTCATTTTTATTATAGAAATTTATTAGCTGCGTTACCTAACAATATTTTTTGGTTAGATAAAGAATGTAGAGGATTAGGTTGTAATTTTAATACAGCCAAGTTACTTGGTCTTAAATCAATTGATCAATTTAGAGGGATTGATTATGCAGAAATGGGTAAGCGCGCACATTGGACAGAAGGTCAAGAAATTTCTTTTAAAGAAGATGATTTGGAGGTTATGAGATCAGGAAAGGCAAAATTAAATCGTGAAGAACCGCCTGTAACTAACGCTGTAGGAGAAGTTTTTTATTATTTATCTAATCGAGTACCGCTATATGATAAAAGCAAGAATGTAATGGGGGTTCTAGGTATATCAACCGATATTACGGAGCGAAAAAAAGCGGAGCAAGCATTAGCAAAAGCTAAATTATCTGCAGAAGCGGCCAATCGAGCGAAGACAGTATTCATAGCCAACATGAGTCACGATATTCGTACGCCGCTTACGGGTATTTTGGGATTAGCTGATTTGCTTGAGCCTCATTTGCATAATGAAGCAGCGAGAGATATAAAACTTATCTATCGATCGGCTGAACAGCTATTAGGATTGCTAAATAGCATACTCGATGTTGCATCTATCGATCAAATCAACGAAGATAGCCTTAAAAGAGAATCTTTTTCTTTATCTGAATTTTTGCAGTCCTTAAAAAATCTTTTTTTACCCGCTATTAAATTAAAGCGACTCACCTTTCATTTAGATGTAGATACACATATCTCGGGTTTAGTTATGGGTGACCGTATTAAGCTTGAGCGAGTTTTATTGAATTTGATTGCAAACGCGATTAATTTTACAGATACAGGACAAATTACTTTAGGGGTTAAGAAACTAGCCGAAACCGATGCAGCAGATGCAGCCCATATTGAGTTTAGGGTAACAGATACAGGGCCTGGAATACCATCTGAGAAACTACCCTTTATATTTGATCAATTTTTTCGGGTGAAACACGTTTATGAGGGAGCAAGTCCAGGCCATGGTGTAGGACTTTATATTGTTAAAAAATTTGTTTCATTGTTAGGAGGCGAAATTCAGGTTGATAGTAACTTAGGAAAAGGAACAACTTTCTTTTTTTCCTTATTAATGCCTATCGTTAAAGAACTAGAAAAAAAGAACTTTTTGAATTCCTTAGAATGTAAAAGTGCAGATAAAAAAAATGGAAAGAAAAGTACGCCAGTAAAGTTTGTGTGCAATAAAACTACGTTTTCAGCGAGCAGGGATTTAAACTTACCCACAACTAATAAATTAGTTCTACTTATTGAAGATGATCCAGTTGCTTTAAAAGTTGGAAAAACGCTTCTTGAAAATGAGGGATATAAAGTCAAAGCAGTTTCAAGCGCTATTGAGGCGCTTAGTTTAGCCAAAACACGTTCTTTTTCGTTCATCATTACTGATATCGGGTTATCAGATATAAATGGTGATGAACTTACCATCTTATATCGCCATTGGGAAAAAATTAACAATAAACCACATATCCCTATTATTGCATTAACTGCGCAAATAGATGCACAGTTTAAACAATCCTGTTTAAAGTTGGGTATTGATGAAGTTTGGGAAAAACCTTTAATGAAAGAAAAGATCAAGTCTTTTTTGTCCTCTTTAGCCGCGCCTACAGTTTAAAGTTTAGCGGGTAATGAACTAAATAGGAGCTTCCGCACTACTATAGTCCAGGTTAGCGCAAAAGCGTCATGGCAAGTTTACGAAGTAGGTAGCTATCCAGTCATGTTTTTGGATTACCATACGTCCGATCGCAATATGACAGTTATTCTTTATAACGCTTGTCCAGTGGCTTTCTTCTAAACACGCGGACCTTCTGACTAAAGGGTGGTAAGTTAGCAACTGCAATGGCAGAATGTAAACTTCCGCTAATGGGGTGAGTTGTTTTCTATGCTATCTTCTTTTGTTCATCTACACCTCCATACGGAATATTCTTTGAGTGACGGATTAGTTCGTATAGACGAATTGGTTGCAAGAGCGGTGGAACTAGGATTACCTGCCATTGCAATCACCGACCAATCTAATCTCTTTGCAGCGATTAAGTTCTATCAAGCAGCGGTCAAAGCAGGCATTAAACCTATCATAGGCACTGAATGTTGGGTAGAAAATATTAACTTTCCTGAACTGCCGTTTCGATTGGTATTACTATGCCAAAATCAAAAAGGTTATCAAAATTTAATCCAGTTAGTTTCTAGGGCTTATCTAGAAGGACAGTCGGAAGATAAACCGATTGTGCAACGACATTGGCTATCCGCGCATTCAGAGGGTCTGATTGCTTTATCGGGTGGCAAAGAAGGTGATATTGGTCATGCGCTACTTAAGAACCAATACACATTAGCGAAAGAATTATTGCATACTTGGTCTTCAGTATTTCCCAATCGTTTTTATTTAGAATTGCAGCGTTTAGGTCGAACACAAGAAGAGGCTTATATTGCCGCTGTTACGAAGTTGGCTTCAGAATGCAATATGCCTGTGGTAGCGAGTAATGATGTGCGTTTTTTGTATGCAGAAGATTTTGATGCCCATGAAGCCCGGGTTTGCATTAATAGTGGCTATATCTTAAATGATCCAAAGCGACCAAAAGTTTATAGTGAGCAGCAATTTCTTCGTTCTACAGAAGAGATGTATCGTTTGTTTGCTGACATTCCATCGGCTATTGTTAACTCCTCAGAGATTGCTAAACGTTGTAACTTGGAATTAGCATTTGGTAAAGTTTTTTTGCCTAATTTCCCTATTCCTGCAGAAATGACGCCGGAAAGTTTTCTTGTAGAGGAAGCAAAAAAAGGTTTAATTAAACGTTTAGAAAAACTGAATATTCATGATCAAAATGTAACTAATGCTCAATTAGAGGCGTTGAAGCCTTCAGAAGAAGTTTATTTTAATAGATTGAATACCGAACTGAAAGTTATTAACAGCATGGGTTTTGCGGGTTATTTTCTTATCGTAGCTGATTTTATCCATTGGGCAAAGGAAAATGGTATTCCAGTAGGTCCGGGAAGAGGTTCGGGTGCGGGTTCAATTGTTGCTTATGCTTTGCAAATTACGGATTTAGAGCCTTTGCAATATGGTTTACTTTTTGAACGTTTTTTAAATCCAGAACGTATTTCCATGCCAGATTTCGATATTGATTTCTGTATGGAAGGACGTGATCGTGTTATTGATTATGTGACAGAACGCTATGGTCGCGAATCGGTTTCGCAAATCATTACTTACGGTAGCATGGCTGCGCGTGCGGTTATTAGGGATGTAGGACGTGTTTTAGGCTACCCCTATGGAATGGTCGACAAAATCGCCAAATTAATTCCATTTGAATTAGGTATTACCTTGGAAAAGGCACTCAACCAAGAAGAGGAGCTAAAACAACGTTATGAGAATGAAGATGAGATAAAAGTATTAATTGATTTAGCTAAAAAACTAGAAGGACTGGTGCGTAACGTGGGTAAACATGCAGGGGGCGTTGTTATTGCGCCGTCTAAGCTAACTGACTTCACAGCGCTTTATTGCGAACCAGGGGGAACGCATTGTCTTACCCAATTTGATAAAGACGATATTGAGAAAGTAGGTCTTGTAAAGTTTGACTTTCTTGGACTGCGTACGTTGACAATTATTGATTGGGCGGTTCAATCAATTAATGCAAAAAGAGCAGAAAAAGAAACGCCATTGGATATTGCCACAATTTCTCTGGCCGATCCTAAAACCTTTACTTTATTAAAAGCCTGTAAAACAGCGGCTGTTTTTCAATTAGAATCACGGGGAATGCGGGATCTGGTTAGACGGTTAGGTCCAGATAACTTTGAAGACATTATTGCATTACTTGCTTTATTTCGCCCGGGTCCGCTGCAGTCAGGCATGGTCGATGATTTTATCAACCGAAAACAAGGAAGAGCCCAAGTTGAATATCCCCATCCTTTTTTAGAACCTATTTTACGCCCCACCTATGGAATTATTCTTTATCAAGAACAGGTAATGCAGATTGCCCAGGTTTTAGCAGGCTTTACCTTAGGAGCCGCGGATTTATTACGTCGTGCTATGGGTAAAAAGAAATCGGAAGAAATGGCAAAACAACGGGCTATTTTTACACAAGGTGCCGAAGAAAAGGGTGTTTCGTTAAGTTTAGCGAATCAAATTTTTGATTTGATGGAAAAGTTTGCTGACTATGGTTTTAATAAATCACATTCAGCAGCATATGCGCTTGTTTCTTATCAAACGGCTTGGTTGAAGGCGCACTATCCGGCTGAATTTATGGCGGCTGTTCTATCATCCGATATGGAGCATACCGAGAAAGTCGTCTTTTTTTTAGAAGAATGTCGGTTAATGAAGTTAAATGTTTTACCACCGGATATCAACACGAGCTATTATAAATTTACAGTGTCAAAGAAAGGTGAACTTCGTTATGGTTTAGGTGCTATAAAAGGTTTAGGTGCTTCGGCTATTGATATGCTGATTAAAAGGCGCGAGGAAAATGCATTTAAAGATATATTTGATCTGTGTCAGCGTGCGGATCAACACAAATTAAACCGCCGTGGTTTAGAGGCGCTCATCTACTCAGGGTGCTTAGATAGATTAGGTTTTAATCGCGCTACACTTAAGGCGAATTTGGAAGCCGCTTTATTAGCAGCGGAGCAGCAATTGTCAACCATTGATTCAGGACAACAAGATTTTTTTGGGCTTGCGATGGTTGTCGAGCAAAAAGAAATAGTTCATCAAGCGGATTGGCCAAAATTACAGCGCTTACAAGCTGAGAAAGAAGTATTAGGCTTTTATTTAAGTGGTCATCCTTTAGAAAATTATGAGAAAGAATTAGCTTGCTTTATAACCTCCAATTTAAGTGAATGTGCTTTTAAAACTGGCCATTCACTAACAATAGCCGGCTGGGTGCTTAATATTCGATCATTATGGACAAAACGCGGCGATCGTATGGCTATTTTAAATATAGAAGACGCAAGTGGTCGTCTAGAGGTTACCTTGTTTAGTGATATTTATACGGCTTCTCGAGAAAAATTAAATAAAGATAAATTATTAATCATTGAAGGAGAAAGCCAGCAGGATGAGTTAACCGGTAATACACGTGTATTAGCTAAAAAGGTTTTAGATATCTCCGAAGCGAGAGAAATTTATGCAAAACGTTTATTGATTAAACTATCTAAACCATTAATCAAGTCGAATCAGCTTGAAGTAATGAAAGAAAAGATGAGTGTTTTTTGTCCAGGACGTTGTTCTACTGTAATCGAATACCATCATCCGGAGTTAGGTTCACAACTCCAACTTTGCTTAGGAGATGGTTGGGCTGTAAAGCCTTCGGATGACTTACTAGATGATCTCCGCCAACTTTTTGGTGAAGAAAGTGTGGTTATTCAGTATTAATTTAAGATTAACGCTTCTAAAGTCAGCAACAAAATGTTTCACCAAGAGCACATTATTATGCTAAATGAGGATTTTGGACGAAGTATGCGGCGCCGACTTTTCGAGGAACGGAGTTTACTTGTGTGTAAATGGTACCGTAGATAAAGCCGGCAACAAAATAGTTCGTCAAAAGCCTTATTTAGTCTTAAAACTGGCGGAAATACTATACATAGCTTATTATCCTTTTTTAATTCTGTATTTTGACGGTTCAGTGATGTTTAAAGATGGGAAGGTGATTGAAGGCCAACGATTCCAGCGACAGTCCGATAAACCAAGCAGGATTAATTTCAATTCCTTATCAGTTTTTAGACGCTGGTTTTTTAGACTTTCGTTGATACTGCTTGTTTTCTTAAGTGGAATATTGGCTTGGCAAAAATGCGAGGATCCTACAGTTTTTCCTGTTAAACATATTAAAATCACCGGTGATTTTAATCGTGTTAAACGCGATAGTTTACAGCAAATTATTCTCCCTTTTACCGAAAAGGGTTTTTTGCGTTTAGATAGTCGCCAATTAAAAGAAAGGTTATTGCAGGAATCATGGATAGATACAGTGACTATAAAACGTTTTTGGCCAGGCACGTTAGTAGTAAATTTTACTATAAAAAAACCAGTGGCATTGATAGGTAATAATGATTTATTAGATGCGCAAGGTAATATTTTTAGCAGAGGTCAAGTTGATCCTTTATCACTTGATTTACCATTTTTTGTTGGCCCTTTAGGGCAACAAAAATACTTGCTTCAAGCTTATCAAATAATGCAACCTCTTGTTTTGGGTTTAGCATTAAAAATAAAATTATTAAAGTTAGTTGATCAGCAATATTGGTATTTACGTTTAAGTAATGGTCTAGCCGTTTATTTAAGTCGTACAGAACCTGATCAACAACTAAGACGTTTTGTTGAGGTTTATCCAGATGTTATTGCCAGTAAAGCATCTATGATAGATTATGTGGATCTTCGTTATGCCCATGGTATGGCCGTAAAGTTTAAACGAAAAGTTTCTTAGATGAAGGCTACTTAGTTATTAGTTAATAGTCGACAATTCAGTTATTTTAAAGGTGAAGTGAATATGGCAAAAAAACCGACTAAAAATTTGATTGTAGGTTTAGATATCGGTACTTCTAAGGTCAATGCCTTGGTCGGTGAAGTGAAGCCAGAAGGAATTGAGGTTATTGGTTTAGGTGTTCATCCATCATTGGGATTAAAACGAGGCGTAGTCGTTGACATTGATGCGACAGTCAATTCAATCCAACAAGCGGTGGGGGAAGCCGAATCAATGGCAGGTTATCCTGTTCGAAGCGTCTATACAGGTATAGCAGGTAACCACATTCGCAGTTTAAATTCACATGGAATTGTGGCGATACAAAATCAAGAGGTAACACATATCGATGTTGAGCGTGTGATTGATGCGGCACGAGCCGTTGCAATTCCGGCTGATCGAAAAATATTACATATATTGCCTCAGGAATTTATTATTGATAGCCAAGAAGGTATTCGTGAACCAATAGGTATGTCAGGTGTTCGATTGGAAGCGAAAGTACATATGGTAACGGGCGCTGTTAGCGCTGCGCAAAATATAATTAAATGTATACAACGTTGTGGTTTAGATGTTTCAGAGATTATTTTAGAACAACTCGCCTCCAGTCAGTCGGTATTGACAGAAGATGAAAAAGAACTTGGTGTTTGTTTAATTGATATTGGTGGCGGAACAACAGACATTGCCATTTTTACGCAAGGTGCCATTCGTTTTACCTCTGTTATTCCTATCGCGGGTGACCAGGTGACCAATGATATTGCAGTTGCTTTAAGAACACCCACACAAAGTGCGGAACAGATCAAACGAAGATATGCTTGTGCCTTAGCTGAGTTAGCGAACTCGGATGAATTGGTAGAAGTCACCAGTGTAGGTGATCGTCCCGGCAGAACCCTTTCTAAACGCGCTTTAGCTGAAGTAGTAGAGCCGCGTTATGAAGAACTTTTTCGCTTAGTGAAGACAGAGTTACTTCGTAGTGGTTTTGAAGAGTTTCTTGCGGCAGGAATTGTATTGACTGGAGGCGCTTCGAATGTTTGTGGCTCAGTTGAATTAGCAGAGAAGATCTTTAAATTACCAGTTAGATTAGGTAATCCGCAATATATTAACGGAAATAGTATAGTGACGAGTAATGGTATGTATGCAACAGGTACAGGCTTATTACTTTATGGCTATCAGCAACAGATTGAACAGCGTAAACCTAATCAGGCAATATTTCGGGGTAAATTAGCCCGTATAAAAAACTGGTTACGTGAAAATTTTTAATCCAACGTGCTTATCGACATTGGGATGAGATATAAACGGTAGATGTGAATAACGCAATAGCAAAATACACGGTTTCTGACCCTCATCGTGTTAAGTGTCGATAGTCCTAAATAATATTGAAGGTCTGAGGAGTGAAGAATCATGAGTTCCCTATTTGGTTTAGTTGATACCCCTTTACAAAATGCGGTAATAAAAGTTATTGGCGTGGGGGGAGGAGGAGGAAACGCCCTAGAACATATGTTAGCGCAAGATATTGATGGCGTTGAATTCATCTGTGCTAATACAGATGCCCAAGCTTTAAAAAATTCATCGGCTAAATGTTTATTACAGCTTGGACAACAGATTACAAAAGGATTAGGGGCTGGTGCAAATCCAGATATAGGTCGACAAGCCGCCGAAGCGGATAGGGAACGTATTCGAGCGGCGCTAGAAGGGGCCGACATGGTGTTTATTACTGCAGGTATGGGCGGTGGTACGGGAACAGGAGCAGCACCTGTTGTTGCCGAGATTGCAAAGCAACTGCGAATTTTAACGGTCGCTGTTGTAACTAAGCCTTTTGTATTTGAAGGAAAGAAGCGTTTGCACTTAGCGGAAGAAGGAATTAAGCATCTGAGTCAGTATGTGGATTCATTAATTACGATACCCAATAATAAGCTAATGAACGTTTTAGGTAAAAGTGTTAGCCTTTTAGATGCATTTAAGGCCGTAAATGATGTATTATTTGGCGCCGTTAAAGGAATCGCTGCCTTAATCACGCGTCCTGGTTTAATCAACGTCGATTTTGCTGACGTTCGTACAGTGATGTCGGAAATGGGTATGGCTATGATGGGAACCGGTATTGGTTCTGGCGAGGATAGAGCACGTTTAGCCGCAGAAGCGGCTATTGCAAGTCCACTACTTGAAGATATTGATTTGGCAGGGGCACGTGGTGTATTAGTCAATATTACAGCAGGGCCTGATTTATCAATTGGTGAATTTGAAGAAGTGGGTGAAGTAATAAAAGGCTTTACTTCAGAAGGGGCGACAGTGGTTGTAGGGACGGTTATAGATCCGGAGATGAGTGATGAATTACGGGTTACAATCGTGGTAACAGGTTTGGGAACTGTTTATTCAGCGCAAGGAGGGACAGTAAGCCTTGCAAGAGCAGCCGATGGTTCTTTGGATTACCATCAACTCGAACGGCCAACGGTACTGCGTAAACAAGGCACAGGTGTACCTTTGACTAAACCTCCTGTTGATTCGAGTGCCACAGATATTGAATATCTAGATATTCCTGCTTTTTTACGTAGACAAGAAGAGGTTTCTTAAGGGTGTCCAGTCATAGAAAACATAATACAATGCAAATTACACAAGCATTAAAGCAACGTACGTTAAAGAATGTCATTAAAGCGGCTGGAATCACCTTGCATAGTGGGGAGACCGCTATTTTGACGTTACGCCCAGCTCCTATTAATACGGGTATTATCTTCCGTCGAATTGACTTCAACCCAATTGTTGAAGTTCAAGCACGGGCTGAGCATGTCGGCGAGACAACGCTGCAAACGACTTTATTAAAGAATGGCGTACGTGTTGCAACGATTGAACATTTAATGTCGGCAATGGCGGGTTTAGGTATTGATAATGCTTACGTTGACATTACAGCGTCGGAAATTCCGATTATGGATGGTAGTGCAGGACCTTTCATTTTTCTTATTCAGTCAGCTGGAATTGAAGAGCAAAGCGCAGCAAAGCGTTTTATTCGAATTAAAAAACCTATTAAAGTAACAGACGGTGATAAATGGGCCTCCTTTGAACCCTTTGATGGTTTCAAAGTTTCCTTTGAAATAGAGTTTGATCACCCTCTTTTTCAAAATCGTAGTCAAAAGGCGAGTATCGATTTTTCGAAAACCTCCTACATAAAAGAAGTGAGTCGAGCCCGTACCTTTGGTTTTATGGCAGATTATGAAAAGCTACGTGAAGTTCGTTTGGCGTTAGGTGGTAGCCTTGATAATGCGGTTGTCGTAGATGAATATCGTGTATTGAATGAAGATGGTCTGCGTTATGAGGATGAGTTTGTACGACACAAAATTCTTGATGCTGTAGGTGATTTATATTTACTTGGCCACAGTCTCATCGGTGCTTTTAGCGGTTATAAATCAGGACATGCACTCAATAATTTATTGATTCGTCGTTTATTAGCGACTGCAACTGCCTGGGAATATGTTGAATTTGCAGATGAAGTCAAAGCACCTTTGGCTTATCGACGAGTTCTGTTAGCTGCTAATTAGCATTGTTTAAAAAGCTATTTTTTTAACTTCCCCCCTGATATATTTTCTATATTTCGATTTGTCTATGCTTATTAAAATTGCTTACACTAAGGAAAAGTCTAATTGATATTCACTTAGGCTAGTTTGGTTTTTTTTAAGATGCGAACTCTATTAGGGTAAGACAATGCCTGTGTTTGTAGGAAAAAAAAGGATTGAAAGAAGTTACCCCGTTAATAGTGTTTATAGTAGCGAAACCACAGACTTACTGCAAACTGATCAAGCAAATTATGGTGCCTTACCAACTTTTTCTTGTAATCTTCCTAACTCGTATTCTCCTGATAAATGTGAATATTTTAAAAGAGCTTTTATTGAAAGATTTAAATTGCAAATAGAAAGTTGTGTGAGCGAAGCAAAACAAAGAAAAGAAAATCCTAGTAAAAGTCTTTCGCTAATATATACGATACTAGCAGGCCTAGCAGGGACGATAATAGGGTTTTTTTTTCAATTAGAAGGAAAATTATTGTCTAAGCTTTTATATCAATTATTTGCAGCGATTGGCATAATGTTTTTTTCAATAATTTTTTCAAAAGCGCTCTATTTCCATGAGTATCGTATGCTTAAAAAATCGCAGCAACGAGCCAAAAGGATAAGTGGTGTTACTTATTCTTTGCGCAATGATTCTGAACAATTTAAAAATACATTGCTGGAAGTGGGTGATGCTATTTTTTTAAAATTTGAAAAAAGAATAGATGCGCTTGAAGGATACCGTTCTGGAGGACTGGATGTCGCTATAAATGCTTTAGCAAAAGCGGCCGTAGGTCGGGCAATGAGTTATTTTGATAAAAATGCGGATAGTTTACAAAAGAGAAATATAGGCAAAGATGAGCTTGTAAAGGCTATTTTAAGCGGTGAACCTGAAAAGAAAGGAATAGTACGAAAACGAGCAGGCGATAAACTGTATTTTCAAAAAAATAATAAATTAATAAAAGTTAGGGCTGGAGATTTTTTTAGTTATCCTGATACGACATTAGAGGATATAATTTAGTCTAGCCTAGCAGTTTATCTAAAGCTTCGTTAGCAAGAGAGTCGACCCTATCATTTTCGGGATGACCACTATGTCCTTTAACCCACTCCCATTGAACTTGATGTTTTTCTGCTTGTTCGGCTAATTGTTTCCAAAGATCACAATTTTTGACAGGCGTTTTATTAGCTGTCCGCCAAGCGCGTTTTTTCCATTGCGGTAGCCATTCAGTAATCCCTTTCTTTACATACTGGGAGTCTGTACTTAGCGTAACTTGGCAAGACTTTTTTAATGCCATTAAGGCTTGAATTGCCCCCATGAGTTCCATACGGTTATTGGTAGTATTGAGCTCAGTTCCGGATAGCATTTTTTCTTTACCTTGATAGCGTAGCAGTACCGCCCAGCTACCGGGTCCTGGATTTCCGCGGCATGCGCCATCGGTAAATATTTCAACAATAGGTTTAGACACGGTGGGCTCCTCTGGCATTTGGAGCCAATGCTTTATTGCTTAATACAGGAGGAAATTGCCAGACCAGTCCCAGGTGATTAAGTCGCCTTACTTGTTTTTGAGCGATAATTAAGTAAATACCTCCTAGGTAAGGGAATAGCCAAGGCAATATTTTCTCTAACCAGTTCAATTTATCAAACATCCACTTTCCAGGCGTACTAGTTAAGGGAGGGCGAAATAAGAAGCTTTCTGTATGAGTGATTTCGCCGCCTAAGTGGTGAATCCACCTACAAATGGTTTGAATCGTATATAAATAGCCATTCCAGGGTGGGGGTTTCCAGGAAAAAAGATGATAGAGGCCCCATAGGCTTATAGGATTGACGCCGAGGATAATTAAATGGCCATTGGGAATCAATACCCGCCAAGCCTCGTTTATGATGAGTTTCGCATTTTTATCAAGTTCCAGGGTATGTGGTAAAAGAACGAGATTGATACTTTCACTAGCAAAGGGTAACTTACTATAAGCACCTTGTAAGAAAGAATAACTAGGAGGAAGCGATGCGGAAAGCTGACTAACTCGTATTTTATGTAGTATAGGGCTTGTCTTTAGGCTAGATAAATCATAGTTACTGAGCTGTAGTAGATGCCGACCGGCATAATTGGGCAGTAAGGCACTTAAGCGCCTATCCTCTAGTTTGAGTGCATCATTGTGGTTCAAAAGCGTTATCCAAAAGTAGACCAGAAACTGTCATTTTAGAGTCAAACGTCTTATTATCGCATAAGCCAGACTTATGCGAAAAGCCATCTTTCGATTAAGTGTGCTTTCGGGTTGATTTGTCCTTTACAAGCAATACCGTAAACTACATGTTTTACAAAGATCTAATGAAGAAATCACCGCTTTTTACCCTTTTATGGCAGCGATAAACACATCGAAATATGTAAGCTTTTAACCTACATTTAATCCGTTTTCTTCTTTAATGTAAGCCTATTAGCTTGACCTATGTAGGTAGGCCCCGTAACATCCTAATATGACTTATAAAACGCTCAAAATTTATACATTATTATTAACCTTATTGCTTGTTTTAGCAGTAGGTATAACGGCTTGTGTCCAGTTTCCCCCTTTAGGTGGGACAGCGACAAAGGACGAAAACGGTCCTGATAAAGCCGCTCAAACTGTTTCGACAGGGAGTAGTTTAGCGCCTCATAGCGCGAAGGCTCTCTATAGTGCAGTAGATAAAGGAACATTGTGGGGTCCTATTCGAGCCCATTTACAGTTAACGGCAAGTGAAGAAAATAAGCCTGCCGTTCAAGAGCAGATTCGCTGGTTTGCTAAGAACCCGGCTTACCTGAATGATGCGGTGAGTCGAGCTGCTCCTTATATGGGCTATGTTTATACGCAGGTTACCAAGCGTAACTTGCCTACCGAATTGGTGTTATTACCCATTATTGAAAGTGGTTATAACCCATCGGCTACCAACGCCTCTTCAGGTGCGGCTGGTATGTGGCAGCTTATGTCTAGTACAGCGCGTGCCCATGGTGTCCATCAGGATAAAGGCTTTGACGGTCGTCGCGACCTATATAGCTCAACCAATGCGGCTTTAGATTATTTAACCTATCTAAAGAGCTTCTTTGGTGGAGACTGGTTATTAGCTATTGCAGCTTATGATACCGGTGAGGGTAACGTTCAAAATGCGATACGTCATAATACGCAGCATGATAAAAATACCCATTTCTGGGCGCTGCCGTTGGCTTTTGAAACACGTTCTTATATACCGCGTTTATTAGCGCTGGCTGCGATTGTTAAAAATCCGGCTAAATATGGAGTTACTTTACCTCCTATCAGTGCTAAGCCCTACCTTGAATTAGTAGATGTAGGCAGAACCGGGATAAGTTTAACGCATGCCGCTAAGTTGGCAGGTATGAACTTATCAGAGCTTAAGCAGCTTAACCCGGGCGTTAAGAATAGCTCGGCTAACTTAACCCAAGGGCAGTTTGCCTTACCGATTGATAGGGTTGCCTTATATAAGAAACAGTTGGCTATGTTAACTTCTGGTAAAGAGCTTGCTTTAAAGCAAAGCCCTAAACAGATGAAAAGCTAATGATTTTCATAAAGGATATAGAACGAGAGTAGTGGCTTGCCACTTCTCTCGTTTTTTTGTTTCTATACTCTTCTCACTTGGATTTTCGGCGGCGTTTCCGCTCAATTCGCAATCCTCATGTATTATGTATACACTCCGGTTGCTTCATTTTCGCGGTGCCTGAAAACCCCATTGCTGTGAGTATAAAAGTCGACTTTTTGCGTATTGCTTTGTTACTGACTTTGTCTGCGGTACTCATTTACAAGTGTAAACTCTGTTCCTCGAAAAGTTGGCGCCGCGCTACATCCAAAACCCTCTTTTAGAAAAGGTTGGTTTTTGGCGTATTTAAGCAAGGCTATTGGGCTTAAAGTTTTCGAGATAACGTCTAAACGCTTTTTCAGTTTCTGGGTGTTTTAGTGCATAAGCGATGGTAGCTTGTAGATAGCCTAATTTGCTTCCGCAATCATAGCGTGTTCCTTCAAATTCCCAGCCATACATAGTTTCACTGACTAATAAACGTGAAATGGCATCAGTAAGTTGAATTTCTCCACCTTTACCCGGCTCCGTTTTAGCAAGATAAGGAAAGATAGATGACGTCAAAATATAACGACCCACTACGGCTAAATTAGAAGGAGCTTCTTCAACACTTGGTTTTTCTATAATACTATCGATTTGGCTGAGTTTCTCTTTTTTTGTTTTATACCCAATAATTCCATATTGATCACTGGCTTGTTGGTTAATTGCTTGTACCGCGATGACAGAATTTTGTTTTTTTTGATAAACGGCTAGCATCTGTTTTAAGCAAGGAACAGAGGAGTCAATGAGATCATCCGCCAGTAAAATAGCAAATGCTTCATCATTGATAAGTGGTTGTGCACACAAAACAGCATGGCCAAGGCCCAGCGTATCGGGTTGCCGCAGGTAGATACAGCTAACCCCTTTAGGCAATATATTTTTTACGATCTGTAATAAATCATTTTTATCAGCTTTAGCCAATTTGGCTTCTAATTCATAGTTAGAATCAAAGTGATCTTCAATAGCGCGTTTACTACTACTGGTTATAAAAATTAATTCAGTAATTCCTGCCGCAATAGCTTCTTCTACGGCATATTGAATTAAGGGCTTGTCGACGATAGGCAGCATTTCTTTTGGGCTTGCTTTAGTGGCGGGTAAAAAACGAGTACCTAATCCTGCGACAGGAAAAATCGCTTTACTAATTTTTTTCATGTGTAAATGTTTCTCCACGGCCGATACCATAATATTTAAAGCCCAATTGTTTTAAGTAATGGGGATCATAGAGATTTCTACCGTCAAAAATAGCAGGTTCTTTTAGTCGCTGTTTGATGACTTCGAAATCTGGATTAAAAAATTGATTCCATTCGGTAACAATGGCCAATATATCAGCATTCACTAAAGCGGCTGCCGGACTTTCACAACAACTAAAGTTTGCGTTAGCTTTATAGAGGCGTTGTGCTTCAGGCATGGCAACGGGATCATAAGCTTGAATCGACATACCTGCTTTTAGTGCAGCATCTATTAGTACACGACTAGGAGCTTCGCGCATATCATCCGTATTTGGCTTAAACGAAAGTCCCCATAAAGCGATGACTTTTCCTTGTAAATTATTATTAAAATAATGAGAAATTTTTTCAAATAAAACCCGCTTTTGCCTATCATTGACTTTATGTACCGCATTTATGAGCTGAGGCGTATAATTGACTGTTTTAGCGGTGGCTTCTAAGGCGAGTACATCTTTAGGAAAACACGATCCGCCATAACCACATCCAGGATTAATAAAGTGATAGCCAATACGTGGGTCAGAGCCAATACCGATTCGTATCTGCTCAATATCTGCGTTTAAACGTTCCGCTAATTGGCTTATCTCATTGATAAAGCTAATTTTGGTGGCTAAAAAACTATTCGCGGCATATTTAGTAAGTTCAGCAGAACGCACATCCATGGCGATCAACCGATCGTTATTCCGGTTAAATGGCCTATACAGTTGACGTAAATGATTTTCTGCGTTGCTGTTATCTGTTCCTATGATAATGCGATCCGAACGCATGAAGTCGCTGACGGCCGCACCTTCGCGTAAAAACTCAGGATTAGAGGCGACATCGAATGGGATAGCACGATCTCGTTTTGTGAGTTGTTCTTGAATATTCTTTCTTACCTTATCTGCTGTGCCGACAGGAACTGTGGATTTATTAATAATAAGCCGAGATTCGTGCAATGTATTGCCGATGAGACGGGCGACATCTAAGACATGGCTTAAGTCAGCTGAGCCATCTTCATCTTGGGGTGTTCCTACCGTGATAAATTGATAAAATCCATGGTGAACACCTTCCTCAAGGTCGTGACTAAAATTAAGGCGACCATCGGCTAGATTCTTTTGTAATAAAGCAGGGAGATCAGGTTCATGAATAGGACATTCACCTTGCTTTAAACGTTTGACTTTTTCCTCATCAATATCAACACAGAGAACCTGATTGCCGTGTTCCGCGAGGCAAGCGGCGGTGACTAAGCCGACATAGCCTGCCCCAAAGAGATTAATTCGCATAAAAAATTTAAAAAGTACTAGAAATGGTATGATAGTAACCTATAAAATGACCTTATGAAAACCTATCTTGATTTTTTAACACATATCCTCCAGTCCGGTATTGCTAAAGAGGATAGGACGGGAACAGGCACGGTTAGTAGCTTTGCTTATCAGATGCGCTTTGATTTAACCCAAGGCTTTCCTTTAGTGACGACTAAAAAATTGCATCTAAAAAGTATCATTTATGAACTACTTTGGTTTTTACGAGGTGATACTAATGTTCGTTATTTGAATGAACATGGTGTGACGATATGGAACGAATGGGCAGATAGCTCAGGAAATTTAGGTCCAGTTTATGGTAAACAGTGGCGTTCTTGGCCAGTCGCGGACAATCAAGTAGTTGATCAGATTAGCCAACTCATCGAACAGATAAAAGCAAATCCAGATTCGCGTCGTTTGATTGTTAGTGCTTGGAATGTAGGAGATTTAAAAAAAATGGCGCTTCCACCTTGCCATTTGCTTTTTCAATTTTATGTTGCCAATGCACGGCTTTCTTGCCAGCTTTATCAGCGTAGTGCGGATGCCTTTTTGGGAGTGCCATTTAATATCGCTTCTTATGCTTTATTAACGCACATGATTGCACAACAATGTGATTTACAAATAGGTGAATTTATTTGGACTGGAGGTGATTGCCATATTTACAATAATCACTTTGAGCAAGTGCGATTACAGTTATCACGCCAACCTCATTATTTACCGCAGTTAGTAATCCATCGTAAACCTGATTCTATTTTTGATTATTCTTTCGAAGATTTTGAGCTGGTAAATTATCAATATCATCCGCCTATTAAAGCAGCCGTGGCGGTTTAATTACTGCTTTTTCTTTTTTCATGGCATTGACATTGGGTTCTTCGGTTAGGCTATTAAGTTTAAAAAGTAAAGTATTGCTTTTTAGATTTAATGGTTTGCTGCATTCTTCTGTTTTGTTAATGTTTAGTAGTGGGATTTTAGAGGAAGTATTATTCTGAGAATTTAAACTTTCCACGCTATTATCAATACATTTTTCTAAAGTATACGCAAAATTTTTGAAATGATAGTTTAGTTTCATTTCATATGCGGGATGTTTTTTTCTAAGTTTATAGGCTGAATAAGAAGGTGTGCCCACAAAACCAACAAAAAATAAAAGACTGAGTATCGTTATAGGAAGCATTGTAGGTAAAAATAGTGAGATACACAGACAAATAAATAATGGTGCTGCCAGCGCAGAAATAAGGAATAGCGCGCGGGATTTTAGATTCTCCTTATGCATTAAAATAGTTTCAGCTTCTGTTTGGTAGCAAGACAAAGTATGAAGAAGGGTTCGATATGATTTTTTTACTTCGGGATTATTAATTTTTTTTCCTAAAGTATTCTTAATTTGAGCGCAAATAGTTTGAAGAAGCGGCTCATTAACATGGGGCAATATCGATGGTGAGTGTTCTTTGAGCCAATGGCTGTTTAAAACAGTTTTATATTTGTGTGCTGTCTGTTTTTTATCAAACCATGCGCTATTCGCATGACGATTTCTACTTAAAGTGGCGACGACAGCTGAAGCGATAGCACCCATATTTAAAATCCTTTTTAAAAATTATTATTTTAATAAATAACCTAACTAAGAATATCACATATTTTATAGAGTTATTTTCTTTATTAAATATTTTTTTATTATATAAAAAGTAGTTTTTATACTTAATAAAATTTTAAGCATGTATCGCTACTCTACCTACTTAAGGATTTTAGTTTATTCATTTGTTTTTTATCAGAAGGATCTTATGAGAAATAATTATTTGTAAGGGGTTTTATGCTAGACAACAAAAAAAAAGTCGAAATAGAAGAAGCTTTCAGTAAATTAGGATTCCACACAGAAGAAATTTTAGAGATTAAGCAAGCAAAAGAAAAAGGTCAAAATTTTCCATTACCTGATGATAGATGGTATAAGTTGCCAACTCAATATAGAGCTTACTATTGGGGTTATATAAATTGGGTTAAATCTGGGAAAGAAAGCGTTGAACCCAAAGTTCCTGAGGTTCTTAAAGAAGAACTCACTTCTCCAGTTTCACCGCAGCCTTTACAAAGTTTTTCTGAAGAAGAAAAAAAAGGAAAAGAGACTCTACAAATTCCACTGAGGGGAAAAACTAAAGACAATGACGAACCACGCCCTATTTCTATAGTTCCTCCTCTTCCTCGTTTTATTAAGCCGCCCACCCAAATAAATAGAAGCGATAGTACAGTCAGCGATTCTTCTTTAAACTCATGTAGCTCTCAGCGTAGTAGCTTTTCCGCTACTAAGTCTAATATAGATAATAGGAATGGAGCTAACCATTATACACAAGGATATTTTCCTGCAATAAATAGGAATAGGTTTTCTCCAGAAAATCCTAAAACAGATGTTCCTTCTAAAGTGAAAACGGGTGGGGTATCTAGTGCGCCGTCTACCCCAATTGCAAAAAGAAAAGATCCCAACTTTTTTATTCGTAAGAATATAGAGAGTGCAGGGAAATCTCCACGAAAAAATGCAAGTGAAAGTGCTAAATCACCAAGGCCATTTTAATATAACTTACATTTAAAGAAGGAGCTTAATAGCTTCTTCTTTAAAATCAGATATATTCCACTTTATCAATTTCTAGATTGAGCAAACCGGCGGGTGTTTGTACGTCGACAGCATCGCCTTCTTCTTTGCCTATGAGTGCTTTTGCGATAGGGGAGGCTACTGAAATTTTACTTTGCTTAATATCGGCCTCGTCTTCACCGACAATTTGATAGCTTAGCGTTTTATTCGTCTTGGTGTTAATAAGATGGACAGTAGCGCCAAAGATAACCTTGCCATGATTCGCTAATTTCGTGACGTCAATGATTTGAGCTACGGCTAATTTATTTTCAATTTCAGCAATTCGTCCTTCGGTAAAACTTTGCATTTCTTTAGCTGCATGGTATTCCGCATTTTCCTTGAGATCACCGTGTGCGCGTGCTTCTGCAATAGCTTCAATAATTTTTGGACGTCTTGCCGTTTTTAATTCATGTAACTCGAGCTCTAAATCTTTAGCGCCGGTGTTTGTCATAGGAACTTTCTTCATGATTTTTCTCTATTTCATTCCGCGTATGTACGCTACATCCATAGGGGTAATGATCATACCTGTTTTAAATAGATTTTTCGAGTTTCCTCATAGTATTTTTTGGCGGAACTCGTTTTATTTATTAAAAAATTTCCGCATAGCTTCAAGCCATTTCTTTGATTGAGGGTAGTGATTCTCTCCAGGATGTTGGAATAAATTATCGAGTGCGCGAATTGATTCTTTTTGTTGTTTGTTGAGATTAACAGGCGTTTCAACAAATACACGACAAAGTAAATCACCTGTGACACCAGGACGCCCAGGAACACCTTTACCGCGTAGACGCAAAATTTTTCCACTTTGCGTTTCAGCAGGAATATGAAGTTTTACAATACCGGATAAAGTAGGAACTTCAATTTCGCCACCTAATGCAGCGAGTATAAAACTAATTGGTACGTCGCAATATAAATGGTTACCTTCACGTTTAAATAATGGATGTGGTTTCAGATGAATTTCAATATAGAGATCGCCTGCAGACGCACCTAGCATACCGGCTTCACCTTCACCCGTTAAGCGAATTCGATTTCCCTCATCAATTCCTGCAGGAATCTTAACAGATAAGGTTTTTGCTTCTTGTACTTGACCTTGGCCGTGACAATCTGGGCAAGGATCTTTAATAGTTTGGCCAGAACCGTGACAATCGGGACAGGTTTGTTGAATCGTAAAAAAACCTTGTTGAATTCGAACTTGGCCTTGCCCTTCGCAGGTCTTACAAGAGGTGGCTTGGGTTCCTTTGCGTGCACCTGAGCCGCCACAACTTTTACAAGTAGCAAGGCGAGGGATACGAATTTCTACCGTTGTACCGTGTAACGCAGCTTCTAGATCTATTTCTAAAGTATAGCGTAGGTCTGCACCCCGTTGCGCACGTTGTCTTTGTTGGCTGCCACCACGACCGCCAAAAATGTCACCAAAGACATCTCCCATATCGCCAAAGACATCACTGAAGTTAAAACCACGGGAACTACCACCAGCACCCATACCGGCTTCTACACCGGCATGACCAAATTGATCATAAGCCTCTCGCTTAGAAGAGTCGGATAAAACTTCGTAGGCTTCTTTAGCCTCTTTAAAGTTTTCTTCCGCCTTTTTTTTGTCTGATTCGTTCTGATTACGATCAGGGTGGTATTTCATCGCGAGTTTGCGATAAGCTTTTTTAATTTCACTTTCATTTGCTGTGCGAGAAACACCTAGTATTTTATAATAATCCTGTTTCGCCATAATTAGAGCCAAAGATAGAAAAATCCCGTTGTAAAAAGGGATTTAAATTTAGTGTTAGAATAGTGCTTATTTTAAATATTATTGGCTTCTAAATATTGCTTTAACAGTTTAGTTAAGAGATATCTTAAGTTCTCGTTAAATCTTTATTTATTGCCAAGCGTGTATTATCGGCTAAGTAAATCTTAACCGATAATACCGTTGTGATAAATTACTCTTTATCCTTGTCTTTTTTATCTTTATCTTTTACTTCTTCAAATACAGCGTCTTCAATATCTCCTTTTTCTTTCTCATTGGGCTGAGTAGAACCTGTGGATGATTCAGCAGTTGTATTTGTGTCAGCGCCAGGCTGTTGGGCATAGAGACGTTCAGCCATTTTTCCTGAAATATCAGTGAGCTCTTTAAGTTTCGCTTCAATATCCGCTTTGTCATTACCTTTAAGTGATTCCTTCAAGGTCTCAATCGCCTTCTCTAACTCAGTTTTTTCTTCGGCATTAATTTTGTCACCGGCATCTTTTAATGCTTTGCTGGTTCCGTGAATTAAGTTATCCGCTTGGTTCCGAATTTGTATGAATTCATGGAATTTACGATCTTCATCAGCATGTGTTTCAGCATCTTTTACCATCTGCTGAATTTCAGCTTCTGATAAGCCGCTGGCCGCTTTGATGACAATCTTTTGCTCTTTGCCTGTTGCTTTGTTTTTCGCAGAGACGTTAAGAATACCATTGGCATCGATATCAAAGGTTACTTCGATTTGTGGTGTACCACGCGGTGCGGAGGGTATCTCGGATAAATCAAAACGTCCTAATGATTTATTCGCAGAAGCCATTTCCCGTTCACCTTGTAACACGTGGATGGTTACAGCGGTTTGATTATCATCTGCCGTAGAAAAGGTTTGGCTGGCTTTGGTTGGAATAGTGGTATTTTTCTCAATAAGCTTTGTCATAACACCACCTAGGGTTTCTATTCCTAAGGAAAGCGGTGTGACATCTAACAGCAATACATCTTTAACGGTTCCAGCTAATACACCACCTTGAATAGCCGCACCAATAGCAACGGCTTCATCAGGGTTGACATCATGGCGCGCATCTTTTCCAAAGAAGTTTTTTACGACTTCCTGTACTTTAGGCATGCGTGTCTGTCCGCCGACTAAAATAACTTGGGATATTTTATCCTTAGAAATTTTTGCGTCTTTAAGCGCTATTTCACATGGCTTTATGGTACGTTCAATAAGTTCTTCTACCAACGACTCTAATTTTGCGCGAGTCAGTTTGATGTGTAGATGTTTTGGACCACTACTGTCGGCAGTAATATAGGGTAGGTTAATCTCCGTCTCTTGTGCGGATGAGAGTTCAATTTTTGCTTTTTCGGCCGCTTCTTTGAGCCGTTGTAAAGCTAGCGGATCATTGTGTAGATCAATGCCTTGATCCTTTTTGAATTCATCTGCAAGATAATTAATAACACGTAAGTCAAAGTCTTCACCACCAAGAAAGGTATCACCATTGGTAGCTAATACTTCGAATTGATGCTCGCCATCGACTTCGGCGATTTCAATGATGGAGATATCGAAAGTACCGCCCCCTAAGTCGTAGACAGCCACGGTGGAATCGCCACGTTTTTTGTCGAGACCATAGGCTAAGGCAGCAGCAGTAGGTTCGTTGATAATACGTTTAACTTCAAGCCCGGCAATACGTCCTGCATCTTTGGTGGCTTGGCGTTGGGAGTCATTGAAATAAGCAGGTACGGTAATAACAGCTTCTTTTATTTCATGTCCTAGATAGGCTTCTGCATCTTTTTTTAGCTTCATTAATATCTGTGCCGAGACTTCTTGTGGCGATAATTTCTTTCCGCCTACTTCTAGCCAAGCATCGCCATTTTCAGCTTCGATAATTTTATAGGGGACCATCTTGATGTCTTTTTGCACAGCATCATCTTTAAACTTGCGGCCTATTAGGCGCTTTACCGCATAGAAGGTCTCTTTTGGTTTGGTGACAGATTGCCGTTTAGCAACTTCACCTACTTTTATTTCATTACTATCGTAGCTGACGACCGAAGGTGTTGTTCTTCGCCCTTCTTTATTTTCTATTACTTTAGATTTTCCACCTTCCATAACAGCAACACACGAGTTTGTGGTGCCGAGGTCGATGCCGATTATTGCACTTGCCATAGTATTCTCCGCATAAATAGCTAATTTCTTGTGCCGCCTAATCTATCCTGGAAAAGCAGCGCTGATCCAAAAATTTCGTTTAGGGTCAATCCATCCTCTAAACGTTGTTTCCTATTAAATGAACTAAAAACCGTCTGTTGGCTTAATACCCAACAACTTTTCTAAAATTGGGCTTAGTAACGCCATTTTCAAGGCGTATTCGTAGTTGACTGTGTATTTTCTTCACTGGCTTTAGCTACAACCACCAAAGCAGGGCGCATCAACCTTTTATTGAGTAAATAACCTTTTTGCAGGACTTTAAGGATGGTATTTGGGGCGTGTTCAACAGTTTCTTCTGTGAGCATAGCCTGATGATAATGCGCATCAAAGGGTTCTCCCGTTGTAGGTTCAACCATTTCCACACCATTTTTTTCTAGTACGCTTTGTAATTGATTAAGCGTTAATTGGATGCCTTTTAACGAAGCGGCATTCTCTGTTGTAATAGGAGCGAGGGCTGCCTCTAAACTGTCTTTTACAGGTAATAGCTCTTTGATAATTTTTTCTAATGAAAATTTATAGGCGTTTTCGATATCAAGCTTGCAACGACGTCGTATATTTTCCATCTCTGCAAGCCGATAGGTATCTTGTTCTTTGTATTGAGTCACTTTACTTTTATGTTCTTCAAGTTGGGTTTCAGTTTTGAAAAGTTGTTCTTCTAGCTCCTCATAAGAAGGATGGGTCAATTTACTGGGCGAGGACTCTGATTTTTTAGCTGAAAAAGCTTCCTCTTTTATCACAGGTTCATTAGCTGTTACCTCGTGCTCTGCTTGCGCATTTAATTTTTCCCAGGTGGTTTTTTTAGAGCTCTCATTTTTTTTACTCATTCTAATAAGTCTCCTATTTTTTTAAAGAAAGAGAGATGTATCCTATAATAGATAAGAATTATGGAGGTTATAGACACGGGATTCAAGCTTATACTCTTTGCACCCCGCACCTATCGTTCCAGTTACAACGGATTGAAGACTCACTTTAGCACCAAGATAGGTGCGGGTGCTTCCTCTCGCGATAGAGATTTTCAAGAGGAGAATCGCGATTCTCCTCTTGAATAACGGCGTACAAGCTTTGCTTGGGAACCGTTTTATGTGATCGGGTGAACTTAAGAAATTTGCATCTTCGGGTACGAGCGGTATACAAGGTTAAAAAATCCTCTTTAGTATAAGCTCTGCGTTTGACTATGCACAACTATTTGCTCAGGATAGCGATACTTAACTTAGGTATCTAAAATATGTCAAAAATTTTTTCTAAAATCGGGTTAATCGGTAGGCAAGGCATGAGGGATGTTAGTGATACGCTTCTTGCTGTTTTAGATTATTTGCAAGCACAGAATCTTAAGGTACTGGTTGAAGAAGAGACGGCAAAATTCTTAAAAGGCCGATCCTGCGATTATTTTTCTCGAGAGCATTTAGAGGGGAAAGTTGATTTACTGATTGTCGTGGGGGGGGATGGTAGCTTAATTAATGCAGCGCACAGTGCTGTGGCGCATGGGATTCCCGTTCTAGGAATAAATCGCGGACGTTTGGGTTTTCTTACCGATATTCGACCACAAGATCTAAAAGAGAAAATTGGCGAGGTGTTAGCTGGAAATTATCAAGAAGAAGAACGGTTTTTATTAAACGCAACGGTTGCACTACGAGATAATGAGGTGCAGTCAGGTGTTGCATTAAATGAAGTCGTACTAACACTTGGTAAGGAAGCACGTATGATAGAGTTTTCTATCACTATCGACGACCAGTTTGTCTGCGTACAACAGGCGGATGGCTTGATCATTTCTACACCTACCGGATCAACAGCCTATGCTTTATCAGGAGGAGGCCCTATTTTGCATCCGCAATTGGATGCTCTTGTGTTAGTTCCCATGTTTCCCCATACCTTAAGTGCTAGACCGATTGTTGTTAGTGCAAAAAGCCATATTGTTATCCACGTAGATACTCATAGACAATCGCCGCCCTCGTTAAGTTGCGATGGACAAGCACGGTTGCCTGTTCCCGTAGGCGCTGAGATTAGTATTCGAAAAAATTCTAAATCATTACGATTGATTCATCCACTTGATTATAATTACTTTGAAACACTACGCACAAAGTTGCATTGGAATAAAAATAACCACATCAAGTAATTTTTATGAAAAAATAATAAGCTTTTCTTTATTTTAAAAATTCATTTATCTGATTGTCAGTTATTAATTGTTTATAAATTTTTGAATAAAAACACTATCTATTTTTATTAATTGATAATTTATTTGTTTTTTATTACTATTTAACAATATAGTAAAAAATAATAAAAAAAATATGATAAATGTTACGTTAGATTCCTTATGTAATGAAAGTGAAGAAGTTTATGTACATGCCAGTAAAAAAGTGGCAAAAAAATGGTTAAAAAATTTACCCAATACGACGAATGATGGTTGTTCGATATTAGTATTTTATAGAAATAACCATGGAAATATTCGTGCGCTGCTGCCACAAAATACCTTACTAAAGATAAATGAAGCACTTAGAATTCTTGGTGCGCGTAATGAAGTAGAAGAAAAATTTTGGGAAGAAATTGGCGATTATTTTAGAGGCGTTAAAGTTCCTCGTTTAGCGCGATTAAAAGGTGATGAAATTGTTCCGGACAAGCCTCACGGTATTTTAATTGTTTATGAAAAAGGGAAAGGGAGTATAGGTAAGTATTTTTTTGAAATTTTAAGCGAGTTAAATACTAAATTAGTTAAGCAAGTTGAAATTTCAGCAACCAATGATCCGAGTCTGCAAATAAATGCGAGACAGCTAATGGATCAGTTATCGCTGTTAGCGATTGGTAAATACAAAGAGAAAACAGTTGATTGTAAACTTTTGTCAGGAAGGATCTATTTTATAAATGACGATAAAGTATATCGATACACGTTTAAAATGAACCCGGATAACCCCAATGAAGAGGCCATGTTAGATGCGGAAAAAAGAGATAAATTAGCAAAAAGAAATGAGGTTTATACAGAAAAAAGTATTAACCATCATTATTGGTCTACATTGAAAGGTTATTTCAAATCAATAGTATTGGGCATTGTTTTAGGGTTTGTGGGTGGCGGCATCGCTTTTGCTTTTTTAAGTTTGGCTGGAGTGCCTTTTTTAGCGCCTATTGGCGCGGCTGTGGTTGGGGTTGTTGCTGCTATCTTGACTGTTAAAACGGGTATTAATCAAGTAATCAAAAAAAATAAGAGTACTGTTGAATGTGGCCCGACTATTTTTAGAGAAGTGCCGAATATTGATAGTTTAGAAAGCCAATTTGTGGCTAAACCTAATCTTTTACCATTGTACTCTTCAGTAAATACAAGGGTGTTACCGCCGTTATCTTTGGGCAGTGATAAAAATCATAATGTCGAGATCCTTTCTGATTCACAAAAAAAACCTTCCTCATATATTTCTTCTTTATTGACTTGCTTTCCTTTTTTTAGAGCCGTTGAAGAAAAGTATAGTAAAGCCGTGTTAGATACTGCAACAAAAGATAATACGGCTAATTCACAATTAAACCGAATCCGGATGCATGGATAAAACAAGTTAAGCAATTAATAGCGAAATAGTATAACCTTCTTGTTTTTTGTACTAAATAACAAGGACGTGTTATATGGCGCCATTTCCATTAGATAGTAGAGATGAGCAAAAAAAAACAAGGGAAATGCTTTCCAGTTTACTTTATAAAAAAGGATATTGCCTTTGTATTCCTGACCCTGGACAAGTGGAATTGCTGCTAAATAAAGTCGATAAAAGTTGGATTCAAACATTTCTTTTAGAAAAAAACCCGGTTGGGTTCTCGATTGTCTCAATGTTTATACTTATTCTTATAAAGAATAAACAATTAAATGTCGATGAACGTCAGCGATTATTGGCAGTAATCTGTTTATTGTTGGACCAGCTTGAAAATTCTGCTATTGACTTGATTCTTCTAGAAAAAAAAGATCCTAACTCAGCAACTATTTATTGTTTAATTCAAGAGCAGAGGCTGTTTGAACAAGTAGCTTCTGCGGAATTAAAAAAGAGTGATGTTGTTAGGATTCAGAGTTTAACGCGCTGTCTTGAAATGTTAGTAGAAAAGAAAAATAGAGAAGCTATAACGCTCGCACCCGAAGATGCGACGCTTTTAGAATCAGCGCCCGCTCATTTGAATTGCTTAAGCACGACATTATTTAAAGAATCTTCTACCATTCAAAGTTTTAGGAAAAGCTTTTTTGCTCCACTGCGAAATTATTTTAATTTATTTAAGCCGTGCTTTGGTTTGAAAGATTCTGAAGTGGCAACATTAGAAATTAATGAACGAAGTCCATTAATTAAGCATGCATTTTAGCTTGTATTGTGAGGTATACTTGTGCGCACTAGTGTTTTTAAGTAAATAGTGTAGAGAGGCATCCCTTACTATGCGTAAACAATTTATTATAGGCAATTGGAAGATGAACGGGAGCAGGGCTTCCGTGAAGGAATTACTAACTGCGCTTAAAGCTAATATAGAACTTCATCCCAATGTAAAAATGGTTGTTTGTCCTCCTTACGTCTTTATAGATCAAGTACAAGGACTATTGCAGGGAAGCTCGATTGCTTGGGCGGCGCAGAATATGGCTTCTGAGAAAGAGGGGGCTTTTACCGGTGAAATATCGGGCGGTATGCTACGAGAATTTGATTGTCACTCTGTACTGCTAGGCCATTCAGAGCGTCGCACTTTAAATGGGGAGACAGACGAGCAGATTGCCAAAAAGTTTAAGTTAGCTATCGAATTAGGTATTACTCCTGTTCTTTGCATCGGTGAAACGCTTAAACAACGGGAAGTAGGGCACACTCACGCTGTATTGGAAAAACAGATAAAGGCCATTATGGAATTAGGCGAAGCCGCATCGCAGCCATGGATATTAGCCTATGAGCCGGTATGGGCTATTGGAACGGGCGTGTCTGCAAGCCCGGAACAGGCACAAGAAGTCCACCTTTTTTTGCGAAAGCATATTAAAAGTAAGTACCCTGATCTTGCGCAAAAATTACCTATCCTGTATGGTGGCAGCGTTAAACCTGACAATGCGCAGGCGCTATTTCAAATGCCTGATATTGACGGCGGATTAATTGGCGGAGCATCATTGAATGCTCAAGAATTTTTGAAGATTTATAAGGATTGTGTTCGATAGCCGATTAGTATTTAGCGTGTTATTGGCATCTATTATCTAAAATTATGTTACAGCAATTGTTACTTTTATTTCATGTACTGGTTTCTATCGGCCTTGTTACTTTAGTTTTATTGCAGCAAGGTAAAGGGGCTGAAATGGGTGCTAGCTTTGGAAGCGGTGCTTCCCAAACTGTATTTGGTAGCCAAGGTTCCAGCTCTTTTTTATTTAAATTAACCGGATTACTTGCACTACTATTTTTTGTAACCAGTCTTTCTTTAGGTTATATAGCGGGACATCGGGTGAAACAAGATCCTATTCAAAAGTTATCAGGATTAGCGCAGCAATTACCCGCGCGCGTTAACACAGATGTACCTACAAAAAACAGTGAGAATGTTGCTCACACCCAATGATGACTAAATTTATATACTCTTAAATGGCTGTACCCAACAAGGTTTGCTTTGGGCCAGTCATATGACTAGTTATACCGTTCGTCGGTATTTTAAAATTTTGCATATTGATGTGCGAGCGGTATATATGCCGAAGTGGTGGAATTGGTAGACACGCCATCTTGAGGGGGTGGTGGCGCAAGCTGTGCGGGTTCGAGTCCCGCCTTCGGCACCAATGTTATTCTAGATTGAATCATCTCATGTTAATAAGCTATACTACAAATGTAACAATATTAAACTTTTGTGGGTATATCAAATGGGTATTCCAATACGGATTGATGAATCAATATATAAAGCTGCAAAAAAAGTGGCACATGCGGAATGTCGTTCTATTCCTAATCAAATTGAATTTTGGGCAAAAATAGGAAAATGCGCACTAGAAAATCCTGATTTACCAATAGAGTTTCTAAAAGAGCTTTTGATCTCAAAGAATACTGATAGGTCATTAGCAGAACCGTTTAATTTTGAAGATAGTGATGATGACTGATATCATTGTCAAACAAATGCCTGGTTTCAAAAAAACTTATAAAAAGCTGCGTAGACAAGACAAAATAAAAGTTGAGGATGCAATAAGAACTATTATTGCTAATCCTAGAGTAGGCCAAGAAAAAAAAGGTGATTTGTCGGGTGTATTTGTTTATAAGTTTAAAGTACACCATTGTGAAATACTATTAGCCTATGAATGGGATATACGTCAGAGAACTTTATTGGCGATGGGTATTCACGAAAATTTTTATCGTGATTTAAAGAAAAAGATACCGACCTTTATAAAAGTTTAAGTTTAAGCGTTACTTTTCTTGGTGCTAAAGTGAGCGTTCAATCAATTGTAACTTGAAAGATAGGTGAGGGGTGCAATGGGTATATATTCTTTTATTTATCTATTTTAAAATTACAGTAAGCTTTATCGGGCGGTAGAAGTGCAAAACGTACCTCTATAGGTGCTTGTTGCGTATGATTACGATACCCATTAAATGACTGCAGCGGTAAATAAATCAGATTTGGAAACTGAACGCGTACAAAGCTTGGAAAGCGTGATCCTTTAAAAAAGTGTTGAACGGTATGTCCACTTTCAATAACAAATAACGCGCCTTTACACCGCATCGCTTTTTGACTGATCCAAGGCGAATTGTTGTTATTCCATTCCATCCAGACCGAGGGTTTGTCCGCTGAGTAATAGCCAATATAACCGGCTGTATATCGATCTCCGGCGACATAAGCAAGTTTTGTGCCAAACTGTGAACGCCATAATTGGGTAGCAAATTTGGCTATTTCAGGCCCTGGATAAGCACCGGTATCATTTTTTTCTGAAACAATAATATAACCCAGAGCAAAACTTAGCATAACGGTAACTGTAAATAGGGTAAAACGAGTAATGGAGCGGTGTGAGATTGCAGGTTGAAAAATAACAAGAAAAGTAGTTCCTAAAAAGCTGATAAAGGTACTTCCCCATTCTCTATGGAGTGAAAAACCTAATAAAGATGCAAGAATAAAAAGCAAACTGATGGGGCCTAAACCTAATAAACAGCTATATAAAAGAGGATTATTACTGGTTGAGCTAAATGCTGTATGTGTTAAGTAAGCGTGACTTGAGTTTTTTTTATATTCAATAGCAATTAATACAGCGAGTAATGCCGGAAGTGTTTGTGTTAGTAGCGTTAATAAAAAATCTAAGTTGTTATTTAGATATTGTAAATAAGCCAATTGATGTAACAATCCTCTAGCAAGGAATGCATAACTTAACGCATTAAAATCTTGATTATATAACCAAATTATATTTGGTAGCAGCATAAGGCTATAGAGCAGCAATGCTAAGTAAGGTTTTATAGAAAAATAATAAGCTTTACGTTGTGGAGAAAACAGGAGATATAAGGCATATAATGGGAGGAAAATGATAGCACTATATTTTGCTAATGTGGCTAAACTTAAAATAACTGCCGAGAAAAGCCACGGCTTTAAGTTATTATTTTTTATACCACGATAGAAAAACAGGGCGGAAAGTGGTAATAATCCTTGTAGGATATAGTTATCATTATATATTTGGACTTCAATATTATAGGAAGCACAAAGTAGTAATGCGATTGCTGCAATAAAAGCATAAGCCGGATTATCTGTCAGTTCAAATGTTAATGTCCTAACTGACCATACTCCAAGCAAGATGAACAGTTGTTGTATGAAATAAATTCCAAAGCCACTATGCCCAAATAAACCACCCATGTTTGCCAGTAAACCCGGTAAAAAGGGATTCTTATCGTAGCCCCACTCAAATTGATGCCCCCAGGTGAGTGCTTCAATTAAATCATTTCCAACAGCGTGCCGAATAAAAAAGGGTAAAAAAGTCCATAAGCAAAGTTGTAAAAGCGCAATGATCCAGAAATAATGATTAAGCCGTGCTTGTAATGCGGAAATTTTCAGAGTTTTCATGAATCTCTTAAAAGTTCATTAATCGCAACTTTTTCCCGCGTTTTTTTATCAACTTGTTTGACAATGATCGCACAATTAAGATGACAGCGTCCCGTTTTAGAAGGTAAGCTTCCGGCTATGACGACAGAACCACTAGGGACTTTACCGTAATTTATTTCATCTGTATTGCGGTTATAAATAGGTGTACTTTGACTTATAAAAACACCCATGCCAATCACGCTATTTTCTTCAACAATGACACCTTCAACAATTTCGGATCGTGCACCAATAAAACAATTGTCTTCAATAATCGTTGGTTTTGCTTGTAGCGGTTCTAATACGCCGCCAATACCAACACCACCGGAAAGATGTACATTTTTTCCGATGTGCGCACAAGAGCCTACGGTTGCCCAAGTGTCTACCATACTTCCTTCGTCGACATAAGCACCAATATTAACAAACGACGGCATAAGAACCGTATTTTTCCCGATATAAGCACCTTTTCGAACACAAGCATTCGGTACTATTCTTACCTGTTGTTTTTGTAATTGTGCTTCATCCATGCCCGCATACTTTAAAGGGATCTTATCAAAATAGCGCGTGTAACTGGCATCAAAAAATTGATTAGAACTAATCCGAAAAAATAACAGAATGGCCTTTTTTAACCATTCATGGACAATCCAATGGTTATCTATTTTTTCTACGATACGCAACGTACCTTTATCAAGGTATTCTATAGTATCTAAAATTGCTTTTTCGGTTGATTTATCTACGGTTTTAGAATCGATTTTTTCTATTTTTTTATAGACGTCTTCAATGAGTAATTGTAGTTTATCCATGGTGTTAAACCTGGTTGTGATAAAGTGTATAAACTCTTATATAGGTTTATAGTGTCGAAATTACCCCGTTTTATCAAGTAAAGATTCCTGGTTTTTTTCAGGAACACTGTCAAGCGTAGCCGCAGGCAGCGGTTTATTTGCAAAAACTAAGGTATACATGACGGGGAGAATGAATAAGGTAAAGAAAGTTCCTACGGCCATACCGCCAAAAATAACCCATCCTAGTTGACTGCGTGCATGTGCGCCAACGCCGTTGGCAAAAGCCAATGGAAGTGCAGCTAATAACATCGCAGCTGTCGTCATCAAAATAGGACGTAAACGTAAAGAAGCGGCTTCTATCACAGCGGCATCGACAATAAGTTTTTGTTTTTTCTGAAGCTGATTCGCAAATTCAACAATTAAAATACCATGTTTTGTTATTAAACCTATTAATGTAACAAGTCCTATTTGCGTATAGATATTTAAAGTACCTCCTGTCAAGTGTAACGCGATTAAGGCACCCGTTAATGAAAGTGGAACGGTGAGTAAAATAATAAGCGGTGCTCGAAAGCTTTCAAATTGCGCAGCGAGTACCAAAAAGATAAAAATCAGTGCAAATAAGAACGTTTGTTCCATGCTATTTCCTGCTTGCATAAACTGACGTGTCTCACCAGAAAAATCGATTTGTACTGTTTTCGGTACAGTTTTTTTACTGAGTTGTTCTAAATACTTAACCGCTTCGCCAACGGTATAACCAGGCGCTAGATTTGCGCTGAGTGTTACCGCGCGTAATTGTTGGAAGTGATTAAGATTTTGTGCCGTTACTGAGTTATGTAAACTGACAACATTAGCTAAGGGAATAAGTTTTCCACTTTGACTACGTACATTAATTTCTTTAAGTTGATCGGCCGTACTCATAAAACTTGGATAAAGTTGAGGAATAACTTGATAACTGCGGCCATTCCAATTAAAAACACTGCCCTGTGGTTGCCCAATAAGTGTATTTAAGCTATTAGCGATATCATCCATAGAAACGCCTAATGAAATGGCTTTATTCTTATCAATATCAACATTGACTTGATCCAAATTTAGGTTGAGATCAGATTGTAAACCTAGGATACGAGGATTATTTTTTGCAACCGCGACTTGAAGTTTTTTTGCTACTTGCTGCAATTTTTCATAAGAATCCGTGGTTTTTAAAACTAACATTAACGGTGCATTTTCGGAAGCGCCTGGTAGTGCATGTGGGCTAAAAGGAAAGGCTTGTATTCCTGTGATTCCCCAAAAACGTTTAAATAAAGATTGAATAATGCTGGCACTGGAAGTATGCCGTTCATTCCAAGGTTTAAGGATTAAAAAAGAAAGTCCGTTACTCAGGGTAGGCATTCCGGTCAATGTGACATAAGCCGCTACTTCAGGAATGGTTTTATAAATTGCTTCGATCTGGCCCATATATTTTTCCATATAAGGCAAGTTTGCTGAAGTAGGTCCTGTTGCGGCAGCTATTATAAAGCCTTGATCTTCTTGTGGAGCTAGCTCGGAGGGTAAGGTTTTAAAAAGGCTAAAACAAGCCATAAAAATAATAGCGGCGATGCTTAATACGGTTTTACGGTATTTTAATATTAGCGTTAAGTATTTTTTATAAGCACTCGCTAAACTATTTAACCACGTATCGATTTTTGACATGAAAGCGGATGGTTTTATTTCATGACTTAACAATTTTGAACACATCATCGGCGAAAGCGTTAAAGCGACAAAACCCGAGATAACGACAGAAGCGGCTAGCGTAAAGGCAAACTCACGGAACAAGACACCAGTCATATCATTAATAAAGCCGATAGGAGCATAGACAGCGGCTAAGGTCAGTGTCATAGCGACGATAGCAAAACCAATTTCTTTAGCACCAACAATAGCTGCTTTAAAAGGTGACAGACCGAGTTCACTATGCCGATGAATATTCTCTAAAACAACAATGGCATCGTCGACAACCAATCCGATGGCAAGTACCCATGCCAGTAAGGTCAATATATTGAGGGTATAACCTAGTGCCAGCATCGCGCCGCAAACACCCAGGATTGATAAGGGAATTGTAATTAAGGGGATTAAAGTGGCTCGAAACGTTCCTAAAAATAAAAAAATGACTATAAATACAAAGAAACAGGCTTCGAAGAAAGTGCGTTCCACATCGTGAACCGATTCTGAAATAAACTTTGATGAATCCCAAATTAAATTAAGTTTAATATCGTCAGGTGCATTGGCTTGTAGCTGCGGTAATAAGGCTTTGACGGTATTTGCTACGGTAAGAGGATTTGCTGTGGCAAGAGGAACAACCCCTAACACAGCCGCTTGTTTATTTCCATTGATGCTAGCTTCTGTTTGATCGGATTGTATGCCGAGCACAGCATGTCCTATATCTGAAAGTCGTACTAAATAATTATTTTGATTACGGATGATTAAGTTATTAAATTGTGCAGCGGTTGTCATATCCGTATTAGCACTAATATTAATCGTCTGCCAATCAGATTTTAGTGCACCTGGGGCGGCTTGAACGTTATTTTGATTTAAGGCATTGATGATATCTGTGGCAGTTACTTGATGGGCCGCCATTTTTTTTGGGTCTAACCAGAGACGCATGGCATAACCATTATCGCCAAATACCTTTGCATCACTAACGCCCGATATATTTTGCAGTTGTGGTTGAATAACGCGGGTAAGATAATCGGTAATGGCGGGAACACTCAGCGATTGACTTGAAAATGAAATAAATAAGATTGGGTTTGCATTCGGATCTTTTGTATTTATAACAGGGTCGAGTACGGCCTTAGGAAGCTGTTTCCGTACAGAAGCAACGGCATTACTGACGTTAGACATAGCTTTGGTTAAGTCATACCCTAGTTTAAATTGTAGGGTAATTTGACTGGAGCCTTGTTTACTTGTCGAACGTATGACATCGATGCCATCGATACCGCCTAACGCATTTTCTAAGGGCGTGGTAACAAAGCCTTCCATTAAGTCGGAAGGAGCGCCTGGATAGCTGGTGCCTACCGTGATGATAGAAGGGGATATGGCAGGATATTGACTAATAGGTAATAAGAAAAAAGATTTAATACCTACTAATAGGATAAGAAAGCTTAAAACGAGGCTGAGTACCGGTTTGCGAATAAAAAGTTCAGTGAATTGCATTTTTATTTTCCAACGATGATCGGCGCCTTATCTAATACTTTAAAACCACCTACACTAATGATTTGTTCGCCTGCCTGCAGACCGGTTAAACCAATCTTTCCATTTTGGTGAAAAAGGACGGTTACCGGTGTTTTGACTGCTAGATGGTGAATGATTCGATAGACATAGCTGCCCGTTTCATCGTTATTAACTGCAGTTTCAGGAACCGTGGCTAGGGTTTGTGGTTGTGCTACTTCAAGTGAGACATCAACAAACGCACCAGGCAAGAGCCGTTGTTGCGTGTTGCTAAGACTTGCTCGCACACCCAAGCTTCGCGTATCGGTATCTATTTGCGAATCGATAGCATAGACCTTTGCAACAAAGGTTTGATTTGGATAAGCACTGCTATGAATGTTTAGCTTTGCACCGATTGCTACTTTTCCAACATCGGTTCCGGGTATTCTGAAATCAATGCGTAAGGGATCGATTGCGTCTAAATTGGCAATGGGTTTACTAGGATCAATGTAATCTCCTTTATCTACTAAACGTAGGCCTAATCGACCACTAAAAGGAGCGCGAACCAGTGTTTGATCAAAGGCGGCTTGTGCTTCGGCTTGTTGAGCCAGATTGGCACTATACGTCGCTAAAGCTTTATCTAGGTCCGCTTTAGCAAATACCTTTTGTTTGTAAAGTGTCAGCGCGCGTTGATAATCCGCTTTACTCAATTGGGTTTGTGCTATTGTGGCATCGAGTTTTGCTTTGAGGATAGCAGGGTTGAGTTGTATAAGCGGGTCGCCTGCCTTAACGGTTTCTCCTGATCGGAAGTAAATAGCGCTAATACGACCGCTGGTTTCCGGTTTAATGACGATACCTTGACTTGCCGATAAACTGCCGATGGCTTGAATCGTTTCTTGCCAGGGCTGTAGCATGACTTGCGTAGCACCAACAACAACGGGAGGGGTTGCTGGTTTACTAGGACGAAGCAGATCGCAGCTCAATAGAGCGAGCACGATAGCCCCTAAAAAAAGATAGGCTATTAGGCGCTTTAACATATTTTACTCTTATTTTTATGCTTTATTTCTCTAAAATTTGGAGAACCCAGGACTATAGAGGTTTATTTTGTCGAAATCAATAACGTTCAGTGCCATTGGCTAATGGTGTGGGCTTGCTCCCTTTAGTAAGGTTTGAAAACAGCTAGAATAACGAGTCAAATTTATTCAAACAGGGGGTTTCGAATTTGAATCATAAGGTGAGTAGTGGAAGTTAGTATAAAAACCGTTATTTGCGAAACTCCTGTCAAAGTAAGGAGTTTCGCTGCCTAGAAAGGTAATATTAAGAATGGTTCAAATTAGATAGTTTCTCTTCTCTTTCAAACTCTAATAGACTTGCAGTCTTAGTCTTTCTTTTAAAAAAGCTTGAATTTGGTTCTTCAGTGACTACGCTTTCACGGCCCTCTGGGATAGGGGCTAAACCCCATATCTCGCCTGTTTCATTAGCTAATTCACCTTCTTGGAACTCAATGCTATTTATTAAACTATCTAGCTCCTGTAATTCAGCTGCTTGGAACGCAACGCTGTCCATTAAGCTATCTAGCTCCTGGATTTGAGCTAACTTGGAATCTTGTTTTGCTTTTCTTTTCGCTAAAGCGTCAGTTAGTTCTTGCTTTAAATCCATTCTTGTTGCACCAGCCGTATTTCCATTAACCATTCTTTGTGTATCTGTAAAGCTAGGATTACTAACTGTACTAACCGTTTCCTCCGGTACTGGAGAATTAACATCAGACTGCTGAGGATTTACTTTTTTTCTATTAAATAAAGAACTTCCTAACAAATCATGGATAAGAGGGGGAGCTACTGTTTGTTCTCCTATAACCGTATTAATTGCGCTAGGCTTAATAGTAGTAGCTACTACTCCATTTTCATGGTCATTTAAATGTTGAGTTGGATTATTTTCTGCTACTTCATGTTGATTATTATGTGCTCCTTGCGAAAAACGATCCAGTTCACAGATTTTTTTGTAAAATATTTCTTCATTTTCTATTTGTAATTTAATCGCGTCTCTTTTTGTGTTTAGATTACTATAGACAAGCTCCATTTCTGCAATTATTAATTGAATGTCGTTTCTTTTTTCATCAGTTGCATCGTTCAATTCTTTTTTGATTTCTTCCGTTTTTATATGATGCCTATCCATTTGTTTAGAAATTAGGGCTACCTCATCCTTAAGTTCGCGTATTTTCTTAAGCGATGCATTAGCCTCTTCTTTATATCGCTCAAGATCTACATTAACTTGATCTTTTTCAGTTGTTTTAGGTAGTTTCGCGTTTTTTCCAGCTTTAACAATAGTCTCCGTGTTATATCCTTGTGTTTGTAAACACCCCAAAACTTTTTCACTTGGTTTGACAAATTTAAACACTTGGTCACCCTTAAAATAAATTTTAGAGTGTCTGAGTGTAATTTTTAATTATTAACGGAATATTAATATCTACTCGAGCATTTAAATAATTAAAATTTTAAATACTTTGAATTTACGAATAGTATGTAATTTAAAAAACGTTAATAATCAAACAGTTGCGATTATTTGGTTGCTTTAGGAACTAGTTAAAATGACGAACAATTGACGTATATTGAACGTCAGTAAGTTACAAATCCCCTACATTTGGAGTATTTTTCTTAGACATAGTATTCCTTATTATTTTTTTTATTAAAAGTTAGTAAATTTAGTGCTTATCCACTAAATTCATCACTTCTTTTTCAGGCAAGCCGGTTAGTTTTTGGATCGCTTTAGCATGTTTTGGGCAATAGCAATAGCCTCTTCATGCCGACCCTCTTTTCGGCCCTCATGCCGGCCCTGCTTTAGGCCTTGTTCTTTTAGTTGTTTTGCTGCGTTCATAACATCCTCTTGGTAATCGTTGATAGTTTGAAGTGTTTTAACCGCTTCGTTTACGTCCTGGGTCTCGCCCTCTACAAGCATATACCGCTCGTACTTGAAGATGCGAACTTTTTAAATTAAGAGCGAGCGGTATACCGATCACATAGCGGTCCCAAGCAAAGCTTGTGTACCGCTATTCAAGAGGAGAATCGCGGTTCTCCTCTTGAAAATCTCCATCGCGAGATGAAGCAGTTGGAAATACAACTTCGCATTTCTAACTGTAATGGGAATATAATATACTAGGCATGTTAAATAATTCATGCCCAGGCTGGATTAATTTCATTAACCTAACGATGTTTTTTTAGCGATAGTAATAAGATCGCGGGTAAATATATTTTTTGTACAATTTCTAAGAGACCTAATTTATTAGGTTTGGTAAAGACTCATCAGGAATCTGGCTCAAATCAACCAAATAGGAATATTGAAAAAATGTTCTCGGGTGAAGTTCTTATCTCCAAAGCAGTCGACGAGTCCTAAAAATAATCTAGATCTGATCGGGTTCTTCTTTACGTTTGGTTAGTATTTCATAACCCGTATTAGTGACGAGCAAAGTGTGCTCCCACTGTGCAGATAGACTGTGATCCTTGGTGACAACTGTCCATTTGTCCGGCATAACCTTAACGTAACATTTGCCCGCATTGATCATGGGCTCAATAGTGAATGTCATGCCTGGAACTAACTGTACCCCCGTTCCTTTCTTACCATAGTGAAGTACTTGTAGCTCTTCATGGAAAAGCCTCCCTATGCCGTGGCCGCAATATTCACGAACCACAGAAAATCCTTCGGATTCAGCATATTCCTGAATTGCGGCGCCAATATCACCTAAATAAGTGCCCGGTTTTATAAGTCGAATACCCAGATAGAGACATTCTTGCGTTACCCGACTTAAACGTTGCGCTAATACAGAAGGCTTGCCTACAAAAAACATTTTACTCGTATCGCCATGGTAACCCTCTTTAAGGACGGTAACATCGATATTTAATAAATCACCCACTTTTAAAACACGCTCACCCGGAATTCCATGACAGACTTGGTGGTTAACAGAAGTGCAAATAGATTTAGGAAACCCTCGATAATTCAAAGGAGCGGGAATCGCGTGTTGCTTGTTAACGATGTAGTCGTGGCAGATTTTATCTAATTCATCAGTAGTGATACCTGGTTTGACATAGGGTTCTATCATTTCTAATACTTCAGCGGCTAATCTACCCGCGACACGCATTTTCTCAATTTCTTCAGGCGTTTTAATAATAATTTGTGATCGTGACATATTAATTTAATTGACCGTGGCAATGTTTATATTTTTTCCCCGATCCACAGGGACAGGGTTCATTTCTACCTGTTTTGTTAAAATTACGCTGTGTTGTAACCGCTTGTGATTCTTCTAGATTGATTGAATCAGATTCCGCGCCAATCGAATCTGGATGTTGAAAAGCCATTAATTGCGGCATTTGCTGGCGGCGTTGTTGTTCTAATCGTTCAGCATCTTCGGGCGCTTGTATTTGTAGACAACTGAGCAGGCTAATGACCTGGTATTTTAATTGATCTAAAAGTGATGTAAACAGCGTAAAGGATTCGCGTTTATATTCTTGTTTTGGATTTTTTTGAGCGTATCCACGCAAATGAATGCCTTGTCGTAGGTGATCCATGGCAGCTAGATGGTCTTTCCACTGCATATCGAGCGTCTGTAACATTAAGGTTTTTTCAATTTGGCGTAGGGTAGAGGCGCCAACTAAATTTTCCTTCTCTGTATAAGTGGTTTCCGCGGCGGTTATTATTTTTTGGCGCAGATCTTCTTCCGTACAATTGGGGTCTTTTAACCAAGTTTGTAAAGGCAGATCGAGTAAAAAATCTTGTTTTAGTTGATTTTCTAAACCAGGAACATCCCATTGTTCTTCTAAGCTTTGTGGCGGGATGTATTGATCAATCGTTGCGTTAATAACATCGGGCCATAAATTTTTGATAATCGGAGAAATATCTTCTGTAGCCAGTAGCTCATTACGTTGTTCATAAATTACTTTACGTTGTTCATTGGCAACATCATCGAATTCTAATAATTGTTTGCGAACATCGAAATTACGTCCTTCTACTTTACGTTGGGCATTTTCTATGGCACGGGTAATCCAATTATGTTCAATGGCCTCGCCGGCTTGCATACCCAGTTTTTGCATCAGCATCGCTACACGATCGGACGCAAAGATACGCATGAGATTGTCTTGTAATGATAGATAAAAACGGGAAGAGCCCGGATCACCTTGTCGCCCAGAGCGACCACGTAACTGGTTATCGATACGACGTGATTCATGTCGTTCGCTACCAACGATGTGTAAACCGCCCGCAGCAATGACTTCATCATGCCGTTTTTTCCATTCTAGTTTGCGTTGTTCTATTTCTTCAGCCAATGTTGCTTCAGGTAGATTGGCAAGTTCTGCATTGAGATTACCGCCCAGTACTATATCTGTTCCACGTCCTGCCATATTAGTGGCAATGGTCACTGTTCCAGGACGCCCTGCTTCCGCAATAATTTGCGCTTCTTTTTCATGAAACTTAGCATTGAGCACTTGATGTGGAATTTTTTCTTTGTCTAATAAACGTGACAGGTATTCCGATGTTTCTATCGATGCAGTACCGACGAGTACCGGTTGTTTACGTTCACGACAGGCTTTTATATCTTCAATAATAGCCGCAAACTTTTCTTCTTTGCTTAAATAGATTTGATCGGGTAAATCTTGACGAGAAACCGGTAGATGGGTAGGTATAACAACGACTTCTAAACCATAAATTTGCTGAAATTCATAGGCTTCGGTATCGGCTGTTCCCGTCATTCCTGCCAGTTTATGATAAAGACGGAAATAATTTTGAAAAGTGATGGAAGCTAACGTTTGGTTTTCGTTTTGAATATCTGCTTTTTCTTTCGCTTCTACGGCTTGATGCAAACCATCTGACCAACGTCGTCCAGCCATGAGACGGCCTGTGTGCTCATCGACAATCACGACTTGATTATTTTGCACAATGTAATCAACGTCGCGCTGGAATAAATAGTGCGCACGTAGCGCGGCGTTCACGTGATGCATTAAGCTAATATTATTGATGTTGTAAAGGTTTTCTCCTTCGCTGAGTAAACCTTGCTTTACCAAAAGTTCTTCTAATTGTTGATGGCCTTCTTCTGTTAAATAAGCTTGTTTCGTTTTTTCATCGAGATAGAAATCTCCTGGGCCTTCTTCTTCTTTTCGTAAGGTGAGGGAGGGGATAAGTCGATTGATTTTGATATAAAGTTCAGAGCTTTCTTCGCTTGCACCGGAAATAATTAAAGGTGTACGTGCTTCATCAATAAGGATGGAGTCAACTTCATCGACGATGGCAAAATTTAAAATTCGTTGTGATTTTTCTGCAAGAGAAAAGGCCATGTTATCGCGTAAATAATCAAAGCCAAATTCATTATTGGTTCCGTAGGTGATATCGGCTGCATAGGCGGCTTGTCGTTCGGGTAAGGGTAGATCCGATACGATAACGCCTGTGCTTAATCCTAGAAAGGAATAGAGAGGGTTCATCCATTCGGCGTCTCGTTTGGCGAGGTAATCATTGACGGTGATGATATGTACGCCCTGACCACTTAATGCATTGAGATAGGCGGGAAGGGTAGCAACTAAGGTTTTTCCTTCACCGGTGCGCATTTCGGCTATTTTTCCGCTGTGTAACACCATGCCGCCGATTAATTGTACATCAAAATGACGCATGCCTAATATACGCCGACTTGCTTCTCGCACGACAGCAAAGGCTTCTACAAGTAATTCATCTAAGGAGCAACCATCTTTTAATCGGGATTGAAATTCGGCTGTTTTCGCTTGTACTTCAGTATCGGATAAAGCCTGTATGCTAGGCTCAAGGTTATTAATTGCGACGACTGTTTTTTCAAGTTCTTTTAGAAGACGCTGATTGCGATTCGGAATAAGTTTGCTTAAAAGTTTGGTGATCATAAATTAAAATCTGTACCTTGTTTTTTATTCAGGCCCCACACTATCACGGAATTGTTCTAAGGAGCAGGCCGGAACTTAGGTCAGGAAAAATGGGTTTACTTTACTAAAAACGAGATGATTGCGCCAGTCGTCGCTTGATAGCCATTAAGATTCCATCAGTATCTAGGCCCATTTGGGATAATAATTCTATCGGCTCACCATGTTCTATGAATGTATTAGGTAAACCTAAGGATAATAGATTGCAAATTAAACCTTGCTGATGATAGTACTCACTGATAGCGCTGCCTGCGCCTCCGTAAATCACATTTTCTTCCAGTGTAACTAATAAAGTAGTGGTGTTGGCTAATTCAGTAAGTAGCTCGGTATCTAAAGGTTTGACGAAACGCATATTGACGACTGTTGCGTCGAGTTTTTCTGCAACGGTAAGGGCAGTTGCGACCAGTGAACCGAAAGCTAATAAAGCAATCTTTCTTCCTTTTCGTTTGATTTCTGCTTTGCCTATAGGGATGGCAGAAATCATTTTATTGATTACACTTCCTGGACCACTGCCGCGTGGATAACGGATAGCACACGGCCCTCTCTCTTGAAACCCCGTATAAAGCATTTGATATAATTCATTTTCATTACTGGGAGTCATGATAGTAAGATTAGGAATGCAACGGAGATAGGATAAATCAAAACAACCTTGGTGTGTTGCGCCATCGCCGCCAACAATACCTGCTCTGTCGATGGCAAAGAGTATGGGTAGATTCTGTAATGCCACATCATGAATAAGCTGATCATAAGCACGCTGTAAAAAAGTGGAATAGATAGCGACCACCGGTTTTAGTCCTTTACATGCGAGTCCTGCTGCTAGAGTAACAGCATGTTGTTCGGCAATACCGACGTCGTAATACCTATCCGGATAACGTTTTGCAAATTCAATAAGATCCGATCCTTCACACATAGCCGGCGTTATGGCTACTAAGCGCTCATCCTGTTTTGCCATATCACAAATCCATTGACCGAAGACATTTGAATAGGTGAGTGGCTTTATTGTCGTTTTAACAGCGTTTGTTTTTTCTAAAAAACGTGGGCTTACTGCATGATAGGCAATGGGGTCCACTTCAGCAGGTGGAAAACCTTTCCCTTTTGTCGTAATGACATGTAGTAGTTGTGGCCCGGATAAATCGCGTAAATTACTCAAGGTTTTAATTAAAAGCGGAAGGTCATGTCCATCGATAGGTCCTATATAGTTAAAGCCTAACTCTTCAAATAAAGTTCCTGGTATCAACATGCCTTTTACATGTTCTTCGGTGCGCTTAGCAAATTCACGTACGGTGGGAATTGCATTCAGAACGCGTTTACTTCCTTCTCGGACATTGGTGTAAAGTTTACTCGATAATATACGAGCAAAATAATTAGATAAGGCGCCTACATTATTGGAGATCGACATATCGTTATCATTCAATATAACGAGTAAATCAGCATTAATATCACCCGCATGATTTAAAGCTTCAAACGCCATTCCAGCTGTCATCGCGCCATCACCAATCACAGCGATTGCTTTATGTTTAGTTTTTTGTAGTTTGGCAGCAATACTCATGCCTAGCGCTGCACTGATAGAAGTGCTTGAATGACCGACACCAAAACTATCAAATTGACTTTCTTGACGGGATGGGAAAGGGGCTAAACCACATGTTTTACGAACTGTGGTAAGTTGGTCGCGCCGACCGGTAAGGATTTTGTGCGGATAGGCTTGATGGCCGACATCCCACACGATGTCGTCATGCGGTGTATTAAAAACAGTATGCAGTGCAATTGCTAATTCTACCGTTCCCAAATTAGCGGCAAAATGACCACCGCATTGATTTAAGGTTTGTATGAGGAAGTCTCTAAGCTCAGCCGATAATTGAAGCAGTTGCGACGCATCTAGTGTGCGCAACTGCTCAGGTTTATTGATATGTTCTAATAAAGGAAATGATTTTTTTTTAAAGTCCATCTCTTTACACGTTATTACTACCCGGAATTTTGAGCGGGATTATTAATACTTTGAACTTGATTTTGCAGTTGAGTACGAATTTGCGCATTAAATTCTAATACTAAGACCGACATAGTAGCGAGTAAACGTTCTAATGTCATCCGTGTTTGATAACTTTCCGCTAAATTCTCAGCCAGTAATTCGGTTTGTTCACGTTGTAAGGTGGCAGGATTTTCTTTTAATAGACCTTTATGCCAGTTTTCATCAACAACACGACGTGTGGTCATAAAGCTTTCTAACTTAAGTGTACTTAACGGACCTGTGACTTGTTTAACGGCCTCAAAGGCCTTTCTTTGATCGGCCGTCAGTGTTTTGGGGTCAATAGCTTGTCGTTCGGTATAGAGTTGATAAAGATTGCCTAGGGCAACGGCTTGCGTAGCCGTATAACTGCGTAGCGCAGAGAGATATTCTTGGATTTGTTTTTCATTAAGTTTTGCTTTGATATTCGTATTTTTATCACCACTTAAGTTGGCCACAAGTTGATTAAAATTAATCGTATTGAGGGGAGATAAGGCGCCACTTAAGGCATCGATAGTGTTTTGCGCTTGCTTTTCTTCTATGTCATTTCCATAAGTCATGGGTTGTAGCAGACTATTGATATCGATAGATTTCAAAGGCTCTTTATCTAATTGAGGGTTAGGTTTTGAATTAGGGTTCCAAGTAAAAGAGTAATTATCGTTATTCGGATCTTTTCCTACATTGGTAAGTTGGCTCAATAGTTTTTGAGTCAACGGGCCAACGAGAGGGGAGTTAGGAGATAAAAGATATGTCTGCTGGGCTATATCAGTGGGAATAGTAATTGCATTGCCAGTAGGTTCTTCCGACATTAAGCCGGCTTTAATGGAGGCTTGTCCGAAACCCGCCACTAAGCTTTCTACTCCAGCGTCTCCAGCAGGGGAGGGAGTAACTGCATAGCTAATAGAGGTAGATAAAGTCGCCGCTATTAACGTAAAACTTAAAAAAGAAGCTTTTATTAAGGATTGTGTGACCATGAAAATACCCTCAAGTTTATTTAATAGGAAATGTTAGTATTATTATTGAACGTCTTATTTGTAGTATGCGGGGGCTGAGGTGGTGCAAATATGTTGGGTGTGCTATTCGGAACTAATGTGTTAGCGGTTGGCGGTGCCCCTGTTATAGGTGTTGGACCAGGAATAGGTTTATTGGCCCAAGGATTTATTTTGGATTGTGCTTCCCAAGGATTTGGTTTTAGCCAGGGGTTATTATTCGTAGAAGATTTATCGGTATCTGATGGTCGTTTTTTTTGTGTTGTAGTAGGCGGAGAAAAAGCTTTTTCACTATTTGACGGTTGTGGTGAAGAAACTATAGGCGGTGGAACTTCATCATTATTTTGGTAACGACTTGCGTTTTCCGTATAGGGCTTTAGTTTATCAAGAACTGTTTGTGTAGCGTCGGCTTGCGCTTGTTTGATTTCATTGCGGTAGTATTGTAAGGGGTCAGACTTCGTATCCGCATGGGCAGTAAAAGGGATTAAAAAACTAAAACCGATAGATAGTGCTAGAAATTGTATTTTTATCATACTTATTCCCCTTCTAAGGCTTTTAAAACCAAACCGAGACGTTCGTGTGAAAAAACGCGCGCCAATAATCGTAGACGTTCAAAAGCTATATTTCTACGCAGGAATAAGCCTGCTTCATCTTCAGGACTATTACTCACTTCTTCAGCGTGCATCAATAATTTCGCTGCAGAGCCTGGATGGGTGGTATCCAATGCTTGTAGTAAACGCAGCGTACGGGACATCCCTAAATGATTTCCTAAACGAAGAAATAGGGTTTGGCGGCCTAATTTATCTAAATCAACTTTATCGATATCATCGATTTCTTGACCTAATCGTGTGATGGCTTCTTCGAGTGCTGGATCACCATCTTTTGTCCATTGCTCAACACTTTCCATAAAAGTGAGTACGCGATAGATCATGGGGTCTTGATATTGCTTCCAATAAAGATGTGCGCCTTTGAGGGTTAAATCAGGCATGAGTAGTACTCTGTTGTTTTAATTTTCTAATCGTATAGAAATGAGCTTAAAAGGAGGTTAATTATCCAACGTAATTGAATACAAATCAAACCTATTATTTTAATAGCGGTGTTTAATATGAATATTGCATAAAGGTTTAAAATAAGCCTATTTTTCTACTCATTGTACTTGAAGTTACGAACTTACGCTGCAAGTACTTTCTTTTCACGACAGGGATTGCCAATGGCTAGGGCAAGGGAGGAGTATCAGCAAAACTCACGTAACGTTATTCAAGGGGAGAATCGTGATTCTCCCCTTGAAAATCACTATCGCGAGATGATACAGCTTGGAAATGATCATATCCAAGTGCATAAGTAAAGTGCGTAAGTAAATGGAATAAACTTGCAAAAGTGTTTGCATGTTAAATATAAGCGCTATATTATAAGCAAATAAACCGCGGAGTGAAACGTGAGTTTTTTTGGTAACATAAAAAAAATAATAAAGCCTTTGGTCGATGTTCCAAAATGGATCGGCTATCGTCAGCTCATTAAAACTAACCGTTCGCTTTTTTCTTTTGCTAAAAAGTTCTTCATACCTGAACAAGCCACTACGCAAGAATCATTTCAAGCGGCTTTAGAGCGTCTTAAATTAACAGAAGTAGACCTTGCGCAACGAATGAAAGAATTTACTCGTTTGCTGTGGATATGGATTTTACTTTTTTTTGTTAGCATTGCTTATAGCATTCACCTTTTACTTGAACATTCTTTGCGAGGGTTTTTTCCTTGCCTCGGAATAGCTGTTATTATTTTGACACAAATATTCCGTTATCACTTTTGGATTTTTCAGATCAAACAACGGCGCTTAGGTTGTGGTTTTCGTGATTGGTTAAGTGCTCAATTAACAATTGGAAAGAAAAAATAATGAAAAAAACAGTACTTACTTTATTCCTCTCTTTATTTCCTACACTTTTGTTAGCGGATAGTTTAACGCCGCCGACAACTGATTTATCAATTGCCTATTTGTCCACTATATTTGGTGTGGTGGATGGTGTGTTGCATGGTACCGGTAGTGAAATCTTAGGAACGATGTTTGGTGCGTTTAACGCAACTGTTTTGGTGATGGCTTCTGTAACATTAAGCTATGTTTTATTTATATCTATACTGAATACTGCACACGAAGGGGAATTTTTAGGGAAAAAATGGTCTTCGATTTGGGTTCCTTTACGAACCGTATCAGGTATTGGCTTATTATTACCTAAAGCGACGGGTTATTCTTTTGTACAGATTCTGGTTATGTGGGTCGTGGTACAAGGTGTTGGCGCAGCTGACCAAGTATGGAATGTCGCTCTCGATTATATGAATAGAGATGGGACGATTGTCGAACCCCTGCAATCTATACATACAGATGATAAAAAAACGGATAATAGCTTTTTAGTAGGAAAAGCTGGCTCGGTTCTTAAGTCCGAAGTGTGTATGCTGACAGTTTATAATGCGTTGGTAAACCAAAATCAGCAAAGTAAAAGTGGCGTACAAGTTCCTGATTTTATATCTTCGCTTGCGGTTACTGGTAAAGGCCCTAATGGCAAAAACACGGGTCTTCCTATGGATTACACAAAAGATACAGGTGGTTTTATTACTTTCCCTGGTAAGTTACCAGGAACTTTTGCGAATTTACAAGGAATGTGTGGCAGTCTTTCTTGGGACTATATTAGTAAAGATAACGACAAGGTTTATAATCCTGCGCAGTTAAGTGCGAATGATAGTGCAAGTATTGCTGCCAGACAATTTACTCTGGATCTACAACCTTTAGCGCAATCTATCGCTAGTAAATTAGCGCCTACCTTGTCACAAGATGCTCAATCAGTGCCACTCGTTACTTTAAAGTCGGATGATCCTGTTTTTAAAATCAATAATTTAGTAGACACATCAGATGACTATTTTATGATTGTAAAACCGGCTTTACGCGCATTAAAGGACGGTGCGATAAGTAGCTATAAAGATTTTATTAAAGATGCCAAAGGATATGGTTGGATACTCGCAGGTAGCTATTACTATAAAATGGCTAGTTTGAATCAGCAGTTAAGGAAAACGGATTTGGGAGCTTTAAATCAAAAAATTTCACCTATGTTTAATCCCACTTATGGTGCAGGACCTTTTAAAGCAATTAATGATGATAATGTCATTACTAATTTAAAAAATAATCTACCTAGCACAAATGGGGTTGTTGATACTTATATTTCAGCGGAAACTGACAGGACTAAAGATAACAATAATCCAGCTGATTCAGGTAATCCTTCTTTACCTAACAATGTTGCTAATGTTAATGGAATAGGGTCGGTTGTATCTGCTGTTTTAAATGGTATTTTCCCTCGTGTTCATGATTTTGAAGAAAAATTATCTGATGCTATTAATAATCAAAAACTAGACCCTATTTTTGCACTAGTTTCTGTGGGGAATGGTTTAGTGAGCATGGTGGAACAAGTATGGATAACTATTTTATCTGTCGTCACTGGCTTAGGGATTGTTGGTATTGCCGCAGGCTTTGCTTCGGGCTTTTGGACAGTCGGTGGAGCAGTTAATGGTATGTTATTAATTAGTAATCTACTCATTGTTATGATGCCATTACTTACGATTTGGATGGGGACCAGTTTTCTCTTAGGGTCTGTTCTTTCCTATTATGTTCCGTTAATTCCATTCTTCCTCTTTATTTTCGGTGCTATTACCTGGTTTGCAGTGGTACTGGAAGCTGTTTTGGCGGCACCTTTAGTTGCTTTAGGAATTACACATCCTGAAGGGCACGATCTGATGGGTAAAGCCGAACAAGCGATTATGTTGCTTTCCAGTGTTTTCTTAAGACCTGTGTTGATGGTATTTGGTTTTATTTTCGGTATTATTTTATCGTTTGTAGGACTTTCGTTATTTAATAAGGGATTTGGTATTGCGGTACAGTTTTTAACAGAATATAACGGGGATATTTTTGCTATCGTTTATCAAACGGCTATGATGGCTATCTATACGGCAGCGGCGCTAGCTATTGTTAATCGTAGCTTTGCCATGATTTATGAGGTTCCTAATAAAGTATTGCGATGGATTGGTGGTCCACAAGAAAGTGGTCATGAAGAATCGATGTTACAAGGTATTCGTGGTCAACATGACAAGGAAGTTGGTGCTATCACCCAACAAATGCCTTCGGGGCAAGCGGCGGGTGAAAGTGCTGCAGGTGGCATGGCGTTAGGTCGTAGAATGAGAGAACTTAAGCAGACTAAGGCTGAAGCAAAAGCAGGTCCTGGCGGCGGTGGTTCTAATACGCCATAAGCCTATATTTCAAGTATTGTCATTCAAGGGGGGAATCGCGATTCTCTCTTGAAAATCCCCATCGCGAGAGGAAGCACCCCGCACCTATCTTGGCCGCTAAAGTGAGTTTTCAATCACTTAGCTTGAAAGATAGGTGCGGGGTAATAAGGGGGTGACCCATCCAGTTTCCCGGATTGCCGCGCGCTTCGCGCTCGCAATGACGACGATATGTATGTTAAAAGTATTTTTATTTTACTAGCGCTGATTTTATGACTGATAATAATAACGATCTTGCGTTTAATATAAATTTAGATGAATTATTTAGTCAGTTGTCTGAAGTATTAGTGAACCCTGCGTTCTCTAAGTCGGCTTGTTCGTTTTTATTATTATTATGGGGTTATTTTGAGATCACCTTAATTGATGATTCTAGCGAAGAAGGGGATGGGACAACCTCAAAAGGCTTAACTGGCCCAACTATTATTCAAGTTGATAAGGGCTATGAGATTTTTGATTATGGGGGTTACCTGCGAACTTCGCCGGGTAAACACTATGGAAGCTATGTAACAGGTCGGCTGCTGACTACAGTAAAGGTAATGATTAATCTATTAATCGAACGTGGCGCTAAGCATGTGCATTTTTCTGGACTTCCCTCAGCGGAACGAGTCGCGTGGATTGAGTGTAGGAAATATAATCTTCGTACGCAGTTTGAGCCGGATGCAAAAGCACAATTACTTCAAAGCCGTATAAACGAATTGGATAGATTTCGCGAAGTTGTTTATTCTCTTAGTTCTAAAAATAATTAAGTCCATTTAATTTTTTCCGTTTCTTACCAAGAAAATGGATTTATACCGCTCGTAGCTGAAGCTGCGAATCTTTTAAATTTATGGCGAACGGTATACCGATTACCTGACGGCACCCCGCACCTATCTTTAGTAATTCACCACAAAGTGAAATGCTAATTCAACAGATAGGTGCGGGGTGCACCGTCATTCAAGTAAATTGCGATTCTCCCCTTGAAAATCTCCATCGCGGTAGGAAGCGCTTGGAAATGCGAAGTCGCATTTCCAAGCGCAATGGGTATAGATAATAACATTTACAAAGATGTTGAAAAATTTCCCGCCCTGACTTTTCCTGTCAGAGCAGTTATTTAGGCTCGGCAAGAACAAAGAAGATGGATAGCGCGACTTTTCTCTAACGCTGAAGATGAATGCCTGGTGTAAGTGGCCGTAAAGTCTCTCTATCTATTTCCCTGTTTTCTTTATCTTCCTCTTCGGTTGTTTTTCTTTTTGAAGGAACAAACTTTGGTGAAACTTGTGGGTTGATTTTAGCAATAGATTTATTCAATTCTTGTACTAAAGGCTCGGCCAAAGGACCTTCCAAAAGGGTTTGATTATTTCCTCTATCACCTATAACACTGAGTTTTAAATTTATATCTCTCGGATCTATTCTAAGACCATCTTTTTCGGCTAAATCTTTAACAGCTTTTAACGCTCTCGTTGTATCATCTTTCTTTATCATGCGTAATTGAAGAAATAAGAGCAATAATAACCCTAACAAAGATGCTTTATATTGAAAACCTGTTTCAGCGATTCTTTTTGCGATATCACCACGGTTAGGAAGTAGTATACCTATATTTATTTTTTCTCCGGGTTTTAGATTGGCCAACGCATGTTTAAGTTGTTTGCGCAGATTATCAATATCAATTTTATAATCAACTTTAGGGTCGACTTTAGGGCCTGTATTAAGATTTTTAGTTAATACCTGTGCTGTCATCGAGGCATTAGAATTAGACTTCGAGCTTTCATCATTTAGTTGTATGCGCGCTTTAACTGACTCAAGTGACTGAAAATCTTTTAAAGAATCGCTGTGTTTTTCTACCGTTTTATCCATAAACTGCCGAAAAGCTTCACGTAAATGGGGTTCGTCTTCTTTAGTAAAGATTTGTCCTTGATCAGCTAATCGTTTAAGAAAAAATTGAAAGAGTGTTTCTTCAGCTTGAGCCTGCGCTAGGCTTTGTTTGAAGCGAGCTTGTGCTTTTTGAGCCGCTACTTTTGGATCATTTCCTTGGCTTAAGGCTAACTCACCTATTTTTAGCGCTTCATCATAATGTTTGCGAAACTCTTTTCGCATTTCGGTTCCAGTAGCATTTAATGCATCTGTATTCAAACCTGTGGAAAGTAACTGTTTTCCGCTATCCGTCAATTTTTCGATAAGGTTTTTGCCTAAGAATGGAGTTAGCTGTTCTAGTTTAAGCAGACCGGAGAATTTTTCGTTTAAATCTTCCTTGATTATTTCTATTCCAACCGTATGTTGGCTAGAAAAGTATTCTTTTTTTTGTTCTGTAGTAGTCATTGTTTACTCCTTCACCGTATGCGTATATTTGCTGTTTCGACAGATGAACTTAAGCTTTCTATATTTTTTACATTTGTCTCAATTTCTGTGTTTTGAAGATTTAAGTGCTTTATAATAGCCGCTTTTGCCTCGTCAATTTCTGCTGTTTTCATTGTTAGATTATTACTAATGGGACAACGAAGGGTAGGTCCAATTCCTAACTCTCTATAGGCACGTATGAAAATTCGGTATTTTTTTTCAGTGCTCTTCGTACAGTTGCTAAAATTAAAATTGATAATTTTACTGCTTTTAAAGCTCTGAACTGCATCAATCATTTGCGTGAAAGCGACTTCTTTTGTTGTGACACTCTTAGGATTCCAGCGATGTTCCCATTTTGTTTTATAATCTAAAGCATTATTCGGGGTTCTAGTTACAGACCATTGTTGTTTTTTATCGCCTAAATTTTGTTCATAAGTAATAGCCTCATTTTTTTCAAGGGTATCACGCCGTTGAAAAAGTTCGCCAGTTACAGTGAAATTAGGGGTTTGTTGAGCTAGCTCAGAGTCATTATTAATAACTCTACAATCGTTAGGGAGGTATACAGGGAGTGGCTGACCCAGTGTTGATTTATCTATTTCTCCACCATTGGATGATGTTTTGCCTGTTCTGCTTTCTGATGCTTTTTCAACATCTTCTGCATTATAAGCGTCTTTTTTAAGTTGCATTGCTTCAATATACTTGATTCTATCTCTTACTTTCATTCTTAAAGCGTCAATTTCTTCTTTGGCAGCATAGTGGATTTTTATGCTTTTTTGCCATTCATCTCTTTCTTTGAGAGTTTTACCGAGCTGGTGTTCTTCGACCAAGACATTAATCGCTTTTGAAACCAGTTCTTTTTTGTTAGGGTGATCGCTAAATGCTTCTTCTCGATTAAGATCAGCAACAATTGCACTAATTAGCTTAGAATCAACGAATAATCTCCATTTACGAAAACCTGTTTCTATTCGTTTACTGATAGTATCAATTAGAGTATTGGTTTGAGGTTCAGAAATTGTAAGATCGGTGGGCAATTTATCATTAAGCGTATTATGAAATCGCTGAAAATTACTTTCATCTTCAATGCCGGAATCTCCACTTTCGCTAGTTGCATCGTCATTCCTTTCTTCAATGAGTGAAGGGTAATGAGGAAGCGCAGACTCAATTTTAGAAAATTCCTGATAGGACTGATTGATTAATTTTAACTCGAATTGTTTAAGCTTTGTTACTTCCTCTTGTAATTCAGTAGGGGATTTAAGCGTGATAGCAGGGAGACTTAATTCGGATAAGGGAAATTCTTTTTGAACTAGCTTGGTAACCCTTGATTTTTCTTCCGGAGTTAACTCAATATCAATTGTTCGATGTGTTATTTGTTGAAGCTTTTTATTTAGCCAAGGCTTGGCTTCTAAGGTGTTTATGTCTTGCTCAGTGATATTAACGGTGTTTGGATCAAATGCGTCTGTTCGTAGTTTTTTACGTAAATCATTAAATTGTGATACTACCTCAAAAGGATTACTAGAATGAAAAATATTTGCTTCTTCTTGACTTATTGCACAAACGGCTTGCAGAGCTAATGAAAATTCTTCTTGTTTTCCAGTGTGGGGATCAATTTGTAGACTTGCATATTGGAGTGCTTGTAAGGGTCTTGAGATATCAGAAAATTCTTTTTTACCCTTTAAATATTCATAGAGCTGAGTCCGTAATTCCTCTGCAGAAAGAGTTTTTGAGCTTGAATTTCCAATTGGACTTTGTTGAGAAGGGGTATGTGAAGTAGACTTGGTAGCTTTATGGCTAGAAGTAGGATGGCGTTTTGGTTTGTTCTTCTTAACTAAAGGAGTGTCTTCATCAGTATCTGTTGCTTCATCATCGGTATCTTCACTTTCATTGCTAGATAGCTCCCAAGCATTTCTAACTCTATTATCACTTAAGGAAGTTTTAGTTCGAGTCTCACCAGATGGAGGTGTTGGTGGTGTGCTAGAAGATGGAGAACCGTTTCCTGAATCGGGTGCGGTAGTATTCTCTAAACTTCTAGCTCTCTGTGCGGCAGCGCTTCCTAAGTTTTCAGCCTGTTGTTTCACGCTTTCGAAATTTTTGCCTTCTCCATGTCCAATGCTCTTGAAACAATTAGGAATGTGTTGTTTTGCTGAGGAAATGATAGCATCCTCTTTCATACCGTTAGGGGTTGCTGTACTGACTTTAAAGGGAAAATCTGGAAGGGTTATTAAATAATCAATAAAAGCTTTACTTATCGCTTTTAAAGCAGCCTGCTCGGCAGGCAAAAGTATATTTACTGTTTCAGTAGCGGACGTTTTAGCTGCATTATAAGCTATCTTTTTTAATTCTTGATAAGAAAATTCGACAAGTTCTTGTTTATGTTGGTTTAGTATTGTTGATACAGCTAAATGGTGGACTGCTATTTGTTGACTTCTACTCTTAATTTGGTTGAGATTTTCCATTAACAATTTATGAGATGCTGGATAAAGTTCTCTATCATCATCATCTTTATTGTTATTGATTATTTCACTAATTAGCTCTTTAGCGGTTTGTTCTATATCTACACTAGTATGGGTAGTAGTTTCTAGCTTTTTTTGTATTTTCTGTAAGGCTGAAATAGCTTCCCTTTGTATTTTTAGTATTGAAAGCTCACCTAGTTCTATTCCAGCAGGGCTTTCTTCTGGGCTAGAAGGAAAAAAATGTTTATTTACTTCATCACGTAATGTAATAAAGTTTTCTTGTGTTTTTTCTATAGCTAAGGAGAATATAGGGTGGTTGTCTTCTAAAGTTGGGATTACGTTTTTGACCCCATCTTCACAGTATTCTTTAGCACAAGTAGCTAATTCTTTACGAAGTGCATTTTGAAACGCAAGGTTTTTTAATAATTTTTCTGCTAATGGCATAAGCGGACCTTTTGTGGCTTTATTATTAGATTGTACTGGAGATGGAGGAAAAGTTAAATCAGTAGAACTCTTACTGGATAAACTGTGTGGAGCAAAGCCGTCGTCATCTCCACTTTCATTAGAAGAGTCTGACCGGTTGTAATTTTGCCCATCGTCATTAACTCCATCTTTTTCAGATAAATTAAGTGAGACTGTAGGAGCTGAGTCCGTTTGTGTACTAACTTCTATTCCTGGTAGTTTTTTTAGTTTTTGGTTCTCTCTCCTGAGCTGTACTATTTCTGAATTAAGTGATTCATTTGCTTCAGTTAAAGAAGTCAACTTATCTGTTTTTTCATCTAACTCAGATTGTATTTTTTCGAGTGCGTTATTATAGACTTGTTGATTAAACGCAATAGCGTCCTTTTCTTGTGTGAGCGTTTTAATTTCTTCGTCCTTCTGACTTAGTTGTCTTTTATAATCAGCAATTTCTCTGGCTGTTTGTTCATCTTGCGTTTTAGATTTCAGTGTAAGTTGATTTATATTGTCTTCTAACCGCTCTTTTTCTAGTTGAGCATCACGAAGTTTTTGTTCTATATCTGAATATCTTTCTAAATCTTCAGCTAATTTATCTTTTTGTTGAGTTAGTTCTGCTACTTGCCTTTGAAGTTGCAGGATTTTGGTAGCGGATTTCTCTTCAGCAGTCTCTTTTTCGGTTAGTTTTTTTTGTACTGCGTCGAATGCTTTTTGTAGTTCAGTTTTTTCTCGGGTATGTTGCCCATCAGAACTTTGCATTTCTTTCCGAAGTTTATCTATTTCAGCTTTATTTGCATCTCGTTGTTGTTCTGCATTTTCCTTAGCTAACGCTAGTTCTTTTATTTCTGTATCAAATTTTCGTTTTACATCGTCTAGTGCACGTTGGTGTGCTGTTTGTTGTTCTTGTAATGTTTGTTCATGCGCTTGTGTTAAATCGCGTATTTTACCTTGGAGTCTCTCAATTTCACTTTGATTAGTATCTCGTTGTTGTTCTGCATTTTCCTTAGCTAACGCTAGTTCTTTTATTTCTGTATCAAATTTTCGTTTTACATCGTCTAGTGCACGTTGGTGTGCTGTTTGTTGTTCTTGTAATGCCAGATCATGTACTTGTGTTAAATCATGTATTTTACCTTGGAGTTTCTCAATTTCACTTTGATTAGTATCTCGTTGCTGTTCTGCATTTTCCTTAGCTAATGTTAATTCTTCTATTTCTGTATCGAATTTTCGCTTTACATCGTCTAGTGCAAGTTGGTGTGCTGTTTGTTGCTCTTGTAATTCTTGATCATGCGCTTGTGTTACAGTATCAAATTGTTTTTTAAGTATTTTATAGTCTTTTTCTATGTCTGGTTGTGTAGTTTGATCAGGAACATAATCATCTTCCTCAAAATCATTGTCATCATCCTCCCCCTCAAAAGTAAATAGTGGGTCACTTTGTTGCGATGGGGATTCAATCTGAGCTTTATCCTCAATATTGCCACTCATTTCTAACGCAGATGGTTTTTTATATTTAGCAAGTTGCGTAAGTGCTGAGATTATTTTTGTTTGTAGATTCTCGAGCTGTGTTAAAACAAGCGATTTATTGTATGAATTTTGGTCTATTTCACTCCCTAGGTCATCCTCGCTATCGCTATCCTCTGGCATAGTAACTAGAGAATGGAAGTTTGTTTGATTTTGTGGGTTTGTTGGCTTAACTGTATTTAGTTCCAATTCATCGTTTACTTTTTCAATGAACGAAGAACATTTCTGGCTAAGCTCCCTGAGTTCTTGATTCAGTGCGTGGTTTTTTTCTATTTCTTTATCTAATTTAGAACGAAGTTCAGTTTCGTTTGCCGTTTGCTTTACTTCAAAAAGTGCAATTTCTCTTTGCAAGTCGGCTATTTTTATCTCTAAATCAGCTGCTTTTTTTCTTTCTATAGTTAACTCGGAATTTTTGCTAGTAATGTCCTTATTGAGGTCATTAATAGTTTCTGTAGCATGACTATAGTTGTTGTCCGTAGCTTCTAATTCAGTACCTAATTTTTTTATTTGTAATTCTAAATCCGCTATTTTTTTAGTTTGATCTTTTTTTAATTTCTCATGGCTTTCAAGTTCACTCTCCAGAGCTATTTTCTTGCTTTCTATTTCGGCTTTTTCTTTTTTTAGTTTTTTTAATTCAGTTTGTAAAGTATTTTCAGCGGATTGAACGTCCCCTATTTGATCCATTACTTGTGTTAACTGGGTTTTTAGAGCAGAAATTTGCCTTAGGGAGTCCTCAGAATCTTCTTCTAACCGCCGTGATTTAGCTTGTTCTAGGAGAAGCGCCTCTTGTTTTTCCTTTATTTCTGTTTCGAGGCGATTAATTTCCATATCGTTTGTAGCGTTATTGCTTTTTTCAGTGTCTAGTGCTGCTTTTAGCGTCTCTATGTTTCTAGCTAAATTTTCTATTTTTTCTTTTTGTTCTGCTGTCTGTTTTTCTATTTCTACTGTTTTTTCAGATTTATAGGCTTCAAATGCGTTTTTAAGTGCTTCATGTTCCGACTGAAGAGAGGAAAGTGTTTCATCAAATATTGATTTACTGGCTGATAAATCCTCTAGGGTTCTTTCTCTTTCAGCTAAAGTTTCTCTGGCTTGAGCTAATTCAGCTCTGAGTGCGGTTTGTTCTGCTTTGCTCAATTCGAGCGCATTGGAAGCTTCGTCTAGTTTTACTGTTGGAGTTTTAGGTAATAAAGCCGGGTCTTCTTTGGTTTTTTTTATTTTTTCTGTTAGGAGGTGAAACTTTAGTGTGGTTAAGGCCTCTTTGATATTTCCTCTTGCATCAGGGAGGTTTAGTTCTTGTATGCTTTGAATATCCTCAAGTGTAATTTCTTCTAAGGTAATTTCCTCGCCAGGATCGGATAAGCGATTAATAGTCTCTAGTGCTTTTTTTAGTAGTTCCTGATTGTCTACTGTTTGCTTTTGTGTTGAAAGATTAGTTAAGAAAGTAATTTCTTCTTCATAAGTAGCTTTTGGTTCGGCTAAATAATTAATTTTAAGTTCATAGGCGCGCTGATCAATGAGTGATTGTGCTTCATTTTTTGGATAAGTATCTTTATTGGTCAGGTTAGGCGCCATCGTGTTTGTTACATATGGACGACTAAGGTGTTCTCTTATTTCGTTATTTAATAGAGTACATACAGGCTGGATAATATTTTCTACGTTAGGAGATTGAGTAATAAGTGTATTTAGATCGGTAAAAATGATATCTAAATAACTTTTTTTCAGTTGCTTTGCGCTTTCTAAAATAGCTGCCATGGGTTCTAGGATGGCTGATATTTCTTTTGTATGGACTAGTGGGTCAAATTGATTAATAAACTTGTCCTTAAATTCATCTGTTAATCTAGCTATTTCATTGTCAAAGGATTTAATTTTTTTTAAAATCTTTTTTAATGAAGATAACCAAGAGTTTTGAACTATTGTGTAATCAATTTCACCTTTTAAGTATGATTCAATATCTTTCTTTGATCGTTTAATCAGGGCATTAAAAAAATCACGATAATGAGTTTCTAATTCTTGACAACCTTTTATATATTGGTCAGTGATTTCTAATATTTGCGTAGAGTTTATTTGACTTAATTTATTCCCTAGTTCTTTAGACTTCGAGAGGAGCTCCAAAATACTAAGTGTTGGCAGTATTGATTTGGCTCCCTGCAATAATTCTTTTATTTTTAGTGAATTTATAACGGGTGATGTAGAGTTATCTAATAACTTTAAAATATTAGCTACTGGAATGGTTAATTGGTGTTGAGAATCCAAAACATTTAAGTTGTAAACTCTTTGGTTTTCACTTAGGAACTTTAAAAGGTCTGACTTTGGAATTAATGTGGGGAACTCCTGCAGCAGCGCTAAAAGGCTTGATGTTGAAACCGCTAAAAGTTTGTTATCGGTTAGTCTTTTAAAGGTTAATTCCATTTCTTTAAGAGCAGGATCGTTAGTGAAAGTATTGGTAGAGCCCGCATCTCCTGTAAATGTGCTAGATGCGTTTGGTTGAGCGGTATCGGTGTTGGGGAATTGGTTTGTACTATCTTCTGGTGGAAGAACGGCAGTTGCCTTGAAGGCAGGCGGAATATTATTGGTTGGAATAAGAGGCGACTGTGAACTAGTGGAAGCTAAATTGTTGGGTGGTTCAGAACTGTTGTTAGCAATAGTCGTGGATGTAGGTTTTGGTTTTAATCTTCTAAGCTTTGTTTCTACTGCCGGCCAAGCATTGACTTTAACTAGATCAAAAAAAGTGATTTTACGCGTATCATTGGCAGCCCGTTCTTCACTGAGCTTTTTTTCTAGTTCCCCTATCACAAGTTCTGGGTCGTCTACGATAATATCGTTAATTCTTTTATACCTTGCTAAGCAAACGATATTAGGTAGCATTTCTAATACACAAAGATTGATATGCTTAGCATATTCATCGTTGTTTGGATGAGCACTATTCTTAATACTAAGGCCTAACTGTGTTCTTTCTTTTTTTATGTCTTGTGTAGTTTTAGCTTCGGTTAATTTTTTTTTTAAAGACGCATTTTGCTCAGTAAAAAATAGTGCGATAATGTTTTTTTGAATACTATTATCTCTATCTTCCCCGTTTTCGTTTGTTAGACAGTCTTTTACGATGCTTATTAGTTCTGGGCTTGCTTGAATTAGTTCATCTATTTCTGTTTTTTGTGCAATTAGCTCCGATAGCGTCTGCTTTTTTTCTGTAAGCTTATTTAATCTGTTGAGGCTATTTAGTAGTCCAAGATAAATTTCTTTTTTTTTCATTATTTTCCCTTATCGCAGATAATATAATTTTTATTATTGAAAATAAATTTCTTCACCTATAATTCTATGCTTATAAGCTTAAGAATTTCTTAAGGAAATATTAAGAAAACTAAAAAATTAATAAATTAAGTTACTTATTTAGATAATAAAATATAAAAGGGGAGATTATTGCTAAGACCGTTTTAGTTGTTTACATCGGTAAATTATAAATTTTCGCGATAATTTTCCAAGCTTGTTCAGCTGATTCTACGTAATGGAATAATTTAAGATCACTAGGACAAATCATACCTTCGTTGAGCAATAGTTTAAAATTAATAAGCTTTGACCAATATTTTTTTCCAAACAATAACAAGGGAATTGGTTTGATTTTTTTTGTTTGTAACAAGGTCAGTACTTCAAATAATTCATCCAAAGTACCATAACCGCCTGGAAAACAGACTAAGGCGCGTGAGCGAATTAAAAAGTGCATTTTTCGAATAGCAAAATAATGGAATTGAAAACAGAGTTCTGGTGAAATGAAAGGGTTGGGTGACTGTTCATGGGGTAAAACAATATTTAAACCAATGCTTTTCGCTTTTGCGTCTTGTGCACCACGGTTAGCGGCTTCCATAATGCCGGGGCCACCACCGGTTACTATAACGAAATGCCGCCGTCGGTTTTTTTGACAGCGTTCAGAAACAATCTGACTAAACCGTTGTGCTTCTTGGTAATACTTTGATTGTTCAATTTGTTTTTGCGCTATTTGAACTGCTCTTTTATAAGTAGCGCTCGTTGGACTTTTTTTTAATTTTTGCTGGGCTTGTTTGAGTTGTTGTTTGGCTGTTCCAGGGTCAGGGATTCTAGCGCTTCCAAAAACAACAATAGTGGATTCGATCTTGAGTTTTTGTTGTGAGAGCTCTGGTTTTAGAAGCTCAAGTTGCAAACGCACTGATCGTAGCGATTTGTGTAATAAAAAATCATGATCTAAAAAAGCAAGCTCATAGGCAGGCCAAGCTACTTTTTTACGACTACGTTTTTCAACTTCTGTCTTAGCTGATGAAAAAGGTTTGGGATGATTAATGTCCATCAAGATAACAACTATGGAAGGAAAGCTAGAAGTATATACTATCTATTGTTAAATTTGCGAATCAGCAAATTTAACATCTTTTTTGTATGTTTATCCCGTGTCTAGCTAGAAAGAAATATAAAAATGATATACAATATCAATATCATAGTATCATATGGGTTTTATTATGCGAGCCTTAGTCGATATTCCTAACAAATATTTGAATGCCTTAGCTGAAATAGGCAAACGAGAAAAATTGTCTCGTGCCGCTGTGATTAGAGAGGCGATAGCTGTTTATGTAGGCAAACATCAATCCAAGAAATCTCCCGATGATGCTTTTGGGCTATGGGGTAAGAAGAAAATAGATGGTCTTAAGTATCAACGGAAAATACGTTCTGAATGGTAAAAGCACTCTTTGATACTAACATTTTAGTTGATTATTTAAATGCAGTTTTACCTGCTAGGAATGAGCTTTTACTTTATCAAGAGAAAGCAATTAGTGTAATTACTTGGATGGAGGTTATGGTTGGAGCTAATGAAAATAATGCTGAGGGTACGAAGACGTTTCTTGATAATTTTTTGCTTATTGAACTCGATGATGCTATCGCTAAACAAGCAGTAATGCTTCGAAAAGATCATCGGATAAAATTACCTGATGCCATTATATGGGCTTCAGCACAGGTTAATTTCATGTTACTCGTCACAAGGAATACCAAAGACTTTAAAAAAAATGAGTTAGGGGTTCGTGTGCCTTATAAAATTTGAGTGTTTCTAAATTCCTAATTGTTAATATTCTGATAGTGCTCAATTAAGCCTTGTGTCGATGAATCAAAATCATTGTTTTTTTTCGTTGAGGTTTTATCTAAGTCGTTATAAATCGACTGACTGAGTTGTTTACCATATTCTACACCCCATTGATCGAAAGGATCAATTTGCCAAATAACACTTTGAACAAATACTTTATGTTCATATAATGCAATGAGCATTCCCAATGTAAACGGTGTTAATTCTTCAAGTGCAAGCGTATTACTGGCATGATTTCCCGGCAGATTTTTATAGGGTATTTCACTGTGATAACCTTCCATAAATGCTTTACTTTGGCTTAAAGCACTGGCTATGACATGCTGATGATGGTTTTTGAGTGCATAATGTGGATTGCGTAGGGAAAGAATAAAATCCGCCGAAAAATGGGCAGTTCCTTGGTGAAAAAGTTGGTAAAAAGCGTGCTGGCCATTGAGTCCTACTTCGCCAAAGATGAGTGGACACGTTGCATAATCGACTTTTTTATTGTCGATACGAATAGACTTGCCATTACTCTCCATTTCTAATTGTTGTAGGTAAGCAGGAAAATATTTTAATGTGGCGTCGTAAGGTAAGATGATATTGGTTTCTGAATGAAAAAAATTTCGTTGCCAAATACCTAATAATCCTAATAAAACGGGCATGTTTTCTTGCCAAACTGAATTAAGAAAGTGTTGATCCAACGTGTGTGCGCCACGTAAAATTTCGCGAAAATTTTTCATGCCAATGGCTAACGCAATAGATAAACCTATGCAGGAACACAGGGAAAAACGCCCACCTATCCAATCCCATAGCGGAAAGATATTTTCCTTTGCAATACCAAATTTAATAGCTTTTTCGGGTTGTGCGGTAATGGCTAAAAAATGAGGTTGGACATTTTTTTTAGGGAGTTTTTCTTGTATCCAATGCCAAATAGTTTTGGCATTGATTAAGGTTTCTTGGGTGGTGAAAGATTTTGAAGCAATAATAAATAAGCTTGTTTCTGGATTGAGTTGTTTTAGTAGATGATCAAGTGCATTGTTATCAACATTGGAAATGAAATGAAAGTTGAGTTGTGTTTGACGATAAATTTTTAAAGCTACTACTGCCATTAAAGGACCTAAATCAGATCCGCCAATGCCGAGATTAATGACGTCTGTAATTGCTTTTCCGGTGGCACCTTGCCATGTGCCACAATAGATTTGCTCAACGAATTTTTCCATTTTATCTAAAGCGGTATGGATATTGGCAAGTACGTCTGTTCCTCCAACGTTTAAACCAGATTTTCTTGGATCGCGTAATGCTGTATGTAAAGCGGGAAGTTGTTGCGTGACGTTAACACATTCTCCTGAAAACAAGTCGAGGATATGTTGTTTTAACTGTAAAGCATTTGCCAATTGACATAGTAAATCGCGCGTTTTTTCGGTGATAGGATTTTTAGAATAATCTAAGGTTAGTCCTGCTTCAGTTACCGAAAATTTTTTAAAGCGATCGGGATCTGTAGCAAATAATTTACAAAGAGAGGTTTTTTTTATTTCAGAAGCATGCTGCTCTAAAGCTTTCCATTCGGGCGCTTCTGTCAATCTAGTCATACAAATTTCCCTCTTTTTTTATGACGTTTGGGCGTTTTTTGCTGTGCTATAATTTGCTCAATTAATGCTGCTTTTGTTGGTTCATCGGCCGATAAAAATTCGGTCCACCAATTAGCAATCTCTTGCGGTATTTCCTGTATTTGTGCGCGCAATAGTAAAAAATCATAGGCTGCGCGAAAGCGAGGATGCGCTATTAACGGCTTAATTGTAAAAGGACGCCGTTGCAGAAGCCGATGTTGGAGATCCCATATTTCTCGTATAGTTGTGCTGTATCGTCGTGGAATAGTAACCTGTTTTTGTTGCTCCGTTAGCACATGCCGCATAGCGTGTTGATAAGCAACAAAAGGCGGTTGGTGTTTGCTAATACGTTGTACTTCTGCTTGTACGGCTGGCCACAAAAATACAGCAAACAAAAATGCAGGCGAGATCGTTTTGCCTTCTTGAATACGTTGATCTGTGTTTTTACAGCTGAGTTCTAGCAGTTTACGGGTGTTCTCTTGTTCAAAAGAGGCAATCGTTTGTGGAAATAGCTCAGCAAATAATTGATAACGAAGAAGAAGTTGATACGTTTTAAAGGCTTGACCATGGTGAAAAAGTTTAAGGACTTCTTCATACAATCGTGCCGGCGGAACATTATGTAATAAATGGGCGAGTTCGGGAATGGGTTCGGCGGTTGCAGGGTCCAAAGTAAATTCTAATTTCCCCGCAAAACGAATGGCACGTAATAAACGTACCGGATCTTCTTGATAACGCGTTTTTGGATCACCAATAATACGGACGATTTTATGTTGAATATCAGCTAATCCGCCACAGTAATCGACTAAAGAAAAATCGTTGATATTATAGTACAAGGCATTCATTGTGAAATCGCGACGCCATGCGTCTTCTTCAATGCTTCCATAAATATTGTCACGTAACAACATACCATGCGCCGCTACTGTTCTATGTTTAAACGATTTTTTTTCGCCATGCGCACGAAATGTTGTAACTTCTATTACTTCTCGTCCAAAACGGATATGCGCTAGCCGAAAGCGTCTACCGATCAATAGGCAGTTACGAAAGAGTTTTTTTATCTTTTCAGGCCGTGCATTGGTGGCAATATCGAAGTCTTTTGGCTTTTTATTGAGTAATAGGTCGCGTAGACAGCCACCAACCAGATAAGCACTGTAGCTGTGTTGCTGGAGCCGATAAAGTACCTTGAGCGCATTATCGGATATATCTTTGCGCGAAATAGTATGCTCTGATCTTGGGATGATAGTGGCATCTGGATAGGTTTTTTTCTTGGGGAAAAAACGATTGAAAAACTGTTTAATAATAATGATCATCCTCTAAGTAGGTAAGGTAGGCTATGCTAGCATATTGTAAGATTTTTAACCTGGCTTACTGGCTTAAACCGATGGTATTGAAAACCTATCCTGAAAGGGCTAGCTCCTGTTAAGTAATAAGATTAACAAATCATCCTTTTCTAGCATAGTTTCTTTGCTGGGATTAATTTTTCTTATCCCTTTACGTTCTAGTCCCAGTATGATGCCTTGCATTTGGGTTCTGCGCATAGCTTCTTCAATAGGAAGGCCTACAAAGGGATGTGTTTTGTCGAGTAAAAAGGTTCTTAATTCAAAATAGTTAAAAAGTTCTAATTCCTCTTGATAAATACTCGCTTGTAAAAGCTGACTAAAGGCATCAATTTGTTCATCCGTTCCTAAAATAAACAGTTTATCGTAAAGGCGAATTTTTTCTTGATGGTGTGGATCAAGAATGATTTTAGCACCGCGATAAAGTGCAATCACATGAATTCCAAATTGTTTATGAAGACTCAATTCATCCAGTGTTTTATTAATGAAATAGTAATTACTGCTAATGTCTGTGCCTTTTAGATTTATCCCCCAGGCTATAAGCTCGTCCTTTGTAGTTTCTTGTATAGAAGGTGTTTTAATATTTTCTAAAAATCTTTTTTCTAGCCAAGGATAAAATTTTTGTAATGGCTTGTGTAAAAGACTAAAAAGTATAAAGGCGATTAGCCCTAAAAGTAGTGTAATCGACCAGGTATGGAAATAGGTGATAGCGAGTGTTGTGATAACAGTAAAAGTAAATATCCATCCTATGGCAATAATCGGTTTGATAGCAGCGTGTGATCGGTAAGGAAATATTTTATAGGCAAAAATCATGCCCCAAATGAAAGGAGAGGCTAATAGCAAAGCGATAATACAACTCAGCGTATTAACCCAATAGGTTGTTGTCATCCATTCACTAATTTTTGGAAATATCCATCTTTCACTCATGGTAAAAATAATGGCAACCATGACGCTGTTGATTAATAGCTTAGTAATATACTGGCTGTAGATCACACGTTTTTTTTTGAGCGTTAAATAGCGGTGAATTAAAATGGAATAATGACTTAACACGCTTTTAAAAGAAGGGGGTAGATTTTTTTCTAGATATTTACTGACGGCGGCTGAGCTTTGAATAAGATAAGGCGTTGTAAAAGTTGTAACGGCCGATACGGCAATGATAATAGGAAATAAGCTGGGCCTTGTTACTTCTAATAAGAGCCCTAACCCGGCAATAATAAAAGAGAACTCCCCAATTTGGGCCATACTAAACCCAGCGCGTACAGAAGTGGTTACACTTTGGCCGGTTGCTAATGCGCCCATGGATGTTGTGAGAATTTTAGCGATAATGGTTACTGCTGAGATAAGTAATACGGTAGTAAAATGTTCAATAATGATAGAAGGATCAATGAGCATTCCTACTGAAATAAAAAAAACGGCGGCGAAAATATCACGAATAGGCCGCATATATTGTTCGATAAATTGGATTAGGTCAGTTTCAGCAAGAATAGACCCCATGATAAACGCCCCTAATGCACTGGAATAGCCAAAATAGGCGGCAATACAAACAAGTAGTAAACAAAGTGCAACGGATACTATAGTCAGTGTTTCTTGGTTGGCAACGTCGACTAATTTTCGAATCAAAGAAGGAATTAAGAAATAACCTACTAGAAACCAACTACCGACGACGATAAAGAGTTTAATGGCGGAGTCGACGAGCGTTGCAGAAAGCATGGCATGCGTACCTACAACAATAGAAAGGCCTGCCAGTAATAAAATGGCTAGTAGGTCTTCTACGATAAGTATGCCAAAGACAAGTTCGGCAAAGTGTTTACTCTTTAACCCTAATTCATCCATGGCTTTAATAATAATTGTCGTAGATGAGATAGAGAGAGCAGCACCTAAAAAAATACAATCATAAGTAGGCCAACCCAGGATTTTCCCTAGGCCAATTCCGATAGCTAATACGAGTATGACCTCAACTAAGCCTGTCATCACGGCGGGTGTCCCAACACGTTTGAGTTTGTGGAAACTAAAGTCTAAACCCAATGAGAACATCAAAAAGATAACGCCGAGCTCAGATAAAGTATGCAGGCTGGGGACGTCGGTGACTAAGTCGTAAGGCGGCATATGTGGGCCGACAATAATTCCAGACAAAAGATAACCTAATACAACGGGTTGTCTTATTTTCTGAAATAAAAGTGTGACCAGGCTAGCCACACCTAATATAACAGCAAGGTCCTTGATGAGTGGCGCAAGTGGTTGCATAGTTACTCGTGTAATGTGAATACTCTAAGCAGGTTGTCTTCAATTGTACGATGCTAGCCAAAAAGCGCCGCTTCACATACGTTTAAGTATGTTCCGTTACGCTACTCAAAAAACAACACTTTTTGTCTCATCCTAGTACAATTGAAGCTACCCTCTAATATACTTTAGTCCATTTTTATCTTGTGTCTATTTATCGTTTATGGGAGATTTTTTTTAGTACAAATAATCACAATTAAGTTTTTTTGATCTATATCCCTTACACTTGGAAATGCGAGATCGCATTTCCAAGTGTTTCATCTCGGGATACCGCGCTCGCTGTGAATTTGAAAATTTCGCAACTTCAGGTACGAGCGGTATATAACACATAAAAAAAGGGGATAATAATTATGTCGAAGCCATTAACATTCATTGGTTATGCATCAGGTTTAGCTGCAAATAATCAGGGTTGTGCTAAGGGTCCACTCCAACTTAAAGCACATGCTATTGAAAATCAATTATCGGAAAAAGGATTGGCGCATTGGCAAACAATGTTAGTTCCGGAGGCCGAGTCAAAAAAAGAAGTTTTAACGCAAGTTGCGAATCTATTGACGCAATTGGCAAAAGTTACTTATGACTTAACTCAACAAAAGCAACCCTTTATAGTGTTTGGCGGTGATCATTCCTGTGCGATAGGAACATGGAGTGGTGTTTCAGCCGCTAACTTAGGTGAGAAAATTGGTTTGATCTGGATTGATGCGCATATGGATAGCCATACCTTTAATACGACTCCGAGTGGTAATATCCACGGAATGCCACTTGCTGCTTTGTTAGGTTATGGCGATGGCGCGCTAACCAAAATTTTATCGCCCCAGTCAAAATTGAAGCCTGAACATGTGAGTTTGATTGGTGTTCGTAGCTTTGAAGCGGGAGAAGCGGCGCTGTTACGTGATCTAGGTGTGCGTATTTATCAGATGCCAGAGATTAAAGAACGGGGCTTAAGCGTTGTAATGCAAGAAGCAATTGCTCGCGCCAAGGAAGGGACAATAGGGTTTGGTGTGAGTCTAGATTTAGATGCGATTGATCCGAAAGATGCTCCTGGTGTTGGTGTGCCAGAACCGGATGGAATTATAAGCGGCGATCTGTGTCAAGCCTTAACAATGATACAACAAGAAAAACAACTATTCGGCGTAGAAATTGTTGAATATAATCCTGATCTTGATGAAGATAATAAAACTGAACAATTAATTCATAAAATAGTGCTAAGTATTTTTGGAGATTAAATCCTATGTCAAACCATGGCGCAATGACTGATTCTGTTAAAGCAAGTTCAACAATAAACTCATTGAATAAAGTGATAGATTTAGAAAAGCGTTATGGAGCAGCCAATTATGATCCTTTGCCGGTGGTTTTGACACGGGGCTTAGGAGCTGAGCTTTGGGACATACGGGGAAAACGCTACATCGATATGATGAGTGCTTATTCGGCAGTAAGTCATGGTCATTGCCATCCTCGTTTAGTCAGTAAATTAGCGGAACAAGCACAACAGTTAGCTATTTGTTCACGTGCTTTTTATAGCGATAAGCTGGGTGTTTTTTTACAACGTGTTTGTGAGTTAACAGGAATGGATCGCGCGTTGCCAATGAATACAGGTGTTGAGGCGGTAGAAACGGCAATAAAAGCAGCTAGAAAATGGGCCTATACGATTAAAAATGTGGCGAAGGACCAAGCGGAAATTATTGTTTGTAAAGGAAATTTTCATGGACGGACGATAACCGTTGTTGGGATGTCCTCTAAAGATCAATATAAGTGTGGTTTTAGTCCTTTTGCGCCCGGGTTTAAAACAATACCTTATGGAGATGTAGAGGCTTTAGCGGCGGCTATAACTCCCAACACAGCTGCATTTCTGGTCGAGCCCATACAAGGGGAGCGAGGAATCATTATACCGCCGCAGGGTTACTTAAAAAAAGTGGCTGAAATTTGCCGAAAAAATAATGTTTTGTTGATTTTAGATGAGATTCAAACGGGTTTAGGTCGAACCGGTCGTTTTCTTGCTTGTGAACATGAAGACGTTAAGCCAGATGGTTTGATATTAGGGAAAGCGTTAGGTGGTGGGGTATTCCCTGTTTCCTTATTTTTGAGTAAAAGTGAAGTTGTGGATGTTTTTACGCCTGGCGATCATGGCAGTACTTTCGGCGGTAATCCATTAGCCGCTGCAGTAGCTTTAGAAGCGTTGCAGGTATTATTTGATGAAAATCTGGTTCAGCGCTCTGAAGAGCTGGGTGATTACCTACGTCAAGCGCTATTAAAAATAAAGACGCCATTAATTAAAGAAATTCGTGGTAAGGGTTTATTTATAGGTCTAGAGCTTGATCCATCGGTAAAAGGACGCGAAATTTGTCTGAGATTGCTAAAAAAAGGTTTATTAAGTTATGAAACGCATGAAACAGTGATTCGTTTAGCGCCGCCTTTAGTAATTACTAAAGAACAATTAGATGAAGCAATACAGATATTAAAGACAGTATTGCTATCTAAGTAATATTGAGTTTTTTAAGTTGCGTTTTTAAAGTACATTCCTGCGCCTGTTAAAAACATTTGTACAGCGATGGTTGTTAATATCATACCCATTAGCCGCTCTAATGCGGCGATGACTTTAGGACCTAATAATTTTTGTAATGGTGTGGCACATAATAGGGTAAATGTAGATAGCAAAGAAGCGAGTGCTAAGGCCAGAAACCATTGACCCATTTGTGTTGGGGCTTGACTTGCAAACAAAATAACGGTGGTCATTGCAGAAGGACCAGCTATTAGTGGAATTGCCATCGGTACAATAAAAGGTTCGCCTATACTATGTTCAGCGGTATGACGATTTGGACTAGGAAATAACATCTTAATAGCAATCAGGAACAAAATGATCCCGCCTGCAATGCCTAAGGCTTCTTCGCTAATATTTAAACTGTGAAGAATTGTTTTTCCGCAGAATAAGAAAAGTGTAAGAATACTAAAAGCGATCAGGCTTTCACGTAGAATAATTCGTGTGCGTCGCTGTACGTCAACTTGATTGAGTAGTGAAAGAAAAACAGGGATATTTCCCAAGGGATCCATAACTAAAAAAAGTGTAACTGCTGCAGAATAAATGTTCATTAAAATACCAAGTAAAATTTACTCATAGTGTTTCTGGAGTTTAATAATAATAGTGGTTGACATCCAGCCTTGACTTTCGCAAAATAGCCCCTCAATTTTGCGGAGGGGTTCCCGAGTGGTTAAAGGGAGCAGACTGTAAATCTGCCGGCTCAGCCTTCGAAGGTTCGAACCCTTCCCCCTCCACCAGAAATTTTGGTAAGTATCTATTAATGGGTTCTAAGTTTACGCGAAAAGACAGTTTTTCGCATAAGCTTAATATTGCGGGTGTAGTTCAATGGTAGAACTTCAGCCTTCCAAGCTGATAGCGTGGGTTCGATTCCCATCACCCGCTCCATATAGATGTAGTTAAGATTAAAATTGGGCTTGATTCAATTGTAAAACAAGCTCAAACACTTGGTCATATGAAGGCCCACATGGCTCAGTGGTAGAGCACTTCCTTGGTAAGGAAGAGGTCACCGGTTCGATCCCGGTTGTGGGCTCCAATTGGAAGAACTTAAGTGGCTTTAGAACAGAAGTAGCAGAATCGAGTATTTTGATTGAGTTCTAGGCGGATTGACTTTGAGAAGCGGAGTGTACATATGCGTACATGAGCATCGGAAAAGACAATTCAACAAGGAAATCAATCAAAAGACGAAGGTTATGCAAGTTAGTATAGGCCAGTAGCTCAATTGGCAGAGCGGCGGTCTCCAAAACCGCAGGTTGGGGGTTCGATTCCCTCCTGGCCTGCCAGATAGTATAAATGCAATGAAAAACACAAAGCTTGAGAATAGAACGTCAAAAAAAGATGTTTTTTTATGGTTGACTCTAGGTCTTGGCCTTGTACTTGCTATCGCTGCAAATTATCATTTTTCGCATCAGGTGCTTGCTATTCGTCTGATAGCTTGGATAATAGGGGCGCTTATACTTGCTACCCTATTTTTTTATACTACACAAGGGCAGCGCTTTTGGTCGTTTTCACAGGCTGCCCGTGCGGAATTGCGTAAGGTTGTATGGCCAACTCGACAAGAGACCGTGCGTACTACATTGCTTGTAATGGTAATGGTGGTATTGGCAGGGCTGTTTTTGTGGGCAGTAGATAGTTTCTTATTATGGGCAGTTGCGTTTTTAACAGGGTAGAAGAGGATAGTTATGGTAGAAAAAAAATCAGCACTGCACGCGCATTCTAAAGATGAAACTGTGCGGGATTCTTCTAGCCATCCTAAAAAATCATCAGAAGCAATAGAAAAAAAAATGACGGATAATAAAATGCATTGGTACGTTGTCCAAGTACGCTCAAGCTATGAGGGTAAAGTGCTGGAAGCTTTAAATAGCCGTATAAAGCAAGCGGGCCTTACCGAAAAGTTTGGCCAAATTATCGTTCCTACGGAAGAAGTGGTAGATATACGCCAAGGTCGGAAGCGAAAAACGTCACGTAAGTTTTATCCTGGCTATGTGCTCGTAGAAATGCAAATGGATGAAGATAGCTGGTATCTTGTTCAAAAGACGCCCGGAATTACTAAGTTTATTGGCGGTACTAGTGATAAGCCAGTCTCGCTCAGTGACGAAGAAGTTGATAAAATTCAGCAGCAAATGCAAGCCGGTGCAGATAAACCAAGACCTAAGGTTTTGTATGAGGTTGGGGAAGTTGTACGTGTAACGGATGGGCCTTTTGCAGAATTTAATGGAGAGGTTCAAGAAGTTAACTACGAAAAGAATCGCTTGCGCGTTTCTGTTATTATTTTTGGTCGTTCAACACCGGTTGAATTAGAGTTTGGTCAAGTTAAAAAAGCTTGATTATTGTAGGCCCCTCTTATTGGGGCTAACAAAGTAGTGGAGCCCTTTGAAAAAAGGGTGTGTATAAACTGTCTCGATTTGCATTAAAGGAAAAGCCTCTAATGTAAATTTAGTCGCTGATGGGGAGCTTATTCTAAGATGAGCGCTATACCCGGAGAAAAAAAATGGCAAAAAAAATTCAAGCCTATGTAAAACTGCAGGTTAAGGCAGGCGAAGCCAATCCTGCACCCCCTATTGGTCCAGCATTGGGTCAGCAGGGCGTAAATATTATGGAGTTTTGTAAGGCGTTTAATGCGCGAACACAAAGCGAAGAGAAAGGCATGCCTATGCCTGTAGTTATAACGGTTTATAGCGATCGAAGTTTCACCTTCATTATAAAAACGCCCCCCGCTTCTTATCTTGTACTCAAAGAAGTAGGCGTTGCTAAAGGTAGTAGTACACCCAATAAAAATAAAGTGGGTAAAATCACGCGTGAGCAGCTAACAAAAATTGCTAAGATCAAGATGCCTGACTTAACAGCAAATGATCTTGATGCAGCGATTCGTACAATCGCAGGAACAGCGCGTAATATGGGTGTCGAAGTGGAAGGGGGGATATAAGATGGCTAAGCTTAGTAAGCGTTTAAAACTTATCCAGGAAAAACTTCCTTCTAACAAAACCTCTCATACTGTTTTAGAAGCAATTAATTTACTGAAAGAAGTTTCTACTGTTAAATTCAATGAGAGTGTTGATGTCAGTATTAATCTAGGTATTGATCCGCGTAAGTCTGATCAAGCAGTTCGAGGCGCTGTTGTATTGCCACACGGAACGGGGCGGACGACGCGTGTTGCCGTGTTTGCTCAGGCAGCTAATGCCGATGTAGCGAAGGCAGCGGGAGCCGATATTGTCGGTTTTGAGGATCTTTCTGAAACTATCAAGTCGGGCAAGTTGGATTTTGATGTACTGATTGCAACACCGGATGCGATGCGATTTGTTGGTCAATTAGGTCAAATATTAGGTCCTAGAGGCTTAATGCCCAATCCTAAGTTAGGCACGGTTACAACTGACGTAGCAACGGCTGTTAAAAATGCCAAGTCTGGTCAAGTTCAGTATCGTGCAGATAAGGGAGGCGTAGTGCACTGCACAATTGGTAAACGTGATTTTGAAGCAAAGCAACTACAGGAAAATTTAGAAGCCTTACTGTCAGCCATTAAAAAAGCAAAACCAAGTACTGCAAAAGGTATTTTTTTAAAGCGGCTGCACCTGTCGACTACGATGGGACCGGGGTTGCCGATTAATCTGGCATCCGTTATAGAAATAGGCTAGATAAAGACTTTTTTCTAAACCATACCATGGACTTGACTATTATCATTATTTAGGATAGAAGGGCTACCCCCTATTAGAAATAGGGGGTAGCATAAATTGATCTAATAAACCGACGTTTTTTGTTTGTTTTCTGTGGATTGTCTTTGTGAAGCGGTGTATGCGAAGCATATATGCATCGAAGACAGTGAAAACAAACAAAATACTCAGGTTATTTTAGGGTGTACCGTCATTTGCTGACCACCCTAGCGAATTCGCAGAAAGTAGGTCCCCCTACTAACTGTCGGAGACCGTAGGTGTATTGATAAAAAAGCTCGTCATTGCGAGTCCGGCAACTATCGTCACAGAAAATACGACATGGTATTAGCCATTTCGGTGACTGAATTTTTTAAGATAGGCGCGGGGCGTGGCAATCTAGATATTTTATATTAATGCTTAATTTTCCTACGCAGACGGTGAACCGTTATACGGCCACCACAAGTTAACAGTCGTTATTTATCTTAACGGCTAATAATAGGAGAAAACTTAACGTGACATTAAGACTTGAAGATAAACAGGCCATTGTCGCGGAAGTTGGAGAAGTTGCAAAAAGTGCGCTATCAGCAGTTACTGCTGAATATCGTGGCTTGAGTGTGGGAGAAATGAGTAAATTACGAGTACAAGCGCGTAGCTCGGGTGTTTATTTACGTGTTGTGCGTAATACACTGGCACGACGTGCTTTAGAAGGAACGGATTTTGTGTGTCTTCAAGATACCTTAGTCGGTCCTTTACTTATTGCATTTTCCCAGCAAGAGCCTGGTGCAGCGGCACGACTTATTAAGGCATTTACAAAGCAAAATGAAAAATTGGTGGTCAAAGCTTTAGCTTTTGATGGCCAACTGCTTCCTGTTAATGAAATCGATAAGCTTGCAAGTCTACCAACGCGTGACGAAGCGATTGCCACATTGATGGCAGTTATGAAAGCACCTATTACCAAGCTGGTTCGTACTTTGGCTGAACCTCATGCCAAATTAGTACGTACTGTTGCGGCTGTGCGTGATCAACGCCAAGCTGCAGGGTAATGATCGATCACATGGCTGGCTTAAGCAAAGCTTGCGCACAGCCATTCAAGGGGAGAATCGCGGTTCTCCCCTTGAAAATCCCCATCGCGATGGGAGCACTTGAATCTGCGATTTCGCAACTTCAAGTGTAAAAATAGAGTGTAAGAAGTTATTATTTTTTTGGAGTGAATCAATATGAGTACGGCCGTTAATTCTAAAGAAGATGTATTAAATGCAATTGCCAATATGAGCGTTATGGATGTTGTCGACCTTATTAAGAGCATGGAAGAAAAATTTGGTGTTTCTGCTGCAGCGGCGACAGTTGCTGTAGCTGCCCCTAGCGCAGGCGGCGCTGCTGCTGCTGCAGAAGAACAGACCGAATTTAAGGTCCAATTGTCAGATGTTGGAGCTAATAAAATTAATGTTATTAAAGTTGTGCGTGCAGCAACCAATTTAGGCTTAAAAGAAGCAAAAGATTTGGTTGAATCCGCTTCACCAGCAATTAAGGAAGGAATTCCTAAAGCTGAAGCAGAAGCGCTTAAGAAACAGCTTGAAGAAGCAGGCGCTAAAGTTGACATTAAATAAGCTTAATGTATTTAAATTCAAACGATAAAAAAGTGTGCCCAAGTTTCACTTGGGCATTCTTTATTTTTGAGATTTTTCGCTAAAGCGGTCATTTAGCGTGAGTCTTTATACTCGCAGCAATTGGATTTTTGGCAAGTGTCGTGAAATTGAGAGTTGAGCGGCAACGCTGCCAAAAATTCAAGCGCGATGAGTATATTTAAGTGGGCAACAATTTTCTTTAACTTATTCTGTTCTCTAACTAGGTGAACTTTGATGGTAATTCGGACATCCCAAGCAGCTGAGTCAATGGCTAACCCTTATTCTTTCACAGAAAAAAAACGTATTCGAAAAAATTTTGGTAAACAAGCCACGATTATGGAGGCGCCCTATCTCTTAGCGACCCAAATCGAGTCTTACCATCGGTTTTTACAAACAGACACTCCGGCGGACGCTTTGGAAGAGTATGGACTAAATGCTGCTTTTAAATCTGTTTTTCCTATTTCGTCTTATTCAGGTGGCGAAGCGACTTTAGAATATATTTCTTATCGAATAGGAGAGCCACCCTTTGATGTTAAAGAATGTCAGGCGCGTGGTTTAACTTATGGGGCTCCGTTACGCGTTAAAATGCGTCTGATTATTTACGATAAAGAAGCGGCGCCAGGAACAACAAAAATTAAAAATATCAAGGAACAAGAAGTCTATATGGGCGAAATGCCCCTCATGACGGATACGGGTAGTTTTGTGATTAATGGAACTGACCGCGTTGTTGTTTCTCAGTTACATCGATCTCCCGGTGTGTTTTTTGAGCATGATAAAGGTAAAACACATTCATCAGGCAAACTGCTTTATGCAGCGCGAATTATTCCTTACCGTGGTTCTTGGCTAGACTTTGAATTTGATCCTAAAGACAACCTTTTTGTTCGTATTGATAGGCGCCGTAAATTAGCGGCTACTATCCTATTGCGTGCTTTGGGATTCACAACAGAAGAGATTCTAGAATTATTTTTTGCTAATAATGTTTTTCATTTTAAAGGCGAATCGGTTGTTTTAGATTTAGTACCTGAACGTTTGCGCGGTGAAATAGCAACGTTTGATATTAAGGATGCAGAGGACAATATTATTGTAGAGCAGGGTCGCCGTATCGCTGCACGACAAATTCGACAATTAGAACAAGCAAAAGTTAAGCAACTATACTTGCCTACTGAATACTTACTCGGTAAGACCTTAGCAAAGCCGGTAATTGATTCGGAAACAGGCGAAATTTTATTGGAAGCAAATACCGAATTGACGGCGGAAACCATTAAGAAAATCGCTGAATCTGGTATAAAAACGATCGAAACGCTCTATACCAACGACTTAGATTCGGGTGCGTACATTTCTACTACCTTACGTATTGATCCTAGCCATAGCCAGCAGGAAGCGTTGGTAGAGATTTACCGTATGATGCGGCCGGGCGAACCACCTACCAAAGAAGCTGCAGAGGCCTTATTTAAAAATCTATTTTTCGTATCGGATCGTTATGATTTATCGGCTGTCGGTCGAATGAAATTTAACCGACGTTTGGGTCGCGAAGCTATTTTGGGAGCGGGTACTTTAAGCAAAGAGGATATTGTTGATGTTTTAAAAGCATTAATCGATATTCGTAATGGTAAAGGCGATGTGGACGATATCGATCATTTAGGTAATCGACGTGTTCGCAGTGTCGGTGAAATGGCTGAAAACCAATTTCGCGTGGGTTTAGTGCGTGTTGAGCGAGCGGTTAGGGATCGTTTAAGCGTAGCTGAATCTGAAAACCTAATGCCACAAGATTTAATCAATGCGAAGCCTATTTCTGCGGCGATAAAGGAATTTTTTGGTTCTAGCCAATTATCACAATTCATGGATCAAGTGAATCCACTTTCCGAGATTACCCATAAACGACGGGTTTCTGCGTTAGGGCCAGGTGGTTTGACACGTGAACGTGCGGGTTTTGAAGTTCGTGACGTACATCCAACGCATTATGGTCGCGTTTGTCCGATTGAAACACCGGAAGGTCCTAATATTGGATTGATTAACTCATTGGCTGTTTATGCGCGGACCAACCATTATGGGTTCCTGGAAACGCCTTATCGAAAAGTTGAAGACGGGAAAGTAACGCAAGAAATTCAGTATTTATCGGCGATTGAAGAAGGTAAATATGTCATTGCGCAGGCGAATACACGATTAGATAGTCATGGCAAATTAATCGATGACTTAATTCCATCTCGTCATCGTAACGAGTCCATGCTGACAACGGCTGACAAAGTGAATTATATGGATATATCACCTTCACAAGTCGTTTCGGTTGCAGCTTCCTTAATTCCCTTCCTCGAGCATGACGATGCTAACCGAGCTTTGATGGGTTCTAATATGCAGCGCCAGGCGGTTCCTACATTACGTACCGAAAAACCCTTAGTTGGAACGGGTATGGAACGTAAAGTAGCGGTTGACTCAGGCGTCGTTGTGGTAGCAAAACGGGGTGGTTTTATTGATTCTGTGGATGCCGGTCGAATCGTTGTTCGAGTGAATGATGAAGAAACCGTGGCGGGTACGGCAGGGGTTGATATCTATAACCTGACTAAATATACCCGCTCCAATCAAAATACGTGTATTAACCAGCGTCCTTTAGTAAACAAAGGCGATGTCGTTAAAAAAGGGGATGTATTGGCTGATGGGCCTTCTACCGATCTCGGCGAGTTAGCATTGGGTCGTAATCTGTTAGTCGCCTTTATGCCTTGGAATGGTTATAACTTTGAGGATTCTATTTTAATCTCAGAGCGCGTTGTTTCCGAAGATCGTTTTACGACAATTCACATTGAAGAATTAACATGTATTGGGCGCGATACAAAATTAGGTGCTGAAGAAATTACGTCTGATATTCCTAATGTGGGTGAAGGTGCTTTATCTAAACTGGATGAATCGGGAATTGTGCATTTAGGGGCATGGGTTGAAGCCGGTGATATCCTGGTAGGAAAGGTTACACCAAAAGGTGAAACGCAATTAACACCCGAAGAAAAATTATTACGCGCCATTTTTGGTGAAAAAGCCTCGGATGTAAAAGATAGTTCTTTGCGTGTGCCCTCAGGTATGCGTGGAACGGTCATCGATGTACAAGTATTTACACGTGATGGTTTAGAAAAAGATCAACGTGCTCTAAGTATCGAGGAAATGGCGTTAGAAAAAATTAAGAAGGACTTATACGATGAGTTTCGAATTTTAGAAAACGACTGTTACCAACGTCTAGAAACTTTATTAGTAGGTGCGGTTGCGAGTAGTGGCCCGAATAAACTTAAATCAGGTAGCAAAGTGACGCTTGAATATTTAGGTACACTATCTAAGGATCAATGGTTTTCTGTCAGTCTACGTGACGAAGCGGCTAACCAACAATTAGAAGCCGTAGCGAAACAGCTTGAAGAGGCGCGTTTATCTTTAGAAGAGAAATTTGAAAATAAACAAAAAAAGATAACGCAAGGCGATGATCTCGCACCTGGAATACTCAAGATCGTTAAGGTTTATTTAGCTATCAAGCGTTGTATCCAACCTGGCGATAAAATGGCAGGACGCCATGGTAATAAAGGGGTTATTTCGACGATTATTCCTGTTGAAGATATGCCTTATATGGAAGATGGGACACCGGTTGATATTGTGTTGAATCCTCTAGGTGTTCCTTCACGTATGAACGTCGGCCAGGTATTAGAAACACACTTAGGTTGGGCTGCCAAAGGTTTAGGCTTAAAGATTGGCAAGATGTTAGATACGAAAAAAAGTATCAAGGAAGTAAAGACCTTTTTAGGTTCTATTTATAACGATAATAAGCAAACGGCGCAAAAAGTGGACCTTGATAAATTATCGAGCGAGGAAGTGACAGAGCTTGCACAAAATTTACGCAATGGAGTGCCTATGGCGACGCCTGTTTTTGATGGTGTTACCGAATCAGAAATCAAACGTATGCTGCATTTAGCGGATTTACCCGAATCGGGCCAAACGACGCTTTATGATGGTAGAACAGGCCAGCGCTTTGAGCGACCTGTGACCGTAGGTTATATGTATATGCTTAAACTGAACCATTTAGTTGACGATAAAATGCATGCGCGATCAACCGGTTCTTATAGTTTAGTGACACAACAGCCCTTGGGTGGTAAAGCACAATTTGGTGGACAGCGATTTGGTGAAATGGAAGTTTGGGCTTTAGAAGCTTATGGAGCTGCTTACACCTTACAAGAAATGTTGACGGTGAAATCTGATGATGTCGCCGGCCGAACAAAGATGTATAAAAATATTGTCGATGGCGACCACCATATGGAAGCAGGAATGCCAGAATCATTTAACGTATTAGTCAAGGAAATACGATCCTTGGCCATTAATGCAGAACTAGAAACCAAAGATTAATCTGAAGTGGAGTATAACCTTGGCAACTAAACCAAAAGCAGCCCCTGAAAATACTGAAGTTGAAAGTACTGCGACTGAATCAGTAGCGGCGTCTAAAGAAGTGACTGCGCAGGACAAGCAACCCCAAGAAAGTTTGGCGAGCATGGTCGAAGCAGTGCAGTCTAGTATCACTGCTACTGAAAAGCCTTTAATGTCGGACCTACTCGGTATTTTGAAACAAGAAGATTATCTCGATGAATTTGATAATATTCGAATTTCATTAGCATCGCCTGAAATGATCCGTACTTGGTCTTATGGTGAAGTCAAAAAGCCTGAGACAATCAATTACCGCACGTTTAAACCAGAAAGAGATGGTTTATTTTGCGCCAAAATTTTTGGACCTATTAAAGATTACGAATGTTTATGTGGTAAATATAAACGTCTTAAGCACCGCGGAGTTATTTGTGAAAAATGTGGTGTTGAGGTTGCCTTAACTAAGGTACGCCGTGAACGTATGGGGCACGTTGAGTTAGCGAGTCCCGTAGCGCATATTTGGTTTTTAAAATCTTTGCCATCACGTATTGGTCTTTTGCTAGACATGACTTTACGCGATATTGAGCGTGTTCTCTATTTTGAAGCTTTTGTTGTCACTGAACCTGGAATGACAACTTTACAACGAGGCCAGCTTTTAACGGATGAACAGTATTTAGAAGCTATTGAAGAGCATGGTGATGAGTTTGATGCACGCATGGGTGCTGAAGCGATTCAACAGTTATTGATGACGTTAGATTTGCCAGAAGAGATTAACACTTTACGTGAAGAAATTCCTAATACCAATTCAGAAACAAAACTTAAGAAATATGCGAAGCGTCTAAAGCTTTTAGAAGCTTTTGCACAATCCGGTAATAAACCTGAGTGGATGGTTTTAACCGTATTACCCGTGTTACCTCCTGAGCTACGTCCTTTGGTACCGTTAGATGGTGGGCGTTTTGCAACCTCTGATCTCAATGATCTTTATCGTCGCGTTATCAACCGTAATAATCGTTTAAAGCGTTTACTCGATTTAAATGCGCCTGATATTATTGTTCGTAACGAAAAACGGATGTTACAAGAATCTGTCGATGCCTTACTTGATAATGGCCGTCGAGGGCGTGCGATTACCGGTAGTAATAAGCGACCTTTAAAATCATTAGCGGATATGATTAAAGGTAAACAAGGTCGGTTTAGACAGAATTTATTAGGTAAACGTGTCGATTATTCAGGTCGTTCGGTAATCGTGGTTGGACCTACACTTAAATTACATCAATGTGGGTTACCCAAGAAAATGGCTTTAGAGTTATTTAAGCCATTTATTTTGAGCAAACTACAACTTCATGATTTAGCTTCTACAATTAAAGCGGCTAAAAAAATGGTGGAAAACGAATCCCCTGAAGTATGGGATATTTTAGAGGAAGTGATTCGTGAACATCCGGTTTTATTAAACCGTGCACCGACATTACATAGACTGGGTATTCAAGCCTTTGAACCTATTTTAGTGGAAGGTAAGGCTATCCAGTTACATCCTTTAGTTTGTACCGCTTATAACGCCGACTTTGACGGTGACCAAATGGCGGTACACGTACCATTAACGATTGAAGCGCAATTAGAAGCGCGCGCGTTAATGATGTCGACTAACAATATTTTATCGCCGGCTAATGGCGAGCCTATTATTGTTCCTACGCAGGATGTGGTATTAGGCCTTTATTATTTAACGCGCGACAAGATCAATGCGAAAGGTGAAGGTTTGATTTGTGCGAATATTAATGAAGTGCGTCAACTGTATGATACAGGGGTTGCTGATTTACATGCCAAAATCAAGGTTCGTATCAAAGAGGTGTTATTTGATGCAGAAGGAAAGCGCCAGGAATCGATTAAACTGGTTGATACTACCGTAGGCAGAACCTTACTCCGTGAAATTCTACCCGATGGCCTACCGTTTTCTTTAATCAACAAGACTTTAAAGAAAAAAGCTATCTTAAGCCTTATCAATGAGTGCTATCGCCATTTAGGATTGAAGGCGACTGCCATATTCGCGGATAACTTGATGTATACCGGTTTTGGTTATGCAACGCGTGCTGGAATTTCCATTGGGATTGAAGACTTGATTATTCCGGAAGGGAAAGCGGCCATTATTGCCGAAGCTGAAACCGAAGTAAAAGAGATCGAATCGCAATATGCATCGGGTCTTGTGACCCAAGGTGAGCGTTATAATAAGGTAGTTGATATTTGGTCGCGTACCAATGACCAAGTGGCCAAAGCGATGATGGAGAAATTAGCTACTGAAGTAGTTATTGATGCGAATGGAAAAGAAGTTGAGCAAGAGTCCTTTAATCCTGTTTATATGATGGCAGATTCAGGAGCACGGGGATCACCCGCGCAAATGCGCCAGTTAGCGGGTATGCGTGGTTTGATGACCAAACCTGACGGTAGCATTATTGAAACACCGATTACCGCTAACTTCAGAGAAGGCTTAGACGTATTACAGTACTTTATTTCTACACACGGTGCGCGTAAAGGTCTTGCCGATACGGCGTTAAAGACCGCTAACTCGGGTTATTTAACACGTCGCCTTGTCGATGTGGCACAAGATATGGTTGTTACAGAAGCCGACTGCGGCGCTGCACAAGGTATCCTTATTACGCCTCATGTCGAAGGTGGCGAAATCATGGTTCCTTTACGCGAACGCGTATTAGGGCGTGTATTAGCAGACGATGTAAGCCTACCAGGTAGTGACGATGTAGTTGTGCAAAAAGGTACTTTGTTAGATGAAAATTGGGTTAATATCTTAGAAGATCGTGCCGTTGACCAGGTCAATGTACGCTCTCCCATTACCTGTGAAGCACGCTATGGTATTTGTGCAGCCTGTTACGGTCGGGATTTGGCACGAGGACACTTAGTGGTGATTGGTGAATCCGTCGGGGTTATCGCAGCGCAGTCGATTGGTGAGCCGGGTACACAGCTGACCATGCGTACCTTCCATATCGGTGGAGCGGCCTCACAGGTGGCTTTAGCGAACCATATTCAAGTGAAATCAAAAGGTCGTATTAAGCTACATAATATTAAGCTGGTTAAGCATGCAGATGGCCATTTCGTGACCGTGTCGCGTTCCGGTGAGTTGACCCTATTAGATGCCCAAGGGCGTGAGCGGGAACGCTATAAACTGCCCTATGGTGCCAGTATCAAGGTTTCTGACGGTACCGAAGTGGTTCCAGGTCAGGTCATTGCTCAGTGGGACCCACATACCCATCCGGTTGTGACAGAAGTTGCAGGTTATATTAAGTTTATTGACTTGGTTGATGGCATCACCATGAACCGTCAAACTGATGAGGTTACTGGGTTAACCAGCATTGTGGTGACCGACTCTAAACAGCGTGCGGCAAGTGGTAAAGAATTAAGGCCTATGGTTAGGTTGGCAGACAAAGAAGGTAATGATCTATTTTTACCCGGTACACGTTTACCTGCCCATTACTTCTTACCTATTAATGCTATTTTGAGTTTAGAAGATGGAGCTGCTGTTGGCGTTGGTGACATCGTCGCACGGATTCCACAAGAAACCTCTAAAACGCGTGATATTACCGGAGGCTTGCCGCGTGTGGCCGATCTCTTTGAAGCACGTAAGCCGAAAGAGCCGGCTATTTTAGCGGAGATTTCGGGCATCATTAGCTTTGGGAAAGAAACCAAAGGTAAGCGCCGCCTTGTGATTACAGGCAGTGATGGTGAGTCCTTTGAGGCATTAATTCCAAAATGGCGTCATGTGACTGTTTTTGAGGGTGAGCATGTTGAACGGGGTGAGATTGTAGCCGATGGTCCACTTAATCCGCATGATATTTTACGTCTCTTAGGGATTAATGCATTATCTAATTATATTGTGAGTGAAGTACAAGAGGTTTATCGTTTACAAGGGGTTAAGATCAACGATAAACACATAGAGGTGATTGTTCGTCAGATGTTACGTAAGGTTAATGTCTTAGATTCGGGTGAAAGTCTTTTCTTAAAGGGAGAGCAGCTTGAAGAAGCGCGTGTTAAAGAAGAAAATCGTAAGCTCGTTGCTGAAGATAAATTACCTGCACGTTTCGAAGCTATCTTACTAGGGATAACCAAAGCTTCATTAGCGACGGATTCCTTTATCTCTGCAGCCTCTTTCCAAGAAACGACGCGTGTGTTAACGGAGGCGGCGGTCACTGGTAAACGAGACGATCTCAGAGGTCTGAAAGAAAATGTGATTGTAGGACGTTTAATTCCGGCGGGTACAGGTTTTGCTTACCATACCGAATCACGGCGTCAGCGGGCGGCTAATATTTTGGCAAGAAAGCAAAAGTTAGTGGCACCACAAATGACCGCAAGCGATGTAGAACAGGCCTTGAGTCAGGCTTTATCAGAGCCAAAAGACGGAAGTCAATAATTTTTTTGATTTCTTCAAGTTAGTTTTTCTCGAATAAAAAGAATGCACCTTTTCAGGTGCATTTTTTTTGCTCCGCATGGAGTCGATTTAGATAATTAAATATCTATTTAATTTTTCGTTAAGAATTTTATGTTTAAAATAATATTTAAAGATAGATTATTGAGAGGGTTTACAAACAAAAAATAAGGAGTTTTAGTCTATGAAAAATGAACGAAACATTAAAATAGCGGAGAAAAATATTCGTTTACGTGGAGAAGCTTATAAAAAAGGGATGTTGTTATTGGTAAACTATTTAACTAGTCATGATTGGAAGGCAGGAAATAAGTTTCCAGTACGAATAAAGTTAATAGAAGAAAATTGTGAAACACTTTATAAAAACTTCGTTAACGATCTTGAGAATGCATCGACTGTTAAAGAACAAAGAAATCACTTCCAGCATTTGCTAAAAAAATATAAAGGATTATTACTTAGACATACAGCATTAAACGATCCCTTTGCAACATTGCGCATCGCCGAATGCTGTTCAGTGTGGCAAGAAGGACGTAAATCTTTTAAAACAGTGATTGATTTGGAAGGAGTTTTGCAGGAAGAAAATAGCAATTCAGCCAATCTTTTTAATATGCTGCAGCGTGAAACTCCTATCACAGATGTAGAAAGTTTGCGCGAAGAGTTTGCCAAGGTGGTTTTGGCAACACCTCCTTTTTGGTTTCAATGTTTGCCGTCATGGCAGCAAGAATTTATTAAAGCTAATTATCAAAATTTGTCGAAGAAATCTATACCTTCTTCACTTCGTTGTATTCTAGGACTTGCCAACTTATCGCATCATTGTTTCACCATTAACGGTTTAGAAAGTGTAGATTATTTTCGTCATGCGACACCGCTGCCTGTCGATTTGTTGAATCGAGCTGATACTGCCGACGAAGCATTTCGTTTAACGTGTCTAAATATAGCTTCGCAAATCAAGCTAAGCTTAGACCAACAGCTTCTTAAGCAAAGGGATATTAAAAAGTGGGGCGAAGCAGTTATTTTAACGCAATCTATTTTGTCGCCCGGAACAGCGGCTACTTTAAAAAGCCAATATTTTTCAGATGTCAGTGATAATGATACAAAAATCTATGAGCTTAAAGAGCGTGCAGTTACACTTTTCCAACAGGCTTTAGAAAGGCCGACTGAATACGAAGATTTCTTAAAAGAATATGGGTTTAAGGTAGAAAATGGAAGTTTGGAATATAAGCAAAAATCAATTGAACGGATTACCTTACTCTCAACCAATCACCCCTATAATATACTACGTCGTTTAGGTGCTTATTCGCCTCAAACTGAGCGCAATGATCTTAATACGTCTCTTTTGCTGGGGGCGGTCGCTCGATATTTACAGCATCAATTAACTTTGATAGAGAGTAACAAGCCCAAGTATAAATCTGAGCAATTCAGTCAATTTCTGGAGGATCTGGATCACGCTGAACAACTAAAGCTATATAGGCAATTGTCAGAAAACCTAATAGCTTGCCAAGCTAAAGGAACGGTATTGGTTAGCGATAGAAAACATTTAATTAAAATTCTTGAAAGGCTTCTTAGTTTCAAGCCAAGCGACAAATTTGATAAAAGCTCCGTACGATTATTTGATGCTTTACAGGCCTTATTGTCAATTCCGTTTGGCCAAGGCGCATTCGAAGCCGATGAACGCCATTGCCAATCCTTAACAAGTGCGCTTGAAGTGATTGTTGTAAATTGTATTGGGGGTATGCCTTGGGTGGCTTGTAAAAGCGGTAAGGATCGTACCGGAGGCGCATCCGTTGCTATCGATGCTGCAGAGATGTTCTATGTGCAGCGCGGAAGCTACCCTCGTTATTCTGATACAGAAGAGGATAGAGCGCTTTATTTACAGTTTGTTAAAATATTGTATGAATCGGGCCATCACCAAGCAGTTGCTTCGCAAAATGCACCGGGCGCTAATGGCTTGGTAAACCCACTACTTTTTTTACCCAAGCACGTTAAGTTAGATAGGCATCATACTCAGTTAGAAACAGAATTAGCTCGCTCAAATAAGCCAAAAAATACGGCTGCAGTGCGAGAAGCGGTTAACCTTCGAGTTTTTAAAAAAGAGTTAAATAGCATAAAGCCAGATAAAAGGGTTGTATTACGGGATTGGCGAAGCAATTGGAGAAATTATTTTATTGATGGAGTTAGCATTGAAAGATTACGAAAGGGTGAGGAATTTGCGAGTGAAGAAGATTTAAAAAATTTTATTGAAGAAAAGTTGTTGTATAAGATAGGGGATGAGCGCTTAAGAAAGGATTACTTAGCGCTTGCTTTTGATTCTTTTCACCAAGGCGGTTTTCAACATGTATTTGGTCGCTTATTTTTTACCTTACAAACACAAATGAACGAATCAGATAGTGAGATGGAAGTTATTTATCAAAAATCAAAAGAGGATTATCAAATAAACTTTTCGCCTTTAGATAAAGGTATTCAAATAGAAGAGATTAATACCTACATCAAAAAGCACACCATACCAAAAGTTGGGGATGGGGATGCTGAAGAAAGCTCGCCCAGAAATGGTGGATATTACTATCAAACCGATTCCTGTATTTCTGTACTGATAAAAGAAGATAAAAAAGATAGCCAAAGTAAGGTTTATACAAAGATTGTTAACGTGAGTGTAGATTGTGAAGATGAGCGGTTGAAGCCAATTTTTTTCAAGAAACCAAGTCTGTTGGAGGTCTTAATAGACTTTTTTGCTACGCTTTGGAAAGTGCTTGGAGGCTATTTAAGGCCTGCTAAAGAGCAAGCTTTAGCTCTAGACCGGCAGAGTGGTTGCCAAGAAGATGGCGGGGCTGTTGCGCTTAGCCAAACGCCTCTTCCTGGTATCATTGAAATTTCACTGTTAAAGTCTTTTTTGACGAAGATCGAAGCGGGGATTAGTTGCTTGATGCCGTTGTTTTTTAATGCGGCTGCCCAGACGATGTTTTTCCAGTCAGCAAAGCGTTTAGCGGCTGCTCCTGGACAGATTCACCTAACAGATGAGAATAAAGCTACTGTAAGTGTTTGCGCATTTTCAACTTAAATACCGTTCGTGTATCTGAAGCTGCGATTTTTTTAAGCTCACAGCGAGAGGTATACCCAATTACATGATGGCGGGGATTAGCCAAGCTTCTCTACCGTCATTCAATGGGGGGCGCCTTTTCGCTCCTTGAAAATTCCCATCGTGGAAGGAAGCACATTATAAAATGTAATTTCACATTTTATTAATGTGCAATGGGTGTAAGGGATATGGATATAAAACACGGAATTTTGGTAAAAAACAGGAAGAGAAAGCGACGACAATACTTGACATCTTAGAGCGGTCTCTTTACAATCCCGCCCCTCTTCGTTCAACGAAGAAGGATTTTATTGGGCAAAAAGTTAATGGCTAAAAAGCCTTAACATCACCCCTTATTTTAATATTTAAGCCACATTTTTGAGTAGATTTTGCATGGCCACAATTAATCAGTTAGTCCGAAATCCACGTACACAAAGACGCGCTAAATCAATGGTGCCTGCGCTACAGCAGTGTCCACAAAAGCGAGGGGTTTGTACACGTGTTTATACAGTGACGCCTAAGAAGCCAAATTCGGCTTTACGTAAAGTAGCCCGGGTACGCCTGACTAACGGAATGGAAGTAACTACCTATATTGGTGGTGAAGGCCATAATCTGCAAGAGCACTCTGTAATTCTAATACGAGGCGGTCGTGTGAAGGACTTACCTGGTGTTCGTTATCATACAGTGCGCGGTGCTTTAGATACTTCGGGTGTTGCAAACCGTAAGCAGGGTCGTTCTAAATACGGCGCTAAACGGCCTAAAGATAAATAAATGTAATAGGTAGGAATTTGAGTTATGCCAAGAAGACGTGTTGCAGCCAAAAGAGATATTCTTCCAGACCCTAAATTTAAGAGCGAATTGCTTAGTAAATTTATTAACTCCATTATGAAAAATGGAAAAAAAGCGGTGGCTGAAAAGATTGTCTATGGCGCCTTAGAAAGATTAGATACACGCTTAAAAGATAAATCAAAAAAGAATGCGGAAGAGGAAGGCACGGGAGGAAGTGCTAAGCAAGGCTTTGATGCAAACATGTTGCTCGATATCTTTGATCAAGCTTTAGATAATATTCGACCTAATGTTGAAGTAAGAGCAAGAAGAGTCGGTGGATCCACTTATCAGATTCCGATTGAGGTGCGTCCTTCGCGCCGTACAGCGTTGGCAATGCGCTGGCTTAAAACCGCCGCTCTAGGGCGTAGTGAAAAAACAATGGCACAGCGGCTTGCTGCTGAGATTCTGGATGCTTATGACAATAAAGGCATCGCAGTAAAAAAACGTGAAGATACACATCGTATGGCGAAGGCAAATCAGGCTTTTGCACATTTTTCTCGATTTAACTGATTTTAAAAATATTTACAAGGTAATTTAAGTGTGGACCGACAGACACCTATAGAACGCTATCGCAATATTGGAATTATTGCCCATATCGATGCGGGAAAAACAACAACAACCGAACGGATTTTATTTTATACCGGCGAATCGCATAAAATAGGTGAGGTACATGAAGGTACTGCTGTTATGGATTGGATGGAGCAAGAACAAGAGCGCGGTATTACCATTACCTCTGCGGCAACAACTTGTTTTTGGAAGGGGATGGCAAATCAATATCCTGAGCCATATCGAATCAATATTATTGATACCCCTGGCCACGTTGATTTTACGATTGAAGTAGAGCGCTCTTTGCGAGTGCTTGATGGCGCTTGTGTTGTTTTTTGTGCGGTGGGTGGCGTTCAGCCGCAGTCTGAAACTGTTTGGCGTCAGGCCAATAAATATCACGTGCCGCGCCTGGCTTTTGTCAATAAGATGGACAGAGCGGGTGCTGATTTTCTGCGTGTTGTAGGCCAAATTAAATCGCGTTTAGGGGGGCAACCAGTCCCTGTTCACTTGCCTATTGGTGCAGAAGATAAATTTGAAGGCGTCATTGATTTGATTCAAATGAAGGCCATTTATTGGGATGAAAAAAACCAGGGAATGACTTTCGAATATCGCGATATTCCTAGTGATTTGCAGCCTGAAGCACAAAATTGGCATGAAAAGCTGGTGGAAGCGATTGCAGAGGTTTCTGAAGAGATGACAGAACGTTATTTGGAAGGCGGACAGTTTAGTATTGAAGAAATTAAAAAAGCTATTCGTACTTTAACATTAGGGAATAAAATAGTTCCTGTGCTATGCGGTTCTGCCTTTAAGAATAAAGGTGTGCAGGCCATGTTAGATGGCGTTATCGAATATTTACCCGCACCTAATGATGTGCCACCTATTAAGGGTGTGCTGGATGATGCCGATCAAACGGTGGCAGATAGGCCTTCGACAGACGATGCACCATTTGCTGCACTTGCTTTTAAAGTAGCAACTGACCCGTTCGTGGGATCTTTGGTCTATTTTAGGGTTTATTCAGGCGTCGTGAACAGTGGTGATACGCTTTATAATCCAGTTAAAAGCAAGAAAGAACGTATTGGCCGTATTGTACAAATGCATGCCAATAGCCGTGAAGAAATAAAGCAAGTTCGAGCAGGTGATATTGCTGCTGCAATAGGGCTTAAATATGCGACAACTGGCGATACACTCTGTGATTCCGATAACGTTATAACATTGGAGCGAATGGAGTTTCCTGAGCCGGTTATCTCGGTTGCGGTAGAGCCAAAGACTAAGGCTGACCAAGAAAAAATGGGTATTGCGCTAGGTAAGCTAGCACAGGAAGATCCATCTTTTCGTGTACGCGTGGATGAAGAATCAGGCCAGACCATTATTTCGGGTATGGGAGAACTTCATTTAGATATTATTGTTGACCGTATGAAGCGTGAGTTTAATGTAGAGGCCAACGTAGGTAAGCCACAAGTTGCTTACCGAGAAACAATACGCAAATCGGTCGAGCAAGAAGGAAAATTTATTCGTCAAAGTGGTGGCCGTGGTCAGTTTGGTCATGTTTGGATAAAGTTGGAGCCATTAGAAGCGGGCAAAGGTTACGAATTTGTAAATGCGATTGTTGGTGGTGTTATTCCTAAGGAATATATTCCAGCCGTTGATAAAGGGATAAAAGAGCAGTTAGAAAATGGTGTTATAGCTGGCTATCCCGTTGTGGATGTCAAGGTAACACTTTCTGATGGTTCTTATCATGATGTAGACTCCAGTGAAATGGCTTTTAAAATTGCTGGGTCGATGGCTTTTAAAGAAGGTGCACGTAAGGCAAACCCAGTTTTATTGGAACCTATCATGAAGGTTGAAGTGGAAACGCCCGAAGACTATATGGGCGATGTTGTCGGTGATCTTAGCCGTCGTCGTGGGATTGTGCAAGAGACGGGAGATTTACCAGGTGGCGGTAAAAAGGTATGTGCTGAGGTTCCCCTCTCAGAAATGTTTGGTTATGCTACAGCTTTACGTTCAGCAACCCAAGGACGTGCAACCTATACGATGGAGTTTGCTAAATATAATGAAGCTCCAGCGAGTGTGGCAGAGAAAGTTATTTCTAAAAAAGATAGTCATTAATAGTTATTGAGGTAAAAGATCATGTCCAAGGAAACATTTAAAAGAACTAAACCCCACTTGAACGTCGGTACTATCGGTCACGTCGATCATGGTAAAACGACTTTAACAGCAGCACTGACTAAGTGTTTGGCTGAGAAGTTTGGTGGTGAAGCAAAAGCATTTGACGAAATCGACAAAGCGCCTGAGGAAAAAGCCCGTGGTATTACCATTGCAACTTCGCATGTCGAATACGAAACCGAAAATCGCCACTATGCGCATGTGGACTGTCCAGGTCACGCTGATTATGTAAAAAATATGATTACAGGTGCCGCACAAATGGATGGTGCAATTTTAGTTGTGAGTGCAGCAGACGGTCCTATGCCACAAACACGCGAGCACATTTTGTTGGCGAAGCAAGTGGGTGTACCAGCCATGGTCGTATTCATGAATAAAACGGATATGGTAGATGATCCTGAATTATTAGATTTAGTAGAAATGGAAGTGAGAGAATTACTAAGTAAGTATGATTTCCCAGGAGATGACATCCCGGTCATCCGTGGGTCAGCTAAAAAAGCATTGGATGGAGATTGTGAAGGTGGTGGTATTTTTGAACTTGCTAAAGCGATGGATGAGTATTTCAAAGAGCCAACACGGGAAACCGATAAGCCATTTTTAATGCCTATTGAAGACGTTTTTTCTATATCAGGTCGTGGAACCGTAGTAACGGGTCGAGTAGAACGTGGAATTGTGAAAGTCGGTGAAGAAGTAGAAATTATTGGTTTGAGACCTGTTCAAAAAACATCTGTTACCGGTGTTGAAATGTTTCGTAAATTGCTCGATCAAGGTCAGGCGGGAGATAACATTGGTGCTTTATTACGTGGAACTAAGCGTGAAGATGTTGAGCGTGGTCAAGTTTTAGCAAAACCAGGTAGTGTTAAAGCGTATGCGCAATTTGAAGCGGAAATTTACGTTTTAACAAAAGAAGAAGGCGGTCGACATACTGCGTTTATGAATAACTATAAACCGCAGTTTTACTTTAGAACAACCGATGTAACTGGTACTATTCAGCTTCCAGAAGGTTCTGAGATGGTAATGCCAGGTGATAATGTGAAAATAACCGTGACCCTGATGACAGATTATGGTATTGCGATGGAAGACGGATTGCGCTTTGCTATACGTGAAGGTGGTCGAACAGTCGGTGCCGGCGTTGTAACCAAGCTTCTTAAACAAGGGAAGCCTAGCTAGAGTTGGTAGGAAAATTGTATGACCCCAAAAAGCCAAAACTTTCGTATTCTGCTTAAAGCTTTTGATCATCGTTTGATTGATAAGGCGGCGGATATGATAGTGACATCATTAAAACGCACAGGAGCGAGACTTTCTGGTCCGCTTCCGTTGCCTACGCATATAAAAAAGTTAACTATTCTTACCTCACCGCATGTTGATAAAGATGCACGTGATCAGTATGAAATACGTACTTACAAACGATTAATTGATGTATCTGACTCAACTGAAAAAACTGCAGACGCATTAAAGAAGCTTGTTAATTTGCCTGCGGAGATAAGTATTGAAATTAAGACAGCAGATATAGCAGGCAGAGAATAATAGAGAATTTTTTTTCAGCTAATGAGCGAGAAAGGTAATAATCATGACAATGGGTTTAATAGGTAAAAAATGTGGTATGACACAGATCTATACCGAAAATGGTGTAGCTATTCCTGTGACACTCATTCAAGTACTACCTAATCGTGTAGTCCAGGTAAAAGACAAGGATCGTGATGGTTATGATGCTGTGCAAGTCACAACAGAAGTCCAATCGCTTTCACGTTTAACAAAAGGTGAGGCAGGGCATTTTACTAAGGCGAATGTAGAAGCGGGTAAAGGCTTATGGGAATTTCGTTTAGATGGGATGAGTGAAGAATTTATAAAAGATTTAACACCGGGTAAGGAAATTACGGTAGAGCTATTTAAGTTGGGACAATTGGTTGATGTAACAGGTATTAATAAAGGAAAAGGTTTTGCAGGTGTTATTAAACGACATCATTTTGCAACCCAAGATGCTACGCACGGAAATTCCTTATCTCATCGTGCGCCGGGTTCTATCGGTCAGCGTCAATCCCCTGGACGTGTATTTAAAGGAAAAAAAATGGCAGGTCAATTGGGAAATAAGCGCTGTACAATTCAGTCCTTAGAAGTTGTAAAAGTTGAGACGGAGCGGAATTTAATTCTTATTAAAGGTGCAGTTCCAGGTGCAGCCGGTGGCCGTGTAGTGATAAAACCTGCGGTAAGAATGAAGAATAAAGTAAAAAAAGATTAGAATTTAAAAATTGCTCAATTAATTATTTGGAATGGCAAGCATGCAAGTCACATTAGTAACAAATACAGGCTCGAAAGAAGCGCTTCAATTGTCTGAGGCAGTTTTTGATTGTCGTTATAATGAGCCTTTAATACATCAGGTAGTTACGGCTTACTTGGCTGGTGGTAGACAAGGAACGCATGCACAAAAAAATCGTGCGGCCGTAAGCGGTGGTGGAAAGAAACCATGGAAGCAAAAAGGAATGGGCCGTGCTCGTGCAGGAACTATTCGTAGCCCACTATGGCGTAGTGGTGGTGTAACTTTTGCCGCTAGTCCACAAGATTATTCACAAAAAGTAAATAAAAAAATGTATCGTTCCGCAATGCGTTCGATATTTTCTGAACTTTTGCGTCAAGACCGTTTTTTGATTACTGATTCATTTTCAGTAGAAGAGCCTAAGACTCAGCGCTTAGTAGCTAAGTTAGAAGAATTTAATGTAGATGGGAAAGTCTTAATTATTCTTGATGAAGTTAATAGAGATATCTATTTAGCTGCACGTAATCTTCACACTGTTGCATTGTTGGATGTAGAGGCTATTAACCCGGTGGATTTAATCAATCATAAGAAAATATTAATAACGGTGCCTGCGCTAAAACAAATTGAGGAGCTTTTAGCATGACTCTTTCGGTAGTAACACATCAACAACAGCGCCGATTTAAACTTATAAAAAGACCGCATGTTTCTGAAAAATCGACACTTTTGGCTGACAAACATCGCCAGTTTGTTTTTAAAGTTCAGAAAGATGCTAATAAATCTGAAGTGAAACAGGCCGTTGAATCTTTATTTAACGTAAAGGTAAGTGCGGTTCAGCTTTTAAATGTTAAGCCGAAACGTCGGCGTTTTAAGCAAACGGAAGGGCATGTTAAGGCTTGGAAAAAGGCTTATGTAAGTTTACACGCTGGCCATGATATCGATTTTACAGGAACAAAATAGAGAAAATAAGTTATATGCCTACACAAAAAGCAAATCCTACCTCGCCTGGACGTCGTTTCGTTGTAAAGATATCCAAGGCAGGCTTACATAAAGGTAAGCCTTATAGCAATTTATTGGCCCCTAAACCCAAAAAGGGCGGTCGGAATAATTATGGGCGTATTACCACTCGCCATCAAGGCGGTGGGCATAAGCAGCTTTATCGTTTGATTGATTTCAAGCGCAATAAAGAAGGGATTGTCGGTCGTGTTGAGCGTATAGAATATGATCCTAACCGTACGGCGCATATAGCCCTCATTGTGTATGCCGATGGTGAGCGTCGCTATATTTTAGCGCCTAATGATTTTAAAATAGGTATGGAGATTTCAGCAGGAGCCTCGGCACTGATTAAGCCGGGTAATGCACTACCTTTACGTAATATTCCAGTCGGTACTGTTTTACATGCCGTGGAATTAAAACCTGGGAAGGGTGCGCAAATAGCTAGAAGTGCAGGTACTTATGTTCAATTAATTGCACGAGAAGGAGATTATGCTACTATACGCCTCCGCTCGGGCGAATTGAGAAAAGTACCCGTAGAGTGTAAGGCTACCATTGGCGTTGTCAGTAATAATGATCACAATCTTCGTTCTTTAGGTAAGGCAGGTGCTTCTCGTTGGCGAGGTATTCGGCCAACAGTTCGAGGTGTTGCCATGAATCCCGTCGATCACCCGCATGGTGGTGGTGAAGGTAAAACTTCAGGTGGGCGACATCCAGTAAGTCCTTGGGGTGTTCCAACAAAGGGTTATAAGACGCGTCGTAATAAACGCAATGCTAAAATGATATTGCAACGACGTAAAAAGAAGTAATTAAATTCGTGAGGTGTTAAGTGCCACGTTCAATATACAAAGGTCCATTTATCGATGTACATTTAACAAAAAAAGTACAGATTACACAGAATGCGATAGTTAAGCGGCCTATTAAAACATGGTCACGTCGTTCTATGGTTGCTCCTGAAATGATTGGCTTAACTATTGCTGTTCATAACGGCAAAGATTTTATTCCTATTTATATTACAGAAAATATGGTAGGTCATAAATTGGGTGAATTTTCTGTGACTCGAACATTTCGTAGTCATAGAGCGGCCGATAAAAAAGCCAAAGGCGCTGACGAAAAAAAATAGTTAAAGAGGTATAGAAAGTGGAAGTTGCTGCATATTTAAAATTCGCGAGATTATCACCGCAAAAATGTCGCTTGTTAGCCGATCAAATACGTGGCTTAAAAGTTGAAAAAGCACTTCAGCTATTAACTTTTAGCGTTAAAAAAAATGCAAAAGTGATAAAAAAAGTATTAGAGTCCGCCATTGCTAATGCGGAACATAATCAAGGTGTTGATGTTGATTTATTAAAAGTCAGTACTGTTTATGTTGATCAAGGCCCTACGTTAAAACGTATGCATGCACGTGCAAAAGGGCGTAGTAACCGTATATTAAAACCTACGTGCCATATAACGGTTAAAGTATCTAATGGGGAGAAGAATTAATTATGGGTCATAAAGTAAACCCTGTTGGAATTCGTTTAAATATTACGCGAACCTCGACAGCAAAGTGGTATTCAAAAGCTAAGAACTATGCAGATCTATTAATTGCAGATATAAAAATACGTGCACTGATAGAGAAAAGCCTTCTTCAAGCAGGTGTTTCATCGATTCAGATTGAAAGACCTCCAGGCAATGCAAAAATTACTGTTGCTGTTGCTAGACTTGGTGTGGCGCTTGGGAAAAAAGGGGAATATATTGAGCGCTTGCGAAAAAAAGTGGAAGAATGTATGTCGGCTCCAGTTTCGCTTTCTGTTGTAGAGGTAAAGACACCTGAGTTAGATGCTAAATTGGTTGCAGAAAATATTGCACAACAACTTGAACGCCGTGTTATGTTTCGTCGAGCAATGAAGCGACCCGTACAAACTGCCCTACGGTTAGGCGCGAAAGGTATTAAAATTGAAGTATCTGGGCGCTTAGGTGGTGCTGAAATTGCACGTAGTGAGCGCTATCATGAAGGGAGTGTGCCGTTACATACTTTTCGTGCAAACATTGATTATGCTTTGGCAGAAGCACAAACTACTTACGGTAAATTGGGTGTTAAGGTCTGGATTAATAAGGGTGAAGTTTTTGATCGGTCGCAGATTAGTTCTCCAGAAAATTCAGAGGCTAAGTCTCAATATTCAAATGACAAAGATCAGCGACATTATAACCGGCGTCGGTCGCAGCGTGCTAACCCAGCTTCTAAAGAATCTGCTGAAAAGATCCATTAGAAAATTTAATATTGAGTAAAAAAATACCGGGATAAGTTATGTTACAACCCAAGAGAACAAAATTTCGCAAACAATTTAAAGGCCGTAATCGGGGTGTTGCTTCTCGTGGAACGGAAGTTAGCTTTGGTCAATATGGATTAAAGGCTACCACAGCGGGGTTTATTACTTCACGTCAAATTGAAGCCGCCCGTCGTGCTTTAACACGGTACGTTAAAAGAGGTGGGAAGGTTTGGATTAGATTATTTCCAGATAAGCCGATTACTAAAAAGCCTTTAGAAGTTCGTCAAGGAAAAGGAAAGGGAAGTGTTGAATACTGGGTTGCTGTTGTTCAGCCAGGACGTGTTTTATTTGAGATGGAAGGGGTTCCAGTGGAAGTGGCTAAAGCGGCATTAGAGCTAGCCGATGACAAATTACCCGTACAGACTAACTTTGTAACGCGGACGGTGTTGTAATGAAGATAAAAGAAATGCGTGATATGAATATTGACGCTTTAAAAGAAGAATTATATCAGACGGGGCGTGAGCAGTTTAATCTAAAGCTGCAACATGCAACGCGTCAGTTAACAGCGACACATAGACTTAAAGTTGTTCGTCGACAGTTAGCAAGATTATTAACAATTTTACATGAAAAAATAGGCCAGAAAGCATGAGCCAAATTAATAAAGTAAAACGTACCCTTACTGGACGCGTTATTAGCAATAAAATGGATAAAACCATTAATGTATGTATTGAACGAAGAGTCAAACATCCAAAATATGGTAAGTACTTAAAAAGAAGTACTAACTTATTAGCTCATGATCCTGAGAATAAGTGCCTTGAAGGGGATATTGTAGTTATTCAAGAAAGCCGTCCAATCTCTAAAAATAAAGCTTGGTCATTGCTAAAGGTACTTGAAAAAACAATTGCTCAGGAAGGTTTGACTGAGCCGATGATTGGAGATGCGCAATGATACAGATGCAAACAGAGCTTGAAGTGGCTGACAATAGCGGCGCACGTCTCGTGATGTGTATTAAGGTATTAGGCGGTTCTAAAAGGCGCTATGCTGGCATTGGCGATCTAATTAAAGTTAGTGTTAAAGATGCTGTACCTCGTGGTAAAGTAAAAAAAGGCGATGTATGCCTTGCTGTCGTAGTGCGGACTAAAAAGGGTGTTCGTCGACAAGACGGCAGCGTTTTACGTTTTGATAAAAATGCGGTTGTTTTGTTAAATGCACAGTCTCAGTCGCTAGGTACACGTGTTTTTGGCCCTGTTCCTAGAGAACTACGTACTGATAAATTTATGAAAATCATCTCATTAGCACCTGAAGTAATCTAACTGGTAATATAGGTATGCATAAAATTAAAAAAGGCGATACAGTTATTGCTTTATGCGGTAAAGATAAAGGTAAACAAGGTAAAGTGTTACGGGTACTACCTGCGAAAAATCGTGCCGTAGTTGAAGGAATTAATACAGTTAAAAAACATGTTAAGCCTAATCCGCAAAAAAATGTAACGGGTGGCGTTGTAACACAGGAAGCGAGTATTGATTTGGCAAACTTAGCGCTTTATAACCCAATATCTAAAAAGGCCGATAAAGTACGTATTAGGATTTTAGAAGATGGTAAGCGGGTTCGAGTTTTTAAGTCCAATGATGAATTGGTAGATATTTAATTTAGGTGAGCTAATGGCCAGGTTAAAAGAATATTATTTAGAAAAGATAGTGCCACAATTGAAGAAAGACTTTGCTTATCAAAGTATTATGGAAGTGCCTCGAATCACGAAGGTTACACTTAATATGGGTGTGGGCGAGGCGGTAGCCAATAAAAAAGTTATTGATTTTGCAGTAGCTGATATGAAGTTAATTGCTGGCCAACGACCGATTATTACACTGGCTAAAAAATCTAATGCGGGTTTCAAAATTCGTGAAGGTTGGCCTATTGGCTGCAAAGTTACTTTACGCAAAGAGCGTATGTATGAATTTTTAGATCGCTTAATTCAAGTGGCTATTCCTAGAATTAGGGATTTTCGCGGGTTTACTCCGCGAGCTTTCGATGGTCGTGGAAATTATAGTTTGGGCGTACGTGAACAAATCGTATTTCCTGAAATTAAATACGATACTATAGATACTTTGCGAGGAATGGATATTACGATTACTACCTCTGCAAAAACTAATGAAGAAGGACGTGCCTTATTAGCAGCGTTCAACTTTCCATTTAAAGAGAATTAAACTTTATGGCAAAAACAAGTGTAATTATGCGCCAACGAAAGCGCGAATTGATAGTAAAAAAGTATGCTGTAAAGCGTGCTGAGCTGAAAAAAATTATATCAAATCCTGAACTAAGCGCTGAAGTACGTTGGACAGCACAACAAAAGTTACAAATATTACCGCGTGATTCTTCGCCTGTACGACTACGTAATCGCTGTCGTCTAACAGGCCGTCCACGTGGTGTTTATCGACAATTTGGATTATCACGTAACATGTTACGCCTTTATGCAATGAAGGGTGATCTTCCTGGAATAGTAAAATCGAGCTGGTAAAGGTATAAAGATTATGAGTATGCAAGATCCAATAGCGGACATGTTTATCCGGATAAAGAATGCACAGGCGGTAAAAAAGCCATTTGTGGCTATGCCCTCTTCTAAAATGAAATTAGCTATCGCTAACTTATTGAAAGAAGAAGGTTATATAACTGATTTTCAATGTGAAACAAAGGAAGCTAAGTCTTCATTGACGGTATTTTTAAAATATCATTTAGAAAAACCAGTTATTGCTTCATTAAAGCGTGTGAGTCGTCCAGGTCTTCGTACCTATAAATCTGCTGATCGCTTACCTAAAGTAGTGGGTGGTTTAGGTGTGGCTATTATCTCGACTTCCAAAGGTTTAATGACTGATAGGGCGGCCCGTGCTTTAGGCCAAGGCGGCGAAGTAATCGCTACCATTGAATAAAGGTTAAAAAGTTTTATGTCAAGAGTTGCAAAAAATCCAATAAATATCGGCGACGCCAACGTAACGTTGGACGGCCAGGTCCTTGTTGTTAAAGGCAAGCAGGGCGTATTAAATTATACATGTAATAAGCTCGTAAAACTGAGTTTAGACGAGAAGGTTCTGCAAGTAATTCCTGTGGATGATAGTAGCGAAGCTGATGCTTTGGCAGGCACTACACGTGCCAACGTTGCTAATGTGTTGATTGGCGTTACAGAAGGCTTTAAGAAAGTTTTACAATTAGTAGGTGTTGGTTATCGTGCTAATGTACAAGGTAAAAAACTCCATTTAACATTGGGCTTTTCACATCCTGTCATTTATGACATTCCTGATGGAATAACGGTTACTGCGTCTACGCCTACAGAAATTGCTATTCAAGGTTCAGATAAGCAATTAGTAGGACAAGTAGCAGCAGAAATACGTCGCTACCGTCCACCTGAGCCTTATAAAGGAAAAGGTGTTCGTTATTTCGGTGAACTGATTAAGTTGAAAGAAACCAAGAAAAAGTAAAGGTTAGGGGATTCGCACATGTTAGACAAAAAGTTAAAGCGACAACGTAGGGCTACTAAGACACGAGCTAAGATTCGACAGCTTGGAGTTCCACGCCTTTGCGTAGGTCGATCCTCCAAACATCTTTATGCGCAGATTATTGTTTCTGCTGAAAAGGGTGATAAGGTTTTAGCAAGTGCTTCAACCTTAGATAAAGAAATTAAAGAAGGTGGTGCGAGTGCTAACAATATTAAATCGGCTACGATAGTTGGTAATTTTATTGCTAAGCGAGCGATTGCGGCAGGTATAAAGGAAGTTGCTTTTGACCGTTCTGGTTTTAGGTATCACGGTTGTATTAAGGCATTGGCAGATGCAGCACGTGAGGCTGGATTGCCCTTTTAATTAATAAAGGTTATTTATAAATGAGTTTTGATCAATCAACGAAAAGTGATGGTTTGCAAGAAAAACTTATCGCTGTTAACCGCCATGCTAAAGTAGTAAAAGGTGGTCGAATATTTAGTTTTGCTGCTGGTGTTGTGGTAGGCGATGGTAAGGGGCGTATTGGATTTAGTAAACGTCCAGCTCGCGAAGTTTCAGTGGCTATGCAAAAGGCTTTGGAGAAAGCGCGCCGTAACATGCTTTATGTTGAGCTAAATAACGGTACTCTTTTTCATGCTGTGGAAGCTTCTCATGGCGCTACTACGGTTCGTATGTTACCTGCTGGGAAAGGGACTGGAATTATCGCCGGTGGTCCTATGCGTGCTATTTGTGAGGTCTTAGGGATTACAGATGTCATTGCTAAAATTATCGGGTCTTCTAACCGAACTAATGTTGTTCGGGCTACTTTAAAAGCGTTAAAAAGTATGACGACGCCTGAAATGATTGCCGATAAACGTGGAAAATCAATTAAAGAAATTATTGAATAAAAAAATGAATTACTTGAGTTTTTGAACGTAAAACTCAAGCGCAATGGGTATACTATTATGGCAGATAAAAAATTACGGTTAACTTTACAACGTAGTATTTCAGGTCGCATACCTAATCATTCAGCGACGATTGCTGCATTAGGTTTAAAGCGATTAAATCAGGTTATTGAAGTCAAAGACAATTCAGCTATGCGTGGAATGGTTGAAAAGGTGGGCTACTTATTAAAAGTAGAGGAGATTTAACAACTATGAATTCAGATAAATTACATCTTAATACAATAACACCTGCGCCGGGCTCTAAACCATCAGCTAAACGTTTAGGACGTGGTATTGGTTCTGGACTTGGGAAAACTTGTGGCCGTGGCCACAAGGGACAACGTGCCCGTGCAGGCGGTTTTCATAAATTGGGTTTTGAAGGGGGGCAAACACCTATTCAGCGCCGCTTACCTAAATTTGGCTTTACACCACCTTGCCGGTTATCAACAAAGGTGCTTCGCCTTGATGCTTTAAATAAGCTGAACACCGAAGTTATTGATCTGCAAGCGCTAAAAGACGCGCGTATAATTAATGCTTCTGTTAGGGAAGTAAAACTGATTGCCACGGGAAAACTTGAAAAAACTGTTCGTGTAAAGGGCTTAAAGCTAACCAGCGGGGCACGCGCTTTAATTGAAGCGGCTGGCGGCAGTGTTGAGGGCTAGATGAGTAAGTCTAACCGCTTAGCTTCACTTGGAAAAGGAACCCTACAAAGCAGCGGTTTTTCTGAATTGAAGCGTCGCTTATTGTTTGTGTTGTTAGCAATTCTTGTCTATCGGATTGGTGCACATATTCCAGTTCCCGGCTTAGACCCGCAAAGGTTAGCTGATTTATTTAGCCATCAAAATAATAGCATATTAGGTCTTTTTAATATGTTTTCTGGTGGCGCACTTTCACGGTTTACCGTCTTTGCTTTAGGTCTTTTGCCTTATATTTCAGTTTCCATTATTGTTCAACTTTTGACGGCAGTGGTTCCAGCCCTGGAGCAGCTTAAAAAAGAGGGTGAAGCGGGTCGACGTAAGATCAATCAATATACACGCTATGGAACTACTGTTTTAGCACTAGTTCAAGCCATTGGGATGGCAAAGTGGTTAGTAGGCCATGGTGTTGTACTAAATCCTGGGTTCTTCTTTTATTTTGTCGCAACGGTGACTTTAGTGACGGGGACTCTGTTTTTGATGTGGTTAGGCGAGCAGATTACAGAACACGGTATTGGTAATGGCATATCCCTTATCATATTTTCCGGTATAGTTTCTGGCCTTCCTGTGGCTATTGTTAAATCGTTAGAACAGCTGAGACAGGGTCAAATTCAATTTTTAAGTTTATTGTGTATTTTAGCGGTCATTATTTTGGTCACAGCATTTGTTGTTTTTATGGAGCGTGGCCAGCGTCGTATTACGGTTAATTATCCTCAGCGCCAACAAGGTCGGAAAATATTTAGTGCTCAAACCAGCCATTTGCCTTTAAAAATTAATATGGCTGGTGTTATTCCGCCTATTTTTGCATCCAGCATCATGATGCTACCAGGAACTTTTGCTCAATGGTTTTCTAATGTAAAGGGGATGAGTTGGTTAGCAAATGTCAGCTTCTGGCTGTCACCAGGCCAACCACTTTATATCTTGCTATTTACTGCAGCTATAGTATTCTTCTCTTTTTTCTATACTGCGCTTGTTTTTAATCCCCGTGAAACGGCTGATAATTTAAAAAAATCCGGTGCGTTTATTCCGGGCATTAGACCTGGAGAACAGAGTGCTCGTTATATCGATATGACGATGACGAGGCTGACTTTAATAGGTTGTATTTATCTTGCCTTAGTCGCCTTGTTGCCTGAGTTTATGATATACGCCTGGCATGTACCCTTTTATTTTGGTGGGACTTCTTTGTTAATTATTGTAGTGGTCATCATGGATTTTATGGTTCAAGTGCAATCATTATTGATGTCGCAACAGTATGAATCCTTGTTGAAAAAGGCCAATTTAAAAGGATTACCCGGTCCAGGTGGCATTAGTGGATTATACTGATTTTTTATTTAAGCCCTCAGCTAAGGTTTGAGGTGTAAAGTTTAGTTGTCTGTGAGGTTATTATGAAAGTTAGGGCATCGATTAAAAAAATTTGCAAAAACTGTACGGTTGTTAATCGTAATGGCGTAAAGCGGGTGATTTGTTCTACAAATCCTAGACATAAGCAGCGCCAAGGCTAATTTTGCTTAGATTGTTTGATTTCTCGGATTTTAGCCGGGTGTTGTATATAGGGCCTGCTGTTTTTTCTAAACATTTTTATCTTCTGATTTGTCAGTTGAGGATAGATATTAGGAATTATTTATGCAGCAATTATTGATTTTTTGGCGCGAGTAAGCTACCCTACTGCGCCTTTTAAAGCATCTTAAATTTAAGGGTTTGGAGTTCCAAAAATGGCTCGAATAGCCGGTGTAAATATACCAATAAATAAACATGTCGTTATAGGGTTAACAGCGATCTACGGTGTAGGGCGTTCACGCGCAGAAAAAATTTGCAAGGATTTATCCATTCCTTCACAAACTAAGGTTAAGGATCTTGGCGATGAACAATTAGAAGCTATTCGTCAAAAGCTATCAACCTTTAAAGTGGAAGGCGATTTGCGAAGAGAAGTTCAGCTTAGTATTAAGCGTTTGATGGATTTAGGTTGTTATAGGGGAATAAGGCACCGTCGTGGATTACCGGTTCGTGGTCAACGTACTCGTACCAATGCACGCACACGTAAAGGGCCACGTAAGATGATTCGTAAGGATTAACCTTCGTAGTGTACAACAATATATAAAGGTAGTTATTTAACTAATATGACAGATTATAATTTACATACACCTCAGCCAACGATGGCTGATAAAGCGTTAGCAGGTTCTATTCGTAAGCGGAAAGAAATTATTCCCGATGCGATTGTTCATTTGACTACCTCTTTTAATAACACCATCATTAGTATTCGTAAAGGTGGTGATACCTTAGGGATTTCATCGGCGGGTGCTTGTGAATTCAAGGGTACAAAAAAAGGTACTGCATTTGCGGCGCGTGTTGCTTTTGAAAAAGCGATTGAAAAAGCAAGTGAAAAGTATTTTAAGAAATATAAGCATAATTTAGGGCGTATTGAAGTCAGAATTAAAGGACCAGGTCAAGGATCGGAGCAAGCGATTATGGCTTTAAAAAATAAAGATATTGAAGTAACACAAATCATCAATATCACGGGTGTTCCGCACAATGGGTGCCGGCCACCAAAACGTCGTCGGGTTTAAAAAAATATTCAACGGGAGTACTAAAATTAATGGCAAGATACCGAGGTCCTACTTGTAAAATAGCTCGCCGACTAGGGAGCGATTTACAATTAAAAAGTGGCATACGTGCGCTAGACAGTAAATGTAAGTTGGCTACACCTCCGGGTATGCACGGTACAAAGCGTGGACGATTGTCTGATTATGGTGTTATGTTGCGCCAAAAACAATTAATTCGACGTACTTACGGTGTATTAGAAAAGCAATTCCGACTTTATTATACAAAGGCTTCCAAACGGAAAGGAATTACGGGCGAAAACTTATTAAAATTACTTGAATGCCGTTTAGATAATGTTGTTTTTCGTATTGGATTTTCAGCGACACGAGCGGAGGCGAGACAATTGGTTTCCCACTGTGCTGTTAAAGTAAATGGAAAAGTCGTTAATATTCCTTCTTATCAAGTCGAAGCCGGCGATGTTATCGAAATAAAAGAGAAAAGCAAAACGCAAGCACGTATTCAAGCAGCACTCGAGCTTGCGAAACAAAAGCCCCAACCAAGTTGGATAGATGTTGATTCTAATAAGTTTCAAGGTATTGTTAAATTAATTCCTGAACGTAGTGAATTACCTTTAGAATTTAATGAGAATCTAGTTGTTGAGTATTACTCCAAGTAAGCAGGTAACCCATGTCGACGAATGTTAAGAAGTTTTTGACGCCACAGACCATTGAAGTACAGAGCTTAAATCAAAATAGAGCTTTAGTTAGCCTACAACCTTTTGAAGAAGGGTTTGGTCATACTTTGGGGAATGCCTTACGTCGTATTTTGTTATCTTCTATTCCTGGCTGCGCTGTTATTGAAGTAAAAATTGAAGGCGTCCTGCATGAATACAGCAGCTTAGAGGGCGTACAGGAAGATATTATGGATATCTTGCTTAATTTAAAAGGTATAGCTTTTATTTTACACGATAAAGAAGAAGCTGTTTTAGAGTTAGTAAAAAATACAGTAGGGCCTGTTTGTGCAGGAGATATCAAACTTCCATATGATGTTGAAATTAAAAACCCAGATTATGTGATAGCACATTTAACAAAGCCTAAAGAATTTAAAATGACTTTGAAAGTGGCTAAAGGACGTGGTTATCAATTAGCGTCGGTGCGCAAGACTGATCAATATGTGAGTGAAGTGGGTGCGCTGCAATTAGATGCGCAGTTTAATCCTATTATTCGAGTTACTTATTCGGTAGAAAATGCTCGGGTAGAACAACATACCAATCTGGATAAATTAGTTATAGATTTAGAAACAAACGGTACTATTGAACCGGAAGCAGCCATACGACGTGCAGCCACTATCTTTCAGGATCAATTACATACTTTTGTTGAGTTGCGCCATGAAGCGGAAGTTGAGGCACCGGAACAGGATGCAGATATCAACCCTATTTTATTGCTCCCTGTCGATGAACTGGAATTGACAGTACGCGCGGCTAATTGTCTAAAGGCGGAGCATATTTATCGTATTGGTGATTTGGTTCAAAAAACAGAACAAGAGCTTTTATCAACGCCTAATTTAGGTAAAGTCTCCCTTTGGGAGATAAAAACAGCCTTACAGAAACGTAATCTTTCGTTAGGTATGGATGTTCCTGTACAGCAACTTTCTTCTTTGAAAAAAACAGTGGAAGGAAATGTTGAAGAATTTGAAAAAAGCGAAGATATTAATAAAGATTAAAAAGGCAGTTTCCTATGCGTCATCTTAATTCAGGTCGAAGATTGGGTCGTTCATCGAGTCATAGAAAAGCGATGTTTCGTAATATGACTTCATCCTTATTAAAACATGAAGTTATTTCTACTACCTTAGCTAAAGCAAAAGAGCTTCGCCGTGTTGCAGAGCCTTTAATTACACTAGCGAAAGTAGATGCTGTGGCGAATCGCCGACTCGCTTTTAACCGTTTACGCGATAAAGAGGCGGTATCAACATTATTTAATACCGTAGCGCCTCGTTTTAAACAGAGACCGGGTGGTTATCTACGTATTTTAAAATGTGGATTTCGTGCGGGTGACAGTGCTCCTATGGCGCTCGTTGAATTGGTAGAACGAACTGAAGCTTAGGTGCTACAGTATTCAGAGGGTGTTTTAAATTGCTAGGATGAATACAACAAGCGTTGTTTTTCGAGTAGCGTAACGGAGCATACTAAAAAGCGTATGTAGGTAACGCAACAGGAAAAACGGGGCTTTTTAGCCATCATCGTGCAATTGAAGACACCTTCTTATTGTTTTACTCAATGGTTTTTATTAACACCGACAGCCCCGGCTAAGTCGGGGCTGTCCAGTTAAAGTATAAATTAGTCTTTTTCTACATTCTCGTAGGGTGGATGAATGCCTAAGAGCAGCGTTTTTATATTTTATCTGCTTCTTTTACTACATTCTCTATTTCTTCATTAAATATATTTAATAATTCTTCAGAGAAGTTATCATTTTTTATTGCGGTTTTAAGCACTATAAGACTTGCCTTTAATCTATCGAGCCCGCAATATACACAAGAACCATATAATTTATGAAGTAGGTCATCTGATCTTTGTTTTTCTTTTGAATAGAACGCCTCATTAATTTTTTGTTGTAAGCTAATCCTTTCCTTCATAAACATCTGTAGCAATTCGCGCAATAATTTATTTGAGTTTTTTGTAAATTCATCACCTAAATTTAGGTTAATAATAGGTTCATGAGATCGGCTTTCTTTCATATTGACGAGCCCTCTTTTAATTAGTTTTTGATAAGTATAAAACCACCAGGTATCCACATTATTTATGATAATTGCTATCCGTTGGTACCTGAGAGATGCTTAGTTTACTTAACTTACCTTGATCGGGCTAGTTTTTACTCGTTAATTTTTTTAATTTCTTTTTGGCTATGTACATGTTAGCCTTTCATTGTTTCCATACGGTTGCTGTGCTTAAATACGAACAAGTTGCATACCTTAAACACATAGTGGATAAATTATTCTTTTCTATATCTGATAAAATGCAGGTGAAAGTATTAGCAGGGCTTCACACGCTTCGGGATATGTTGGACTGGGGTTTTAGCCAGTTTCAGCAAGCCGAACTATTTTATGGTCATGGTACAGATAATGCGTGGGATGAAATTATTTACTTAGTATTAGGGACTTTAAAATTAGGGCCTGTTCTAGATTCAAAGCGGTTAGATGTTAACTTAAGCGTAGAGCAACGTATTGAAATTTTTGAAAATATTAAAAAACGTATTAATGAACGGATTCCCGTAGCTTATTTAGTGAATGAAGCTTGGTTTGCGGGCTTATCGTTTTATGTGGACTCGCGAGTACTAATTCCTCGTTCACCCATCGCAGAATTGATCGAACAACGGTTTAGTCCTTGGATTGTTGTAGATAGTGTGAATTCCATTTTAGATTTAGGTACGGGTAGTGCATGTATTGCTGTTGCTTGTGCTTATGCATTTCCCAGTGCAAAAATAGATGCGGTTGATTGTTCTGAACCAGCCTTAGCTGTTGCTTCGATTAACGTGATGCGACACAAGTTGTCCCATCAAGTTAACTTAATTCATTCGAATGGTTTTGAAAATATAAAAGGGCAAGTTTACGATATTATTATTAGTAATCCACCTTATGTAGATGCTGAAGATTTTGCACAATTACCCCCTGAATATCGACATGAGCCGGCGGTTGCATTGGCGGCGGGAACAGATGGTTTGGATTTTGTAGTCCAGCTTTTAGCTCAAGCTAAGCAATATCTGCGAAAAGGTGGATTATTAATTGTCGAAGTTGGTAATAGTAAGCCTGCTTTAATCCAGCGCTTTCCTCGCCTCCCTTTTGTTTGGTTGGAGTTTGAGCATGGGGATGCAGAGGTATTTTTATTAACTCAAGAGCAATTAGTTGATGGTAAAGAAATTTAAACTAGCAATCGTAGGCGTTACTGGATTAGTGGGCCAAGCGCTATTGGCGATTTTAGAAAAGCGCAATTTTCCGGTTAGCAAGTTATATCCTCTAGCTAGCGAGCGCTCAGACGGTGAACCTATAACATTTAATAAACAAACCTTGTTTGTTGAGGATTTAGCGAAGTTTGATTTTAAAGAAGTAGATATTGCTTTTTTTACTGCAGGTGCTTCGATTTCTGCAAAATATGTTCCTAACGCAACTGCACAGGGTTGTGTCGTTATTGATAACACCTCTCAATTTCGTTATGACGACGATATTCCTTTGCTAATTCCCGAAGTTAACTTGCAAGCGTTAAAGAGCTATAAAAAACGTAACATCATTGCTAATCCTAATTGCTCAACGATTCAAATGTTGGTGGCATTAAAACCTATTTATGATGCCGTAGGGATAAGTCGCATCAATGTTGTGACGTATCAATCTGTATCAGGCGCAGGAAGAAAGGCGGTTAAGGAACTGATCGACCAGTCGGGTCGATTACTTAATGGTTTAGCTATTAAGAAACCCACTGCCTTTGCGACGCAAATGGCATTTAATGTGATACCACAGATCGATGATTTTCAGAAAAATGGTTATACGCGCGAAGAAATGAAAATGGTTTGGGAAACTCAGAAAATATTTTCAGATAAAGCGATCCAGGTAAATCCTACGGCTGTGCGCGTACCCGTGTTTCATAGTCATTCAGAAGCGGTTCATATAGAAACAAAGGAAAAAATCAGTGCTTCTCAGGCGAGAGAATTATTAAAAAAAGCACCTGGGGTGACTGTTATCGATAAGAACATAAAAAATGGTTATCCTATGCCGGTTATGCAGAATGCTCAAGACGATAATGTGATGGTAGGTCGGATTCGTGAAGATATTTCGCATCCTTTAGGGTTAGATCTTTGGATCGTAGCAGATAATATACGTAAAGGCGCGGCTTTAAATGCAGTGCAGATTGCTGAATGCTTAATTAAAGATTATCTGTAATTGTTTTGCAGAGGAGTATTCATCGTCATTGCGCGCGCCTTCGGCGCTCGCATGCTATAATTGATTTTTTAATTAGAAAAAGATGCCTGATAACAATAGAAAAAATATTTTTTTAGAGGATGTTGAAAGTAGTAAATCATATCCACTAGACTTTGATTTTATTGCTAATCCTCGTAAGAATCTTGAGCCTGAACTAAAATCCGAAGAGGACAGTGGTGAAGAAGGAGAAGGTTCAGGCAGTATCGCATTAAGTGTGGAACAACTTAATGCTTACCTACTTGCTTGTTTTAAGAAAGAGTGCCGACAGTGGCTAAAAAAGTTTGGCTCGGTTCCTTACACTGAAGATCCCAATAGTTTACTAGGAAAAAAAAGGCATACGGGTTCAATATGTGGCGAGTTACCACATGCGCATCCTCTTTTAGTCCTTAGCCAACAGTTCAGTGGTGACGATCCAAAAATTACCGGCAATCCTGCTGAGAACTCTAAGGCAAGTGAACGCTATCTTGAATTACGTAATGAAAATCAATTGCGTAAAAACCCGGAGTTAGGTAGAAGAAAAAGTGTTACCCTTTCTCGGTAAGTAGAGAACTCATGCATTCTTTTGCCCATGAAATTTTATTCGGAACTTTAGAAGGCGTAGAACGTTATATTCAAGCGGGTGCTGATATAGAAGAAACGGATGAATACGGGTTTCCTCCACTCATAGAAGCAGCGATTGCAAATAAGACAGAAATTGCCGCTTTATTGCTAGAATATGGGGCTGATATCAATGGGTCAGACACAACGGGTCGAACAGCATTACATTGGGCTGTCGATAATCACAATATTGATCTGTGCCAGTTATTACTAGCCAATAAAGCCAATGCAAATGCTTATACAACGGCAGGACAGCCGATCTTGGTGTACCCCTTACTTAGACAACAAGTTACATTAAAAAAATTACTTTATCAATATGGTGCTAAGCTGAACTTTGCGCAAGATTTTATTCAGGCAAAGCTATTAGGGCATCGTTATGAACTAGCTGGGCAAGTCGATATCATTAATCCTGAAGGCCGTTTTATTGAAATTGATTATGAAGGATTTTTTTTGGAATTTACGTTAGATGTGATTGTTCATTCTTTGCGAAGATATAGAAATAATTTCTCTTCACGTCATTTACGTTCCTATTTTGATTATTTTCAAAAAATAATCCATGCTTTTTGTATTGCACAAGCTTTATTAAAGTATCAACGTTATACGATTAATATTAAGGATCATAATAATAGTATTGACGCTTTACTTGACCAGGAGTTACTATTATTACCCGTTGCTTATGAAGGGCATGCGATTGCATTTATTAAATATAAAGATTGGTTTATCCGTTGCGATAGAGGTGAAAATAGTCATCGAGAAGGGAGTATTGTTATTTATAAATTGCAGTATCCTGAAGTTTTGGATTTAGCGTTCTGTAAACAATTAATTTTTAACCGTCAAACACGCAAGTTTATAACGCAAACCATTCACCATAAATTGGGTTTAATAAGGGTTGCGACTTTACCGATAGAAGCCCAAATTCGAGGTAATTGTTCTTGGGCAAATATTGAAGCAAGTATTCCGGCTATGTTGTTTATACTGCAATTAAATAGCCAAAAATCAGATGTATTGCAGATATTGCAGGCACATACCTTAGAATTTTATCAGGCTTGGCGGCAATGGGATAAAGACAGAGCCTTAGAAGAATGTATTAAGGGATTTTTTATCGGCAATAAGGCGAGGCAGGCCTCTAAAGCGACACTTTTAGCAGCTATTTTATTTCAAAATCTTACACAACGTAGCTATGATTTGCAGGATGCTGAAAATATTTTAAAGATTCTTACCCTATCAGAATTTAATTATTTAATAAAAAGCTATCTCAATGTTTATTGGAAGTATAATAAAACGTCACAAGGAAAAAAGTTTATTGCATTATTAGATGCTTGCGGAATAAGTCTTAAAACAATGAGTTTTTAGAAATATGTGCCCATTGCACCCCACACCTATCTTTCAAGCCAAGTGATTGAAAACGCACTTTAGCGCCGAGATAGACGCGAGGTGTCTTCTTTACGCGATGGGGATTTTCGAGGGAGAATCGCGATTTCTCTATATCTATTTTAAAGGAGAATAAGAAAATGCCTAAAACTTCTAGAAAGGATCATTGCCTAAGTAAAGTTGAGAAATATACCCCTTTTCTTTTTGATTCATCTGCTAAATGGAGAAAATGTATTAATAGTCAGCAAAAGAATAATTTTTTTAAAAAGGATATCGCTACTCAAACTTATATTGCGAATCGGCTAAGTTTAAAAAAATATTTAATATGCCGCTATTTAGATAACGATGATAATTCTGAACATTCAGAAAAAACTACACGCCACGGTCAAAGCCTAGAAAAATATCCCTTTAATATAAAAAATAATATTTCCAACATTACTTGGAGACAATTATATGATGGATTAGCTATGTATCCTTTAAAAGAAGTAGCAAAAAGGTTGGGCTATGCTTCAGAGATGGATTTACGTTTGGCTTTTACAAGAACTAACCATAGATTTGATAGATTTGATTTAAATGATTTTAAGGAACTATCCCCACAAAATTTTCAGCACATGTTCTTGATAAGATCCAATACACTGATTGGTATTAACAATGACTTTAATCCCATGAAGCATTCTTTAGCCACTATCCATTATTTTATAAATAAGTATCACAAAGTTGATCTTCTAAGAAATATGGCAGTTAGTCTTGGTTTTACATCTTTTTATTCACTGATGGCTTTTCTGAGTCGTTCTAATTTACTTAGACGCATGACTTACGAAGAATTAATTTTAACTTCACCTTTAGTCTTAAAAAATCGATTAGGTGACAATTATGATAAACCTTTGGATATTGATAAGTTCAAAAGATTTAATTATTCCTTGAGTCAGTTAAAGTGCTTATTAGATAAAGGAAAACCTTTGGCTTTAATTATGGCTGAGCTAGGAGAGGGGTTTTTACCTAGTGTTAATCTGGAGTTAGAGTCTTTAAAGTATTTGGGGATCACTATTAATCTTGAGACACTTTGCTCGCAGGAACTTAAAGATTTGAGAAAAAATGTTGGTAAGCGGCTATTGAAAACTAAATTATGCTGCCTTCTAGAAGAAGTAAAAATGAAAATCTTCTACCCAAATACCTATTTTAGCTTCCATACTGAGCTGGGTAGTCAAGCTTCTACAAGCAAGCAGTTGCATCCCGCACCTATCTTTCAAGCTGTAAGTGATTGAAAACTTAACTAGCACCAAGCTAGGTGCGGGGTGCCTTCTTTGCGCGATGAGTTTTTTCAAGGGAGAAATCGCGATTTTCCTCTTGAATGACGGGCGGAAGCTTTGCTGATCCCCATCATTTTATCGGGTATACCGCTCTTACTATGCGTTTGAAAGGTTCGGCATCTTCAGGTACTAGCAGTAATAATTCCTTAGTAAAACTACGACGATCAATTTTTGCTAGGGGGTATTTATATAGCCTCTTTAAATTTCTCCTAAAAATCTTAAATTTTAATGAAATCGTGTTTGTATTTATAGGACTCATACGGTATACTTCTGCCGCTATCGCGGGGTGGAGCAGTCTGGTAGCTCGTCGGGCTCATAACCCGAAGGCCGTAGGTTCAAATCCTACCCCCGCTACCAATTTTACTGTATTTTAAGGGCCCCGTTTGGGGCTTTTTGTTTAGGGGAAAGGGATAACTTTTATAAGAATGTCCTTCTATAAGAAATGAGGAATAATTCAGCAATAAAAACGATGATTCTACCGATAGTTGAATCTCTCGGTTATGAGTTATGGGGTTGTGTTTATCTAACACAAGGTCGACGGACTACTTTGCGAATTTATATTGACAGCGAGCAAGGCATCACGCTAGCGGATTGTGAGCGAGTAAGCCGCCAGATCAGTGCAGTATTTGACGTAGAAAATCCTTCATTAACGCGGTATAGCTTAGAGGTCTCTTCTCCCGGTTTAAATCGGCCGTTATTTACAAAGGATCAATTTCGGCGTTTTGTTGGGCGTAATGTCAGTATTCATGCAAATACACCCGTGGGTAACCAACGAAAGTTTAAAGTTCGTTTGAAGTCTACAAATGAGGAAGGGGTTGTGTTAGACCGAGACGGGGAAGAGTTAGTGTTAACGTGGGACAATATTATGCATGCGAACTTGTTGCCTGAGATAATTAAATAACCGGAGGGCAGGCTATGAAAAAAGAAATTTTATTAGTGGCAGAGACGGTATCAAACGAGAAAGACGTTGATAAAGAGCTCATTTTTGAAGCCATAGAAGCGGCTTTAGCGACAGCGGCTAAGAAAAAAGCAGGCAAAGACATTAATGTTCGCGTGGTTATCGATCGTCGTACGGGAGACTATGAGACATTCCGCTTCTGGACGGTTGTTGATGATGAGTCCATTGTGGTTGAGAAAGCACTAGATGCCCAGCCTTTTGATCCTCTCAAGCAAATTACCTTAAGCGAAGCGAAGCAGCGTAGTCCCGATAGTAAAATAGGCGATATCATAGAAGAGTCGATGCCTTCTGCTGCATTTGGGCGTATTGCTGCGCAAACAGCGAAGCAAGTGATTATCCAAAAAATCAGAGAAGCTGAGCGTGCTAAAATAGCGGGTAGATATGCAGCGCATGTTGGGGAATTGTTTACGGGTACCGTAAAACGTATTACACGAGAAGGTATCATTGTTGACTTAAGTGAAGGTGTAGAAGCCTTTATTCCACGAGAGGAAATAATCCCACGAGAAGAGGTGCGTACGAATGATCGTTTACGTGGTTATTTATACGAGGTTAGTCCACAGATTCGTGGTCCTCAGTTATTAATCAGTCGCACCCGTCCAGAAATGTTAATCGAATTATTTAAGATAGAGGTTCCTGAAATTGGTGAAGGTCTTATTGAGATCAAGAGTGCAGCACGGGACCCAGGGTCACGTGCTAAAATTGCCGTAAAAACGAATGATGGTCGCATTGATCCAATTGGTGCTTGTGTGGGAATGAGAGGTGCGCGTGTCCAAGCGGTATCGAGTGAATTGGCTGGCGAGCGTATTGATATTGTCTTATGGGATGATAATTCTGCTCAATTAGCTATTAATGCGATGGCGCCCGCTGAAATCGCTTCTATTGTTGTTGATGAAGATACCCATGTTATGGATGTGGCAGTGCAAGAAGAACAGTTATCACAAGCCATTGGTAGAAATGGACAGAATGTACGATTAGCCAGCGAATTAACGGGTTGGACAATTAATGTGATTACTGTAGAGGAAGCGGCTAAAAAAATAGTTAAAGAATCGGAAGGATTGCAAAGCCTTTTTATAAATCAATTAGGTATTGATGAAGAGCTGGCGCAAGCGTTAGCAGAGGAAGGCTTTACAAGCTTAGAGGAAGTTGCTTATGTTTCTGAAGATGAACTACTTGATATTGATGGATTCGATAAAGAGTTGGTAGAAGCACTGCAAAGCCGCGCAAAAGAAGTGCTAGCAACACGCGTTTCAGTACTTGAACCGAAACCAAAAAAGCCATTAGAGGTTAGTCAAGATTTACTTGCAATAGAGGGTATAACAGGAGAAATGGCTGATATCCTAGCGAAACATGGAGTTTCGTCGCGAGAAGCATTGGCTGAACTTGCCGTCGATGATCTATTGGATATTATTGATTTAGAGCGGGAAAAGGCCGGTGAACTTATTATGAAAGCGCGTGAGCATTGGTTCAAGGAAGAGAAAAAAACGGCTGGATAGATTAGAGTGTCTTCATTAAAAGTTAGGTTTTTAATCTGAATTCGAATTATACAATTAGACTGGAATTACGCTAAAGGCTGTTTTAGCCGCAGAATGAGAAATACTCACAGCAATGGGTTTTCGGTAAGGTGCCGCGAAAATGAAACCGCCGGAGTGTATATACATACATGCGGGTGGCGAATTGAGCGACAACGCCGCCGAAAATTCAAGTGCGAAGAGTATAGGTAATGTTCTGTGCTAAAACTAACTTTTGCGAGTTTGAGGTTTTCGCTAAGCTGTCAATTATTGGCAGGAGAGGCATAGCATGACAGAAAGTATCAAAGATAAAGTAACAAATAAGGTTTCTCATGAGAGTACGCAAGAAACCTCTAGTGATCCCAAGAAGCTTATTACCTTAACACGGACGAGTAAAAGTGACACGCTACTTAAGGTTAAGGATACTTCCGGTAAGGCGAAGACTATCAAGGTTCAAGTCCGTAAAAAAAGAACCTATGTTAAAAGTAATGACGGCTTAATCGATGAAGAAACAAATCGTGTAAAAGAAGCGAGAGAAAAGGAATTAGCGTTAGCACAAGAGAAGGCAGAACAAGAAAAAGCAGCTGCGTTACAACAGGAAGCCGAGCTAGCCCAAAAGAAGACAATCCCAGAATCCACTCGCGTTGAATTGGTATCAAACGAAGAATCGAAAAAAGAAGAACATTCAACGAGTCTAGAAAAAAAATCTCCCACATTTTCTGAAGCTGAGAAAAAACCAAAAGTAGTTGAAAAACCAGCGGTTGTTTTGACGGCTAATAAAGAAAAGGCGGAGCGAGAGAAAAAACACAAAGTACGTAACCTAAAAGAAAAAGATATGGCAAAATATCGGCATAAGAATATCTATCAACTTGCTGATGAAACGGATGACGAGTTTCGATATCGAAAAAAAGGCGGTAGACATAAAAGATCGGATCAGTTTCTCCAGCATCAATTTGAAAAACCGACAGTAGCTGTAAGGCATGAAGTAGGTATTCCTGAATCGATTACAGTCGGTGAGTTAGCACAAAGGATGTCAGTTAAGGCAGCAGAAGTTATTAAATCCTTAATGAAACTGGGTGTTATAGCGACTATTAATCAGTCGATTGAACAAGATACAGCGATTATCTTGGTTGAGGAAATGGGGCATGTTGCTAAGCCTATTAGTTCGAATGCTCTGGAAGAGGGTTTAGTGCATATTACCCAGCAACAAATGGGTGAGTTACTGCCTCGTCCTCCTGTAGTTACTATTATGGGACACGTTGACCATGGAAAAACATCTTTATTAGATTATATTCGCCGCACTAAAGTAACACAGGGGGAAGCCGGTGGTATTACCCAGCATATTGGTGCTTATCATGTGGAAATACCGAAGGGAGTCGTTACTTTTTTAGATACACCAGGCCACTCTGCGTTTACTGCCATGCGTGCAAGAGGTACACGAGTCACCGATATCGTAGTATTGGTTGTTGCAGCCGACGATGGCGTTATGCCACAAACCATTGAAGCTATTCAGCATGCTAAAGCCGCTAATGTGCCTATTGTTGTAGCGATCAACAAAATTGATAAACCTGAAGCCGATCTGGATAGGATTAAGAACGAACTATCAAAGCACGAACTTATTCCTGAAGAATGGGGTGGTGATACCATGTTGATCCCTGTTTCTGCAAAAACAGGTGAGGGGATTGATACTTTACTCGATTCATTATTAATTCAGGCTGAAGTTTTGGAACTTAAAGCACCGCAAGAAGGACCTGGGCAAGGGATCGTGATTGAATCTCGTTTAGATAAAGGAAGAGGTCCTGTCGTAACGATATTAATTCAACGTGGAAAGATAACAAAGGGTGATATTTTATTAGCCGGCGTAGCGCATGGAAGGGTACGTGATTTAAGGGATGAGCGTGGCAAATCGGTGGTATCAGCGGGTCCTTCTATGCCAGTTGAGGTAATAGGTTTATCGACCACACCTGAAGCGGGTGATGAAGCTGTTGTTGTGGTCGATGAACGTAAAGCACGTGAGATTGCTTTATTTCGTGAAAGCAAACTACGCGAGAATAAATTGGCCCAACAGCATGCGATTAAAGCAGAAGATATTTTTGGCCATCTAGTTGAAGGCCAAGCTAAAGTACTTAATATTGTTGTGAAAACGGATGTACAAGGTTCAGCCGAGGCTATAAAAGAGTCTTTGAATAAGTTATCTACTTCGGAAGTCAAAGTAAATCTGATCTATGTTGGTGTAGGTGCTATTACCGAGTCAGATGTTAATCTGGCTTTAGCTTCTAAGGCATTGATCTTAGGGTTTAATGTACGAGCGGACGCTGCTGCGAAACGTATTGTTGAGAAAGACAGTTTAATTATGCATTATCATAGCATTATCTATGATCTGATTGACGAAGTTAAAAACGTTATGAGTGGTTTATTATCGCCTGAAATAAAAGAAAATATTTTGGGGATGGCTGAGGTAAGGGAAGTTTTTCGGCACGCGAAGCTGGGTGTTATCGCAGGTTGTATGGTGACACAAGGTCTGATGCGGCGAAATGCGCTTATTCGATTATTACGTGATAACGTTGTTATGCACGAAGGCGAACTTCACTCACTACGTCGTTTTAAAGATGATGTGGCTGAGGTGCGAAATGGTATGGAGTGTGGTATAGGCATCAAAAATTACAGTGATATTCGTGTTGGAGATGTTATCGAAGTGTTTGAACGTACTTCGGTAGCAAGAAGTATTTAAATGCCTAAAGAGTATAGCCGTACTGAGCGTATTGCGGATTTAATTCATAAGGAATTAACGGCGGTTTTACAGAAACAAATAGCAGATCCCGGACTACGCTTTATTACGATTACTTCAGTTAAAGTCACAAAAGATTTGGCTTTTGCGGATATATTATTTACTCAACTTGACCCAACAGATTTGCAGGATAAACAACCTAAAGAAGCAAAGGTTAAACGGTTAAAAAAAGCAGCTTCGCGTTTGCGTTATGTATTAGCGCAGCGGCTTAAATTGCGTGTTATACCTACATTACGATTTTTTTATGACGATTTAGATGTACAAAGACAACGTTTACATGATTTAATTGATAGCGCTATTGCTAAAGATAAAGCAAAGCCTTCTGAGTAAGACATCGAACTTATTTACAATAATAAATGCCTATGCATTCTCTTCTACCACCAAAAAAACCCACAAAGCGTTTTGTAAACGGCATTTTGTTGCTTGATAAGCCGGCTGGCATCACTTCAAATCAAGCATTACAGACTGTTAAGCGTTTATTTTCAGCTAAAAAAGCTGGGCATACAGGAAGTTTAGATCCTTTAGCAACAGGCATGTTACCTCTCTGTTTTGGTGAGGCCACCAAATTTTCACAATTTTTACTAGAGGCGGATAAAGCCTATTGGGTAAGTGCTTGCTTAGGAAAGAAAACTCGAACAGGTGACGCAGAGGGAGAGGTGATTGAAACAAGGCCTATACTGCCGTCTTGTTTTGAAAAATTAGAATCTGTTTTGTCAGGTTTTCGTGGTGTAATTTCACAAATCCCACCTATGTTTTCTGCATTAAAATTTAAAGGCAAACCTTTATATGAACTAGCACGTCAAGGCATTACCGTTGAACGTTCTGCCCGTGAAGTGATTGTGCATTCGCTAATTTTGCTTGATGCGACAAAAGATAGTATTAATTTGGAGATCAAGTGTAGTAAAGGGACTTATATTCGTACTTTAATAGAGGATATTGGCGACGCATTAGGGTGCGGAGCCTATGTGCAAGGACTGCGTCGACTTAGCGTTAGTGATTATAATGAAAACGAAATGGTAAGTTTAGAACAACTTGAATCATTCAATGAAGAAGAACGTGATTGTTGCTTATTGCCTTTAGAGAGCTTATTACAAGCGTGGCCTATTTTAAAACTCTCACAAGCGGCTGCTTATTATCTTGATCGCGGACAGCCCATTCTTCTTCCTAATGCGCCTAAAAATGGCTGGGTGCGTCTCAATACAGTTGATGACAGGTTTATGGGTGTAGGTGAAATTCTAGCGGATGGTCGGGTAGCACCGCGTCGTTTAGTCGAACTACGCTAAAGGTCAGCTTTTGGCGAAGAGCTTTGTTGCCGACTTTATCTTCGGATGCTCATTTACGCTAAGTAAACTCCGCTTCCTCAAAAAGTCGGCGTCGCGCTCTTCATCCAAAATCTTCCTTTAGCATAAGAAGGTCAGCTTTTGGCGAAGAGCTTTGTTGCCGACTTTATCTTCGGATGCTCATTTACGCTAAGTAAACTCCGCTTCCTCAAAAAGTCGGCGTCGCGCTGCTCTTCATCTAAAATCTTCCTTTAGCATAAGAAGGTTGGCTTTTGACATTCTACGAATCGTCGCCTGCGACTTGAACTCGGGGCCCAGTCACAAATTAATTTTTCTCACAACATTTTGTGAGTTCTGCGCTTTCACGCAGGATGATGAGTGCGGATAACTATACATCCATTTTATATATTAATTACCTTGTATTTGTATAGTTTTTGATCAATCCGAAGCCAATTTATGGTAATTGCTGGGGTCTTTGCTAGGCTTAAAGAGAGAAGTATTTAATATGCTTTAATTAGGAGCGCATCTATGAACAAAGGTAAATTTCCTCACGAGAAAAAACAACAAAAACACCCATTCCAAAGTCAAGGTAACAAGCCACAATGGCCAGGACAAAATCCTAACCAAGAGCCTAAACAAAATCCTAGCCATAATCCAGGTCAAACTCCTCATAAACCACAATGGCCAGGACAAAAGGACAAACGTTAAAATGGGTTAGTTTATTTGATCGCTAACGTTAGCGATAGGCTTTAGGGCAGGAGCAGAAAGCGTAGGGGGAGATCGAAAGACCGCCCCCTTTTTTATTTGTACAGGAAAGCATTTTTGATGTTGGCAACTGCGTTGAAAAAAGCTAAGCAAATCCTCACAGGCTTCGTGTCAACTCCGCTTTTCTCGCTATTTTTTGCCTTGTTGACAACGCCAAACACTGCTTTCGATAGTCCGTACTCCGTATACTGCTTGAGGTATATTAAGTTTTACTTTTAGGATGTTTTTACACGGGATAGGTATTCTCCTGTACGCGTATCGACTTTTATCGATTCCCCTATTTGAATAAAGAGTGGGACTCTTACAACCGCACCAGTTTCTAAAGTGGCTGGTTTACCGCCTCCTCCAGAAGTGTCTCCCCGTAGACCCGGATCGGTATCAACGATTTTTAAAATTACAAAATTAGGAGGTACTACTGTTAAAGGTGAGCCATTAAAAAGTGTTAATGTGCAAATATCTTGTTCTTTCAACCATTGTTTAGCTTCGGTAACGGCTGATGCATCTGCTGCGTATTGTTCAAAGGTATCTGCGGCCATAAAATGCCAGACTTGGCCATCGTTATAAAGGTATTGCACTTCAATATCAAATGCATTGGCTGCTTCTAAACTATCGCCTGATTTTAATGTGCGTTCAATTACCCGATTATTTTTAATATTGCGGAATTTAATGCGATTAAAAGCCTGGCCTTTACCCGGCTTTACATAGTCATTTTCTAAAATAGTATAGGGTTCTTTGTCCAGCATGACTTTCATGCCATTTCTTAATTCATTAGTACTGTAATAGGTCATAAGGAGGTTTCTTATATATATATTCTAAGATTACTTGTTAAATGGGACTTTAAAAAGATGTTCACGGTAATACTGTAGTTCAGCAATGGAGTCTTTAACATCTTGCAATGCTACATGAGTTGATTTTTTTTTAAACCCTTTAGCAATTTCTGGATTCCAGCGGTAAGCTAATTCTTTCAACGTGCTGACGTCCAGATTTCTATAATGAAAATATTTTTCTAAACGAGGCATACAGCGCGCTAAGAAGCGGCGATCTTGACAGATGCTATTACCACACATGGGTGAGGTATTCGGCTCAACATGTTTTTTAATAAAGTTTAAGGTTTGCTCCTCTGCGTCCTCTTCTAAAATTTTGCTTGCCCTGACTCTCGCTACCAATCCTGAGCCGGTATGCTGTCGCGTATTCCAGTCATCCATATTTGTTAAGATGTCTTCAGATTGAGTAATAGACAAGACGGGCCCTTCTGCCAGTATATTTAATTCCGAGTCAGTAACTATCGTCGCAATTTCAATGATTTTGTCTTGGAATGTATCGAGCCCCGTCATTTCTAGGTCGATCCAAATTAAGTTACTGAAGTTAGGTGTCATACAGGCAAAGCCCTATAATTTTACTATATTGCGCGTATTATATACTTATTAGGGCTAAAGTTGCGAGTTCACAACTTGATGGTCCATTTTACTCAGAAGGATATAACGGAAAAATCATGCTATTACCCTTAGTTTTTTGTTTATTGGCCTATCTTATAGGCTCTCTATCGAGTGCTATCATTATTTGTAAAAGTGCAAGACTGCCAGACCCTCGGTCGCAAGGCTCTGGGAATCCGGGTGCAAGTAATGTATTAAGGTTAGGAGGTAAAGGCTTAGCTAGTTTAGTTTTATTGTTTGATGTAGTTAAAGGTTGGCTCCCTGTAATGCTGGCTAAATACTTAGGGATGCCATTGTCTGTTTTAGCTTGGATAGCCTTTTTTGCTTTCCTAGGACATTTATTTCCTATTTTTTTTAATTTTCGAGGGGGTAAAGGCGTAGCCACGGCCTTAGGTGGATTATTCGCTTTGGCTTGGCCTATCGGATTATTTGCTTTGCTTGTTTGGGTTGTTGTATTGCTCTTATTTCGTTATATCTCGTTAGCATCTATCTTATCAGCGTTATTAACATTGCTCGATGCCATCTATTTGTTGCCCGCGGTTGCTTATCTTCCTGTTTTACTGATATGTATTCTCCTTATAATTCGCCATCACTCAAATATTCGACGTTTAATTGCTGGAGTAGAGCCCCAATTAAATAAATCGAATATAATAAAAAAGTTAAACCATTAAAATTATAAAAACAAATAGATTACATTACTTATTTTTTTTACATAAATTATAGCAGTTCAACTGCAAAAAAATATATTTTTATATTATTTTTATATTATTTTAATACCTAAATAAATAAAACTTATCTCTTTTTATGTTTTAACTTTTATGTTATTTTTAAACGCATATGTTATGCGGGCATAGGGATTGTAAAAGTTAAAATTAATTTGTAGGAGCGCTAATGATTAAGCAAAAAAGGGATTTACCTCAAGAAAAAAATTCGTTCGTTAATAGTCAAACCGACTTCTTTCTTAATCATTTTACGCCCCCGTTTGAAGATGAGCATTCTAAGCAAGTTTATAAAGATGCGCGAAGAAGGCTTGAAGTTATGCGAGATGCTAAGAGGAATAGTGTAACTAAAGAAAATGTATCTCCTTCAGAGGAAAAACAAGCTGATTTAGCAAGTCAGCAATTAGAGCCTTTTTCCCAAGAAAATTTACTTGCTACTCCAGCTGCTTCATCGACTGCTCAAGAAAGTGCGGATGAAAAAAAAGATTTAAGTTTATTTTTAAAGGAGATAGTAGATTTCAGAATAAAAAATCAACTTATTTATGGGAATAAAGAGCGTGTTGACTCTCAAGCTGATAAGCAATGGGGTGTCGGAGCATCCAAAACAGCGGGTTATTATCTAAGAGATCTCAAATCAACGATTATAAGAGAGGAAGGAGGATGGTGTGAATTTGTTATTACGTATGACAACAAGATTATTTTAAATAACTCGATAAAAAGTGCAGAGGGCCATCTAAAATTTAATCATCTCTCAATGGGATGCGGAACTTTTTTAAAAGCAGCGGGAAGACTAAAAATTGAAGACGGTAAGCTAACTATTTGGCCTTCTAGTGAATATCTAGAACTTGGCTCTGCCAATATAAATATTATTTTATTTGTTCTTCATATAGAAGGATTTCCTGTCGAGAATATCGATATTTTTGATGAGAAACGGGGTAGCATGTCCTGGATAGGAGATGATGGAGTTAATGAGTTTTTTCTCCTTTTAGACGAGACGTATTTTCCTTTAGCTAAGGCTATCGCGGAAAATAAAAAAGTATCTATTCAATCAAGTTTATCTGAACTTTTTTTAGATATAGACGATGAAATTTTAAGTACTCGTAGCCAAAAACTTATAAAAACAATGAATGTTAACCGAGCTGAACTGAAAGCGGATATTATTGAATTATTACTTTTAATGACAGAAGATGCTTCAGAGCAAGACAAAGAAATAAATGATGAGAAGGCGACCAATGCGGTTGGTCAAGCTATCCAATGTTATAAAAAAATTGAAGGGGCTATTCAAGTGTTTAAGCTCCAAAATATAGATTTGAGCTTTATAAATAAAGAAGTTTTTTCTTGGTTTTTTTATTTAAAACAACTACAGCTTCAAATTAGTGAGTTGGAAATAGAAGATACTAAAAAATTACTAGTGGAAGAATTAGCCGAAGTAGAACGTAGTTTGAAAAAAATTAAAGCATCATCAACTGTTCCTCAGCGATTTAAAGAAAGTCACGAAGTAGTTACACCTTTTATAAAATTTTATAATGAAAATCCATTTAAAACCTGTATTAGGTTATTATATGACTATACAAAGGGTGGGGCTATCAAAAGATTTTTAAGTGGTGCTTGGAATCGTCATCATATTCAGGCGGTTACTCAGTTTTTAAAAAAATATGAAACATGTCAATTAGCTGATAATCATTCTATACAAGCTATCTATCAGGAATTATTTGGGGTAACGAATGGATTAAATGAAAATACGGATAAACGAGGTACGCTCTATGCACGCCTTTTATTTTGTGCAGCGCTCGCTAATGAGATACCCGTTGAAAACCAAAATCGAATTTCAGTTGTTATGGAAGAAACAAATGAAATATCTAATAGAGATATTCAGGAAAGGGAGCCCATAGCAGATTCTATACCTTTACCTGTTCCGAGCGGGACGCCGTCGGGAGTTTTACTAGAAAATTCTCCTATTGAGAGTCCGCAGCGTAGATCGTCTCCACGAAGTAATGAAAAGAGTACTTTTTTTAAGCTTACTAAGAGTGAAAATGCTGCTAGCAGTGAAACTTTAAATAGAGAAAATAGCCCTACTGGATCCTCTTTTCTTTCTTCTATTCTATATGGGGGAACTCCTTAGTCTAGTTTATCTAAAGGGTAACGCGTGATTGTTTTGATAGCAAGGTCGTCGGCTTGGCCTAAATTTAAACGTTGGTGACCTAGGTAAGCAATCATCGCCGCATTATCTGTACAGAAATTTTGACGTGGATAATAAAGAGTCACTGCGTTTTTTTTTGCCATAGTAGCTAATTCTTTTCGTAGTGACTTATTAGCGGCTACGCCTCCAGCAACGACTAAGTTTTTTAACCCTGTTTGCGTCAGGGCTCGTTGCGCTTTGACCACTAGCGTCTCTACAATAGCCGTTTGAAAGGCATGAGCAATATCTGCTTTAGTTTGTGCATTCTTATCAGCCGTTTTAAACGTATTATTTACCGATGTTTTTAAACCACTAAAGCTGAAATTGAGACCGGGTTTATCTAACATGGGGCGTGGAAAGTGGAATTGCTTAGGGTTGCCTTTTTTTTCGGCTAACTCAGCAATGGCTGGTCCACCTGGGTAAGCTAGACCAAGTAATTTAGCGGTTTTATCAAAGGCTTCACCGGCCGCATCATCGACACTTTCGCCAAGTATTTCATACCGTCCTAGACCGTCAACCCGAGCTAATAGGGTATGACCGCCTGATACTAATAGGGCAACAAAGGGGAATTCAGGAGGATTTTTTTCAAGCATAGGCGCAAGTAGGTGGGCCTCCATATGATGCACGCCTAACGTCGGGATTTTGAGTGTCCAACCTATGCTACGCCCTAAAGCAGCCCCTACGAGGAGGGCGCCAGCTAAGCCAGGGCCTGCACAATAAGCGATGCCATCAATCTCTCTGAGGGTAAGCTGTGCCTTTTTTAAGGTTTCTTGGAGTAATGGTAATATCTTAAGGATATGATCACGTGAAGCCAGTTCGGGGACGACGCCGCCATACTGATTGTGAAGCGCGATTTGACTGTGGAGAGAGTGAGCCAGAAGGCCTTTTTTGCCATCATAGATAGCAATACCCGTCTCATCACAGGAAGTTTCGATTCCTAACACACAGCTTATAGCTTGATTTAAATTACGTCGCTTTGAATAGAAACTTTGCATTTTGGTCGATTGCTGGTTAGAATTGTCCCCTATTTTAACTTTAATTGAGGAAGTGCACTACATGCCTGGTGTAATACTTAAACCTGGTGAGGCGCTAGAATCGGCAATACGCCGTTATAAACGCACCTGTGAAAAATCGCGCATCTACGCTGAAACGCGTAGTCGGGAATACTATGAAAAGCCAGCAGCGGCGCGCAAACGTCTTTTTGCAGCGGCTGTAAAACGTTGTCGGAAGCGTTTGGCGCGGGATAATCCTAATTATTGCTTGGTTCAAAAGAAACGTAAACATTAATTATGGACGCTCCTCTTAAACAACGTATTCAGGAAGATATGAAGACCACGCTACGTGCGCAAGATAAGCCACGTTTGAGTGTTATTCGAATGATATTAGCGGCGGTTAAGCAAATCGAAGTGGATGAGCGTATTGAATTAGATGATGCGCGCATTTTTCAGGTACTTAACAAAATGCTTAAGCAACGCCGAGATTCTATTGCGCAATATAGCCAAGCGAAACGCGATGATTTAGTAGAGCAAGAGCGCTTCGAAGAAACGATTATTCAAACTTATTTGCCTAAAGCATTAACAGAAAGAGAAGTAGATCAGCTACTTTCTCAAACAATAGAACAAGTAGGCGCTACTTCTGTCAGGGATATGGGAAAAGTCATGACAGAATTAAAGTTGAAGTTAGAAGGTCGAGCGGATATTGGGGTAATCAGTGCAAAGGTTAAAGAGCGCTTATCTTCTTTCTAAAGTGGTCTTGCCGTCGCCAGCGGCGTTAAAAATAGTTCGAAAATGCGCATTGACTATGTGTCAACTCCGTCTTTTCTCACTATTTTTGCTCGTTGGTAACAGTAATCTTTGCTTTAGAATAAATCTTAATTTTTAACATCTATCTGGCACGTGTTGCAGAGTGGAAGGTCGGCGCAGCAGGATGCAGGCGAACAACCCCCGCGCCTCCCATCTTTATTTTCTGTATCTTGGTTTTAACTGAGGGTTAAATGCCTATGTCATCAACCCCGATTCCTCAAGATTTTATTGATGAGCTTTTAGCGCGTTGCGATATTGTCCAACTGATTGACACGCGTGTTCCTTTGCGAAAAAAGGGAAAAAACTACATGGCTTGTTGCCCTTTCCATACTGAAAAAACGCCTTCTTTCACAGTAACGGCTGAAAAACAATTTTATTACTGTTTTGGTTGTGCGGCGGGCGGTAATGCGCTGAGCTTTCTGATGGATTATGAGCATTTAACTTTCCGCGAAGCAGTGGAGTTATTAGCTGAACAATCTGGTCTGAAAATTCCAAACTACGGTGATCAAGCTTCAAGCAAAAAAGGCTTCGTAATTCTGTATGCACTTCTTGAAAAAGTCTCTGCGTTTTATGAAAAACAATTACGTACTAACTCTGTGGCAATTGCCTATTTAAAACAGCGCGGGATATCTGGCCAACTAGCTAAAAAATTTGGTCTAGGTTATGCGCCAGCGGGCTGGGATCACTTACTGGAAACCTTTAAAGATTCAGAAGCATTATTGGCAGCGGGACTACTTGTAAAAAAGTCAGAAGGACATGGGGCTTATGATCGTTTTCGTGACCGAATTATTTTTCCTATTCGTGATAAAAGAGGACGCGTCATAGCGTTTGGCGGGCGTGTACTTACGCAAAGCGAGCCAAAGTATTTAAATTCCCCGGAAACGATGCTTTTCCACAAAGGCAAAGAACTTTATGGACTCTATGAAGTTTGCCAAATGAATCGCCAGCCTGAATACATTATTGTAGTTGAAGGGTATATGGATGTATTAGCGTTGTTTCAAGTTGAAATTCCTTATAGCGTTGCTACTTTAGGAACGGCGACCAGCAGCGATCAGATTTTACGTTTATTTAGCCTTACGCAAGAAATTGTTTTTTGTTTTGATGGGGATGAGGCGGGTAAAAAAGCGGCATGGCGAGTTTTAGAGATCAGTTTAAGCTTATTACAAGATGGTTGTTCATTACGTTTTCTTTTATTACCGGATGGAGAAGATCCCGATTCTTTTATTAAAAAAAATGGGCGCGAAGCATTTATGGCCCAATTAAAGCAAGCGCATTATTTAGGTGATTTTTTATTTGAGAATTTGTTAACGCAAATCGATATCAATCAATTAGAAGGAAAAGCACGCTTGGCTAAATTAGCGCTCCCTCTTATTGAAAAAATTCCCCTAGGCGTTATGCAGCATAAGTTATTTGAACAATTGGCAGCGTTGGTAAACATGGATGTTGTTACTTTAAAACAAGTCACATTTAGCGACTTCCCCCATAAATCAGTGAAGTCTTTGCCAAAAAAGCCAGATACTTCGATTCGTTATTCGCCAATGCGTTTAGCCGTTGCACTTTTGATACAATATCCAGAGCTGGCTAAAACGATTTCTGAAAAGCAGTTTATTCTTCTTAAAACATTGGATTTACCGGGTAGTCCTTTATTAATTAAATTATTTTCATTACTTAAAAAATCTCCTGAATTAACTAGTGGTATGTTATTAGAATATTGGCGCGAAGACGAGAAGGCCTGTAAAATTTTAAAACAGTTGATTCATTATCCCTTGTCTATTCCTGCGGCGGGTATACACGCCGAATTTCATGATTTGTTAAAACATTTAAAAAAATTGGCAATGCAAGGAAGTATCGATAAACTGTTGCAGCAAGCGAAGCAGTCCATTTTAACGGAAGAAGAAAAAAAACATTTATATCAGTTAATTTTAAAAACTCGAAGCGAGAACAGCGTCTAGTTTTTGGATCATTGCTTCTCTGTAAATGTAGGAAAAAACAATTAATTTGTGGAGTTAATAATATGAGAATAGGTGTTCCTAAGGAAATTAAAAATAATGAATATAGGGTCGCGCTCGTCCCTGCTACCGTGCGTGAGCTGGTGAAGAATGGGCATCAGGTATTTGTTGAAACAAAAGCAGGAGAAGGAATCGATATTTCCGATAAAGATTATAGGGAAGCCGGTGCTGAAATTGTTAATACTGCAAAAGAAGCATTTGATAATGCCGAATTAATTCTCAAAGTAAAAGAACCCCAACCGCAGGAATGTGGATATTTAAGAGAAGGCCAAACACTTTTTACCTATCTGCATTTAGCGGCGGATAAAAAGCAAACAGAGCTTTTATTAGAATCAGGCTGTGCTGCAATTGCCTATGAAACAGTGACTGATGCACGTGGCGGATTACCTTTATTAGCGCCAATGAGTGAGGTGGCGGGACGTGTCGCTATACAAGCAGGTGCCCATTGTTTGGAAAAAGCACAAGGTGGACGGGGCATTTTATTATCGGGGGTTCCTGGCGTGGCATCCGCAAGTGTCGTTGTTTTAGGCGGCGGCGTTGTTGGCAGTAATGCAATTCGTATGGCATTAGGCGCACAGGCACAGGTCACGGTATTAGACAAATCAGTGACGCGTTTAAAAGACTTAGATGAGCAATTTGGTGGCCAGCTTAATACTATTTTTTCAACTCAAGATGCAATCGAAAAATATACGGCGCTAGCCGATCTCTTGATTGGAGCTGTACTTGTACCGGGTGCAGAAGCGCCTAAAATAGTGTCGACAGAATTAATCAAAAAAATGCGTCCAGGAACCGTTGTTGTGGATGTGGCTATTGATCAAGGTGGCTGTTTTGCATCAAGTAGGCCCACTACACACGAAAAACCTACTTATACAGTCGACAATGTAGTCCATTATTGCGTTAGCAATATGCCTGCAGCGGTTCCACGTACCTCTACTTTTGCCTTAACTCATGCAACTTTCCCATATATATTGGCATTAGCTAATAAAGGTATTCAAAACGCGCTGGCTGCAGATAAACATTTACGAAATGGCCTTAATATTTGTCGGGGTCAGATAACACACCAGGCAGTCGCTGAGGTGTTTCATAAGTCCTATATTCCTGCAGAGGAGATTTTAAGTGCTTAATTGTTTTACTGCACAATCGGAAGGATCAATTCCTATTATTTCGCTTACACCACAACAGTGGGATTCGTGGTTAACGAAACAAACATCGACTACCCGACAATGGCTTACCACACTTAATTTTGTGGCTAAGCCAGGAAACTTTGTTTTGTTTCCTGGCAGTGAAGGTCAATTAAAACAAGTCGTGCTAGTTTTAAACGATGAATCTGATTTTTGGTCATTTGGCTCTTTGCCATGCGTATTACCAAAAGGAAGTTATCACTATCAGAGTATAACCGATAAAGTATTGCTCGATCGTGCTGCGCTGGCATGGGGGTTAGGCGCCTATGAATTTACACGCTATAAAAATTCAACAAGATCATTAACTCAACTTGTTTTTCCTAAAGATTCTCACGTATTTACAAAAATTTCAGCTATTTATCAGGTGCGGGATTTAATTAATACGCCAACAGAAGATTTGGGTCCTGCTGAATTAGCAGAAACAGTAATTCAGCTTGCCAAAAAGTATGAAGCGTCGGTGACACAAATTATTGGAGATGACCTTTTAAAGAAAAATTATCCAGCGATTCATGCTGTAGGCAGAGCAAGTACGCGGAAGCCACGTTTGATCGATTTGAGCTGGGGTGGTGCAAAGAATCCTAAGCTTACACTAGTAGGCAAAGGTGTATGTTTTGATTCCGGTGGTTTAAATCTAAAACCGGGCTCTAGCATGTTATTTATGAAGAAAGATATGGGTGGCGCGGCGAATGCGATTGGCTTAGCGGAAATGATTATGGCCGTTAAACTACCGGTACGATTACGATTATTGATTCCAGCCGCTGAAAATCTTATTGGTAGTAATGCATATAAACCCGGCGACATTATCAAAATGCGTAATGGTTTGCGTGTGGAAATTGGTAATACCGATGCGGAAGGACGCCTTATTTTAGCGGATGCTTTGAGCGAAGCAGATAGCGAAGACCCTGAATTATTGATTGATATGGCTACCTTAACTGGCGCAGCAAGAGCGGCTGTGGGTACAGAAATCAGCGCTTTTTTTACAGAACACGAAACATTAGCCAGCGATTTATTAAAAAGCAGTACAGAAGAACAGGATCCACTGTGGCGTTTACCTCTTTATAAACCCTATCAAAAACTATTAGATAGCAAGTTTGCGGATATGAGTAACTCCGGAACGTCTTCTTATGCAGGAGCTATTACTGCCGCGTTATTCCTCAATGCTTTCGTTAAAGAAAGTACGCAATGGGTGCACTTTGATTTTAATGCTTATAACGTTACTTCTCGTCCAGGAAGACCCGAAGGCGGAGATGCTATGGCCATTTTTGCTTTGTTAAGCTATTTATTAAAAAAATATTTACCTAAACAATAAATTAATCATTTAATTTTTTGTTAAAAAATATTTTAACAAATGTGCTAATAAAATAATTGAATAAAGCAAGTTTAGCCTACATATTGTTATCGATAGTTAACTAAAATACACTCCAGTTAAGCTTTTTGGAAGCTTTATCAAAGGAGTATAATAATAATGAAAAAAATAATTTGTGTTTTTTTAGATAGCTTATTAGTAAAGCCCTATAATCTAAGTGGTGTAAATCAGACACGCATAGCTGAACTTAAGGATTATCTTGATTCTGCCGATGAAGTTTTTATTTATACTACGGATTATCCTAAGGAATATAAACAGTTTTTTTCAAGGCTGGAAGAAATAATAGAGCTAATAACTAAAAATTTAAGGGAGATTATAACAATCAATTCATCTGCTCAGCTTGCTAAGTTTGATAAGGATATATTGACAAAGCACAATAACTATCTAAAAAATAAAGCAGAAGCAGGAGCTATAGTAATCGTCGTTGGCGAGTTCGGAAAATTGGATTCTACGCGGAAAATTTTTAATTTTACGTTAGTCAACTGGCCTTACGGTTCAAAGAAAACACTGGCTCAATTATGTTCCGAGCAAATTCAATTGGATAGTGAGAGAAGCGCTGCGTCGGGAAATATTACGCCAAATTTTTTACAACCGAAGCAAATAGAAAAAAGAGATGTAATCTCATGTGACTGTCAATCACTTCAGGCACAGATGCTGCAGCTAGAAGAATCTCAGTTACGTTTGATTACATCAATAGGAACATTTGAGAAAGAAATGATTCAATCCGAGCGAACTCAAATACATCTACTTGAAGACTCAGCTAAGAATTTTCCACTACATGCCGTAGAAACTGCTGCTACGCTAGGGCTTTTAGCGTGGCATGTTGTACCCTATATTTACGAAAAAATCTGTAAAATTATTAACTACTACAGTGATAAACCCAAAAATGATGAACCAAAAAGTGATAAATCCAAACGGGTTAAGCTCAAAAGGGTTAAGCCCAAAAGGGTTAAACCTAAAGCAGTAGCTAATGCAACTGCAACAAAACCAAAAATTGTAAATCTTGATAGACAAACTACAGATAGTTTCCCTTATTCTTATGATGTAGAAAGTTTAGCGGCAAACCATGATAAAAATATAGGGTTAAAAAACTTTGCTAAAAATAAAGATCACAATGTTAACGGCTTGAGGAGGTCAGGTACTTTTTTTAATAAAAAGGATAATAGTGATATTCATATGCCGTTGTTCAGTAGTGATGAATGTTCAAAATCTAGTGAGACTAATTATTGCAAGCTTGAGCTTGCCTAAACTAGATTTCTTTAGTGGTATAACCTAAATTTGATAAGAACAAATAAACACTGGAAATAATAGTGCGCTTTGAAAGTAGTGTGGGGTAAGGAAAAATACAGATTTTCTTTACGTCGAACTCAGATTAGGTCTTCTCAGCTGCAAATAAAGTATTTGCCAATAACATTGCGACTGTCATGGGACCAACTCCGCCAGGAACGGGTGTAATATAACTCGCAACTTGTTTTGCTGTTTCAAATTCAATATCTCCATGTAGTTTTCCGCTGGATGAACGCGTGATTCCTATATCGATGACAACTGCGTTTGGCTTGATCCATTCGCTTTTAATAATATCTGCTTTTCCTATCGCGCTGACGAGTAAATCGGCCTGTTTAATATGTTTTTCTAAGTCGTGTGTTTTACTATGGCATAAAGTGACAGTACAGCCAGCATTAAGCAGTTCTAATGCCATAGGTTTGCCGACAATATTCGAAGTGCCTATAATAACCGCATCTAAACCAGGTAAAGCGATCTTCTCATGGTCAAGCAAACGCATAACGCCATAAGGTGTGCAAGGACGTAAATAAGGTCGCCCTTGGGCAAGTAAGCCTAAGTTGACAGGATGAAAGCCATCGACATCTTTTTTAGGATTAATACTGTCTAAAATAAGTGGTGTATGAATATGGCTAGGAAGTGGGAGCTGGATTAAAATACCATGAACCGTAGGGTCGGCATTGAGTTTGCTTATAAGCGATAATAATTCTGTTTCAGTCGTATTGTCGGATAAATCATAGGCGAACGAGGTCATGCCACTTTCTTGGCAGGCATTCCGTTTATTTCGTACATAGACTTCTGAAGCGGGGTTATTGCCCACCAGCACTACCGCTAGACCAGGAACGGGTTTGCCTTCATGGAGAAGCTGTTGAATTTCATTTTTTAGCGTATTGCGAATTTCTTGAGCAATTGCTTTGCCATCAATGATTTTTGCCGTCATAATTGCTTGTTAGCTTACCTTAAGAAACAGATAATTCTTTTACAGAGCGCAGGCCATAGTATATGTTAGATCCTAAATGTTTACGTAGCGAAACCGAAGAAATTGCAGAAAAACTTAAGTCACGAGGCTACCAATTAGACGTTGAGCAAATAAAACGCCTAGAAAAACAACGGAAAGAATTACAAACTGAAACGCAAGTATTGCAAAGTAGGAGCAATCAAAGTGCTAGATCGATTGGCCTAGCTAAGCAAAAAGGGGAAGATATATCCGTTTTTCTAAAGGAGGCGACACATGTAAAAAGCCAATTGGAAGTTTCTCAGAAGCAGCTTGAAGAAGTACAAGAACAGCTAGAAGCTATTTACCTGACAATCCCTAACATTCCCGATAAGACTGTATCCGTTGGAAAAGATGAAGCAGATAACGAATTTATACGTGAATGGGGGACTATACCTAATTTTGACTTTTCACCTAAAGACCATGTCGATTTAGGACAACAAAATGGCTGTATGGATTTTGATGCGGCAGCAAAAATTTCTGGTGCCCGATTTGTCGTGCTTCACGGAAAGTTGGCCAGGCTGCAGCGTGCTTTGATTCAGTTTATGTTAGACGTACATACCAAAGAGCACGGTTATGAAGAGCTTTACGTACCTTATATCGTTAATAGCACAAGCCTACGCGGCACAGGACAGCTACCCAAATTTGCCGATGAACAGTTTGCGTTAAAGGGGGAACAAAACTTTTATTTAATCCCTACCGCCGAAGTGCCTGTAACAAATTTAGCGCGCGATATGATTTTTCCAGTAGATGGATTACCCAAAAAATATGTGGCACATACGCCTTGCTTTCGTAGTGAAGCAGGTTCTTATGGAAAAGATACTCGCGGTATGATTCGTCAACATCAATTTGAAAAGGTAGAGCTGATACGGTTTGTTAAATCTAAAGAGAGTGATCAAGCTTTAGAGGAAATTACTAACGAGGCTGAGTCAATTTTAAAAAAATTAGAGTTACCTTATCGCGTTGTTTCGTTATGTACGGGCGATCTAGGTTTTAGTTCAGCAAAAACCTATGATTTAGAAGTATGGTTACCGAGTCAAAAGACTTATCGCGAAATTTCATCTTGTAGCAATTTTAAAGACTTTCAGGCACGTCGATTGCAGGCGCGTTGGCGTAATCCAGAAGAGAATGACAATGAGTTAATTCATACCTTAAATGGTTCAGGATTAGCAGTAGGTCGTACGCTAGTAGCAATTATGGAAAATTATCAAGATGAGCAAGGAAAAATTCATATTCCAAAGGTATTAAGGGCTTATATGAATGAAGACTGTATTTAAAACACCCTCTTAAAAATGGCAAATTTATGCAAAACATGTCTGACAATTCCGGTATTATTTCGTTAAGGGTCATTGTATTATCAATTTTTTTAGCGATTATCCTCGCTGCTTCTAGTACCTATCTCGCATTAAAAATTGGAATTTTACCTTCCGCCTCTATTCCTGCGGCCATATTAGCGATGGCAATTCTTCGTTTTTTTAAAAATACGAGCATTTATGAAACTAATTTAATTCAAACGGCAGCTTCTGCGGGGGAAGCGGTAGCAGGAGGGATCGTTTTTACTATCCCTGCTTTAGTCATTATTGGCTATTGGAAGCATTTTCCCTATTTAGAAAACGTGTCAATTGCATTGTTAGGTGGGTTATTGGGCATTTTATTTTCTATTCCCTTACGTAAAGTATTAATAAAAACGCCGCAACTTTATTTTCCCGAAGCGAAAGCAATTGCCGAGGTTTTACAGTTATCTAAAAAACAGTCCTTTCAAATTCGTGAAATGCTCTTAGGAGCTGGTTTAGGGGGATTATTAGAATTAGGGCAAACCGGCTTCAAAGTCATTGCAAGTACGGTTGAGAAATGGAGTGTATTCGGAAAGTCGAAAATAATTGTTGGTTTTGGCGCTGGTTTTTCACCGGCATTAATTGGTGTTGGTTACTTAATTGGATTTGATGTAGGGATGAGCCTTGTTTTGGGTGCGTTTATGGCGTGGGGGATTGGTTTGCCATTTTTAAGCATACTTACCCCAGTAGCAGGCCACTTTAGTTTAGAGACAAGTTTAGCCGCCTATAGAACAGATATTCATTATATGGGTTTAGGCGCTATGTTGATTGCAGGACTTTGGACTTTAATTAATCTATTAAAGCCCTTTTACCAAAGCTTGCGTGTATCAATTCAGGGGTTACTAAAAACGCTACCCAATAAACCACTATTAGCTGCTACTGAACGAGATATACCAACAATTTATTTACTTTTTGGTTTGCTCGCTCTTATTGTTTGTATTTATTTTTTATTTCACTATTTGTTTCCACTGCAAACTTTTATTTCCAGCAGTTCTCCTCTTTTCATCTTTGGCACTATCCTTTATGTACTCGTGATAGGATTTATTTTCGCGGCAATTTGTGGCTATTTTTCCGGGTTAGTCGGTGTAACCGCAAGTCCCGGTTCGTCTATTGTGATCGCAGGACTTTTATTAATCGCGATTATTCTACGCGCATGGCTTCTTTTTCAAGGACAACCTATTGTTTCAACGCAACTACTTAGCGCCGCCGCGATCACTATTATTATTGGGGCTGTAGTTGCAGGTGCTGCCTGTATTGCCAATGATAATATCCAAGACCTTAAAGTGGGTCACCTTATTGGTGCAACGCCTTGGCAGCAACAGGTTATGCTTATATTGGGCGTGATAGTAGCGGCTTTTGTAATCCCTTATGTGATGGAGCTTTTATTTAATGTCTATGGCTTAGCCACGGTTCTGCCGCATGCAGGTATGGATCCTACTCAAACCTTATCCGCACCACCGGCGGCAATGATGGCGGGTTTAACCCAAGGTGTATTTAATCATGATTTGCCCTGGTCTATGCTGGGTATCGGTGCGTTAATCATGGTAGTTTTTATTACGTTCCACCTTTTAGGCTTCAGAAGACTTTCATTATTAGGCGTAGCGATGGGAATTTATTTACCTTTGAGTTCTTCTATCCCTTTATTTATAGGAAGTTTATTTGCATTTTTCATTAAACAAAACTTTCAACGGCAGCTAAAAATAGCCAATGAAGAAGAAAAGCGAGTCATAAATCAACGTCAACACTATGCGGTGTTACTTGCTTGTGGATTGGTAGCCGGTGCTGCTTTGATGGATGTGTTAGTCGCTATTCCCATGTCAGTAACGGGTAATCCGGCTATTTTAGCGATTATGCCAGCTAAATGGGATGTATTAGCGATAGGTTTAGGTTTTTTCAGTGTATTAGCGTTAGCTTATGGATTTTACCAAGTAAGTTTCACTAAAAAATAGGTATCAAGAAAAAGGAGAGGATTGCTATTCCCCGCCAAATTGACTACAATCTGCCGTTCAATTTGCGGGCCGTTAGCTCAGTCGGTAGAGCAGTTGGCTTTTAACCAATTGGTCGATGGTTCGATTCCATCACGGCCCACCAATAAAATCAAAGAGTTAGCCAGCTTCTCCTCCTTAAACTACTCCTTCATGGGGCAGTAGTGGGACATTCAGAAAAAACAAATAGCGATAAAAGTAAACAAGTTTTGTACTGACTTCCATCTTAATTATGAATATTTTTTGAACAAATCGAACATTGTTTTTTTATAAATTGCCCCTTAAGTGTCCCTTTGTTAAATTCTAAAAATTTAATTTATTGAAAAATATAAATAAAATTACATAGTGTTATTTGATTATAAATCTATTGTTGCCATTATTTTACCTTTGTTGTAGTGTATTATTTCTAATAATAAGTTGGCGAGTTCGTGGCTAACATTGAAAAAAGAGTAACTCAAGATAAAAAAAAGTAACTCAAGATAAAAAAATCAGTTTCCGTGTCAAGGTTAGACTCAAAGGTTTTCCTACACAGACAGCTACTTTTCAACGTTTAACGGACGCGCGTAAGTGGGCACAACAAACTGAAAGTTCTTTACGTGAAGGTAGACATTTTAAAACTACCGAAGCTAAACGCCATACATTAGCGCAAGCCATAGATCGTTATGTTACAAAAATTCTTCCTACTAAACCTAAGAGTGGTTTTAGTCAGACTGGACAATTGCAGTGGTGGAAAGAAACCTTAGGTGCTTATACGCTTGCCGAAATAACACCCGCTTTATTAGCAGCACAGCGTGATAAGTTACTTGAGGAAAAAACGAAACGTAAAGAATTACGCACCCCAGCTACCGTTAATCGTTATCTAGCTGCATTAAGTCATGTCTTCACTGTTGCTATAAAGGAGTGGTCATGGATAGAAGAAAATCCTCTGCTTAAGATCACTAAACCTAAAGAGCCTCGAGGACGTGTGCGCTTTTTGTCAGATGAAGAGCGTTCACGCTTATTGGATGCTTGTAAAATCAGTGATAACAAGATCCTTTACCTGGTAGTGGTATTAGCACTTTCTACAGGTGCTAGACGTATGGAACTTCTAGGATTGCATTGGAAAGATGTCGATTTGCAACGTGGTGTTATTATCTTACATGAAACTAAAAATGATGAACGTCGAGTTCTAACTTTAAGTGGTCATGCTTTAGAATTAATGCAGCAATATAAAGATAAAAGTAATTTGACTTGTGAACTCGTTTTCCCAGGTAAGATCCTAAAGAATCCAATTGATATTCGTTCTCCTTGGGAAACAGCATTGAGGCGTGCTGGGATCGCTAATTTTCGTTTTCATGATCTTCGACATAGCACCGCTTCTTATTTAGCGATGAATGGGGCTAGTTTGTCGGAGATTTCTGAAGTATTAGGTCATAAAACGTTTCAGATGGTGAAACGTTATGCTCACTTGTCTGAAGCGCATACTAGTAAAGTAGTGGCGAATATGAATAAGAAGATTTTTTGAGTGTAACCGTGGCTGAATTTCAACTTAATAGTAACTTACTTCAAGTAGCTTTTGACCATCTTAAGTTAAAAAGGGGAATGGATCTTGCTAAAGATGAGGTTTATACCTCTTATTCTGTTGGATTTAAAAATTTTATTAGTAGTGTTTTCGACTATGCTTTTCAAGAACGGCCATACTGGGAATTAACGGAATTTATAACCCTTTGCGCGCTCTTTGAGTTTGAGGTTGATATGGATAAGGTTTACGAACAGATACGCAAGCTTAGAGAAATGTTGGTAACAGTAAATCTTGAAAAAGAGGTTAAAAATATTAGTCATAGGCGATACAGTGATGTAGAGCACATATATAATGCAAGAAAGGTTAAAGCTAACATACATACTTTTTTTAGGAAAAAGAGAGCAATTCTTCTGTTTTTATTAAAAACTGAAGGTTTACGTGGACCGCTTACGCTCTTAGAATGGCTAAAACTAACTGAAAAAACTATTCCTCGTCAAGCTGGATCCTATGAAGCCAAAATTACTGTTTCTGAAAATTCTTTTTTAGTTCATCCAAAATTTAGAGAACGTATCTTGTTTCATTATTATAAGATTGATATAGAGAAAGCAAAAATGGGTATTTTCCCTATAGAAATATATTCCTTGCGAGAAGCAACAAAACTTTTGTATTTAAATGAAGACAATTTTTTAGCTCGATGTTTTATGGACAAGATTGGCATTTATTGCAAGACAAGCAATTATAGAGTTGGAAATTATTATGCATACCCTATTAATTACGAAGCACTTGATCTTTCTTATTTGTATTTTTATGTTGGTCTAGAGCGTCTTCATGCTACAAATAGTAGCTTTGGTGATTCGCCTGTTAAAAAGCTTTGTTACTCAGAAGCTATTCGAATTAAGCCTGATTGTTCTTATTTGATTGTCCCATTACAACCGTCTTTAGCAGAAATATGTAGAGGGATAACTGTAAAAAATATTGTTTTGCGACAAGGGCATCAAATAAATCGAAGTGATATATATTTTCTTAAGCCAGATATTGAATCGCTAAAGGATAAGTACCATCCAGGCAATAGTCAGGATTTTGAACTTAGTACATCTCTTCTTAAAGATATTGAGTTTGCTGCAAGAACGCGTGAAAAAAATAAAAAATTTGCTCAGATTGCAAGTAAAACTAAGAAGCTCAAAGCTAAAGAGAGATGGGATGAGCCACTTAATTGTGCGCTAAGTATTGCTAGAGAAAATCCCGGTCGTTATTTTGCTTCTGACCTAGCCAGGTTAGTAGCAAAAAAGAAATCTTTGCCAGGTGGAACAGAAACACTTAGAAAGAAAATATCTCAAACTAAAAGTATTAAAAAATACTTAAGAAAAATGCAAGAAACTGAACAATAATTGTAAGTAATACAGAGTTTAAAGCTGATTTAGTCAACCTCCTTTTCTTCAAAACTACATCGGAAATTTTTAACCAGAACTGGCATTATCTTTGCGAAAATGCCAACTTTGTGTATGCCAGCTTTTTCGTTTTAAAGATAATTTATCCTGAAAAAGAAGCTGTTTTTTATTTCACTTAACTGGAACAAAAAATTAGTTGGCATTACCACACATTTTTACCAGCCAAAAAGCAGATCCATTTGCTATAAAGCACATAGCAATTTCGCTAAACGTTCTTATTTAAAGGTATTAATTATGAATGACAGTCAAAATCCCATCCAATCAACCCGCTATATCCCTGTGCCTAATTGGGAACGGTATCACGACTGGCCAAAAGTAGGTGGCTTACGTAATCTAATTTTCAATCGACATAAAAATGGCTTTGATAAAGTTATTAAAAAAGTTGGCAAGCGCGTTCTAATTGATGAAAACGCTTTTTTTAACTGGATTGAGTAACAAAACAAACAATGAAACAAAAAACACCGTACAAAACTTTTATCATGCTAATTTTAATGGAGCTCTAACTATGATCACCATCGAAGAAGGCTTATGTACCGCAAATACACAAGCCTTTAGAAAACGCATCGAACCTCATAACTATAAAACAAAAAATCAAAAAACAATACTTAAGTTTGTCATCTCTTTATTTAAAGAGGGTATGGTATGAATAATAAAATTGAAACTTTTTCTCTAGAAGCTGAGCAAGCAGTACTAGGTAGCTTATTGATAGACAATACAACCTGGTTACAAGTCGCCGATCAGCTTACCGCAAAGAATTTTTATAAAGCTGAACATCAGTATTTGTTTCAACTTATTGCCCAAAAATTAGAAAAAGGTGAAAGTGTTGATGCATTAACATTAAGTAATGAGGTCAAAATAATTCCTGCGTTAAAAGGCATTAACGGCGAAAGCTACGTATTTGAATTAATGCACAATACCCATAGTACAGCAAATGTAGCGGCTCATGCCGCTATTATAAAGGATCATGCTCAACATAGACAAATTAAGGAATTGCTTCAGCATCTAAATACTTATGCAGATGAGACAGACGTTAAAACCCTCATTCAGTATGCCCATACACAATTTGCTCAGATGGAGTTAGCTTCACTGCCAATAAATCATGGCATCTTATCTCAATTATTTTCGGAAATCCCACATCAACCCATTAATTGGCTGTGGCCTGAACGTATTGCGCGAGGGAAAGTGTCCATTATTGCTGGCAATCCTGGCTTAGGTAAATCCCAAATTACCGCAAGCTTAGCCGCAATTGTGACAACGGGTGGTATTTGGCCCGTTGATAATACGGCTTGTCTTCCAGGAAGCGTTATGTTTCTTTCATCTGAAGATGATCCGGGTGACACCATAGGCCCTCGCTTAAAGGCTGCAGGAGCGGATCTAGCTAAAGCTCGCTTTCTAAAATGTGTACAAACTAAAAATAAACAAGGAAGGATTTTAGAGAAGTCATTTAGTTTAAAAACCGATATAGCTAATCTTGATAAATTTCTAGAAGAAATACATGACATTACCCTCCTTATTATTGATCCTATTACGGCTTACTTAGGTGAGACAGATAGCTATAAAAATGCTGAAGTAAGAGCATTGTTGGCGCCTTTAAGTGAGCTAGCAGCCAAATATAACTTAGCAATCGTAGGTATCTCCCATTTAAATAAAGCAGTGGGCCAAGATCCATTGATGCGTGTGAGCGGTAGCCTAGCATTTGTTGCGGCAGCTAGAGCAGCTTATTTAGTAGCTCAAGATCCAAATGATGAAAATCGTCGTTTCTTATTACCTATGAAAAATAATATTGGAGATGATAAAACAGGTTTAGCATTTTCTATTCAATCACATTCGCTGGATAACAATATTGAAACCTCAAAAATAATTTGGGAGCAGGAAGCCGTATCTATAAAGCTAATGAAATTATGCTTCCACAAGTTAACCCCGAAGAACAGAGTGCTTTACAAGAGGCCAAAGAATTTCTTTCCGACTTATTGAGGTCAGGATCAAAAGTTATTCAAGAGATTAAGGAGGCGGCTAGTTGTGCCGGTCATGCTTGGAGAACGATCCGTAGGGCGAAAGATGAATTAAGAATTGTTCCTAAAAAAGAAGGTAATAAATGGTTTTGGCTAATACCTTCTAGACTACCCTCAACAAATCAAGTTGACCACGCTTGCCAAGTTGTCCAACAAAAAAGCTTGGACAAGTTGGCAGTGGTTAAGAATTTTGGACAGGGTTTAAATGATTCTAGCCTAATTAATGTCCACTCTAATCGAGGGGAAGGCTACGAAATATTTTAGGCGTAAAACATACGAGGAAAAATATTAACTATCTAGTTCCTGTTTTTAACAGGAACTTTACAGAGCATAAACTTATGAAATTTAAATCAGGCCAAAGCGGCAATCCTAAAGGGTCATTAAACAAAAAGACACGATGGCTAAAATTACTTGAGTCTCACGCGGATGAGTTGGTGGAAAAAGCCATTGAATTAGCCAAATCAGGTGATACTAATACCTTACGTTTTTGTTTGGAAAGAATGATACCTAAAGCAAAAGATACTCCTATTGAGCTGAATTTACCAAAGGAACTGGATGGATCTAGAGCTTTGCTAGAAATAGGCAATGCTATCCTAAAGGATGTAGCTAGGCAGGAAATAACCCCTGACCAGGCTAAATCCCTGATGAGTATTTTAACAGCCTACCGAGATACGGCCCTGATGGATAAGCTAAGCCAGGAGATTAACGAAATTAAGGCATTGATAAATGAAAATAGAGGTAATTAGATGCCTGTTGTATACCTACTTAAGTAACGTAGGATTAACACTCGGTAATTCGGGAACGCTTTTTATTAGTTGTTCATCATTGCTTTTTCCATTCATTTCGTAATGATTTTTGTAAGGTTAGAGGGTCACCAGAAAAATTTAACGATTTTTTAAATTTACCTGCCAGGCATTGAAATTCCTCCAATAATCCATCTTTTGTTATTCCATGATGGGGCAGTAGTTTTTCAAGTTGGTAACCCGATTTTTTTAACTCGTCTAATTCCAATTTTTCTGCATGATGGCATCGAATGCTTAGTTCTTTAAGGGATTTTTTCATATTTTACCCGAATGCTACTAGCAAATGACCATGCTCCTTCCTGCGAGTTGGCTTTTTCTTAACAATAATTTCAACGTCACGATCTAATTTATTTAAAAAATCTATGAGACGTTCAATAGAAAAACCATCCAATCGTCCACAACTTAGTGCAGAAATTTTGGGTTGATCGATGCCAAGAACTTTGGCAGCTTCGATTTGTTTTAAAGAACGTTTCGTAATAATGTGATTAACCTGCCTAGCAAGTTCTGCTTTCGCTAAATATTTATCTGCATTTGGTAAGCCAATATCAGCAAATACATTACCACTTGATTTAGTAATTTCTAATTTATCTTTGCTTTTATGTGCCATAATCATTACCTCTTATTAATTTCAGCTCTTAGTAGTTTTAACCGTTGTTTAATAATGTCGACTTCTTCTTTAGGGGTTTTTACTCCCTTTTTTGATTTTTTCTGGAAGCAATGTACTATATAAATAGTATCTCCTAAATTCACTATATAAAC
>JAZJZD010000003.1:0-49418 GCA_040390025.1 Pseudomonadota bacterium | reverse complement strand
ACTAATCCCTAAATTCCCTCAGGCCACAAACCCAAGGACTGCGCATTCTACCCCTAAGAATAATATTGTCAAGTAGGGAAGAACACTTTAAGTAACTTATAAACAACTTGCATATAAGTTGAACTAGTTTAACACAACGTTACAAAAAATTTAAATTTTTTTAATTTTATTTAATAAATTAAATACAGCATCCATTGACACTTATTTTAAAGTTTTAAAAAAATTTAAAATAATTTAAATTTCCATACGAAGAATACTTGTTATTTCTTAAATAAAATTTATCATCTGCTCGCCTAACTCTAAAAATAATAAATAATAGGTATCGAAAAAATTATGGCAATTGAAAATGCTGTCTATGTCAGTGAAGCATCTTACAATGAATTAAGACAACCTCTGCTCATTGCTTGCAGTGGCGGTGGCGGACATATTGCCGCTATTCAAGGCCTACAACAATATTTACAATATCAATATAAAAATATTAAGTTTACGAAATACAAGCCAGTATTATTTGCTAAAAACCCTCCTTCGCCTACGCAAGCCACGATAGAAACTGCTATAGGTTTTATGCATGCCTACGGTGTAGGTGCAGTTTTTCAAGCGGCAGTTAAACCTACATCTTATCCGATATTACCTGATAGGATAAGCTTCGATAACGAAATCAATTCACTCAATGAAAATGAAAAAAGAAAGGAACAACGTTTTTATCAAGATATGTTGCTTGATACTTACCCCGCAGGCTATGCTAGCGTAGCAGTCTGGAACATATTACAACGAAACAATCAAGTTAGTGATCTAAAAAAATTAGTGAGGTTACAAGCTAAAAGTGATAAAAAAAATTATCCTCACGTTGTAAATTATTTTTTAAATAGCTTAACAGCCGCAGCCATCGTTAAAACGCCTTATACTGAAATAATCAGCACGCAAGCTATGGCATTACCTGCTTTATGTGATGCGGTTCTTAAATATAATCAATGGTTGGAAGAAAATCGGCTTCCTTTTCCTAAAGTTATCATTCATCAGTACATGACAGATTTACCGACAGAAGGCGCCGTGCATTTTTTTAATCCCTTGACTAAGTTATCTCTTAAACAACAGAGACAAATGAAGTTATACGCTGTTGGCCTCAAAGAGGATATTTTACAACGCTTCTTTCCTGATGGATATCATTTTGCAGGTGTGTATGACGTACCTGCGGATCAAAATCCAATGGTAAGAGCGGGTTTCAAAGATCCCGATTTAGATAACAGCAATAAATTTCATATACCTACAGAAATCACTTTAAAGTGGCATAAAGAAACTGAAAAAAAATTCTCTATTAACGCAAACGAATTGATTGCATCCATCATGTTAGGCAGTCAGGCAGGAAAGGATACGACCAAATATATTGAAACCTTGCTCAAAAGTGGTTTCGATAAAGTGTTTGTTTTTGGTAATAATAAAATGATTATTAATAAAATCGCACGAATAAATAAAAAAGAAAAGTATGCAGGTAAAGAAATCATCTGTTTAGGCAATCAGGGTGATAAAGAAATAGCTGCATTAATGACGCGTAGTAATTTCATCATTATCCGCGGTGGTGGCTTAAGTGTTATGGAACAATTGGCAATGAAACATAACCCGGGAAAAGCTATTCTAATCCATCATGCGAATACAGATAAAGAATTGACTTCAGGTATAAGTTGGGAAGATGGCAATGTAAATAAGTTAATTGAGGGGCTCAATGAAAAAAATATCTATGCAGAAAAAACCTCTCCAAAACAAGCGAAACGCCAAATTCTAGAAGCAAGATTGCTAACAGCCTTGAAAGTTTTAAATCCGAATCAAACCAAATGGGAAACATCCATTAAAAAGATGTCAGAAAGCGCGCTTAAGATATTTCTTGCCTTACTAAATAGCACTTATATAAAAAATAATAACCAGGAATTACTGCAATTTTTTTCTGCCTATCAATGCATCAGGGGAAACCAAGTTGCTCATTTCAGAACTAAATGGTTAGCTGCTTTACACCTTGCATTAAAGGAAAATACACTCGAAGAGAAAGTAGACAAGTTTTATAAACCAGCTAAAAATGAAGCTTTCTTTAATGCAGAAGCTTGCCAAATTGATAGCCTATGCGTAGAAATCAAACAGAAACTCGAAGACTACTGTCGCCGTAGAAAAAGAAGTCTTGACAATAACCTTATAAGTCCTAACAGAAAACTTACTTCACAAAAAATTTCTATTGCTAAAAACTTATTATCCAAACTTAAAAAATTAAAATATACAAAAAAACAGAAAAAAGAAAGTAGGCTTGCTGCAGACTTAACTAAATTTTTACTAACCGCTAAAAGTAAAAATACAGAAATGATTAAAAATAGTTTAGCATCCGAAGGCCATTTAGCAGAAATTTTAGAAAATGGTCTTAAGTTCCTAATGGCAAACTACCCTTTCTCTTTTCAAAACGGCTATCAAAAATTTTTCGTGGAAATAACTAGAAAATTAAGTAAAGAAGGTAAGAAATCTTTTTCTTTTTTTCAAGAACTTAAGTTCCTTATAAAGTCTTTAGTAAGCAAACTTCTCGGTAAACATAAAACGAATTTCACTGCTAGCTCAGGTGAAGCGAATGCACCGATAATAGAACAACGCCAAACGGATTCTAGAATCCCTACTAGTACTGCTAATAATAATTCTAACATGCCAAGCATTGAAAGAACTGAAATAGGGGAGCGACGACAAACAAGCTCAATTAGCCAAGCTAACGCTAGACATTTTTTTTACCAAACATCAGAAGAGAAGAACACAGTCACGCCCGATCAAAAAACTAAACCCCAGCACTCTTATTGCTTGCGCAAAGAATAAATTTATTATCTAGAATAAAATCTCGTATTGATTAACAGGTGAAAAAGAACGCCGATGTATTATGGTAGGGCCTCGTTTTTTTAATATCTGTCGATGTTCTTCTGTTGCATAACCTTTATGTTTTGCAAAACCATAGCCTGGATATTGGAGATCAAGTAAACGCATTTCGGCATCTCTATGTACTTTGGCTAATATAGAAGCCGCACTGATCTCGGCTATTTTTTGATCACCCTTAATAATGGCTTGGCTGGGACATTTAAGTTTGGGACAATGTTTGCCATCCACTAAAACAAGACTAGGTAATAATGTTAATGCTAACACTGCTCGCTGCATAGCCAATAAAGTCGCTTGAAAAATATTGATGTGATCAATCTCTTCAACTTCTGCTCGTCCAATCGACCATGCTTTAGCTCTTTCTTGAATTTTATTTGCTAGATATTCACGTTTTTTTGCAGTAAGTAATTTAGAGTCTGCTAGACCGTAAATCTTTTTTTTACAATCTAAAATAACTGCCGCTGCAATAACCGGACCGGCAAGTGGACCGCGTCCTGCTTCATCGACTCCGGCTATACATAGATTTTCCATATGGGATGATCTTTTCACGTAGGGAGGTAAAATAAGATTACCAATACTTTCTTCATCATCGTGTTTTGCCTGGGTTGCTGCGCCCCGCACCTATCTTCACAAAGAGTACGACATTGAATCAGCTTCCTTTGACCAAATATTCTTAAGATAGGTGCCGGGCTCGCAATAACAACGCTATTTTAAAATACTTTAATAAAGGTTCAGGCTGGGTAATTTAAAAGTTTAAGTATGGCATTTACTGCTTTTTCACTGGCGTTACCACGCAATTGTTGATGCAACACTAAAAATTCTTTTTGTAGTGTACTTGCAATGTTTGGATTATTCAAATAACAAAATAATGCCTGTGATAGATTTTCGGATGTTGCATTCTCTTGAATAAATTCCGGTACTAACGGTTTATTGGCTAATAAATTGGGTAAAGCAATATGATCGACTTTTATGAGAAGCTTCGCCATACAATACGATAAAGCACTCATTCTATAGGCAACAACCATTGGTTTTTTAAGTAGCATGGCTTCTAATGTAGCTGTACCTGATGCCAATAAAATTACATCGGCAGCAGCCATGACCTGGCGGGATTGTCCTTGTATCAGAATTAAAGGTAATTCAGGTGCTATCGTTCTTTTTAGTAAAGAAAATTGTGCCTCCCTTTCTTTATTGATCATCGCCGTTACAAAAACAAGTGCAGGATTTTTTTTCTGGCAGCGTTGGGCAGTTTCAAGAAATAAACGACCTAGATAATCAATTTCATTACGCCGACTTCCGGGCAATAATGCAATAATTTGTGCTGACTCAGGAAGTGCTAAGCTTTGCCGTGCAAGCAGAGTATCACTTTCTAAAGGAATCACATCTGCAAGAGGGTGACCCACACATTCCACGGGAATAGAATATTCTTCATAAAACCGTTTTTCAAAAGGAAAAAGGGTTAGCATTAAATCTACCCCTTTGGCTATTTTTTTTAATCGCCAACGCCGCCATGCCCATACACTGGGACTCACATAATGAACAGTAGGTATAGCGTGTTGTTTTAATTTCTTTTCTACATCCAAATTAAATTCAGGCGCATCGACGCCAATAAAAACATCCGGCGGATTAGAAATAAAATAGTGGATAAGCTGACGGCGTACGCGTAATAATTCGGGAAGTTGTTTAAGAATTTCCCCTAAACCCATTACGGAAAGTGTTTCCATAGGAAACAAAGAACGACATCCTTGCTTCTGCATTTCAGGACCCGCTATCCCTTCTGCAATAAAGGGTATTCCTCTTAATTTTAATGATTTAAGTAAATCCGCCGCTAATAAATCGGCTGAAGCCTCCCCTGCTACGATGCCAATGCGTAAAGGTCTTTTAGCGAATGATGCCACGATCAGAGTTTTCGAGTGCAGCGGCCATTAACTTTACTTGGGGATAATCTGCCGCTGAAGATTTTAATTCTTCTAAGGCTTGTTCTACGGTTAAATTTTCACGAAAAATTATTTTATAAGAACGTTTTAAGCTAGAAATTGCTTCATTGCTAAATCCATTTCTTTTTAAACCTTCTTTATTCAGACCGCATGCCCTGGCATCGTGCCCTCCTTCAACCAAAATATAAGGTAAAACATTTTGCCTCACCATACTACCTGCCGCAATAAAACTATATTCTCCAACCTGACAAAATTGATGGACGGCACTATAAGCACCTAAAATAGCATGATCTCCAACTGTCACATGACCGGCTAATGCTACGTTGTTCACAAAAATAGTATGGTTACCAATAATACAATCATGGGCAATATGCGATCCCACCATAAAAAGATTGTGGTTTCCTATTTTCGTAATGCCCTTATCTTGCGTGGTACCTCGATTAATCGTGCAATACTCGCGTATGACATTGTGATCGCCAATTTCTAAGTACGTTTTTTCCCCTTGGTATTTTTTGTCTTGAGGGTTATCACCTACCGATGCAAATGGATAAATTTTATTATTTACACCTATTTTTGTTGGGCCCTTTAGGACAACATGGGAACCTATTATCGTACCAGAACCTATTTCGACATCCGGTCCAATAATAGTCCAAGGCCCCACAGACACGTTTTCTGCTAACTTAGCTTTTGGATCAACAATGGCATGCAAATCAATCATAATTTAGTGTCTTTATTAGTGTCTTGACCAGCACCCATGATTTGAGCTTCGCAAGCAACTGTCTCATCTACTTTAGCTAACACAGTACAATTCCATATATCTTTTTTTATCCAATTTACATTTGCTTCAATTCGCAATTGATCACCCGGAATCACTTGGCGTCTAAAACGAACCCCGTCAATACCGGCAAAAAGATATAAAAAACCTTCCTTATCACGTTCTTTATTAGAGAAAAGTGCAAGAATTCCTGTTGCTTGGGCCATAGCCTCTAAAATAAGTACACCCGGCATGATCGGCTTCCCAGGAAAATGACCTAAAAAATAGGGCTCATTCACCGTCACATTTTTAATTGCCACAATTGATTCGCTGGGCACAATGGAAATAACTTTATCGATCATTAAAATAGGATAGCGCTGCGGTAAATAATTGAGTATTTCTTGTATATCCATCGTTTTAATCATAATGCTTACCTTGTTTAATCTTTGTTCTTAATCTATCCACAAAATAATTTTTTTAATTTATTAATGAAATTTTTTAATTTGAAGCAATGATTGCTGGTTTTTACAATTAACATTGTTTCTATTCGTCTTAAATTTCTAGCCATTTTATCAAGATGGCGAAATCGAACACTGTTTTTGTGCCATTCACGTTGCGGTTGTACTGATTGGGTTGAGGAATATATTCCCGCCGCGGGTATAGAATGTACGACACTGGACATACCCGTGATGCATACATTATCTGCAATCTCAATATGCCCATTGATGCAGACGCCACCGCCTACCATACAGTTCTTGCCTATATGCGTACTCCCGGCAATACCCGTACAACCAGCAATAACCGTATTTGATCCAATGCGCACATTGTGGCCTATTTGAATCTGGTTATCTAATTTAACGCCTGTATCGATAAAAGTATCTTCTAAAGCACCCCGATCAATAGTTACGTTAGCGCCTATTTCTACATCATTTCCTATTTGTACTCTACCTAATTGAGGTATCTTTATCCAGTTTTCTTTTTCTTTCGCTAAACCAAAACCATCACTGCCAATAACGCTTCCACTGTGTATTATCACGCGTTCGCCAATAATTGTGTCTGCATATAAAGTAACATTAGCTTCCAAACGACTCTTCGCACCGATAGTAACATCCTCGCCTATACTACATCCTGCCCCAATAATAACCCCTTGTTCTAAACAAACATTGTTACCCAATACACAAAAAGGGGCAATCGATACACTACCATCAATCTTACAATTCTTACCGATAATGCATGTCGGATGAATACCTACTACATATGATTTTTCCCTTTCAAAAAGCTGAGCAATTTTTGCAAAAGCAAGATAAGGGTCGGAAGTAACTAAAACATGACAAGACAAGGGGGCTTGCCTCTTATGTTCAGCTCGTAAAATAACAGCAGAAGCTTTTGTTTGAGGTAGGTACTTTAGATAACGTTGATTATCTAAAAATGAAACTTGACCTGGCTTTGCATTTTGCAGCGTCATAATACCGCTAATCAGGCAATTGGGATCGCCTTTTAAATCAGCATTAATTATACGGGCTATTTCTTCTAGTCGGTAAGAACGCTGCAAAATGCACCTAGCTCTAGGCTTTTTTAAAAGAATTAACTTAAGTTATGGATATACTCTTTGCGCTTGGGTTTTCTGCAGCGTTTCCGCTCGGTTCGCAATTTCGCGGCACTTGCCGAAAACCCAATTGTGTGAATATACTTTTTTTATTACCCAGCCCTTTTTAAGGCCTCTAAAACCTGTGGGGTTATGTCTAGATTATTTTTAGCATATAAGGTACTACCCTTCTGGATAACAAGATCGAGCCCCGTTTGCGAAGCAAGCCTACTCACAACGCCGTCTAATTGCTGACTAAAGTTATGTAAGGAGTCACTTTGCTGTTTAGAAAGGTCTTTTTGAAAAGAAGCGACCATGGTTTGAACGTTATTACGATCCGTAATAATCTTATTTTCTAGATTGGTACGCTCATCGGCCTTCATAATTGCCGCATTTTTCTCTAAGTTTTGGGTTTCCGTCTGTAAATTATGTTGTGCTTGCATAATTTTATCTTGCCGCCCTTTAAACTGCTTCGTTAAACTATCATTAATTTTAGCTATCTGCGGAGCTTTCTGTAGTACAGCTTGCATATCAACGACAGCTAGTTTTACTTGATCGGTATTGGTCGCAGTCGGAGTAACCGTTGCAGCCGTCGGAGCGGACTGTTTACAACCGGCTAATACGGAACAAGTTACTACGAACAGCGCCAAAGATGTTAACCGAATACTCTTCATTATCAGCTCCTTAAATAAGCATAACACTAAAGGCCAGTTCCAATATTGAATTGGAAGAATTGGAGTTGGTCGCCTGGCTTAGGATTAATCGCCTTAGCCATACTAAAGCTTAATACTACATTAAAAACAGGCACTCGCCAATCTACATCAAGTCCTGTTGAATAACGTACGGGACCCGAAGCAGTCCCTCCTCGTGGTTGATTTGGCTGCGTCACGCCTAAAGTAGAGTAAACATTACCGGCATCAACAAAAAGACTTGTTCTTACTTTTTCAGACAATGAAGCTGGCATTGGTAAAATAAGCCCCAAACTTCCTACTGTCATAACATTACCACCTAAAGGATAACCATTACTATCGCGTGGGCCTAAAGAGCTTATTTCATAACCACGTACCTGGCCATCGGTCCCTATTCCACCGGCATAATAATTGGCAAAAAAAGGCAGTCCACGTGTAGACGCAAATCCATTTCCATACGCTAAGTTTAAACTACCTTGCAATTTAAAATTATGACCTAATGGGTAATAACCTGCCCCGCTATAATTAACTTTATAATAGTCTAAAGGCCTACCTCCAACCGGTAATGCAAGTTGTACATTCGCTTTTTGAGAAAACCCTTGTTCAGGAAAAATAAGCCGATTCCAACCATTTCTCGCCCAACCTACTGCTAATAAAAGCTGGTTAAACTGCGTACCATGTTGTGTAACAAAGTTTTGTACTTCGGAAGACAATTGGCTAAAAGGAGGTAAATTGAGTTGTAATTTTTGTAATCCACCAGAGAGTTGTAGCGTGTCGCCTTTGGCATCAAACGGAATGCTATAACGGAGGTCGCCACCATAGGTATTTGTACTATAGGTCGTGGTGTTTAAATTACTCGGCGTAGACCGTTGGAAAAAGAGGTCAAAGCCTCGTTGAACACCGTCTAACGTGTAATAAGGGTTGTTATAACTAAGGCTATATATCGTAGCGGCACGCGTATTATTAAAGTTAATCCCTAATTGATTACCCGTTCCAAACACATTATTTTGATTAAGCGAAGCACCTATAACAGGCCCGTTGGTACCATAACCTAAACTAAATAATGCTTGCGCCGCATGCGCTTCATTAATGTTGAGGTCTAAATCTACTTGATCCGTATACCCTGGGATAGGTACTGGTGTTATTTGTGGTTCACCGTCAAGAAAACCACTGAGATTAAGTTGTCTGATGGATTCCTTCATATCAGATTCTGAAATCAAACCACCTTCTTGCTGACACAATAAACGACGAAATACTTCATCTTGTGTCTTTAAATTTCCTGTAATATTAATATGTCTGACATAAACTCGATTACCTGGATCAACATAAAACGTTAAAGATACAGTTTTATTTTTCTCGTCCACATCGGGCAAAGTATTTACGGTTGCAAAAATATAACCAAAATCGCCCAAGGCTTTTTTAATTCCTTGTTCAACATCCATCACTTTCTGACGAGAAAATGCTTGGCCCGTTGTAAGTGGGAGGAAAACAGCGTGCAATTTCGTTCCATCTAATATGACACGGCCCGTCACTTGATAACCACTCAGTTTATAGAGAGGCCCTTCTGTCACATGAATGATAATATAGGCTGTTTTTCGATCAGGTGTTAAAGCAACTTGTGTAGAGTCCGCTTTAAATTTAAGGTAACCCCGATCAAGATAATAAGACTGTAAAGCCTGTAAGGCCGCCGATAATTTATTCTGATTGTATTGATCAGCGTTGGTAAAAAAAGACCAAAAATGAGTAGTCGATATGGGTAATGCGCTCAGTAGTTTTCTTTCACTAAAAACGTGATTGCCAATAATAGAAATGCCCGCTATCTGAACGGTAAGGCCTTCTGATATTTCAATACGAATGGCTACTCTATTATTGGATTTAGGAATAATAACCGGCGTAACGCCTGCCGAATACTTACCCATATTGTCATACTGTGCGCGAAGCTGTGCGACGAAGCGATCTAAGGTGGACTTATCAAAAATACGCCCCTGTACCAACCCTATTTTTTTAAGTATTTCATTGAGCTTATCTTTGGGAATCTCTTTGTTACCTGTCACTGTAACTTCGCTTATTATCGGTCTTTCGACAACGTTAATAACGAGTGTATTTCCTTGCTCTTGCAAACTGACGTTACTAAAAAAGCCTGTTGCATATAATGCACTAATAAGTTGCGATGATTGTTCTGGATTAAACGTTTGGCCCGTTCTGACAGGCAAATAGCTTAAAACAGTATCACGGCTTATCCCTTTTAATCCCCTTACATCAATTCGGCTTAGATAAAAAGCGTGTGCCTGAATGGGTAACAAAAAAGATGCAATCAATAAAAGCGTCGGTGAAAAAAATCTCAATAAACGGTGCATGTAAATTATTTTTAAAAAATTAAAAAATAGCCGCGTGGGCGTCCATCATATCAGCATCTACTAAAGATGCCATAACTTTTCCCTCATGATCAATCAACTCTAAAGCAACGGCGCGCGCTAAATGATCATCCTCTAAGATTACTTCCACGCTAGTAACTGGGCGCGAATGAATTTTTTCCAATACCTGTTTATTAAGCAGTGCGATAGCCGTGAAATTAATTTTTCCTTCTAAGAACGCTTGTACTGCAATCTCATTAGCCGCATTAAGAATAGTCGTTGCCGTACCACCTATTTTAAGGGCTTCATACGCTAAATCCAAACAAGGATAACGTTTTTCATCAATTGCTTCAAAATCAAGTCGTGCTAATTTAATTAAATCTAGACGAGAAGCAGAATTAGTCAACCGTTCTGGCCAAGCCAATGCATAAGAAATGGGGATACGCATATCAGGGTTGCTTAGTTGGGCAAGCAATGAACCATCACGATATTCTACAAAAGAGTGAATAATACTCTGCGGATGTAGAACAACCTCAATTTGTTCGAGTGGTAATCCAAATAAAAAGTGGGCTTCGATGACTTCAAACCCTTTATTCATCAATGTAGCCGAATCAATACTAATTTTTTGACCCATAGACCAATTAGGATGCCGGCACGCTTCTAAAGGCGTTGTTTTTTGCAGTTGTGCTAAAGGCTTGTGACGTACAGCTCCACCGGATGCCGTTAAGATAATTTTTGTCACTTCTTTCGAAGCAACACCTGTTTCGAAGCATCCATGTAAACACTGAAAAATCGCATTATGTTCACTATCTACCGGTAATAAAGTCACTTCGGAACGCTTAGCTTCTTCTATGAGTAAAGGACCTGCCATCACTAAAGCTTCTTTATTAGCTAGTAATACTTGCTTTTTGGCTTTTATCGCTGCCAAAGTCGGTAATAATCCAGCTGCACCTACAATAGCGGCCATTACCATATCCACTTCGGCAAGACTAGCCACTTTGGCAAGCGCCTCCACACCAAATAATACTTCGGTTTGGAGCGACTCCTCTCGTAAACGTTGTTGCAAATTCTCCGCTAAGCGCTTCGTACTAACAACCGCATAGGCTGGCGAATGTTGAATACATTGCTTAAACAGTAATTCAATATTGTGGTGCGCAGTTAATGCAACGACTCTAAAACGATCCGTATGTTCTCCAATAACATCTAAGGTATGAACACCTATCGAACCGGTTGCGCCTAAAATAGTTAAAAACTTCATGAAACTAAACCTAGTAATAACAAAGATCCCGCAAATACGGGCGCCGCTGCCAATAGACTATCAATACGATCTAAAATGCCGCCATGACCGGGTAATAAATGGCCACTATCTTTTAAACCTTCTAATCGTTTTAATTGGCTTTCAAATAAATCACCCGCTATTGAGGCTAAGCTGGTGAGTAATACAAGCATTAATATTTGCCATAAAGAAGGTTTAACCCCCGAAAAAAAAGTTTGAATCAACATGGCGGCAAAAAAAGTTACTAATAATCCAATAATCATGCCCTCCCATGTCTTTTTCGGACTTAAGGTAGGCGCTAATAAATGTTGCCCCCAAAGACGACCACTGACATAGGCCGCTGTATCGGCTAACCATATGATTAGCAACATAAAAAGTAGATAAAAAGGCGTCAAATGCAACACTTGAAGTGCCGTCCAACATAAAGTGAGTATCAACCATCCCAGACTAGCCCTGAGATAACGCGGAATTGTTGGTAATATGGGTTTTCTACGTGCATTAAGCAAATAAATAGAGAGGAATATCCAAAAAATCAAACCTAATACTATTATCCCTGCCCATTTCGTCGTGGCTGAAAAAGCCATTAAAGCCAATAAGAGAATACACTGAACTCCTACATAAAGCATGCGCTTTTTCAGATCGGTCCATCCACTTAAACGAGACCACTCCCAAGCCGCCAACAGCGTAATGAATGCCGTTATCCCCATAAAATAGGGCTGTGATAAATAAAAAATTCCCCCTATCACCAGGGGGATTAATATGAAAGCGGTTAATATTCGAAGCTTAAGCATTGATTTCCGAGAGTTGCTCACTGGTACAGCCAAAGCGCCGTTCCCGTTGCGAATAAAAAATTAATGCCTTATTTAATGCTTCCTCATCAAAATCAGGCCATAAAGTCTCTGTAAAATACAGTTCAGTATAAGCGAGTTGCCATAAAAGAAAATTGCTAATGCGATACTCACCGCTGGTACGAATTAATAAATCAGGCGAGGGCAGATCGGATAAACTTAAATAACGTGCAAATAAATCCTGAGTAATCTTTTCAGATTTGAGTGAGCCTTCTTTAATTTGGCATGCCAAATTTTGTACTGCCTGGATAATATCCCATTGGCCACTATAATCGACAGCAATAATGAGTTTTAAACCGGTATTTTTTGCAGTTAATTTCTGCGTTTCATCGATACACAGGCGAAGCGGCTCTTTAAAGCGTTCAAGGCTTCCCACCATTCTTAATTGAACATTATTTTGATTTAATTTTTCTATTTCACCTTTTAAAGTATTTAGAAAAAGTGTCATGAGGTGATTAACTTCTTCAGCAGGTCGCTGCCAATTTTCACTACTAAATGCAAATAGCGTCAGTACTTCTATTCCTAATTCACCGCACTTTTTAACGATTTTACGGACGACTTTCAAACCTTCCTGATGGCCTAATAGGCGCGGCAAATGCCGCTTTTTAGCCCAACGACCATTTCCATCCATAATAATAGCAAGATGACGAGGATACTTTAAAGTAGAAGTGGACATAATATACAGGTTATACCTGCATGAGTTCCTTTTCTTTCATATTCGCCACTTTTTCTACATTAGCAATGGCATGATCGGTCATTTTTTGAATCGCATCTTGGGCACGACGTTCTTCATCCTCAGTCGTTAATTTCTTTTTCGTGAGCTCTTTAAATTGGTTATTTGCATCACGGCGATAATTACGAATCGAAACACGCGCATCTTCTGCTTCTTTTTTTACTAATTTATTCATTTCACGGCGACGTTCTTCAGTCAAAGCGGCCAACGGCACACGAATAATATTACCCGCCGTAACAGGATTTAAGCCTAAGCCAGAATTTCTAATTGCTTTTTCAATCGCTGGAATTTCTGCTTTATTCCAAGGCGTTATCGATAAAGTCCTAGCATCAGCAACGGTAATGCTCGCTACATGATTTAAAGGAACTTCTTTATCATATTGAGAAACACGGAGCTGTTCTAATAAACTGGGATGCGCTCTACCCGTTCGTAATTTGGAGAGACTGAGTTCCAAGGATTCTATTGCTTTTTGCATGCCTTGTTCAGCCGTTAGTTTTATTGAACCAATCGTACTCATACTGTTTCATCCCCCTGATTATTCACTCGTGTACCTAGTTTCTTACCTTCGATAATTTTACGTAAGGCATTCTTAGTTTGAATATTAAAAACGTGGATGGGTAAACTATAATCGCGGCATTGCGAAAAAGCCGCTAAATCCATAACACCCAGTTCTTTTTCTAAGGCTGTTTGATAACTCACCTGTGAATATAAAACGGCCTGTTTATCTCTTTTAGGATCAGCCGAATAGACACCATCGACATGCGTCGCTTTTAACAAAATATCCGCCCCTATCTCTATTCCGCGTAAACTAGCGGCAGAGTCAGTGCTAAATAAAGGATTGCCCGTTCCTCCAGCAAAGATAACAATATAGCCTTTTTCTAAGTAGCGTTTAGCTTTATGTCGTTCAAAAAGAGGCGCTAGACTTCCCGTTGGAACGGCTGACATAATTTTTGCAACTTTACCGCACTTTTCAAAGGCATCTCTTAACGCAAGAGCATTGATGAAAGTAGCCAGCATTCCCATTTGATCGCCTGTAATACGATCAATACCCATTTTTTCTAAAGCAGCACCACGAAAAAGATTTCCGCCACCGATAACAATACCAATTTGTATGCCTAAATTAGATATTTCAATAATTTCATTAACAATGTTGTTAAGAATAATGGGATCAAGTGTTTGAGAGTTTTCTCCACTGAGGGCTTCGCCACTGAGTTTAAGTAAAATACGTCGATACTTAAGGGTGGGTAAAGTCATGTTGGTTAACACTCATTATTAATTAGGATGGATCATAACCTTTTCGGACGGGGGTTTCTAGGGTGTATCGTCATTCTCGCTTAATAACGACACGCCCTAGATACTTGCTGTACATAAGGGGTATAAATAGTGCTTAATATCCCCTACGGTTTCCCTCTGCAAAGCACTTAGGATCCCTTAACCTGGGCCATTACTGCTTCAGCAAAATCCTCTGTTGGCTTCTCAATCCCTTCTCCCACAGCAAAGCGAACAAAATCTATTACTTTAGCTTGTGATCCTTCAAGCAAGTTTTTTATAGTAATCGTCTCATCTTTAATAAAAGGCTGCCCTAATAAACTTATCCCACTAAGAAATTTAGTGATCCGTCCTTCAATCATTTTATCAATAACAGCTTGTGGCTTACCGCTTGACTGTGCTTGCGCCATAAAAATTTCTCGCTCTTTTGCAACCACGTCATTAGAAACATCTTCCGCTGAAATCACTAAAGGATTATTAGCAATAATATGCAGTGCCAAATCTTTAGCGAGTTGCTTATCGCCGCCTTGTAATTTTACGATAACACCGATTCGACCGGTATGCACATAAGCGCCTATCACGCTATCTGGCTGTGAATAAACGAGCATTAAACGCCTAATTTGTATATTTTCACCTAATTTAGCAATTAAGTTTTGGCGCGTATTCTCTACAGATTGCCCAGTTTCAGAAAAAGAAGTGCTTAAAAGAGCCTCTACTGATTCCACTTTATTATCAAGCGCTAATTGCGTCACTGCATCAGCAAATTCGACAAAGTTTTTATCTCGACTTACGAAATCAGTTTCACAATTAATCTCTAAGATAATGGAAAGATCAGTATTCGACTTAATAACGATTAAACCTTCAGCCGCAATACGACCTGATTTTTTTTCAGCCTGAATTTGACCTGATTTACGCATCGCTTCTGCAGCAGCGTCTAGATTACCTTCCGCTTCAATTAAAGCTTTTTTGCAGTCCATCATGCCTGCACCGGTACGCGCACGTAATTCCCGAACAAGGGCTGCTGTTATTATTGTAGCCATCTCCTACTCTCCTTTTTTATCGACAGATTGTGCAGATTCAAGCACCTTATCCGATGACACTTCTTCCTTTTTCTCAATTTCTTTGATGGCGAGTTCCGACGCATTATCAGTTTTTGCACGTGCCTCTAAAATAGTATCTGCCACCATTTCGGCATAAAGCGCAATCGCGCGCGCGGCATCATCATTCCCAGGAATAATGTAATCAATCCCTTCGGGTGAGTGGTTAGTGTCGACAATACTGATAACGGGTATCTTTAGCTTTTGTGCTTCCGCAATAGCAATATTTTCATAGCCTCTATCAATAACGAATAATGCATCTGGCAAACCACTATAGTCTTTAATACCACCCAGTGCACGCTCCAATTTACCCATTTTCCGTTCCTGATTTAGGGCTTCTTTTTTCGTAAGCTTATCAAAACCACCGGCTTGTTTTTCGGCTTCTAAATCTTTCAATTTTTTAACTGATTTACGAATCGTACTGTAGTTGGTCAAAAGGCCGCCTAGCCAGCGATGAGCGACAAAAGGCATATCACAGCGAAGCGCTTGCTCTTTAATCAAGTCTTGAGCAGCACGTTTTGTTCCCACAAATAAAATTTTACTACCGGGCCTTGCTGCTATTTTAGCCACGTAATTCAGGGCTTCAATAATATATTCCCGGGTTTTTTCTAGATCAATGATGCTAATTCCGTTTCTTACACCATAAATAGCAGGAGCCATTTTAGGCTCACGAAAGCGCGCGCGATGGCCAAAATGAACACCGGCTTCAAATAATTTTCTTAATGTAATGGTTGACACTTTTTTCTTACTCCAAAATTGCTCGGCTTATCCTCTTTTTAGTGAATACAGGATAGCTTCGCTGGGTTAAACCTCCATCTATCAATAGCTGAAGACTGTTAAGAGATGCCTTCAATTGATTGAAAACACCCTCTAAATAGCCACCCTCAACTATCTTTTCAATAGATGTGTGAAATATCGCCTAAACAGCGCGGTGTTTTATACCATATTTTAGTCAAAATAAATAGAAGACACCCGGCTAAAACAGGCTAATAAGCAACCCCCTTCCCTAGTAAAGAGGGGTAGCCATCCTTTATTTATAGTGCCTAGGTATTATGCTATAGTCCCCCGCTGTAAATTAGTCGCATTATACCGCTCGTATCTGAAGCGGCGAACTTTTTAAATTCAAACAATACAACAAGAAAAATGTTTTCCCATCTTATTAAAGCCACAACATGCTCTCTCAAAGGGTTGGCGACTATCTGGCGACAGGAAACGGCATTTCGTTTGGAATGCCTACTTTTGCTGGTAGCTGTCGTTATTACCCCCTATCTAGACGTTGGCAAGGTAGAACGTCTCATTCTGATTGCTTCTGTTGGGCTTATTCTGATAACGGAAGTCCTCAATAGTGCTATTGAAAAAATAGTTGATCGCATTAGTAAAGAACAGCACTTGTTATCGGGTCAAGCTAAAGATATGGGCTCGGCTGCTGTGTTTCTATCAATACTTCTGGCTATTTTTATTTGGGTTTCTATTCTGTGGAAATAATAAAACGACTCTACTCTAGCGCTACTTCTACACCTAACAGACTCCCTTACACGCTGTTATTTTTATTTTCTGTATTAGTTAATGCGTCTTTTGGCTATCGCTTAAATATTGTCTATTCATTCACACTATTCTTTCTTTTTTTGTTAATGCTGAAATTCAGCCGGCAACTCCATATCCTAATAACAATTTTTTTAACCCTGATAGCCGCATTTTATTTTCCTGTTGGCCAAATTTTTGGTACGCCTGATTATGCTATCATTAGCTCAGCTTTTTATACGAATAAGGTTGAAGCCGGAGACTTACTCAGTACTATCCCAACAATTTATTATATAGGAAGTGTATTAATCCTCATTCTAGGGATTATCGTTGCTAGCTTGCGTTTAAATCCACCTCTAAAGAGAATTAAGCTTATCGCAGCTTTTGTATTAATAAGCCTCTTATTTGCACCTATAAAAATGGCGCTTACAGAAGGTCACCTCACAGAAATAGGATTTACACCCGTTAAATTTTTAATAGAAGCTTATAGAAATACCTATTTTATTAATACGCAGTATAAAGAATTTAAAGCCATATCAAGCGGAAAAGACAGCTGGGAAAATGTCTCCGCGAATCCCAAATATAAGACCTACATTCTCGTCATCGGTGAAAGTGCACGAAAAGATTTAATGCGCAATTATGGTTTTCCAATTAACAACACGCCATTTGCCAGCAAATCTAATGGGCTTTTCTTTAGCAATTACCTATCAGCCGGGCCCGCTACTGTTATTTCGTTGACGCATTCCCTCGCCGAACATCACAATAATCAAGTACAACTTCAGAATAATATCATCACACTCGCAAAAAAAGCAGGTTTTTATACGTGGTGGATTTCTAACCAAGGTTATCTCGGTGAGTTTGATACACCTATTAGCATTATGGGCAAAAGCGCTAACTCAGCAATTTTTTTACAAAAAGATCTAGCTCGCTTTAAAGATGCCAATGATACGGCAATGCTCCCTTTTATTAAGTCAGCGCTAAATAACTCGATAAAAAAACCGAAATTAATTGTCGTCCATCTTATTGGCTCCCACTCTCCTTTTTGTAAAAGAACGAATAATCAATTTGATGTTTACTTTCATTCCAAAGATTTATCCTGTTACATCCAAAGCATCCACAATACCGATACTTTATTAAAAAACATTGTCCGATTAGCCAAATCAGCAAAAAACAGCTGGTCGATGATGTATTTTTCGGATCACGGATTAGGTATGGAAAAAGGGATTTTAGAACACACCGATAAATACCAACAAGATTATCGTATTCCAATGTTTATTATTTCTTCTGATGATACGCAAAAGAAAACGATCACGGTATACCGCTCTGCCCTCAACTTTCCCTTTCTTTTCTCGCAATGGACAGGAATTAATGCTAAAGGCTTAAAAACTGCTTGTCATTATTTGTCAAATGAAGCTTGTAAAAATCAAACTAGCGTTATTATGATGGATAATAAAACGAAGAAAGACATTAATACACTGCCTTTAAATCTTATTAAATAATAAGTTTATGCATCTTTATCATAGAATAAGCAAAATCGTAGACTCGCATCTTTAAATATAAATACACTGGGAAATGCAGCTTCGCATTTCCCAGTGTAACGGGTATATTAGTGGAAATTTTCATAAAATAGGGAATTATCTTATGCCTTATGTACTCATACTCTACTATAGTCGCTATGGCGCTGTTAAAGGAATGGCAAACGAAATTGCCAGAGGCGTGGAGGAAATAACCGGCATAGAAGCGCGAGTTCGTACTGTCCCAAATATTTCTACTGTTTGTGAGGCCACGGAATCTGAAATTCCTGCACAAGGCCCTCCTTATGCAACCCTTGAAGATGTACGTGACTGTGCAGGGCTAATAGTAGGTAGCCCTACTCGTTTTGGAAACATGGCAGCTCCCTTAAAACATTTTATTGATAGTCTCAGTGGCTTATGGTTTTCCGGGGCATTGGTCAATAAACCTGCGGGCTTCTTTTCTTCAACATCAAGTTTACACGGCGGGCAAGAAACAACGCTTATTAGTATGATGCTTCCACTCATTCACCTCGGTGCAATTGTTGTCGGCGTACCTTATACAGAATCTGATTTATCCACCACGCAAACTGGCGGAACTCCTTATGGCCCTACGCACATGGCAGGTAAAGACAGTAAAAATCCACTCAGTGATGAGGAAAAACGGCTTTGTAAAGCACTCGGTAAACGAATTGGCAATATTGCACTAAAGTTACGTTAAAGTAGCTTTTAGCGTACTTTTGTATAATTTCAGTCAACGTAATCAGAGATCTAAAATAGTTTTTACTAAAGGGATAGTTAGTTTTCGCTTTAAGCTTAAGCTCGCTCTATCTAATTGTTCAAGAACGGAGAAAAGCGTTTTTGAATGACGGGGAAGTCGTAATAATAAAAATTGACCCACTTCATCCGAGAATTCCAGCCCTCTTAAACGAGCGCGTTGCTGCAATGCAAGCAATCGTTCACTATCATTTAATGCATGTACTTGAAATAAAACACTGCTTGCCAAACGAGAAACTAAATCTTGCAATGAAAACCCTAAATGCTGTGGCACACTTTTGGCAGTAACTAATAAATATCGCATCTGTTCCTGTAAGCGATTATAAAAATGGAATAAAGCTTCTTGCCAGAGTGTATCCGTTGCAATACTTTCTAATTCATCAATACAGATCATATCAACGGCTTCTAATCCACGAAAAATCTCTGGACTACTTGATTTTTTGATAGTTCCTAAAGGCAGATAAGCGACAGAAAAACCTTGCTCTTGTGCAGCATGGCAACAAGCCTGTAATAAATGTGTACAGCCTGCATCGGGATTTCCCCAAATATAAATATAAGGTTCACCTGTTTTTAAAGAAAAGTTCCTCAAACACTGTAATAAAACAGTATTATTAGGGCTTGTATAAAAATTTTGGAAAGAATTGGCATCAGGCGGTTGAATAGGTAGAATTAATTGCATCGCCTATAATAACTCCTGTTTTGTATTTTTTCTGGTTATTTTAAAATAAAAAGTGGCTTGCTTGGTCCATATCCAGGTATATTGAATAAAACTCAACAATGTCGTTACAAACACGGCATCAATAACACGCTGAATTAATAGATCAGATAAAGCAATAAAAGCTAATTTAACAATAAGTAACGTCACTAATATAAGCTGTAAAAAAGTATTTAGTTTACTAATCCAAACCGGCTTATAATCCAAAGGACCAACCCAGTAACGATAAACTAAAGCACCGCCCATAATCCAGATATCACGTCCTATGACAAATACGGTCAGGAAAAACGGAATTTGCTTGAGATAAGCCAAAACAATAAAACTTCCCATGAGTAGTAGTTTATCGGCGAGGGGATCTAATAAAGCACCGAGATGAGTTGTCCAGCCAAAGAAACGAGCTAATAAACCATCGAGCCCATCACTTAATCCTGCAATCAAAAATAAATAAAAGGCCAAAGGATAATACTTTTTTAATAAAGCCCATAAAATGGGCCCAATTAGTATAAAACGAATACACGTAATCAAATTAGGAAGGTAACGCAGTTGTATTCGAATCATTTTTTTGGCTTAATCAAGCTTATCATAGGATTAATTATAGCGATGCTTAAACCAGAACTCATTAACCAGCTCATAAAAAAGTTTCCTCAGCTATCCACCTCTGTTGTTAAACGAAGCGTTAACCAATTAGTTCAAACGCTTGGACAAGCCTTAGAACAGGGTCGTCGCATAGAGATCCGCGGATTTGGAAGTTTTTCTCCAAATTATAATGCAGCACGTTCTGCTTTTAATCCCAAAACAGGTCAACATTTCTTAGCGCCTGAGAAATACCGGATTCATTTCAAAATGGGAAAAGGTTTAAAACACCGTGTCAACAAAACCAATCCTAAATAATGCAAGGTATTGTTTTTTTAAGTACTTATATCAGGCAATCGCGTTTGTTCTAAAAAATCCATAAGAGCATAACATAATGCCTTCGTCCCTTCACGCTGCAATGCTGAAATCTCAAAATATAAACGATCTGGAGCTAGCTTTTCTCTTAAGCGTTTATAGGCCGCTTTTAATTCTGGTGTTACGAGTAAATCTATTTTATTCAGCACAAACCAGCGCGGCTTAGCCGCAAGCTCAGAACTATATTTTACAAGCTCCTCTTCAATAGTCGCTATATGGTCAAGCGGATCGCTTCCGTCAGTAGGATAAACATCGATGACATGTAAAAGCAAACGGGTACGCTCTAAATGCTTAAGAAAACGAATCCCTAAACCTGCGCCTTCAGCCGCACCAGTAATAAGCCCAGGAATATCAGCAATCACAAAGCTTCGCCCATATTCTAAACTTACCACACCCAAATGCGGTTTCAGTGTAGTAAACGGATAATCAGCTACTTTTGGCGTAGCCGCTGAAATAGCGCGAATTAGGCTTGATTTTCCAGCATTGGGTAAACCAACCAGACCTACATCCGCCAATAATTTTAGGGAAAGCTTTAAACGACGAACCTCTCCCGCTTGCCCTGGTGTTGATTGACGTGGGCTACGGTTGGTACTACTTTTAAATCGTGCATTTCCCAAACCATGCCAACCACCTTGAGCTACCCTCTCTATCTGCCCAGACTCCGTCAAATCACCAATGAACTCTAGCGTATCCGCATCAAATATCTCAGTACCTACCGGTACTTCGAGTATAAGGTCATCCCCCTTTTTTCCAGCACAATCGCTTCCTTTACCATTTTCACCGCGTTGCGCTTTATAAAGCCGGTTATAATGAAAATCGATTAAGGTATTCAGATTAGAATTAGCTTTCAAATAAACACTTCCGCCATCACCGCCATCACCGCCATTTGGCCCACCTAGCGGGATAAATTTTTCTCGACGGAAACTAACGCAGCCAGCACCACCTTTTCCGGCTTCTATTAGGATTTCTACTTCATCAAGAAATTTCATAAAAAAACCCCGCAAAGCGGGGTAGTTAGTTAAAAATAAAGCTTAGCTTGCTGCGGATTGTTCTAAATTTTCAGCCGGTATAACCGACACATATTGTCGTAACTTAGACCCTTTGCGCATAAATTTAACCGCACCTTGAACCAAGGCATATAATGTATGATCCTTACCTATTCCTACATTATTACCAGGATGGTAATGTGTGCCGCGCTGACGGATAATAATATTACCTGCCTTTACAGACTCACCACCAAAATGCTTTACACCTAAGCGCTTCGAATGTGAATCACGGCCATTTCGGGTACTACCCCCTGCTTTTTTATGTGCCATGGAAAAAATCCCCTATAAAATTTCTGTAATTTTGACGGCTGTATAATACTGTCGATGCCCCATCTGTTTACGGTGGTGCTTACGGCGTCGAAACTTAATAATTTTAATTTTATCATGACGTCCATGTTCGACTACCGATGCTTTGACCTTAGCGGGTAAGTAGGGAGTCCCCACTTGCAAATCAGCGCCTTCATTAGCCGCCAGTAATAAGACAGGGAATTCGACAACATCCCCCACTTCAGCGGATAATTTTTCAAGCTTTATAAGCTCGCCTTGTGCTACTTTATATTGCTTCCCACCTGTGGAAATAACTGCATACATCTTAAATCTCCAAACATCAATCAATGACCTAAAACCGTTCGCATTCTAAGCGATTGTGCCGCTTGTAGCAAGAACCGCAATTAAACCTTTTATAAAGAGAACAAATCATAAAAAAGGTCTAATTTTTGACGAGGCCCTTGACCACCTCCACTGCATCCGATTACTATAGTCGGCCTTATCGATATCGATTTTAATTCCCCGATAGCTCAGTCGGTAGAGCAAATGACTGTTAATCATTGGGTCGCAGGTTCGAGTCCTGCTCGGGGAGCCAATGAAATCAAGGCCTCACACCACTTTTAAATGCCCCTTCAAATTACCGCACGGGACTTTTGCGGGAGCTGGTAGCAAGCTTTCTTTCCTTAAATATTAAGAAATTTTTGTACCGCTTGAAATATCGTTAAAGGATCTCCTTGATGTTGCGACAAAGCAAAGAAATATCCTGTTTGCTATGTGCTGCTGAAATCGCAATCCTTAATAAACTTTGATTCTTAGCTACGGTAGGATACATCGCAGCCGTTACGGCAAACCCTCTTCTTTTAAGTTTTTTTGTATATTCAATGGCTTTTAATTCATCCCCAACAAGAATCCCACGAAAAGGCACTGAGCTATCTGCTTTGATGCAGTTTTTTACAAGTAAAGAATCAAAATAATTCACATTATCCCATAAGGCAGTTTGTATATGGTGTATTTCTTCGGATAAATGGATTTTTGCAGAAGCAACGGCTGCATTAACAACAGAAAGTGCTAAAGGACCAGAAAAAACGTAAGTGGGTGCAAAACGCTTTATAAAATCAGCATCTTCTTTGTTTTTAAATAATAATACACCACCCAATACGCCAAAACCTTTTGCTAATGAATTAACAAGAATTAAACGGGGGGGAAACTGATAGTCTAAACATTTTAGCGTATCCTCCAAATGTTGCTGATCTTTGCAATCGACTATAACGACCTTACCAAATTGTTCTAGCAAGCCGCGATTAATTTGGATAGAAGAATGAGCAGTTTTATCAATTAAAAAAACAAAACCTCTTCCAACTATAGGAAAGCTTGGCATCTCACCGAATGCCAACACAGGAAAAAGCCCTAAATGTGCCATGTGAATGGTAGGAAATACAACCGGATAGGCATTGCAATAAATTGCTTTCAGGAGATCTTCAAGTTCTGGATTACGGTTTATTACCGCTACTTTAACTGCTTACGTTTTCAATGAATTAGTATACGCACCCATCGCTTTTTACGGTCTAATAACCAATATGAAGGATTTCATACATCATATAATTGACTCTTGGATCTTTATGGTTTCTATTGAACTGTTGCTCCTGCCTTTATCAATACGCTTAGCCAAGCGTCTTAAGATCATCGAAAATATAGATATTTATGATAATAAATCGAATTTTAACCCTTTTAGTTTTAACACTCGCTATCAAAAAAAAGATAACGATCCAAACAATGATTAAATGCTTAGTCGAGGTTTCATATTATGGATAAATGAAAGGCAGTATTTCACTACTTCATCAGCAGTTCCCAACGATGCACTATACCCACTCCCGCCATGCCCATAACAATGTATGATCAGTTTTTCTACGCCGTTAGTATTCTTTACTTTTTCCATTTCTACTCTCACATCCGATCTTCCACAACGAACGCCTGCTTTTGAGGTAGTTTTAACGCCACTAACATAAGGAAAAAATTTAGATATTTTTTCAATGATAGCTCGCTTATCACTTTCTCTTACTTCGCTCCCAGAATCACCGATTTGATAGGTTGTCCCAATAACGCAATCTTTAGTTAAAGGACGAAAAACAACATAGGCATCAATACCCTCAACGTTAAGTGAGTAATTACCTGAATTTTTAGGAATTTCCATTGTTTCTGTTTGACCGCGTATTGGGTATACATCAGAATCTTTCGTCAAAAACTCAGCTTCCCAACCTGCGCTATTAATTACAATAGCATAATCATCTATTAATTCACTCAAAGAATTAATTTTTTGGTTTTTTAATTTTCCACCTAGATCTGTAAATTTTTTAAGCATGTATGGCCGATAAATGGCAGGGTGTATTAGGAAATTATGTATGAGGACTGCAAATGGAAACCCTGGTACTTCTGCTCGATCAGGAGGAGCGTCTGTGAGATTAACTGATTTTCTTAAAGATTCTCTTGCCCAAACACTTTTTTCAAAGTCTTCTTTGCTTTTGAAATAAAGAATAAGTGGAATTCTTTGTACTCCAGAACGAGGACCTTCTCTATCCATTAATTCAGAAAATTTAGTAATACTTTCCAAACAATAACGTTGTAATAATGGTTTTGAATCATCTGAAGTAAACCAATTGGCTACGGCCGCATCAGAATTGGTGTTAAGTGGCTCATCTTTAGTAAAAACTGTAACAGAAAATCCTTTCTCTAAAAGACGGACTGCATTCGTCATCCCAATAATACCCGCACCTACAATAGCAACGTTATTCAAGAAAAAACTCCCCTAAAAATTAAGGGCGGTATAATACGCATTAGGTTACCCAACATGTAACATTAAATTAAAGATATTTAATAAATAGTTCATAATAAATATAACTATTAATTTTTTGCATTAATTTGAATAATAACCCCTACAATTGAATGATATCTAGACTCTAGGATAACAGGATTAGCGCTATTGTCGATAGATTTAAGCCATTTTTTATTACGTTCAATGTGAATCTTTTTGATTAAAATTCTGTCATTATTTACTAATTTAATCGCAACCAAACTGTCTTTTTTTGGTTTTAGTTGCGTATCAACGATAAAAATTGAACCCTGCTTAAACAGGGGCTGTATCGCTTCAGCGGATAAGAAAGCAATAGCATTGTCAGGAATCCTAGTTAATTTAATAGAAGCCATTCCTACTTTCTCAGAATGAGATGTATTAAAGGAATAAAGCGGTAATTTAACCTCTGTAAGAAAAGAATCTAACTTTTGATCCTGAATAGTGATCGTATTTTCTTCAAATCCCATCAATAAATCATTAATGGTGACATTAAACCCATCGGTCTTGAAAAACTCTACAATTTTAAATAGCGTATCGATTCTTGGATTATTAACTCGTTTATTCGGTTGAGAATGAACGAGCCGGGATAAAATGGAATGAGGCATATTTAACGCTTTTGCCAATTGGTAGAGAGTGAAATTTGCACCATCTCTTTCCGACTTCATCTGCATTAACGATTTTAACGTAAGATGTATCTTCATTTTAAACTATTTAGAATATATTTTTTAAATTCGATATAAGCAAATAATAAAATAGCTTTGCTACCTTTGGTACAAACAATAGTAACCACTTAATCTCTATTATTTTTTTACAACCCCTAAAATTTTAGGGGTTGTCGTAGAAACTATACTATTTCATTAGAATCAATAGTATTATATTTAATCCCGAGCGCAACAGCCGCTGTTATGTTAGGAGCACCTAGTTTCTTAATCGCTTTATTTCGGTACTCACGTACAGTAGGAAAACTAATACCAAATATTTTTGCTATTTCTTTGATACTTTTTCCTTTATAAGTTAAAAACATACACTTTTTTTCTTGGAGAGATAGCCGTTCATCTAGCGTAAGAAAGCGCTTAACCTCTGTTTCGAATAAAATTGATTCCATTTCAATAATACGCTTTTTAAAAGAAAGCGTATCTAAGTATTCAAGGAAGGTTTCTGTAAATTCCTTTTTAAATTGTTTTTCCTGCTTAGATAATTTGCTTAATACAGGATGTGCCGAATGATCTATTCTAATAGATGCGTTCATAATTGACTCCTTAGTCTATTTAAGGTTGTTGGTTCTGTTTATCCTCCAAGGCCCTGAACTACCTTGGGGGAACGCTTTGCTTACCTAAAAGAACTTAAATAAGTTCTATAAGTATTATACGGTTATAAGTTTTAATTAGTCAATACTTATTTATTGTTATAAGCTATAATACTTATTTTTAATTTCTGAATAATTTATGACTAGACTGACCTTATCCAAAGATAGTGTAGATAAAGATAAGATAGTTCGAATAACTTTCGATGTACCATTATTCTTAAGAAAAGCTTTCAAGTTACAAGCCACATCTGATGATAGAGAGATGAAGCAAGCATTTTATGAATTAATGCAAGGATATGTAGACGGTAAATTTAAGCTCAAATAAAATCGTTTTCTTGTTTTTATAATTATCCTACTTAATGGTGGATGTTTTTTTATTTGCTATCTTAACTAAACTTCACTTTACCTAAAATATAACAAGGGAAATAAGAAGTGACCATTGCTATTCACCAGCCTTTTGACAAACTTTTCAAAGTATCTCTCACCGAAAAAAAAGTAGCGATATCTTATCTTAAAGCACGTGTACCCGCTGAAATTTATAAGCGGATTAATATAAATACCTTAGAACTCACTGATAAGAGCTTTATTTTACCTAAGTTTCGCGAAATTCATTCAGACATTGTTTACCGCTGTCAGTTTGATGATAAAGAAGGGTATATTTTTTTCATTTTAGAAGCCGAATCAACAGCAAATGAAGAACTCATGGCCTTCAGGCAATTACAATATAGTATTGCGGCTATGGATCAACATATCCGTCAAGGTCACAAAAAATTACCGATTGTCTTACCGATTTGTCTTTATCATGGAATAGAGTCACCTTACCCGCATCCCATCGACGTTCATCAGTGTTTTGACATCCCTGATCTTGCTAAACAAGTTGTTTTTAAGCCCTTTATGTTACTTGACCTAACGGTTCTTTCAGATAATGAACTTGCTAAAGACGAGCTCGCTTTTTTAATGGAAATGCTTCTAAAGCATTCTCGGACAAGGAATTTTTTGACTATCCTTAAACAGAGGCGAGAAGCTATTAAAGGGATATTAAAGCAGTTAAACACAGAATCTCGCCGGTTTATGGTAAAATATGTAATAAATGAGACCCAGGATGAGAATGAACCTGATGCCGTTGAACAGCTTGTTCAAATTCTCACCACTGATCTACCAGAGGATAAAGAACTTATCATGACTTTTGCACAACAACTTGAACAAAAGGGCGAACACAATAAAGCTTTAGATATAGCTAAAAATCTTTTAGCTGAAGGTATGTCTATAGAGCTAGTAAAAAAAGTAACTAAGTTACCTGATTTAGAATTAATTGAGCTAGAAAAATCCTGACTTTTATCCCCATGAGCTAGCGAGGCAAGCTATTAATGACTCACTTCTGCTAGCCAGTAAGGCTGACTTCTTTTTGTATATTTAAGTAAATGCTTCTTACCACAAGCATAAAAACGCCTATAACTAGCAATGGGATCCCCTGAAATTTTATATTCGTCTGGCATTACTAAAGGGCGTTCAGTAATCGCTAGTGAAGATAGCAAAGGTAGAGGAAGCAATTCTGAGACTATTGCTGATTGATGTGCTTTCTGTCGGTTAAATCGATATTGATATTCTTTATTTAGCGCTATAGCGAAACTTCTCAGCCAAACCCAATTGTCTAACGACTTACCAGCCCAAATAACACAGGGGTGTTTTTTATGAGTAGGACGATAGGGTGTAGTAATACCACTTTCATGGAGAACAGTACAAAGTATCTGAGTAGATTCCAATATCATTTTTACAACGTGGCTATCGCAATGGTACTGCGCGCACTCGCTCAAATTATCATCCAAATAAAAAATATTCATATTAGTCCAAAGTTCCAACTTCTATACCGGGATTGTATCAGACTGAAATAATGTCTCTAAAATCATGCGGCGACTGAACATGACGCAATGAAAGGTAACGAAAAAGCTCGAAAAACCTTTACCAAAACCCACGCGTAAGCTATTGATTTCACAGGGGTCTATTGGTGCTAAAATGACTAGTAATTTTATTTAAAAAATTAATAAAATGTTCTTTTTTCAAAGACTTATACGTATAAAAGCAAATGACTGTTAATCATTGGGTCGCAGGTTCGAGTCCTGCTCGGGGAGCCAATGAAATCAAGGCCTCACACCACTTTTAAATGCCCCTTCAAATTACCGCACGGGACTTTTGCGGGAGCTGGTAGCAAGCTTTCTTTCCTTAAATATTAAGAAATTTTTGTACCGCTTGAAATATCGTTAAAGGATCTCCTTGATGTTGCGACAAAGCAAAGAAATATCCTGTTTGCTATGTGCTGCTGAAATCGCAATCCTTAATAAACTTTGATTCTTAGCTACGGTAGGATACAGCATTAAAAAGCTTTTCGAGTCAACATAAATAGAAGTAATTAAAAAAATTAATAGGAACAATGACGTATAAGCAATATATCTTAGAATGATCCGTAATTTTACTTTGAAATCAAAATCAAAATTTCCGACATTATAGGAATCTAAGACGGATGGATTATTTTTATTCCACCAAAAGAAAACATCTGGCATCGATAGTAGTTTAATCCAAGTTAAAGGAGCATAAATAAAACAGCAGAGTAAAACAATAAAAATAAAAATACTTTCAAATGCAATAGATAATATAAGATGAAATATTGTGCTGTAACTACTTTCTATGGGAAAATAACCAATGTCAATAAAATAAGTAGTGACGCACAAAAAACCAATAGCAAAACTAATTTTTGTTAAAAGTGCTAAAATGTCTAAACCTATTTTTATTTGTTTAATCTTAATATTCATCTAAAGTTACGAAGCTAAGGTTTTTATTAACCTTTTTGAAACTTCTTTTGCCTTCATCTCAGACTAAATAGATGTTATGCGGTTTTTACAATAGTCGCTTTTAATAAACTTTTCTATATTTTCCGTTTTGTTTCAGTTAGTTTATTATTTCATTTTATTAATATTTTTTAAATATTAATCCCACTTTTTTTAAGTTCCATCTTGAATTTTTTTTGCTCTACAAAGTCGTAAATTTCCTTATCAATAGCCTAAACTAAAGGTATGGCCAAAATCAATTTTTCTTTTGAGGCTTGTATATTGTTTATCGCTACCAATTTGATTATAAAGATAAATATATTTTTTTCATTTTATAATGTCCTTTTAGTTTCCCTGAAACCACACAATAAGTTTAACACATCGACTTTCCGGATCTGCCCACCGTTCTGAAAGTATTAATACTATTTCTTTAATGGCGATTCGAATGGTTTAGTTAATTTTTTTAATTTGCTGTTCGGATTAAAACTAATCGGATAACCAGACCAAACACGAAATACGAGATATGCTTTACCTGTATCAGTTACGGTAAAAAAAGAAGAATTTTTATCTATTAAGTATAATTTAAATAAAATATTTATAAATCGATCAAAATTAATGTCAATACCTTTGTATTTTATTTGCTCTTTTTTTAAAAAGGGCAAAAGCTCAGTTTGCGTAACAGGTGTAGTCTGGTTATTTAAATAAGATAGGAGTTCTATTTGTTCTTTTGAGAGTTGTTTGTCTATACGTAGCATAGACAAACATAGTTGTGTATTAGCTAATAAGTTAAGTAATATGTTAACTTGCTCATTTGGCTCCAGTTTAGCGTCAATTAGTTGTTTTTTTAATGAGCTTCTATATTTTTCTAATAGAGGTAATTGAAAACTCATTTGAAAGTTATTTTTATATATTTGATGTTTTTTATCAAAAGACTGTGGGTCCTTATTATTCGATAGATCGATATCAAAACCTTGAAATTTTATGTTTGTCGCATTGCTTCGGCTAATCATATCCTGAATAGAAGCAAATATTCCATATATGGGCTTATAAAAGATAAGAAATAAAACAAAAATCAAGCCTACGCGCATTAAAGTGGATTGAAGATTTGAATCCATATACCCCTCTCTTTTATTCTTTTTATTAATATTTACAAAATAATTACTTATTTTGTTATAGCATCATAAAATTATATTTTTTTATGTCTATAAGTCGTTGTATATATTTTATGTAAGTAATCAACTATTTTGATATCGAAAATATTTTGTTAGCTTTTACCTAAATTATAATTTTCAGATATGGTATATAAAAAAAACATCGCTATAATGTGCCGTTTTTTAGAAAAACATAATAATATGCCGCAACTTTCTGACACACCTCACCAACTTGAAAAAGCGACTGAACAAAAAATATATGATTATTGGTTAACTCAACAAGATATCGCTGATATTGCACGTCTTGAGTATCAGAATTATCGGCAAATAAATACAGCCAATTCTTTTAGAAGTTTTGAAATCATCGGTTCTCTAGAGCAATTTCAAAACCAGATTCAGTCTTTTAAAACCGACGTAGATCGAGTAAAAAAGGCACGATTAACCTTAATTATAAATTTAGTAAAAGTACATTGGACGAGTTTAGTGCTTGATTGTAAAAATAAAAATTGCGTAGCCTATTACATAGACTCCCAAGCAAAGTACTTGCCACAAGATTATAAACAAATTATAGAAGCCAATTTAAAATTAAATACCGTTATTGACTTCAGTAACTTTTTCCAACAAACCGATAACTATAACTGTGGCCTATGGGCGCTAGAAAATGCAGAGGATATAACGCGTTATGTGGATGAAAATAGGTCACCGGAGTGGTTAGATTCCCGGATAAAAATTTCTCGTGATACTAACTATTTTAAGCAGAAACGCAATGTAATTTCCGAAAAATTACACCTTGATCTTGAAAGGATAGCGCGTCTATCCCCGAAATTACCCGCACTAGAAACATATGAAAAGTCCCAAAAAAGGCAGAAGGTATTATCCGAAGTAGAAAAAGTAAATGAAAAACTTGAATTATTTGTGCAGTATTTCATCAAAGCTTTTTCAGAGCGATTAGCCGATTATTCTTTTAAAGCAAAAGGGGAACGTTTGACGACATCTGCATTAAAAAATGAATTAAAAACAGGTGTTTTTGCGGCCATATTGGGCACGCTAATCTCCTCAAATAAGGCCGGTGCCACGCCTTCATTAGTCGCCTCATCAAGAGCAGTAAGTAATCGCTACTATCCGAAAAAAAAGTCACAAATAATTACTAAAGCTTTTTCAACAATACAGCCCAATGACTTAATTAACGTGCTAGTTTCTGCTGCAGTTGAAATATTTCAAAGTTATGAACAACAATTTATACAGGTAACAGATAAAGCGGGAGATAAAATTGCCATTGAAAAATTAGCGGAGGATGCCACAGAAAGAGCACTAAACTATATTTGGAAAAAATCAACTTCTTCGGAGTTAGATTTGATTATTTCAAGCGAGCTAATTGCTGAAGGCATCGTCTCTGGAGAGTCTGAAGTCTATTTCGATCCTAGCATGAAGAAAACTAGACTTCAAATCATGGGAAGCCTTATACAAGATAGAGAAGAACATAGTTTCACTACAGCTAACTTATATGAACAAGTAGGGTTAATCATAAAAGCCAACGATGCGAGCCCTATATTTTATAGACCAAAAGATACACCCGATGGTACAAACCGTGGCTATCGTCTTCCTTTAAGCTGGGAAAAAAACTCAGAAGGGCAATTAAATGAAATTTATCAGCATAAGTACGTTCAAGAAGACCCTGTTAATTTCAACGTCTATGAGCATATACTAAATGCTAGCCCTCTAACAGAAATTACAACAAAATTGCTGCAAGGCGGAGGAGACAAGGTATCGAGTCCGCAGATTTTCCCTTCTCATGAAAATACCCCCGTTCGAAAAAATAATTTAATTAACTTAAGAAACCCTATTAGAAATTTTTTGGGACGCCATGAGGTACTAAATGAGCTACACCAACTTTTGAATGCAAACACCAAATCAGCGGTTATTACCCATCAACTGGCTCAACTTTCGCTAGAGAATACGAGTAATAACGCACGACTATTGCCGGAAGAAACTAATCAAGCAACCATCAGTGGATTAGGTGGTATTGGTAAAACGCAATTGGCATTGCAGTATGCGAAACGACACGCGTCTGATTATGACCATAATATCCTATGGATTGACGCTGAAAAAAGAACCGATGTTTTTAATTCTTTTAAAAAAGCCGCCATAAAATTAAATATTGAAACAGAGAATGCGCTAGGCCAAGAAAAAGAACTTGAGCATTTAGCTGAAGACATTTATGCGCATTTCTCTCAGAGTAAAAGTTTATTTATTTTTGATAATGTGGAGCATGCGAAAGAAATAGAGGATATTCTTCCCAAGGTATATAACACCAAAAATCCAACTATTTTAATCACATCGCGTTATAGCAACTGGAAAAATATAGCGCCCACCCTATCATTGAATGTTTTTACCGAAGAAGAAGCGTTAGCCTTTATAAAAACAGAACTTTCTATTACCCACGATGCAGAAGATGCTCAATTAAAAGCGTTAATTAAGTTACTGCAAGGGTTGCCCCTCGCGTTGCAGCAAATGGTTGCTTATATTCGTCAGGAAAGAAATATAAATAGCCAATTTAGTATTCAAGATTATATTGCTATGCACCATCAAAAAAAACAGGAATTATTAAACTTTGGTTTTTCAGAATACAGTAATGACCCTTATGCTAAAACGGTATGGACTACCTGGAAAGTTACCATAGATAGAATAAAAAAAGAAAGCATTGGGGATAATGCTATAAACATCTTACAAATCATGTCATTTTTACGTCCTGATTATATTGAGAATAGCATTTTTCTTTCATTACCAAACCGTGAACAATTAACGAGGACTATTCAACTTTTAAAAAATTACTCCATGATTAATGAGGGTATACGGTCTGATGTATCTATTATTCATCGTTTAGTGCAAACAGTTTTCCGTATTGATTTAATAGCCAAGGCTACTCCTGAGGAACCGGGTGAGTTGCAAGATGTTATTTTTAATCTATATCGGATAACAGAGAATTTTGAAAGTAATGATAAAATGCTAGCACATCGTTTCAACTTTCTTCTACATCTAACAGAATATAAGGCACTGAATACCAATCAAAATATAATTGGATTACTTGAACATTGTAAAGAGGATGCTTTAATCATTAATTTATTGGATGATGCCCATATAAACTTATCAAAAGAACACTATTTTAAGTTTATAGGTGAAGCAATGGCAGTTTATATGTTTACTCCGGCTATTGGATTAGTACAAGCGCTCATCCAGCACCTAGAAAAACAACTCGACAAAAATTTACTTTCACTAGAAGAAATAGACACTATTTTTGATCATATCTATACTATCTCAGGTGAACACTATAAACGTATGACCCTTTCTACCAATAGTGCGCTACAAAAAGTACAAATTAGATCTATTAATTCAGTATACGATTTTGAAAAGGAATATTTATCTAGAAAAAATCCAGCGAGTTGTGGGCCACAAAAAAGAAAAAAAAGGGATATCGCTTCCTTTTGCTCCTCAGTCGAACGATTGACTGAACCTTACATGAGTGCTCAGAGAATAAAAGTACATTTTCAAAATGTGCGTCTCATCACTAATTTAGCCAGTACGGGGTTTTTAACAAAAGATATGCTATCGGCTTTGATTCAAGGTGATTTTGAATCCGTAGCTATCATATCAACACTGTTAACCAGTAGCCTTATTCTAGGTAAAATATCGAATAACTTGTTGATGAAGGGAGAAGAACTTGCTGCGTTAGACGGCGAAAAATTGTTATTACAAGAAGAATTGAATTATGACGGGAAATTAGCCAGTAGTCTTTTTACAGATGAAAAAATTATGCCAGCGGCGAAACGTCAATTTTTTGGAAATATGCGAAAAACCGCCGCACCGTTTGTATCACGAGGCACCTCTGTTTTTTTTGCTTATAATTTTATAAAAGGACTTAACGATAATCAAACAGACAATCTGGATAATATTTCTAATGCGGCGATTGTTGCGCTCGATGTTGGAGAAGCGGGCATTGAGGCGGCCGAAGCTTTAGGCTATCTTGTGGGATTTTCAGCAGTCACTGGCCCCATCGGTGAAGCTTTAACGTTGTTTATTATAGTCGCTATTCAGTTTTATCATATAAATACAGGATTGAGCGAGATCGAAAAAAGCGTCCATTTGAGTGGTTTAGAACGATTTAAAGAGGGTCTACGCTTGTTGGTGGGATTTAAACCCTCGGCGTACCTTACTGTTAAAGCGAATAACAACCAACAAGTTAATAATGCTATTAAGTTTCTAGAATCACACCCAGAAATTGAAACTTATGTTTTTCCTACCGCGCAAACTTCAGACGAACAAAAAATTGTTTATTTAGATAAACTAAGAGATTTTTCGGAAGCAGAAAGCATGCCCGATAAGCCAGTGCAAGGTGATTTTTTCTGTTTAGAAGAAAAACTCTCTAAATCTGTTATGGAAACACTCGTAGGATCATATGCCTATGGTAGAAGCGGCTCGGGTATCAGTGGTGGCATACTCACCAGTAACAATGAAAAAAAACACTTATATTTTTGTAAAAATGCCATTGGCTTGAAATATAGTACGAATAGAACGGGTAACCTGACATTAATAGCATTACATGACGGTAATGATAAAGTTATCGGTTCAAATGTTAATACCCTCGCGGTTATTAACAATGGATATAAAGATTACCGCCTTGGCAATGCAGATAATTTATTTATTTTGCAAGGTAATAATATCACCGGTGTACTTCAAGGTGGTTCGCGCATTAATATCGTCAAATTTTCAGACTATAACCCTCGGTCAGGAAATAGCGTGTTGATTGACAAACATTCTTTTATTTGTGGAACGAATGCGACAAATATTACGACGGAAGAAGTGTGTAGCAATGGTCTAAAGCTCGTTCATAGTACAAAACTTTACGGCAGAGATAATAAACAAGATACAATATTTCTTACCAAAAAAATAACTGAAGTAGATACTTACGGTGGTGAAAGTGATGAGAAACCTGATTATATTTTTGTGCCTGGCAAATTTTTCAACGGTCTTAATATTATATTAAGACCTAAAATGGTTGTAGATTTTTCAGGGTTAAGTACCAAGGATAATTTGGCCGTTTATAAAATTTCTCAGAACCAAATTGGCAGCGCTCATGTGAAAGTGCCTTTTAACGGGCAAATGATACACCAATTTTATTGTAACTTTTCGTTAGAAACGCTTAAAACACTGAGATTAGAAAACTATACGCTTTCTTTTCGTTTCACCTCGGCCAATGGCTATTTCGATTTAATAATAAATGATGCTAATTTTTCACCTTCGAATAAAGATTTCACCAATAGAGCCGATTTTATTTTCAATGAAAATAGTGAAACTATCAAAGTCAAATTACTAACGGCTAAATCACTGTATATACAATTGTATGTCGACTGCAGTATCGATAAAATTATTCAACTTTACGCCCCTATGGCTCGTCGCTTAGAAAAAGCCATGGTTATCCGTACCATTCAAAATGAAATAATAGCGATAGGCGGAATGCCGGAAGAGGTTTTAAGTACAGATGGATCTTTGGTAAATCATTTAGTTGGTAATGTTGGAAACAGCGTCTATGTTATTCAACCACCTACGCCTAGCAAAGCTATGCAACGAAACAATATTATCATTCATAAGGTAGATAATAATTTATTAGCTAGCACCGTCATAGATACGCTGGATTTGACAGAACTTCTAAAGGCGACCCAGGAACACCGCATTGTCTTTGCGGAACAGCATCAAAATCTTATTCTTAGGGTAATAAGCGCTAAAGACAACACGCCCATCGTAAAGATAATATTAAAAAATCTGCTGATTGATGAAGAATACCAAGACCTAAATATTATTACACTAGATATACATCCTCAGAAAATTATCTTTGAGAAAGATGAATGGCGACTGGCTCCTATCTCTTTAGTTTTTTATAGAAATAAAAATATCATCCTAATAACTGAAAATGAAATAACACAAAACGATGAGCTATTTATACTTAAAAATACAGGGCAATATAATTTTATACGTAATGCTACCGACTTATTTTTAAGTAACGCCTTCAGTAAGGTGACTGAAAAAGAAATTTACACGGTAATATTCTCTAATTTTTTCCAAAACCCATCGTTTAGATCGAAAACCTTGTCTCTTACGGTTACTTTTTTAGATCAACACGTAGTTTTTATGGATCATCAGCAAGAAATAAATAATCCAACTGACTTTAATCTATTAAACCATCGTATGGATAATCACTCCGTACAAAAAGAACAGCCACAGCTTCATAGGCTTGCAAAACGTGCGCTTAAAGCCAGTGACAAAGTGGATGTACAGGTATCACACAAAAATAAGCAACCAGTACGGATAAAAAAAATTCATACAAACTTTTTTAAGCCTAGCTACTTAGAGCAAACCCCAACGATTGAGCAAGAACAAGAAATTAAGGTAAAAACAACCCGTATAGAAGATCAGAAAAACTTTAAAGAACATTCAAAATTTCAGGCAGAATATCAAACGACAACGTATGCTAATACCCAGCTCTTTAAGGTATTCAACTATTTAATGGGTCGACGTACTTGGGTTGCTCAAATGAATAAGGCAGATCGTGCACAAAGATTACCTATTGATAAAAACGGTTATCATAACAGTGGATTAACAGAAGGCTTGTATTGGAGCGAAAGACAATTAAACGAAGGAATCACACGTTGGAATAACACATTATAATCCAAGATTTTTTCTAGGATAATTGTAAATTCCAACTCAACTATGTGATCGAGATACCGCTCGCTCTGAACTTAAAAACTTCGCCTCTTCAGGTACGAGCGGTATATACTTTTTAGCCGCATCTTTTGCTACTTCCGCCTCTTGAACCAATCAGTGCTGGTACAGTTTCGCAGTTCAAACACGACATCAACCCGATCATCAAAATGGATGGTTTCTTGTTCATAAGTTTTAGCGGGATTACTTGGTGAAGAGGCTTCTGCACTCTTATACATTCGTACTACCGGCATTGGCTGGTCGTTGTTAGTCATATTATATTGGATGCTATAAACAGGACCCAATTTAGCTTTAAAACCTTTAGCCAGTGAACTCGCTTGAGAAATGGCATTCTCAATGGCTTTTTTGCGCGCCTCTGCACGGTAAGTATTTGGATTCGCCACGCCTAGTTTTATATCGCGGATCTCATTCAAGCCAAATTTCAGTGCTCCATCCAATAACTCATTGACTTTATCCAACTGGCGCACGGTTACCTGAACTTGACGTACCGCACGGTAACCTTTCAACACCGTTGTGCCAGTTTTCGGGTAATCGTATTCTGGCTGCGTACCTAAATTAGCCGCATTAATATCTTTCTTTTCAATCCCGTTTTTCCGTAGAAAATCAAAATATTGCGCAACACGCGTATCGACTTGTTTTTTAGCCTCTGTGGCATCTTTAACAGATGCGCTCACTTCAATGGCTATAGTCGCGATGTCAGGCGTCGCATCAACGCTGCCAGTACTTGAAATGACAATATGTGGCCCTTCTGGCATTTCTGCCGCATTCGTTGGTAACGCCAAAGGTAATCCCCCTAATCCTATTATTGTGACCAAACTCAATATCTTTAACTTCACGTTGCCTCCTAAATAGTTGAATCCACGTGTGTACGTAGGCTCGTACCCAATAACAATTTCATCAAAAATATAATTGGCAGCTACGCTAGCTTTTTATTAAGTTTAACGGCTATTTAAGTCCTTCTGCAACTAATGCAGCCTCCACGGCTGGACGCTTCGCAACACGATCGAAGTAATCCGATAAGCATCGCTTCTGATTAATATCAAACTGCATAGCAAACCCCCAACGCAAAATTGTAAAAAGATAAGCGTCGGCTAAGCTAAAGCTATTTCCTTGAAGGTACTGACTATCATGCAAAACTAAATCGAGATAATTAAATTGTTTTTCCAAATTTCCGCGCACAATGGACTTATACTCATCTGGAGTTTTCTGGTTAAACAATGGACTGAACCCTTTATGAAGCTCAGTTGCTATGTAAGCAAGCCACTCAATCGTATGGTAGCGGAGCATGTTAGGAGCAGGAGCAATCAATTTGCAGTTAGGAACATGATCCGCAAGATACAGCACTATTGCAACACCTTCAGTCAGTAAACTTCCATCATCTAATAACAGTGCAGGTACCTGCCCTTTCGGATTGATTGAGAGATAATTTTCACCGGATTCTGTTTTCTTTTTTACTAAATCAACCTTTTCTAAGGTAAAATCCAGCCCTATTTCACACAATACAATATGTGGAGATAAGGAACAGGCACCGGGTTTATAAAATAGTTTCATTGTTAACCTCCTAGTAGTAATCTACGGATATCTCAAAAAATTTTAAGTAATATACTGCCCGTACTTGAGGATGCGAATCTTTCAAATTTATAGCGTGCCGCATATCCGAAATAAATTATACCAATTAACAATATAGTTCATCCTATAAAAAATTTGCTTTAACCCTACGTTTAAAAAAATTTACCTAAACCTATTGCAGAAGATACATCGGGGCCACTAAGATTTGTTAATGGAAAAAATGCCCCTTCTGCCTTGAAAAGGCTAATTGTTTTGTTGCCCGCAAAACAATTAGTCTTGTTACTTATCGGAGTATAGTGGGGGAAAGGGTCTATTCTCTTTACTAAACTTGCATAAGAATTAATGCCCGTAATACACGTATATTTTTTTAGAAATTGATTTAATGTATTTGCCTCCAAAAAAGTTTCTGCCATAAAAAAACTGAATTTAAAAAACGCTTTCTTTTCTGGTTTTATAAAATCATCCATTTTATCTTTTATGTCCTGTAAATAAGCAATCGTCCATTGGGGAACGGGTAAGCCTAAAGCAGTATAACGTCTACACTGCATAGCCTCTGAATGCGTTTGTAGAGAACTTAATAATCGATTGATAGCCTTTTTCGAAGGTAAATTTAACTGATGTAAAAGTTTAGTATCGATATCCAACAACAGTGCATCTAATTGATTCAATAGGCTTTTTACCTTAGCAAAATCCTTAATTTTTAAATACGCAGCGCAATTTTCTTCAAATGCTATTAAATTTTTAACAAAATCCTGCCAATCTATAAGTTGTGATTGTGTTTGTATGACGATCGTAGTGTCCCATGATTCTAGTAAGAAGCTGACTTTGTGCAGGCTTATTAGTAAACAACCCACTATTTTTTTAGCTTTATCATTGAGTAGATAGTTATTTAATAAACAAGATAAGGATTTCGATAAAGTAAATAGTAATGCTTCTGCATTTAATGGTTTAGTAGAAGCAACGTTCACTTTAGTAGTGATTTTTTTATAGAAGCCCATACCCCAACGTAAAAATAGAAGTTGTGAAGGCGCTTGTTCAAAACAAGATTCAGTTAATTTTCCCATGTGAAATGCTTTTTTAGCATGGGGTAACTCGCTTGATTTCTCCTCTTGATAGTGATCGGGATTATCTTTTCTATCCCAGGATAAAGCATGGGCTGTTTGCACAAATAAAGGTGCTGTTAGCGCGGCTATTTCAACAAGAGGTATGGGTCTAGCCGCATTAGCTTGTATTTGTCGCGTTTGACGACGAAAAAATTTTAGTAATAAACAGGTTGTTGTTATCGAGCCTATAAGTAGACTTGTAGAAATTAAGCCCGCTTTCCAGGTTGAGAAAATGGATAACGGAGTGGCGGCATCCCTGGCTTTACGACTGACTAAAGCAAGTGCTTGCGGTAAAGTAGCAGCACTTTGATCATAGTTAGCGTTGGGTAGTAACCCTACATAGCGTTCACCTAACTTTGTTAGTAATGTTACCTTGTTTGCAACATTGGCAAGTTGGCGATTGTTTACTAATATAACGCCTGATTGACTCCTTACCACTATCGTATTATTGCTTAAGTCGATGGGAACATCTGGCAATAAGTCACTAAAACTTTCAATATAAGTAGTATTGTTTGTGAGGGCCCCTGCTATTGCAACTAGGCCGTATTGCTCGTGGAATCTGTATTGTATGCCTAAATAAAAAAGACAGTTACATGTACGGTTAAAGGCAATAGATTCAATTACAGCATTTTTTTTATGTAATAAAAAAAGAGTAAACCCTTTTTGTAAAATAGCTTTAAAGCTATCGAGATGATTACTAAGTAATTGCTTTGCATCTAATCCAAAAAAGACACTGTAGGGTTGTTGTCCTCTTGTAAAAATAAATTGCGTCAAATAGGTCTTATTTTCTATTTCGTAAGGCCCTTGAAAAATTAAATTTAAATCGACGCTAGGTAGACTAAAAGAGAAATCGATAGTTTTTCTTATAGAAATAGGCCAGTGATGAGCAGAAAAAATTTTTTTTAAATATTTTGACGTCGGATGTATGGCGTATCCGTTTCCGTTGGGCCAGCTGCCAATTAAACGAAACCTATTATCAGATAAAACGGGAAAATGTTCCGCTATCGAGAAATAATTGAGGTTATAATTGGCCGTAATGAAGTATAAATGGGCGGGGCCTATCGTAATATTTAGCGCAGCATCGAGGCTATCTACTTCTAGGCAAAACTTAGTATTATTGTTTGGGCTAATCCAAATGATCGAACCTTGTACGCCTTTTATTTCAAACGTTTGCCTGGGATAGAGATAAAAAATAGTTCTTTCTTCATAGTCAGAAATAAGCTTTTGCAGACTAACTAACATTGCGCTAAAGTTAAAATTTCCAGATAAGAAATATCCTGAATTGAAATTAATTTTCATTTCTCGTTTACGATCAAGTCCGTAAAATACGGGCCCTTGCTCTCCTATATGGAGTGTATTATTGGAGTCCATTGTAATCCGTTGTTGATAGTGCATACCTTTGGCTAAGGGAAGAATAGTAATCACGATAGACGATGAATTATCATAAATACGGCTTGGATGGCTATTAGGACCTATCCAATAATTGAGCGCTTGGATATAGCTAAAATTTTCAAAATTCAGTGAAGAACTTCTTTGTTTTTCTTTGTTAACTAATACATCAGCAAGCCATGAATCTTGAATTAATAGATAAACGGTTTTATTAGTGAGAGAAGGGCCATCCGTTAACCGCATATCACCATAGTGTGGAATAAACAAGATAAGTGTATTTAGCGCTGTGTCAGACGTGTCTGTTATTTTTTGATTTGACATCAATCCTCCTAATGCCCCCTCAATACGGACCCAATTTTTATCTTGTCGACGGCCTTCTAAGTTTGTATTAGAAACTAGCGTTGAGGCTAAGGTGGCCCATCCCACCGTCAAGATTTGTTTACTTGAACATCGCCTTACTGAACAAAAATAGTTTGACGTTAGTACGGACATAAACCTAATTAGGCACCTGCAACTATTTAACATTTCGTTATTTTTTATAAGATACAATAAGTTAGTACAACGATTCTCTGATTGAACAAAGATATTATTTTCCTGTATTGTTACTTGATTTTGTAAAGAAAAGCTGATGTGGAACCGTTCATTATAAGATGTAATTTGATATTGCCTTTTAAGGAAAGAAAATATTTTTTGAAAGGTTGGACTAAAAATATTGAAAGCGTTACGATATTTACATAAATATTTATATTTTATATTCGAGATACTTTGGCAGGGATTTAATTTAATTTCTTTTAAAAGAGAGGGAGGAAATTTTGCTGGTTCCGTCGTTAAAGGTGCTATTTCAAGGACGCTGGGTATTCTTACAGCAAGATATTTAAAGTCAATCCTTAGCAATTCACTGAGTTGATTTACTTGCAATAAAGTTGCGCGTAATAGCGCTCTTTCAGTTAATATTTCCTGAATAATACTATCGAAACTCAAACTAAATTTAACGCCTTCCCATAGTGAAACCTGCAGGTGATAATGACTGCGTAAATAGTCCGCTGAAATTATTAATTGATGAATAGTAATACCCAAATCTAATAATAAACCCGCCGGGCCTAATTCTAAACCTAAGGTTTCAGCGAGCATGCTGCCGAAAATAATACTATTGTCTAAGAGCAGTGATTTAGCTTGCTGATGCTCTGGCGAGTCAATGGCTGTGTCTAATAACTGCTGAGACAATTCAAAAAAGCTTGCTAATACTAAAATTTTAGAAACGGGTGAAGCTATTGTAGAACTTGCTCGCGATAGCACGCTGGCTGTTTTGGGAAAGCGTTTAACAAAGGCAGGATGCTCAATTAACTGCAGATAAACTTGATTAATACTCATATCGGCGGATATCAATCCCAACATATGTATTAAACTATCGGGGCGACCATTCAACGCTTGTACTAAAGCGGGTGCTAATAGCGCCGTTTGTCGTGCCAACCCTATGGACTTTGCTAAACCTATTTTAGCTCGCTGATGTGATCGAATGACCTTATCAAGCAGCCTGTTTCCTTCTTGCAAATCTAGGCCGGCCTCTACCAGCTCGGAGGAAAGTAATTTACGTGCAATTTGGATTAATTCTGTTTCTTCAATAACTTGATTATTTACTGCATATGTCGTCAATTTTTCAAATAAGGTTTTTTGGAAGTTTTCAAGTCTTTCGCTGGTTTTATCTGATTTTTTGGGTACATTATTTTTACTAATAGGGATATGATACTTGCTTATTAACTTACCGAAAGCAATTTGCTGATTCTTTGCTAAAAAGGATATCGCATCTATGAGTTTTTCTGCAGAAACAGAAAGCGCGTGATTTGAGTCTGTTAATATCTCCTCGATGGGACGTTGATAGGGAATTATTTTCTGGTTATCTATTAAGAATAACTTATAGAATTCATCAATAGCAAAACCTTCAATGAAATTATTGTCATCACTAGCACTTATAAGCTTGAAAAAATCATGATTTACTATTGTTTCTGAAAAAAGTGAAATGTCCTGTTTTTTTTCTGAAGAATAGGAAAAATAATGACTTGTGATTTCAGAGGATAAATCATCGGGAAATAAAAGGTCCCGATAAACATCAATAACTTCATCCAAGCTAATATCCGAATTTACGGTTAAAAAACTATCTCTGTTAATTTCAGAACAATACACCTGATGGGTGGTTCGTTCTTCTCCCCTATCCTGACTAGCTGTCAAATAAATTTTTTTTCCACTCATATTTTTAAGCACAATTAAATTGGCTCGATTAATATCGGTTACAGGTTCAAGAAATGTTTCTACTGAATTCCAGAGTATTCCAGCTTTTGTAGGGGAAAAACTTGAATCGGTAGGTATAGTTTTAGCTTTAATTTGTTTAACTTCAGTATTTTCTAGTATGACTTGTAAAGCCTCTATATTTTCTAATAACTTTTTTCTATTTGACTGCGTCGTAGTACCCATTAAGAAAGCTAAAAGATATTGAACATGAGGGTCGTAAACTTTAAAAGGACGATAAGCGTTTGCTTTTTTATTCTTACGCTCCTCGATACAATCAATGGCGCGGCGCGTTTTTTTAAGAATACCCGCTTCCGTACTACACGTATTGGGTTGGCTTAGTAATTTCAGCTTCTTTAAACTATGGGAAGACTTAAGGCTATCTAATAATCCTTCATCAATGTCTAAAAAAATATGACTATCCATTAAAGATTCAAAATTCTGGGTTACTTCGTTTGTTGCAGAATTTTTGTAAATAGAACCAAATTCATCGAGCATTCTTTTTCTAACGGCAAAATCTATATTTTTCCATATAGCCCTCACACCTTCTTCTTTAAAAAGATCATAATTCAACAAGAATGCATCGACATCGTTATTTAACAGGTAATTTTCAGTTTCTTCTTTTACTATTACCGTAAACTTAATTGTCGCTATTTCAGGTGTAATAACGACTAAATTTACAAAGGGATGAATACCGACTAATTTCTCTAATAGCTTATGAAAAGCGCCGGTGCAACAAATAGGTTCGTCGGGTAATCCATTATCATGCCCATAGGCATCGATATTTCCTCCCCGTTTTATTTCATATAATCCCTCTATTAATTTTTTTTTTGCATCGACGAGACTACCAATACGCTGTGATTCATCATGAATCCCTTGCCATAAAGAAAAAAATAATTGCTTTAAATTGATATTTGCAATGGGATCAATGAATTCTGCTTGTCTTACAATGCCTTTTAAGGCGCTTATAGCCGCACGGGACTGAGTAGTGATGCTTGTTTCACTAAGCAATTCATTTTCTATTGTCGCCACAATAGTGTCAAAATTGCTATTTAAATCAATTTCGTTAATTGCTTGAGCATATTTAACAAAAAGTTTTTTGGCAGATTCAGAAAGGCTATGGTTAATAGACGTCAAATGCGTACTTTGCATAGGATTAATAGACAATCTAGGTTTATCAAAATATTTTTTATCCAGGAGCAATTGATCAATTTTTGATAGTGTTGTTTTTTGTTCAGAAATTATAGAAAATAAATCATCGAAAAAAAATGGCGAAACGTTTTTTAATTTGCTTATTTTTCTGTACTGGACTGAATCGAACAAGCTTTCATCTAAAACTACTAAACTTTGCAAGTTGTTTTCGTTTAAGCGATCAACGCGATTTAAACTACGCAGCAATTTTACAAAGAGACGAATTGATCTTGCTTGTTTTATTTTTTCTAAATTTTCTTGAGAAAAAATTTCTGCTTTAGCTAATTCGCCTATACCAAATGCAAGCAACAAAGGCTGACGAGTGTTCTGAATTTCTAGTTTCCACTTTAAGTCATTAATATCATTATTTTTAAGCACCGTTAACGCCTGTGCGAAATGGTAAATAATGTCTTTTGGCAAATCATCGGAGAGTAATAGTTCAATATTTTCTTGATTCAGAAGTTCTTCTTGCTTTAGTAGTTTGATTGCATTAGCTATTTTTTTGAGTCTTTTTTCATCACCACGGCTTAATTCAAGCAGTCCTGAAGAAGCTATAAATTGATTGGCATTAAGCGTAATAGTAATAAATGCTTCGAGTTTAGCATTATTAAGTGATTTTATAATCTCTAAATTAGCGTTTGTTAATGTGTTGGTATGCGTTAAATAACTAATATAGCTGAGCACGTTATATCTAGATTTAATATCTTTAGTCGCCAATAAGAAAAAAAAATCTTTTAGGCCATCGGGCAGCGCTCCAACAAGCTCCATGGCTAGATTTAAACTATAAAAATCTTTATTTTTTTTGCAAATATTAAAATTACTCAAAGTAAGAAGGTTATTTTTTGACAATTGTACCAATATTTCAGATTTATCTAATGGCGAATTACCTTCTTCAATAATAAACTTAAAATATTCATCATTTAATAAGTCATTTTCTTTTAAAATCTTATAAGCATTAACTAATAAAGTAGGATTTTTAAATTGCTTAAGCGGACGAATATAGTGTTCTTTATCTAAATTAATAGCTATCAATGGAATAAGGGAAACAAAAAAATCAAACGTTACTTTCTCATTAATTATCCCTTGTTCTTTTAACACACATAAACGACTTATCACTTTTTCGGAATCAGAAGCTTCTGCAACGTGTGTAATAAACTCTGATATTTCTTCGTTGCTGCTTGGCAGCCGAACTAACAAACTAAGCAATTCGTTTAAATGCTCTATTTCAGTGGTATGTATTAAAAGGCCGAATACACTTTCAGTTAAGCAGTTTCTTTCGTAAAGAAAATCTATATTGTAGCGTATTAGAAATAATATTTTTGGAGATTTAGGCGCTAAGATAGCCTCAATATTTTTTGCATCTCTGAGAGGAAGCGTTGGGTATTCTTGGGCCGCATTAATAATAGCCGCAAAATTATCAGAATTGAATTCCGGAGTAAAATCGATATCCATCATTTTTTGCATCCTTTCTTATAATTTTTTCAATCAATTTTAAAGTGTTTTTAGTCTTACCGAAAATAACTATTTTTCCTTAGGAAAAATATTACACGAAGTTTATTATTTTAAACCTTAATTAAAATAAACTGTGAATACCATTACATATTAAGTAATAATGACCTATAACTGGATATTATTGGATATTGTTTTGGCCAAAATAGAAAAAGTTGTAAAAGATTTAAGTGTATGATTGTTAAATTATCTTTCTGACATTAGTGCTGAAATTTTTTTTAAGATTTATTTGCCAGAAAATATAAAGGCCCTATCTTTTGTATTGCAATTGTATACACAGACATGTGTATAAAGAGGTATATTATTATGGGACATGCACATATAAACGAATCAGTATCCATCAACATCCGAGCCAAAACACGTCAACGCGATCTTATTGACCAAGCTGCCCAGCGCTTGGGTCGTAGTCGGTCGGACTTTATGCTCGATGCCGCTTGCAGTAAAGCGGAAGATGTATTGCTCGAACAAGCATTTTATACGGTTGATGCTGGTACATTTAAAAAATTTCAAGCCTTACTTGATCGCCCTCTACCAGTAACGAATAAACTACGTCGATTACTTAAAACAAAAGCGCCATGGGATAAATAAGCGTGTTAAATTTATCAACACCGCTTCTCCTCTCTGTCGATCATGAACTAGAGCATTTTAATAGCGGTAAACTATCACTGGACGATTGGCTCAAGAAACGCGCCCTTAAAAACCAAGCGTCCGGTGCTTCACGTTGTTTTGTTTTGTATAACGACAAAAAAGTTATTGGCTATTACAACCTATCGGCTGGCGCAATTAGTCACGAATCTACTCCAAAAACAATACGCAATATGCCTGATCCATTGCCTGTATTGCTACTTGGTAGATTGGCAATAGACCGAAATTATCACAACAAAGGACTCGGTAGCGCCTTGCTACGTGATGCAATGCTTCGCGCGGTTAGCGTCGCGGGTGATGCAGGTGTTTTTACTATCCTAGTGCATGCTTTGTCAGAACACGCTAAACGATATTATATGTCGCGCGGTTTTATAGAATCACCTTTACAAGCAATGACACTTTTTATGACACTAAAAACGCTATACCCAATCCTAGCAGAGCCAGAATATGCACACCACAATTAATAATCTTAATAATCTTCTTTTTTTCAATTACTTAGGATTTAAGTGTATGACTGTTAATCATTGGGTCGCCGGTTAGCGGCTGCGCGGGGAGCCAATGAAATCAAGGCCTCACACCACTTTTAAATGTCCCTTCAAAGTCTCTTGCGCGACTTTTGTGTCCTTGAGAACTTTTAAGTTTTTTTCTATAGGAAAACATGGATCTTCCGTTAAATTATTTCTCCATTCCATAGTCGCTTTATAAAATTTTCCCAAGGTAAAATATAAATTCCCCCTTGCTTTAATGCAATGGGATCTTGGCTTATCAGATAATACTTCTCTAATTTATTCTCTTCCATTAAATAGTTTAAACCTTTTAAACATTTAGCCGAGATTTTCCTCGTTGCTTTTACCTCGATTGCCACCCGATCGTCCAAAATAAAATCAACCTCATAGCCTTCTAAAGTTCGCCAAAAATGAAGTGGCAATTTTTTTCTAAAATAACTTATGTAAGCACGAAGCTCCATTGCAATAAAATGTTCAAACGCCTGCCCAAATAAATCGGTTTGCTCGGGTATAGCCTGTAGCCTGGCAAGCCTATTTTTAACGCCTGTATCAAAATAATAAAAACGCGCGGTTGCTATTGCTTTACGCTTAATAGAATATCGCCAAGGTAGCACTAAAAATCCTAAAAAAGTATCTTCTAAAATTTGATAATATTCACGTAACGTTACACTACTCACGCCAGCATCGCTTGCAATCGATGTAAAATTTAAAGTATTACCACTAGTTAAAGCAGATAATTGTAAAAAACGACTGAAGGAAGGTAGCTTTTGCACTAAGGCCTCCGCTTTTATTTCCTCCTCCAGATAGGTATGAACATAAGCATCCAAGTCTTCTTCAGGCTCATCACTTAATACCACCATAGGCAAACCACCATACCTTAGATAACGCGGTAAATTAAAATTGGATAATTCATGGTAGCTTAAAGGATAAAGTTCTGCCTGCCGCGCACGCCCTGCTAATAAATTGGTACCATAGCGTTTTAGTTTTCGAGCACTACTCCCTGTCAATAAAAACTTAAACCCTTTATTTTCGATAAGCCGATGCACTTCATTTAATAGCTCAGGCACACGTTGTATTTCGTCAATAACAATGAAAGCCTTCGGATCAATTTCAATCATCGCTTCCAGTTGGCTCGGATTATCTAGAAGTCTCATATAGGTTTCTGAATGTAACAAATCGATAATCAACGCTTCATTTACCAGATCATGTTTTATGAGTGAAGACTTACCAATACCCCTAGGACCAAATAAGAAATGAGATTTTTTGCTAAGAAGGTGTTTTAAATTGAGAGTTCTTTGAATAAACATGAATAGCCTATTTTCTAAACCACTGGTTTAGTTTATAGCATAAAATCTAAAGTCTTGCCTTAAATTTTTAAACTTTCTATATCATCCATTGAACTTGAAGTTGCGGGGGCGCATAGCCCCTCGAACCACGCTTAAAAGGCCAGTAAAATCAAGGCTTATAGTATTCGCATTACCCTTTTAACGGCACACCCTGCGCTAATTTTGCGCTATTGGTATCTAATTTAGATAGATAAGCAGGGGCATTAAGTAACTATGGCCTAGCAATTTACTATAGTTATTTAAGAGGGAATCAATTAACCGTATAGGCTACCATCATGATGGCCGGATCAGGAGCACCGCCATAGGTCTCTATATTCAACGTAACTTGATAGTTAAATACACCAGTTGGCATAAAAAGAGCAGCACTACTAATCACATTGTTTATGCCCGCACTCCCCGATAGGCCACTCGAAGACACCTGAACAACCGGTTGTAGACCCAAAATGATATTCTCAGTCAGAAAAACACAGGTGTATTGTCCAGGCGCTGTCCGCGTAACCGCCAAACCCTGAATTGCTTTTTCTGAATTCCCAAAATAATTAAGGACATTACCTGTAGGGCCTTCAAATGCGAAATAAACCTTTAACATCTTTTATAATCCTTAAGAATAGTTTTTCCCAAATTTCCGTAGCGATCTTCTGTCAAGCCCATTAAAAATAATTTAATCTTAAATCACAGGCTTAACTCGATGTTCTTATACGTAGCATATCGCTAGGAAGCAGGATTCTTTTTATTCTTTCTTTATTATTCGCTACCTTTG
>JAZJZD010000002.1:33852-105302 GCA_040390025.1 Pseudomonadota bacterium | reverse complement strand
TGAACGCAGCAAAACAACTAAAAGAACAAGGCCTAAAGCAGGGCCGGCATGAGGGTATTTTGTTGGTTGCCAAAAGGCTTCTAATTGGAGAAGGTATGCCCCCTAAAGCGGTCCAAAAGCTAACCGGCTTGCCTGAAAAAGAAGTGATGGATTTAGTGGATAAACACTAATTTCTTACAGTCATGAGCCGCTATCCGCTCAACCCTGAGCTAAACACCACGCTCCAGAATGAATGGGACAAAATAGGTCTATCTAAAGAAATTCAAGATAGCTTACTCAATCTCATGGATATAGCTACCGTTGCTATATTAGATAAAGAATCTCGCCGTATAGCCCAATGTCTCCTCGACGAGGGTTTATCACCTGAGAAAATCAAACGTATTACCGGCTGTTCTGTTGAGAATCTTTGCCCTGCCTGCATTAGTCATCATCCATTAAAGTAATTCATCCTTGATAAAGGTCTGTCTGCTCTATTTCTTAGTTTGAGTAAACGTAGCTAAAAATACTAGAAAAAGCTTTGTCAAAAGCGGCCCACCAAATATCTAGTTGAAACCAAACACTTATACCGCTCTTAAATTCACATTTACTTAAAATGCATTTGCGAGAGCTGTGTTAACTTGTATTTTTTATTGCCCTTAGTCGTCAACATACAAATTTATTATGGAAGTAACACTGAGCTAGTTAACGCCGCGCGAGAATATCAGGAACCCTGCGGAAAAGAACAGGAGCGCTACATAAACCTTGTTAACGAAAACGAGGCTAAGTTTTCAAACGCAAATTAAGATTAGTTTGATTTTAAGACACATTATCTCATTAATAAAATTAAGGTTTATATGAAAGATTGTCAGCTTTAACCACCTCAGATTTCCCATTATCAGAAGAGGTTGATTTAAAAAAACAATAAAGCTACTTGAGTCACATTTTTTAGTGATTTTTTATCTAAACATTCTAAAAACTTTCCAGAACAATGATTTAACTCAGTATTTTCATTTTTATAAAAAAATGAATTTAATACCCAAACTTATTGAGATTGTCTATTTCTTATAAAAATATATATTTAATAAAATTATAAAAATTTTCATCTACGAAAGGTTCTCTGCAAATCCATATTTATCCTTTCTTCTTTTTCTAATTCAATATTGTTTTGGCGTAAGGCTGCGAAAATTCTATAATAATTCTCACTAGCTCTATTATAATCTTGTTGAGCAGTTTCTCGTTTTCTTTTGGCGCTATCTAATTTCTCCCTATTCTCTATGGGTTGAGACTCGAACTTTGTGACCACAGCTTTCTTGGTACCCAAAATTCTAGTAAAATCTCTAACGACTGAATCGCAAGAATCTAATTCTCTATTCAACCCACCCTTCTCTCGTCTAAGCGTTTCTAATCTACGATTCATTTTTTTATTCCCCATAAAAAAAGTCACTTTTTATTGGAATTAATCTACAGTAAGTTATTAAAAATAACAATAATTTTAATCTATTGATTAAAAAATTAAATTACTTTTTAATAATTAATTTGTAAAAAATATTATAATATTTTTTACAAATTACTATTTAAAAAAATAATCTGACTATCCAAATTATTGTGTAGCCACTGCAATTGCTTATGCGCAGCCAAAGAAAAGATGAGATAATGATATAATTTATTCTTAAACTTATTAATTTTTCCGACTTAGAATCACTTATTCATAATAATAGCGAGAAAATAACACTATGCTAGATTTTTTTTCAAAATATAAAAACTCCAACACACAGAAAGAAACAAAAGCTATTGGTAAAAATAGCTTATCAAAAAACACTAAACTCTTTTCTGGGGAAAGCTACACAACTTATGGAACGTTTGAAGTAGGCAGTACGCTAGTGCAATTAACTAACTTAACCACTGAAAAAAGCTTTCCATTCAAATTATCCCGTTAAAATTAGTTTTTAACTTACAACCCTTCCCTTCCCGTAAAAAAGGGCTGTAATGAAGAAAACCTATTTTCCTTAGAACTCGTTTTTGAATTTCAAGAACAAATATTTTTTAGTTTCTTTAAATATTATTAAAACTCTCCTCAAGAATGATTTTTATCAATTTTTGGCCACTGCTGATATTCTTTTAATGCAGCTATGCTGTGATTTATAAAAATCTGCAAATTACTAATCAATTGTTGATGCTCCTTTATCCAGCAAAAACTTCTTAAACGAGCAGCAATGTGCTGAAATTCTTTTATTATGTGTAAACTCTGTCTTAAAAAATTTTGTGAGTCAGTGCTTAACGCTTGAAATTGCTTCGTTTTTAGAAAATCTTCAAGATTTTGCTGAAATTTCTTTAAGGAATTTTTTATTTGATAAAAAAATTTGCGTTGATAACCTGGCGTTAAATAGCAGTTTTTAATCGTTTCCGCTAATTTTTCATAAGAATAAGGCTTGGTTAAGACAGCATCAGCACCGAGATCCAAATAGGTTTTGAAATCATTTTGATTCAGCTGCGCACTGCCTACAATCAATGGCGCTGCTTGATTAAGTACGGATAGCCTAGCCGCTTTAATCACTTCATCACCTGATTTATCGGGTAAGCGTAGGTCTGTTACGATAAGATTATAACTAATTTCTTTTAATTTATGGATAGCCGTTGTCGCATCGTTCGCCGCATCAACTACAAAACCTAATCTAGAAAGATTCACTATAATGATACGTTGGCAAATTTGATCGTCTTCTATCAATAAAGCACTTCTTATCACTTGAATTTTTTCTTTTTGTTCCATTTGAGTTCCTTGTGTTTTTTTATATTTTTTGTAACAAGGAGATTATGACTATTTAAAATAGATAAAAAAATCCCCAAAATTTTGGGGATTCTATTTTTTTTGATCATAATATTTAACAGCCGCTTCTGTGATATTTTTTGAGTCCATTTTTTTTATACTTTTCTCCCTATATTCTCTTGCTGTATCAAATCTTATATTTAAAATATGCGCAGTTTCTGTAATAGTTTTTCCTTGTCCTGCTAAATACAAACACTGTCTTTCCTTTTCAGTAAGAAAATAAAACTCTTTAAAATATCGATAATGAATTAAATGAATAATTTCATGGAGATGCTGTTTTTTTAAAGCAGGATTATAAAAAAAGGCCAAATAATCTTGTCCTAGTTCCCATTTGAAGTTTTCAATTTTTTTTGTAATTAGCTTTTTACTGAGCATTATCTATCCCTTACTTGTTCCAATAAATTTAAAATGATGGACTCCAAGTATAAAACACACCTGTTTTTAGGAGATCTCTTAATTACAAATTTAAGCTATGCAGGAAATAAATTGATATTTTCTTACTAAAGACACGGCTTCCGTTATTTTTTTACAAAATAAACACGTGCCTACCTAACAGGTATAAACCAACCCCCAAAATTTTGGGAAATATAACCTAAAATTACTAAATTAAATTATATTTAACTTCTAATATTACAGCGGATGGTAGATTAATCACTTTCAGTTTTGATAGCTGAATCGCGATGTTCTAAAGCTGCCGATGAAAATGATCAAAATTTGTTGAACGTGGGGGCAATCTGATAAAGAAAATTTATTTTTATTTATCAGGTTGTTTATGTCTGAAATTAATTTAGAAGCCGCACCAAAATCTCAATAAGTAACCGTAACGGTAATAGTATCCGTGTACGCACCGGCTGGAACAGGTTGTAGCGCCGGAAGCAAGCCAAAAACAGTATAATTTCTTGTCTGCGATAATCCTACAGCCGTGTAAGAATCACTGACCGTGACAGTCCCTGCTGTCCCATCACCCCAAATCGTTGTATGCCCTACCTGCGTATATAAATTATAATTCAAATGATTACCCGTTAAATTCATAAACCGTGTTGCAAAGCTACCACTACCTCCTGTGCTCAAACTAATGACATAGGAAGCAGTAAATATAACTAAAGCTGAACAAGTTACTGCTATATTACCGGTTGTTGTATCTGCCGCGCCCGATGTCGGATTATAATTGCCAAATGCAACAGCAGTAGGTGCGGGTGTAACTGCACAGGAGCAGCCAAGGCCAGAACAGGCTGCATAGGCAGGAATAGTATAAAAAAAATAAACTGTAAAAAAAATAAAACAAAAAGAAACCCAATGCTGATTAGATTTTCTTTTTAATCGATTGCAAAACCTAATCAATAACATAATACATTCCCCAATTCTATTATTGCTTCTGTCGATTTAGGTACGTTCAAGGTAAAATAAGAGGTTTTCTCATCCCACTTCACTACGCCATTTAACATCTGATGCGTCACACTCGGTAAATATAACTCTCCGTCATAGCCAACGACATAAGACGTTTGCTCGCAATCACCCTTTAAAGTAACCTCAGCGCCTACAGGAACAAATTTACCGCTAGGCGTTAATAAATGTACAACAAGTCCTTGCAAATGCTTAACCGGGAAGCGAGCTAAAACACCACTATAATAATAAGGAATAACAGTTTTTGTTATCGCTCCTATTTCTGTGTCTAGCGGTAATGTAGTTGGTTCAATTTCTAATATATTTTCTTGATAAGGTAATAATTCAGTTATTAATAAATTACCATTATGATTAGTATGACCCATTAACTGATGTTGATAAAACACATCGACACCGGAATATTCAGGCACTTGGATTAAGGCAAAGCTATTTGTTAATTTACGTGCTAAAAAACCATTTCCAGCAAAATAAATAGCACTACCGATTGCATCTAACTCATAGTTTGCTTGTCCTTGCCCTTTTCCTAAGCGCGCTGTGTAGGCGCCTATCTCATTTTGTACGGTGAAATCAGCGCCTGCAAAGCGGCTACTATTATTACTCGCAATTACGTTATAGCCGTAACCCGTACCTAATGGTGTGGGTTTTGTCAGCTGAAGTGCATCGAAGAACTGGTGGTTTTGCCAGCTTGCATAATTACTCACGATATGCGAGTTATCCGGAGAGAAAACAAGTGTAATAAAGGCCTGATTAGTCTGTGAATTACGCAGATCACCGACAAAACCGACACTCAGTGAAATGTTATGCAATAAACTACGGCTATAAGTACCTGTTAATAATCGTGCTGTGGGTGTAGTTGAGATACCATTATTGATATTAAAATCTCGCGTATTAATCATGGTATAGCTCATACTCAATGATCCGTAATCTTCTAAGCTATAACCTAGAAAAAATTGATTAATGAGGCTGGGAGATGGCGCTTCTGGTTGAGTACCCAGCTGTAAATAATTTGCTGTGGTCAGTGTGCTATTAAAACCATAACTAAGCTGAGAACCTTGACGGACAAATCCCAACGCTAATAATCCTCCTTCGCCAATTGAGTTATGTCCACCTGCTAGTGCTAAAGAAGCAACTCCATACTGACTTAACAAGTAATTAGCTGAAAACCCGAGTGTTTGTTGCTCGGATAACACCTCAGCATGCGTACCTAAGGTAAGATTGTTTGTTATTCCTCGCTGGTAAGTTACTACACCTAAAGGCCGCCCATAATCATTGCTGTTAAGTGCATAATTACTTCGTACAAAACCCGCTTCATAGGAAAAATTAACCAAATCAGGCTTTAGCAATAAGGGACTTGTATAGTAAGGAAAACTAACAACTTGACTGCGACCTAATATATCCTGAGTCACAACCTGCACCGTACCCGCTCCTGAAATAACCGGGATATTATTAAAAGTATAAGGTCCATTATTAACCATCCGCTCTTGATTAAGTACACTATTGACAAAAACATCCACGGTACTAGGAATTGACGCTTCGCCTTGATAACCTGGTAAAGGAAATGTGACTAAATTAGGTTGGGTATTAAAGTTGGTTGCATATTGAATACCGGCAAAACGTGCCGCACCACTCCAATAGGTAGACCCAGTAATTGCATCACCAAATCGCCAACTTGCTATTTTTTCAGGTTTATCTAAGGTCCATGTCGTATCTAAGCGAAGTAATTTATTTGGCTGCGTGTTGATAGTTGTAATATCGTTGGCAAATTTGTTATAAGCCAATAGGTTTGCTGTTCCTACGCCCAATCGATTAAACAACCCGAGTCCTAGCAGAGCAGAAACGTTTGTCTGATTAACTCCCTGACTCGTATTCCGCAGCGCAACACCATCATAATTTATAAAGGCGCCTGGATCGCTAGGACGTAATGCGCCTAATCGTTTACTGTAGGGATCAAAGAACTGCGAATTAAAAAGCTTAGCCGCTGCCCGAATAGACAACTGCATCGCATATTGGTCCAGCGTATAACGCAAATCTGAATAACTGTCCAAAAGATAAAGTTTTTGTTGTTGGTAAATCACAGGAGGATACGACGGTAATCGTATTTGCCAATCTAATAAATCATTACTATTAATCCAAATATGGCCTAATGAGTCTTTGTAACAGTTAACAATATCAGGCAATAAAGTACCATTTAACTTAACTTCAACTAAAAGAGGGATTAATTCGGCCTGATCATCCGTTTTTTTTAGCTTATTCTCTAGAACTTGCTTATCTTCTTCGGCTTTAATATTCAGGCTAGTTAACAAACCAAAAACTACCAATGAAAAACACAATAAATATTTAAAGCGTATGTAAAATCGATTTTTTTGTTTGTCCATTAATAATAGATTCAATATCCGTAGGTTTTATATTTGCTTTCATTGCGACTATCCAACTATGAGATTGTCCAGGCAAGATATAAGCAAAAGTCGACTGTTTCGCTACCATGAAATTTTTTGGATTATTAAGTAATTGCCATTGGTTAATAAATAGCGTGACATTACCATCGTTGTATAATTTCAATTTGATATGTTTGGGATCAAGTCGTTGTGCTGACCAAATAAATTGTTCAATAATATGCTGTGGCTGGATAAATAAAGGGAGTGAAATATCCATGAGAAAATACAACTGCTGACCCAATCTATTGTGCCTACCTAGATCAATTTCTTTGATATGCATCCTATAGGTTTGTTGCAGCATGCTAAACCTAGGCCGCTTCAAGGCAAATCGAATCACTTGTGTTTTATGTGCAGGCAATCTAAATAACGGAGGTGTCATCAAGATATCACGGCTCGTTTTATAGATATCTTTTCCATTGTTTTGCTGCCAAGATACGGAACTTAGTTGTAAAAAACTAGCTTTTTCGCTGCGATTCGTAACTTTAAGAACACCAATCATTTGCTTTGAAGATAAAGACAATTGGACGGGAGTTACTTCAAAAACTGTGGCACAGACATGTGGGGTAAATAAAAGTCCTATGATAAAACAATAAAAGTGATATCGATTCCTCATTACAGACAAATCCTTTTATTAAATTTTCTTTTTATTCCCTATGGATTTAAAAAGTAACGGTTATGGTGACGGTATCAGCATAACTACCCACGGTAACCGCTTGCAATGCTGGAATTTGTCCATACACCGTACTTGTTTGTGTTACACCTGTACCGGTCAACGCTAGCGTATCCGTTCCGATTGTCTGCCCCCAATTCAGCGTACGACCAGCATCTCGGAAAAGGGAATAAGAAAGTGGTGTTCCAGGTGGCGTCCCCGTCATCCTACGCGTTGTTACCGTTGCGCCTGCAAATGTCCCTGGATTAAGCCCTATATTGTAGGTAGTGCCATTAGTACAAATCACATTAATCGAACCTTGATTATTATTGGCGGTTGCGCTGGTAGGATCATAATTACCAAATGCTACAGGAGCTATTGTCCCGATCGCACAATTGGATATAACCGTCGCCGTTACAGGTAATGAACCAGTAACCGTTGCGGCTAATACGTTTTGATTGAGAAGTAAGACACTAAAACAAACAAAAACCTTAGAAATGTTACGCATTAAAGCTTCCCTGCTTGAAATAACCCTGGCTATATAAACAAAAGCAATAGTCTAACCAGATAATTTAATCTAATCAAGATAATAAATAGTGGTTTTATAATTATTTAATTGCATAACTCTTTCTATCATTCAATCCATAACCCATGAATAAAATTATACAAAAAATAAATTCAGTCACATAACCATTAAAAATAAAATATAATTAAATTGAAATTTAGGGAAAGTGTGGAAAATAGAGGGCGAATAACTATTCAAGCTTTTATATTTTTAAATAAATTTCACAGGAAAATTCTTTATAAAATATAATTAAATTTCTATTTAAATATTAGAACGTAACTGTTATGGTCACAGTATCGGCATAACTACCATTGGTAACCGCTTGCAAGGCTGGAATTTGGCCATATACAATACTTGTTTGTGGTGTACCGCTACCGGTTAATGCTACTGTGTCGGTTCCGATTGTCTGCCCCCAATTTAGTGTACGACCTGCATCTCGGAAAAGAGAATAAGAAAGTGGTGTGCCCGGCGGCGTACCTGTCATTCTACGCGTTGTTACCGTTGCGCCTGCAAATGTCCCTGGGTTAAGACCTATGTTATAGGGCGTACCGCTAGTACAATCTACATCGATTGAACCTTGGTTATTATTAGGGGTCGCACTGGTAGGATCATAGTTACCAAATGCAACGGAAGTTATCGTACCCAGTACACAATTGGAGATAACCGATGCCGTCACAGGCAATGAACCGGTTGTCGTTGCCGCTAACACCTGTTGATTGACGAATAAAAAATAAAAACAAATAAAAACTTTAAGCGCAAAACGCATAAAAGTCCCCTTACTAAATAACGTTAAGACTCCTTCCAACGTATTTTTCTTAAGGACGGTACTTAAAGATCATAGTTCAACAAATATACCTAATCAAGTTAGTATTAGTTCTGTTCTTTATCGCGTTTTAAAACGTAACAATCACTGTAACCATATCCATATAAACTCCAGGTTCTACCACCTGACCCGCATTAATTTTTCCATAAACCGTTAAAAGCTGTGGCAGATTATTGCCTACCCTATGCAGGGTATCTTTCCCAATGATGTCGCCCCAATTATCAGTATGGTTGCTATTTTGAAAAAGACCGTAGGGAAGTAACCCTGTTGTTTCCGGAGACGCTTCTGTCATTATGCGATCATCTTCGGTGGCGCCTATGCCATGACCTTCGTCAATACCTACGTCATAGGGAATTCCAGTACCACAAGTTACGCTTATCGAGGCCGTTGCATCATCCGAATTGGAGTTGATTGGATTATAGTTAGGAAAAATCATAGGTGTTACAGAATTTAATAGGCAGGTGGAAACAGAACCCACAGTAGCAGTAACCGCCAGTGTTCCCATCGCTGTTTGTGCTATAGCATTCTGACTGACAAAAAATAGTAATAACCCGATAAAAGTTATCGATCGATAAAACATAGTATACCCCCACTGAATCCGAAACTCTTATAATGGTTTTGCCTATTGTTTTGGTTTTTATTTAATCTATGCTTTACTGTAAATATAGGTTGGCGCTACTATCTAAGCAAGATAAAAAGAGCGTGCTTAAAGTGATAAAATGTGTCGCTTTTAAGCTCTGGGTATAGTTTGACCTAGGTGGAAAACATTAAAAGCAATACTTCGTATGACTGAAATTCAAACAAATTATGCTATTAAATTAGTCGATTTAGGAATCCTGCAAGTCACTGGAAAAAAGGCAGCACAATTTCTACAAGGCCAACTGACCTGCGATGTGACTGAAGTTAACGAGAACCAAAACCGGTTAGGTGCACATTGCGATGTAAAAGGACGTATTCAAGCCACATTTCGCCTATTTTCCTATCGAGATACCTATTATTTTTTATTGCCGCGTAGCATGCTTTCGCATCTATTACAATGTCTGCAAAAATATGCGATTTTTTCAGCGGTTAACTTAGTTGATGTCAGTCAAAACTGGGAAATAAGAGGTATTGTTGGCGCTACTGCGGCTAACGCACTGAATAAACACTGCTTATTACCTACGGCAAATAATGAAACGCTTTGCTCTGATTCAGTAATAAGCTTAGCTATAGCAAGCGGTACTCCTCGCTTTATCCTAGTAACATCCGATAAAAAACTAACTTCTTCCATCGACACAGCTTTTAAGGAGTTGCCTGTTAATGACTGGCATTTATTGGATATTATGGCTGGTATTGCCACCATTTATCCACAGACCGTCGCACAATTTACACCGCATCAATTGAATTATCCAGCCATCGGGGGTGTAAGCTTTAATAAAGGTTGTTATATTGGCCAAGAAATTATTGCACGAACACAGTATTTAGGAAAATCGAAAAGTCGACTTTATCGCGCTAGCTTTCAATCTAATCATGATTTTCTTCCTGGTACGGCTATACAAGACCAAGAACGCACACATCAAGGAACGCTGATTGTGGCGGCTAAAGAAAAAGATAATCACTACCAAGCTTTAGCTTGTTTGCAAAGCCAGGCCATTTCACATACTATCCACTTAGAAGACCCTGAAGGGGAACCGATCTTAAGCCTTTTAGAATTGCCTTATACCCTATAAAACTATAAAAAAGAGCTTCCAATGATAAAAAAAGTAACATTAAATCTGCTTTTCATTTTAGGGATGAGTAGTTATGCATGGGCAGCCAGTGATGCTCAGCCAAACCCCAATCAAAGTAATTCCTTACAACAAGCCGCTAACCCACAAAGTAAGGCTATAGAATTTGCACGCCAAGCCGGAACCATCGCCGGCGTAGCGCAGGCTTGCGGACAAAACGTAGCCGATTTCACGCAAAGAATTTCTGAGGCCGTAAATAAACTTACCACAAATCCAACAGACAAAGCAGGCGCATTGCTTATTTACCAACAAATAGCGCATGAAGCACAAATGAGTGAACAAAAAATGCAAAGTATTCCTTGCACAAAGGTTATACAAGATTATCGCAACCTACCTATCATGCAAGCGGATTACCAAGAAAAAGTCATTGCGCAATTAAACTCTTCAGAGCCTTAAAAAAAACCTATATTTCTCCTCTTTCTCCATTGTTTATTGCAATGGAGAAAGACTAGATGCTGGTTATTTGCTTCGTATTCGACTCGCGAATAAATAATAGTAAAATTATAGATACTAGAATATACAAAGGTAATAGCGTCAGTGCACGACGATAATCTGCAGCAGAAAAATAGTGAAGACTTCCCACTATTTTGCCACTCCATCCACTATCCAACAACTTTCCAATAAACGGTTCTGTAAAAGCACTAAATATAACATCACCCGTATTGATTAATGCAACGATAGTCGCAGCAACGGTCAGTTTATTAAGTTCTCTACCCAATGCAAAGCCCAGCATAAAAGCGCCTGTACTAAAACCAAATAAGAATAATAAACATCCTAGCAACCACAATGGCAAATGCACTGAATAAATAATCGAGGTAACTGTCACTAAAGCAACACAACCACTTCCTAACATTACGCGGCGTCTCTGTCCCAAACGATCAGATAATAAACCTAATAAAGGGCTTCCTAATGCTAAACCAAAAAAAATAAATGATACAAAAAATGCAGCATGCGTATGTGTTAAATTATAACCTTCTTTTAAAAAAGGAATACACCAAAGACCTGCAAAGGCATCGATGGGTGAAAAAGCTAAACCACTATAAATAGTAATTAACCAATTCTGTTTGTTAGTTAATACAGTCCATACATCTCGAAAAGAAAATTTAGGCGCTATGGCTTCTAGAGTACTCGATTGTTTTTTTTCAGGTCTATCACGCACAATTAAATAAAATAAGGTGGCTAAAATTAATCCTAAAATAGCGCATAACCCCAAACTATTTCGCCAACCTACTGAGTTAACGACTAAGGATAATGGCATTTGCCCAGCAATGGCCCCTAACATAGCCGCTGAAGCTAATAGACCGCCCACAAAAGCAAACTGATCAGGCTTAAACCATAAGCTCGTCATTTTCATGTAGCTTACCGTGGCAAAAGCGGCTCCTACCCCCATAAGCGTTCGTGCCCAAGCCGCTAGGACTAAACTATTTGCCTGGGAAAAACTATAGGCACCAAAAGCACAAATTAATAAAGCGATTGTCGTCAATAGACGTGGGCTATATCTATCTAACAACATACCAACAAAAAGTTGGGCAATTAAAAAAGAATAGAAAAAACTAGCCGCTAGATTTCCCAAACCCGCCCCTTCGATGTGAAATTCTCGCATCAAATCATCAGTCATAATACTCGGCGAAACTTGAAGGATATATTTATAAAATAGAAATGACGAGGCAAGCAGGATCACGATCCAGGGATAAAAATGCTGCGTTGTAAAATGTTTATTAGAAATACGCATAATAACGAACCTTAAAAACGGGATTATCCCCTAAGATTAAAAGGTGATTAGTTTATCATTATGGCATCACTCAACAAAACGCACACTTAAAAAATAAAATGGAAATCAACTTAAAAAGGGTTAAGCATGGGATGGTACAAAAATTGGTGCATAAAAAAAACTATGTATAATGTTAAGCGGCTCAGCCATTGATTTTACTTAAGCCCCGGTGGCACAGATGGATAGCGCAGCCCCCTCCTAAGGGGCAGGTCGCCGGTTCGAATCCGGCCTGGGGCGCCAAGAAAATAAGAGCCTAGCCTATTTATTCAAGACTTTATTTTCCAAACTGTAGGGAATTTGTAACGTTCATCCTTTGAGTCACTCACTTTACTGCCTTTTTATACACTACTCACTGCTTTTTATGCTTAAACTTAAAAAACAATTAAATAAAGAAGTGTCATAAGTAAATTAAATCAAATCTAGCGAGCCTAGCAAATATAAATTATACTTTAGGAATAATTATATAAGGGGTTCCCATAAAAATAAGGAAAAAATAAATGGACAGTTTTGATCGAGCATTTGAGAGCTTCAAAGCAACAGGCTGGTTCAAATTAAATAATGCACCCTTAACCTTTTTGCAGTTATGTAACCTTGAGCGTTATATTAATGCCAATCTTGATCCCAATGCGAACCTTAATCCTTTTGATGAAACGGGTTACCAATTTCACTTAAATAATGTTGAACTTATTCCCAATAATACAGCGGAGTCCATTTTAACAGGCGCTATTAATGAACACACCATCGGTTATCACTCTAGTTTAGCGGATGCACATATAGTTCGTATGGCTAAAAAGCCGCAAGAACACATATCACTAAGAATTACTGAAAAGGAAAAGAATTTAACTATACAACAATTTGAACTTGAAAATCTATTGCTCACCTTGTGCAAAAAATATAGCTGGCATACGATTAAACTGAACAGAGTTAAGATTTCTTCTCGGCGAGAAACATATAGACTATTAAGTGAGGGTTTTTTCAGTGCTTTCTTCGAAGGGTTGACTAACCATAAAGGCGCGCTAAAAGATTTCACATTGGCATTCCCATCGTGTATAGAGCTAAGTAAGTTCACGAATTTTTTGAATACCCATGCAAACTTAGAAACTTTACATCTTGAGCTTGGCTACTCACATACTAGCTTTATACAGGGCCTAACTGGGGCAGTAGCTAAACATCCGGGACTTAAACTGTTAGATTTAGGGAATACGAAACTTAATTCAGTAGATTATCAGGCCTTATCAGGATTACTTGATAAAAACTACCGAATTAATCTTAAATTTTCGGAGCCTGACAATCCAGCACTCGTGCAACTACATACTGAATTAAGCCAACGTATATCAAAACCAGGTTTAGAGCGATTTAAAGAAGAACAATTAACGCAAGCTAAACTTGTCGAAATAGCCGTTAAGGCATTAGCCGAAGGAAAAAAGGAGCGTTTTAGTCGCTTATTAAATCTGCACTCTGAATCACCTGCGATTACCCCACATGTAGCGATAGAAAAAGTCTGTAAAAAACTACCTGCCGTGTATAGCGCACACGCTGATTATGTTAAACATTATGCTTCGGACTTTCAGCTAAACTTAGATAAACCATTAGCACAAGGTAAATCTAAAACCGTGGGTTATCACTTGTTAGAAAAAGCTTTTGCGGCAGAAGATGGTGAAAGCGTTGTACATTTATTAAAAGCAGGGGCTAACCTATTAGAACGTACAGAGCAAGGTACTACTTTATTAAGTCCGCTATCAGTAGATTTTGAAGATATTGAGTGTCCGGATTGGAAAAAAGAAGTAATAAGTTATTTTCAAAAGGATTTAAGTATTTTGATACCTGCGTCAAGACATTTAGCACCTTTTAAATCGGTGTATTCCCCTTTAAACCAAATTAAACAGCTTTTAGATAGATATTTAACGAAATTAAGAAAGCGTGCTGGCTGGCCGTATTTTTTACAGTTAATTAGTGGTATTTCATCACTTCTTCAAGATAGAAAAGAGGAATGGAAACACGCTTTGGAAGCTTTAGCTAATGCCGTTGATACGAGTACAGAAAAAGGAGCTGAAATTAATTATGTAGCCATGGATGTGTTTCATCAAGGGATAAAGCGTTTAGTGATCGATGCAGACGCTGCACGGCGCGGTTGGCTTGGTCGCTCTGAATTAAATGATACATTAAAAAAGTTAGGCACTGAACTGATAAATGAAATCGAAAAGTGTAAGCTAGAATTACATGTAAAGGAAGTAGAGCAAAGCGAACAAAAGGGATCACAAAAACAAGAGGAGCGAATAAAACAATTAGAAGAAAAAAGCCGTTTAGACAAAAAAGAAATGGAAGAAAAATTAAGAAAGCAGGAAGAAAAAGCGGCAGAACGGGAAAAAAACCTAAAGGAAAAAATGGAAGCAAAGGCGAAAGAACAGGAAGAAAAGGTTAATCAGTTGTCCCAAGCAATGGAGCAAATGAAAAGTAGTTTCGTCTCCAACACACCCAATCAATTGCAAGGGATAATATCAGAAGAAAAACCTACTAAAAGGCAAAAAGCAAACTTTTGTTTCAAACACTAATGATTCTGCCTAAAGAAATTATTGTCGTAGGAAGTAAATGTTACATAAGATTTTGAAAGCAAAAGGAAAGCAGTTGGCTAATAAGCCCAAACAGCGCTTGCGTTGGTGGTCGGATAAATGTTGGTATTCGGTTATCTTTATAATTCCTAAGTTAACAGAGGATACGCCCTTATGGGATCGTACCGAAATCAGTTTGGCAAGTATACGTTTATTTGGGCTAACCCCAGAACAATTACAAGTAAAACTGCAGCACTATTGGTCAAAACCGACTTGGCAGCAATGGTTGCAGCGTTGGTTTAGTTCAATCAACCAGCAGCTTGAAGTCTGGTCCTATTATCAACAATGTCTAGTATTTCGAGAGGTACAGAGAGAAGAACCAGAAATAAGTTTTTGTCCAAGTATCACAATACCCATGACTAAAGACCAGCATATCATGGAAAAATTAGCGGCGTGGCTAAGTAAAAGCGAACTTCAATTTGAAACTCGTCTTAGCAAATACTCCGCTCATTGGTTAACGCAACATTTTGAATCTGAACTCAGTCATTATGAAACACAGCGAGAGAAAAAATTTTTTGAAAAGTTACAACAGGAATTAAAAAAAATATCGAGGGATGAAGCCATTGAAACAAAAAAAGAAATAGAAGCTGACTATCAAAAAACAGCAAAAACACTCCGTGATTATTTATCAAAGTGGTATCACGCTACCTACTTAGGGTCATCGCAAGCATATGTGCCTGTACATGTGCCTGTAACAGAAAGAAGTGTAGTTCCAACAGCAAACCCATCGACAAGTTCAGGCTCTGTTAGGCAACGAAAGAAAGGTATGGATATGACCTCCCCTAGTATAGAAAAAAAAGGATTAAGTACCTACGATCCAAGTCAATGGATCAATGCCCAGCGGGAACAGATAAGCGCTATTTTAGAAAAGAAAGAGCAGGATGGCAACCAACAAATAGTCGATTTGCTTAATGAGAGCTTTGGTACACTTACTTGTTTTATTGATTCTCAATTAGTGCCCTATCGGGAAATAATCAATGAAGTTCTGATAGGCAATGTTGATTGCGAAGCAGCGGTTGAATTTACAATTCGTCTTCAATCTCGTTTATCGAGCTTCTATCGAAAAGGTTCGCGCTTATTTCATCCTGATAAGACTCTTTTTAAAGAATGGGGTCATGAATTAAACCCACTTTGTCATACATTATTTTTAGACTACAAAAAATATGTAGATACGAGTCTAGGTGAATTGGATAAAGGACAAAAGCAACTCAAGGAATATATAAGTCATGTTTCTAAAAAAGATAAAGGAATGGAAGAAAGACTGAGCAAAAAAATCGATCAACTCGCTGCACAACTTCAAGTCATTCGAGAAGAAATGGAAGAAATATTTAAAAAGCATGAAGCAAAAGCGATAGAACGAGAAGAAAAGCTAAGCGCAGAAATGGAAGCAATAACGAGAAAACAGGATGAAAAGCTTAATCAGTTAATTCAATCGATGGAGAAAATGGAAAGTGAATTGGCCTCCCAAGCATCCAATCAATCGAAAGAGTTAATATCAGAAGAAAAACCTACTCAGGATGAAAATGAAGCCGAAGAACAAAGAATCTATTTTAAGCCATAAATTATACTAATTTTTAAACGGGCTATTTTAATCATACAACAACCTAAATACGCACTGTTATCGTCAAATTAGACGCCGTTTTTATCAAAAACCTATCTCCCCATTTTATATAAATTTAATTGCGTTGCCTAATAAGTTAAGTAAAATACGTTTTTATGCGAAAGGAATTACTAGAAACTAGTTTCCCTATAACACCTAAGCCTCAAGTTATTGCTATGGGGGACTGCTACTAAAAACTATGAACATTTTATCTATACAATCGCATGTTAGCTATGGTTATGTCGGCAATAAAGCGGCGACTTTTCCTTTACAATCTTTAGGGTTTGAAGTCTGGCCGATTAACACCGTGCAATTTTCTAACCATACAGGCTATGGCTCCTGGCAAGGAGAAGTATTTTCTGCGCAACATATTCGCTCTGTAATTCAAGGTCTAGAATCTTTAAACCTAGATAAAACATGTGATGCTATTTTATCAGGCTATATTGGTGATAAAGCTATTGGCGAAGTTATTATTGAAACCGTCAGGCGCTTTAGAAAACATAATTCAGATTTATACTATCTCTGTGATCCCGTAATGGGTGAGCCAGGAGGAAAAGGTTGTTTTGTAAGAAAAGATATTCCTCTTTTTTTTCGCGAACAATGCTTAGAGGTTGCAAATATTATCACCCCAAATCACTTTGAGGCAGAAATTTTATGGGGAGAAAAAATTAATAATATTAAACAACTACAACAAGCCTGTTCTTTCTTCCATAATAAAGGTGTTTCTATAGTCGTCATTACACGTTTACAGATTAGAAGCGAAGATGGCTCAGAAAGAGCTTACTCTGCTTTTCTCTCCGTCAAAAATGGTCGGCAGTGGTTGACGATAACGCCTGATATAAAATCAACACAAACCATAAATGGATCGGGTGATCTTTTCTCAGCACTCTATCTAGGCCACTTTTTACTAACTAAAGACCCGCTACAAGCCTTTACGCGCGCAATGAATACAACCTATAAAATAATAGAAGCAACTATAAAAGCAGGTCAGAGAGAATTAAAAATTGTTGATAATAGCTATTGTGATCCATGCCCGAACACGATTACACTAATACCTCTCTAACAACAAGGAAGTTTAAATGAAGGACTATAGCTTTTATTTATGGGTAACCTATCTCATTACACTCGGTGTTTTGTTGATCAACCTTAGCATTCCTTTAATTCGTTATTATAAATTACGTCGAAAAAAACAAGCAAATCTTCCCTTTATATCTAGAAAACAATGTTAAATCCATGGAATAGAAATTTGCTGGGCTATTTGCTATGGCCTTTTTCTTTGTTGTATCGTGCCTTTATTTTTTTCCGTCGCAAACTTTATCAGTTTCATATAAAAAAAATAAATCGATTTCCCGTACCAGTGCTAATAATTGGCAATATCACCCTAGGAGGGTCAGGAAAAACGCCATTAGTTATTGCAACCGTTCAATTTCTGAAAAAAAAAGGCTGGCGTCCTGGCATTATTAGTCGCGGATATGGAGGAAAAGCAGATCATTATCCTCGCCAAGTCCATATTAATAGTAATCCACGTGAAGTCGGAGATGAGCCTTTACTCATGGTTCAACATACCGGCTGCCCTACCATAGTCGATCCTAATCGGAGTCGAGGAGTAAAAACATTATTAGGAAAAACTAACTGTAATATTGTCGTGAGTGATGATGGACTACAACATTTAGCATTAGGACGAGATATTGAAATCGCGGTTATTGATGGACAGCGTCGCTTTGGCAATGGTTTTTGTTTGCCTGCAGGACCTTTGCGTGAACCTATTTCTCGCTTAAAGCGTGTTGATTTCCTTGTCACAAAAGGAAAGGCGGCTAATCCTAATGAATTTGAGATGCAATTAATTCCCGATCATTTTTATCAGCTGATTCAGCCTGAAAATAAAAAAGGGTCAGATTACTTTTATGGGAAAAAACTCCATGCTGTCGCTGGTATTGGCAATCCAGATCAGTTTTTTAGTAGTTTACGCTCATTAGATCTTACGTTTACTGAGCATCCTTTTCCGGATCATCATTTTTTTAAACCACGCGATTTTAATTATGGCAAAGACACTATTATCCTGATGACAGAAAAAGACGCAGTCAAATGTAAGGGGTTAGTCGATGCAAGACTCTGGTGTTTAAAGGCAAAAGCCAAGCTAGATGACAATTTTTTAAATGCCTTATTAAATCGAATAACTAGACTGCCAGCAAAAGGAAATACGACATTTTAAGAACAGTGGCAATTGAAATTGCAAAAACTACAATTTCAATTGTGGATACTATATACAATAGTAATCCAAAATCTTCTTTAAACTCGTCTTAATATCGGTTGTCGGCTGCCAGCCCAGATATTTCTGCGCATTCTTAACCGATGGTACACGGCGTTCCACATCCTGATAGCCTTTACCATAATAATTATCTGCAGCTACTTTTTCTAACCGCGTTTGCTTTGCTTTTTCAGCATACTTGGGATAATTTTTAATTTGTTCAATTAATAACTCCGCAAGTTCGAGGATAGAAATATCATTGTTTGGGTTACCGATATTAAAAATACGCTGGCTTGCACAATCTTTTTCGTTAGCAATTATTTTTATTAACGCTTCAATACCGTCGTCTATATCGATAAAAGAACGCCGCTGTAGACCACCATTGACTAACTGAATTGCTTCCCCACGTAAAATATTCCCAAGAAACTGGCTAACTACACGTGAACTGCCAGGTTTAGCGTTATACGGATCATCCAATTTTGGACCCATCCAATTAAAGGGCCTAAATAGCGTATACGCTAATTGCTCACGTAAACCATAGGCGTGAATTACTCTATCCATCATCTGCTTACTACATGAATAAATCCAGCGCGGTTTATTGATAGGTCCTAGTACAAAGTTACTTGTCTGCTCATCAAACTCCTCATCGCTACACATACCATAGACTTCCGATGTAGAAGGAAAAATAACTCGTTTTTTATGCTTCACACAAAGACGAATAATACGCAAATTAGCTTCAAAATCTAATTCAAAAATGGCTAATGGATCTTTAACATAGGTAGCTGGTGTAGCAATAGCAACAAGCGGTAAAACAACATCACAGTGTTGAACCTGTTCCTCTATCCACGCAATTTCTTGATTGAGATCGCCTTGTTTAAACTGAACACGTGGATTAGCAAGAAAATCAGTGACCTTGTTATCAGAGATATCTAATCCAATAAAGCGCCAGTCAGTTTTGGCTTTTAAAGCTTGCTCCAAGAGAGTACTGCCAATAAAACCATTGATACCCAGAATTAATACTTTTAAACTCATAGCCTTACCGCTTCACAGGCAATTAAACAAGCCCATTAGAAAATATGGGCCTACTCTACTTAATTTATGAATAACACTCAACTGCTTAATTGGGATAGTGACATTCTTGGGATATCAGTCGCAAAAATCCTCCCAAGTCCGCTAACGACAGAGAAACTTGCGCTGCTTTTACAAGAACTTAAATCTCAAAGAGTAAAGCTAGTCTATTGGTTGGTAGCAAGCGAAGATATTGTCTCGCAAAAGGCAGCTCAACACTGTGCCGGCTTCTTAGCCGATAAAAAAATTACTTATTGCGTAGATTTACGGACTTTATCACCCTTACCCTCTGCTAGGGGCGTAGAAATCTATACTTCCGATACGGCTAATTCTGAACTTAAGACAATAGCCACTGAAATCGGCCGGCTTTCCCGTTTTGGAAATGACCCTCACTTGACAGTTGAGCAAGTAAATAGACTGTATAAAGCTTGGATCAATAATGCTTGTAAAAAGACGGTTGCTAAAATTGTGCTCGTTACTAAAAATCAACATAACATAGTAGGTGTGGTCACTATCGATGAAAAGCAAGGCCGCGGTGATCTAAGCTTACTAGGTGTTGACCCACAGCACCAAAGCAAAGGCATTGGAAAACGGTTGGTCCACGCCGCGCAAGCTTGGTGCCTTGCAAACGACTACCCTATCAGTCAGGTAGTAACGCAACAAGGCAACATCAAAGCTTGCCGTTTATATGAAAGCTGTAGTTATCAACAGGAGAAAACTGAATATTTCTATCATTTTTGGCTATAAATAATTAGAAATACCATGGATACCCATTGCACTTGAAGTTGCGAATTCGCAACTTCAAGTGCCTTCTTCTCCCTGCATAATTTCAATCCGAACGTCGGTTGCTGGAAATTGCTTACTTTTATTAATAAAATTAAAAATAACGTTATAGCTATTTCCTAATTTAGTTTTATCTGGCAATGTTTTCTTCAATAAACCTTCAATTGGAACACTTTCTATATTGATATTTTCTTCAAATTTTGCACCCTGTTTTTCTAAATCATCTTCCGCTAAACTTTCAAGTTCACGATATTTTACTAAAATTGTTAATTTTTTCTCACCCGTCTCATCAGTTTTTAGCTTTCCTTTAACACGAAACCGATGAGACGGGTCCAATTTACTAGAGTTATTTTTTTCAAAAATATCTAAATCAATAGGACTTTCCCAATTATATCCTTCACTCCCATCAGGCTTTCCTTCTTCTACAGTTACGTTTTCTAATAAATTTGTTTTTATCTGGATTTCAGTCGCATCAAGACCGGTTTCATTTTTAATGAGAAATTCTACTTCCTCTTCGAAATTTAGAGGAAAATTCTTAGAAAAATCTACTGGCTTAACAAGTTCAATATTTAATTTAACTTGGATAACCTCTGTTTCACTACTTACCTCGACGACATCTCCCTCCTTATAGTTAAAAATAGCGGTCAGCTTTTTTTTTCCTAATGCGTTAGGAGAGAAAGCTCCTACTAATTTAGCCGTTTTGTCCTTTTCTAGTATTTTTTCGATGCTTGTTTCATCGAGGTCTATAGTAAAATTAGTTCCTTCTTCAACCTTAATTAGCTTATTTTCATCCTGATTATTATTTTCCATGTTCTTTCTTCCTTGCTGTAATTATTCTATTAAAAAATTTTTATATATTATGATGTGACTTCTGTTTGTTTAATCTCAATACTAATGTCTGTTACTGGTTGACTACCTCTATTCGTAAATAAAAAAATAACGCCTGATTTTTGACCTAACTTCATAGAAGCCGGTAACTGTTTATCTATTTTTGCTTCTACTAATGTAGATTTTAATTCAACGTTAAATTTTTTTTCCAACGTTTTTGATTTATTCTTATTATTTTTTACTAAAATTTTAAAACTTTTTTCACCTGTCGAACTAGGCTCTAAAGAAACTTTAATCTCACTAGTACTATTTTTACCTATAGAGCCTCTATTATGTAATTTTATTTCTTCAGGAAATTTAGTGTCTAAACTAACACTAGCTACATACGCGAACCTATTTTTAATAGAAAAAAAGAAGTCGGTATTTTCCCCTATAAAATAAGTACCATTCTCCGATAAAATGGGTTCTTCTTCCGTAATAACAAAATCCTCACTCACTTTAATACTTCCCTTTTTATTTACTATTTTATTAATTTATAAATTATTTATAGCTTTTCTTCTAGGCTACTCATTAGTGGAAACTCAATTATTTTCATACCAATCAAGCTTCAACTATTCAAAAAAATTAATCTTTTATTATGCGAACAAATAGCGTAGTGAAAAAAGCATTGTATGCGCATGCGAAGTGTTTTTTAAATTTTTATCTAAAAATTTCTCATTCGTCGTATCTCCTGTTTTTCCCCGACCAAAATGATCAAAGCGATAGCCTAAGCCACCCCATAAGTTTTTCGTAAATACATAATCCACTCCCGTTCCTAGGCTATAGCTAAAGTTTGGTTTAGTTTTATTAGCAAATTCAGGATTAGCTCGACTAACCTCACCCTCAGCTGTTTGTTCCTCACTATAGTCGCTAACCCGATTCCAAGATACACCTGCTCCACCAGAAACATAAGGCATAAAGTTTTTCCAACGATATAGATCTGCCTTACCTATTAAGTGAAGATTATGATGTGCTACTTTATATTTATAATTTAAATTAGCCATCTCTGGATCAGAATTCTCTTCTATTACACCTTTAACTTTAGCGGGCATATAGTAACTATATTCCAAACCTAAACTGGTAAAAGGTAACCATTTTTTTGGACGTGACCATACATATCCTCCAGATAGAGAACCTGCCGCCACTTTATTTACTTTGGGTGAGGTATATTGATCCGCTGGTTCATCCACGTTAGCTAAATATGACGTACCCAATTTTTGCTTAAATACCCAACCCAATCCAGCGTCCATATACCAAGAAGGCAAATGTTGCGTGGGGGATACACATAACGGTACAGTTCTTTTTTCACAACAACAGGTTTTTGCTTGTGCTAGAGAAGGGAGGAAAGTAATTAAAAGCAATAAAAAAACAGCTTTCCTATAATAAATACGCATAAAAATCTCCTTTGCATAAATAGGCTCAAAATTATTTTTTTATTTTTTTAATATAAATTTATCTATTTTTATGAAAAATAAAAATAAATAAATCTAATTGCCTTGATCGTATAAGATCAATCTTATTTAATCAAATAAAAAATTTATAATTATTTATTTGAATTAGATAAACAATTATAAATTTTATTATAAATAAATATATTTATTGAGGTTAATAAAAAAATATATCGACATAATGTAAAAAGAAAATCTGTAAAAAGTTATAATTCCACATAATGTAAAATATATTTTAGATTCTGCTTTAGAAATAGTTACGCAGTTTAAAAAACTTAATTTTTAAATTTAAATTAACTACGGTAGGAATGGAATATATAAGAAAATAATTTACTAAATGTAATTGGAATTAGAAAATTACTCTAAAACAGCAAGCGTTCCGGAACGACCGTTAACCGTTTCTTGAATTAATTCACAAACAGGGATAGTGTCACGATTAACTAGGCATTGCTGTGCAACAGTTTGCAGAGTTTGAAACTGTATACTCTGCTGTTGTGCCTTTTTTAAAAACCTTGCAAAAAAATCTAGATATCGCATACCTTCTAATTCAGCATGGATCGTTAAAATATTAGCAACATCTTCTCTCAGTAAATCAAGATAATAGTCATCAAGCGAAGCCAATGGAAACTCTGGACGACCAAGTAGCTCATCTAAAGTCGGTAAATTAGTTGGGATTTGTAATGTTTTAAATTGCGTTTCGCCTACCTTTGGGAAACAAGGAAATAAGCCACGTGCGTCACTCCCATACAATAAATTGGCAGCGTCATAAGCCGCTAAACTATAAGCATTAGCTTGCCAGCCCGCCGCACCTGCCGTTAAAGGCGCTCGTGCAAATATTCGGTTAAACTCATCACACGCTTTTGTGAATTCTTTTAATACTTCTTTTTCTGACCAAGACTGCAATCCGTCTTGCCAACGGATGTGATCATAGCAATGAATACCCACCTCGTGACCGGCTTCTTCTACCTTGCGCATAATTGCCTCACAGCGCTGTCCTATGTGCGGCCCTGGCCATAGCACACCATTTAGTAATGTGCGAAATCCATAAACATTAATAACGTTAGTACGCGAAACTTTACGAAGAAACCCTGGACGAAAAATACGTTTAATCGCACGCCCTGTATTGTCCGGACCTAATGAAAATAAAAAAGTAGCTGGAATATCTAGCTGTTTAAATAATCGAAGTAGATTAGGAACACCGATTCTTGTTCCACGCTCAGTATCAACATCGATCTTAATCGCCATTATACGCTTCGCATTTGGATTTTCGTTGGCGTTTCCGCTTCGCGGCACTTGCCGAAAATCCCATTGCTGCGAGTACATTTTTCTTTGCCGCATAGTATTACCCTTAATCAGATTCAACAATTTCTTTAATCACATAGCGCGGACGTTGGCGTACTTCCTGATAAATACGGCCAATATATTCGCCCATAATACCTAAACCCATTAAGCAAATTCCTATTAAAAAGAAGAGAATCGCGAACAGTGTAAAAACACCTTCTGCTTCAGGGCCCACTATAAAACGCCGTAAAACCATATACGCTACAAATAACCCGCTTAACCCAGAAATCAAAATTCCCAACATCGTAAAAATTTGTAATGGTAATAAAGAAAATCCAGTCATTAAATCAAAGTTGAGTCGCAATAAACGATATAAATTATATTTCGACTCACCTGCTTCGCGGGCATCATGCGCTACGTCGATCTCTGTAGGATTGCTAGAAAGGCTATAGGCTTGAGCGGGAATAAAAAGCGAGGTTTCCTTACTAGCTACCATTAGCTCGATAAGAGAGCGGCTATACGCCCTTAACATACAACCTTGATCTGTCAAACGAATCTTTGTCATTTTGTAACGTAGCCAATTATTAAGTTTAGACGCATAGCGCCGAAAAAAGGAATCTTGACGCTTTTTCCGAACCCCACCTACATAATCATGCCCTTTTTCCATTGCTTGAATTAAAGCTGGGATTTCTTCTGGAGGATTTTGTAAATCCGCATCCAAAGTAATCACTATTTTTCCTCGTACACGCTCAAAGCCTGCCATCACTGCCATATGCTGTCCAAAATTGCCATTAAAATGAATAACACGGATTTGCTCAGGGCGCCGTTTTTGTAATTCATTTAATTTCTCATAAGAACTATCTTTACTTCCATCATTAACAAACAGAATTTCATAAGCCTCACTCTGCTTATCCAAGATTGTTGTTAAACGTTGGTAAAGCTGCTCTAAATTAGCGGATTCATTATAAACCGGAATAACGATACTCAAATACGGTGTAGTCATTGCTTGTCCTCTTATGTAGTCTTACTCAATTCGCTGCACAGGATGGTTACTTAATAAAACATCATGTGGCGTTGAATTAATTAAGTAAATCGATTTTTTATTTTTCTTAAGGGATTGATAAAGCGTCTTATCAGTAATCATAAAAATTTGATGCTGGCTATGCCATAAAAGCCAAAATTTATCTGCTGAGAGCATCCATGATTTTGTATTTTGATGTAGCATACCAAAACTTAATTCCCCTGTTACATTTACCGTCATAACACGTTGGTTTAAATAAAATGGAAAGTCTTGATAATAATTAGCATAAGAAAAAACTTTATCCTGTGGACGCAATAAAGGTTTTAATACTTCTACTAAAGGCTTAATCGAACGCGTATCAACCCGAGGAATGCCCGTAGAGAAAATAATAAAGCTTATTGCACTACCGACCGTTAAAGTTATAAACGCGCTCTTTATATAATGCCATCTATATAAAAGGGCTGTTATTAGGCTTCCCAACAAAAAAACACTATAGCCCGCTATTAAAAAAGGAATACCCGCCTCAGGCAAATCAGCTACAGGATCTACAATCCGCCATAAAATTACTAGCCCACCCAAGGCAAGCCAAATGCAAGGCAACAGAATAGTACCCCATTTAATGCCAGACTGCTTCTTCTGAGCAGATAAATAATGGCCTGTTAATAAAGCTATGGCAGGAAAAATAGGTAAAATATAGGGGATTAATTTGGAATGAGAAAGCGAAAAGAAAATAAAAATAATGCAAATCCAAAGTAACAGAAATAGATGATTGCTCTTTTCTTTGATTTGCTGTCGCGTTTTCGGAAAGCTAGTAACAATCGCCTGAAATAAAAAGACAACCCAAGGCAAAAAACCGGCGAAAAGAATAGGGATAAAAAACCAGTCGGGCTGATACCGTTGTGCAATTAAGGTCGAGTACCGTAAAAACTGCTGGTCAATAAAATAAAATTGTAAAAATTCAGGATTTCTTAGTTGCACAAGGACATGCCAAGGTAAAACAATAAGTAAAAATAATAAAATTCCAGTCGGAAGATATATCTGCTTTAGCAAACGCCATTGATGCGTTAACAAAATCCACAGCCCGATAATCATCACAGGAAATACAACACCCACCAATCCTTTTGTCAAAACAGCTAAGGCAGAAAAACTATAGGCGGCATAGCATAAATAGCGACGTTTAGATCCTTGCGGTGAATTAATTGCCACTAAAAAGGCTAGTAAGCTACTCGATAGAAAAACGGATAGACCCATATCAAGTGTTACCATACGGGCCAAAGTAAAATACAAAAAGCTTGTTCCTAGAATTACAGCGCTTAATAGGCCCGTTTCGCGACCGAAAACTAGCCGTCCCGCCGCATAGAGAAATAAGCAACCTAACAAGGCAATTAACGCATTAGGAATTCGAACTGCCCATTCACTAATAGATTTTGCAGGTAATGCTGTATCAAACTTATAAGCTTTATCTGGACTGGCTATCTCTCCTAGCGAAGGGTTAAATAGCTTGATGGAGGCTGCTTGTATCCAATAAAACAGCGGTGGCTTTTCAAAATATTTAACACCATTAAGGTGCGGTGTGACAAAATCATGCAACACCAACATCTCTCGCGGAATTTCTGAATAGCGTGCCTCATCAGGCGTACTAAGAGGCCGAGCTCCCAAAAACAAGCCAAATAGTAAAACCAGGAAGACAGTTAATACCAGTAAATCAAAACCCCAGCTTCCACGCTTACATTGTTGTTGCATAATTGACATTGACAGTGCCGCCTATTTCAAAGGGGTTGATAAAATACGGTATAATGAGGTCAAATTTATAACGTTTCTGAAAGGGAAAAGCAATGCAAAAACAAACTATCGCTGTCGTTTTATCGGGCTGTGGTGCTTTAGATGGAAGCGAAATCCATGAAGCTACACTGACACTCTTAGCCTTAGACCGAGCTGGTGCAAGCTATCAATGCTTAGCCCCTAATATAACTCAAACTTGCGTCACCAATATGTTTACCAAAAAAACAGAGGAATCCAGTCGCAATGTTTTAGAAGAATCTGCCCGTATTGCGCGCGGAAAAATTAAGGATATAGCACAGGAGGACCCTAATAATTATGCCGCTATTATCTTCCCTGGTGGCTTTGGAGCTGCATTAAATTTATGTAACTTTGGCCTTAATAAAGAAAACTATACGGTACAACCCGAGGTGTTAAAATTCTCGCAAGCCGTTATAAACTCTAATAAACCGGCTGGATTTATTTGTATTGCCCCTGTTTTAGCTGTAAAATTTTATGCGCCCAACAAAAAAATTAAAATAACTATTGGTAATGATAAAGAAACCGCCGCGATCTTAGAGAAAAATGGCGCCCAGCATATTGAATGCGCCGTAACAAAGTGCGTTGTCGATAAAACAAATAAAGTTGTCAGTACACCTGCTTATATGCTGGCACACTCAATAAACGAAGTCGCTACGGGCATCGAATGTTTAGTCAAAGAACTATTAGCCTTACTCCCATGAATTCAGCTGAGCTATTAAAAACAAATAAGCCCCTTACCCTTAGACCTATTCGTAGTTTTGTACACCGACAAGCTGGTTTAAGTAAAGAACGTGAAAGAGCCTTAAATACCCTCTTAACAGCGTATGGCCTCCCATTCAAAGAGTTATTAAACCTAGAGCAAATCTTTCAACGTGCTGCACCAATTACCTTAGAAATTGGCTTTGGTATGGGCCACAATTTATTAGAACAAGCCCAACAATATCCTGAGAAAAATTTCTTAGGAATTGAAGTCCATCGTCCAGGAATTGCCGCTGTATTGTTAGGAATTGAAAACTTAAAACTTCATAATGTTAAAATTATCCATGCCGATGCTTGGGAAGTCCTAAATACCTGCATCCCTAATAAATATCTCGATACCATTCAAATTTTCTTTCCTGACCCTTGGCCGAAAAGAAGGCATCATAAACGTCGATTAATTCAATTGGAATTTGCTAAGTTATTACAAACTAAGCTAAAAACAGGAGGTCAATTACAGCTGGCTACTGATTGGCAAGACTATGCAGAACACATGCTTTCTGTCTTAGAAAACACTTCAGGCTTAAAAAATCAAGCGGGGAAAAATCAATTTTCTCCGCGTCTAGTTCAACGTCCACCCACTAAATTTGAAAAACGTGGCCAACTATTAGGTCACCCAATTTGGGACTTAGTGTTTTATTCTATAAAATAACTACTTAAACAATAATTTTTTATCTCTCTTTAGAAAATAGTTCTCCTATGCATGCGCTGTAACTTTCAAATTTAATTTTCTAGCTTTCACATCTACGAAAAAATTGTAATAACTTTACTGACTTATAAAAAACTAATTTTTCGATATAATGCAGCTAACAAAATAATAAATACTGTTATATAGCTATTGCCCTTGAAGTTAAGATTTTTAAAATCTCCCAGAGCGGCAGTATATATTTCAGACCTATCTATAAACAATTCTAATTAAAAAAATAAAATGGAGCCACTCAATGCCAAAAAATTACTCAACGAGTGAACTATGTGATATTTTAGAATTAACTAACAAGAAATTTTCTAGTTTAATCGAAAAAAATACTGAAGTATCTGAAAAATATAGCAAAATTACTGAAGCTTACCAGGACTTAATAAACTTAATCGATCAGAATAAACCGACTAATACAATTAGAGAACTCTATAAACTTGAAGCTCAGTTAGGCCTTATACAATGTAAACTAAACTCTATTTCATTATCCCCTATCGATGAAGCAGAACTTCAAACCAAGAATAAACAACTTGAAGAACTAGAGAAAGAACTTAACATATTGATTAATACGACTATTCAATTTAAAAAAAAGCTCCCCAAAAATAAGGCCGGCTTGGTAAATGATTATGATGCTTTCCTAACACAATTGAATACCTATAAAGCTGCTTGGAATACCTACCGTTATAACATTCAAGCTGCATACTATTATAATTATGCTGACATTTTAATTGAAAGAATTCCTAAAAAAAGGATAAAATCATTCGACACCTGCATAAAGAACCTAGAAAAAGCTATTTTTCTATTTGAAAAATCAGCCTCTTTTTATGAAAAAAATAGAAAGCTAAAAGAAAAGCTCGAAACCGATACCGAAATAGCCAAAACAAAAGCCACTTTAAAATCTTTAAAACAACAAGCTTCATCAAGCTTAGACGTAATCCCACATAACAGAAGCGATTCAACGAAAAAAATTATCTCCGCAGAACCTTCTTCAATGCCATCTGCTTCAAATGCTTTAACAAATGAGGAGATGATAAAAAAAAATGAAGTATTACCTTTCAAAAAAAGAAAATATACTACGGAAACAATTACAATCTTTAATAATAAAAAATTAGCTAGAATACAAACTAATAAAATGGATAAAAATGTAATTTCTATACATATAGCTAATCCTATATCTGTCTATTCCAAACTTGAAACTTTAAAAAATGAAAATTTTAAAAAACTAGAATTTATCTTAAAAAAGTCCTGTTCAATCGGGTTTGAAACTTTTTACCTACAATTAATTTTTGAATTAGCTAAATTCATTAAACTCGATAGCAACGATGTAAAAAATGTTTTTCAACATAATTTACTAACGAAACTTTATTTACTAGATACGCTTTTACATCTGATTAACCTATTCTATCATGAAAAAAATAAGGATATTTTTATAAACTTACAATCTCAAGTCCTTGATATACGTAATTATCTTAATACACGCTATCCTACTAGGCAAAGCTGGAAATTTTTCCACTTAGATGAAATAAAAAAAATAACTCTCGATGAAGAGGGACTACGAGAATTATTTTTAATGGAAATAAAAAACTATCTCTGGGGGATAGAAGCTATTTCTGAAAATCCTGAATTAGGCAATGATTTATTACATGATATTTCTGCACTAATAAGTAATTCTATCGCCACTAATTCAATAAAATATATTATAGATGATACATTGGAACGTGCTTGGGTTTATTTAAAAAATATACGAAAAGAAGAACAATACTTTTTCTATTCTCGCTTATCACGCGAGCTTGTAAAGTTTTATCTTGCCCCAGAAAATAAAAACTGGGCCGAAATAAATAAAGTTCCGCTAAACAATCCAATTTTCTTAAAAGAATTAATAAATTGGCTATCATTAGCAAAATTTATAGCACTAATTCTTAATGATAAATATTTTATAGAAAAAATTGATCTTTTAAAAAGGATCGTAATGCAAAAAAAACTAACACAAACTACGCATCGTTTTTTTAATTTAACGGATCTAGATATTAACGACGAAAAACTATTAGCTGGATCAGTTCAAACGCTTTTTAACAAGCAATTTAAATTACATATAGAAGGTTTCCACTTTATTTATGACCTTCCTTTAACCTCACTTAGTAATATTTATGCTCCTCTAATTCACTTTATAGAGAGACAAGTAGAAACTTTTAAGTTTGAAGCTAAGCTGTCTAATACTAATAATAATTATTCGTCAATTATAAAAAATTAAAAAAAGATTAATTTTCGGAATTAACGCTATTTCATCAATAGGCCAAAGGAAAGAATTCAGAAAGTTTTAAAGACGTGTCAAGGCAAAAATAAAGCAACGAAGTCGTTATAAAAACGTTTCCCTCTATCGGAAAGCTGTATATTAGCTTCCTGCATTACTAATAACTCCAGCTTTTCTGCTTCAAGAAGCGGGTCTGTAAGCGTAGAAATAGATAGGCCCGTACGTTGCTCAAATAATTTCAGAGGAATAGGATAATGAAGCCTCAATGCATTTAACATAAACTCAAACGCTAATTCTTTTTCTAAAATAATTTTCTCCCCACCTAAAAAATTATTCTTTTTTTCCAAATAATCTTTAGGATTTTTAAGCTTCCAAGCTCGCGTAATAATCCGTTCCTTTATATTAGTTAATTTGCTGTGCGCACCGGCACCTATTCCTAAATAATCACCGAATTCCCAATAATTCTGATTGTGCATGCAGATATAAGCGTCTTGGCTATAAGCAGAAATCTCATATTGCCTATAATTTTTTTTCAAAAGCTGGAGCTTACCTTGTTCTTGTAAATCCCAAATCTTATCGTCTATAGGTAATTTTGGCGGTCTAACAGCAAATTCGGTATTTGGTTCGATCGTTAATTGATACCAAGAAATATGTGTAGGCCCTAACTCAACTGCTTTATTTAAATCTTCTAAGCCTTCTTGTAACGTTTGGTTGGGTAATCCATGCATCAGGTCTATATTAATATTCGTAAACCCTGCTGCTTTGGCTGCAATAACTGCGTTAATCGCTTCGTCCCCACCGTGAATCCGTCCTAAAGCTTTTAATTGCTGATCTTGAAAACTTTGAATTCCAATAGAAAGCCGATTAACCCCCGCAGCACGATATCCCTGAAAACGTTGATATTCGACGGTCCCTGGATTAGCTTCTAAGGTAATTTCAATCTCTGCTGAAAAATCTAAACGTTTCTTTACTTCATCTATCAAGTAATTAATCGCAACAGGCGAAAATAAACTTGGCGTACCACCGCCCATAAAAATACTGATAATAGGGCGATCTAAAACTTTAGGAAGTTGTTGATCTAAATCTTCAAGTAAAGCATTGATGTACGCTGTTTCAGGTAACTCGGCCCGTAAGGCGTGTGAATTAAAGTCGCAGTAAGGGCATTTACGGATACACCAGGGGAAATGGATATAAAGCGACAAGGGGGGAGTACTTAACATAAAGCAGTATTTTAGCCCGATTTAGCAAATAAAACATCCTGAAAACCAAAAAATCGCATATCTTTGATTCGATGTGGATATAAAATACCATCTAAATGATCGACTTCATGTTGAACTACACGGGCATGAAAATCCTTAGCCATACATGAAAATGCTTTCCCTTCAGCATCAAAGCCAGAGTATTTGATATGGGTATATCGAGGAACCAATCCCCTTAATCCTGGAACACTTAAACACCCTTCCCATCCATCTTCCATTTCTTCCGAAAGGATTTCAATTGTGGGATTAATAAGTACAGTAAAAGGAATTGCGTCCTCATCAGAATAGCGATTGCAGTGTTCAAAACCAAAAATAACGACTCGTTGATTACAACCGATTTGTGGTGCCGCAATACCAACACCATCTTCTGCTTTCATCGTTGCTTTCATATCCGCGATCAACGCATAAAGTGCTTTAGAGGCGAAGTTTTCTACCGGCAACGAAGGCACTAATAAAGACTTTTCCCCCATTTTCTTGACAGCTACGATTGGCATAAAAAGCACTCTTTATTAGTATAGTTAGGGTGTGTCGTCATTTGGCACGATGACGAGACGGCACACACTAGTTATTTTAACTTAAATAGGTGAATAATATAACTTGGTTTTATATAAAAAAGTTACCCTACCATTTTGTTGATAACGCTCAAAAATGACTTTTAATGCCGCTAGCATGGCTTCATAACCGGAATCTTGAGACCGTAAACTATAGGAGGTCGATAATAGCCTACCTTTCAATCCCTCCCAATCAAATTGTTGACTATTATCAAAAGATGCCGTTCTCATTGAGTGCGGCTTAAAAAATTCTTCTAAAGCCACTTTATCCATCTTTATAGCGTTCGAAGTACTATAGTCTTTACCATATTTACGGATTAAATCTTCATAATCCCTTACCAAGGCAGAGTCTTCAATATTTCTTACATTCCATACTAAAAGTACCCATGCATTTGCTTGCGCGATACGATAGAATTCTTGTTTCGTTTTTTCAGGATCAAACCAGTGAAAAGCTGTGCCGACGGTTACAAAATCGACACTTTTATCAGGTAAATGTGTCGCTTCTGCTGTACCAGCTACGCTATGAAAGTTAGAGTAGCGCCGTAGATAGACCTCTCCTACTTCTCTCATAGCCTGATTAGGCTCTACCCCATAAACTGTATTACCGTAATTAAGAAACAACTGTGATAACAGTCCAGTTCCTGATCCTACATCGGCAATTACCTTATCTTTATTTAAGCCACACTCTGCTATAAGCAGATCCAAAACAGCATTAGGATAAGAAGGTCTGTATTTAACGTAATCTTGTACAGTATCTGTAAAGCGCTCAATAGATTTAGTCATGATTTAAAATACCTAATTTTTATTATCTAATAATAGTCTTTTATCCAAAACAAGTCCCTTTTTTAGACAAAAACTACTACTCTCCCATTTAAACAGCAAGTACTAAAATCAAACGCTACATTAAATTTGAATTATAGCGTTTTTATATCTATGTTAATTTAAACACCACCTAACAGGCTCATTCTATGACGATCAATATTACTAAAGACGTTTTAAAAACCGCTATCAACCCTTTAGTTAAAGCAACTGAGCATATTGAGGAAGTATTAGAAGGTTTTTATAATTTTTTTCCAAAGTATGAAATTAACACAGCAAAACGAATAGCCGCTTTCCTTGCACAAGCAGCACATGAAACCGGTGGATTCAAATCGTTCACAGAACTAGGGGATAAAAGCTATTTCAATAAGTATGAGTCAAATACCCCTCTTGGTAAAACATTAGGTAATACTGAAGTAGGTGATGGTTATAAATACCGAGGTAGAGGTATATTCCAATTAACCGGGCGCTCGAACTATACGCGCTACAGCAAACTGCTAGGCATGGATTTAGTCGGGAATCCCGACATAGCCGCCAAGCCAGCAACAGCCTGCCATATTGCTGCCGAATTTTGGAAACAAAATAATTTAAACGCGTTAGCCGATAAAGAGGATATGCGAGCTATTACTAAGCATATAGAAGGCGGTGATCACGATTTAGAAAAAAGAACCAAATCTTATCAGCTTGCATTAAAAACACTTGAGCAAGCTGTAATCTAATCCGCCATAAACTAATTTTCTGACTCCTTTTTCTATTAGCTCGATATTTGAAAATTATAAAATAAATAAAGTGTAACCAAACATTACTCAGCTACTGAATTAAATAATGCTGGGTTAAATAATTTAATTCGTGCTGCTAACAAAGCAAGACAAAAGACACTTTAGTGTTTACTAGATTCATAGTAGAGAACCCTGATATAGGTACTTTTTAATTAGGTTCTCGCAATGTGTTTAATTAAATTATTTTTAATAAATAATTGCCCCACTAGAATAATAGTAAGCGTTGTTTTTTTAGAAATTATAAGTTAGTGCAGACGTTGAGCGCCCATAGATATTATTTAGAAATACAGAAGCTACAGATAGTTTGATTTGGAAAACTTGGTCCTACCTCATAAATATCTTGAGATACGATGATCTGGGTTTGGCTATTGGCAATGGCCATGTAATCATCAAGTCCAAGATAGCGAATGAAAAAATGTGCGCCAAATTCTGGTGCTGTTTGTGTAAAGTAGTTTGGCCTTAATCCAATATTGGCGATGATATCAAATGTCGCATTCAATAACTCATAAAGTTTTTTTCTAATGAGAGATAAGTTTTTAGATAGAAAACCATGCTCGATGAATATAACGCGCGCACCTGGGTTACATCGATTTATACAATGTATAAGGCCAAACCATCTATCTTTATTCGCTACATGATGTAACGACCATCTGGCAATGACAGCATCAAATTTTAGATTTGTATCCGTAATAAGTTGATAAGGGTTTAGGTAATGAACGCCAATACCTTTTTTAGCATAAGGATCCATCCCATATATCGTTACATTAGTACATAAGCCTTGGGTTATTAAATAATTTGCTAATTCTTTTTCATATGCGCCATCATCTAATCCAAAACCGAGTAAATTAATATTTGATTTTGGGGACATTTTTATTAATTCTTTTTTAACTGCATTGTCGGAAAGCTGATTATGCATTTTAAAGGAGCATAAAGTTTCATCCGCATTCATGACAATTTTGTTTTTGAAACAAAAGTTAATGAAATTACTGGAAATATAACCTAAATCTACTTTCCCATTAAAATAATCTTGCAAAGAAGATTGCGCATTATGCGCATAATGACTCAACCAAAGAATAAAATGGCCATAGAGGTAGTTGTTGGCAGTCATAGCATCAATTTTATCGAATGCTGCTTGTAAGGAAGCGGTATTACTTAAAAAATCCACTACATCAGCAGGTACTTCTTGCTTAATATATTGTTCAATAACTTTAAAAATTTTTTGGGTTGGCATTTTTTTATTTTATGAGTCTATACAAAGAGAGGTTGAAAATATACTATACCGCTCTCCGCTTGAGTACAATTTTTTAGCTGCGTTGTTTTAAATAATAAAACAGACGGAAACTAAGATAAAAATTTTCTTTATGAGCAATAAAAAATAATAATAAAAATTAAGTGAACTAAAATATGCATCCATGTGTAAAAAACCTTACCGCTAATACATTTTCTTCATCGCAACGTTTCTTTACTAAATTGTCCGTACCCTATCTTCCTCTCTTAGAACAATTACTTAGTAAAGCATTAATAAATAAACAAGCTTTTTCCCTAAAAAATACAGCAATAGTTTATATTCATCATCCTTTACAGACTTCCGTTAATTTAGTTGACAGCATGGTTCGTTTGGGAGCGGTGCCAAAAAATATTTTTATATTGGGGAAAAAATATTCAGAATGTAAAGAGGTTGTCGACACAATAAAAAAATACGGTGTTTATTACCAGCCTTGCTCAGAGCAGGCGGGGTTAGGCCAGTTTAGTTATAGTTTTACTCGTGACATTAATTGGTTATGGAAGAATGTAACTGATTCATTGAAAGAAGGTGTAGAAAATGTATTAGTACTCGATCATGGTGGTTATGCTTCAAGTTTTATTCCGCCATCGATTTTTCACCAATACAAAGTCGTCGGTGTAGAAAAAACAGCCGCCGGGTTAACAAAACTTAAGGAGCAAGGGTTACCTCCTTTTCCGGTGATTAACATGGCTAATTGCGCAACTAAAAAAATACTAGAATCGCCATTGATTGTCGATGCAATTATTAATAAGCTTTTGCCTTTAATTCCTCAGAACACTGACGTAACGTGTGGCATAATCGGGTATGGTGCAATAGGGAAATCACTTGCGGCAAAATTGCTTTCAATGAAGTACAAAATAGCTGTATATGATCGTAACCCCGTACCTGTAACTCTACGAGGAGTTATTTACCCTGATAAATTAGAGCAACTTATCGAGTTCGCTGATTATATTTTTGGTTGTACAGGGCAAGACAGCATTAAATCAATTGACCCCTTTAGATTATCTAATAAGGACAAAGCTTTAATGAGCTGTTCTTCAGAAGATAAAGAATTCCTGCCTCTACTTAAAGCTATTCAAAAAAAGTATAATACGAGAGTAACGAATCCCCTTGATGAGGTTCAGTACATTACAGATAGTGGAGCGACGATCCGTCTTCTTAAAGGAGGATTCCCTGTTAATTTTGATAGTTCTGGAGAGTCTGTCCCAAGAAAAGATATCCAGTTGACGAGAGCGTTAGCTCTTACCAGTATATTGCAAGCAACACAGTTTTTTAACAAAAGCTCATTAGTAAACAAAGCTGGTGTCTATGCGCTTGATCCACATATGCAATATAGCGTAGCCAACAAATGGTTAGAAACTCAAGCTAGAAATTTTCCAAATGACATCATTGATAATTTTCAAGATGTAGAATGGATATTAGATAACTCGGAAGGAAGCTATGAACCTTGTTCTATTTTGGGTGATTCTGGCAAAGAACATAAATTTAGAACTAATTTTCCTTAACTCTAGTTTTTTCCATAGAGCTTTAAAATGAAAAAAATACAGAATACTGATGAATCTAATAATGAAATAACCGCATTAAAGAAGATTATCGAACAACAAAAGAACGAAATATTTCAATTAAAGACTATTATTGATGATCTGCCAGGAGACGTTTATTGGAAACATTGCGTAGATAAAAAGCTTGTTTATTCTGGCATGAATCGCACTGGTATTCAAAGTCTGCAAAAAATGGGTTTTAAATGGAAAAAAGACGATATTTTAGGGAATACGGACGATAATTTATTTGATAAAGAAACAGCGAATACTTTTGTAAAAAATGATTTAGAAGTAATTCATAGTGGCCTTGAAAGCACTAAAGAAGAGATGGCTATTTTACCTTCAGGTAAAAAAATTATACAACTATCTACTAAACGTCCTCTATTAGACAAAGCAGGGAACCCTATTGGTATAGCAGGGGTTTCGATTGATATTAGTGAACTGAAAGAAACCCAAGCAGCACTACAAATTGCCTTGGAGAAAGCAAAAGCTTCAGATAACGCTAAAACTGAGTTTCTGGAAAACATGCGACATGATATAAGGACGCCTGTAGTTGGTATTGTGGGTTGTGCCCAGCTAATCCAATCTCAAGCAAGCAATGCAGCAAAAGTTACTGAGTTTGCAAACGACCTTGTTGAATCTAGCGATGCTTTATTAGAGTTTCTTAATAAAGTATTGGAAAGCATTAATGTGGCTAGCGGAGAAATTCCACTTTTAAAAAAGAAATTTGATCTCTATAAATTACTAGAACAAATCATTAACTTAAATAAATCCTATGCGGTTAGCAAAAATCTGGAATTGAATCTGGTATACGACGACATTATCCCTAAATATGTCATTGGCGATCCTATTCGCGTGCAACGTATTGTATTAGAGCTGCTTACCAATGCCTTAAAATTTACTGAAAAAGGGCAAATTAAGGTCACAGCCTGCTTAAGAAGAAGCGAAACAAAAGCCATTATTATTCAGCTAAGTGTAAGCGATACAGGCATTGGCATACCGACTGATAAACAACAAGCTGTCTACACCCGTTTCAAACGTTTAACGCCCTCTTATCAGGGCATCTATTCGGGTACCGGATTGGGTTTGTCGATTGTTAAGCAGTTTATGGATGATTTAGATGGTGAAATTTCGTTGCAAAGCCAACCTCAGCAAGGTTCAACATTTACTTGTTTGATACCTTTTCAAGAGCCTTTATTCATGGATAGTAACGATGTTGAGGAAATAATACCTGTTGAAAGTAAATTGCAAAAAAAAGTAGCAGTGGATGAATCCCTCGTAGAGTCATCTAACCCTTCGGGAAACCGGATACTTGTGGTTGAAGACCAAGCAATAGCAGCAAAGATAGCACAGCATGTATTAACAAAGTTACATTATCAAGTCGATGTTGCAGAGGATGGAAAAATGGCTTTAGCACAGATAGAACAAGACCATTATGATCTTATCTTGATGGATATTGGTTTGCCCGACAACGATGGCGGAGAAGTGACGCGCCGAATTCGTTTGAAACAATGGAAACGTAATCCCTCAGTACCTATAGTGGGTTTAACAGCCCATATCAATGCAGAAAACAAACGCCGTTGTATTGATGCCGGAATGAATGCCATTTATACAAAACCGCTAACACCTGAAAAGGCAGCAGAGATAGTAACTGCCTTTATTCCACAACATCAGAAAAGCACATCGCCAATGGTTTCCGGAAATTCGGAACCAACGGATATCTTAAAAAATCTGCTTGCGATAGACATGGAGCGAGCTATCCAATTTATGGGTAATATAGAGTTTGTAAAAGAAGGACTGGTTTTACTGGTTAGTGGATTAACGAAAGACTTAAGAGAACTACAGCAACGGCATGAAAATAATGATTGGAAAGCCATTAAAGCGATGGCGCATAAATGGAGGGGTGGAGCAGCTTATTGCGGTGCACGCCGCTTAGAAGAAGCCTGTCAACAGTTAGAGACTTATTTGCAATCAGAACCCTTCGAACAAGCCGAGGCTTTTTATCAACAGCTGATTCAAGAAGCGGAAGCAGCAAAAGAAGCGGCTAAAACTATCATTGCAGAATAAGGAAACAGCTAATATCAGTAAGCTATTATACGAAAACCTAGGAAGACTTGTTAAGTATCGACACAGCGACTTCTCGCATTTATCAATGCGAGAAGTGTCAATCTAGAAGGTTGAGGAATGATTTTCAATCCTAGCACTATCATAGCACCGGTAAAATTTCTGAAAATGTGTTTTAAGCTAAGTACTTGATTTAACTGGCGCGCCCGGAGAGATTCGAACTCCCGACCACTAGATTCGTAGTCTAGTACTCTATCCAGCTGAGCTACGGGCGCGTAACCTCGTAAGGCCCCGCATTCTAACAGTTTATCCTTCATCCAGCTAGCCTCCGCTCCCCGTTTTTTTAATCGCATGTACCAAATTTGTACCAGCTACACGTTCAGCGGCTTCCCTGAGATTGTCACTATTTAGATGCGCGTAACGTTCCACTAAATCCAGTAACGACCAGCCGCCTAAGCTTTGTAATTCATACACAGAAGTCCCATTCTGTATATGCCACGAAGCCTAGGTATGGCGTAAGTCATGCCAGCGAAAATCCTAACTCCCGCTCGCTCTTAACTTAAAAAGTTCGCATCTTCAACTACGCGGCGGTATAGCGCAGCAGCCTATTCGGTCTTTATGGTACTGTGTATGTACCTGTGTGTTATCTGGTTGAAATGACGCAAACGAACTTTACACCCTGCTTTTATAAAGAATCCCTGTTTAAAGCTAACTTCAATTAAAAAGAAAGATTAGGGTTAAAAGCTAAATTTATCGAAGTTTTTACTCTATTATCATCATTAGACGGCGATTTAAAAAAACCGTTAAAAGCGGGCTTAAAAGCTTTAGCAACTAAGCTATTTTTATTAGCTTTAATACGTTGCAATGAAACTTCACCTAAGCCCGTTTCTTTTTGAAATTGTTTAATTTTTTCTACTTGTTCATCCCAAATAGGTGACAAAACTTTATCTTTCTGAACCAACTGAGGTTTAGATGCAACTGGATTGTCTAATAGAGTAGCCTTTAGTATTAATCTGGCTGCCAGCTTATCATAAGAATCATTAAAAAAATTCCGTGAATTTTCAATTGCTAAGTCCAATGCCGTATACCCATATTTATCTTTTATGTTAACCTGAACATCCCTTTCTAGAAGTAGATTGATTATTTCACAATCTACCCAGCATGATGTATGAAAAATATCGACGGCCCAATGTAATGCTGTTTTACCTGAAAAATCCGTTGCATTGATATCACTCCCTAATTCAAGCAGCAACTTTACCATTTCTGGATTTTTCTCAAAAACAGCAGAATGTAAGAGTGTAAATTCAAGCGTTTCATTTTTTAAATTAATAGCATTTTTCTGCCTTGCCAATTCTTTAACTTGTTCTAAATCATTATTTCTAACTGCTTTTTCTAATTCTGAGCACATAATATCTCCTACAGACTTGTTTTATATTTATTATATAAAATAAATATAATAGTACATCATTGATATATACCACTAGATAATGCATCTAGTTTTTGTAGGATATAGAATGAAATCATCGAATTAAAAAGCATGTAATTACACATGCTTAGTATTCTCTATCTTAGAGGTATATTAGATCATGAAAAAATAGTGGGGATTTAAAAATTTTTATCTACGAAAGCTTTTCTCTAAATTCATATTTATCCTTTTTTCTTGCATTAATTCAATGTTTTTTCTATGAATTTCACTGAAGATGCTGTAATAATTCCTACTAGCGCTATCATAATCTTGCTGGTAGTAATTTTGTAGTTCTCTTTTAATTTCTTCAGCTTTTTCTCTATTTGCTGGATTATGCTCCAACCTACTAACCGTGCGTTGTGCGTTAGCAAATCTCCTGTCAATATTTTTAACTTCTGCATCGGCAATATCTAATCTTCTACGCAGTTCATCTATCTCTCGTTTAAGTGCTTCTATCCTATGCTCATTCATTTTTTATTCTCCCTAAAAAAAATCACTTTAGCTATTGTTTTCTTTATTTATTTTTTGAATTAAAAATTTTAAGCCCTTTATTAAACTGATGAATCTTTTCAAGATAATGTTGTGAGTATTTTCCCAGCTCTTCTACTTGAGCGTCAGATAATGTTGTCTTTACTTTTCCTACACCAATAACAAGAGAATTATCAGGAATTTTCTGGTTTTCAAGTACCAAAGCGTTTGCCCCAATCATACAATTTTGCCCAATCACAGCATTACTCAACACAACAGCCCCAATACCAATAACTGAATTGTCACCAATGCTACAGCCATGAAACATAGCATTATGTCCAATAGTAACATTTCTCCCTATTTTCACAGAATATCCTGGATCGGTATGCAAAACAGCGCCATCTTGAATATTTGTATTCTCGCCAATTTCAATACTATCATTATCCGCACGGACAACGGCATTGAAGAGAATACTTACGTTATTATGGATAATTACAGACCCAACAACATCAGCACTCTCAGCTATAAAATAGTTATTGCCGATTAGCGTAGGTACTCTATTTTCGAAAGAATAAAGCATTTAAATATTCTCCTTTATTCTGAATTAACAACTTGCATAGCTGCTGCTTTTGTCGCTTCTGTCACTTTAAATAACTGTTGATAAAATTCTTCCGCTTCTTCAAACAATTTGCTTTGTAAAGCAATCACTAATTCTTGGCAGACTTGTTCGAAACGACGTGCGCCACAATAACTTGCCCCACCCTTCCATTTATGGGCAAACGCTCCTATAGCCATCCAATCCTTGTCTCGATAATGCTGCTTTAGCGCTTCCATTTCTTTAGCAAGCCCACTAACAAGTAACACCAATCCTTCTTTAAGCAATTCTTTGCTACCCATTAATTCTAAGCCCCGATCCCTATCTAAAATAGGAATACCATATAAACAGTCTATGCGCTTAAGTACAGACGTTGGAGATATCTGCTGCTGGCTCGGAATAAACGCATTCAGTATCTGTACAGCTTTGTCCGATGTGAGAGGTTTTTTATAAATAGTATTCATTCCTGCTATAAGACAATTCCGCTTCTTATCCGTACTAATATATGCCGTTAATCCGATGATTGGAATCAATGGATTACGTTTGCATTGGTTTAAACGAATACGCCGTATTACTTCACAACTATCATTGTCCGGCAAATCAATATCCATTAGAATAAGGTCATAAGGTTTTTTTTTGATATACGCTAAAGCTGTTTTCCCATCTCCAGCAATATCAATTTCACAATTAAGCTTCGACATTACAACCTGTGCTATTTTTTCGGCTATTAAATTGTCTTCAACCACTAATACCCGACTTTCAATAGCAATCCTCTCTCCTTGTAAGATAGCTATGTTCTCCGCTTTTTTATCTACTGCGCAAACATCCATTTCATATGAATGTGCTTTTTCTAGCTCATTCTCAACTGTTAATAACGATTTATGAAAAGGAATTAAACAAGTAAAAATCGAACCTTGATTAGGTTTACTGTCAAGATATATCTCTCCGTTTAAATCATCAATAAATTGCTTGACTACAGAAAGGCCTAAGCCTGCTCCCGGATAAATGCCTCGATAAGAAGGAGTTAAACGTTTAAAACGCGTATAAACTTCATTTTGTTCGTCCAGAGGAATTCCTATTCCCGTATCACTCACACTCAACTTAATAATCATTTGCCCTGTTCGCGTCTTATTTTGAACTAATCGCGCTGTGATTTTAATTTCGCCTTTGTCAGTAAATTTAAGTGCATTGGTAACCAGTTCTAAGATAATCCGCTGAACACGTACTGGGTCGCCCATTAAATAGACTGGGATTGTTTTGTCATAATGCCAGCTTAAGTCTAAGCTTTTGGTTATAGCTTTAGGTTGATTTAAGTGAATAACTTGTTTTAAAAGTTGGTAGAGATCAAATTTTTTCTTTAAAAATGGTATTTTACCTGTATCGATTTGAATGCTTTCTAAAATTTTATTAAGAAAATCTAATAAAGCATCACTGGATTGGATGAGATCCTCGGCGTATTCAGATACTTTCTTAGCATTACCTACTTGCATCTGGATCAATTGCGCGCATCCTACAATTCCTGATAAGGGGGTACGTATATCATGACGCATGTTTTCTAGAAATTCTGTCTTTGCGTCATTTGCCACTTCTGCTTTTTCTTTTGCTAATTTTAAAGCTTCTTCAGCCATTTTTCTTTGTGTAATATCTATAGAAATACCTAAAATTCCTATTATTTTTTTATGCTTATCTTGAAGGGGTATTTTTGAAGATAATTGTATAAACTTTACCCCATTGGTTAAAATAGTAGCTTCCTCAGTTACTACGCATTCACCCGATAAAACAGTTAAATCTACACTTCTAAAACTATCAGCGACTTCCTTCGAAAAAATATCATAATCTGTCTTTCCATTGACAATAGAAGTAAATCCAAGCATGTGAAGATTTTTTTTAGCATATTCATTATTTTCTAAATAAACCCCTTCTCGATTTTTCCAATAAACACTAGCAGGTAAATTTTGCAAAATAAAATTCAGTGTATGAATTTTAGCCTCATAATTATCTTTTAATTTTTTTATCTGTAACTTCTGATTGCCAATCACATTAAGTAATTTATCGTTATCAATAGCTATTTTTTTTTGTTTAGATTTTGACATAATTTTCTCAAGTTAGAAGATAAATAATATTAGTCATTCTAGATAATTTGAAAATCAGGTTAAGGAATCTCCCATGTAAAAGCTTCAGGCAAAAGTTGGTTTAGCTTTATAGATTTAAGTAATACACCATCCTTATTATAAGAATAAAAGTTTGTTTCTGGAGATGAAAATTGGATTAATCGTTGTCTACAAGCGCCGCAAGGAGTACAAACAAATTGCGGTGTAACCAACACAATATCTGATATTTGTCTATAGCCTGCTGTTAACATAGTGCCAAGTGCGGAAGTTTCAGCACATTGACTAAGTGGCGTGGCCACATTTTCCCAATTACAGCCATTAAATAATTGTCCTTCTATCGTTCTTATACAAGCACCCACAGAAAACTTACATAAAGGAACATAAGCGTTACTAGCGGCTTGTTTTGCTAACGTTACCATCTTAGTTAGACATTTTTCCATACTGACTATATCTTTGTAATTATTTTAGTGGATTTTTTTAAAAATTTTTATTATTATCTTAATATTATCTTAATAAAAAAATTATAGCACTCAAAAATGTCTAATCCAAAAAATCTTACTGAACTATATTCTGGAGTTGAACTAGATACCCTTTTTAAAGGTAACTTTATTAATTTCGGATATTGGAAAAAAATTCCTCATAATCTAACTGAAAAAGATGCAGTTGAAGCAAATGCAAATCTCTACCATCAGGTTTTTAAACACTTAATGCCTGAAAAGGAAGATAAAATTTTAGAAGTAGGCTCTGGCTATGGTGCTGGATGCGCTCTTTTAGCTAGCCTCCACTCTACTCAATCTATAATTGGTTTAGATTATTTAACAGCACACGTAAAACGTTCTAGTAAAGCCCATTCATCATTGATTGAAGAAAAAAAAGTTCAGTATTTACAAGGAAAAGCTGAGGCTATTCCTCTACCTAATGCAAGCATCAATAAAATTTATACGGTAGAGGCTTTTCAACATTTTAATGCGCAATATGCTATTCCTGAGTTTGCTAGAGTCTTAATACAGGGAAGCAAACTTGTTATTAGCACATTTTTTGCAAAAAATAAGAACTGTTTTAAAGAGTTGTTAACTTTATTACCAAGACCGGCCATTTTACCAGATGATAGTAATGAAGACTTAGCTGCATTACCGGAAGTTTTAAACTTGTTAAAAAATAATTTATTTAAAAATATACAAATAGAAAATATCGGCCAATATGTTTGGTCTGGATACGATATTTGGGTAAGACAGAATGAGCCAGGTATTTGGGATACGAATTGGCGAACTGCTTATGAAAGGGAATTACTTGACTATTACATAATCACTGCAAATTTTTAAAAAAATAAATAAAAAATTTTAATGCCGATAGAATACAACATAGAAGAACACCGTAATTATATTTTAAAGTTACAAGAAGTTGAAAAAAGACTTCCAGCTAGAAATATAAAAATACTACCTATTATTTTTACTTTACAAGATGGTGCTAAACTTTTTTCTTTTATTTATAGGCCTAATAATTTAAAGAATCCGCCATATCCAACAGTGTTACATATTCGAGGCACTGGTTATAATGCTTCTGCAAGTTATCATGATTATCTCACGAGTAGCCATTTAGCAGAAGAATCAGGTTGTCAGCTCATTAGAATTGAGCATCGACTAGCCCCAGAATACACCTGCCCCATTGGCTTTCAGGATGTATATACAAGTTATCAACTTATTATTAAATATGCCGAGCAACTACAGATAGATAAAGACAAAATTGCTATTTGTGGATTTAGTTCAGGGGGCAACTTTTCTGCTTTAACAACCATTCAAGCGGTAAAAGATAAACTTCCTCTAGCTTTACAAATATTAATTTCTCCAGTAACAGATTTATCGCTTAGTTTAAAAAAATTTGCATCGTTTGAAGCTAAAGATAGCTTTCCAAAGAAGTTAGCACATTGGTTTATAGAACTTTATCTACACAAAAATAAACATGATCCTCAAAATCCTACCATATCCCCTTATTGGTCAAACGATTTAACAAACTTACCGCCTACTTATATCTTATTTGGAGAATTTGATCGTTTTAGAAGCCATAGTGAAGCTTATGCAAATAAACTAGCTAACTTTGGCGTATGGACACATAAATCTCTATTTAAAAATGAAAATCACATGATGTATTGGAACAATATTCGAGTTCTAGAAACAATAGCAACTCAACTTAAAATGGTATTTAATTTAACTTCACTACCAAAAGCTATTTCTCCACTATTTTTTCAAAAAAAATACAAAAAATCGTCAAAGATTAATCCTTACAGGATTGACTTCAGACCGTCGAGGCCTATCAAACTTTAACCCTAGTAATCGAGTAACAGATAATCCGCTAAACAACATCAGATACGTTTATTATATTTAAATCTTATTTGGCTAAATATTTGCATTTAAGTTTAAATTAATTTTTCTTTCATATTTTTTTAATGTTTTTTTAGTACTATTTTTTTTTTAAAAAGTGGTACTAATGTTTAATCTTAGTGAATCTTTCTTATCCGTTGAAGAAATGGCTTTTCTGATCGAAGAAAAAAAAAATAGGCGGAATTTAAATATTTTTGTTCTTTCGACAGGAGATTCCAAAGATGAAGAGTCTGAGTTAAGTATTTTCTTTTTTTTACTGGAAAAAAATATTTCCTCTGAACTTATTCCTAGTCGATTCCAACTCGCTGTTCAATTCCCAGGTCATTGGTTAGCTATCGATTGCTTCATAAAAAATTCTTGCTTATATCTTTTTATTCTAGATGCTGCTGTTTTATTGAATTTACCTCCGATAATTCCAAAGTCGTTTTCAATTAAAACTCAAATTTTTGCTTATAACGGCATGAAAATACAAACGGATTTTAGTAATTGTGCTTTTTTTACCCTTAACCACGTTTTTCGTTTATCAAATCGTGATAAGCACTGGCAAGATTTGCTTGCCAATAATAAAAATAATTCTGACACCACTATTTTTTTTGATGAAAAAAACTGTCCCGCCTCACTCGCTTTTATTTTCAAGCCTAGTCAAGATTTGTATCGATTTCAAAATTTACCGAGTTATTTAAAAAAAGAAATAATAAACAAGCGTAATCAGTCTCTAGAACAAGCTGTCGCTGAAAATACTAAACCAAATAAATACAATAACAAAAAATTGAATAAAGTAATTTTATATAAAGCCAAACGATACAAGCAAAGAGGTCTGTCTTTTTTTACTAATAATCAAACAGCGTTGGAAGAAAAAACAGATAGAACGGGTTTTAAGGCAATAGGAGGAGAATTAGGAAACTTAGTTATGCAATTAATGCAGCCGAATCTACAGTTTAACAACTTACTTAACTTTAATAGAAAAATTTTCTCTGAAAATGCCGACAAAATAATAAAAACTATTCTCGCTTATACAAATGGTGAATTACTTTTCTTTTTAGAAAAAGAGGGAATGCTTACTATTAAAGAAATAACTTTTGATACTTTACTTCTCGCATTGGCTCACCAAAACTTGCTAATTTCATGCTTTTACTTCAATCAAATTAAGGATAAATTATCAGCGCTTGAATTACTTATTTTATTAGACAAAGCAATAAAAAATAAAAATAATAGTTTGACTGAACTTTTATTAATATTTGGCGTTAATCCTAACCTAGAAAGCAAAGAATTGGATATTAAGCTACCATTAATAACCGCCATAGAATATGGAAATGAAGAAGCTATTTCTTTACTTATTAAACATAAAGCAAACCTTGATCAAAATGGAAAAAACGGAAAAATGACCCCGCGAAGATTTGCACGATGTATGCTTTTTGAAATTAATGACCCTCCGCAGAAGCCAACCACCTATACTTATATTCATAATAAACCATAATTTACCGTTACGATTACCTTTTACGGTACATCATAATTTCTGATAAATGGGATGAATACTGTACCGCCTAGTTACTGAGTCTGCCTGATATAGCTAGCTTATTATAGTTAAAATCCGATATGCCAGAATTGTACTAGTTCAAGATCCGGTGTATTAAAATTAACGCAGTTTTAAGCAAATAAGTAATTTTGTAATGTAGCGTAAGCGTTTGATTATTAACGGTTTTAAATTACATACTAGATTCATATGCCCGTACGCTATCCAAGCTAAGCTATGGGCGCTTTAAGCCTGGCGGAGAGAGAGGGATTCGAACCCTCGATGGGATTTAAAGCCCATACTCCCTTAGCAGGGGAGCGCCTTCAGCCTCTCGGCCATCTCTCCTAGATTGAGGGTGGCGAGTATAGCACTACCATACGCTTTATAAAATAGTCATATTAGCGTTTAGTCTTTATCTTCTTCATCTAAATCTTCGTCAACGTGCCCTTCTTGTTTTTGTTTTTCTTGTTGAATACGTTGATAGATTTCTTCACGATGAACAGAAACTTCTTTGGGTGCATCAATACCTAATCTCACTTGATGTCCTTTAATACCCAATACCGTTACCTTAACATCGTCGCCAATGATAAGTGTTTCTCCAATACGCCGTGTCAAAATAAGCATCTTTATGATTCTCCTTTAGTTGACTCATTTAATCGACCTCTATATGTTTACCTAATCAATTTTTTTGTTAACAAAAAAAGGTATAATCTATACATATAGATATTCGCGCAGCTAGTCTACTAACAAAACCTTAAGGAAAACTTAATAAAATACGAAGAATACTGCGATTTTCGAAAAAAAATAAGACGGACCCCCCCCTGACTAAATCCTTCTTAAATCCCCCCTTCATTTGATTTTTAAGTAGACACGAAACCCTTTTTACCTAATTCATCTTTATTTTTTCCCTAAATCGAACGCATGATGCAAAACCTGCACCCCACGCACTACCTGGGATTCATCAACTACTAAGGAAATTCTTAATGCCGACGATAAAGCCAAAATTATATTAATCCCTGCCGTACCTAATGCCTCAAACAAAGTGTGCATAATTCCAGGATGGGAGTGCAATCCTATACCCACAATAGAAAGCTTTGCTACCTCCCCAACACCTGTCATGGTTTGAGCATATCCTTCTTTAATCAACGTTTGAAGCAAGTGTTCTGCACGCCGATAGTCTGCTCTTGCTAAAGTAAACGTGATGTCCATACGTTGTGTTTCGGAAGTAAACTGCTGCATTAGCATATCGATTTCGATACGCGCTTCCTTAAACAAAGAAAAAAATTTAGCTAAGGCGTTTTTTTGCCATGCTAATCCCTGTACCGTTATTTTTGATTCCTGCCGACTCGCCGTAACTCCAGTAATGCTCGCTTGTTCAATTCCAACTTCTTCATTAGACTGGATTAAAGTACCTGTTCCTTTTCGAAAACTAGACAATACTCTAAGTGGAACATGATACTTACTTGCAAGCTCTACAGCACGATGCTGCACTACTTTTGCACCTGCTCGAGCAAATTCCGTCATTTCATTAAAACTAATCTTATCAAGCCGCTTTGCTTTTGAAACAACATGCGGGTCAGCGGTATAAATACCATCAACATCGGTATAAATCTGACACTCATCTGCTTTTAAAATAGCCGCTAAAGCAGTGGCGGTGGTATCTGATCCACCTCGTCCTAAGGTAGTCATGTTCCCCTCAGCGGAAATTCCCTGAAAACCAGCAATGATAGGGACTCTACCGGCTTCAATATCATTTCGTATGACTTTTTCTTCAATATTTAAAATACGCGCTTTTTTATGATGGTTATCTGTATAAATAGGAACATGGAAACCATTATAGGATCGTGCTGGACATCCTTGTGCCAGCAAAGCCATGGCTAATAAAGCAGTTGCGGCTTGTTCTCCCGTAGCAAGTAATAAATCATACTCTCTTGCATCGGGTTGTTCGTTTAAAGTTTTAGCCAACGCAATGAGTCGATTAGTTTCTCCTTCCATGGCAGAAACAACCACAGCCAAATCATGGCCCTGCGCCCGTGTTTCGATAATTTTATTGGCCACGTGTTGAATTTTATCGATATTTCCAACCGAGCTACCGCCAAATTTTTGTACAATTAAAGCCATTTTGGTATTATCTATAAAGTGTTATTCAATTTAAGCATAGTTGCCATTTAGACGCGCCTCAACCCAATTTTTTGCATTTTTAAAAGCTTTCTCCAAACCTTCTGCTTTATCTCCGCCAGCTTGGGCAAAATCAGGTCGCCCGCCCCCTTTTCCATCAATTAATTGAGCTAGTTCATTAGCCAGTTCATTCGCTTTAATTTGATCGGTAAGCTCCTTAGCCACACCTATCATAAGCTGTATACGTCCCTGTTCGTTACTTGCCAAAATTATGACGGCACGTTTCAATTTATCCTTCAGATGATCCAATAAATAACGTAGCCCCGAAACATCAACGCCATTAATTTCCGTCATTAATAAATGAATACCGTGCGTCTCTATGGCTTGAGAAATTAACTCATCGCTCATCATACTCATGATCGATCGCTGTAATGCTTTAATCTGCTCTTGTAAGGATTTTTTCGCATCTATCTCACTTTGCACTTTTTTTAGTAAATTAGCTTGAGGCACTTTGAAAAGAACAGCAAGTTGTTTAATTTGCCCTTCTAAAAGCATAACCCAGTCTAATGCATATTGTCCTGTTACTGCTTCGATACGACGCGTACCTGCAGCAATTCCTGTTTCTTCAATAATTTTAAATAAGCCAATATCACCTGTACGCGAAACATGAGTCCCGCCACAAAGCTCTTTTGAAAAATCACCCATCGTCAATACACGCACAGAATCTCCATATTTTTCACCAAAAATAGCAACCGCTCCAGCCTGTTTTGCTTTCTCTGTTGGCATAACCTCAGTCTGGACAGGCCAATTTGCACGAATCTGCTCATTGACGAGGTCTTCCACCAATTTTAACGTTTCTAAGCTTAATTGCTTAGCATGGGAAAAATCAAAACGTAAACGTTCGGGTTGCACTAAAGAGCCTTTTTGCACAACATGTTCACCTAAAACCTGCCGTAACGCTGCATGCAGTAAATGTGTTGCAGAATGATTTAAGGTAACCGCGCGTCGTTTTGCAGTATCCACTTTTGCAGTCACCTTATCTCCTCGCTTTAAAATTCCCTTTAACAATCGCCCGCGATGCAGAATAATATTTCCTTCTTTTGCTGTATGTGTCACTAAAAACTCGCTGTCTTCAGTGATAAATTCCCCAGTATCTCCTATTTGACCACCACTTTCTGCATAAAAAGGTGTTTTAAACAAAACAACTTGTCCTTCATCACCTTCGGATAGCTCCTCAACAAACTCATTTCCTTTGAGTAAGTCAATAATTGCTACGTTTTCTTGTGATAGCGCTTCATAACCAGTAAATTCAGTAGCTGATTTACCACTTAATGCGTGCGTATGTGTTGTAACAAATTGACTGGCTGCTTTTGATTGCTTACGCTGGCGCTCCATTTCAGATTCAAAGCCCAACATATCGGCTACTAAACCATGCTCCCTTGCCACATCAGCCGTTAAATCTACAGGAAATCCATAAGTATCGTATAGACGGAAAAGCACTTTACCTGAAAACTGCTTTTTACCCTTTAATTTAAGAATTTCTTGTTCAAGTAATTTCATACCATGTGTCAACGTCCGTGCAAATTGTTCCTCTTCTTGATGTATTATTTTTTCAATAAACTTTTGTTTTTTAGCTAATTCAGGATATGCCTCGTGCATTTTTTTCACTAATGGTTTCACCAGCTCATAAAAGAAAGGTCTATCCAAACCTATTTTATGGCCATGCCGAATAGCACGACGCATAATTCGGCGCAATACATAAGAACGTCCCTCATTTCCAGGTAGTATCCCATCAGAAATTAAAAAAGCACAAGAACGAATATGATCAGCAATCACACGTAAAGAGGTATTTGTAAAATCGTCCACCTCGGCCTTCTCGGCAACAGCGCTAATAAGTGGTTGAAAGAGATCGGTATCATAGTTATTAGTAACGCCTTGCATTACTGCAGCTAAGCGTTCTAAACCCATTCCAGTATCCACAGAAGGTTTAGGTAGCGGGCTTAGCGCTCCCTCGGCAGAACGCTGGTATTGCATAAAAACTAAATTCCAGATTTCAACATAGCGATCGCCATCTGCTGTAGGGCTACCCGGAGGCCCTCCCTGAATACTAGGACCATGGTCATAAAAAATCTCAGAACAAGGACCACAGGGACCTGTATCTCCCATCGCCCAAAAATTATCACTCGCTCCGCAACGTGAAAAACGCGTAGGATCGACCTTAATCTCATCTAACCAAATCTTAGCAGCCTCATCATCTTCTTCAAAAACCGTAATCCACAGCTTTTCCGGAGGAAGCTTTAAGTTTCCTGTCAAAAACTTCCAGCTATATTGAATGGCTTCGCGTTTGAAATAGTCACCGAAACTAAAGTTGCCAAGCATTTCAAAGAAGGTATGGTGTCTTGCGGTATAACCCACATTTTCAAGATCATTATGTTTCCCCCCCGCCCGCATACAGCGCTGAACGCTAACGGCTCGCAAATAAGGGCGTTTTTCTAGACCTAAAAAAACGTCCTTAAAGGGCACCATGCCCGCATTAGTAAATAATAAACTAGGATCATGCGCTGGAACTAAGGAGGCAGAGGGGACTATCGTATGGCCTTGTTCTGCAAAATAACTGAGAAAGAGTTTGCGTAGCGCATTGCTATTCATATCAGGCTCTTTAAAACAAAAGCCAAGAGTATCGCGGCAAGTGATTTTTCTGTCAATAAATATAAAAGGTAAGCATCGCTTGTTGGCGCTGGCCTCTGACTTGAAAACCTCAGGCTTCAACAAGCCTGCTATTCAGCTAAAAGCGGCTAAATAGGGTAATTTATGGTATAATTTTTAGTTTTCAACTTGTCACGTATGTCGATTAAAAATCAAATTTCCGGGGGAAATACCTTGTCTAGCGCAGAGTTTGAAGCTGTTCCTATAGTAGAAAATCCGCTCGATTCTGAGCTGAATTCTAGTAAGGAAAGCCTAAGCCTAAATGGTGGATCTAACATGCCAAAGCCCAACTATGACTCTTCCAGTATTAAAGTCCTAAAAGGTCTGGATGCTGTTCGAAAACGACCGGGTATGTATATCGGTGATACCGATGATGGAACAGGTTTACACCATATGGTTTTTGAGGTGGTCGACAACTCTATTGATGAGTCCTTAGCGGGTCATTGCACTCAAATCGACGTTATCCTCCACAGTGACAATTCAGTGACAGTCAAAGATAACGGACGCGGTATTCCAGTCGATATTCACCCCGAAGAAGGTCGCTCCGCCGCTGAAGTTATCATGACGGTACTACATGCCGGAGGAAAATTCGACAATAACTCCTATAAAGTATCTGGTGGTTTGCATGGCGTGGGTGTTTCGGTCGTTAATGCGCTATCGGAGAAATTAAAGCTCACTATTCGGCGTAATAATAAAGTCTATGAACAAACTTACTTATTAGGCGAACCTACCGAACCACTCGCTATAGCAGGCGAAACCCAAGAAAGGGGCACTGAGGTCCGCTTCTGGCCTAGTAAAGCTATCTTTCAGCACAACAACGAATTCCACTACGATATTCTACTTAAACGCTTACGTGAATTATCATTTTTAAATTCTGGCGTTGCCATCAACCTTAATGATGAACGTAGTAATGAAGGAATTGAACTTAAATATATCGGTGGTATTAAAGCGTTTGTTGAATATCTTAATCAAAATAAAACGCTCGTACATAAGCAACCCTTTTATTTTACGGCTGAACGTGACGAGATAACGGTAGAAGTTGCTCTACAATGGAACGATAGTTTCCAAGAAAATATTTTGTGTTTTACCAATAACATCTCGCAACGCGATGGCGGAACCCATCTTGCCGGTTTTCGTAGTGCATTAACGCGCACTCTAAATACTTACATTGATCGTGAAACCAGCAGTAAAAAATTAAAAATTGCTACAAGCGGAGATGATACCCGCGAAGGACTTACCGCTGTTTTATCCGTTAAAGTACCTGATCCTAAATTCTCTTCACAAACCAAGGATAAATTAGTTTCTTCGGAAGTAAAAGGTGTCGTTGAAGCACTGGTTTCTGAAAAGCTCGAAGAGTTTTTATTAGAAACGCCACAAGATGCAAAAGCAATTGTCATGAAAATAATCGATGCAGCACGTGCGCGTGAAGCTGCTCGTAAAGCACGAGAAATGACTCGTCGAAAAACTGCTTTAGATATTGCTGATTTACCGGGAAAACTAGCTGATTGCCAAGAAACTGATCCTGCACTCTGCGAATTATTTATTGTCGAAGGAGACTCCGCTGGTGGCTCCGCTAAACAAGGCCGAAATCGTCGTTATCAAGCTATCCTTCCGCTAAAGGGTAAAATTCTTAACGTAGAAAAAGCGCGCTTTGATAAAATGCTATCTTCAGAAGAAGTTGGAACATTGATAACCGCACTTGGATGTGGAATTGGTAAAGAAGAATACAAACCTGATAAATTGCGTTATCACCGTATTATCATCATGACCGACGCGGACGTAGATGGTTCACATATACGCACTTTATTACTCACTCTCTTTTATCGGCAAATGCCCGAACTACTCCAACGTGGAAATATTTATATTGCACAACCTCCTCTTTATAAAATAAAGAAAGGAAAGCAAGAACAATATTTAAAAGATGATGATGCCTTACAAAGTTATCTCATTCAGGCAGCACTTCAAGATGCCGCTTTATATCCACAAGCAGATGGATTGCCTATTCAAGGTATTGGCTTAGAAAAACTGGTCATGGATTATCGTAAAGCGCAAACAATTATACGTCATTTATCGCGACGTTACCCTATAGATACCCTACAAGCACTGCTTGATCTCCCGCCCTTATCAACAGAACAACTTAAAAATGAAACAACTATGCTAAGTTGGGTCAAACGCTGGGAGAACATATTACACAAAACTACTAACCATGAAGCAATTCAATATGAAATTTCATTGTATGAAAATACAGAGCGACAAGTCTTTTTACCCTTAATAAAAGCAGCCTCACATGGTGCTGAGACAAGTTATAAATTCTCTTATGAATTCTTCGATACCTCTGAATTTCAATGCTTATTAAATATGGCTAGTCAACTCAGTGACTTGATTGGCTCAGGCGCTACTATTCAACGAGGAGAGAAGAAAGAGTTAGTAAAAAACTTCCAAGAGGCGTATGAATGGCTACTCGCCGAAGCAAGACGGGGACAAGCAATACAACGATATAAAGGCTTAGGAGAAATGAATCCTAATCAATTATGGGAAACCACAATGGACCCCAATACACGTCGCTTATTACGTGTAACTATTGAAGATGCTATTACTGCTGATCAAATTTTTACTACTTTAATGGGCGATCAAGTTGAGCCGCGCCGTGACTTTATTCAAAAAAATGCAATAGATGCAAATAACTTAGATATTTAGTCTATCCGGGGTTAACTTATGCAGTTAGAAATTAAAAATAAAGTTGTTTTAATCGCTGGAGCAAGTCAAGGAATTGGTTATGCAACCGCTTTAGCCTTCGCACGTGAAGGTGCGCACATTGCTATTTGTTCTCGGGATGAAAATAAAATCGAAGAGGCCGCTGAAAAAATTCGCCAAGAAACAAAAGCAAAAGTTTTAGCAATGGCTATCGATCTCACCCAAGCAGAAAGTATTCAAAATTGGGTTAAATCCGTTATCAAACAACTTAATAGTATACATATTTGTATTACCAATGTAGGCGGACCACCCAAAGGTTTTTTTGTTGACCTGGATGATAAAAAATGGCAGGAAGCATTTGACTTAACATTAATGAGCGCAGTCCGTTTATCGCGTGCAGTTATTCCTACAATGCAAAAACAACATTGGGGACGCATTATTCACCTTTGTTCTTCATCCGTACGTAATCCCATTCCAATGCTGGGTTTATCCAATTCAATTCGCTCCGCTGTTGTTGCTTTATCCAAGACACAAGCAGATGAATTGGCTAAAGATAACATTCTTGTTAATAGTATATTAACGGGCTGGACACATACCGAACGAACAAATCAACTCCTAGAAACTATTGCAAAAAAAGAGCAACTGAGCCTCAAGGAAGTCATTGCAAGAAGAGAGTCCGCTATTCCATTAGGTCGAATGGGCAAGCCTGAAGACATTGCGGCGCCTATTCTATTCCTGAGCTCGGCAGGCGCTAATTTTATTACCGGTTCAACAATCACTGTCGATGGCGGAGAAAGCCGGTTTCCTTTTTAGCAAACCAAACTATGGAAACTTTATCTTATAAAGCTTGGCAACCGTTAACTGTAGGAGAAACTATTGATATCATTGCTCCTGCAGGTGGTTGCGAACCAGATACGCTAGAACACGTAAAAAAATTGTTACAAGAATGGGGGCTAAAACCTCGTATTGCGCATGATCTATTTGGTAACGACTTACTTTGCGCTAATACTGATGAGAAACGTTTTACTCAATTACAAGAAGCATTATTTAATTCTGAATCAAGTGCTATTTGGTGCTTGCGAGGTGGTTACGGCTGCACCCGTTTAATCTCAAAATTACTCGAATTAAAAGAAAAACCAAAAACTAATAAGTTATTTATTGGTTTTAGTGATATCACAGCGCTCCATTTATTTCTTCAACAAAAATGGCATTGGCAAACATTACATGGACCTTCTGCTAATCAAGTTGCCTATGAGTGTATAGATTCCAAAAGTATTCAAGAATTTAAAAAAGTTATTTTTGGGGAATTAAACCAACTCCAATTCTCACTTTCACTCTTTAACATGGCGAATCATGGTGCTGTTATTAATGCTCCAATCCTAGGAGGAACGCTCGCGCTCATACAAGCAAGCCTTGGTACTGAGTGGCAAATCGATATTAAAGATAAAATTTTATTTCTAGAAGAAGTCAATGAACCTGCCTATCGTATTGATAGAATGCTACAACACTTACAACAATCAGGAATTCTACAAGATGTAAAAGCCATTTTGTTGGGCGATTTTATTTTTACCTCGAGTATATCTAAACTCAATGACATTGATCTAATTCACTCCGTATTACAACGATTCGCAGAAACACAAAACTTTCCCGTATTCCACATCCCTGGCATTGGTCACGGAAAAACAAACCGAAGTCTTCCATTAGGCATTAGAGCAAATATAGACTTAAGCACAAATCAATTAACGATTAAAATAACAGGTTAATATTATGTTAAACCCCTTTAATAATGCGGGCCTATTCCTCATTCAATCCATCTTTAGTCTTTATATTTTTATCTTACTCTTACGCGTTGTATTGCAGTGGGTCCATACCAATTCACATAACCCCTTATTCATACTCGTCGCTAAACTCACAAACCCGCCACTTAAACCAATTTGTCGTGTTATTCCCAGTTTTCATGGTATCGATTTAGCCGCTATTCTTCTTTTATTAGGTTTGGAAGCAATTAAAATTGCTTTTCTTGTTTGGTTGCAAGTCAATGCAACACCTCATTTAGGTGGGCTATTTGTCATTGCGTTTGCAGAACTTCTAAATCAATTGATCAATATTTTCTTCTACTCGACTCTAGCTATAACTATTTTAAGTTGGGTGAGTCCTTTAGCTAGTGGACCGCTGATTGAAATTTTAGTTCGTATTAGCGAACCATTAATAAGACCTATCCGCGGAATTTTACCTAACTTTTCGGGCTTTGACTTCTCGCCGCTAGTGCTAATTATAGGACTAAAATTACTCACTATTCTATTAGTACAACCACTTGCCCAAATCGGTGCAAGTTTAGCATTGGGTAATTAGGGAAGCTAAATTTTTCTAGCAGATAAGTTCCGCTAAAGCCTATTAACGTTCTCTAAAAAAATAGATTTTTAACGGCGGGCAATATATTAATTTTTTTAAAAAAATAACTTTTGTTTGTGAACAAATCGATTGATATAAACCTGTCTCAACGCAATAGCGGCTAAAAGAATAAAAATGAGTAGCGTCCACATCGGCATACTTAAATTTAGAAATCGCCAATTACCACTACCACAATTACTGGTTCCTTGGAAAAATAATTCAATTATATTATGAAAATAGACAGAACTACTATAATGAGCGACCGTTGCTTGACAACTCGATAACTGGTCCGTAGGAAAATGTTCCAACCAGAGTTGTCGACTTGCGACAACAACACCTAAAACGGCTAATAAAAATGTGAGGGTATGCAAACAACAACGCGTTACTGCTGAAAAATTAAATAACGCGCCCATTAAAAATAACAGTCCTAAAAGCGTTATTAAAAACCGTTGGATAATACATAACGGGCAAGGAATAAGCCCTACCCTATACTGTAAATAGGCGGCTACTGCTAAAAAAAGAACACAAATAAAGAAAGTGAGTAGATCCGTCCAGCGAGTAACGGGTAAATTCATAATGAATTCCTGGCGTTAAGTTAAGTCCCTAGTTTACTATAGATTGACTTATTTTCCACTCAAGCATTTGCACCGCCTATCTTTTTTTCTTATCGTTTAAAATATACCGCTCGTACCTGAAGCTGCGAGCCTTTCAAACTCATAGCAAGCGGTATACCCGATTACGGGGATCAGCAAAGCTTCCGCGCCGTCATTTCAAGGGGAGAAATCGCGATTCTCCCCTTGAAAATCCCCATCGCGCGAAGAAAGCACTTGAAGTTATGGATTTTAAAATAAGTTTATTGCATTCGCTTATTTAATAAGTCAGTATAAAATTAGCTTTTTTAGAACTAAAATAAAAAGTGCAGATTCTCAGAGCCTGAGCTTGGTAGGAGTAATAGATTATGCCACAAAATGTGACACAAAAACTAATTAGCCCGCATAAGGTTGAAGGTGAAATGCGACCTGGTAGTGAAATTGGTCTTAAGGTTGATCAAACTTTATGTCAAGATGCAACAGGAACCATGGTCATGCTGGAATGTGAAGCCATGCAATTAAATCGCACAAAAGCTGAAGTTTCCGTGCAATATATAGACCATAATCTATTACAAACTGACTTTAAAAATGCGGACGATCACTTATTTTTACTTAGCGCCTGCAAAAAATTTGGTCTACATTATAGTGGACCTGGCAATGGCGTAAGTCATCCTGTTCATATGGAGCGTTTTGGCAAGCCTGGAAAAACTTTACTGGGTTCTGATAGCCATACTTGTGCAGCGGGTTCCTTGGGCATGCTAGCTATTGGCGCAGGTGGTCTTGAGGTTGCTATGGCAATTGCAGGTCATCCCTTTCATTTCAGCATGCCCAAAGTTTGGGGTGTAGAATTAACCGGTCGATTACCAGATTGGGTCAGTGCCAAAGATATTATACTTGAACTATTACGTCGCCATGATGTCGATGGCGGCATAGGAAAAATTATAGAATATTATGGCCCTGGACTTCAGCATTTATCAGCAATGGATCGTCATGTTATTGCAAATATGGGGGCAGAATTAGGTGCTACTACTTCTGTTTTTCCCTCCGATGAAATAACGCGTGAATTTCTTAAATCACAACATCGTGAAGCAGATTGGCAAGAACTTATCGCTGATGCAGATGCAAGTTATGATGAACACGAAAAAATTAATTTATCAGAATTGGAGCCTTTAATTGCACTTCCTTCTAGTCCAGGGAAAGTTGTACCGGTTAAAGAAGTTGTAGGAAAACCCATTTATCAATCCATGATTGGCTCATCAGCCAATCCGGGCTTACGCGATTTTGCCATTGCTGCCGATATCGTTGCCGGAAAGCAAATATTTCCTGGTGTTTCCTTTGATATTAATCCAACCTCGCGACAAATTTTAGAAAACATGGTGGAACTTGGCATTTTAGAAAAGCTTATTCGTGCTGGGGGTCGTATTCATCAAGCGGGATGTAACGGTTGTATTGGTATGGGCCAAGCACCTGCCACTGGAAGAATCAGTCTACGTACCGTGCCAAGAAATTTCCCAGGCCGTTCGGGAACAAAAGAAGATCAAGTCTACCTTTGTAGTCCTGAAACAGCTGCTGCTTCTGCACTCATGGGTATTATCACTGATCCAAGAACTTTAGGAAATTATCCGCGTTTTAAAGAACCAAGAAAAACGATTATCAATACCGCTATGCTCATTTCACCAGAAAATATAAGTGCTTCGCTAGAATTAGTAAAAGGACCTAATATCCAACCTCTACCAGAATTTAGTGCTTTTCCAGCTAACATTGAAGGTCCTGTACTCATTAAGTTAGGCGATGATATTTCTACAGATACTATTCTCCCAGCGGGCGCTAAAATATTACCTTTCCGCAGTAATATACCTGGTATTAGTCAATTTATATTTGATCAAATTGATTCTACTTATCCAAAACGTGCATTGGAGCATCAAAAAACGGGATCAATTATTTTAGGTGGCAATAATTATGGCCAAGGCTCAAGTCGAGAACACGCCGCTATTGCACCTCGATACTTAGGAGTATCTGCTGTAATTACAAAAAGTTTCGCACGTATTCACCGTCAAAACCTTATCAACTTTGGGATTCTGCCACTCGTCTTTGAAAATCCTGCCGATTATGATGACATTGAACAAGATGATATTTTAGAACTTGCTAATATCAAAGAAACTATTCAGAAGAATCAAGAAGTCACAGTAAAAAATAAAACTAAGAATAAAATCTACACACTGCGACATACACTCAGTCCTCGCGAATTAAATGTATTACTCGCGGGCGGACTTATTAATTGGATAAAACAAAAAAAATTTTAGTCTAGGGCGTATCGTCATTTCGAGTATCGTAACGGAACATACTAGCCGGGTATGTGAGTAACGAAACGCAAAAAATACCGTGGGTTATAAACCATTATCGTGCCAAATGACGGCATACCCTAAAAAATACTAGTAAATATACCTATAGCACCTTCTTGGATCATTTGCTTTGCTGTAGGCGGCTCCTCTTTTTCTTCTCTAAGCGATTGAAAGAAGCTTCCAGGATTTGATATTTTACGCATTCTATGGGTATCTTCTTCAATAGCTGCCACTAGTTGTTCGCCGAGCGTACCTTGTGGCGCAGTCTCTTCCTGTAAAAAATTTATTTTTTTATCTAGATAAACGGTAAATACTTCTGGTAAAGGTTTCCATTTATCACCACTAAGACAGCGTTCAGCTTTATGTAATTGGTTAATTCTATTATATTCTTTTTTGCCAAACTGCTCTTCTTCCATCTTAAACCTTAGTTGCAATAATTCCTCTTTATTTCTCCCTTCTAATTGTTTTTCAAATTCGCTAATCACTTTAAAACTTGCACCATATTCATAAACAGACACGTCAGCGCCAACTATAATTTTTTTTTCCTGCTCATTACTTAAAACTAATTTTTTTAAAGACTCAGCGCGAGTTTTTATAAACTTATATTTTTCTATTTCACTTTCAGATAATTTAATTTTTTCACTAATCCTTTTTTTATCGTGTTTTTTTAAATCTTTGTGTAAAACTTCAAGTTTTGTATCAAGATACAAAGAATAATCAGAAAAGAAGTGTTCCGTGGCAGTTCCATTAAAACCAGGGGGAAGAGCTTCATTGGTTTTTCTCTGATAATCTTTCTCGATGCGCTGTAGCTTAGGGAACATTCCTTCTACCGTATAGGCTAGAGGTAATCCATTCATCACATTATCACGCGTATGTGAAACCGTTTCATTGACGACATCCTGAGCCCTTAATGCATATTTCAGGTGTTCACTAGGCGTAAGCTCTTTCTTTTTACCCTGCTTTACTGATTTTTGATAATCACTTGTTAAGGATTCCATAGATTGACCTAAATAGAGTGATCCGTTTATATTAACAATCTCTGATAAAGTACGAATTTCCTCGGGAAATAAGCGATAGAATAAGGTGTTTTTTTTCTCAGTTAAAGCTTCTGACTCAGCGCTGCTACCGGCTATACTTAGCTGATTTTCATCAGTCTTCCTTACATCTAATTGTTCTAACGCTGAAGTGGTAGCTTCTTCATTAATCTCCGTTTCATGGCTAATTCCCTTTACTCTTTTCTTAAATCGTTGACAAGCCACTAGATAAGCTTCACTTTCGTCTTCTAAATAATCGTGTAGCTGATAGGCTAAGCCATCAAAATCAGAAGTCATATCAAAAATTTTTTCTTCTTTTTCTGACCAACGAAAAGCATCAGGAAGCTGATTAATTCGCACTGAAACCGCTATGCGAAACTCTCTAGGCGTTATTAATTTTTTTACTTGAGCATGATGTAAAACACCTATTTGGTAGATCACGTTATGTTCTGGTTCTACCGGAATAATGCTATAGGAATTCAGTGCCTCTTCAAATTTTATAAATTTATTTATTTCTCGTTTATATTTTTTTCCTAAGAATTTTTCTTCCTCTTGAAAAATTTTATGTAATTCAGCTATATTTTTAGAAAGTTTTTTTTGACCTCCACGCTCTATGGCGGTCAATACGTCTTTAGCAAACTGCTCGCTTATCTGCTTCGTTTTTCCTATTATTCGCTCACATGTTGCATCTCTTTCATTATAAACCGTTTGAAATCGACTTATTTTTTCAAGATCAATGGTTAATTTATTTTCCTTTACTTTAAGCAACTTGCTAAACTCTATATGTGATTGTTCAACTTGAGAAATTCCCTCTTTAGCAGCAGCTATATGTAATAACCTTCCTTCAGCACGATTTATATATTCTTTTCTTATATCAAGTAAGCCCCTTCTATTTAATGGAGCCGATAATGTATAAGAAGAGTCCGAATCAGAATCGGTATTATTATTTAATGAAGGACGTGCATTAGCTATATTTTCTGCAGTTTCCATAAAAACCATTATAAAGAATTTAATAATTTCATTTAAAAATTACAGCATCTCTGCTGATAATTTTCTTCTCATTTTAGTTTTTTTCTCAGAAGCTTTTTCATTAAATTTATCTTCCTTAGGAAGTCGGGAACAAGAAACTTCCTGAAAAAAACCTGAATTAAGTCTTTTTTGACTTTTTTTAGCATCCTTATCAATATTAAGCATGAGTCCTTCAAAAAGATTTTCCAACTCAAGATCATCTTCTTGACTTAAATCATCTTCAAAAGTGACATTAAATCCACTCTTAGAGCTCGATTGTGATGTAAATGAAAATGACGATTTGCGTGAATGCGAAGAGGCATACGATGGAGAAACAGAAGGAAAATTCATCTTTTTCTTACTGCTGATACTTGAGCAATCATCTGGTATTTTTAGATAATCGTTAGTTGTTTCTGAAAGTACAATAGTTGGAATCAAATCAGGTAAAGCAGTAGCACCCTGATTCTCCTCATCTTTGTTTAGCTGATAATGCCGCATAATAAGCAAAGAGGAAAACTTATTTTGCTTGCAATCCTCACAAGAATCAATTTCCGGAATAAAACGTGACTGACCTTCAATGCTAAGCTCTATTGCTCCAACTGCGTTAGGATATTTAGCTTTATGCTTTGGCTCATCTTTTGTCTCCTCATCAAAAGGGTACAGTCCATAATTTGAAATACCTGATATCTTAAAATTTGAACCATGTTCATCCACAAGACTCAAAACCGCGCTGGCTACTCTTTTTTCGGTACAGGGCTTCCTTGAATAAGGAAGCTCTAAGTGCCCATTAACACCCGCTAATATTTCTGAAAACCCTTCAGTACAAGGATCAATAAATTGAAATTTATGTCCATTAATTGTACTAGCTCCAGCCTTTTCTATTGAGGATTCAATGGCGTCTTTTAACTCTTCACGATCCGCATTGTTTTCCCAGCCAGATAAAGCAACAAAACAAAGGTTACGCCTCTCTTGCAAATTTTCTAATTCAAGTGTTGCTGTTATAAAAGATACACAACGAGGGGACTTACTACTTTGACTTGCTGCATTGTTTTTTTTCAAAAAAGCGCAGTGACGAAGATTTTTTATAGCATTATCAAAAAATTTTTCTGCACATTTTTGGCTAGTCTCGGTAGATTCAAAATGACAAGCTTCATCTTCACTAACAACCCCTAAAGCAGAAAAATCAGACTTAGCAAATGAAATAGTATTGAGTGACTGCACAGTTTCGTTTGGGAATAAACGCGGCAAGGTGTTTTTAACGATATCGTCGTAATGCTTTTTTGTCTGATTTTTTTTGGTTAAATTTATTTCCTGTAAACTTCTATATGAACTAGATGGTTTCAGGATGCTTATTGCTACTTTATTTTTTCTTTTAGAAACAGCTTTTTTAGTAGACGGCATTTCTTTGTAAAGAAGAGTTTAATCTTATTTTTATTACTAATATGAAACGCATCATAATTCCTTAATATTAAATAATCAAGTTTAATTAAAAAATTTTATATTTAAATATAAAAAAAATATTTTTAACAATTAAAGACCGTATCAAAAAGAAAGTTTGGTAGCTTTTGCTCATATAAAACATGATAAACTGCTTCACAGATTGGTGCGTTAATTTTATATTTTCCTAATAAATAAAAAATATTTTTAGCTGTAACCGTCCCTTCTGTGGTACCGAGCGCTTTTTTAGCTTCTTCTAACGTTTGGCCTTGACCTAATGCTAGACCTAAGCGGCGATTACGAGACTGATTATCAGTGCAAGTTAATACTAAGTCGCCAAGACCCGATAACCCTAAGAAAGTTGCTTGCTCTGCCCCTAAAGCAATGCCTAATTCAGTCATCTCTGCTAAGCCACGGGTTATTAAAGCGGCTTTTGCATTTGCACCAAAACCCAATCCTTCCGCAATACCTACAGCGATTGCAAGAACATTTTTTATCGCGCCGCCTAGTTCAACTCCTACCATATCTGTCGTTATTTCTACACGAAAATTTTTACTTTGAAATCTTTGTAATAAAGCACTAGCAAACTCCGATTGCTTTGATGCAATGGTCACCGCTGTCGGTAAACCCATCGCAACTTCTTTCGCAAAACTAGGCCCTGAGAGAACTGCCGTATCAATCTCTCCCAATACTTCACCGGTAACTTCATGTAGTAATTGATGCTTCTCATCATCCAGACCTTTTGTGGCCCATAACAAGCGCTGATTTGCTGTTAAAAGAGACTTTATTGCCTGCAAGGTAGTACGAAAAACAGAGCTAGGAACGACGATCAGAATATCTCGTACTTCAGAAAGTACTTCTTGATAATCATGCGAACATACAATAGATGAAGGTAATACCTGATTAGGCAAATAACGCGAATTACACCGCGTCTTATTTATCTGTTCGACTTGTTCTTTTTCATAAGCCCACAATTTAACATGCTGGCCATTACGCGCTAAATGTAGAGCTAATGCAGTCCCCCATGCACCTGCACCCAGAACAGCGATAGGGAGTAAAGAATGGTTAGTTGAATCTGGCATTTATTAGTTTCCGATTATTTATAACTACATATGTTCATATGTTCATATGTTCATATGTTCATATGTTCATATGTTCATATGTTCATTATGATACGATGAAACAAGATGAAATAAAAAGCAAGAATGCATCGATTGCCCTTTCATAGCCTAACAATAAAGGGCTATCGTCAGAAGCAGAAGGGCTTTATCGAGGCTTTACCATGAAAAATCTATACTTAAACAATCCAACAACGAACTCAAATAAAAGGCGAAGATTTTTCGTTCAGTAGTAAGACTATCCAACCTGCGATAGCCAAATAAGGCCCAAAAGGTATGGGGCGTTGCAAACCATGTCTTTCTTTTATTAGCAAAATACAACCCACTAGCGATCCTAAAAGTGAAGCTATTAATAAAACAGCAATAAGCGCCTGAATCCCTAGCCAAGCACCAAGCAATGCAAAGCATTTAAAATCTCCATACCCCATACCCTCCCTTTTTGTTACACATTGATAACTCTTGGCAAAAACCCACAAACTAAGATAGGCAATACAAACTCCTAAAATAGCTGATTTTGGAGAAACAAATACATGAAATGCATTTAAACTAAGGCCTAGCCATAATAGGGGCAATACCAAAACATCCGGTAATAGGCTATGTTCAAAGTCAATTCCACTGAGAGCGATAAGCCCCCAGGTCAAAATTAATGCCGCTGGCATTTGCAAATGCCAAGCAAACCGATACGCCACAACACCAGAACATAAAAATGTAGCCACTTCAATCAGCGGATAACGAAGATGAATTTTTTTCCCACAATAAGCACATTTTCCCTTTAAATAAAGATAAGAACACAATGGCAATCTTTCTAAAAAATTTAAACTATGTTTGCAATCAGGGCAATGCGAAGATGGTAAGAAGAGATTAAAAGGCTCCGCTAACCGCCGCTCTCCCTGCCAATGCTGCTGTAAAATTAATGGTAATCGATAAGTTAGCATTGCAAGAAAGCCGCCTATCAATAAGCTAAAAAACCCAATACTTACTAATATCATCCAGTTCATTTAAATAACGCTTCCTAATTTAAAAATAGGCAAATACATCGCTATAATTAAACTTCCAATGATTATTCCCAAGCTAATAATTAATAAGGGTTCTAATAGTTTCGATAAGTTACTAACAAAATAATCAATCTTTTCTTCATATAAACCGGCTACATTATTCAACATTTCGCTTAAATTACCCGAAATTTCCCCTAACTCAACAAACTGCAAAAAATCAACAGGGAAAACTTTTTGCACTAATAAAGCCCGATAAAAACTATCGCCGTTACGTATCAAATCACAACTCGATAAAATAGCGTTTTTATAGACATAATTTTTTGTTAGCTCAGCAATAGACTGTAAAGCATCCAATAAAGGTAATCCTGAAAATAATGCCGTTGCTAACGCCCGACTTAAACGGGCCATTATCACTTCACCCAAAATTTTATTAACAATAGGTGTTTTTACTAAAAATTGATCTTGCTTAATGGAAATAATCAAATATTTTTTCTTTAAAAAAATAAATAATCCTACAAGAATAAAAAAGAATAGACTGATATAAACACAGGCTGATTCTAAAAATTTAGATGCAGCAATAACTATTCGTGTTAAAAGTGGTAACTGTGATCCTACTTCTGTAAAAAGCTGTTCGAATTGCGGAACAACACCGAGCAATAAGGCAAAAAAAACAATAATCGCCACGCCTACAACAATACTAGGATAAATGAGCGCACTGGTTAACTTTGCTTTAATTTTAGAATTTTTTTCCATATGATCAGCAATACGCATTAACATAAGCTCTAAACTAGAGGTCTTTTCACCAAGTGCGATCAAATGCCAATGAAACTTACTAAGATAAACTTGCGTTTGGTTATTCAATGCCTCTGTTAAGGAATAGCCACTCTCAATATTAAGCCTTATTTGATTGATAAATGCTTTAAGAGATAGATTGTTTGTGTTTTCCAATAACTTTAATATTTGCAGTAGCGGCAGACCTGCCTGTAACAATCTTGCTATTTGTCGAATAAAAAATAGTAAATCTTTCGCTTTTACACCTTTAGTAATAATCAATCTAGATCTAAGCTGAATATTCTTAACAATGATGCCTTGTCGCCTTAAGCTTTTTCTTAGTAAAAAGGTATTTTGTGCTAGGGTTTTACCTTTGCAGGGTTTACCCGCATACGTTATTCCTTTCCAAACATAAATCTTAACGACACTAAACATACAGAATATCTCAAGCAATCTAATCCTTAATAATCCGCTTCATCTCTACCAAACTAATTTCTCCTTGCTTAAGCTTTTCGAGTGCTGATGTATATAACGTTTGCATTCCTTCCGTCTGCGCATGCGAAACAATTGCGCTTGCATCATAATCGCGTAAAATCAAGCTTTTTATATCCTCGGTAATAGCTAATATTTCAAAAATACCTGTGCGCCCTCGATACCCTTCTGTGCATTTCGCACAACCTTTTGCCAAAAAAAGCGTTATAGATTGGATTTCTTGATGACTTAAACCTAATTTAAGCAACACGTTAGGGGGCAACTTATCTTTTAGTTTGCAATGAGGACATAAACGCCGCGCTAAACGCTGCGCAATAATCAAATGTACAGAAGAAGCAATGTTGTATGCGGGTATCCCCATATTAGCTAATCGAACTAAACTCTCAGCGGCGCTATTAGTATGCAAACTCGATAATACCAAATGCCCTGTTTGTGCCGCTTTAATTCCAATTTCTGCCGTTTCATGATCACGCATCTCACCCACCATAATCACATCCGGATCTTGGCGCAAAAAAGCTCTTAAAACATTAGCAAAACTTAAACCTACTTTAGGATTGATATTAATTTGATTAATCCCTGGTAAAACAATTTCTATAGGATTTTCTACACTAGAAATATTAAGGATTGATGTATTCAAAAAATTTAAAGCGGCATATAAGGTAATAGTTTTTCCACTACCCGTAGGCCCTGTTACTAACACCATGCCATGAGGGCATCGTAACGCCTGCAAAAAACTGTCCGTTTGCGATACATTCATTCCTAACTTATTGATTTCAAATGGCATTTTACTGCTATCTAAAATTCTTATAACTAACTTTTCACCATACAGAGTGGGACAGGTATTGATACGACAATCAATATTTCTATTATTAGCATCTATAATCTGAAAGCGTCCATCTTGTGGTATCCGTCGCTCAGCAATATCGAGTTGCGACATAATTTTTAAACACGTAGTAATACGTTGCGTCAAACGAACTGAATAAGTAACAGTTCTATACAATAACCCATCGATTCTAAATCGAATCTGTAAGTGATCCTGATAGGGCTCCACATGTACATCCGACGCACCGCGATCAACGGCAGACTGCAAAAATTGATAGACGTACTGACTAACAGCCACTTCGTTTTCATCTGTACTTTCATCCTGGATAGCAATATTTTCATTTGACTCTGTAACAGATTGTTTTAAGACATCTTGTCGTTTCGAACCAAAAGGTAATTTTGCCTCCTTTCGATCAGAATTAGTTTTTACGATTATTTTTACAAGCAAATTTTTTAATTTTTTAGGCTCTACAATAATTTTTTCAGGGGTCAATTCAGTATGGAATCTAATATCCTCGATTACTAACTGCTGGGTAGGATCAACCATGGCTAAGCCTAATTTTTCTTTATCGTGCCATAAAGGTAATACACGATATTTTCTTAGTAGTTTTTTTGTAATTAGGTGTATAGGCAAACGAAATGGATCAATTGTATCCAGATCTACAAAAGGTAAACAAAACTCTTTTGCTAATAATTTTGATAGAAAGACAGAATCGACGACTTGTTTGTTAATTAAATGGCTAATGAATGAAATTCGCTTATGCTTTGCTTCAGCTACAATAAGCATAAGACTTTCGCTGCTTAATACGCTATGGTCTACTAATTCACGTAAAAAACGATTCACTACAAGGTTTTCCATTTTTTATTATTCCTTTTTTATCATTAGTCTAACATGAATTTAATTTAAATGTATTGACACATTAAATTTAAGCCACTAGAATAGAAATTAAGCTACGGCTAAGGAATACCTTGCTGGCATGGATCTCAATTTAGATAGACTTAAAAATGACAATAGCGCTATCTCTAAAGGGGTTTATAGTGTGTAGCACAACTAATGTTAATGAACCATCCAGTTATCGTAATTCAGAACGATAGGATATTATCCATTATCTATTAAATGTGTTTATGCATCACCGGCAAGGTTTCTTAATTCATGAAAACACTTGCTTAAGGTGTTCTTTTAGCTTAAATTTTCCACTGCAAATTAGGCTCGCAATCAGGGCTATTTCTTAAAACTTATTTAAAAGAAAAAAGGTATACATATATACTCACAGCAATGGCATTTTCGGCAAGGCTCCGCGAAAATGAAACAACCTTCGTTTCCACATGATACATAAGGATTGCGAATTAGGCAGAAGCGCCGCCGAAAATTCTATTGTGAAGGGTATACAAATAACTCTCGGTAATGTCATCCATATCTGGCATGCAAAACTAGATAATAGCATTAAGCAATATAAGCTCTTTGAAAGTTGGCTTTCCGTTGAAGAAAAAGCTCGGGCGGAAAAACTAAAGTTGGCTTATCGCCAGCGCTTTATTTTAACCCGAGGAATATTACGGGATCTATTATTCCACTATACAAAACAGCCCCCAGAAAAAATTAATTTTTGTTATACTGAATTTGGTAAACCCTTCTTCACTAACCCCTCAATTAACCTGCCCATAGAATTTAACCTATCGCATTCACACAATATGGCAGTTTTTGCTTTTACATTGGATACACCCTTGGGTATTGATCTAGAATATAAAAAACAAAGAAAGTATATTGATAAAATTGCGTATCGTTTTTTCTCTGCCCGTGATTACGAAGAACTAATACGATTAAGCGGCGATAAAAAACTAAATACTTTTTTCAATGCATGGGTAAAAAATGAAGCCTTACTAAAGGCAATTGGACGCCACTTACAGACCCACCCTTTTTCTAAATACAAGATACATGATAAGCAACAAGCGTTAATGGAAAAAAAGTGCCACTCTCCCTGTTCTATTTTTTCTTTGACCCTCCATCCGGATTTTGCTGCCGCCCTGGCTATAAAAGGGAAATGTAAAACAATTACTATAAAAAAATATACTCACAGCAATTAAGTTTTCAGCAAGCACCGCGAAATTGCGAGTTGAGCGACAACACAGTCGAAAATTCAAATGCGAACTCGTATCTTCAAGTGCCTTCTTTACGCGATGGAGGTTTCAAGAGAAAGCACTTGGAAATGCAACTTTGCATTTCCAAGTGCAATGGGGTCGCCTATTTATTAAACTCCATCAACATAAAGCGTACCACTCCGCATACGGCATCATCTGCTGCTTGCATTGCCGTTAAAGGATAGTGTTTATTCAATGCTTTTAGGTATCGTTGATTACCATCAACGATAAGCTGCCTAAAAAGTAAGGTAGGTCCTGAGCCTTGTTTTACTCGCGCAAAAATAAATGCACCACTGCGCGGCACGCAATTTGTATCCAAAACAACGATACTATTCTCAGGAAAACTAGGGCCTTGAGAAGCTTCCATACAATCATTTTCAGCTCGAATAGCAAACGCATCAGAACTTAGATGGATATGTGCACTGACATGATGAAAATAGTTTTTTGGAGCCACTTTAGACAATTGAATAAAGCGTTCCCTCGCCTCTTGCATGCTTAATAACGGTATTTGATAATACGACTGGTTATTTTTAGTGAGATGGTACGAACCTTCTTCTTCTTCCGCTTCATGTTCATAATCTAACCAACCACGAGGTTTACTAAATACCTCTTCAATATGGCAGGCTAACCTATCTCCAATATTCTTAATAGGGTTATTCCCAATTAAATGGCTTATTTGGCTTTGAGAACGATCTAAACGCTCAGATAGTTCTGTAATCCCTCCCACTAAACGTGCCAATTTCCTTAAATTCTTCCGCCTGATATCTTTTACATTCATGCCATAGCTTTATTAAAAATGTTATTGTTATGACCCACTAAGTAAAATTATACTCAGTTTGACCTCCTATAAATGTCAAAAAAAGTAATTTATATGGTAATGCACATTACCTTTCTAATAAGCAAAAAAAAATACTATCTCAGCCTAAATAATTTTTTCTTAAGCTTTTTAGCTACTTTATACTGTTTAAGTTGAACATATTGAGGCAATCCTTTTTTATAAAAAGGATAATCTTCTCCTTGAATTAATGGTAATAGATAATCTCGGCAATGTTGCGTGATATGAAAACCATCTGTCGTAATAAAGGATCGAGGTAGTTTTTTTTCTTGATTAGCAACATCCACTAACCTAGCTTCTCCGATAGTCCATTGATAGCGCTTGCCGGGTTTTCGTACAATAATAGGCATCACGCCAGTTTTACCGTTAACAGCAAATTCAACAGCGGCTTTTCCTAAAGCATAGGCTTGCTCTACGTCGACTTTGGATGCGATATGTCGTGCTGAACGCTGTAAATAATCAGGCAGCGCCCAATGATATTTAAATCCTAA
>JAZJZD010000002.1:0-33775 GCA_040390025.1 Pseudomonadota bacterium | reverse complement strand
TTTATTAATTCGGCAATAGTCGGTGCTGCGCCACCAAGCTGTTTATGGCCAAAAGCATCCGTACTTTTTGAATCCACTAAAAATTCATTTTTTGCATTACGTACTCCTTCTGCAAGCACAATAACGCAATAACCATATTTTTTAACTACTTTAGCAACACGTGCTAAAAATTTAGTTTCCTCAAAAGCGATTTCTGGAAATAAAATAATATGTGGCGGCACTGCTTTATTTTCTGAAGCTAATCCACTAGCAGCAGCAATCCATCCCGTGTGACGCCCCATCACTTCCATAATAAAAACCTTAGTGGAAGTAGCATGCATTGACGCTACATCCAACCCTGCCTCACGGGTTGAAATAGCAATATATTTCGCGACAGAGCCAAAACCCGGTGAGTTGTCGGTAAATGGCAGATCATTATCGACAGTTTTAGGAATTCCAATACAGATCAAGGGGTAAGCTAGCTCCTTACTCAGTAAAGAAATCTTATAAGCAGTATCTTGCGAATCACCACCGCCATTATAAAAAAAGTAGCCGATATTATGTGCTTTAAAGACCTCTATTAAACGTTCATATTCCGCACGATTTTCCTCTAAGCTTTTTAATTTATACCGACAGGAGCCAAATGCCCCTCCGGGTGTATAACGCAATCCCGCAATCGCTTTTCTAGTTTCTTTACTGGTATCAATCAAATCTTCCGTTAAAGCGCCTATTATTCCATTACAACCCGCGTAGACTTTGCCAATTTTATTTTTATGCTGACGAGCTGTTTCAATAAGGCCGCAAGCAGTTGCATTGATAACCGCCGTAACCCCACCAGATTGTGCATAAAACGCATTTTTTTTTGACATCTCGCTCGTTCTCCAGTTAACTAAAAGGAATTGATCTTTTACAAAAAACTTGATTTTTTAAGAAGTCTAATATACTTGCACTTAGAATTGCGAGTAGAAATTCCAAGTGATTCCTCTCGCGATGGGGATTTTCAAGGGGAGAATCGCGATTTCTCCCCTTGAATAGCGGTACACAAGCTTTGCTTGGGACCGCTATGTGATCGGAGTACCGCTCGCTCTTAACTTAAAAAGTTCGCATCTTCAAGTACGAGTGGTATATACCTAAAACCTTTAATCTTTTCTAGGCTAACATGCGACTTCATATTTTAGGGATCTGCGGTACATTCATGGCAGGCATTGCCTTATTAGCAAAAGAAAAGGGATTTACAGTGACTGGTTCCGATGCTAATGCCTATCCGCCGATGAGTATTCATTTGCAAGAACAAGACATTTCCGTTTTTGAAGGCTACGATAATCTCGATCAGTTTTCTCCTCGCCCCGACTTGATTATCATGGGGAATACCATGAAAAGAGGAAATCCTTGCGTAGAATATGTCCTCAATGAAGAAATACCTTATACTTCTGGGCCACAATGGTTAGCAGAAAACGTTTTAAACGATCGCCATGTTTTAGCCATAGCGGGTACACATGGCAAAACAACCGTTACCAGTTTATTAAGTTGGATATTAGAATATGCTGGATTAAACCCGGGCTTTTTAATAGGTGGAGTTGCAAAAAATTTTACAACCTCAGCACGATTAGGAAATAAATATTTTATCCTTGAAGCAGATGAATACGATACGGCATTTTTCGATAAAAGACCTAAATTTATTCATTATCATCCACGTACATTAATATTGAATAATCTGGAGTTTGATCATGTCGATATTTTCCCCGATTTAAATGCAATCAAATTACAATTCGCTTATCTGCTTCGTACTGTACCCAGTGAAGGTCTAATTATTTGCCCCAAAGAAGATAAAAATTTACAAGCCGTCCTATCACAAGGTTGTTGGACGCCTGTTGAATACACAGGCACTGGCTCTCACTGGCAAACAAAACTTATAAAACTTGATGCAAGTCAATTTACTGTGTCTTTCAAAGATAGAATAGAAGGCGAAGTCAGCTGGGAGCTATTGGGCCAACACAATGCTTCCAATGCATTGGCCGCTATTGTTGCTGCAAATCATATTGGCATTGAGCCTAACAAAGCCATTACTGCATTAAACAAATTTCAAGGTATTAAACGTCGCTTAGAAATCTATAAAAAAATTAATGACATAATGATATACGATGATTTCGCTCATCACCCTACGGCTATTGCATCTACACTGGCGGGTTTACGTCAGCGCGTTGATAAGGAACGGATTTTAGTAGTTTTACAATGCAGCACGCACACAATGCGTTCTGGCATACATAGTAAAACCTTAGGACCTTCGTTAAAAGATGCTGATAAAGTATGGTTATTACGACCTAAACAAGACTGGAATATTGAAGAATGTAATAAACCTGACTCTGTTTCTATAAAAATTTGTGATTCAATATCTACACTTATCAAAGACTTGGCAAAAGAAGCGAAAATGAATGACCATATTGTCATTATGAGTAATAGTGGATTTGAATCACTCCATGAAAAATTAGTCTACGCCTTATCTACGTGAATAAGTTAGCAACAGATTATCTCAAACAAGCATTGGTACTTGCAGAATTGCGCCGTGGCTTTTGCGCACCTAACCCCTGTGTTGGTGCCGTTTTAGTAAAAGGTGAAAAAGTTATAGCCACTGGTTACCATTGGGCTAGTGGTTGTCCTCACGCAGAAGCCGACGCGCTAAATAAAATTGACACCCGACTTGCAAAGGGCGCGACGCTGTACGTTACGCTACAACCCTGTTGTCATACCGCAAAAAAAACAGCGCCATGTACGTCGCTGATTATTGAAAAAGGTATTACTAAAGTTATTTATGGCTTTCGAGACCCCAATCCTGCCGTTGGTGATCAAAGTGATAAACAGTTACAGCAAGCGGGTATTATTTGTATTCACCAACCTCTCTCAGAAATTGATGATTTTTATACAAGTTATCAATTTTGGTGGCAACATAAAAGGCCTTTTGTCACGGCAAAATTAGCATTAAGTTTAGATGGAAAAATTGCCGGGCCGCATGGACAACGTATCCAACTAACCGATGAAACTACAAAACAATTCACACATCAGCAACGTAAGCGTGCTGATGCCATCTTAACAACTGCAAAAACAATTTGTAATGATAACCCCTTATTAAATGTACGAATCAAAAATACAGCCATCGCCAAACCCATTTATATTTTAGATAGTGAATTACATACGCCTACATCTGCCACTATTTTCAATACAGCAAAAAACGTTACACTTTTTCACAAGGCTAATTTAAATATAAAAAAAAATAAAAAATATAATCAAAAAAATCTGCGTCTTATCCCTATAACGACAGATAAACACGGCCTTAACTTACTGGAAATACTTAAACAAATAGGAGAAGACGGCTATCAAGACTTGTGGATAGAAGCCGGCGGGCATTGTTTCGAATCCTTTGCAAAAAATCAGCTATTACAACGTGCTTTTATTTATGTAGCCCCTCGCTGGCTAGGTCACGAGGCTCAAACTGCCTTTACCGATCCCAGAGTACTATCCGAAGCAAAACCATCCCCTCATGTTCTTTTAGGTTCAGATATTTATTTTGAGTTCAATTGGCATGAAAAAGCGTTATAATTAGCTGTGTTTTACTATATGTCGCACTAATAAAAAAGCTTAACCATGAATACTCCTTCCTTCCCTACTATACATCGTGCTTTAGAAGACTTGCGTCAAGGCAAGATGATCGTCCTATTTGACGATGAAAACCGTGAAAATGAGGGTGATTTAGTACTCGCTGCCGATAAAGTAACTCCTGAAGCGATTAATTTCATGGCACAACACGCCCGCGGCTTAATTTGCCTCGCTTTGTTAGAGAAAGATATTCAGCGTTTGAAGCTCCCTATGATGGTAGAACACTCGACTAACCCCTTCAATACCGCTTTTACAGTATCCATTGAAGCCGCCAAAGGGGTTACTACAGGGATTTCCGCCGCTGATAGAGCGCATACAATTAAAGTAGCAATCGACTCGCAAAGCACACCAGACGACATTGTCACCCCAGGCCATATTTTCCCTCTGCGCGCACGGCAGGGAGGGGTTCTAGAACGGATGGGACAAACCGAAGGTAGTACCGATCTAATGCGCCTAGCTGGCTTAAAACCCGCCGCTGTTATTTGCGAAATCATGAATACCGATGGCAGCATGGCTCGTTTTCCTGACTTAGAGAAATTCGCTCAAAAGCATCAACTGACCTTATTATCAACGCGCGAATTAATTCGCTATCGACTACAAACAGAATCGCTTGTCAAAGAAATTGCTTCCATTAACTTACCTACCGAAAACTATGGCGATTTAATTATAAAACTATTTGAAAGCTGCCTTGATCAACATCACCACTTAGCTCTTATTAAAGAGAACCCGAAGCTAAGTGATCAACCTACTTTGGTGCGCATCCATTCCGAATGCTTTACAGGTGATCTTTTTGGTTCAGCACGTTGTGATTGTGGTTGGCAATTACACGAATCACTACACCAGATTAGTCAACAAGGCGGAACATTGCTTTATTTACGTCAAGAAGGTCGCGGCATTGGCCTATTGAATAAGCTTAAAGCATATGCTCTACAAGATCAGGGACTTGATACTGTAGAAGCCAACCAAAAATTAGGTTTTGGTAGCGATGAACGCGATTATTGGATAGGTGCGCAAATTCTTCGTCATCTTAATTTATTAAAAATAAAATTACTAACCAATAATCCGCAAAAAATAGCAGATTTAGAACAACAAGGTATTGAAATAGTAGAACGCATTCCATTAATTGCTAAACCCAATAAAACGAATCATACCTACTTAAAAACAAAACAGACCAAATTAGGTCATCTTCTCAATCTATAAAAAGGAAAATTATTTATGAAAAAAATCAAAGAAATTACTGCAAAACCCTTTTATTTTCCTCAACACGAAGACGAGTTCAATTTAGCTATTGTTGTCAGTCGTTTTAATAATGAAGTTACCGAAGCTTTATTAACTAGCGCTCTAGAACGCTTGCAAATACTTAATTTTCCAAAAGAACGCATTACCATTGTTAAAGTCCCAGGTGCTATAGAAATTGGCCTCGCTGCTCAACAACTGGCTATTTCAGAAGCGAGCTACCTAGCCATTGTTTGTTTAGGCGCTGTCATTCGTGGTGAAACAAATCATTATGATTATGTCTGTCAGCAAGTCAGCTATGCCTGCCAAAAAATAGCATTAGAAGAAAGTATCCCTGTCATATTTGGCGTATTAACTACCGAAACGGAAACGCAAGCTTTAGCGCGCACAGGGAAAGGGGCTGAAGCTATCGATACAGCAATGGAAATGATATCAGTCTTAGATCAGATTGAATGAGAGCGATTTTTAAACTATCATTTAGGGTGTGTCGTCATTTAGCAGGATAAGTCAGGACAACATACCCTTTTAACTTTTTAATTCGATGAAATATATTTTTCACGTCGAATAATCTCAGATGGGAAGCCGTAGCTATTCGTTAAAAGGGAAAAAACATCATCTACCATATTAGGGTTACCGCAGAGATAAACGATATCCTGCTTAGGATCAGGATCAATCAAACTAAAAGCAGCTAAAACATAACCTTCATTTTCATAAAATAAGCGTGTTTCTGGCTGGACACGACTATAGTACGCACGAAATTCAAACCAAGGATTTTTTTCTGCAAATGACACAAACTCATCACGATAAAGTAAATCACCTGGTCCTCGCACACCAAATAATAAAATAACTTTAAAACAAGGGTTCTGTTTAAATCGATGTGCAAGTTCTGATAACATAGTTCGATAGGGCGTGACACCAGTTCCAGTCGCTACAAAAATATAACGACCCGGCCGTTCATCTCGTAAAGTCAAACGGCCAAAAGGGCCCGTTGCCGTTACTTTATCACCCAATTGCATCGTGAATAGAAGATCGCTCGCTGTTCCTTCGGGAACATAAGAAGCCGCAAACTCTATTTTGACACTAGCTTCATGGGTGCTATTAGCAATACTATAACTACGTCGCAAAACTTTTTCTGATGTGGGGATATGCAACGTAATAAATTGGCCTGGAATAAAACTACAGGCTTCACCATCCTCACGACGAAAGGTGAAATGTTTAACCGAAGGGGCAATCTGCTGACTTCCCTCCAAAATGAGTATAAATTCTTTTTTAATCATAGAACAGCTAGTCTAATCAGCTAAACACATTTCGTCAAAAAAAACTTAAGTAATGGATTAAACTATTATTAGCTCACGAAAGTCAGTATTAATCGGCTACCCATTACATCTATTTCGAGTTGGTATCTCATGAAACTCAGGTGCTTCATAGGACTTAGCTGACCGTCCTAGCTCAAATTTAGCTTGTGTCGCTTTCCTAGCTTCAATGGCCATATCATCGAAGTGCTTTCTAGGAATGCCTATTTCATAGTTGTTTTCAAAAAACTGCTCCATACCTAACTCTAAAAGAAAATGTAAAATGGCGCTAGGATGTAAACCATCCCATGAAGGTTGCTCCTTGCCTGGAAACTTTTCTTTTATCGCTTGCAATATAGGAATAAAGATATTCGCTAATTTTATTTTTTCTCCAAATACTTTTTCATAACTTGTTACAGAACGCTGGATAATAGCAGTAGCCCAAGCATAATGGTTATCTTCACTACCAACTAACTTAATCGGTTCATTTTTCTTTTCAGCTTGTTCTTGACTATTTAGTCTTCTATCTAGCTCCTTTCTTTCATCTTCTGTTAACCTTAATTTTAAGTCCTTATTTATAATTATTTTCTTATCTTGAAAAAGACAAAGTTGATATTGATTATCTCTCTCTGTTGGCATCAATATAACAGCATTTTCATTAAAATTTTCTAAATTTATTTCTTCTTTGCCATCGTAATAATAAATAGCACAGCCATTCGTAAATTCGTTAGCTTCAGGGTTTTCATAGACTTCATCAAAGAAAGCCGCTGCATCAAATATTTTTATATCTACATTTAATTTTGCCTTTATTGTCAGTTTCTGAACTAGTTTCTCGAGTTCATCATTATTTTCTGGGGACCTTTTCAGTCTACCTACTTGCTTATCTAGCATTTTTTGCTGATATTTTGATAATTTTTTTTTAACGGTCAACGCTGTTCCATCTTTAACAAGATAATTTTTGTTCTCTATAAAATAAATTTCTCTAGTATATCCTGTACCGGTAATAACAATGGCATTATTTTTTATTTCATCGAGCCTTATATCTGCTTTATCTGTAACTCGATAAATATCACAAAAGCTAAAGTCTACATAGTGATAACTTTCCTTTAGAAGCTTAACTTCTCGGTTAAACAGTTCACATGCTTTACTAATCTCCCTCCTTGCCTTTTCTGATCTTTTTAAAAATTTAGGTGTTTTACTAATATCTGGCAATGTAAACAGCAGAATATTTTTACAGTCTCCACCCCTATTTTCCGCTGTCTTTTTTGCGGTAGTTACAATTTTTAGTGTATTAATAACTCCTTGCACCGCCCTTTTTGCGCCACCTTGATTAGGATAAGCAACGGTTATAAGATCGTTAGCCCCAGCAAAAATGATCGTTAGATCGTCAGAGCTAAAACCGTCCTCAGCCTGTAACTGTTTAGCTTGATCTTGTATATTTCCCAAAAAAAAGCTCATCAAAAAGCCTTTAAAGTACTTAAATAGATTAAAAAAGCCACTGTAATTATAGGCAGTTGCACCTCCTTCTGCTTTACTTCTAAAAAAAACAAACGGTTGGCCAATAGGCGATAGTTTTTCATTATTCAAGCCTTTACTTTTAGCTTTTCTTTTAGCCTCTAATTCATCAATAAAAGAATAAGACCATACAAAACCATTGGTAAATTGTTCATGCGGTGATTTATCTAGAAACAAACGAAAAGGAATACACCCTAATATTTTCTTTTTATATTTTATCCCCCTATCGCTTAGACTATCACCTAAAATTCTTACTCTAGTTACTTTGCTTTTCTCATCTGACAACTGGAAAGGAGGGTTATGCAAATTTTTACGAGCTTTAAAGGTAAAGTAAGACATGAAGACCTCTATTTTTTTTATTTTCTATACTCATTGCACTTGGAAATGCAAGTTCGCATCTTTAACTACGATCGGTATATCCTAGATGCTTTTAAAAATTAGACAGGAATAACCTTAAGGATTTATTAAAAATAGAAAGTATAGAAAGATTTATTTAAAAAAATAGGGTTATTAGCTAACTAATTCAAAATATCGTTTAGCAACCTGAACATCTTCTAAAATCTGTTTTTTTAACCCGTGGAGAGAATCAAACTTTTTTTCGTCACGAATTTTTTTTAAAAATTCTATTTCCAAACAAATACCATAAATATTTTTATTAAAGTCAAATAAATGTACTTCTAATAAATCCTGTAAACCATTTACTGTTGGTCGTCTACCACAATTTGCGACTCCATTTATAGGGTTTTCTCCCAAACCATAAACGCGAACGATAAATACACCTTGCAAAGGCGACACAACACGGTGCAATGCGATATTTGCAGTAGGAAATCCTAGTAAGCGCCCCCGTTGATCACCGTAAATAACTCGGCCACTCAGTGTAAAGGGCCATGTTAATAGACGCGCTGCCAAATCAAAATTGGCTTCCTTTAAAGCATTGCGTACCCGCGAACTTCCTATACGCTTACCATCAAATAAGCGAGTTGGCGTTGAAAATACTTCAAAATTATATTTTTCTCCTAAATTTTTTAAAAGGCTAAAGTCTCCTTGGCGCCCTTTCCCAAATCGGAAATCATCCCCAACTATTAAAACGCGTATATCCAAGCAATCGACTAAGATTTTCTTGGCAAAGATTTCGGCTTCCATTTCCGCTAAACGCTTGTTAAAAGATAAACAAAGTATTCTATCAATTGACAAATTCTGAAAAGCTTTTATTTTTTCACGTAAGCGCATTAAGCGAGGCGGTGCTTTCTCTTTTAAAAAAAATTCTTGCGGATGGGGTTCAAAAAGAATGACGCAACTTGGTAAGTTTAAACGTTGTGCTTGCTGATGAAGAACTTGAATAACTGCTTGATGTCCTTGATGTAGGCCATCAAAATTTCCAATGGTCAGGACGCATCTCCGATGCTCCGCTTTTAGATTATGGGACCCGCGAATCAATTCGATCATGTTTTTGCTTTTAAATCATGAAACCGCAGTCCACTTATCCATAAACAACTGATATAAATAAAAATAGAGATTACACCGAGAAATAAAATATGCAGAAAACGTTGTTGCCAATCCCAATTTAACCAAATAGGTAAAGCGGCTGCAGCCCAATAAAGAAATAAACCTAGTACGCTATTGGCAAATAATAACCGTAATGTAAAAAGGAACCAGCCCGGTTGCCATTGAAAAATATCTCGCATTCTCAGTCCTCGCAGCAACAATCCGGCATTCAACCAAGCCGACAAAGAACTCGCTAAAGCTAAACCCGCATGTTTAAGTGGGAAAATCAACAAAGCATTTAAAAGCATATTTGCTAGGAGAGCAGCAATACCAATTCGCACAGGCGTACGAATATTTTGTTGGGCATAAAAAGCAGCGGCTAATACTTTAATCAGCATAAATGCTTGCAAACCTATGGAGTAGGATATCACACTACGTTGCGTCATCAATACATCATGGGCATTAAATTTTCCATAATAAAATAAGCTTGTAATTAACGGCCCTGATAAAATCAGCATGGTAAGAGAAGCAGGAATACCAATCAGTAAATTACAACGTAATCCCCAATTTAATGTATTAGAAAAAGCTTCCGGTGTTTTTGCCGCATGTTGTCGAGAAAGATGAGGCAAGATAACGGTGAGTAAAGCAACGCCAAAAACACCCAAAGGAAAATAAGCCAATCTATCTGAATAATACAGCCAAGTGACACTACCTGTTACTAAAAAAGAGGCGAAAATGGTGTTTAATAACAAACTAATCTGGCCAATGGACGAACCAAATAAAGCAGGCAACATCAGTTTTAAAACTTTTTGCACTCCAGGATCATGCCAGTTAAATTGAGGTTTTCGTAATAATCCTAACTGATGCAAAAAGGGCAACTGAAATCCGAGCTGCACAAATCCCGCCAATAGTACACCATACGCTTGCGCTTCTACGGGCACTTTAAAGTAATGTGTAATACCAAAGGCAGTAATGATTAAACAAATATTTAATAACGCCGGTGTAAAGGCAGGGACCCAAAACAATCCATAACAATTTAAAGCAGCGCCAACTAATGCAGTCAGAGAAATCAACATTAAATAAGGAAAAGTTACCCTTAACATATCACTGGCTAATTGAAATCGATAAGGATCTAATCCCGGCGCAAAAAGTGTGACCAATCCTTTACTACCGAGAATACCAATAATACTTACTACTAATAAAATTAAACCAAGCACGCCGGTTATATGCGCAACAAATTGCTCCACTTCTTTTTGGCTTCTGGTTTGTTTATATTCCGCTAAAGTAGGGATAAATGCTGTAGAAAAAGAACCTTCAGCAAATAAACCTCGCATAAAATTAGGAATTTTAAAAGCAATATAAAAAGCATCAACTGCAGCTGTAGCACCAAAAATTCTAGCGGCAATGATATCACGCGCAAAACCTAAAATCCGTGATATCAAGGTCATTGATGCGACAACAGAAGTTGATTTAAATAATGCTTTACTCATAAGAAAGTGCCTTCAATTGCACGATGCTAGCCAAAAAGCGCCGTTTTTCTCCGTTGCATTACTCATACGCCAGTATGCTCTGTTACGCTACTCGAAAAAACAACGCTTTTTGTCCCATCCTAGCACAATTGGAGACACTTTCTAATGAGTACTTTCTAACCACGTTTCTACAATTATCTGCGCTGAAACGCTATCAATAGCTTGTTTACTTAAAGCCTTATATCCTCCGGATTCAAATAAACGAGAACGTGCTTCGACCGTTGTTAATCGTTCATCTACAGCAAAAACGGGCAATTGAAAACGTTGTTTTAAACTCTCTAAAAAAGAACGCGCAGACTGAGTAATAGGCTGTTCTGTTCCATCCATATTCAAAGGTATACCTACGATTAATGCATCAGGAGACCACATTTTCAATAATGCAGCAATTTCTTTCCAGGGCGGCTTTCCATCTTGCATTGTTAATCCCATTAAAGGTTGGGCCATTTTTGGTGAGGTATATCCAACCGCAACACCAAAATATTTAGAACCAAAATCAAACCCCAAAACAGTTTTAATATCAGGCATGACCGCTGCTATACACTAGTTTGTTAATATCAACCCCAACGCTATTTATGGTTTCTAACCAACGTTTATTAAACGGAATATCAAATAGAATAGTCGAGTTAGCCGGTACCGCTGTTAACCAGAAATTATTAATAATTTCCTCTTCTATTTGGCCTGCCCTCCAATTTGCATACCCTAAAGAAAAAATAAATTTGTCAGGTCCCTGATGTTTTGCAATAGCTTGTAAAATATCTTTAGATGTCGTAACGGAAATTTCGCTATTCATTCTAAGACTAGACTGCCATTCACCACTCGGCACATGGATAACAAAACCACGCTCAGGATGGCTAGGCCCTCCGCATAGAATGGGAAATTCGGTTGATAGTAGTGGCTTGCTTGCACTTCCCACAATTGTCTGCATTATTTCTGAAAAATTAACCCTGAAAGATTGTAGTGGTTGGTTAATAACAATTCCAACAGCCCCTTTTTCGTTATGCTCGCAGATATAAACCACTGATCGATTAAAGTAGAGGTTAGTTAAAGTAGGCATCGCCACTAAAAAATGATTTGTTAAAAAATGGTTCTTCTCTATCATTAAATTCTCTAAGCCTTTGCTGAAACCTTTGTTAATCATAACATCAGAGTTCTTTACAGACCTAGTCCTTCACTTAGGCCTATTGCACAAACAGCTTATTTTGTTTAATTTCATCGCTGGTATGCTCATTCTGGGCACGAACATTATTAAAAAGCTTAATAGCCAAATTTCATATGAAAAATCTACGTATAGGTTATGGTTTTGACGTCCATGCCTTTGAAATAGGCAATCATATCGTGTTAGGAGGGGTAAAGATTGATTATAAATTAGGAATCCGAGCCCATTCCGATGGTGATGTTGTTATACATGCATTAGTGGATGCTTTATTGGGAGCAGCCGCACTAGGAGATATTGGCCAACACTTTCCAGATACAGAACCCCGTTGGCAAAAGTGCGAAAGTCGCCTTTTTTTAAAGCAATCTGTTCAAATGCTGCAAGAGAGAAATTTTTCAATCAATAACGCAGATATTACGGTCTTAGCGGAAGCCCCTAAACTAGACCCTCACCGAGAAGCAATACGAGCTAACTTAGCTGAGGATATGAAACTAAACGTCGACCAAGTTAGTATCAAAGCAACCACTACAGAAAAACTGGGCTTTCTTGGAAGGAACGAGGGAATAGCTGCAACCGCTATCGTACTTATTCACAAATAAGCCAACTAACCGTAATCCACAAATTCTGGTACCGAGAGTGGGACTCGAACCCACACGATGTCACCATCACCGGATTTTGAATCCGGCGCGTCTACCATTCCGCCATCCCGGCAACCGGCGCACAGTATATAACCGCTCTGTTAAAAATGCGAATTCTTTTAAAATCTGAGTGGCTATACCGCTCACCGTAAACTTGAAAGATTCGCAGCTTCAGGTACGAGCGGTATATATTAAATTAGTCACATTTTTCCCTTGTCTAAATCTTGACTAAAGACTACTACTATCCCAATAATTAGCACTCGGTAAAAAATAGAGTAAAGCCTATTAGATGTTAGCCAAAATAAAAAACTTGATTAACCCTAAGCCTAATAATAACTATCTTTCAAATAAAAAATTTTAATTTTAAATTAAGCATTCGCGATTATATTATTGTAATTTATAAATAAGTTTAATTTAAATTTTTATAAATAATTAATATTATCGATAACAGATTTAATAAATTAACAAGCTATACTTGCAATCAAAATCTTATTCCCTTATTGTCTTTAAAGTATAAGTATAAAATAATATCTATTTATATCCATTGCCCTTGAGTATTTCAGGTTCAAGTGCTTCATCCTTTTAGTGAAACATAGCCGCTACAGAAAACTGTTAAAGCTAGATTAAAAAATTAAATATATAAATAGGCATGTCGCTGACTTGATCTTTTCAAGAAAGCTATCAACAATAAGGTCATGAGGAAGCATGATCCAAGGGGTAATAAATGTACAATAATGAAGCTATTTTGACAGAAGATGCTCCCTATACTCTAACAAGAAAAAAGCAGCTCCTTCTTGCCTCGATTATTTGTACCCTCGCTGCTATGTTTTACATGTATGAATTCATCCTGCAAGTATCTCCTGCTGTTATGACAAATGAATTAATGCGTGATCTAAATCTCAATGCAGCTAGCTTAGGTACTATGGCTGCATTTTACTATTATTCTTATACCCCTATGCAACTACCTGCAGGTTTACTGTATGATCGTTTTGGACCACGACGCTTGATCACACTGGCTGTTTTAGTCTGTGCCACAGGTGCATTATTATTCGGCACAACGCCTAGTGTTTTTATGGCATCAGTGGGCCGGTTTTTTATGGGGATTGGATCTTCTTTTTCATTTATTGGCGCTTTACTTCTCGTCTCCCGGTGGTTTCCCCCTCATTATTTTGCCTTACTAACCGGACTTGTTCAGTTAATGAGCTCTGTTGGTGCCATTGCCGGTCAAGTTCCTTTAGCTAAAGCAATTAGCCATTGGGGGTGGCGTTCAACGATTATTAGCTTATCAATTGCGGGTGTTTTTTTGGCATTATTTATTTGGGCCATTGTTCGTGACAGTCCAGAAACAGTGTCGCAACGTAAAAAATTTCAATGCTCCCCTAAAAAGAGTGAACTGAAACGCTTACAGCAAGTTTGTAATAATCGGCAAACCTGGTTAATTGCACTTTACTCTTTTGCCATATGGGCCCCTATTACAGCATTCGCTGCCCTTTGGGGTATCCCTTTTCTGGTTGCAAACTATGGAATTAGCACGGAAGCGGCTTCTAAAGCCTGTGCTATGATTTGGCTTGGCATAGGGATAGGAAGCCCTTTATTAGGCTGGATTTCCGACACGATAAAATCTCGTTCTATTCCTTTAAGTTTTTCCGCGTTCCTAGGAATTTTTAGCATCACACTTATTATTTATGGTCCGCACCTATCGATTGTCTGGCTATATCTTACCCTATTCATTGTTGGCTTAGCCGCTTCAGGCCAAGCTTTATCATTTGGAGTTGTCAAAGACAATAATCCTCCTTCTGTTGTAGGAACAGCGATTGGCTTTAATAATACAGCGGTAGTTGCTGGTGGTGCATTATTTCAACCTCTAATAGGAATTTTATTATATTACAATTGGAATGGTACCATGCATAATGGCACTCCTTTTTATGGAGCAGCAGATTACCAAAAAGCGCTGATTATTTTACCTTTATGTTATATTTTAGCGCTCATTGTAAGTCGCTTTTTACTTCGCGAAACCCACTGCAAACAACAATTTCCGAATGAATCAGTTTCTGCTATCTAATATTTTTATCTACTCTTTTCTCTATTACGCAACGTTATGTCTAATAAAAACAATAATTTAACAAAACCCTTAGCTACTCAAAAGCCTACCTTACTTGCCGCTATTATCTGCATTCTTGCTTCCGCGTTCTATATGTATGAGTTCATCTTACAAGTTTCTCCGGCAGTTATGACACGAGAGCTAATTCACGATTTAGGGCTGAATGCAGTGAGCTTGGGAACAATGGCTGCTTTTTACTATTATGCTTATACGCCCATGCAACTTCCTGCGGGCTCCTTGTACGATCGTTTCGGCCCACGACGTTTAATGACGGTGGCAACACTTACCTGCGCTACTGGCGCTTTAATTTTTGCAACAACTAATAGTGTCATTATTGCTTCTGCTGGCCGTTTTATGATGGGAATGGGTTCGGCTTTTTCATTTATAGGAACCTTAGTCCTGATTTCGCGTTGGTTCCCTGCCCGTTATTTTGCTTTTTTAACGGGATTAGTTGAGCTGATGGGTAGTATGGGCTCTATTGTTGGTGAAACGCCGTTAACAATAGCTGTAGGACATTGGGGATGGAGACATACTATCCTTACTTTAGCTGTGATCGGCATAATATTAGGGCTGCTCATTTGGCTTATTGTTCGAGATAGCCCAGAAGTTGTTTCCAAGGGGCATAAATTTCAACCGACTGCTAAAAAAACTATCCTACAAAGCCTAAAGCAAGTGGGTCGCAACAATCAAACCTGGTTTATCGCCCTTTATTCTTTTATGGTATGGGCACCTATTACGGCTTTTGCTGCCCTTTGGGGGGTTCCATTTCTTGTCGCCGCTTATGGGATAAGCACGAAAGCAGCCTCTACCGCTTGCACAATGATTTGGCTCGCTATCGGTATTGGTTGTCCACTCTTGGGCTGGTGGTCTGACAAAGTTGGTCTGCGCGGTATGCCTTTAAAGTTTGCAGCCAGTCTAGGTGTTTTTGGTTTAATACCCGTTATTTATATTCCACATCTTCCTTTATTTTGGCTCTATTTTTGTTTGTTCTTGTTTGGGTTAGCCGCTTCCGGACAATCGCTCGCCTTCGGTGTTGTTAAAGATAACAATCACGCCGATGTGGCCGGCACAGCTATAGGCATAAATAATATGGCAACAGTAGCCGGCGGCGCGCTATTTCAGCCAGTAATTGGTTTATTCTTACATCTCTATTGGAATGGCGTCACCTCTCATGGTGTGCCTTTTTATAGCGCTGCTGATTACCGTAAAGCATTTATAGTACTGCCTCTTTGTTATGTCTTTGCCCTTTTAATTGGAAAATTCTTGATACGAGAAACCCATTGCAAGCCACAAAACAGTCATGTCTCGTAGTAAAAGTTCTAGACGTTGGCTTAAACAACATTTCAGTGATCCTTACGTAAAACGTGCTCAGCAGGAAGGCTTTAGGTCGCGCTCGGTCTATAAACTACTTGAGATTCAAGAAAAAAATAAGATCATAAAACCTGGAATGACTGTGGTTGATCTAGGCGCTGCACCAGGCGGCTGGTCTCAATTAGCGGCTAAGCTGGTAGGCGAGCAGGGTAAAGTGTATGCTTTAGATATACTACCGATGCCGTCTTTATCGAACGTAGAGTTTGTACAAGGCGATTTTCGTGAAGAAGCTGTTCTACAGCAATTTCTAAAACATATACAATCAAGGCCAATTGATATCGTCCTTTCTGATATGGCACCAAATTTAAGTGGTATGCGGACTATCGATCAACCCAGAGCGATGCATCTTGCAGAACTCGCTCTTGATTTTGCCCGACAAGTATTAAAGCCAAAAGGGGGATTTATCATCAAAACTTTCCAAGGGGAAGGTTTTGAAAGCTATCTAAAGCTATTACGCCGCGTATTTTCAACTGTTTCTATTCGCAAACCAGCCGCTTCTCGCGGCGCCTCAGCAGAAGTTTACTTAATTGCTATGGGCTATAACCGACAATAACCCTCTGGTTTTAATGAATATTTCTCAGCTTATACCTTTTTAAGCTAAAAAAGAGTGTAAAAAAACGAAACCCTGTAAATTTAGTATATAATCCTTTCACCCATTCCTATTTTCATAATGGAAGATAGATACGGGGATGCTCCCTTAAAAATTCGCATCTTATTGAGCGAGCAGTATATAATGCCCTTTTTTGTTTAAAACTACGAGGTAGTATAGCTTGAACGACATGCTAAAAAATCTATTTCTCTGGTTGATCATTGCCGTCATCCTTATCTCCGTATTTAATAATCTAGAGCCTCGTCATGGTAACGGAGAGCCTCTTACCTATTCTGAGTTTCTACATAACGTTCAACAAGGGAATGTACAATCCGTTACTATACAAAGTAACCATGTTATTAAAGGTCAACTACAAAGTGATAAATCCTTTAGCAGCTATATGCCTATCTCTGATCAATATTTACTGCCTGAACTTATCAAAAAAGGCGTTAACGTAAAAGGAGAGCCACCCCAGCAAGAAAGCTTTTTGATGCGTATTTTCATTAACTGGTTCCCAATGCTGTTATTAATTGGGGTATGGATATTTTTTATGCGTCAAATGGGGGGAGCCGGTGGCAAAGGAGCCTTATCTTTTGGCCGAAGCCGTGCTCGTTTATTAGGCGAAGATCAAGTAAAAGTCACATTTGCAGATGTGGCTGGAGCTGAAGAAGCAAAAGAAGAAGTCAGTGAATTAGTAGAGTTTTTAAAAGATCCCGCAAAATTTCAGAAATTAGGGGGGAAAATACCACGTGGCGTCTTATTAATGGGTCCTCCTGGAACAGGAAAAACATTGTTAGCCCGTGCTGTAGCTGGCGAGGCAAAAGTGCCTTTTTTTACAATATCCGGCTCAGATTTTGTAGAAATGTTTGTTGGCGTGGGCGCATCTCGTGTAAGAGACATGTTTGAGCAAGCTAAAAAACAAGCGCCATGTATTATTTTTATAGATGAAATCGATGCTGTAGGTCGTCATAGGGGTGCGGGACTAGGCGGCGGTCATGATGAGCGTGAACAAACCTTGAACCAGCTGTTGGTTGAAATGGATGGATTTGAAGGAAATGAAGGTGTTATCGTCATTGCGGCAACCAATCGTCCGGATGTTCTTGATCCTGCCTTATTAAGACCAGGCCGTTTCGATCGGCAAGTTATCGTTGGCCTTCCTGATATCCGTGGACGTGAACAGATCCTTAAAGTACATCTTAAAAAAGTACCTAATGGGGACGATGTAAACCCTGCCATTATTGCTAGAGGCACGCCAGGATTTTCTGGTGCCGATTTAGCCAATCTCGTCAATGAAGCCGCCTTATTTGCAGCACGTGAGAACAAAGCCAGTGTTGACATGAGCGACTTAGAAAAGGCCAAAGATAAAGTTATGATGGGGACCGAGCGGCGCTCCATGGTGATGAATGAAAAAGAAAAAGAGCTGACGGCTTATCATGAAGCAGGCCATGCCATTGTAGGACGTTTAGTTCCTGAACATGATCCAGTTTATAAAGTAACTATTATTCCTCGTGGTAAAGCCTTAGGCGTTACGATGTTTCTTCCTGAAGAAGATAGATACAGCTATACTAAAAAGCGGCTGGAAAGCCAAATTTCTAGTTTATTTGGTGGTCGGATTGCTGAAAGTTTAATTTTTGGTGAAGACGAAATCACTACAGGCGCTTCTAATGATATCCAACGAGCGACGGAAATTGCACGTAACATGGTGACTAAATGGGGCCTGTCAGGAATCCTTGGTCCTCTGACTTATAGCCAAGAAAATGAAGAAGTTTTCTTAGGTCACCAAATAGCTAAAAATAATAAATTTTCTGATGATACCGCCCGCTTAATTGATGAAGAAAGCCGTGCCATTATTGATCGTAATTACAAGCGTGCAGAAACAATCTTAGAGGAAAATAAAGATAAGTTGCATTGTATGGCCCAAGCACTTATCAAGTATGAAACCATAGACGCAACACAAATCAATGACATTATGGATGGTAAGCCACCACGCGAACCTGAAGGATGGAGTACTAACGGAGAAAGAGCAGAAGCAAAAAAAGCAAAATCCTCTCAAAAAGACCCTAATGTAGCGCCTGGGGCAGGCACAGCGGATGGAGCTATAAGCTAACTAAGTACTTTATGCGAAAAAACAGATTTTTCATATTCCTCGAGATCAGTTAGGGCGCGGCCCGGCTGAACAAAGAAAATTATATATTTATGAAACTTTTTGAACCCACGCTTAACTCCATAATTGAATTCATGAGGATATGGGCAACTGGTTTCCTTCCTGCCTAATGAGTAACACAACTAAAAATAGCTACAACATGCTGCACCAAAAGCCAGCTTTTTGTGCAGCCCTCCCTCGAAAATATTTCGGGACTGACGGCATTCGCGGTAAAGTAGGTGATTATCCGGTTACACCCGAATTTGTCTTAAAACTTGGTTGGGCTATCGGTTGTGTCTTAGCCAATGAAAAGAAAAAAAAAGTACTTATCGGTAAAGATACACGTATTTCCGGTTATATGTTTGAATCTGCTTTAGAAGCAGGTTTATCTGCAGCCGGTGTAAATGTCTACCTATTGGGCCCTATGCCCACACCCGCAATCGCTCATTTAACCCGTGAATTAAAAGCCCAAGCCGGTATCGTTATCAGTGCATCGCATAATCCTTATTACGATAATGGTATTAAGTTTTTTTCAAGTGAAGGCACTAAATTACCGGATGAAATTGAATGTGCAATTGAAGCGCAGCTCGAACAAAAAATGAGTATCGTTGAGTCTGATAAATTAGGCAAAGCACATCGCGTAGAAGATGCAAAGTCCCGTTATAACAAGTTTTGTAAATCGACCTTTCCAAAAAACACCAACCTTGATTCCCTTAAGATTGTTTTAGATTGCGCAAATGGCGCAACTTATCAAATTGCACCACAACTATTTACAGACTTGGGAGCCAAACTGCTCGTTCTTGGTACAAAGCCAGATGGATTGAATATTAATAGGAAATGTGGCTCTACGGACTTAAGGATTTTACAAAATACAGTTTTACAAAAAAAAGCAGACTTAGGAATTGCTTTTGATGGAGATGGCGATCGGGTACTCATGGTAGACCATTATGGTGAAATAGTAGATGGGGATGAATTACTTTTCCTTCTTACTCAACATGCTGTTAATACAAAAAAGGACCTAGGAGGCGGTATTGTAGGGACGGCAATGAGCAATCTAGGGCTCGAACAGGCTGTAAAAAAATTAGGGCTTCAATTTGAACGTACTCCAGTTGGAGATCGATATGTCAATGAACGTTTACAAGCAAGAAATTGGCAGCTGGGTGGCGAGGCATCGGGTCATATTATCTCCCGAAGTATCATTAAAACCGGTGATGGAATTGTTATTGCCTTACAGATATTAGCAGCCCTTAAATCAGCCCAACAATCACTGCATAACGCAAAAAAAGGCATGAGAAAATTTCCGCAGAAATTAATAAACATTTCTGTAGCAAAACCTTCATTAGTCTTAGAATCTCCTATTGTAAAAAAAGCAATCTCTGAAGCAGAAAAAAATTTATCTACTCAAGGACGTGTCCTTCTACGTCCTTCAGGAACCGAGTCAGTTGTCCGTGTCATGGTAGAAGGGAATAACGATCAACAAGTTCAAACGATCGCCGAGCATTTGGCTAAAGTCGTTAAAAAAGTTTAATATACCCATTACATTTGAAATCGACATAACTTTAAATTAAAAGCGTGATTTTTTCATGCCTATCATTCAACAGTGACTGATTTGGCAAGATTTCGTGGCTGATCAACATCAGTTCCTTTAAGAATAGCGACATGATAAGCAAGTAGCTGTAATGGAATTGTGAAAATTAAAGGGCTAATCACATCCGGGGTTTTAGGTAGTACGATAGTCTGATATCCTTCGGCTTTCTCTCTCTCTAAGGAATCACCTTGTACAAATAAAATAAGCTGCCCGCCTCGCGCACGTACTTCTTGAATTGTAGACTTTAATTTATCTATCAAGGCATTTTCGGGTAATAATGCAATAACAGGCATATTACTATCAACCAAAGCCAGAGGACCATGTTTTAATTCGCCTGCTGGGTATGCTTCGGCGTGAATATAGGAGATTTCCTTTAATTTAAGAGCGCCTTCTAATGCGACAGGATAATGAAGGCCGCGCGCAATAAATAATGCATCTGACTTATCTATAAATAGCTTAGCAAGCTGTTTAACTGAACTATCTAATTTTAAGGTCTCTTCTAAAAATTTGGGTAATGCACGTAATTGAGAAACCCATTCTTCCTCTTGTTTCTTATCCCAACCATGATGCCGACCTAAAAGCGCTGTCAGCAATAATAGAACTGTCAGTTGTGTTGTAAAAGCCTTTGTCGAAGCAACACCAATTTCGGGTCCTGCTCGCGTTAGCAATACAAAGTCAGATTCACGTACCATTGTACTTTCGGGAACATTGCAAATTGTTAATGTTGCTGCGTAGTTCTTTGTCTTCGCTACTCGCAATGCTTCTAAGGTATCTGCTGTTTCTCCCGATTGCGATAAAGTAACAAATAAAGTATCTGGCTCAACTAAGATAGTTCGATAACGAAACTCACTCGCAATATCAACTTGGCAAGGAAGTTTTACCTCCGTTTCTAACCAATGACGTGCTATTAATCCAGCATGGTAACTGGTACCACAAGCTACTATCTGTACTCGACGAATATTGGTCAGTTTATTGACTGCTTGAAACCCACAAATTTCATCCAGAATCTGATTTTTATAAATCCGCCCTTCTAATGCAGCATTAACGGCTTCCGGTTGTTCAAATATCTCTTTTTCCATGAAATGCCGATACTTTCCTTTATTTATAGCATCGTGCTGGATTGTTGACTGATAGGGAGCGCGATCAACAATTTGACCTTTGCTATCATAGAGAGTTATTTTTTCAACACTAACCTGTGCCACATCCCCCTCGTGTAAATAAATAAATTGCTGCGTAACGGGTAATAAAGCTAAATGATCAGAGGCGATGAAGTTCTCGCCCAATCCTAACCCAATGACTAAAGGACTTCCTTTACGCACAGCAATTAAAGTGTTAGGGGCATGGCGGTATAGAAAGACAAGTGCAAATGCACCTTCTAATTGTTGTATAGTCTGTAAAACAGCTGGCAAAAAATCCTTAGTTTTTTTAAGCTGCTGATGTAGCAAGTGCGCGATAATTTCAGTATCAGTCTCTGACTCAAATTGATAACCTGATTGAATTAAATCGTGACGTAAAGCTACATAGTTTTCAATAATTCCATTATGCACTAAGGCGATATCCGAACCTGATACATGAGGATGGGCATTAGTCTCATTGGGCTCACCATGCGTAGCCCAACGTGTATGGGCAATACCGATTTTTCCTGACAATACTTTAGGTGCTATTTCTTTTTCTAAAACTTCTACTTTACCTACAGTACGACAGCGTTTTAGCTGATTATGTGAGTCTAGTAATGCAATACCCGCTGAATCGTAACCCCGGTATTCAAGCCGTTTTAGACCTTCTATTAGGATAGGCACAACATTACGTTGGGCCACAGCCGCCACAATCCCACACATATTTAGTTACCCAAAACTATTCTTACCTATATTATGAGTCAATCACTGACTTCAATCTAGTTTTTTAATCCCTTAAACTGTAAAAATGGATATAAGCGCTTGTATAAAAAAGGCAAAAGTGGAGGTAAAGCATTGGCTTTTCCCCTTTACTTGCATTTTATGTTGTGAAGAAGCAAGGCGAGAAATTGATCTATGCCTTGATTGTGAAAAAAATTTACCATGGCTAGACCATATTTGTACCCATTGTGCTGCGCCATTATGCCTTGAGGCAAACGCTATTTGTGGCACCTGTTTGAAAAAACCTTTTCCTTTCTATAAGACCTATATACTTTTTTCTTATACTGAACCTATAAGAAAACTAATCACTGGAATTAAATTCCAGCAACGCTTACTTTATGCAAATATTCTCGGAAATTTATTAGCAGAAAAGATAGAACTATCCTATCAAGAAGAACAATTACCGCACGTGATTATCCCTGTACCTCTCCATAAAAAGCGTCTACGTGAAAGGGGTTTTAACCAAGCAATGGAAATAGCTAGGCCAATCCAAAAAAAATTAAAAATTCCTATCGATTACAAAAGCTGTCAACGCGTACGTAATACGGTTGCACAAAGTACATTACTTGCCAACCAACGCAGCACTAACGTCAAAAAAGCCTTCGCAATAACAGAGCAAAAAAACGTAATAAACAAACATATAGCGCTACTCGATGACGTAATGACCACAGGTCACACGCTCATCGAGTTAAGCAGCTCGTTATATGATGCAGGTGTAAAAAGAATAGATGTATGGTGTTGTGCACGCACTTATTTAGGCAGCTTTTAAACCTACTCTACTATCAAGTTTAAAGTATCAAGCCTTTAATACTGTTCTTCACGCTCGCGATGACGATGAGCTCCGCCACCATTGCCGCCGCCAGAACCACCCATACCACCCATACCACCGGATCGACGTCTATGGCCACTAGTGCCGCCTCCATTTCGGCCACCGCTTCCACGATTACCACCACCACTTGAATCAGGTGGATTCGCTTCAGAAACGGTAATTGTACGTCTTTCATGGATGCTACCATTTAAACGTTCAATACCTTCTTTCGCCTCTTCAGGTGTAGACATTTCAACAAAGCCAAAGCCTTTACTACGACCACTATGGAAGTCCCGAATGACTTTCACAAACTTTACTTCACCAAATGGTTCAAAAAGCGCCTTTAAGCCGTCGTCATCGACGCTATAAGCTAAACCACCTACATACAATCTTTTATTCACGCAAAACCTCCAAAAGGCTAAAATGGCCACTTCTAATCTAGCTTCGCTTACACGTTTCTAGCTAGCTTGTGGCAGAGATAAACTAAACGCCCTCATAGTAACACAGGAGCGCCGACTAGGGTATATTTAGTCTTTAAGTAGAAGCCTTAAGACTCACCACCCCTGTGGGAGTGATGAAGAAGCCCTCTTCGGAGTAGAGGCCATGGAAGCCCCTAAGGTAAGTCTTTGGATTTTCACTTGATTTAAAAAAATTATTGAGTATTTAAGTCAAGCTTACTCTAAAAAACTACGTAGCATCCAAGCATTTTTTTCATGGACTTCCATGCGTTCTGATAATAAATCAACGGTGACTTGATCTTCTGTCTCTTCTATCTCAGGCAATAACTCACGTGCCAAACGAGTAATAATCTCATTATCACCCATAAGCTCCGCTATCATTTTTGTTGATTCTACACGAGCATTTCCTACCGCTTCTTTAATTTTACTTAATTTTGCAAAATCCTCATAACTTGCAGGCACAAAAAAACCTAATGCGCGTACCCGCTCAGCAATCTTATCATTCGCATTCCATAGATCTATATATTGTGTTTCAAATAAACTGTGCAATGGCTGAAACATTGGACCAATTACATTCCAATGGAAATTATGTGTTTTTAAATACAATACCGCATTATTAGACAATAACTTGATTAATCCTTCGGCTGTTTTTTTTCTTTTTGCCTCAGTTAATCCTACATTAAGCACTTCTTTCATAAAGGAATCTCCAATGATTAAAAACAATTTTATTCGTCAACATCACTGTCATCATCATCCTCTTCTTCATTAGATGGTGTCGTTAAATTACTATTTTGTCGAATCAAGTAATTTCTTCGCTGTAAATAAGCATTGCGTTGAAACACATAAGGATCAAATGAAGCTTGTCTAATTGTTTGATCAAAGTCTAATAATTGCGCTCTCGCATTAATAAAACTTCCTGCAGTTAAACCATTACGCCACGCCATATCATTAATATAAGGGTACACAGAAAAAACGCCATAATTAATCGGCCAAGAAATCGTATCACGTACAGTACGTGGGCCTAAAATGGGAACAACAAAATAGGCTGAAGATTTATAACCCCATTTCGCTAAAGTTAAACCAAAGTCCTGAGTATGGGCAGGTAAATTAATTCGGCTCGCCACGTCGACAAATCCACCTATACCTACCGTTGTATTAATCAATAACCGCCATGTATCCGCTGTTGCATCATAAAAATTAGCCTGTAATACGTCATTAATAATAGTTGGCACTTGTTCTAAGTTACTAAAGAAATTACTAATACCCTTCGTGATAGGCCAAGGTAAAATAGTTTTATAAACGGTAGCAACCGGTTTAAAGAAAACTTTATCTAAAGTCTGATTTAACTTAAAAGCATGGCGATTATAATCTTCATAGGGATCGTTATTTGTATCTTCTGCAAAGGTCGGCGAAGTTACTAATAACAGTAAACATAGCCCTAACGTTTTGTTAAGCATAAAAGCGCTTACCCCACAATACCTTAATTTATAATTTTAATTAGTGTGTCATCTCTCAGCGAGGATGAGGCATAGAGTATAGTTTTTCAAGTATCGTAACGGAAGCATACTTGCGGTATGTGAGTAACGAAACACAGAAAAACCTGCTTATGACCATCATCTTGCCAAATGACGACATGCCCTAGCACTCATCTAAATATTTTTCAGCATCCAACGCCGCCATACAACCTGTGCCTGCCGAAGTTACCGCTTGGCGATAAACGGGATCGGCCACATCGCCTGCTGCAAAAACTCCTTCTATATTCGTCGCTGTTACATTCTGACGACCACCACTTTTAACTAAAATATAGCCATCCTTCATTTCTAATTGATCCTGAAACAAACCGGTATTCGGAGTATGACCAATAGCAATAAAAACACCCTGCACCTCTAATTGCTTGATGACTTCTGTTTTGATATTTTTTATCTCTAAAGCATTGACGCCTTTATCATCGCCTAAAATTGTTTCTACAACACTATCAAAGGCCAATGATACTTTTCCTGCTTCTACTTTAGCCATTAATTTATCGACTAAAATCTTTTCGGCGCGGAAAAAAGCATCTCTTCTATATACGACGGTTACATGTTCTGCAATATTAGCCAGGTAAAGTGCTTCTTCCACTGCCGTATTACCGCCTCCAACAACTGCCACTTTTTGCCCTTTGTAAAAGAACCCGTCACAGGTTGCACAAGCAGAAACCCCTTTGCCCATAAATTCAGTTTCTGATTCTAAGCCTAAATACTTGGCTGAAGCACCCGTTGCAATAATCAAGGCATTACAATGGTATGTTGCTTGATCCCCTTCAAGAGAAAAAGGTCTTTTAGAAAGATCGACCTTGTTGATCTGATCAAAAACAACGGTACTATCAAAACGCTCCGCATGTTTTAGCATACGTTCCATTAATGCAGGTCCTTGTAAACCTTCTACATCGCCTGGCCAATTATCAACATCCGTAGTGGTCATTAATTGGCCGCCCTGTTGCATACCGGTAATAACGAGTGGTTTAAGATTTGCACGCGCCGCATAAATAGCCGCCGTATAGCCTGCTGGACCAGAGCCTAAAATAATTAAACGATGTTCTTGAATTTTATTCATACCTATTCACTTTAGGGTAAAAACCCAGATAATAAAAATATTGTTATATCCGCTCTACTTGAAGATGCAAAACCTTCAATTCACAGTGCACGGTACATCCGATCGCATCGTGGATATAATCTTACTATGCCCGTCATATAAGGGGAAATTGCAGTCCTCCCCTTGTATGGCCCCATCGCGCAAGAAGACACCTGAATTTTCAAGTTAGAAAATTCAGGTGTCTTGGGTATAATCAAAATATAGCTAACAAGTATAACAACAGAACACTACAAATAGTATCTGTCACACCCTTGCCAGGTTAGAGCATTTTATGCACTTTCTGCAGGTATTATAAGGAGCCACCTTGAAACGATTAGCCAGACCTGAAGAAACTTCATATCTAAGCCTAAAGCAACGCCTTCGCGAAGGGCTACTAATCACTAGCGGGGCGATTGCTCTTTTTTTATTGCTTGCTTTATGGACTTATCATCCGGGTGTTCATAGCAAATTCTCAATGAATATTGCGGGACGCCTCGGCGACTCCTTAGCCCATTTATTTTTTAATAGTGTGGGTTCATTAGCTTATTTGTTCCCTGTGTTATTGCTTTATAGCGGATGGCAAGGTTTTAAAGGTCGTTTTAATTATACAAAGATCAACTATCCTTTTTTAACTTTGAGGTTTCTGGGATTTATTATTATTTTCATCTCTGCATGTGGTCTGGCAAGCCTGCATAGTACGCATTCTATTCATGGTTATACGCCTGGCGGTATCTTAGGAACACTTGTCACAAAAAATTTTATTGCGCAATTCAATGTGGTTGGCAGCACACTCTTTTTATTAGCTTTATTATTAGCAAGCACAACACTTGCGACAGGCTTTTCCTGGATGGATAACCTAAATAGGATGAGTCGCCAAATCGCCTTATTATTCACACGAACGTATGCGCGAACCTATGAAACAATAAAACAGTTTTGTAATCATCTAAACAATAAGTTAATAGCTAGAAGAGAAAAAAATGCTAGTACTATCGTCCGCAAAACGATAATACCCACACCAAATAACAAACCATTACAAACACATCCAATAGCACCCCCTCCTGTTTATGGTCCTGAATGTGCTACGCAATCTTCTATTCCTATTAAACCCTATTCTCCACCGGCAACAATAATTCCTAGTAAAAAAGTTACTACACATGCTTCTTTACCTTCACTAAGCTTATTAGACCCTGCTGAAGCAGCTAGTAAAGAAGGCTATTCACGTGAAGAATTAGAACACCTTTCGCGTGATGTTGAGCTTCGCTTAAAAGACTTTGGTATACAGGTCCACGTCGTTGCAGTACATCCAGGTCCAGTTGTCACACGTTTCGAAATGCAGCCTGCCGCGGGTATTAAAGTAAGTCGCATTACTGGGCTCGCCAAAGACCTCGCGCGTTCTTTATCCGTAGTGAGTGTTAGGATTGTAGAAGTCATACCGGGTAAATCGGTCGTAGGATTAGAAGTCCCTAATAAACATAGAGAAATAGTCCGTCTAAGCGAAATATTAACTTCAAATTCTTACCAACAAGCACGTTCTCCGCTTTCACTGGCCTTAGGCAAAGATATTGCTGGCCATCCAGTTATTGTTGATCTTGGGAAAATGCCACATTTACTCGTAGCAGGCACAACCGGTTCGGGTAAGTCTGTAGGTCTTAATGCTATGTTATTAAGCATTTTATACAAAGCAACGCCTCAAGAAGTTAGGCTGATCATGATAGATCCAAAAATGTTGGAACTTGCTATTTATGAAGGAATTCCTCATCTTCTAGCACCCGTTGTTACAGATATGAAAGAAGCGGCTAACGCCTTACGCTGGTGCGTTGCTGAAATGGAGCGCCGTTATAAATTAATGGCCAACCTTGGTGTACGAAATTTAGCGGGTTATAACCAGAAGGTGCAAGAAGCCCATTTAAAGGGTCGTCCTATCAGCGATCCATTTTGGACATCAGAGCAAGGAGGACAAGCAGAGCCCTTAACACAACTTCCCTTTATTATTGTATTAATCGATGAATTTGCCGATATGATGATGGTTGTTGGTAAAAAAGTTGAAGAATTAATTGCTAGAATTGCGCAAAAAGCACGAGCGGCAGGTATACATTTAATTTTAGCGACACAAAGACCTTCTGTTGATGTCATTACAGGGTTGATCAAGGCTAACATACCTACTCGAATCGCTTTTCAAGTTTCTTCTAAAATCGACTCACGCACTATCTTGGATCAACAAGGTGCCGATCAGTTACTCGGTCATGGTGATATGTTGTATCTAGCACCGGGTACTGGCGTACCTATTCGTGTACATGGCGCTTTTGTTGCTGACGGGGAAGTCCATCATGTTGTAAACGCACTAAAACAATCCGGTACTCCCGAATATAGGCTGGATCTAACTCAAGCTTCCCTTGAACCTTCGGATTCAAATGCAGAGTTTGGTGATAATAATTGGGGAGAAAAAGATGCCTTATATGATCAGGCTGTGCAAATTGTTTTAGAAACACGCCGTGCTTCTATCTCTAGTGTTCAACGGCGCTTAAAAATAGGTTACAACCGTGCTGCACGGTTAATGGAAGATATGGAAAAGGCGGGTCTCGTCAGCGCCATGGAAAGCAATGGCAATCGAGAAATATTAGTTCCTGATAGGCTAAGAGATTAAAAATTATCTTCTTTACAAAAACTACTTATTAAATAACATCCTACTTATTTTATATCTAAAGCTCCTTTAGTTTGGTTAACTAATCAAAAATATTGATTTATTTATAAAAATCAATATTTTTTTTATAAAATAGTTTAGCTCTGATAACTAAGAGCACTAAATAATTTAACTTAATGGAAATTAACCCACATGGAAAACACACTCTCTCAATATGGAACATGGCAAAACATTAAAGACGGTAAACTACCATGGCATAAAGAAAAACCGGAAACTAAAGTAAAAGAATTGGAACGTGAATTAAACGCTATAAAAGAAGAAGTAAATAAACTAAAAAATGAACTAAAGCAAGCACACAAAGAAAACAAAAACCTTCAAACTGAACTCGAACAAGCGAAATACGAAAAAGAAGACAAAAGCCAAATAACAAATAGCCTACAAAATAAAAACAAAACCCTTACAGAAAAATTAAATCAGCTAAATGATGAAAAAGGAGAGATGACTTCGAGTATCAACACCCTAGTACAAGAATGTGAAGGTTACCACCATCTCCTGCAAAATGAAAGAAATAAAACTGCAAGCTTAGCTGAAGAAATACAAGCTAAAGCAAAAGCATTAGTTCATTGGGACGTAGATAAAGAAGAGCTTGAATAAAAGCGGCGCAGGGAACACGATACTAGATTTAGTGAATTTTAAAAAGTTAAATACATTACTTTGATTTTTATTTAAAAAATCAGTAAAACTTATTACACTATGAAAACTTATAAGATAAAAGCAATAAGATAAAACGAAGGCAGCAAATAAAAATAAAAAATTTATTTGTTGTACGGGCAAAAACAACAACAGCTCTCCTCACTGCCCGTACAACGCTTTATTCTTATGCTTGAACCCCAATTATCGAATTAAAAAAGCATGCAAGCTAGAAAATTCTAGCCAACCTAGTTAATTAAGCCAAGCTTCTTTATTTCCTCTCTTTCTGCACGTAACTCTTCTAATGTTAATTTAATTTTTTCTTGGCTAAAACTATTATGCTCAATACCTGCAACCACATGGAATTGGCCTTGCTCTACGCGGCTAGGAAAAGAAAAAATAAGGCCTTCGTCTATCCCATACTTTCCTGTAGAACAAGAAGCCACTGAGAAATAATCGCCTTGCTGAGTATCATGTGTTAAATGATAAATACTTCCTACTACCGCATTCGCAGCCGATGCGGCCGACGAAGCACCTCGCGCCTTAATAACTGCAGCTCCGCGCTTTTGCACTAAAGGGATAAATTCATTTTTTAACCAGTTTTCATCTGAAATCATTTCAGTAACCGGTTTATCAGCAATTTTTGCATGATAAAAATCAGGATATTGTGTCGATGAATGGTTCCCCCAAATAGCCATTTCACTCACTTGTGCAACTTGCACCCCCGCTTTTTTAGCCAGTTGTGTACGTGCACGATTTTCATCTAATAAAGTCATCGCAAAAAAGCGATCCTTAGGAACATCAGGTGCATTGTGCATAGCAATCAAACAATTCGTGTTACAGGGATTACCTACCACAAATACTCTCACATCTTTGGCTGCATAATCATTAATAGCTTTACCTTGTGGAGCAAAAATCCCCCCATTAATTTTTAATAAATCAGCGCGTTCCATTCCGTCTTTACGCGGCATAGAACCCACCAAAATAGCCCAATTAACGTCTTGCATCGCTTCCTTAAGTTGACTCGTACAAACGATTTTTTCTAACAGCGGAAAAGCACAATCGTCGAGCTCCATCGCAACGCCGTGTAGTGCAGGAAGACTTTGCTCTAACTCCAATAGATGGAGTTCGACTGGCTGATCATCGCCAAACATCTGGCCTGAAGCAATTCGAAACAATAAAGCATAACCAATTTGACCTGCAGCACCTGTCACTGCGATTTTGATTGATTTTTTTTTCATACAAAACTCCTCAAAAATGGTGTTATTTTAAATAAGCCAGCCAGCAATGGCTCTTGTCTCCCACGGCTAAAAATGGCGAATTACGCAAAGAATCGGCTGTATTATAACGTAATATCTGCCCTTGATAATCAATAACGGTTCCACCGGCTTCCTTAAGAATACATTGGCCTGCCGCCGTATCCCATTCGCAAGTAGGGCTAAAACGTGGGTAGAGATCAGCAAATCCCTCAGCTACCCAACAAAACTTTAAGGCACTTCCGCAGCGTATTAAATTTAAAGACGAAAATTGTTTAAAAAAATGCTGTAATGATGCCATTCCATGCCGACGGCTAATAATCATTGTTATAGGCAAGTTTTTCGTCCAAGAAGAAACGCGTAAAGGCATAGGCGTTTGTTCCATCACCTGTTTAAAAGCACCACGCTCATTTTCAGCAAAATAACAGAAATCAAATGCAGGTGCATAAACCACACCAAGCATGGGTATATTTTTTTCAATTAAAGCAATATTTACTGTAAATTCCCCATTTTTTTCTAGAAACTCTTTAGTTCCATCTAAGGGATCGATAAGCCAATAACGTTGCCAACACTGGCGCTCTCCAAAACTAGCCGTCTTTAATTCTTCGGAAAGAATAGGTATTTTAGGGGTCAATCGACTTAAAGCTTGACAAATAAATTCATGTGCGGCTATATCCGCAGCGGTGATAGGCGAGTTATCTGGTTTATATTCAACCTTAAAATCATTCTGGTGGTAATGGTTAAGAATTTGTTTTCCTGCTTGTTTAGCAATAAAAACTACATCTTGAAGTAATGAACTCATGGAAAGAGTATATCGATAAATTCTTATGAAACAATCATCTGTTAGTTATTTTGTGATAATTCCTGCTGCGGGCATAGGAATGCGTATGAAAAACGCTATTCCAAAACAATATTTAACGGTTAAGGGTAAAAGCATACTTGAGCATACCTTAAAAAGCTTACTTAGTTACCAAAAATTTAAACAATGCGTTGTAGTTATCAATAAGACTGATAAATATTGGCCTTCTCTACAAGTTAAATATTCAAAATTAATCACCGCTATAGGAGGGCAAGCACGTTGTAACTCGGTATTAAATGGTTTGCTGGCTTTAAAACCCTATGTTAAGGAAAATGATTGGATACTTGTCCATGATGCAGTACGTCCTTTTATACAAGAGAGTGATATTGATAAACTGATTAATGAGCTAGAAGATGATCCGTTGGGCGGTATTTTAGGAACTCCCCTAAAAAATACCATTAAATATATTGATAACAAACAATACATACTTGAAACCCTTGATCGACGAAGAGTATGGGAAGCCTTAACGCCGCAAATGTTTCGCTACCATTGGCTTTTGCAAGCACTTAATTCTGCGATTGAAAAAAACCAAGCTATTACTGATGAAGCTAATGCCATTGAGCTATTAGGAAAGCATCCGAAAATAATCGAGGGGCGAGCTGATAATATCAAAATCACGGACCCTTATGATTTAACCCTGTTTGAATATTACTATACAAAAAATAGAGTAAAGAAATAAAAGAAGACGATGTGTGGTTTCACTGCCTAGATTGCCGCGCGCCTTCGGCGCTCGCAATGAAGCTGGATATCACTCACGTTAAACTATGCACATACAAATCATAATCCATTTGACCAAAATCTTTTGCTAATGCTTTTCTATATACTGCCTTTTGCTGGGTCGCTAAATTCTCACTTGTCCCATCATGAACCGCAATAAGCTTAATTAGTACATAATCTCCGTTCGGCAAAGAAAATCCTGTGACGGAGGTACTTCCGGTTTTTTTAGAAAGCGATAAATTAAAAACTGCATTAAGTATCACAGGCTGAACTTTATCAGAATCATGTTGGGTATGATTAATAATTTGCCAGTTTAAATTATTTATCTTTTTAGAGTCAGAAAAAGAACCATTTGCCTTTAATTGAGCCAGTAGCTTTTCGCCGATTAGCTGTGTTTTTTCTGTAGCTAATTTCTTCTGTAAAACACCCAGGATCTGTTCCTTTACTTCAGAAAAAGGCTGAATCATAGCCATTTTATGCTGTTTTATACGCAAGACAATAGAAGTATCCGCATTTAAATCAATAACAGGACTATTATTTCCTTGAAGAATATCTTGCGTAAATGCTGCATCAATTATTTTTGGGTTAGCGAGAAGATTTTTTCCTCCAGCTCGACTGAAAAATCCTGATGATTGAATGGGTAAATTGAGTGCTTTAGCCGCTTTATCTAAAGAATCCGGATGCATATAACTTAAATTGGCTAATTTATCCCGGTTTTCTACAAATGTTTTATCGTTTTTTCCATTCGCCAGAGAAAGTTTAATATATTCAACACTTACTTGTTCAGGCTGAACAAAACCTTCTTTATTATTTTGATAATAAGCTAAGGCTTGTTCATTAGAAACAAGCAACGGCTTTGCTGAAAACGAAGTGCTAGGAATAACAACATAAGCAAAATCTCTTTTTTGATGAGTAAGCCTAATAATCTTGTTCAGTTCTTCTGGTAAAGAAAACGCCGTTTGGGTTAATCCTTGTCGCACTTGACTGATTAACAGTGTCTTTTTTAAGTCCGATAAAAAATTCAGTTCTGTATATCCCATCGCGTCCAATACATTATAGAAGCGCGTACTCGAAAAATGACCTGAAGATTGAAAAACAGGCATACTCAATAAAGCAGAATCTACTGCGGGCTGACTTAAACGATAATTTTCTTGTAAAGCGGAATGCCATAAAACTTGAAGTAAAGACCATTGTTCAATGGTTTGTTTCTTGAGTTGCTCGACAACTTTTTGATCCAAGGACGCTATACCGAAACGCATCTGCGCTTGCCGATAAAGGCGTTGATAAGCGGTATCGAAATCACGTTGCGATAGTGCTTGGCCGGCTGCCTTGGCAATTACTTTAGCTCCGTTTTCATTGTGAAGTTCTAAAAAACCATGAATACCCCATAATGCAAAAACGATAATTAATAATCCGATTACCGTATTCGTTAACCAACCTTGGGTACTATCACGAATAGATTGCAACATAAAATTCTCTTTACTGGATTGGGAAAAGTGATTTCGTAAAAAAGAACTTGGCGGAGTGGACGGGACTCGAACCCGCGACCCCCGGCGTGACAGGCCGGTATT
>JAZJZD010000001.1:56832-76400 GCA_040390025.1 Pseudomonadota bacterium | reverse complement strand
CAAGCTTTTTATATATTCACAGTAATTGAATTTTCGGTAAATGCTGCGAAATTGCGAACCCGAGCGGCAATACAGCTGAGAATTCAAGTGCGAAGAGTTGCTGGTGCCGAGAAGAGGACTCGAACCTCCACGGGTTTTACCCCACAAGTACCTGAAACTTGCGTGTCTACCATTCCACCACCTCGGCATAGACCTTTTTACAACCCATCGTCTTTTGTGTAATTTCGCTGTTGGATTGTCTTTTCCGATGCTCATGTACGCTCGTCGTACACTCCGCTTCTCAAAGACAATCCGCCTAGAACTTACACAAAATACTCGGTTTGTAAAAAATCTATAAAAGACTCAATGGGAAACTGAGCTTTCCAACCAAGATCGAAAACCACCGGCCAAAGAAGCTACATTCTGATAACCCATTTTTTTTAGATTATCCGCAACTAAGCAGGAACGAAACCCACCGCTACAATAAACAACGATATCTGTAGCACAATCAGGAATCTTCTTTTCAATATCTCGCTCAATAATGCCTTTGCTGAGATGAATAGCTTCGGGTATCGCACCTTGCTTGTATTCATCCAGCTCGCGCACATCGATCAGATAAAAAGACACACCATCCGCTATCTTTTTAGCTAAATCGCTAGCATTTATCTCCGTAATTCGAGATTTTGCATCACAAACTAAGCTAAGAAAACCCGAAAAGTGCTGTTTTATCACGCTTGTACTTCGTTTTCCGTTTCTTTTTCAGTTTCTAAATCTTTCATCGTTAAACGTATACGATTCTGTCTGTCAATTTCTAAAACCTTTACTTTAACAATTTGGCCTTCACTTAGTACATCAGTCACATTTTCAACACGCTCATTAGCAATCTGCGAAATATGAACCAAACCATCACGTCCTGGTAATACGGTAACAAACGCACCAAAATCAGTTATTTTAGCGATAGGACCTTCGTAAATACGACCTACCTCAACCTCTGCAGTTACCCTTTTAATATGCTCTAACGCATTTTGACAAGCTTGATAATCAGGCGCAGAAATTCGCACTAAGCCATCGTCACTAATGTCGATTAACGTTCCTGTTTCTTCAGTAATAGAACGAATCATTGCGCCGCCCTTACCAATCACATCACGAATCTTCTCAGGATTTATCTTAAAAGAAATAATGTGCGGTGCAAACTGAGATATTTTTTCACGCGGTGTTGGTAAGGTCTCCATCATAATTTGTAATATATGTGAACGACCTTCTTTTGCTTGGTGGAGTGCCTCTTTTAAAATTTCTGGAGTAATCCCATCAATTTTAATATCCATCTGTAAAGCGGTAACACCATCGACTGTCCCTGCTACTTTAAAGTCCATATCACCTAAGTGATCTTCATCCCCTAAAATATCAGTTAATACTGCATGGCGATCGCCTTCTTTTATCAGGCCCATCGCAATACCGGCAACGTGTTTCTTGATAGGTACGCTGGCATCCATTAAAGCAATACTGGTACCACAAACGGTTGCCATAGAACTAGAACCATTTGATTCAGTAATCTCAGAAACAACACGTAACACATAAGGAAAATCAGATTCGCTCGGTAATACCGCGCGAAGCGCTCGTTTAGCCAAATTACCATGCCCAATTTCACGTCGTTTAGGACTACCTACTTGGCCGGTCTCACCAACGCTATAAGGAGGAAAGTTATAGTGAAGCATAAAGGTTTCACGCGCTTCGCCATCAAGCGCCTCTACAATTTGTGCATCTCTATCTGTACCCAATGTAGCAACAACGATGGCTTGCGTTTCGCCGCGCGTAAATAAGGCCGAGCCATGGGTACGTGGCAACAAACCAGGCTGAATAGTAATAGGGCGCACCGTTTTGGTATTGCGTCCATCAATACGTGGTAATCCATCTAAAATACGCTGGCGCACTATTTTTTCTTCTAATGACGAAAATAAGCTTTGAATAGATTTAGAGGTGATTCCTTTTTCTTCATTTAGCGATTTTTTTAGCATTTCTTCGCATAGCTCGTCTAATTTAGCTTTACGGGTTAACTTTTCTGGAATTTTGTACGCTTCTTCAATTGCAGCTTCAAAAGCCTGCGTCATTTCATTCTCTAACTCTTTTTCCAAACCAGCAGCCGATTGCCAATCCCATGCTGGTTTACCCGCTTCTTGGGCAAGCTCTTTAATCGCTTGAATAGCAACTTGCATCTGTTGATGGCCTGCTAAGACAGCACCGAGCATAATTTCCTCAGAAAGCTCAGCCGCTTGCGACTCTACCATAAGCACGGCTTTTTCAGTGCCTGCTACTACTAGGTCTAAATCGGACGTTTCAAGTTCTTTAAAGGTAGGATTAAATAAATACTCGCCCTGAGAGTAACCCACTCTGATAGCGCCAATAGGCCCTTTAAAGGGTAAACCCGAAAGTGCTAATGCGGCTGAGGCACCGATCATTGCCGGAATATCTGCATTAATCTGAGGATTTGCCGACAATACCGTTGCAACGATTTGTACTTCATTATGAAAACCTTCGGGAAATAGGGGACGTATCGGCCTATCAATTAAGCGAGAAGTTAAAATCTCTTTTTCGGTAGGACGCCCTTCGCGTTTAAAATAGCCCCCCGGAACGCGTCCAGCCGCATAACTTCGTTCCTGATAATGGACCGTCAACGGAAAAAAACCCGTCTCTTCTCCTGCTTGTTTACGACCCACAACACTGACTAAAACGGTCGTATCTTGGTAGGTAACCAAAACAGCAGAAGTGGCCTGGCGAGCAATAGCGCCAGTTTCTAAAACCATGTCATAGGCGCCAAATTTGAATAATTTCTTTATAGATTCTAACACTTACATTCCCTCAAAAATAACAAATGAGCGAAAAATCCCGCTCATTTTACACTAAAACTTTTCCGCCCTATGGCTGAAGAATAGTAATTAAACTGCTTAACCACGCAAACCGAGTTGTTTAATCAGGCTTAAATAGCGCTGCAGGTCTACTCTTTTTAGATATTTTAACAATTTACGACGTAAAGCTACCTTTTTTAACAAGCCTTGCCGTGAATGGTTATCTTTTTTATGAGCTTGAAAATGGCCATTCAGCTCCTCTATAGCTCCTGATAGTAAAGCTACCTGGACCTCCGGCGAACCGGTATCGTTTTTAGAATGCTGATACTTAGCCACTATTTCACTTTTAGCCAACATAAAACCTTTTACCTCTTATAAATGACCTGCTATTCTATGCACAATCTGCTTAGCTGACAAGGCTTATTTTAATAAGGCCACTATGCTTACAGAGCACATATGTTAAAATATCCAGCAAATTAACTGGGATTTTGACGCTAAAGTATGGCATGAGAAGATTAGTGAAAATCACCGCTAATAAAATTAAGTGAAAATGATATGAAAAATAGCAATATGAGCAACATCCTTAAAGGATTAATGGCCGAACTAGGAATTAACGAATCAGAGTTAGCCCGTCGAACGGGGATTGGCCAGCCTGTAGTCCATCGAATATGCTCGGGAGAAACAGATAACCCCAAGGTTGCCACTTTAAGTCCTATTGCGAATTTTTTTGCTATCTCCATTAGCCAATTAATTGGCGACGAACCCCTGCCGGCCGATCGCATTCCCGGCACTTTTAACCCAGAAGCTCAAGGTTGGTCGCAAATTCCATTATTGGGATGGGATCAAGTACTATCTTGGCCAAATATGCCCTCAAATTCAGCGCCTTTACGGGCTATTTCAGCAGACGTTGATATCGGCGAAAATGGCTATGCCTTATCTGTCAGAGATACCACTATGGAGCCTCGCTTCCCTGAAGGGACTGTTCTTATCATCAATTATGACTTAAAACCTAATAATTTAGATTTTGCTATCGTCCATGTTGAAGGGGAAGATTTACCAAAATTCAAACAGGTTTTAATCGATGGAGAACAAATGGTTCTCAAACCGCTTAATCCTGACTTCCAAAACTTAGTACTAGATAAAAATAAGCCTCATAAGTTTTTGGGTGTAATGATACAATCGCGTATGGATTTTAAGAAACGAAAATTGTTTTAGTTCGTTACATGAACTCAAAAAAACGACTCGCTATTTTTCAACGTTTTTATACAAAGAATCCTAATCCACAAACAGAATTAGTTTATCATTCTTCTTTTGAATTATTAATTGCTGTTATTCTATCTGCTCAAGCAACCGATAAATCTGTCAATAAAGCAACAAAAACATTATTTTCAATCGCAAATACCCCTAAAAAAATACTGTCGTTAGGACTCGAAGGTTTAAAAAAACATATAAAGTCCATTGGCTTATATAATACAAAAGCAAAAAATATCATTAAAACCTGCAAAATTTTAATCGATCAGTATCAAGAAAAAGTCCCTGACCAACGAGAACTTCTTGAAGAACTACCCGGTGTAGGCCGTAAAACAGCAAATGTCATCCTTAATACAGCGTTTAACCAACCCACCGTTGCTGTCGATACGCATATTTTTCGCGTATGTAATAGAACGGGACTTGCTCCTGGCAAGACCCCATTAGCCGTTGAAAAAAAGCTACTTAAAGTCACGCCCAAAGTCTATTTAAAAAATGCACATCACTGGTTAGTTTTACATGGCCGCTATACTTGCTTTGCACGAAAACCAAACTGTCTAGGATGTATTATTCAAGATCTCTGTGAATACCCCGATAAAAATTTATCATTTTAAATTATAAAAATTCTTTTAAAATTTTATCGGCACCTTGCGTCAACAATTCTTTTGCCGCTATAACGCCTAGCTTTTCAAATTCATCCATGGCTCCATATTCCTCTACTTTAATAAGTAGGCTCCCATCAGGAGTCCCCACTAAACCCCTTAAGCGTATTTGATCCTCTGCTAAACACTCGGCATAGGCGGCAATAGGAATCTGACAATTACCTCCTAATTCGCGACTAAGTGCACGCTCGGCCATTACACAAGGGTAAGTCGGGAAATGATTTAAAACAGCTATTAGAGAGAGAATATCTGTATCATCTGATCGGCATTCAACTCCCAATGCGCCTTGACCTGGCGCTGGCAGAAAAGCGCTAGTTTCCAAATATTCAGTAATACATGCTGTTTTTTCTAAGCGAATAAGACCCGCTGCAGCTAAAACAATTGCGTCATATCTCCCAGAGGCTAATTTTTCTAAACGCGTACCCACGTTACCGCGTAACGCCTGGACCTTAAAATCAGAACGTAAAGCCATTAACTGTGATTGACGCCTTAAACTTGATGTACCAATACAAGCAGCGTTTGGTAATTGTTGTAGGTTTTCTCCAGATTTAGAAACCAATACATCTCTTGGATCTTCACGCTCACAAATAACCGCTATTTTCAGCTCCTCTTTCACATCCATTGGAACATCTTTCATGGAGTGGACTGCAATATCCGCTTGTCCACCCAGCAAAGCGTTTTCTAGTTCTTTAACAAAAAGACCTTTACCGCCTAATTTATTTAAAGCACCCTCTAAATGCCTATCCCCCTCAGTAAGAAGGGGGAGTAACTCAATCTTCAAAAAAGGATAGTGCTTTTGCAATTGTTTCTTAATCGTATCAGCCTGCCAATAAGCTAAAGGGCTTTTTCGAGTTGCAATACGCAGATGTTCTCTTGCCGCCAAAACAAACCTCACCATAAATTTTCAAAGCTAGTATACCGCTCGTACTTGAAGATGCGAATCTTTAAAAATTATTGTGTTTGTACCTTAAGGTGAATACTATGCTCAATAATTATAGGGTAAGTAAAATTTTCTAATTTAGCTTTAGTAAGGCTTTAATATTCGCCTTTAAGGAGAACAATCGTGAAATCAAGCATGTTTGATATGTTTTTTAAAATTAGTGAACGTGGAAGCAGTATAAAACAGGAGTTTTTAGCAGGACTCACCACTTTTCTAGCGATGCTCTACTCCGTGATTGTTATACCCGGCATGCTGAAACAAGCAGGTTTTTCGCCGGAAACAGCTTTTGTTGCAACATGTCTAGTCGCAGGCTTCGGCTCTCTTCTAATGGGGCTATGGGCTAATTTACCTATGGCAATCGGCTGTGCTGTTTCACTGACAGCGTTTACAACCTTCAGTATTGTATTGGCTCAGCACATTAGTATCCCTGTAGCATTAGGTGCTGTGTTTTTAATGGGTGTAATATTTACTATTATTTCCGTTAGCGGGATTCGTTCGTGGATTTTACGTAACTTACCATTAGGCGTCGCGCAAGGCACTGGTATTGGCATCGGTTTGTTTTTACTATTAATTGCTGCCAATAGCGTTGGTTTGGTAATTAAAAATCCATTAGCAGGCTTACCTATAACATTAGGTTCTTTAACTTCGTTTCCGGCAACTATGGCACTATTAGGTCTAGCCGTGATTTTTGGTCTGGAAAAAAAACGTTTTCCGGGAGGAATTCTATTGGTGATTGTTGCTATTTCGATTATTGGTTTGATTTTTGATCCCCATGTTAAATATCGAGGAATGTTTGCACTCCCCCATCTTCAAGACGCAAAAGGTAATTCATTTTTCTTTAACTTAGATATCATAGGCGCAATGAAACCAATGGTATTACCAAGCGTCTTGGCATTAGTAATGACTGCAATATTCGATGCAACAGGAACTATTCGTGCGGTAGCTAGCCAAGCTAATTTATTGCGAAAAGATAATCAAATTATAAACGAGGGCAAAGCTCTGACCTCTGATTCAGTTAGCAGTATTTTTGCTAGCTTTGTAGGCGCATCCCCAGCAGCGGTGTATATTGAATCCGCAGCAGGAACGGCAGTGGGAGGGAAAACAGGTTTGACCGCAACAATAGTAGGGATACTATTTTTAATGACTTTGTTTATTTCGCCACTCTCTTATTTAGTGCCTACTTATGCGACAGCACCTGCATTAATGTATGTTGGGCTATTGATGCTAAGCAATGTTTCCAAATTAAACTTTCACGATTCTATAGATGCACTATCCGGTTTGTTATGTGCTGTTTTTATCGTTTTAACTTGTAATATTGTTACGGGGATTATGCTTGGCTTTAGTGCATTAGTAGTGGGTCGGATATGTGCCCGCGAATGGGATAAACTGAACTTCGGCACGATAATCATTGCTGTTGCATTAGTGGCATTCTACGCAGGCGGTTGGGCAATTTAATTTATTAAATAGAATTAATGCATATTTACTTCTTTAATAAGCTTATCTTTTTTCTCCCACAAATCGTTAAGCTTTTTTTGGAAATCTATACGAAAATTCCGATCATTTTGGTAATCGCCCAACCAATCTGCAGTAATCGGTATTGTCTCTATATGAATAGTTATTTTTTTTATACTTCCGGATAAAAAATACCATAAGCTCGCTTTTTCTTCTGGATATATAATGGTGACATTCAGAACTTTATGAAAGAAATCTCCCAATACCGCTAAACTAAACCCGATACCCGTTGCTTTCGGACGCAACAAATAGTGATAGGGAGAATCCTGGCGCTTGCGTTTTTCTTCGGTGAACCGTGTTCCCTCAATGAAACTAGCTACAGTAGTCGGCATTTCCTTAAATCTATTACAAGCCCTTTTTGTTTCTTCAATATCCTTATTCTTTAATTCAGGATGTTCTGCCAATACCTTTTTGCTATAACGACGCATAAATGGAAACCCTAATAACCAACAGGCCCAACTAGCAAAAGGTAAAGTCCAAAGTAATTCTCGCTTAAGAAAAAATTTTAGTGGAGGAATTTTACCAAAAAAAATATGCTGTAATACCAGTATATCTGCCCAAGATTTATGATTCGAAATCAACAAATACCATTCATCATAAGCAAGTTTATCGAGTCCGGTTACATCCCATTGAGTAGACATTGTTAATTTTTGAATATGACAATTACCTTTTAACCAATAAATATGTAATTGCTCCATCCAGCATCTACAATGTCGTTGCCAAGTTTTTAGAGGAATGAGGCAGCACAGAAGTCCCAAAAAAGCCAAGGGAGTAAACAAAGCAACAAGATTAATAAAATAGAGTATGGCGACAAAAAAAACTTTTACACTCGTTAAAAGCTTCATAGTAAATGAGTATTTTTGAGCTACTTTAATGTAATAATCTCATACTTTCAGTCGTGCTAAATTTTTGCCTTATGGAACCACATACTCATACGATCCACCAACTTTCGCCATACTCCACCTTTTGGTACCGTATCCAACGCAATAAGAGGCGCGGTTGCAATAGCCTTATCATTTAAAACGACATTAATACTTCCTACAACATCCCCTTTTTTAATAGGCGCTAGTAAATTAGGTTTAAAAATCATCGTAGTCGTGGCTGCTTTATTTTGCCCCGCAGGTAAAGTCGCATATAAATCTCGCGCTAAACCCACATCTACCTTAGACCGCTGTCCAAACCATACACGCGGGGAAGCTAATTTCGTAGCCGCCGTATACAATTTTTGTGATTCGAAAAAACGAAAGCCATAAGTCAATAATTTTTGACTATCCTGCGCACGCAGCGCATCAGACGGTGCACCCATCACTATGGTGATTAAACGCATCCCATTCTTTTGCCCTGAAGCTGCTAAACAAAAGCCTGCGTCATTAGTATGACCCGTTTTAATACCATCAACATTAGGATCACGCCACAATAAACGATTTCGATTAGGCTGCTTAATACCATTATAGGCAAACCACTTTTGTGAATACCATTTATAGTCTTCCGGGAAATCAAGTATAAGTGCACGTGCTAAGATAGCCATATCGTGCGCTGTCGAATAATGATTGGGTTCAGGTAACCCATCTACATCCATAAAATGCGTATGACGCATTCCTAATTGAATAGCCGCCTGATTCATTAGATTGACAAATGACTCTTGACTTCCAGCAACATACTCCGCCATGGCTACACAGGCATCATTACCTGAATCAACAATAATACCCTGCATTAAATCACGTACAGCTACTTTATCACCCACTTTAACAAACATCTTTGAACCGCCTGTTTTCCAAGCAGCTTCACTAATGGTGACTAAATCATTGGGATGAATCCGCCCTTCTTTTAAGGCCATAGAGATGACATACGAAGTCATCATTTTTGTTAAGCTAGCAGGTGCTACTCGTTCATCAATATTATTACTGGCTAAAATACTTCCACTATACGCATCCATTAATAGGTAAGCGCTAGCATTTATGCTAGGTGCAATCGGGGTTAACGTAGGTTGCTGTACTGTATTTAGAGAAGGAGAAGGCGCAGTAATAGGGATAATTGGGTCGGCGTTACTAATGGGGCCTAACACTAAGGCTATTAAGCCTATCACGATTGATGACAATGAACGCAACTTAAGCATAATGTAAGGCCTTATTCAGTTTAATAGAAATTAATACGTGCAATTAAAAGTTATTGTAATCACTTCCCAAGATACTGCAAGAGGCAGACTTGTTTCGAGCAACATACCCCAAATCTATCCATAATAAAATATTATGCCTATAAAAATATCTTAATATGTTATTATTCTGCCTGCTAAAAATTAAGTCGAGTAAGCCGCTTGCTCGTATTTATTAAGGAAACTACATCTTAAACAAAGAGCGGTAGTAAATAAGTAAGAAGGAATTTATCTATGCATGAAAAAAATTTAGAAAACGCAGGTCACTTCAATCATTTCATCCAAGCTGGACTTTTCAGCAGTATCTTTACTTTTACCTCTAATATCGGGGGAATCCGAACAATCTTAGAAAGTTCACTCCACGCCATTCTATTTCCAATTGCAATTGCTCCAGACCTGATAGCAAGTTTGCTTGCGCTTTTTAGTCTTATCAATACAAAAAATAAAAACCTCGGAAAATTATTTGATTTGATTTACGCACCTGCAAAAACAGCATTAGTTTTTGCAGCGGTTTTTGCTGGATTCAGTCTTTTAACCGTTCATAGTTTGTTTCTCGCTGCGGTAGGCTCCGGCCTTGCGTACCATATTGGCTTATGTGCTTATAATGCCTTTTATTTGTTCAAGACTCCAAAGGGTTCTCCTGCCAACTTAACGCTACGAACCCTCTATAAAAATAATATCATTAAAGTCGCAATTTCAAGCTTAATAGGTAGCGTCGTCATTACAGGCATTTTAACGACGATGGTATTTGCACCCTATCTTGCCGCCTCTGCCTTAACGATTGCAGGAATAGGAACTGCAGTCACGTTACTTATATCAAGTACTTATGCCTTATATAACCATCTCAAACAGCCTGTACCCATTCAAACAAACCAAACTGACAATTTAACTTCCCTCTACAATGATAGGCTTAAACAAGGCCATACGGCGACTAGCAAAGCTTATTATGATCGTAAATTTCGATCGAAACAACTCACTGGCGATTTACAAAAAGACAAAATCTTTCTTCTTGGAGAAATCCAGGATAAGCAAGAAGAATTAAACGCTAAAATATACCAGAGCAAAGAAAAAAAAAGCGAAGTTTTATGGCCAGAAAACCCTAAGCGCGCTATCAAATATAATTTTCTTAGGGACTTAGAAATGAAACTACATCGCATTTGTCCAGAGAACGATTTAATTCCTGATTGTTATCCTAACTCTTTAAACGATCGAACAAGTATTCTTCATCCTCCTAAAAAAGCCTTTCAGTCCTTTTTCCGTGCAGTAGGCGATGTCGAAGATATCGCTGAAGCCGTCAACGACTATGCTGAAAACTATAAAAAACAGGTTGTGACTAATCCATCTGAACTAGTTTTCTGATAATTACAGTTCCACTCTTATTTTTATGGGGAAATAGCTGGTAGGTGGCGCCCCTCTAAGAAAGACAATTAAAAGGCGCTATCTACTAAATAAAGGAGGCCTATCACCCCATTTAACTGATTCCTGACACCCCTTTACTTCCCTTTTCATATATTGCATATTAGGTCCCAACCTAACTATGCAAAGAATAATAAAACCCATTACAGCTATATTGGTTATTACTATTAGTTGCCTGCTTTTTCCATTAAAAGGATATAGCACCACCACGACTAGTACTACCGCTAATAGCTTTATCATTTATCAAATAATAGGGCTAAAACCAGTTTTAACCGCTCCTATTGAGGCGCGCCTGGCACATAGCCTTGAAGCATTAACTCCGCCTTTAACCTCGGATGTTATTCAAAGATGGTACCAACAAGCTTCTTCTGAAATCCAGCAAGCACTCTCCCCTTATGGCTATTTTAAGCCCTCTATCCAGTCAAAGCTTGTTTACCGAAATAAAACCTGGCATGCCACCTATCAGGTCACCCCAGGTCCATTATTAAAAATTACTCATCTAAAGGTCTCTATCCAAGGAGAAGGGCTTAACAATGACGCATTAAAAAAACTAATGGCGCAACTCCCCCTTTATCAAGGTGGTAGTTTCTTAAGTGCAAATTATGAAGAAACCAAACAAAAGTTATTGACCGCGGCCATTACAGAAGGCTATCTATCTGCTTATTTCATCCAGCACCAGGTATTAATCAATCGGCAGTCTTATAAAGCTGATGTTATTTTAATTCTGGATACAGGGCCTCGATTCTATTTTGGACCCGTCACATTTCAACAATCAATTCTTAAAGATAACTTTTTAAGGCGTTATATCCCCTTTAACAATGGAGATCCTTATTCTTCTAAAAAGCTACTAAAGCTGCAAGATAATCTCAATAGAAGTGGTTATTTTCAACGCGTTTCAATGAGTGATATTGCAACAACAAAACAAACCCAGCAAATACCTATTATTTTTAATTTAACGCCGCGGCCTTCGCAACAATACACAGCCGGAATAGGATATAGCACAGACGTTGGTGTGAGGGGAACTTTAGGCTGGGAATCTCGATACCTTAATCAACATGGCCATAAATTAAATGTTATAAGCCAATTATCGAAAGTTCAAAACAGTTTACAAACAACCTACACCATTCCAGGAAAGCATCCTAATACCGATAACTACAATATTAACTTTGCTATCGTACGCAAGCAACTCACCCAAGTAAACAGTACTACGCAACAATTAGGATTGGGGAGCGTTGACCAATGGAAAGGTTGGCAACGTAATCTATTTTTAAACTATCAAATTGAACGTTTTAATTACATTGATCGCCCAAAAGTTATTTCTCACTTACTAACTCCCGGTATTAACTTTTCACGCAGCCAATTTGACAATCCCGTCTTTGCTCTACATGGCTATCGGCTTAATTTAAGATTACAAGGTGCCGATAAGAGTCTTTTATCAAGCGCTAGCTTTATACAAACACAGTTCCAAACAAAATATATCATGAGTTGGAATGAAAATAGCAGACTGATCTTTCGCAGTGATATCGGCTATACCATAACGCCGGATTCCAATACTTTCCCTCCTTCACTGCTTTTTTATGCAGGGGGAAGCCAAAGCATACGTGGTTATGATTATCAAGCATTAGGTCCAGGACGCTATTTAATGGTGGGAAGTGCCGAATATCAACATCGGATCATTAATAATTTCTACGCTGCAGCGTTCTTTGATGCAGGGAATGCTGTTAATAATTTTCCAATTAATCTACAGAAAGGTGCCGGTGTTGGTGTTGTATGGATTTCACCATTAGGTCCTATGGAATTAACATTGGGGAAAGCATTAGATCTACCTAGTCACCCATTACGATTACAATTTAGTATGGGAATTGATCTATTATGAAAACTAAAAATTTTCCCAAACTACGCTGGATTATTACCCGCAGCATAATAGTTTTCTTTTTTATAAGTACGATTTATTTATTTTTCAATACTCAAAAAGGCTTAGAAATATCAATCGCATTAGCTCAGCAATGGATGCCGGGAAATTTAAAAATAGCTCAGTTAAATGGCTGTTTGCTCGGCCCAATCCACATAAAAAATCTGCAATATAAAAATTCTGATGTAGCGCTTTCTATTTCAGCTGCACAATTTGATTGGCATTGGAGTGATCTAATGCAAGGTCATTTTACTGTAGCTCCGCTAACTATCGATAAACTATCACTTTCTATAAAAGAAACCGATATAACACAAAACTCAAATCAAAAGCGATTCAAATTGCCTTGGGTCTTAAATTATATAAAATTAAACTCAGTTGATATTAAAGAATTGCTTATTCACTACGGGAATAATTTTCTAAAATTGAACGGTTCATTACATCAACAATGGAATTTTGATTGGCAATTAACAATCCCAGAATTAAAAAAATTTATTTCTGAAAGTAACGGTAAGCTTAATTTACAAGGGAAAATACAAGGAAATCGAACAGAACCCAAACTATATTTTCTATTTCCAAAAACTAATCTAAGTTGGAATGACTGGCAACTAAATCAAGCGCAAGGTGAGCTTCATTTAGATAGTTCAAAAAATAAAAAATGGTCTTTCAAATTACAAGCTAATCAACTTAAAAATACGACACTTTCCCTCAGTCCTATTCGCATAAATCTCACCGGAAATTTACAACCTTTTTCTTTACAAGGTAGCTTATCTGATTTCAAATCAAAAATAGAAAGCGTACAAATACCTATTTTAGGATTGCATTTAAAAAATATAAACCTCGCCCTTAATAAGAATAAAAATGTATTGCAAGGATACGGCCAAATCGATTCTGGAAAAGGCTTGTTAACCTTTAAGTCAAAAACACAATTGAATCAATCCAATTTCCCAAGTGTTATTGAGTTACAAGGAAATAATGTTGAGATAAGCCATACACAGGAATACAAAATTACCGCTTCACCTAAACTACAAATCCAAGCAAACACACAACATGTTGAGGCAACAGGGCTTATTTCTTTCCCAAAAGCCAGAATTAAAATCAAAGAAACTAATGCAAATTTAGTAGAATTATCGAATGATGTTGTATTTGTTAATCACAACAAACCCTCTATATCGCTTCCATTTAGTTATAAAACTAACTTCAAATTACAGCTAGGAAATGACATTCGTTTTCGCTATCAAGGTCTTCGCACGAAGGTAACCGGTACATTAGATGTAACTCAATCAACCGATCATCCTATTTTAGCGACAGGAGAACTTATATTAACAGAAGGCGAATATAGCTATTATGGTCAACGATTAAAATTACAGCCCCATTCTTTACTAAACTTTGCAAACAGTCCTATTAATAATCCAAACTTAGATGTTATTGCAAGTAAAAGTGTGTGGGTTTTACCCAACATTAATAATGAAAATACAAATACATTAACTTCTAACTTAGGATCTTCGAAGTTTATTTCATCCGCGCTACAAACAACACAACCCATTCCCGTAACTGTTGGGGTACACCTACAAGGCTATTTAGAGAATCCGCAAATTACTTTATACGCCGATCCTTCGAGTGCAATCAGTTCCCAGCTAGAAATTCTTTCTTATCTAGTGACAGGACAGCCGAGTAGCCAGCTTAGCGCAGGCAGCCTGCAGTTACTGCTGAATGCCGCTACACAGGTAGGCGGAAAAAAAACAGGGGTTAGTCAGTTTATTAACACCGCGCAAAAAAAAATAGGACTTGATCAATTAACTATTGGTGCAAATCCAATTTTTAATCCTAGCACGAATAAATTACAGCAAAATACTTCCTTAATTATCGGAAAAAACTTCTCACCTCGACTCAATGTTTCCTATAGCATAGGCCTACTCGACCCCATTAGTATTTTACAGATTAACTATTTGTTAAATAAAAATTTCTCATTGCAAAGCACAAACAGTAATTTCGCTAATGGAATTGACCTACTTTATAAAATAGAAAGAAAATAGTAAAATTAGATCGCTATTTAGTGGAAATGAGTATAAAAAATAAAATCGGAAAACTATCTTAGTAGCTCATTAACAATCATTCTTATACTATCAGTCTGTTTAAAATCTGCTAATTTATGTTTCATTGCCTCTAAATTTTTATAACAGTCAAAAATGATTTGCAATAATTTTTCGTCTGAAAATTCTTCACGATATAAAACAGCACTTAATCCTTGTTGAGAAAAATATTCTGCATTTTTAATCTGATCGCCGCGGCTGGCTTGTCTGGATAAGGGCAATAAAATATGCGGCTTTTTTAAAGCTAATAACTCATAGAGTGAGGTCGCGCCGGCGCGACTAATCACTAAATCGGCACAAGCTAAAACATCAGCCAATTCTTCTTGCATATATTCAAATTGTCGATAAGCAGGAATTCCTTCAAACTGAATGTTCTGTTTTCCTTTTCCACAGAGATGGACTATCTGAAACTTTTCTAATAATGGTTTCAGTAAACGTCGAATCGCATCATTAATCTCCGCAGAACCTAATCCCCCCGTCATAATTAGCAATACTGGTTTTTCTACAGTAAATCCACAAAACTGTAACCCTTTGGCACGATCACCCTGAAATAAAAATTCACGGATAGGCATACCTGTTACTAAAACTTTACTCTTATTTTTAAAAAACTGAGCCGTTGTGGGAAATGTAACGCAAATCAGTCTAGCAAAAGGAAAGCTCAGTCGGTTAGCTAAACCCGGAGTAAGATCTGATTCATGAATAACCACAGGAATACGATTTAACCAGGCACCGATTACAACAGGAAGCGCAACAAAGCCGCCTTTGGAAAAAATAATATTGGGTTTAAGCCGACGACAGAGTAAAAAACTTTGTGTAATACCTAAGATCAGCTGGAAAGGCGTTAAAAAATTTTGCCAAGACCAATAACGCCGTAATTTCCCCGTTATAATGGAATAATAAGGAACATCCAATGGCTTAATTAAGGCGTGTTCAATACCCTGTTTAGAACCAACATAAAAAATCTCAGCTCCTTTACTTTTAAGTGATTGAATCAAAGGAATACTAGGAGTGACGTGTCCAGCAGAACCACCGCCGGTAAATATTATTTTAATTTTTTTTTTCATTCGAAACCTAGCTGGATGGTTTAAAATCTAATTTACCTTCTATATGCACATCATGCGCTGCATCAGGAGGTAAAATACCTTCGCTAGAAAAACGTTCCCACAAACTGAATAAAAATTGCGAACGTACTCCCGATCGCGAACTAATATGATTTAAATCGACATAGTACTCAACTTTAAATTCTAAAAGCACTTTATCGATCTCTTTAAAGTAAACTTCAGGCTTTGGATTGGTCAAAATTTTTGGAGTAGCCGCCAATACCTCGAGAATTATATCTCTAATGCGATTTGGATTATCATTTCGATTCGACTTCACAGTTACTAATGCACGTACAACACTATCTCGATGCGTCCAATTGATAAAGTTTTTACTGAAAATATCAGCATTAGGAACTAACAGCTCCTGACGATCATCCGTAGTTACCGTAATAGAACGTGCACCTATGTGAGAAACCTGACCATCATATGTTCCCACAGTAACCCAATCACCCACTTTTACAGGTCGTTCTAACAATAAAAAAATACCTGTAAAGAAATTATTAAATAAATCACGTAGTCCTAAACCGACACCTAAAGAAAAAAGACCGAAAATAAGAGAAATATTAGTCCATGTTAACCCTAAAATATTTAGTCCAATCGTTATCCCAATAGCGATCAACGTATATTGAGTAAAAATAGCTAGACTATTACGCAATCCCAAATCTTTGGTATGCACAAATAACCAACGATACGCAAACTCGCGCGACCAATGTGCAATCCATATTAAAATAACAATAAGTACAGCTAATTCAACAACGGTAAAACCTGTTACTGTCACTGTATTCGAAATCGCGAATAACTTAGTAGCAAGTAATTTATTTAAGTTGATATTAATCAAGGGGGTGTGATCTCCTCCCCAACCATAGAGCTCAAACAACCCCATAACCGACAAGGCGAGCAAAATAAGTTTTAAAACCTGGTGAAAAGGTTTTAAAAGAGCCTGGCTCCATAGCCAACCATTCCTAAATCGACGAATACATTGTTCAGATGCCCAACGAATGAGCTCATCTAAAAGCCCTCTCAGTAAAAGATAAGCAGTAAGCGCTACCAAAAATAAACCTTGATAATGCGCAATAGCCCACGCTAATTCAACGTAACCGACTAAGCCAATAAGCGCATTGGTTAATAAACTGAATGGAATTAAAAAACTTAACCAACGGATAATCCGTTTTAAATACGCATGCTTATTTTCTATATAAGGTTCTAGTAGCGTAGGAACGACTTCCCAACCTTTCATTAATACCAAAGCGACGACTAAAAGAAAAAGCATAAATAAGCGGCCAAAAAGATCTTGTACCTCATAATTAACGGGTAATTGATTAACCAAAATTGTAGCTAAGGTAATAATTCCACCAATTAACAAGGTAGTTCGTAATCGATAATAGAGTTTTACGTCATGGCCACTCTCATCAGTTGTGTTTTCTAACAATAAAATATGGGCAAGTTGGATAACAATACTGAAAACCAAACATACTATACTTAGGCTTAGAATCAGAAAAAAAAGTTTAAACGGCATATTTAATAAAAATAATAAGCCTATTAAACCTGCTATCAACATGATACCGGTTAAATGACGTTGTAGTAGTTGTAATACAACAATTACAGTTTGTGCCGAAAAAAAACCGCGGCTACGTTGTTGTAACCGAACTCTATCTACGGCTAAAAAACGACGTAGTTTTAACCATAAAGCAAACCATATAACAAAGCCGATCAATCCAATTAACCACTGCCAACCTGATACTAGTTCAAGCTTACTGATAATGGGTTCATAAAGACCTGTTACTTTTTCAAGTGTTAGTGCAGGAATTTGCACAATTGTCTTGCCTAAACTAAGCCAAGCTTTTAAATTCCATCCAGGTAGCCCCTGCCGATTAGCTAACTGTAGCTTTAATTGTTTATCAATCGTGATCTGTTGTTCCTTGACCTCCTTTTCTAGTTGCTCGGTTTTGAAAAGAAGATTTTGATAACTTGAACTAATTTCCTTTAAGTGAACTAATCGCGTTTGATCCTCAACAGAATTAAACCCATTTTCTTTTAAGTCTTTATCCACTAACTGAATATAATTTTGTAAAAAATCTAACTTTTTTTGAAGCAACCGGATAGAAGCTTGAATTTGATCATTAAGATTTTCAATTTGATGTTGTAGATTACTTAAGGTGCTTAAGGAAAGTTTTTGATTAAAAGCAGACGCTAACGCTTGTAATTTATTGGAAATTTTTGCGGTATTAAGCTCAGTCTCAAGCAAATTATTCTTTTCTTCAGCTTCGAATATATTAAACTCAATTTGATCATAAGAAACATTATTAAGAAAGCCCGTTGTTTCTGCTTTTTTTAATGCTTCATTCCATTGATTTAACCGCGTTACCCATTTTTTCTGCTCTTGATCTAAACGTACTACTAAATCATTAAGTGATTGTTCTCTATTAGTTTGTTGCTGAAACTGGTACTTTCTCTGTAAATCACGCTTCCATTCTTCAGAAAAATTAAGCGTTTGCTGGATAATATCGCGTGATCGTTGTAGAGTTTTAGTACGCTTTTGCTGTAAGTTAAATAAGCGACGGCGCTCCTGCGCATTATATTGTAATTTTCCCTGTTGTTCTTGACTAACAGGAAGGGCCTGTTCACCCGTTTGCCATTGATCAGGTGTATTACGAATAGTATCTTGTATAATATCAGTCGATTGCTGAGTGGTCAGTAACGTTAAGTTAATACTTTCTAAATCAGCCTTGGCCATTGCAATCATTAGGTCAAGACGTTCTAAAGATTTTTGCGTTATAGGTTGTGCAAGTAGATTTTTTTGTTCGTCCTGTAATCCCTTTAATTTTTTTGCGAGCAAATTACTACGTGTTTGCTCAGCAGCTAACTGCTGCTGAGCTGACGTTAGTAAAGATGATTCATTAGATTGCTCAGCAAAAGCAGTTGTATTAAAACCACCGAGTAAAAAAACTAATAAAACAACGAGTTTATGCAAACTATTGCCTCATGGTAAAGGTAAAGGTTGTTCATCCTTATTCAAGCTAATCTTATCGGAAGGGTTCCGCCATTTCATCCAAACATATACGGGCACGCTACTCAATAATAATAATGTGCCATAAAATACAGTTTCTTCACCAGAACCAATAATAACCCAAAAGGAGTAAATTCCCGCTAAAACAGCAATAATCACGGAGCCTAATAGTTTTCTGCCCTTAAAAAGGCCCGGATATTTCAAAAAAATTACAAGTTCAGACATTGTAGTCAGAAAATAAGGGATCAACGATGCCAAAGTAGCTAATAAAATAATAACCGTGAACTGCTTAACCAAAGATTGACTTAACGTCATTAATAAAAGCAATGTTATTAAAACACTGGAAATAACTAAACCAACAATAGGCGTACCATTTGCAGATTTTTTTTCAAAAATACGAGGAAACAGTTTATCTTGAGCGGCTGCCAATGGGATTTGTCCTTGCAGCAAAATCCAACCATTTAAGGCGCCCAAACAAGAAATCACCGCGCCTATCGCCACTAAACTACTGCCTATCGGCCCAAACATTAATCGCGCCGCATCCGCATAAGGTGCATTAGAATGCGCAAGCTCGTTCAAAGGCATACTCCCCATTACAGCGATACTACTGAGAATATAAACCACAGTGGCAATTAATACGCCCAAAATAGTCGCTCTAGGGATATTGCGCGTAGGATTAACCACATGACCTGCTGGAACCGAAGCAG
>JAZJZD010000001.1:0-56822 GCA_040390025.1 Pseudomonadota bacterium | reverse complement strand
GTATTATGAAATGGTAGGTAATCCGGAATCAGATGCCGATTATCTCAGAATAGCTTCTCCCGTTTTTCATGCCGATAAGATAAAGGATCCCGTTCTGATTGCACAGGGGGCAAAAGACCATAAGGTTAATGTGGCTGCGCTACTAAAAGCCGTAAAATTTGATTTATCGGTTAAATTAAAATCAGCGAGGTAATGAGGATGTATATAAAAGACCCCTACCATTGCAATAAGCAATAGTGGAATAAGCTTTAAGATAGTAGTGAGTAATTGAAAGGCGCCTGCATGCCGTACTCCCAGTAAATTAATAAAGGTCATTAGCCAAACCAGACTTATACTAACGCCACACGCTAGTATGGTATCTTTAGCCAAAATGGGGAAAAAAAAGCTTAAATAGCCTGTCAAAGCAACGGCTATTGCTGCATTTCCTACCCAAAGCGCAATCCAGTAATTATAAGCCATTTGAAATCCAACAAAGTCGCCAAATGCCTCTCGACAATAAGCATAAGGGCCTCCAATAAGTGGCATAACTGTACCTAGCTTAGCAAATACCAGCGCTATTAACAAAGCGCCGACCGCTGTAGCAATCCAAGAAAGTAAACTGATACTACCAAACTGAGCTAGAGAGGCAGGTAATAAAAAAATGCCTGACCCTATCATATTTCCAGCTACTAAGGCCGTTAACATCCACAACCCTAATTTTTGTTGTTTTGGTTGCTCTGACATAGTAATTCTAACCTCTGAATTTTGCGCAGTATAAAACGGTGTGTCATTATACCTATCTAAGTCTTTATTACTAAAAGTTTTATGCTAAAAGCCCCCGCTCTATATATCGTTGCCACACCTATTGGCAATCTCGGAGACATCAGTGCGCGGGCATTAGAAACACTAAAAAATGTCAATTGCATTGCGGCAGAGGATACCAACCACTCCCGTAAACTACTAAGTCATTTTGCAATTACCACTCCCATGCTTTCTTTACATGAACATAACGAAGCCGAGCGCACTGAACTATTATTAAAAAAACTGCTGCAAAAGCAGACTATTGCTTTAATAAGTGATGCGGGAACTCCCTTAATTAGTGACCCTGGCTATATTTTAGTCAACAAAGTACGTGAAAATGGAATTCCGGTTATCCCTATTCCAGGTCCCTGCGCCTTAATAACCGCCTTAAGCGCTTCAGGGTTAAATTGTCAACAATTTGTTTTTGCAGGGTTCTTACCTACAAAAAAAATAGCTAGGCAAACAAAACTAAAGGATTTGTTTTATGAAACACGCACGATTATTTTCTATGAAGCACCGCACCGGATTCTAGATTTAATTGAAAATATGTTATTGATATTGGGGCCTAAACGCTATGTTGTATTAGCCAGAGAGTTAACTAAAACCTTTGAAACTATACATGCAGGAAACCTAGAACAGCTAAGGCCCTGGCTCGTCGATAATACAAACCAACAACGAGGTGAATTTGTTGTGCTCGTAAAAGGAAATGAGCATGCTTTAAAATATTCCGATCTAGAAATACAACGAATTTTGAAATTGCTATTAGGTGAATTGCCTATTAAAAAGGCCGCAATACTCGCTGCCCAAATAACGCATGAAAAAAAAAATAATCTTTACGCACAAGCATTAGCATTAACTGGTAAAACAATATGACGATAACCTCTTTTGAAATTATCCAACGAGGAACAAGCGAAATACTTGTTGTTGAGGAATTAAAGAAAAAATTAGCACGGGGCAAACCTTTACAAATTAAAGCAGGATTTGACCCTACCGCGCCAGATTTGCATTTAGGTCATACCGTTCTTATCAATAAAATGCGTCAATTACAGGACTTAGGACATGAAGTTACCTTTTTGATTGGTGATTTTACAGGCCGCATTGGCGATCCTTCTGGTAAGAATGCAACACGTCCTCCATTAACTTCGGAAGAAGTTCAAGCCAATGCAAAAACCTATCAAGATCAGTTTAATAAAATTTTAGACAGTAAAAAAACGAATTTGCGTTTTAATTCAGAATGGCTCAACAAACTTTCTGTTCCAGAATTAATTAAATTAGCCGCAACGCACACGGTTGCCCGAATGTTAGAAAGAGATGATTTCCATAAGCGTTACCACAATCAGCAACCCATTGCTATCCATGAATTCTTATATCCTCTACTACAGGGTTACGATTCCCTTGCATTAAAAAGCGATGTCGAGCTAGGCGGTACAGATCAAAAATTTAATCTATTAATGGGAAGAGAACTACAAAAACACTTCCAACAAGAACCACAAATCGTCATCATGATGCCTCTCTTAGAAGGATTGGATGGCGTGCAGAAAATGTCTAAATCATTAAATAATTATATAGGGATTAATGAACCGCCCAATGAGATGTTTGGAAAGATCATGTCAATTTCAGACAATCTAATGTGGCGCTACTTTGAATTACTTTCTTTTAAGAAAACGATGAAGGATATCGATCGTATGCAGCAAGAAACCACACAAGGCGTAGCTAATCCGCGTGATTTTAAAGTTGAACTCGCATTAGAAATTGTTGAACGTTTTTATGCTAAAACAGTCGCAGAAAATGCTTTAAAAGAATTCGAACGTCGCAAGACGGGCGCTATTCCAACGGAGATAAAAACAATCACCCTACACATAGACGGCGATATACCTATTGCCAATCTGCTAAAACAAGTTGGATTAGTCGCGAGTACATCAGAAGCCTTAAGATTGATGAGCGAAGGTGCTGTGAAAATAGATTCCGTAAAAATTGAAGACAAAAATCTAAAACTTGGTAATGGCACAACGCACATTTACCAAGTTGGCAAAAGACGGTTTGCCAAAGTGACTATTTTACAGAAAAAATAAAATTAAGCGTGTTTGCAAAAATAACCTGCCATGTTACTATCTTAAATAGATGATTGATAAATATAATAAAAAGGAGTAAGGCAGCATGGGCAAAGCAGCAGCATTCGATACCCTAACGTATGCTAATAAGTTGAAAAAAGCAGGTGTGCCTAAAGAACAAGCGGAAACACATGCTCAATTACTTTCCGAAGTTATTATCAACAGAATTATCACCCCGCAATACTTAGATACTAAACTTGCTGAAGTAAATGCTAAAATAGATATTAAAATTGCTGAATTAAGAGCGGAACTCATCCGGTGGGTGTTAGGCGCTGCTATTGCCCAAACTTCAATTGTTCTTTCGTGTTTAAAACTAATACATTAGAAAATGCAGCTCGCACCCACCATCCCCGACGGGCACACAAAAAAATAAACAAGCAGGCTTACAAGTTATTAGGAAAATAAAAAGTTAGGCTGGGTCTCGGTTTGCGTTTGCTGCTTCTAAACGTTGCAGATAACGTTGCCAATACACTTCGTAGTGCACCGCCAAATCATAGAGTGTCTCCCAACTATATATCCCTGTACTATGGCCATCATCAAAGATCAATTTCACTGCATAATGACCGATGGGTTCTATATTAACAATATTAACTTCTTTTTTCCCAGGAACTAAATTTCCCTCAGATTGGCCATGTCCTTTGACCTCGGCTGAAGGTGAAAATACTCGCAAGTACTCACAAGGTAAAACAAACTTTTCCCCATTATTAAATTGAATCTCAAGTACTCTCGTTTTTTGCAAGAGTTTAATATCTAGAGGAAATGGGGTAGCCATTGTTTATAAAATAAAATGGCTAAGATCTTGATCACCTGCTAGACCTGCTAAATGCTGATTGACATAGTTAACATCTATTTTTACAGACTTACCACTATAATCTGCCGCTTCAAAGGATATTTTTTCAAGCAATCGTTCCATTACAGTATATAAACGACGTGCCCCGATATTTTCAGTCTTTTCATTAACATCATAGGCAATTTCAGCAATTCGTTTGATAGCAGATTTAGCGAAACTCAAATCCATGCCTTCCGTTCCCAGCAAAGCCTCATATTGGGTAATTAAAGAAGCTTTTGGTTCAGTCAGAATACGTTCAAAATCTTCTGCCGTTAACGCCTTTAATTCAACACGAATAGGTAAACGACCTTGTAATTCAGGCACTAAATCCGATGGTTTAGCTAAATGAAAAGCACCTGCGGCAATAAATAAAATATGATCTGTTCTTACCATCCCGTATTTCGTAGAAACGGTACAACCTTCAATGAGAGGTAATAGATCACGCTGCACACCTTCGCGCGAAACATCAGCCCCACTCATTTCACCACGGCGACATACTTTATCGATTTCATCAATAAATACGATACCATATTGCTCGACCCATTCTATCGCTTTACGTTTAAGCGCTTCTTCATTCAATAATTTACTAGCCTCTTCTTTTTGTATAGCAGGAAACGCCTCCTTTACTTTCATACGAACTGTTCGCGGCCGGGACGATCCAATATTTTGCAACATATGCTGTAATTGATTTGTCATTTCTTCCATACCAGGCGGGCCCATAATCTCTACCCCAACCGGTAAGCTAGCAAGCTCAGTTTCGATTTCCTTATTATCTAGAAGGCCTTCACGCAATTGCTTACGGAAAACCTCGCGTGCAACCGATTTTTCTTTTTTCTTGGGTTCATCAGCTTCTGCTACTGTCGTACGCGTAGGAGGAACAAAATAATCAATTACCTTGTTCTCTGCCGCCTCTAAAACTTGTGGTTGTAACCGCTTAATCTCTTCTTCGCGTAAATGTTTAAAGGCAGAATCAACTAAATCTCTTGGAATAGAATCCACATCACGCCCGATATAACCTACCTCAGTAAATTTAGTAGCTTCCACTTTTAAAAAGGGACAAGCTGTTATTTTCGCCGCACGTCGGCCAATTTCAGTTTTACCGACACCCGAAGGGCCTATCATAAGAATATTTTTAGGGGTTACTTCTTCACGTAACTCAGGCTCAAGTAGCATCCGACGTCTTCGATTACGCAAAGCAATGGCAATCGCCCGCTTTGCATCGTTTTGCCCAATAATATAACGATCAAGTTCCTGTACAATCTGTTTAGGCGTCATATCAATTTCAGTCGGATCGCACAATCCAATGGATGTAGTATCCTGGGCAAGCTCTATAGATTCAGCTGAACTTTCTTCTGGAAAATTCGCATCCATCACAATTAGTTCAGAAGTATCATTAGATTCATTGGTAAACTTAGCAAATAGATTCATTGAATTAATTTTCATTATTGGATTAATAGACGAAAAATATATTTTTTTATTTTTTAATAGAAATCGAGTCAAGCTCTTCAATGGTGCGTTGATGATTGGTGAAAACACAAATATCTGCTGCAATACTTAAACTCTTTTCAACAATATCACGTGCATTTAATTCTGTATTGTTCAATAAGGCTAAAGCGGCCGATTGAGCATAAGATCCGCCAGAACCAATGGCAACAGAATCATATTCGGGCTCAATAACATCACCATTGCCACTTAACATAAACGTTTTTTCTTTATCCGCAACTATTAACATCGCTTCCAAACGACGCAATATACGGTCAGAGCGCCAATCTTTAGCAAGCTCAACTGCAGATCGCCCTAAATTACCATGGTGTTTTTCTAACTTGCCTTCAAATAGTTCTAATAAAGTAAATGCATCGGCGGTAGCTCCAGCAAATCCAACTAATACCTGACCTTTATATATTTTACGAACTTTCTTGGCATTCCCCTTTAAAACGATGGCGTTCCCTAAAGTTACTTGTCCATCTCCACCTATAACGACCTTACCCTTATACCGAACCAATAATATTGTTGTACCGTGTAAAGCTTGCACCCAGTATCCTTTAGAATTTGTTAGTTATAGAGAAGCTACAATGGTGGCTTCTCAAACCTATTTCAACCCCTGTTAACATTCTAGAAACTATCCTTTAAGATAGTGACCTTCAAGTCTTTCTGTAAAATAGAGGGTTTATTTCGATTTAAGTAAAACCGCAGCCATTCCAGCTGCATTTAAACGTTTTTGTTCCTGCCTGACAAGTGATAACTCTGAATAGGGACCCATGAACACTTGATAACTAATTATCCCATTAGCCTTATTTAATCTACTTTGCACTGAAAATCCCCTTAAAAGTGCTTGAGCTTGGTATTGTTCGGCTTGCGAAACAGTTTGGAAGTCTCCTAATATCAGGGTATAAGTCGCATTATTTAATTGGTTCATCTCTTGGTCCAACTGCTTTTTAGCTTCCGCTATTGCAACTTGCTCGGGTGTAGTACTAAGCAGGCTATCTAATGGTTTTTTTAAATGAGAGGGAGAAATCGAGCTGGCTTCTGCTATATTCGGCCGCACAGAAGAAAGCGTAACGTTATCCGCTGATTGAGGAGATAGCGTTAAATTATCTTGTGGCAATATATTGTAGAAATCAAATTCTGGTTCGGGTGGCTTAGGCGCAGGGGATTCTAATAACTTTTGCTTCAACTTATCTTCAGTTCGTCGCGCTTCCTGTTTAGAATGAGACTTCATAAAAAAGATCCCGCATCCAAGAAGAAGCAAACCCATTACTAAAATCAATATTATCCAAAAGCGACTACGATAGGAGCGCGATTTTCGATAAGTCGCGTATTTAGCGTAATCCTTTGCCATTACATCACTTCCAATGTCTCTACACCCAGTAAAGCTAAACCATTTTCTATCACTTGCTGAATAGCCGCTATTAAATTTAATCGCGCATTTCGCAAATCCTCGGCCTCTACTAAAAAAACATATTGATTGTAGTAAGAGTGAAATGCTTGTGCTAAATCTCGCAAGTAATGGGCAACGATATGGGGCTCATGATAATTAGCGGCTTGCTCTAACATCTCCGGGTAACGGTTTAATAAAATTAATAAATCGAGTTCTTGTTCTTCTTGCAACTGGTTAAGTGAAGCTATACCAACGGCTTTATCCCAATTCAATTGTTTTGCTTTAAGCTGACGAAACACACTACAGATACGCGCATAAGCATACTGTACATAATAAACGGGATTCGCATTCGATTGTTTTTTTGCAAGTTCCAAATCAAAATCCATATGTTGTTCTGCTCGACGCAATACATAAAAAAACCGCGCTGCATCATTACCCACTTCCTCACGTAATTCGCGTAAAGTAATAAATTCTCCGCTACGCGTAGACATTTGTATTTTTTCTTCGCCTCTATAAAGGATAGCAAATTGAACCAATAATGCGGTTAAACTGTGCGCGGGGTAACCTAAGGCCTGAATAACAGCACGAATTCTAGCAATATAGCCATGATGATCCGCGCCTAATATATTAACAATTTTTTTAAAACCTCGATCTTCTAAAATAATAAGCCGATATGCCGCATCTGCAGCAAAATAAGTGGCTTGACCATTTTCTCGGATCAGTACCCGATCCTTATCATCGCCAAATTCCGTTGATTTAAACCATAGCGCGCCATTTTGTTCATAGGTATGACCACTTAGTTTTAACCGTTCAATTGTTTTTTCGACAAAACCTGTTTTAAATAAGCTACGTTCTGAGAACCATTCATCAAAATTAACTCTAAAATCATTAAGGTCGTCTTTTATATCGTTTAGAATATCTTTTAAACTTGCATCAAATAGCTTTTGATAATCGCTAGCGCCCAACAAAACTTTGGCTTTGTTAATCAGCCCATCAATGTGTTTCTCTTTGTCACCACCTTGTGGCTCATCAAGAGGAATATCTGCAAATACCTCTGAAGCCGGTCTACAAAACTGTTTTTTATACTGCAAAACAAGTTGTTCAACAATATCACGTATATAAGCCCCTTTATAAGCATTACTCGGAAAAACTAAAACTTCACCACAAGCTTCTAAATACCGCAACCAAACACTGGTAGCCAAAATATCCATTTGCCGGCCAGCATCATTGACATAATATTCTGCATGGACTTGATAGCCTGCTATTTTCAACAATCTAACTAAGGAATCACCGTAAGCAGCGCCTCGTCCATGCCCTACATGTAAAGGGCCGGTAGGATTAGCCGAAACAAATTCTACTAATAGAGATTCACCTTTGCCTATTTTGGACGCACCAAATTGCTTTTCTTCTGTTAATATCCGACTAACGATCGGAACCCAAGCCGTTTTCTTCACAAAAAAGTTAATAAACCCTGGTCCCGCTATTTCAACTTTTTCTATTATTGAAGTCGATTTAGAACAATCTATGCTTGCTATTATCCGCTCCGCAAGTTGTCGCGGTTGTTTTCTTAAAGATTTAGCAAGAACTAACGCAATATTACTCGAGAAATCCCCATGTGATTTATCCCGCGCATAATCTATTTCAATATTTAAAGGGGATAACAAAGAAATTTCTTCTTGCGCCTCTAAAGCTGATTTGATTTCTTGTTGGATTATAGGCTTCATAAGTACTCAATCAATGGGCGCAATAACTTGCGATTATAACCTAATAACCTTAAGGAAAAATATAGCTGGGGATGATAAATACGCCCTACCTAGAAAAAAATTTGCGGGAAGGGTACTATGCTTGCAGAATAATAAAAAGAGAATAATCTATGAGATTAGCCTATTATGCGCTTACTATCCTTTGCTTTTCCACCCCCATAATCGCACAAACAGCTTCTAACCCTTTAGTAAGCAAGAATGTGGCTACTCCCTATTTTTCGGCGTTAGCTATCCAAGGTCCGGTGAATGTATACATCAACGCTGCTCCAACAGCCTCTACAGTTCCCACATTACAACTTTTTGGCGACCCTAAAACAGTTTCCGCAGTCACCTGGAAAATAAAAAGCCAAACGCTTTACCTAGAAACCAAATGGAATTATTGGCCACACTATGGAGATCGTTTAACCATTAAGGTAAACATAACACCTACCCAACTCAATCAAATTCGCTTTAATAGTAATGGCAGTTTATCCGGAAAAGGACTAGCGGGCTCTTTATCACTTATGACCCAAGGAAATGGTTCTATCAAGCTTTGTACGAATCAATTAAACTTAAAATTACTCTCTGTAAATGGAAAAACCAACATCACGCTCCACCATATTCATAGTACAAATCTGATCATCCAGGGTAAAAATGAAGGGAAAATTAAACTAGAAGGTGAAGCCGCACTACAAATGATTAATTTAACAGGCAATGGAAACTTAATGCTTTACTGGGTAAATAGTCCCTACCTGAAAATAAATGCGGCTGGCACAGGAAAGATTCTTCTTGCCGGAATTGTGAAAACATTAGATATCCATTTAATGCAAAGCGCTTTTTTATTCGCCAAATCACTACGCGCAGATAATGGGTTTATTGAAACACAAAATCAAGCACACGCTGAAATTACTATTAGAAATAAGTTAAATGCGCTCGCTAAGGATGATAGCGTCATTTATTATTCTAAGCCTGTAAAATTTCTGAATAGTTTTAATCAAACTACAGGTTTGGTACTCGCTAACTAGGCTTTGCAATAACTTAATTTACTACATTTTTAAAAAGTATTGATAATAAATACGGGGTAGCACGAGATAGGCGATAGAACCCAAACCAATTCATCAATACTTTTTAAAATGCAATAAAAGATTGGCTCTTATCTCACTAACGTAATCTCTACGCGTCGATTGGCGGCGCTGGCGTTGACGCTACGATCGCTGGCAATAGGATCATGAGCAGCAAAGCCTACTGCGCGCAAACGTTGCGATCCAATCCCTTTTGACCATAAAAAAGCGACCACAGTATCCGCTTGACGCTGCGATAGCTTTTCTGCCGTTTGCGAATCATAGATATCATCGGTATAACCCACTACTTGGATAAGACCATCGCCATATCGTTTGATCGTTTTCATTGTATTACTAAGCTGGTTCGCACATTGCGCTGTTAACTGTCCATCAGATTGAAAGCAAACATCGCTATAGAGAATAACTCGCAGACGTTCCGGACTTTGGATCACTTGAACAAGTCTAGGTGGTATGTTTTTTTTATGCTTATTTTTTTCATCTTTTTTAATCTTAGTAGCGCACAACGCTTTAGCTTGTTGATTCGTATTCGTCGCACAAGCAGAAAGTAAAAATGGACTCATAAAAAACAAACAACAAAAAAACGATTTTATTTTTTTCATAAATGACTCTATTTTTTTAGTATTCTCGCATAGTAAAATCCATCATTACTTCGCGCTGTAGGAAAAATTTGTCGACCGACTCGACAAGCAACACCCCATTCGGCATCAATAATATCTTCTCTAGCATCGGATTGTTGTGATAAAAACCGATGAATTACATCCTGATTCTCTTCGGGTAATACGGAACACGTCGCATAAAGTAAAATACCCTTAGGCTTGAGTAGCGGCCAAAGTCCCAACAAAAGCTCAAGTTGTCGCTTAGCAAGCTTAGGAATATCCTGTTCTCTCCGTAATAGCTTAATATCAGGATGTCTACTAATGACACCAGTTCCCGAACAAGGCGCATCTAGTAAGATGCTATCAAATTGCTCGCCTTGCCAACTGTTTTTAAACTCCTGTGCATCTGCACAAATCAACTGCAAATTTTTTTCACTACCTAATTTCAAACGTTCTAGATTTTCTACTATCTTGCTTAAACGATCGTTATCGTGATCGACCGCCACACAACTCAATAAATCTGGCTGCGTTTCTAAAATATGTGCGAACTTTCCACCCGGTGCTGCACAGGCATCCAACACATTTTGATTAGGCTTCAACGTCAATAAAAAAGCCGCTAATTGTGCTGCTGTATCTTGTATAGAGACCTCGCCTTCCATAAAACCTGGCAACTCATATACGCTACACTTCTCATTAATAAGTAGTATACCTACTTCGCTAAAAAGACTGGGTTCAGCCGCTATCGCTTTCTCCTTAAGCTTTTGTAGATAATTATCTCGTGAGCCTCGTAATTGATTAACCCGCAAGCTCATTGTAGGCGCTTGGTTATTAGCGTCTACGATAGCCTGCCAGTTTTCCGGCCAAGCTTGCTGTAGCTTCTTTAGGAGCCAATGTGGATGTGCATACTGGACTTCCACAGAAAGCTTTTTTAACAATGTGCCTTGTTGGCGCTGAAACGATCTCAGTATCCCGTTAATAAGCGCTGCCGCCCAATTTTTTTTAAGGGCCTTTGCTGCCTGGACTGTTTCATTAATTGCCGCGTAATCGGCTGTTTTTAAATAAATAAACTGATAAAGCCCGATCAGCAATAAAGCATAAATATCTTGATCATTAGACTTTAATGGTTTTTTTAATAAATAAGCACAGAGTTTTTTTAAAGGCTCATACCAACGTATCACGCCATAACATAATTCTTGGATAAACCCCCTATCTCGAGAATCAATTTTGCTAGGCAGACTTTCCGCAAAAGAATCCGTTAAAGAGGCGCCTTTTGTTAATACACGCGCGATTATTTGCGCGGCGATTGCTCGAGAATTATTCATGTTCTCGGCCCAAAATCGTACCTACACGAAATAAATGAGATTTTGAATGAAGCAAATCAGCAACCGGTAAACACTTTCCACCGGGTAATTGAAGTTGCAATAAACGCACTACGCCAGCACCTGTCATCACATCAATCCCTTGGGGCGATACATTCAAAATAATGCCAGGTGTACTTGTAGACGTTTGGTCTAAAATTGATATTGCCCAAATACGCAATAAAAGCTGGTCTAAAAAAGTATAAGCAATAAGCTTAGGATTAAATGCTCGGACCATTCTTTCGATAACCTCAGCATTTTTTTTCCAATCAATTTCTGCTTCTACTTTATCTACCTTCTTCGCATAGGTAGCTTCATGCTCATTTTGTACTTGTAATTGATAATTTCCTTTTTGCAGTGTGTTCAAACTTGTTAATAATGTTTGAGCACCCAGTTTAGCTAAGCGAGCTTGTAAAGTTTGACTGGTGTCTGTCTTTTCTACCTCACAAGAAGCTAACTCCAAAATCCCACCAGTATCCAAACCTTCATCCATTTGCATAATACTAATACCTGTTTCTTTGTCACCCGCCAAAATAGCACGTTGAATTGGCGCCGCACCACGCCATCGCGGCAATAAAGAAGCATGAACATTGATGCATCCCCAACGAGGAATCGCTAAAACAGCCGGTGGAAGAATAAGACCATAGGCAACCACTATCATTAAATCTGGCTGCCATTGTGCTAGCTTTTCTTGTACCTTGACATCACGCAAGGTCAAGGGCTGACAAACAGGAATATTTTTTTCTAGAGCAAGCTGTTTGACAGGACTCATTACTACACGGCGCCCACGGCCTTTTGGCCGATCAGGCTGCGTATAAACAGCTATTACTTTATGTTCCGAGGCAAGTAAAGCTTGCAAACTAGGTAAAGCAAATTCAGGTGTGCCGGCAAAAATTATATTCAAGATTTAGCCTGTCTTTTTTTTATTTTTTCTAATTTTTTACGTGCTAATTGGCGTTTGAGTGACGACAAATAATCCACAAATAGTTTTCCATTCAGATGATCGACTTCATGTTGGATACAGTGCGCCAATAAGCCTTCTGCCTCAATCTCATACCGCTCTCCATGCCTATCAAGCGCAGATAATTTAACCCATAGCGCTCGGGGCGCTTTATCATAAACGCCAGGGACTGATAAACACCCTTCTTCCATAGGCGCTTCACCTTTCTTCTCAATAATCTTGGGGTTAATTAAACATAACGTTGAGGATTTATTCTCAGAAACATCAATAACCGCCAGCTTTTTATTAATTGCAATTTGAGGCGCAGCTAAACCAATACCTTTGGCGGCATACATCGTTTCAAACATATCATCAATCAACCGTTGTAAACTCGTGTCAAAAACAGTAATTGGCTCGGTAGGCATGCGTAAACGCTCATCAGGGAGATGGATAATGGTATGTATCGCCATATTTTACTATCTATTCTTTAATTGGTTCAGAAAAATAAGGGAAAAGACGCACGAGAGAATTGCTAATAATTGGCCTACAACTCGCTATGTTGCGATTTTCCTAAGTTTAATGCAGTTAGTCAATCGCTGTATTTTACCAGATATAGACAAAAATAGTGTGTTAGGCTAGAAAATCTAATTTTAAAACTTAATAACTCCGCTTAAAATTACCCCATTTAAACTAGGGTGTCGTCGTTTAGCAAGGATGAGACAGAAAGCGTGATTTTTCGAGTATCGTAACGGAGCATACTTGAGACTTGAGATATGTGGGCAACGACAGAAAATACCACGGTTTATGACCATCATCGTGCCAAATGACGACACATCCTAACGTAGCTGGGGAAACCGCTTCTTATCTTATGCGGCAGAAAGCCCCATGTTTAAAAAATTTAACTACAATTAAAAGGACTTATATGCTAACAAATTTACCCCCGCCCCACTTTTCCATAGCACAGAAAAAACAACTCCATACAGCGCTCCTGGATTTGGGAAGAGAAAAAGAAATAGAAGAGAAGTTACTCAATAAAAAACTCTTCATGCAATTGCTAGATTGGAAACTTAACAGAAATTTTGAAAAATTTATTAAAATAATAGGCGGCTATTCTAATCAAACTTATCAAATTGATGATTTAGTCTTAAGATTTCCAAAACTTATTAATCCACTGGTACGCAATTTATCGATCGAAGTTTACAACCTACAGATAGCGCATACCTTAAACTTTACTCCCTTAGAAATAATAGGCTATTATTCTAAGCATAATCTACTCATAACACAGTTTATCCCACAATACCGCTCCTTAACGCAAGATGATTTTAAAAATCCTAAGAAAATTATAGCCACTGCTAAGCTAGTAAAAAAACTTCACTATTGCACGAAAAAATTTAAAAAAAATCTAGAAACTCCACTTGCATTTGTAAATAATACGTCGGAAAGCTTTAAAAAAATAAAAACTATTTTAAAAAAAGAAGATGACGGTATTTTGAATAAAATAAATATCATTAAAGCTATTCTAGCCAGTTTTGAGGTACCCGAACAACCTTCGCACGGCGATCTACACCATGGCAATTTAATTGAGCTCAATAATAAGATTCAATTGATAGATTGGGAAGTATCCAGTATGGAAGATCCTGCCTACGATATAGCACGTTTATTCTGTGTTTCAGACCTTAGCGAAGAAAGTAGAATACTCTTTCTCGAGCATTACAAACATGCTGGGAACATTACACTACCTGCAATAGAAATTGAAAATTTAAAACAACGTATTCGACTATTAATACCAATAAATTTTCTTTCTATTGTATTTTGGGCTAGATTCGAAATTCAATTTAGAAAAGGCGACAAAAAAATATTACTCGAAAAAACTATCGCCACTTTTCATGAAAAAACATTGCAGGCACTTATAAACCTCAATTTAGATCAGTTTAAAATCGAAAACTATACCCTTCCTAAGCAAAGTTTATTTTTTACCCCCCCTGAGTTCTTACCCACAGCGGCTAATACTATACTTGATAGCACCCAATTAAAAAACACATAAAACTATAATAAAAACATCTTTTCAGATATTAACATCTGAAAAGATGTTAAAGTTTATCTCTATAGTAATAGTTATAAAGGTAAAAGTTATGGCTAAAAGTCTAAAAAGTAAAGTAAAAGATATTTGTTCATTACAGAACAAATTTAAAGCCATTTTGCTTGATTTCAGAGCTAAGCTATCTTTTTTTATCGTAAGTGAATCTATTGACATTTCCTTACTAACTAATCAAATAGAGGAACTATTTAATAAACATATAGCAACCTGGCCCCATAGTTTACAAACATTCATAGAATTACTTTTTGTTATAGATGAATTTGAATATCAAGTTAGAGATTTTAAAAATTTTATTTTAAAAGAAAAACAGAAATGCTTAACTGTATCTTCTGAAATTGAAATACTCGAAAATCTCCCGAACCCCTTTGTATTTAAACCTATTATAAAAAAATTACTAAACGAACAACCTCTTATGAAAGGCTTAGACGCAGCGAACTACAGGCTTGATACAGAAACATTTATAAATGCAAGTCTTAGTAAATATGACTTTCTTCATGTAGAAGAACCCACGTTGGAAAAGTCACAAAATTCTGAAATGGCTGCATTTGAAGGTTATATAGGCAGCTTGGCCGAGGAATATATAGAAGAAGATTATTTAACAAAAAATAAGCTATCTCTGTTTAAATATTCACTCTATACATTGAACTATATGCAATTATATGAAAAATTAAAATGTCTCTATCCGGAAAAAGGGGGCGCTAATATTCAACTACTTATTAACAATATCTTTAGCATAGCTTATTACCCTTTTTCAGACTTCTTCACAGATTTTAATAACGCTTATTGGTGTCAGCATCCTGAGAAATCAAATACTCCAATAACTGACAACTTGGAGCTAATTCACATCCCTTATATCAAAGAAGCACTAAACACAACAAAAAAATTACGTTATCCCATAGATAATAAAATAGAATCTATTTATCACATTGCGAAAGGATTACCTGATGAACCCGCCTATGCTACCTATTTACTGGCTAAACAACTTAAATCACTTTCTAACATCTATTTCTCTAAAATAACTCATACACTATTGAAATTAGATAACCTAAATTATAGACAAGAACGAAGTAAAACTGCCAAGGCTTTTTTGAAAGAAGTAAGTAAATCCATTGAAGATTTTAAAGTAAGTTATGAAAATTATTTAAAAGAACATATAAATAAGGAGCTTATAACTAAAGAACAAAACAGAAGTAACTTACTGATGGGAATATTAAACAGTTTATTAAACTGCATTAAAAAGATTTTTTGTATACCAACTTCCAAATCACACTTTTTTATACCTATTGATCCAGCTCCCTTTCGAAAAATTATCGAAGAGGGAACAGCCCTTCTTACAATTATAAATGAAAGTAGATTTATGCCACAACTCAAAAATGGAAAATAAAATTTAGAGGATGCATTTGGAATTGCAAGCTCACAATTCCAAGTGTAATGGATGTAAATAGAAATTTAATGTGGAATTAAACAACGTAATAGCGTAGATACAACTGCAACTGTTGCAACGCCCGCAATATATAGGCCAATGAACCAGAGCCACTGACGAGTACGTTTTTTCATAAGTACCTTAAGAGATTCATTGAGACAGTCAATGGTGTTAAAAATAGTTCAAAAATGCTCATTGACCCTCTGTCCAAAACTATTACCCCACTTGATATAGAACCTAACTTTCAATTCTTACTCGTTAACAACATTAACGACTACTTTGAAAAAATTTAAATTTCAATAGTGAATCACTTCTTTTACTTTACCACGAAAAACATGGTACGAATAAACCGTATAAGCCAATAAGATAGGCAACAAAATTACTGCGCCTACTAAAATAAACTTTAAAGTAGAAGGCGCCGCAGCCGCTTCCCAGACCGGAACGACGTGCGGAATAATGTAAGGCCATGCACTGATACAAAAACCAATATAAGCAAGAACAAACAAACCCATGCTTAAAACAAAAGGGGCTTTTTCTCTACGATTTTGTAAACAAAAAAAAGTATAAGCTACTGTCACTATTGCTAAAAGTGGCAACGGAGACAAGTAGAAAAAATTAGGTAAAGTAAACCAACGCTTCATAACGTTTGGCTCAATAAAGGGTGTCCAAATACTCACAGCAACTAAAAAGAATGCAACTAATCCTAATAAAATTTTCGCTGCTTTATAGAGTTGGTCTTGTAGATTGCCTTCAGTCTTTACAATCAACCAGGTAGCCCCAAGTAATGCATATCCGCAAACAACCGCAAGGCCTGTGAAAACGCTAAAAGGTGTTAGCCATTGATACGCGGCATGAGGCAGAGGTAACTGTTCGCCGTATCCTTTTACAAAGGTACCTAAAATAACCCCCTGAATAAAGGCCGCTAATGTCGAGCCTACTGCAAAAGCAATGTCCCAAATGAATTGGCTACGCTGGGCTTTAAATCGAAATTCAAAAGCTACCCCACGAAAGATTAAAGAAACCAACAAAATCATAATAGGCATGTAGAGTGTGGGTAATAGCGTGGCATAAGCTAATGGAAAAGCAGCATATAAAGCCGCTGCGCCAAATACTAGCCAGGTTTCATTTCCATCCCAAACTGGTATGACACTACTCATCATAATGTCGCGATACTGACCGTGCTTAATCCAGGGAAATAAAATACCTATACCTAAATCAAAACCATCAAGCAGCACATACATCATGATAATAAAAGAAATGATCACGGCCCACGTTAGAATTAATAACATCTATTTACCCTCAGGCGCCATATATTTAAAGGGAGTTTCTGTCATCACATCCTTACTAGTATCATGCGTTAGCGGCGCAGGTCCTGTGCGTATTACTTTAAAAAGATAGAACAAATAAAAACTAAATACGACACCATATACAATTACTAACAACGCTAAAGATACAATAACTTGATGTAAAGGAACTAAAGATGCACCCTGTGAGGTACGAATTAAATCATAAGCAATCCACGGTTGACGGCCTGACTCTGCTGTTACCCAGCCAGCAATTGTGCTCAAAAATCCAAGTGGCGCTATACAGATACAGAAACGATAGAATCCTTGATAATGATAAAGCCGACCGCGAAAACGTAACCATAAAGCAATTAAGGCCGCTAAGAAGAATAAAAAACCAATTCCTACCATCACACGAAACATCCAAAAAGTAGATCCTACAACGGGTCTATCTTTTGCAGACACACTTTTTAAGCCGATTAACTTCCCATCCCAGTGATGCGTATTAATAAGACTTGCAAGTTTTGGAATGCTAACTTCATAATGATTTTTTGCATGTTGGCTATCTGGTATAGCAAAAAGAATTAAGGGCGCCCCGTTTTGCGTCTGCCAATTTCCTTCCATTGCTGCTGTTTTAAGCGGTTGATATTCATGGACTCTTAATCCGACCATATCCCCTAATAAAATTTGGGCCGGGGCAAGAAAAATAGCAGCTCCAAGTGCGAACGAAAAGCAAGTTTTTGCTATTTCTAGATGTCTTTGCTTCAGTAAATACCAAGCTGATACCCCTGCAACGGCAAAGCAAGTCGTTAAGTAAGAAGCCATGAGCATATGGAAAAAACGTGGCATGGCCGATGGATTAAATACTACTGCCCACCAATTATCGACAACATACTTACCCGCTTCAACGTGAAAACCTGCTGGTGTTTGCATCCAAGAATTAGCAGATAGAATCCAAAAAGCAGAAATGGTAGTGCCCAATGTAACCAGTAATGTTGCTGCGTAATGCAATCTAGGACTTACTTTGTCCCACCCAAACAACATTACCCCTAAAAAGCCAGCTTCCAAAAAAAATGCGCTTAATACTTCATAAGCAAATAAAGCGCCTAATACCCCCCCCGCTATATGGATAAAGGGACCAAAATTAGTACCTAATTCATAGGCAAGCACAATGCCCGAAACTACACCCATACCAAATGTTAGTGCGAAGATCTTAGTCCAAAATTGACATATTTTTAGATAAACCGTGTTGGCTGTCTTTAACCACAAACCCTCCATGATTGACAAAAAAACAGCTAAACCAACATTGAGCGTAGGAAACAAGATATGGAAGCCTATTGTAAACCCAAACTGAATTCGGGATAGCAAGGTAGTATCGATAATCATAGGGGGGTTAACTAAAACGAGATTAATATATTTTATTATTATAACCTAATATTGATAAACAGACATAAAAAAATCAATCTAAAGATTAAAGTATTATACTCTAAAACAATAATAACCTTTTTTAAGTATAAGTTTACAGGGTTTATCGTCAATAACTGACAAAATAATTTCAATATATTAGGTTATAATGGGTGGTTGTGCAATTATCTGCAGTATAGAAATTTTTATTGGATAGAAATCTCTGTCTTTTTGCATTAAAATATCGTACTGTCTAAATGTCATAGTCTTTAGTAAGGAAGCTACACTTGAGTACTCATGATCCATTACATTTATTTTTTGGCATTAAACTAAATCCTGAATTACACCAAGCCCTATCTCAACTGATCGAAGAATTAAAGCAAGAACCCTGGGGAAAACGGGTTATGTGGAATACAAACCTGCATGTTACATTGCGTTTTTTAGGGCCTACTAAACCCTCGCTCCTACCCATCCTCATTGAGCGCTCACGCGAAGCAATTAAAAAAATCGCTTCTTTTCCTTTACAATTAATCAATATTCGGTTTCACCCTTCTCCTACTGCACCTCGAACTATTGTAGCTGAAATTGCTGCGTTTTCTGAGCTTTTTGAATTAGCCTACGCACTCGAAGAAGTTGCAGCAAAACTAGGTTTTACACCAGAAACAAAACCTTACTTGCCCTATTTAATATTAGGCCAAATTAACCATCATCATGTACCCAATCTGCGAGAAGAATTAAAATTAAATATTGAATCTATGCAAATTGATGAAATTGTATTATTTAACAGTAAAAAAACTGAATATAACCAAACTTATGAGCCTCTTGAACGCATTTCTCTGCAAAAAAGCACAGTAAAAGCGTAAAAGCGACTAAGCTGGCGGAGAGGGTGGGATTCGAACCCACGTAGGATTTACATCCTCATCCGATTTCGAGTCGGCGCCATTATGGCCGCTTTGGTACCTCTCCAATAAATCTCTTTCTGGACTTGCGTTATGGACTTGACTTCATCTAGTCAGGTAAATTCTGTTTCGCAAAAAACCAGCGTCGCGCACTACACCCACATCCAATTTTTCGCATTAAGACTAACTCATGTAAAGCTAGCAACTTAATCCGTTGGAGGATATAAATTAGGCAATTCAGTGGGTTTGACTGCTTGAGCTGCGGGTATTATATAACGCGATTGATTTATTTTTAAACCGTTAGTTAGTTTTAAAGGCCCGAGATCTTGACTATTTAAATATTGGGATTTACGCGTCTTGATATAATCATTAACAGAAGTACAACCTGTCAAAGTAATAAAAACACTTAGGAGTAATAAAAAAGATAACTTCATGGCGATGATTTAGTAAAAGTCTTTAAGTAATCCAGAGTTGGCTTTAAAGCGGCTTGATGTGCCGTGGATAAAGTCGTCAAAGGCAAACGAAGCTGGGCGGTTGGGATTAAGTGTTGATCATTTTTTACAGAAAAATTAGCAGCCAACCATTTAACCGGAATAGGATTTGTTTCAATAAATAAATCCTTATAGAGTGGTTGAAGTTCCTTATCTATCGTTTCAACTTCACTCCAATCAGCTTCGCCTCCTACGCTATAGGCTTTTTTTATGGCTTCATAAAAATCGTGCATTACCTTAGGTAATAAATTAGCCAGTACTGAAATCACTCCTTTCCCACCCAAACGTATAATTTCCAAAGCGCTGCTATCATCCCCGCTATATACATCAATGTTCGTCCCGCAGAGCTTTATAATTTCCTTCGCACGCTCTAGCTGGCCTTCTTTTATACCGACAATATTAGTAATGCCTGCTAATCTCGCCACTGTTTCAGGCAATAAATCAACCCCCGTTCGCTTCGGAATATTATATAAAATTTGCGGAATAGGAACTTTCTCTGCAACTGTTCGATAGTGCTGGAAAAGTCCTTCTTGTGTAGGGCAATTGTAATAGGGTGCCACTAACAAACACGCATCAACCCCTATTTCCATAGCCTTTCGTGTTTTTTCTATCGTACTTTGAGTACAATTTGATCCGGTACCCGCGATAACAGGCACATATTTAATAGTTCTATGCCCCAAAGCCTGCTCTACAACGGCTCTAATAACGTTTTCTTGCTCTTCGGCCTTAAGCGTTGCTGGTTCTCCGGTCGTTCCCATCACAAGAATAGCATCAGTACCTTGTGCAATATGCCACTTAACCAATTCACGCAAACAAGGATAATCAACATCCCCGTTTTCCTGCATGGGGGTTAATAACGCGACTATGCTGCCATGATACATATCATACCCTATAAAATTATAAACATTACGCCAAGAAATCAAAAGTCATAGCTGTAGTACGCTGTCTATACTACTGGGTAAGCTTATAGATAATCAAGTTCGTTCCAGTGTAAAATACTTATTAGTAGCCAAGTTACCTTTATTCTTTAACTTAAGACTTATTACATGCCAACTACCCCAACTGAATTACTAACGCTAAAGAATTGGTTAACAACAGATTGTTTACTAGACAACTTCGAGCTCCAACCTTTAGCTGCTGATGCAAGTTTTCGCCACTATTTTCGGGTACTTATAAATGAACAAAGCTACGTAGTAATGGTAGCTCCTCCGGACAAAGAAGACATAAGTGCATTTATCGCTATTGCAAAAAACTTCTTACAACAAGGAATCCATGTCCCTAAAATCCTTAAATATAATCTCGATCAAGGTTTTATTTTGCTCAGCGATCTCGGAGATGCTCTATATTTAAAGCTGTTGAATACAGAAAATGTCGATGACTTATATACACGTGCGCTTGCTGTCGTCCCTAAAATACAAAACTGCAAACCCATACTAGCTAATAATCAACCATTAGGTTTATTTGATGAGAAATTTATCCGTTTTGAATTAAATCTATTCGCCGATTGGTTTTTAGATAGACATTTAAAACTCAATATAACAGCTGAATTTAAAGCCTCGCTTGAGAGTATCTTCAAAATATTGATTACTTCAGCACTCGGGCAACCCAGTGTTTGTGTACATCGCGATTACCATTCCCGTAATTTATTATTAATAGATAAGAAAGAAGTCGGTGTGTTAGATTTTCAAGATGCCGTCTATGGCCCTATTACTTATGATGCTGTTTCATTATTACGAGATGCCTATATCGATTGGCCAGAATCTCAAGTAGAAAAGTGGATATTACATTTCCACCATATGCTAAGACCACATTATCAATTTTCTAAAGAAGAATTTATGCGATGGTTTGACCTAATGGGCGTACAACGGCATTTAAAGATATTAGGTATTTTTGCACGCCTTTCTTACCGAGATAATAAACCTCACTACCTTTCCAGCGCCACTGACCGTCTTCTTCACTATCTCCAAAAAACCTGCGAAAAATATCCTGAACTTAACGAACTAAAACAATTATTACAATTAAATAGTCACAATAAACTGAGTGAAACAGGAAAGAAATGAAAGCCATGTTACTTGCTGCAGGTCGCGGTTCACGTATGCAACCTTTGACTGACAAAATACCCAAGCCCTTATTACCTATAGCTGGCAAACCTTTTATCGTTCATCAACTGTTAAAGCTAGCAAGTGCTAATATCAAAGAAATTGTCATTAATGTCTCCTATCACGCGCAACAGATCAAAGAAGCATTGGGAAATGGTTATGATTATGGCGTAGCCATCGAATACTCTGAAGAACCCACTGTGCTTGAAACAGGGGGGGGCATTCGTCAAGCATTACCTTTGTTAGGAAATGAGCCTTTTCTCGTATTAAGTGCTGATATCTGGACAGATTATCCGTTAGAAAAATTATCAAGCCATCTACTTCGCAACCCTGCGCAAGCACATCTTGTCTTAGTCGATAACCCTAGCTTTCACCCTGAGGGCGATTTTCATTTACAAGCTAATACGTTTTTAACATTAGACGGTCGACCAAAACTTACCTTTGCAAGCTTTGGTATTTATCATCCTTCCTTCTTTAATGGTTACAATACTAAACGCTTTCCTTTGTCAGAAGTATTCCAAAAACGTATCAATGAAGAAAAGATCACAGGTGAATATTATCAAGGCAATTGGTTTAACGTTGGAACCTTAAATGAGTTAAAACGTCTTGATAATTATTTAAAACAATAAAAAATGCTAAGAAAAAAACTGAAAAACCAATACTTAATTTTGTGAATACCCTATGAAAAATTTAAAAATTAGCTTTATTGGCGCAGGGAATATGGCCAACAGCATAATCCAAGGACTATTGGCGGACGGATACGAAGCAAAAAATATCTGGGCTACGAATACCAATTTAGATAAACTCAATAAACTTAAAAACTTAAATATTAATATTAGCACTGATAACTGCTTAGCGGTTAGCAACGCCGATATTATTGTATTAGCTGTAAAACCCCAAATTTTAAAAAAAGTAGCAATAGAAATTGCTAATCTTATTCGTAAAAAAAAACCTTTGGTTATTTCAATCGCAGCCGCAATAAATCTAAAAACACTGGAAAACTATCTACAAGATACCTCAATTGCACTCATCCGCAGCATGCCAAATACGCCTGCACTGCTAAAGTGTGGCGCAACAGGCTTATTTGCAAACTCCAGCTGTTCGCAGGAACAAAAAAAAATTACTGAATCAATTTTTAACAGTATAGGAGTTATCGTCTGGGTTAATTCTGATGAGGAAATAGATAGTATCGCCGCACTATCTGGTAGCGGTCCAGCTTACTTTTTTTTATTAATAGAAGCATTACAAAATGCAGGTGCTAAACTTGGATTATCCAAAGAAACTGCATCTTTATTAAGTCGACAAACTGCACTCGGTGCTGCTCGTATGGCGACTGAAAGTGGCAACGTAGCCGTAGAACAGTTAAGGCAAAACGTCACTTCCCGTGGTGGAACAACGCAAGCTGCAATAGAGATTTTAGAAAAAGGCCAATTTTCTGAGTTAATTGAAAAAGCAATGCAAACAGCCAAACAACGCGCTGGAGATTTAGCCGATGAATTTCAAAAACAAGAATAAACTTGGAATGCTATTCGTTGAATCCTCTTCCGCACGCGAAAGTGTGTTCTCCCATACGCATGTAATTAGGTATACCGCTCGCTATGAGTTTGAAAGGTTCGCATCTTCAGGTACCGAGCGGCATATAACTTAACTTTTAATATTTAGATAAAATTATCTATAATCTTCTTTAAGTTTTAACTCAACTTGAACAGCCCCTATTCCACTACCACCTTGACCATTTGAACAACTGCCAACAATTTCCCTGTCATCCAACTCGCGCTGTCCTTGACCACAGTAAATTCTTTGCTTAACTAAATCAAACTTCCTATTTTCTTCTTTTATCCTTGCAGAAATTTCACTTTTTAAACTTTTAACAGTTTGGAATCTGCCCTTTAAATATATAGGTATTTTTTTATTACAACCTTCTGCCCCATTATAGGTGACGTCTACATTCAAAGCTAAAACTGAAGAACTAAATAAAAACAGAGTGATAAATATAAGTTTTTTTAACATTTTTTTCTCCTAATAAAAATGTTTGCTATTTTTATAATATCTACGTATTGGAAGCAATGAAAATCCATATAATGCGCTTTTTAAACTTCGCATTAGTTTCGCTGCTCAATGATTAGACGCAATAAAATTTAGTCCGCAAAAAAGCGCATCCGTTAACAACGGCCTGGACTGGAATACTTAAAAGAAAAAAATAACTTATATCAAATTCAGGTTAAACTAGGTCCTGCATTGCGAATATTCTCGCTTACTTCAAACTTCTTAAAATTATCAATAAATTTGCTAATTAACTCTTTGGCTTGTTTGTCATATTCAGCCGGATCATTCCATGTTTGCTTTGGGTTTAATAAACGAGAATCAATACCTTCAAGCTGCTTAGGAATAGCAAAATTAAAACCGGGTAGTGTCGTATATTCAGCTAATTTTAATCCATTATTTAAAATACCATGAATGACCGCGCGCGTGGCAGGAATAGGAAAACGCTGTCCTTGGCCATAGGCACCACCTGTCCATCCCGTATTCACAAGATAAACTGTTGCGTCACTATTTTTTAACCGCTTTATGAGTAACTCAGCATAAACTTTTGCCGGACGTGGAAAAAATGGAGCGCCAAAACATGTACTAAATGTCGTTTTAATCGGTTCGGTCTGGTCAACTTCGGTACTACCTACCAACGCCGTATATCCACTTAAAAAATAATAGGCCGCTTGTTCGTGATTTAAACGTGCTACAGGCGGTAATACGCCATACAAATCACAGCTTAAAAAAATAACAGCATTAGGTAAACGATCAACACGATTTTCTAGTACGCGAAGAGAAATAAAATCTAACGGGTAAGCCACCCGCGTATTTTGAGTTAAGCTTGCATCTTTATAATCAGGTTCTAAAGTTTGGTGGTTTAACATAACATTTTCCATCACGGCACCATGCTGGATAGCGTTCCAAATCACAGGTTCGCGTTCTTGCGATAAATCGATACATTTTGCATAACAGCCGCCTTCGAAATTAAAAACGCTGTTTTCGCTCCAGCCATGCTCATCATCACCAATCAAATAACGTTCCGGATCGGCTGATAGGGTTGTTTTACCCGTTCCTGATAAACCAAAAAATAATGCTACATCACCCTTTTTACCTACATTCGCAGAGCAATGCATCGGCAAAACATCTTCAGCAGGTAATAAATAATTCATAACAGAAAACATGGCTTTTTTAATTTCGCCAGCGTAACGATGTCCGCACAATAAAACCTTACGCTCTGTAAGATGTACAATTAAAGTCGCATCACTGTGGACGCTATCGCGTTGCGAATCGGTTTTAAGGCCTGGGAGACCTAGGATAGTCCATTCAGATTTACCGCCTCCCTTTCCATGAAAATCTTTAGGCCGAATAAACAGTTGCCTAGCAAATAAATTATGCCAAGCATATTCTGTGATAATCTTTACTGGTAAATAATAGTGTGGATCCGCACCTACCTGCAAATTGGAAATGAACAAATCAACTCCCTTTGCGTATAATTCTGCCCGCTTCCACAATGCATGAAAGTTTTCTTCTGATATAGGCTGATTAATTGGACCCCAATCAATATCTTTTTCGGTATTGGGCTCCTTAACAATGAACTTATCTTTGGGTGAACGACCTGTCCGCTTACCTGTCACTACGGATAAAGCACCATTACTTGCAATTACTCCTTCCTTACGCTCTACAGCTGCTACAATGAGCGCTTCTGCAGAAAGATCAATAAATTCTTTAGATGCTGAAAGCATTGAACACTGGACGGATGACATAGACTACACCCCATAGCTAAGCAGAATGGGCATATGTTAGCACAGATAAAACGGGGTTGATAACTTAAAAATTTTTTAAATTCGCGGTCGATTGCTATAGGGGCCAAAAGAATTATTTGCCGACTCTTCGCCGCTAAAAAATTTATCCATAGTCACTATAAAGGCTTTTTTCACAGCTTCTACAAATTTAGCAATTACCTTTGCTAGCTTCTCCTGAACTTTGGTTGAAAAAGTTATAGCTCTAAACCCATTATTAATTCTTCCATTAAAATTCATAGAAATTAACTTTTCCACTATTGTAGCAGGAAAGTTAACATCAATATCAGCTTCTGTAGGCTTAATTACTTTAAATTTTTTCTCTTCCAAATCGTAATAAAGCTTATACTCAACCGTCAAAGAAAGTGGTTCACTTAATAATAAGTGTCCAAAATTGTAGTCTTTGTCAATATTAACTTGATCTAGCTCAACTAAGCCCGCATCTCCAAAAGCTTGACTATCATTTGCTAACAAATAATTTCCATGCTCTTGCGTTTGCTCTTGTAAGCTAGTTTCAGGCGGTTTAGGCAAATACATACCGATATTAAGCTCTCTATAGGCATCTAGCGCTTGTTTTTGCATCTTAGTAAATTCACCACCTTCTATGCCCTCTGCAGAGCAAGAGATATTTTTTGCAAACCCAGATAAATTTAGGTGTAAACTATTGTACGTGCTGATTTCTCTTACAATCACCACATTATTCGCACTAACTTCAACGATAAACTTATGTGTGCACTCTGCACCTCTCATACCTACGCGAGGAAAAATAATGTTTTCCAACGCATTTCTACCTGAATAAAAAGGTCCTGATTGCTGCATCATTTTTTTTACTGCAATCTCTAATTCAGGATTTATATTTCTTAATTCTTTTACAAATTTATTTTTTACTTTTTCAGCTTCGTAATTGAAATTCTCACTATCATAAAAATCACTTTTTATATAATGTAGTTTATTTTTTTGGTTAACCAAAAGCTTAACTTCTGAGGTTCTATGAAAATCACATTCGAATTGTCCCTCTGTTGACTTAACAGCCGCTAAAAAATCAAAAGATTGTTTTACTTTAGATTGAAAGAAACCATTTGCTACAGCCATGTTGTCATTCCAAAAATTTAAAATTACTTACCCCTATATGTTAAATTAACTTTTAAGTTTTTTCTATGTTTTTTTAGATTAAAATATAGAAAAAAAATAAATTTTAGCGTGTTAAATTAATTTAATAACAAATACTGCGAAAGAATTAATTAACGACCGAATACCGTATGAAAAAAGTACATATTCTGTAAAAATACGCTTCATAGCGTAGACCAACAGTAGAGAAGACCCTACACTTATAATAAAAATAAGGATAAAAAACTTGAATTAGCTTAAGGAAGCCGCGAGAATAGTCCATTAGAAGCTCAATAATGCAAAATCATGGCTAAAGAACCTAAAATTAAACCCCGTCTACTCTCTGGCGATACGCCTACTGGCAAGCTTCATCTCGGACATTGGGCAGGCTCATTGGAAACACGTGTTGCATTACAAGAAACTTATGAATGTTACTTTATTCTTGCTAATGTGCATGCATTTACGACCCGTGCTGAACATCCAGAAGAAATACGCCAGAATACTTTAGACATCGCTCTAGATTATCTTTCTGTAGGCATGGACCCTTCAAAAAGTACTATTTTTATTCAATCGGAAGTGCCTGCTATTGCGGAACTCAGCTGGTTTTTCAGTATGTTACTTTCATTTCCGCGTGTTATGAGAAACCCAACAATAAAGGAAGAGATACGTAATAAAAATCTAGGCGATAATTATCCTTTTGGCTTTTTGTTATATCCTGTAGGCCAAATCGCTGATATCCTTGCTTTTCGCCCAGAAATCGTTCCTGTCGGCGAAGATCAAGTCGCTCATTTAGAAATGGCCCGTGAATGTGCGCGCAAATTTAATCAAGTTTATTGTGCTGTCGATCCACAAACTGAAGATAAAGATTATGTTACAAAAGGGGGACTATTTCCTATCATCCAAGCCAAACTAAGCCGTGTAAAACGCTTAGTCGGTACCGGCGGACCTAATGCCGATGGTGTACTCCCGAAAATGAGTAAATCACTCAATAATTCCATTTATTTGAGCGATGATGCAGATACGATATCTAAAAAAGTAATGGGGATGTATACCGACCCAAAACGATTACGTGCCTCTGATCCCGGCTCTACGGAAAATAACCCTTTATGGATTTTTCATGAGGTCTTTAATCCTGATAAAGCCTGGGTTGCAGAAGCTGAAGAACAATATCGTAAAGGCCAAATTAAAGATGTTGATTGTAAACGTAAACTTGTTGAGGTACTGGTGGAATTAACCCGCCCCATGCGTGAACGGCGAAAAACTTATGAAAACGATCCCGAAGAGATATTAAATATTTTAAAGCGCGGCACAGAACGCGCTAATCAGGTCGCAGAAGAGACACTAATCAAAGCTAAAAAAGCAATGAAACAAGATTACTTCGACCGACAACTTAAATTAGCATCTATAATTTCTTAGTTTTTAAACATATAAAACATTCTTCAAAAATCTGGATACTAGCTCGTCGGTACGACGGAGGCGAGCTAGCTTAACGGTGGTTTTTTTTACGTAAAGCACGTTTTTTATGTAATGCGAGGAGTGTTAAACTCGGGCCAGAAAGCCCATAGCAAAAAAAGAGTAAAAAAAGTATTTTAGGCGGATCTAAGGAGATGCCAACAAAAGCCAGTACTACCAATAAAATTGCCACAAAAGGAACGCGACCTTTCAAATCGATCTCTTTAAAAGAATAATAACGGATATTACTAACCATTAAAATCGCGGTTAAAATGGCTAAAACAGCCGCGGTCATATCCACTACATTCCCTGGAATTTCAGAATCAACGCTTAACCAGACCATGCTAGCTAAAATACCAGCCGCTGCGGGGATAGGAAGACCCTGAAAGTAACGTTTGTCTGTCATTTGTGCTTGGGTGTTAAAACGAGCAAGGCGTAGTGCACCCGCTGCAGCAAATATAAATGCTGCCAGCCACCCTAATTTCCCTAAACTTTCTAAGGACCAACTATAAACCACCAATGCCGGGGCAACACCAAAAGACACCATATCGGATAAACTATCTAATTCTGCACCAAAAGCGCTTTGTGTATTTGTTAAACGTGCAACGCGTCCATCAAAAAAATCCATAATCATAGCAACGAAAATAGCAATCGCTGCATTACTAAAATAACCCTCCATAGCCGTTACAATGGCATAAAAACCGGCAAACAATCCGGCAATCGTAAATAGATTAGGCAGTAAGTAAATACCGCGCCGACGATAAATAGCCTGCCTGTCACCTTCTTCTGGTTCAGTACTTTTTATATTTTCGTTAGATTGTGAAGAATAGCCTGTCATTTGTTCTCTTTGTTCAGACAAAAATGTTTCGTCATTAAGATAAAAAACTTTTTTTTTCATACATTAATTCCTTGCAAGGATTTTAATCGATAAAGTATCTCAAGTGCTTCCTTGGGTGCTAAATGATCAGGTTCAGTACGCTCCAACAGTTCCATAATTGGAAGTGGGACTGACTTTTCAGCAGCTAATGGATAAGGCACTATTTTATTAGGTAAATTGGCCTCTTGTTCTAGTGTTGCTAGCTTCTCTTTAGCTCGCACAATAACTGTCTTAGGAACCCCCGCAAGTTGTGCCACGTGTAAGCCATAGCTTTGATCCGCAGGACCTTCGTTCACGGTATATAAAAACACTATTTTATCTTCATGTTCGATAGCTTTTAAATGGCAATTAGCTATTCCTGGTATTATTTCAGCAAGCTCTGTTAACTCAAAATAATGCGTAGCAAATAAAGTATAGCATTTGATTTCTTTTGCCAAATATTCCGCACACGCAAAAGCTAAAGCCAACCCATCGAAGGTACTTGTACCGCGACCAATTTCATCCATAATAACCAAGCTTTGTGCAGTGGCATTATGTAAAATAGAAGCCGTTTCCGTCATTTCCACCATAAAGGTTGAACGCCCACCTGCCAAATCGTCCGACGCACCGATTCGAGTAAATATACGATCAATAGCACCTATAGTGACACTTTCGGCGGGTACAAAACTTCCTGTCATGGCAAGTAAACATATTAAGGCCGTTTGTCGCATGTAAGTTGATTTACCACCCATATTAGGGCCAGTAATAACTAATAAACTTCTTTCTGGTATTAATTCGCTATCATTCGCAACAAAAGGCGTATCAATCGCTTGCTCAATAACCAGATGGCGCCCACCTTTAATATGGATACCGGTGTCATTTATTAGTTGTGGGCACACCAGTTTAAGCGACACTGCGCGCTCCGATAAACACACAAGGACATCTAACTGAGCCAATGCGTTGGTAGTTCTTTGTAAATCATGGAGATATATAAATAATTCATCTAGGAGTTCATCATAGAGTTTTCTTTCTAGACTTAATGCTTTGGAACGCGCGCTCAATGCTTTATCTTCAAATTTTTTTAATTCAGGCGTGATAAAACGCTCTGCATTTGTCAAAGTCTGTCGGCGAATATAATGCTGTGGCACATTTTTTGCCTGGCCTTTACTTATTTCAATATGGTAACCATGAACACGATTAAAGCCAACCTTAAGTGTACTAATCCCCGACTGTTCTCGTTCACGTTTTTCTAAGTCGACCAGATATTGTCCAGCATTCTCACTCAATTGCTGTAACTCATCTAATTCATCGTTATAGCCTTTTGCAATGACACCGCCTTCACGAGTAACAACCGGAGGATTTTCAACAATCGCTTGTTTTAATAAAGAAAATAATTTCGGGAAGGTTTTGATATCCCGGGTTAATCGAATGAGTAAAGCATCCGTCTTACTTTCTTCATTAGAGTATAAGCAAGTAAGCTTATTATGAATATCCGGTAAACTTGCTAAAGCTAAACGCAATTGCACCAAATCACGCGGCCTCGCGGATTTTAAGCCAATGCGGGTAATGATACGCTCAATATCCCCGATAATCTGTAATACACTATGTAAACTTGGATAAGCTTGCGTCTTTAGTAAGTGTTGAATAGCTTGTTGACGTTCTTGAATTAATGGAACCTGTCTTAAAGGTCGCTGTATCCATCGATATAACAAACGGCTTCCCATAGCTGTCGCGGTCTCGTCAATAGCGGATAGAAGTGTATTATTTTTTCCTCCTTGTAGATTAACCGTTAACTCTAAATTGCGCCGTGTTGTTGCATCTAAGATAAGGCTATCTTCTCGTCGTTCTACATGTAAAGGTTGAATATGCGCTAATCCAGCCGCTTGCTGGGTATCTTTTGCATAATTGAGCAAACACCCCGCTGCTTGAATCGCTAAAGGTAAATCTTGACAACCAAAGCCACTTAAATCACGAGTTTGGAATTGTTGGCAAAGGTAATGGGTAGCCGTTGTTAAATCAAATTCCCAACTGGGTCTACGCCGTATATTTTTATACGGTGCTAGTAAAGCCAAACGACTAAATGTTTCATCGATTAATAATTCAACCGGATTAAGTCTTGCTAACTCACTGATTATCGCTTCTTCGCCATTGACTTGTAAGAGATGAAATCGGCCGCTCCCCATATCTAAATAGGCTAAGCCAAACTGTGCTTCTTTATCTTTAAGCGAAAGTAAAAGATTTGTTTGCCGTGCTTCTAATAATGCTTCATCGCTAAGCGTACCCGGTGTAATAATTCGTGTTACTCGCCTTTCCATAGGCCCTTTTCCAGATACGGGGTCCGAAATTTGTTCGCAGATTGCAATAGATTCACCCTGCTTAACAAGTTTCGCTAAATAACTTTCTACACTATGGAAGGGTACGCCTGCCATAGGGATGGCATTACCACCCGATTGTCCACGCTTTGTTAAAGTTATATCTAATAATTTAGCTGCTTTAATTGCATCTTCATAAAATAATTCATAAAAATCCCCCATACGATAAAATAAAAGCTTATCCGGATATTTTGCTTTTATACTGAGATACTGACGTATCATGGGTGTATGTTGAGAGAAATCCATTGGGTTTTTCATAATTATAATAGTGTATCCAATCTAGGCATTTAATTATACCTCAGACGCTCCATTCTATTTTATTTAGCGTTATAAACTATTACTTTATGCCAAAACCTAAGTTTAATCGCTGATTGAGAAACTAGACTGCTCAAGGTTGCTAAGCGGAGGATTTTTAGTCACGCATAAAAAAACATTAATTTTTTCAGAAGTCATTTCTGCTATTTTCTTCTTCAAGAACTGATAGAGTTGATAACCTAAAAATTCAATTAGCTTAAAAGAACGAGCATCGCAAAACTTTTGCAGCTCAGCAGAAAGCGCCGCATAGCAAAACGTGCCTTGCAAATCATCCGTAATACAAGCCGAAGGAATTCCTATAAATTGCAGTTTTAATTGAATTAAAACCTGTTGCGGTAAGGTTCGCTCTTCTTCTAGATGGCCTAACTTAACGTTTAGACTAAGGTTATTGAGTATTAATTGGCAATGCATAGACGGCTAGCTTAGCAAAGCAAACTATATTTGGCGACCGCTTCGTGCAAACATACGACTCTCCAACTTCCCAAGCTTCCCTCTTGCGGCTTCTCGGGAAAAGGCAGACAATCGTTATCTGCCTTGTCTATATTTTGCTAAACAATATAATAAGAGAGTTTTATCCATGAGCTACATCGACCAAACACTTTCAAGCAATGAATTTGTATTTTACCGGTGCCGTCCTCATTGGATCATTTTTTTTAAGCCTTTCTTTACCGTATTAGCCGGATTGTTAGTTTTTTATTGGGGCCTCCACTTAATGGCTGGAATTTTTTTACTCGTCGCCCTCCTTAGCTGGTTTTCAGCCATAGTTGCTTACTTCACTTCGGAGTTTGGCATTACAAATCAGCGAGTAGTTATTAAATTAGGCTTTATCCGTCGTTACTCATTTGAGAACTTATTAACGCGTATAGAAGGCATAGAAGTAGATCAAAGTATATTCGGCCGTTTTTTGGATTACGGCTCTATCTGTATCCGTGGCGTTGGAGGTTCAGGTGAATTATTTCCAGCAGTTCCCAACCCACTAGTATTCCGTCAAAAAGTTCAGGAACAATTAAATCAATAGTCAATGCTTAAATTTGCAAAGAGAAGCTATTTATAGTTATTTTTCCATTGACGCAGATAAGCGAATATTTCGGCAAGGGAATCTAAACTTTTCCCTCTATGTTTTTTTATTTTTACTGCGATCTCTGCATTATCACAGCGTAAAAAAGGGTTAATCAGCCGTTCGTTGGCTAATACAGCAGGAAGCGTTGGTAAGTTCTTTTGGCGTAATTCGCGAACATTTTCTAAACGTTCTTTAATCTGGAGATTATTTGGTTCCACAGTTTGAGCAAATTGAAGATTATTAAGTGTATATTCATGGCCACAATAAATTTTTGTCTCATCCGGTAGATTTGACAGCTTATTTAAAGACGCTAACATTTGCTCCGCAGTCCCTTCAAATAACCGGCCACAGCCTGCGGAAAATAAGGTATCGCCGCAAAAAAGTAAACCATCTGCGTAATAAGCAACATGTCCAAGCGTATGACCAGGAATGTCAAGTACAGTAAAAGTAATCGGCCAATTTGCTAATTGAACATTATCTCCCTCATCAACAGGATGGGTTACGCTCATTATTTTTTCTTTAGCCGGACCATAAACTGGAACAGAATGTGTGTTTAATATCCCTTTTATACCATTGGTATGATCCCAATGATGGTGGGTAATCAATATGGCATCAAGTGAAAGCTTGAAGCGTTTAAGATAAGCTAAAACAGGCTTTGCCTCTCCAGGATCAACAATAATACAATGGTTTGTTTCGTCATTAATAAGGCACCAAATGTAGTTATCTTTAAAAGCCAAAATAGGCTCTACTCGAATCGCCATATTGTCTCCAAATTTCTTTTATTTCTAACAATGCGTCTCTAAAATCTCTATGAGTAAAGTTTAAATGAGATTAATTAAAAAACACTTATTTCCGCGCGCGCCGCACTTCTGCTTCTTTACGCCGACCCTCTCGTCTATAACCTGCTTCTTCATAGCGACGTTTTTCATCTTTGGTTTTTGCAATAACTTGAGGAACAGCCGTTGGACGTCCATTTTCATCAGTGGCTACAAACGTAAAATAGGCTGAAACCATATGCCGTCGATCACCTGTACGGTAATCTTCTGCCAAAACCCGAACGCCTACTTCCATAGAGGTTTGCCAGCTACGATTAATAGATGCTTGGAAGATCAATATATCTCCTCGCTTAGCCGGTTGTAAAAAATGCATAGCATCCACCGATGCCGTAACGCAAGATTTCCCACTATGCCGTTCTGCAACAACCGAAGCCACTCTATCGAGTGTTGCCATGATTAAACCACCAAAGACGGTCTCAGTAGAATTGAGATCATTGGGAAATATCTTGTAGGTATGATCGTGAATAGCCGACGCAGAAACGAGTTTTGCTGTTTGTATTGTCATGGAGTATGCCTACGTGCTAAACCAGACTCTAGTATAACCTTATTATTCTATCTGTCCTATGCATTCGCCAAAACAAACCTTCTTGTTAGGTTTAAGTTGATCTGACCATAGAATACGATGCGCAGAAAACAAAATAATAACGGTTGATCCTAATTGAAACTGACCCAATTCATTACCTTTAGAAAGAAAAACAGCATTCTCGGAATAATGCCAACGACGAATTTGTCGTAAAGTAGCAGGAGCAACCACGCCTTCCCATACTGTACTAATATTAGCCACTAGCATAGCGCCAACTAAAATAACTGCCATAGAACCTGCAGGCGTTGTAAATAAAGTAATAACTCGTTCATTGCGGACAAATAACTGGGGGAGCTGATCGGTTGTTTGTGGGTTTACCGAAAATAATCGGCCCGGCACATAGATCATTTCTCTTAGACTTCCTTCACAAGGCATATGCACACGGTGATAATCCTGCGGCGATAGATAAAAAGTAGCAAATTTTCCATTTTGAAACTGTTCTGCCAACTCATTAGATCCTCCTAATAAAGCTTGTAAACTATAATTTACCTTCTTCGCCTGAATAAGCTGACCTTCCTTTATATCGCCCAATTGACTAATAGAACCATCAACAGGAGAGACAATCACGCCAGGATCAGATTCAATAGGACGTTTTTCTGCTTTTAAAGCGCGTGTGAAAAATTCATTAAAACAACTATAATCATGAGGATTTTCTTTTACAGCCAAACTCATATCCACCTGATAATCCCTTATAAAGTTTTTTATCAGTCTATTTTTTATCCAAGGCTGTTTACAGCGGGCAATCCAGCCAGCAAATCGGGATAAACCATGCTGTGGTAACAAAGATTGAAATAAAGTTTGCAAAAAATCCCCCTATTAGGCTTTATAATTAGAATATACCCATTACACTTTAAATGTGATTTAGCATTTAAAGTGTTCATCTCGCGATGGAGATTTTCAAGAGGAGAATCGCAATTCTCCTCTTGAATGACGGTGTGAAAGCTAAGCTTTTGCCCGTCATGTAATCGGATATACCGCTCGTCGTGAATTTTGAAAGATTCGCATTTTCAGGTACGAGCGGTATATCCCTATAAAAGCGCTATTTATAACATATTGCGCGCGCCTATTTTACTTTAGGAAATGAAATATCTATAGTTTTTTATGGGCTATTAAAAAATGATTGATACAGAAGTGCTTATTATTGGTGCGGGTCCTACGGGGTTGACGATGGCAAGCCAACTTTTGCGGCTAGGTGTTCGCTTTCGCATTATCGATAAGCAAAAAGATCGTACGCATGAATCACGTGCATTTGCTATTCAAGCTAAATCCATGGAGATCTTTCAAAATTTGGGCCTTGCTTCGGAGTTTCTCAAAGTAGCACATACTGGAATGGATTTTGTTTTTTTTATTAATGGAAGAAAACAAACAGAAATATGTTTTAAGAAATTCAAACAGCAAAATAGCCCTTTTCCTTCCATTTACTTTCTTCCTCAAAATGAAACAGAACATATCTTTATTAAATTTTTAGAAAGGCAAGCCATTTTTATCGAAAGGGAGAAAGAGCTACTATTTTTTTCACAGAATAAACAAGGCGTTCAAGCAAACATAAAAGATCTGCAAACGGGTGAAATAAAACTAGTTACTTGCGCTTATATCATAGGCTGTGATGGCGCACATAGTACCGTTCGCCATACGCTTAATTTTTCATTTGAAGGCGCAGCTTATAAACAAAGCTTTATCTTGGCTGATGCCACTATCAATTGGTCTTTTCCCTATGATAAGTTTTTATTCTTTCTAGCTAAACAAGGAATATTTGTCCATATTCCTTTAACAAAAAACTTCAGTCGAATTATGTTAGCACGGCGCTTAGGTACTTATGCCGAAGAGAAATTACCTCCACCAACTATCCCAGAAATAGAATTGGCTGCTCAGCAAATTGCGAAAGCATCTATTAAATTAATTAATCCAATTTGGATGTCACAATTTCACTTACATCACCGCGGTGTACAAACCTATTATCACGGACGTGCTTTTCTTGCCGGAGATGCGGCACATATTCATAGTCCCGTAGGTGGTCAAGGAATGAATACAGGAATCCAAGATGCAACTAATCTAGCCTGGAAATTAGGTCTCGTCTTGAAAAAAAGAGGGTCGAACAAAATTTTAAATACCTATGAAACAGAACGCCACCGAATAGGCAAGATTTTGTTGAACACGACCGATCGATTTTTTTCGTTTATGACAACTAAAAATTTTCTCGTTTCTTTATTACGTAATCTACTATTGCCTTTGTTTATTAAATTCCTTTTTTCCAAAAAAAGTACTGAAAAACGTTTATTTTGGTTTATGTCGCAATTAAATATTCATTATCATACAAATCCATTTATTTATGAGTTTATAGAAGACGCTGACAATACTTTTAAAAAGGGGCCATGTGCAGGTTATCGCGCACCCGACGCATCTTTTAATTCATCTACACTATTTACTTTACTACAGAAAAAACCAATGCATTTGTTATTATTTGGACATAAAAAGTTAGATGTAAACTATTTAGAAAAATTAAAGGCTTTAGAAAACATTTATATCGACTGGCTACAAGTTCATCATTTTACTGTATCTTTAGCCAATCAAAACCTTTTTCAGCGTTATGGGGTTACTTCATCTGCAAGTTATGTCATTAGACCCGACGGTTACATAGGGTTTCGTTCATTTGGCAGTGATTTGACTTTAGTAGAGAACTACTTAAAGACCCTTTTTCAAAAAAATCAATAACCTGGAACACTAACATGCTAAAAACCCGACTGATATATATATTTTTCTTTTTATTATTTTCACCCTACTGTTGGGGAAAAGAAATAATTGAACTAGCAAGTAAAACAGGAAAATTTACCATTGATCCAGCGACATTAGCCATTTCCCTAACCCCTGCAGATGATTCAGAAAAAATTGAGTTAACACAAAACACTCATCATTTTGACGAAGTTAAAGATTTAAAAAATGATGCCCACAATGCACACTGGTATTATCCTATGCTTAAAATCTATGTAAAAGTAAGCACCGATGATCAAGGTCTGCATTGGCTATTTACCACAGATAAACAACAAAACTTTCAATGGCCAGTTGTAGGTTTGAGCCGACAAGCAACCGCTTTGATTATTCCTGACGGAGAAGGTTTGTATGTGCCTAACCGCGATCCTTTCTGGCTAGAAGAATTCAAGAAATATCCCATACTCTCTCTAAGTATGCCTTTCTTTGCAATTCAATATAAGGAACATGTTATCAACACAATGATAGCTGAACATGACGAAGATACAGAGGTACAGGTTAAACAAGAAAATAAGCAGCTTTATCTGATAAGTAGCCATAACTTTTTAAAACGCGATCATTTTCCGAAGTATGAAATATTTATTCACTCTACGGGAAACTCGCCTATTAGTCCGGCATTAGATTATCGCCAGTTATTGATGGAAGAAAATAAGTTTGTTTCTCTCAAACAAAAAATATTAGAAAATGCAAATGTTAATAAATTACTCGGTGCTTTCCATGTCTGGGTATGGGGTGACGGAAAGAATATAGAGATGTTGCATAAATTTGATACGCTCGGGATCAAACACTTGTGGATAGGTTACGACGCTTCGCCAGTCAAAGGAGAAGATAATATCGATAAAACCTACGTCCAAACAGCTGAAAATATGGGGTATCTAATCGCCCCTTATGATAGTTTTGATAACGCACAAAATCCAAAAACTTCCGATAGTATAACATCGACATGGCCTAATCATTTATGGCCAGAGGCCTGTATTCGTTACCCAAATGGAAGTATTTTATCCGGCTTTGGAAATCGTGGCTGTTATTTAAGCGCGGAAGCCTTGCGTTTAAGAGAATCAAAAGAAAAAAATATAGCGCAGAATATCGCTACTATGGTAAGCAAAGGAGATAATAGTCTTTTTCTCGACTGCGATGCCGCATCACCACTTTATGAAGATTATTCTAAACAACATCCCATGACACGTATCGAAGATTTAGAAGATCGTATTGAACGCATGCGTTACATAAGTAGTGCTAAAAAGTTAGTATTAGGCTCTGAAACAGGATTGTCATGGTCCAGCGAAGTCATTGCCTATAACAATGGCGGTTTTTTGAGTTTTTCTCAAGCATTTTGGCCTTGTCTAAAAGATAAAAAACAATTTGGTATCTGGTGGCCAACCTCGGCACCCAAAGTCTTATTTAAACCATACAATGCCCCTAATGAATTTATTCACGCCTCTTATGATCCACGTTATCGACTTCCTCTTTATGAAGCCGCTTTACATGACTCTGTCATTTCTACTGATCGCTGGGAACTCAATGAATTAAAAATTCCTGTCCTAATGCAGACAAAAGCTTTATTACAAAATCTTTATAATATTCCACCTATCTGGGTATTAGACAAAAAAACATTACAGAAAAACGCAAAGTATTTTTCGGCCTATTATCAATTTTTTTCACCTTTACATCAGATGGCTGGCCTGGAACCTTTATCTCACTTTAACTGGTTAACCAAAAATCGTTTAGTCCAAGAAACCCAATTTGGAAATAGGCTTATTTTAACAGCAAATTTCTCAAAAAAAACGTATAAAAGCATAGGCGCTGGTTGCGTTCAAGCGCAATGGAAAGAAGATAGCAGTACACATACTTTTTGCCCTGCTGATTACTACGATTAGAAAAAAATGTAAAAAAACTATACCGCTCGTACTCGAAGATATGAGCTTTTTAAGTTAAGGACGAGCGGTATTCCAATAACATAACGGTCCCAAGCAAAGCTTGTGTACCGTTATTCAAGAGCAGAATCTTGGTTCTCCTCTTGAAAACCTCCATCGAGATGAAGGAATTGGAAATGCAATGGTATATACACCCCGCCTGTATTGAGAATACGCTTCTCAACTACGAATAATATATTTTATATATTAATAAAAAAACTTGATCTTATAAAAATTTAATAATAATCTGATTAAAGATTAAATTAAAAAGAGAAGGTTGTTATGGAAAACGACGTTAATTTTAATGAAACGGATCAAACTGTACGAAAATCATCAATTGGTTTTATCAGTTCTGAAAATCTCCCAGAAATTATTCAAAAATTTAACCAAGAAGCTAATTCTGAAAGACAGCGCTCTTCTATTTTAAAAACTATTAATTTTTTTGGTATTTCACTCTTCAAATACCGTATTTTAGCATTGGATCAAGTACGTTTAGTACAAAGAAACGGTAAGCCTGAATTAGCCGGCTATTCAGGAAAATATCAGCGTAGAAAAAAAGTTTGGTCGCTATGGAAACCATGGACTTGGTTTCGGATATTTCGCGATAATTCTTCTACAATAGGTATTTATAAAATCTCGGATATTAATGAGCGCGGCTATATCGGCTATGGTGATAAGCACCTCATTAGCGTGAGTCAAGGAGAATATGCGAAGGCCGTTATCGATGGAAAACCTGTTTTTCTCGATGAAGGAACCCATGTAATAAAAACCAATAATTTTTCTTACGCAGGGAAGGTAACAAAATCTTTGAACTTTATTCAACATGAGAATCTCTATCGCATACAAGTTCCAAGTGTAAAAATAGCAGCCGTTTTAGTTGACAATAACTCCCACTTATTAAAAACGGGAATATATTTTATACGGTCAAATAATTTTACATTAATTAAAAAAGTAGTAGGGGACTCCAGGCAATTATTTCATAACAGTGCCGATTCTGTCATTCAGTGTGGTTCCTTGCTACGGTTAATGCCAACCGCTAATACCGTTGCCGTGTATTATCAAAATGGTAAGCAGCAAATTTTTCCTGAAAATAATGAAAAAAAAGAAACCTCAAGAGAACTCATTGTTGATGATGCCAATATTAAGTTTTCTACCTTTTTATCCACGAATTTAATCAATAGACATTATCCAAGTACATCCAGATTTGCACAATTTGAATATTATACAAAAGATTCCGTAAAAGTAGGTGTTCGATTATTTGTCGCATATCGTATTTTCAATCCCGTATTGGCTTTGCAAAACCTAGAACCCACAGAAATAGACAAACATATTGAATATGTAACGCATGTTGACATGGCGGTTGCCGGTCAAAAAACTTCTTTGCAAGGAATACAAAGTTCAGATGACTTACAAACTAATTCTTCTAGAACAAGCGATTTAAGCACATCCTCCCCTCCTCCAGATTATAATCAAGTATTTATTAGTGTCTGGCAAGATTTTGTAAAAGCCGAATTAACAACCCATCTTAAAGAATATGGTATAGAGCTTGTAAGATTAAATATAGAAGAAATCAAAATTCTAGATAAAGAAGTAGAAAAAAAGATTTCTGAACAATCTTACCGTGTTGCAGAAGCAAATGCTAAATTAGCCATTGTTGAAATGGAGCGCCATATCTTTGAACAAAAAGCACGCACTGACTCAGTAGTAGCAGAAATTAAAGCTAACCAAGAAGCCGGCACTAAATTAATCGCAGCAAAAAACCAAGAAGAAGTCGCGCAAATTGAAAAGAAAATAAAAATTACTGCCGCAGAAGCCGAGACAGAACGTTTAAAATTAAACGCAATAGTCTTTTCTAAAAATCCAGTAATGTTGGACTTAGAATTAACAAAACTAAGAACTAATGCTCTGAAGCACACTGATAAGGTTATCTCTTTAGACCCGAAAGCTAATAACTCATTATTAGGTTTAATCTCTAGCGCAGGAATGTTTAATTTACCATTACCTTCCTCACCACGCCCAAATGCGGATCATCCTTTCTCAAATAGTATATAAAAAATTACAAAGATGAGACTTTCCATCTAACTATTCATCCAAGGTAGATTTAGATTATCTAAAAAAGCTTAGTAGTTTAGGTTATATTACCTATTTTAGTTTATTGTATTAACTTAAGATAGAATAGTAATGTTCTATTTTAAATGATAATAACAATAAAAAAGCTTGATAAGTGATTTATCCTAAAAGTTTTGTAGCTGTTTGGAATAGTATTAAAAAAATACCTTACTTATCAAATGAGGCGTCTAATGATCCATTAGAACGTACAGCTGTACTTCCTTGGATTATAGATTTTTTTAAGAATTTTTCTGAAGAGTACCAAAAAAATAAACGTAATAGTTGGGAATACCAAATTTCTCGTTTTCATTTTAACGATTCGAATAATACTGACGAGAAAAAACGCTATTTAATAGAAAGGTTCAATGAATCTTTATTATTCTACTCTAAAGATAAAAAAAATCCTTGGTGTATCGATGACAAAAATACAGATTTTATAAAAATTTACAAAAAATGCTGTTGTAGTGCGGAACAAGAATTATCTAACTCTATCGATGTTATCATAGGCGCCGAATTAGCTGTCGGCTCTCTTTCTAAAACAAATATACAAAAAAGAAAAAACTATCTTTCTGAGCTAGCAACGTTAGCACATTTTGCAATCGAATCAGATAAAAAAACTAAAAAACCGATAGCTCTTTATCATTTAAGCCATAAAGCAACGCTAAATAAATTTAAAAAGCTAGTACATTATGCAGATTCACAATCCCTTAAACAAAAACTAAAAAAATTCAATAAACTAAAAAAATCTGTTACTGAAACTAAACTATTAATCGTGCTCTATTCAAGAGAATCCGAATCTATAAAAATTAGTTTAGCATCTCCTACTTTCTGGGAAAAAACAGGTCAATCTACAAAAAAAAATATTATATTTCAGTTTTTTAGGCTTATTTGGAATACGCTTAGTTCCCATGCAAACCTACTGAAATGGATAAATTTTTTATTAATTTTTTTTTCGCTATCGCTTAACAGTTTTCCTTTAATTATTTTATTGATCGCAGGATCAGCACTTGGCTATTTTGCCCTACAGTTTTTTTTCTCGTTAAAGACGGCAAGCTCTCTTAATTTCCCTAATTTACTAAGCTCAAAAGAAGAAGAGACTTTAATCCAACATATTAAACAAGATGTATTTAACAATGAATTGTGTAAAAATGAATTTTCTGTAATTAAAAAACAGATAGCTAATTCAAAAGTTGACATTACCCGTCTATATGAAAAACTCTTTTTATCGCAGAAAACTTCCGCACTCCAAATTTTAAATAAAATTCAGTTACAACAATCTTCTATTTACCAACATTTAATTAGGGTTTATCCAAAAAGTCAGTTTATATCTTCACTCGTAATTAATTTTACTAACATAGTGCTTTACGGATATATAGTATCGTGGGCACTTTCTTTTTTTTTCAGCGCGGTAGAAGCAGTAGCTTTAGCAAGCATTATCTCCTCGCCACTAGGTGTTGGAATTTTAATTTTGGTTCCAGCCACTTTTTTCCTAACACGTCATCTCAAAAAATACTGCTCGAGGGAAGAACACTATGAAAATAAAGTTTTTCATTTATTAAATTCCCCTTGTAAATACAATTTCATTAATAAAAAAGGTGAAAAACAAAAAATTCAACTGAAAAAATGGGAAAAATTTGAATGTTTAAAGGAAGAAATCCGCCTATTAGAAGAAAATGTTACTTTTCTTTTTAAAAAAAATGGAGCCTCAGTAAATAAACCGTTATACTTGTTATTTAAGGATATTATTAAAAATGATATTTATAAATTTAATGATCAAGATAAATCGCAACGGGAAAAAATTCCTTTTTTTACTAAAATAAAAAAAATATTAAGCCGGTCCATTTCTTTTTTTGCAGGCGGTTTTTATGGCTATGGGTTAGGACAGAAAATAGCGGTAGAAAGTAGCTTAGGTGTTAGAATACTACTTAAATCTGCGGCATTACCAGTTATCATCCTCACGCTTCCCCTAGCATTAATAAATGCTATCGCCAACCTTATTACTTATCACTTAAATGCCAGACAAAAAAATCGTCTTTTTTTTGCTGAGAATTTAGACAGTAAACTACAAAATTTAGAACACAAAAGAAAGAAATTACATTATTTAAATGCCTTTTTAGACGTAACAGAAACAAATTCAGTTTATGTAAAACAAGCTGTAACCGCATGTGAAAAAAAAAATAGTGCGCAATTAGATTTTAGGAAAGATAACTTCAACGCGCCGACGTCTGTAACTAAATTTTTCAGAAGTCAATCTACTACGCACGTTTCAACTTTGATAGAAAATGAACGATGCCAAATCTATACTCATTGCACTTGAAGTTACGAATAGCTACTTCAGGTGCAATGGGTATATACGCGCTTGACACCTTAGTTTATTTTGTTACTTTGCTTCCTGAATATACGTTTATTTATAAGGGTAAGTTTTTGAACACTTATTTAGTTGGCGGTGCTGTACGCGATCAATTATTAGGATATCCGGTTAAAGAACGGGATTACGTGGTAGTCGGTGCAACGCCTGCACAAATGATAAAACAAGGATTCCGATTAGTAGGAAAAGATTTTCCAGTTTTTTTGCATCCCGATACCCATGAAGAATATGCGTTAGCACGTACAGAACGTAAAATTGGACCCGGCTACACTGGTTTCTCTTGTTATGCAGCTCCTGATGTCACGCTAGAAGCAGATTTGCAGCGCCGAGATTTAACAATTAATGCCATTGCTCAAACCAGTGAAGGTGAAATCATCGATCCCTACCATGGACAAGACGATATTATCCATCGAGTTTTACGCCATGTTTCACCCGCATTTATTGAAGATCCGGTGCGAATTTTGCGTGTAGCACGCTTTATGGCTCGATTTGCACCCTTAAAGTTTCATATAGCCTCAGAAACCATGGAGTTAATGAAAACAATGGTCCAATCGGGAGAAGTCGCTTCTTTAGTCCCAGAACGTGTATGGCAGGAATTTTCCCTAGCATTAACAGAACCTGAGCCACAAGCGTTTATTAAAACCTTATACTTATGTGGCGCATTAGCCATTTTATTTCCTACTCTACAAGAACTTTACGTTGAATCTAATCTATCTGATAACAAAAATAAATATGAACCCTATAATTTAACGGTATTAAAGCAAGCAACTAGTTTGACAAATGATCCGCAAGTACGATTCGCAGCATTACTCTGTTCTTTAGGCAAAGGAATCTTAAATAAAGAACAAACAAATGAAACAGGAATTCTTAATATTAAACATTTATGCAAAAAATACCGTATCCCAAGTGCTTATACCGATTTGGCACTAATAACAGCGCGTTATCACTTGCTTTGTCACCGGGCTTTAGAACTTGACGCCGATACATTACTCAGTTTATTAGAAAAAACCGATGCCTTTCGCCGCCTCGATCGTTTTAAGCAATTTTTGCTGGCTTGCGAAGCTGATTTTCATGCCTTCTCTGGATTGGAAGCAAAGCCATATCCGCAAAGAGAAAGAATATTATCTGCACTTTCGACCGCGCAAGCTATCTCGGCTTCTTCCGCTTTAACAAAGCAAGAACTAAAGGGTGAAGCACTAGGAAAAGAATTGCGTAAACAACGTAGTATGGCGATATACCAACTTATCTCTTCTAGTTAATAATCATTGCATGCTTGCACAGACTCTCTTAGAATGTGCAGTCATTGATAGGATAGAATATATACTCACAGCAATTGGGTTTTCGGCAAGGCGCCGCGAAGATGAGCAACCGGAGTGTATACGGCATACATGAGGATTGCGAACCGAGTAGCAACGCAGTTGAAAATTCAAGTGCGAAGAGTATAAGTCCAGTAAGGAATCAGGATCTAAATACCTATGTTAAGCAATGAACTTCTAAATTATGCAAAAAGTTTAGGGTTTGGCGAACTCTATTTTAAAATAGATCAAGCAACCCGACTTTATGCTGTTATCGCACTTCATTCTACTCGACTAGGTCCTGCGTTAGGCGGATGTCGTTTTATGGAATATCCATCGATAGACCTCGCTATTCACGATGCTTTACGTTTAGCACAAGGTATGAGTTATAAAGCAGCATTAGCAAATCTGCCTTTAGGTGGCGGGAAAACCGTGTTAATGCGTCCCACGCCACTTGAAGCTCGAAATAATTATTTCCAAACGTTAGGGCGTTTCGTTAATGATCTTAATGGTCGTTACATTATTGCCATGGATAGCGGTGTCACTACAAGAGATATGGATAACATTGCCTTAGAAACATCTTATGTTGTAACGACGTCTAAACAAGGTAACCCTGCACCTTATACTGCATTAGGGGTACTACATGGCATTAAAGCTGCCGTAAATTTTAAATTTGGTCGTGATAGTTTAGAAGGTTTACATATTGCTATTCAAGGCTTAGGACAGGTTGGCACTAGCTTAGCGGCTATGTTACACAAAGAACATGCTCGTCTAAGCGTTTGTGATCGTAATCAAGACTTAGTAGAAAACCATGCGAAAAAATATGGTGCGACCATCATTAAATCTGAAGATATTTATTCACTAGAATGTGATATTTTTTCGCCTTGTGCTTTAGGTGCTATTTTAAATGATGAGTCAATTCCGCAATTAAAAGCAGCGATTGTTGCAGGAGCAGCAAATAACCAATTAGCAGAGCCGCGCCACGCCAAATTATTACAAACAAAAGGAATTTTATATGCACCTGACTATGTTATTAACGCTGGCGGTTTGATCTATGCCTATGCGGAATATCGCAATTTCAATAAAAGATTTGTAGAACAAAAAATACAAACAATCTACGATACCTTATTACAGATATTTAAAAATGCAAAAGATAAAAATAAACCTCCTCATGAAATTGCCGATAATATGGCTAAAACACAGTTAACATCAACATTGCAAGCTAAAAACAAATATACCGTCATTTAAAGGGTAAATATGAGTGAGGTCGCAAAGTTTTCTATCCAGTTCTCCCAATTTTTAGATACAGAAGGTAAACCCACACAAAATTTGCCTTCATTTGCTACCAAAGAAAACTTATTGTTCCTTTATAAACACATGCTACTAACGCGGCTTTTTGATAATAAAGCGGTTAACTTACAAAGAACGGGAAGACTTAACACCTACGCGTCGACTCTTGGCCAAGAAGCCATCTCAGTAGGTATCGGTGCAAGCATGGAAAAAGAAGATGTTTTATGTCCTTTCTATCGCGATTACGGTGCACAATTAATGCGCGGCGTAAAAATGAGTGAAATTCTCACGTTTTGGAAAGGTAATGAATGGGGTAATCATTTTAGCGAATGTCCAAACGATTTTCCCATTTGTGTTCCCATTGCAACACAACTTTTGCACGCAGCTGGCGTTGCTACAGCTTTTAAACTGCGTAAACAAGAGCGAGTAGTTATTACTACCTGTGGCGATGGCGCTACCTCGGAGGGTGATTTTTATGAAGCGTTAAACATTGCCGGCGCTTGGCAATTACCTGTTGTATTCGTCATTGATAATAATCAATGGGCCATTTCTATCCCTCGTAAAAATCAATCGCATGCACAAACATTAGCGCAAAAAGCCGTTGCCGCCGGCATCTCAGGAGAGCAAGTCGATGGCAACGATGTCATTGCCGTAAAATTTATTGTAGAAAAAGCAATTGTAAAAGCACGCGAAGGAAAGGGGCCTAGCGTCATTGAAGCATTAACGTACCGTTTGAGCGATCATACCACTGCTGATGATGCAACGCGTTACCGCAATAAAAATGAACTATTGCAGGCCTGGAAAGAAGAGCCTTTACTACGTTTACGTAACTATTTGCTCAACCAAAAATTTTTATCGAAAGCGGAGGAAAAAAAACTAACTGAAGAATGCGATACATCTATAGAAACCGCAGTTGATGAGTATTTCTCCTTACCTCAGCCTCCTGTTACCGATATATTTAACTATCATTATGCACAGTTACCCCCGGATCTCGATGAGCAACGCATTGAAGCCACTGCTTTATTTAAGTTAAGTGAGATGCAGAATAAATGACAGAAATAACGCTAATTGAAGCGATTAATCAAGCATTACGCTACGAAATGACTGCTGATAAAAACGTCATTTTATTAGGTGAAGATATTGGAGTTAACGGAGGTGTCTTTCGCGCAACGCAGGGATTATTTGAGAAATTCGGCGCAGAACGTGTTTTAGACACGCCGCTTGCAGAATCGATGATAGCAGGACTGTCAATTGGAATGGCTACACAAGGATTAAAGCCTGTTGCTGAATTTCAGTTTATGGGTTTTAGTTACCCCGCACTCGATCAAATTATTAATCATGCCGCACGCATACGCAATCGTACACGTGGACGTTTACATTGTCCCTTAGTATTTCGTATGCCTTATGGTGCAGGAATTCACGCACCCGAACACCATTCCGAAAGTACAGAAACTTTGTTTGCACATATTCCCGGTTTACGTGTTGTTGTTCCTTCTTCGCCAGCACGTGCCTATGGTTTATTACTGGCTGCAATTCGTAATCCCGATCCGGTTATTTTTTTAGAACCTACACGATTATATCGTTTACATAGGCAAACTGTGAAAGATTCAGGTGAAGCCTTAGCGTTAGATCAGTCTTTTCTTCTACGCGAAGGAAAGGATATTACCTTAATAAGCTGGGGCGCTATGCTACATGAAACTTTAATGGCAGCCGATAGCTTGCTTAAAAAAGGATTGAGTGCAGACGTTATTGATGTAGCTACATTGAAGCCATTAGACAGTGCACTTCTTCTCAACTCCGTAGAAAAAACAGGGCGCTGCATTATTATTCATGAGGCAGCACGATTTTGTGGTGTCGGCGCAGAAATCGCTGCACAACTAAGTGAAAAGGCTTTTCTATCGTTAAAAGCGCCCATACAACGCGTTACCGGTTACGATGTAACTGTGCCTTATGCGCAACTAGAAAAACAATATTTGCCAAGTCTGACAAAAATTATCAATGTGATTGATCAAACATTGGAGTTCATATGACACAGTTTTGTTTACCCGATCTAGGTGAAGGTTTACCTGACGCAGAAATCCGCCGTTGGTATATTAGCGTAGGCGACCTCATAAAAGTCGACGAACCGATGGTAGAAATGGAAACAGCCAAAGCGGTTGTCGATATCCCAGCACCTTTTAGCGGAAAGATTATTCAATTATACGGAAAACCCGGTGATATTATTAAGACAGGTGAAGCACTGGTTGATATTGAAGGAGCAGAGAAACCAGCCGACAAAGCAACTGTCGTTGGTGATTTACAAACAACAGATACGATTATTGAAGAATCCGCCACGGGTATTAAACCAAGCTATGAAACAAATCATAACGCCATCAAAGCAACGCCTTCTATTCGTGCTTTGGCAAAAAAAATGCGAGTCGATCTAACACAATGCGTAGGCTCAGGTCCAGGAGGACAAATTATTGTCTCCGATTTAGAAAACGCAGTAAAACCTCAAACAGAGGCAACAACGTTTATACCATCCTTTACAAAACTCACAGAAGGTTACGAGCCACTACGTGGTGCACGACGTGCAATGGCTATTGCAATGAGTAAATCGCATCAACGCGTTGTTCCTGTAACCTTAGTCGATGATGCAGATATCCACAGCTGGCCAGAAAAAACAGATGTTACCTTACGCGTAATACAAGCTATTATGGCAGCGTGCCAACGCGAACCACGCCTTAATGCCTGGCTTGATGATGAAAATTTATCTCTACGCCAACATCAGCACATTAATTTAGGGATTGCTATAGATGCAGCCGAGGGTTTATTTGTGCCCGTATTAAAAAACATTGCACAATGTAATACTGTTGATTTACGGAAAACAATTGATCGATTTAAAATAGAAGTAAAAAATCGCAATATTCCGCCGGAAAATCTAACCGATGCAACGTTTGTGCTATCCAATGTCGGTGTTTTTGCGGGGCGTTATGCAACACCACTTATCACCCCACCTATGGTTGCTATTTTAGCGGTAGGTCGTATTATAGAAGCCGTTGTCGCTGATCAAGGGAAACCGACTATACATAAGCTACTTCCATTATCATTAACTGTAGATCATCGTGCAATCACTGGTGGAGAAGCAGCCAGATTTTTATCAGCATTAATCAGAAATTTAAAAACTGCTTAAAATAAAGATGATCCCTTTTCAAACACGTAAACGATTCGGCCAGCATTTTTTACATGAAGGTTTTATGGTAGATAAAATAGTATCCGCCATCAACCCTAAAAAAACAGATAACATGCTCGAAATTGGCCCGGGATTAGGTGCTTTAACGCAGCGGCTATTACCCCATCTAACAAGTTTAACGGTAGTCGAACTTGATAAAGATCTCATTCCCTTACTCGAAAAGCAATGCGCGCACTTAGGAGAATTAACTATTTACCAAGCCGATGCCTTAAAGTTTGATTTGCAATCTTTAGGTACAACTAATACACCTTGGAGGGTTGTTGGAAATCTACCGTATAATATTTCTACACCTTTATTATTTCATTTATTAGGCCAAATCAGTTTTATCCAAGACATGCATTTTATGTTACAGAAAGAAGTCGTCAACCGCATGGTAGCGCAACCAGGAGATGAAGATTACGGACGTTTAAGCGTCATGATTCAGTATTATTGTGAAGCTAAAAAATTATTTATTGTCAAACCCGGCGCATTTCAACCACCCCCCAAAGTAGATTCTGCGGTTATTCGGCTTATCCCTTATCAAATACAACCTTGGCAAGCAGACGATCCAGTATTACTAGCTGAAATAGTGCGTACAGCCTTCAGCCATCGCCGAAAAATGTTACGGAATAATTTAGGAAAGTTAATCAATGCTAAACAATTTGAATTATTAGGTATTGATCCTAAAAACCGACCAGAACAACTTTCTATCGCAGATTATGTCAAGATAAGTAATTTTTTAGCTAAATTAAAACAAGCTTAAAAATTTAAACAATAATCGAATACTATCTATTTATCCTTAATTCTACATTTTTTTAGTACTAATTTGATAATATTTTTATATTTAGGGGTAATTTTTTTAAACAGCCTTTTAATGTAAAGTACGTATATATAATTATAAAAATTAAGGATAAATGGATATTAAATATGGATATTGAGAAAAGTGAAGCTGGGCAGGCTGCTATATGTAGCGATACGCAATCTGTAAATTGGGTTCAATATGCAAGTAGTTTTTTTTCAGGCTTATTAAGGAAACCTTATCCTGAAATTCCTCATCTAGCGGGAAATTTATTTTCAGGTAGATTAACCTCACTGGAGAAAGAAGGTTTGTTTGAAACCCTGCTTGCTGCACAACGGCTATTAGAGAATCATCCGAGCAGAATGTGTTCTTTTTGGGTAGGCAATAAATGTGTATTACTTATTACTAAACCCCAAGATATTTATACGATTAAAATAAAATACAGAAATATTTTTAAAGATGAGTTAGAGACTATTAATGTTTCAAACGACAATAACTCTTCTATTCTGACCGAAGAAGGAAAAAAATGGAAAGAGAAAAGAGATATTTATACACGTCACTTAAACGCTTACCAACTTAGCAAAAAAGTTCAGTTAATTGTGAAAGAGTATATGGGTTATATTCATACCAATACAGGTAATGAAATTAATTTAAAAGATTTATTTACTAGATTTTCTCTCACATTAAATGTAAATTTATTAATGGGAATTCCAATTTCTGACACAAAAAATCTAGTTAGATTTATGGATTATCAAGAGAAAATAGACTCCGTTTTTGATGACCCTTATACCCTTTTCGGTTTACAGAAAAAAGAAAGCTATTTCCATAATGCAACTGTTCTATATCAAGAATTAATAAGAACTATAACGATAGATAAAGAAGGTTTAATTGGAGATATTGCGAAGCTAAATAAAAAGGTAAATAAAAACTGTGACTTAATGGAGGCCAAAAATATTTTGGCAGATTTTAATTTATTATTTTTTGCAGGTGTTGGAACAAATTCTTTTGTCTTAGAATCTTTGATTTATACTCTTTCGCAATATCCTCAGGTAGAAAAAAAAGTACGCACGGAGATCCGTAAAGAGTTACAGGGAAAAAAAATAAATTTTGAAAGTCTAAAAAAACTTGTTTATTTAGATAGCGTAATTAAGGAAGTCCTTAGGTTGTATCCCCCTATAATATTCCCTCGCGAAGTCGCTAAATCTTTTAATCTAAATGGTTTGGATGTTAAAAAAGGGAATATGATATTTCTAGCACCCTATTTAACACACCGGCTTTATGATGTATGGAAAAATCCAGATCACTTTATACCTGAACGATTTACTGAGGAGGTTAAGCCGGTTCATGGAAGTTATTATCCTTTTGGTTTAGGCAAACGCAGATGCCCAGGTGAGCAGCATGCTAGTATGGCTATAAAACTTTTTATAGCCAATATTTATAATTGCTATGAGATCAGTTTAGTAAAAGAACCTTCTGATTTAATTTTAAAAAGTGGTATTTTTTGTTATAAAAATCCAGCGGTAGCTTGTTTTAGTTTAAATGCTCCTGATAATGTTCAAAACGAAACATCAAAACCAGCTTTGCTGAGAATATGACTAGAAAAATGTATTTAACCGAAAAGCAAAAAATGAACTGGCTACCTACAGAGAAAAATAGTTAAAAGAGTGCCAATTTACATTGCAAGCTCTGGATACCGGGGCAGGAGACAAGGCTTGATTTATATAAGCTATCTAAGTAACTGGAAGCGTCACGCCTTTCTGGCCTTGGTATTTTCCCTGTCGATCACGGTAAGAAACCTTACAAACTTCATCCGACTCGAGAAACAACATTTGTGCCACACCTTCACTCGCATAAATTTTGGCGGGTAAAGGCGTGGTATTTGAAAATTCCAGCGTCACTTGGCCTTCCCATTCGGGCTCTAACGGCGTGACATTTACAATAATACCGCAGCGCGCATAAGTTGATTTTCCTAGGCAAATCGTCAAAATATTTCGAGGGATACGAAAATATTCGACGGTATGCGCCAACGCAAAAGAATTCGGCGGAATAATGCAAACATCGCCTTTAACCTCAACAAAGCTTTGTTGAGAAAAACACTTTGGATCAACAATTGCTGAATTGATATTGGTAAAGACACGAAATTCATCAGCGCAACGCACATCATAACCATAGCTCGATACGCCATAGGAAATGATTCGACCTGAATCATTATGACGAACCTGCTGTGCTTCAAATGGTTCAATCATTTTAAAATCTTTTGCCATACGGCAAATCCATTCATCAGATTTGATCGACATAAAATTTTTCCAACTATTTTTTTTCAATAACAATTTTTGGGAATCTAAATGAACTTTTGGGTTGTTGAGCTAACTGCTCCGCTATTTTATCCGCAATACTTCGATAAATTTTAGCAATAGGACCTTCCTCATCTGTCAAAAAAATAGGTTTCCCGGAATCGGCTTGCTGTCGAATCCGGCTATCTAAAGGTAAAGCACCAAGCAAATTAACCCCGCATTCTGTAGCAATCCGCTCTCCGCCACCTTCACCAAAAATAGGCTCTTCATGCCCACATTGATTGCACACATGCGCGCACATGTTTTCTACTACCCCTAACAGCGGAACCTTTACCTTATTAAACATAGCCACTGCCTTACGCACATCGAGCAAAGCAATATCTTGTGGTGTGGTAACAATAACGGCGCCTGCCAAAGGAATTTTTTGCGTCAGAGTCAATTGAATATCCCCAGTTCCTGGAGGAAGATCCACGATTAGATAATCCAAGTTATCCCAATGGGTATCATTTAACAACTGTTGTAAAGCGCCTGTTGCCATCGGGCCACGCCATACCATAGGCGTATTGATATCGATCAAATAACCAATCGACATCGATTGAATACCATGGGCATGCACTGGTTCTAACGTTTTCCCATCCTTACTGGTTGGTTTCTCACTCACCCCTAACATCTGTGGCTGATTTGGACCATAAATATCCGCATCGAGAAGACCAACACGTACTCCTTTCTTAGCCGCCAGCGCCAGAGCAAGGTTAACCGCCGTTGTCGATTTACCCACACCGCCTTTACCCGAAGCAATAGCGACAATATGTTTGACTCTATCAGTAACTTTTAACATCTAAACCCTAGCATTATGACTTGACGATCATCCTAACAAAAAGGCACACTTTGGCAATCAATAATACGCAAAAGCCAATTATGCAGCAAACCCAACGAAAACTACTTGTCACCACTGCTTTACCTTATGCCAATGGCTCGATTCATTTGGGCCATTTATTAGAGCATATTCAGGCCGATATTTGGGTACGCTTTCAAAAAATGCGTGGAAATAATTGCATTTTTATATCAGGTGAAGATGCCCATGGTACACCAGTGATGTTAGCGGCTAAACAACGCGGGATCGAACCGGAAGAATTAGTGAGCCAGATCGCTGAAGAGCATAGTTCCGATCTTAATAGGTTTTATATCAACTTTGATAATTATTACACTACCCATTCTCCTGAAAACAAAACGCTCGTAGAACTTATCTACTCGCGCATGCAAGCAAAAGGTGATATTCGCACACAAGTAATTGCCCAAGCCTATGATCCCGAAGCCAAGATGTTTCTTCCTGACCGTTATGTAAAGGGAAGCTGTCCTTGTTGTAAAACACCGGATCAATATGGTGATAACTGCGAAGCCTGCGGATCAACCTATGCACCCTTAGATCTTATCGACCCAAAATCTACGATTTCAGGCGCAACACCGATCGCTAAAGATTCGGAACATTATTTCTTCCAATTATCGCATTACACCGATTTTCTACGGGAATGGATCACCAGTAATAACCATCTTGCCGAAGAAGTTAGTAATAAACTTTTGGAGTGGTTTAAAGAAGGTTTACATGATCTGGATATTTCACGCGATAGCCCTTATTTCGGCTTTAAAATTCCTGGCACCGATGACAAGTATTTTTATGTGTGGATAGATGCGCCGATCGGGTACATGGCTATATTCAAAAACCTTTGTGAACGCCGCCCCGATCTTTGTTTTGATGATTATTGGATAACCGGAGAAAAAGCAGCGCTTTATCACTTCGTAGGAAAAGACATTATTAATTTTCATGCTATTTTTTGGCCTGCCATACTCAAGTCCGCTGATTTTCGCACGCCTACTGGAATTTTTGTGCATGGTTATTTAACGATTAACGGACAAAAAATGTCAAAATCCCGTGGTACTTTCATTACTGCGCGTCATTATCTTGACTATTTAGATCCTGAATATCTACGTTATTATTTTGCTGCCAAACTCAACAAAAAAGCAGAAGACATCGATCTTAATTTTGATGATTTCAGTCAGAGGATCAATTCCGATTTGGTTGGTAAATTAGTAAATATTGCGAGTCGTTGCGCAAGCTTTATTAATAAAAAATTTGAAAATAAATTGTCTCAGAACTGTCATGCACCCGAATTAATCAAAGAATTTATTGACAAAGGTAATGAAATTGCTGAGCTCTATGAAAACCGCGAATTTAGCCATGCGATTCGTATAATCATGGATTTAGCCGATGCCGCTAATAAAATGATTGACACTGAAAAACCTTGGCTACTCGTAAAAAATCCTGATCAAATGGAGCATGCGCACACGGTGGTTAGCGCTGGAATAAATCTTTTTCGAATTTTAATGACCTATTTAAAACCCATTCTACCCGTTACCGCAGAAAAAGTAGAAAAATTTCTTAATATAGACCCAATGACCTGGGAAAATCGACAGAATTTACTCTGCGATCATACTATTCTTTCTTTCGCACCTTTATTGCAACGCATTCAAGATGAAAATATCCAGGCGATGAAAACAATGATGGAACCCGATACAGCCAATAGCGCCGAATGAAAAAGCTCGCCGCGCAAATTGATGCTTTATTACCACAAACACAATGTGGCCAATGCAGTTATGCCGGCTGTTTACCGTATGCCGAAGCAATAGCTGAGCAGGGAGAAGCAATTAACCGGTGCCCGCCAGGTGGCATTAAAACACTCAAAGCACTGGCAAGCTTATTAAAAAAAGAGGCGGAACCTTTTTTGGAGGACATGGTTAAACAAGAAAAGCCAGCAACGACTGCTTACATTCGCGAATCAGAGTGTATCGGTTGCACTAAATGTATCCAAGCCTGTCCTGTCGACGCCATTTTAGGCGCTGCCAAACAACTACATAGCGTATTAACACAAGAATGCACTGGTTGTGGGCTTTGTGTTGCACCTTGTCCAGTAGACTGTATTGATATTCTCAAATTAGAAGCGCCTGGCTATCGGCCACAAAAAGCACGTCAACGCTTCTATGCCAGAAAAGAACGGTTAGAAAAAACTAAAAATCAAACAACACAAGCCAACAAAAATGAAGCGTTAAACAGCCAAAGAGTCTATATTGAAGCGGCTATCGCTCGATCAAAAGCAAAAAAACTATCCGTTTCTAAAAATTTAAATGTCTAATGCTTGGTAAACGCCATAAATGTCAGAATATGTAAAAATTTGGCCTTTTTTAATATCGAAAAACCAACGGTGGATCATTAATTTTTTTTCATCTACTCTTTCCTTAATCCAAGGAAAGGTTAAACAATTTTTATAAGAGCAGGTTAATGCTAACTTGGCATATTTATCTTTCTCATCAGAATCATTTACACTTTTTTCAGGTAGTGAAATTTTAATCGATGAAACCCATTTTGTTATAAAATCATTTTGCGCTAAATCTCGACTATTTAATAAAGCATCAATTCCAGCACATTGACTGTGACCTAATAGAATAAGGTTACTCACTTCGATACGACGAATACCAAACTCTAATGCCGCACTTGTTCCATGAAGTGCCTCATCTTTTTCATAAGGGGGCACTATGTTAGCCACATTACGCACCACAAATAAATCGCCCGGATCACATTGTAATATTAAAGCGGGATCGACGCGCGAATCACAACAAGAAACCAACATAATTTGCGGACTTTGACCATGTTTAGAGAGATACTCCATGATCGAGTTATCGCCATCAGCATATTTTTTTCGAAACTTACAATAACCTTCGAGAATTTCTTTAAATGTTTTTATCATATTGACTCCCTTAATCTATTAAATTTAGAGATGTTGTTTTTAGAAAATAAAAAAACTTTCCTAGTAAGGATAGCTGTAAAATTAATCGAATGGAAGGTGCAAAACGATATTTTTATATCTAATTTTAGATAAATAACTTTAAAAATTTATCGAACTATTCTATAGAATATAGAATGTGTATTCTCTATAAATTTTTACATCAAATTAGCTCTCCCATACAAATAATAAATTATTCTCAAAAAATATTTTTCAGCCATTAAAAATAATAAATAAAATTAAGACGGCCAAGGAAAATCTCATCGTACACGTACTATATTAACTAAAAGCAAATCAAGTTAAGCAAAAAGCTTTTGCCACGAAACTCTTGGTATATACAGCTTTACCAAGGGGGCACATAGCATCAGAAAATTAAAAGTTACAGATAAAAAGTTAAAGTAGTATGTACTTTAACCGCTCCCGAAATCGGAAGAATAAAACTTCGATAGGTAATGCTTTATGGCGTCCCCAAGGGGAGTCGAACCCCTGTTACCGCCGTGAAAGGGCGGTGTCCTAGGCC